>VIEA01000001.1 GCA_008087055.1 Gammaproteobacteria bacterium LSUCC0096 | reverse complement strand
GAAGGATGAAGGTGGTCGTCACACACCATTCTTCAAGGGATATCGTCCACAGTTCTACTTCCGTACAACGGACGTGACTGGTGCGTGTGAACTTCCTTCAGGCACAGAGATGGTGATGCCAGGTGATAACGTGAAGTTGTCAGTTGAGCTGATTGCACCGATTGCGATGGAAGAAGGTCTGCGTTTTGCGATTCGTGAAGGTGGCCGTACTGTCGGCGCCGGCGTCGTATCCAAAATTCTGGACTAATTCGTCAAGGCATTACGCCTAAAAAGAAAGCCCCGCTGAGCCGGGGCTTTTTTATTTTGGAGGTAGCGGTTGACTCGCTAAGGTCAGGCACATACAATGCCGCACCTTGTTTTTGACTGTCTGCATTTTGCGGGCAATTTTTGATTGGAGTAGCCAAGTGGCAGTACAGAATCAAAAAATTCGTATTCGGCTGAAGGCTTTCGACCATCGCCTGATCGATTCATCGACTCAGGATATTGTTGAAACCGCAAAGCGTACCGGAGCACAAGTTCGTGGTCCGATTCCTTTGCCGACACGAATTGAGCGCTACACGGTTCTTGTTTCACCTCACGTGAACAAGGATGCGCGCGATCAGTACGAATTGCGCACGCACAAGCGCATGATCGATATCGTTGAGCCAACCGACAAAACTGTCGACGCATTGATGAAACTCGATCTAGCGGCGGGTGTTGATGTTYAGATCAGCTTAGGCTGATAAAAAACAGGGGTGCACTAAATCCGCGCACCCCGGTGACAAGCGGTCTGTTTGTATAACTTACTGTGGCCATAGCGGGTTAAGCCCCCTGTGCAGGCAGAGAGGAAGTCGAGATGACAATTGGAGTTGTCGGTCGTAAGACCGGTATGACCCGAGTGTTCACCGAGGAAGGCGTGTCAGTTCCTGTCACTGTCGTTCAAGTTGAACCAAACCGGGTGAGTCAAGTTAAAACCGTTGAAACAGACGGTTATCAAGCCATTCAGGTGACTGTTGGTGAGCGTCGTGCGCAGCATCGTGTAACGCAGCCAATTAAGGGTCACCTAGCGAAAGCAGAAATGCGCATGGGTCGTGGCCTTTGGGAATTCCGTGTGGAAGACCTCGGAGAGTTCGCGGTTGGTGCAGAAATTTCTGTGAATCAGTTCGAAGCCGGTCAAATTGTTGACGTGACAGGTCAGTCGAAGGGTAAAGGTTTTGCTGGTGCTGTGAAGCGCTGGAACTTCCGTACTCAAGACGCGACTCACGGTAACTCGCTGTCGCATCGTGCCCCAGGTTCTATCGGTAACTGTCAAACACCGGGTCGTGTCTTCAAAGGTAAGAAGATGGCTGGCCACATGGGTGCTGAGCGCGTCACCGTTCAAGGTCTTGAAGTCGTCCGTATTGACGAAGAGAAAGGTCTGATCCTGGTTAAGGGTTCTGTTCCAGGTGCGAACGGAACTGACGTCATCATCAAGCCTACCGCGAAGGCCTGAGGGAGTCGAACATGGAATTGAATCTAGTAGCAGGTGGAACGGTCGAGGTCTCTGACCAGGCGTTCGGCCGCGAATTCAACGAGGCGCTGATCCACCAGGTGGTTACAGCGTATCTCGCTGGTGCGCGTCAAGGTACTCGTGCACAGAAAACACGTTCTGAGGTATCTGGCGGTGGTCGTAAGCCTTGGCGTCAAAAGGGAACGGGTCGTGCTCGTGCGGGTACAACGCGTTCACCAATTTGGCGTTCAGGTGGTGTGACATTCGCTGCGAAGCCGCAGGATTTTTCACAAAAAGTGAACAAGAAGATGTATCGCGCGGCGATGCAGAGCATCTGGAGTGAGTTGGTTCGCCAGGACCGTCTTGTGATCACAGATGATCTCGGTATCGACTCGCCAAAAACCAAGGCGCTAGCTGCAAAGCTAAGTGCATTGGAACTAACAAATGTGTTGATTGTTGCTGGCGAAGTATCAGATGCATTGTATCTGTCTGCTCGTAACCTTCCGCACGTTGATGTTCGTGATGCAGATGCAATCGATCCAGTCAGTTTGATTTCTTTCGAGAAAGTATTGGTGACTGTCGATGCGCTGAAGGCGATTGAGGAGCAGTTGGCATGAATCAGGAACGTATCTTTACCGTTCTGAAAGGACCTCACGTGTCCGAGAAGGCCACTGTCGTTGCCGATCAGAACAATCAGTATGTATTCAAGGTGGCCTCAGACGCGACTAAACCTGAGATCAAAGCAGCAGTAGAAGCTTTGTTCGAAGTGTCTGTGACTAAGGTCAATGTTGTAAACATCAAAGGAAAGACGAAGCGCACAGCGCGTGGCATGGGCAAGCGTAACGATACGCGTAAAGCTTATGTAACGTTGGCTGATGGCCAAGAAATTTCCTTTGCAGCAGGCGAGTGAGACGGAAGTTATGGCAATCGTAAAATGTAAACCAACGTCAGCCGGCCGTCGTCACATGGTGAAAATTGTGACGCCGGAACTCCATAAAGGAGCACCGCACGCGCCGCTGTTGGAAAAGAAATCAAAGACTGGTGGTCGTAATAACGACGGTCGTATCACGACGCGTCACATCGGTGGTGGACACAAGCAACACTATCGGATTATCGACTTCAAGCGAAACAAAGATGGCATTCCAGGCAAAGTAGAGCGCTTGGAATATGATCCAAACCGTTCAGCGCACATCGCTCTCGTGTTGTACGCAGATGGCGAGCGTCGCTACATCATTGCGCCAAAAGGTATGCAGGCGGGCGATCCGATTCGTTCTGGCGAAGATGCGCCAATCAAGGTTGGTAGCTGCCTTCCGCTACGCAACATCCCGGTTGGTTCAGTGATCCACTGTGTTGAGTTGAAGCCTGGTAAGGGTGCGCAGATCGCGCGTTCGGCTGGCGCGTCAGTTCAGTTGGTGGCTCGTGAAGGTCGTCACGCTACATTGCGCCTGCGTTCTGGTGAGATGCGTAAAGTGCTCGCCGAATGTCGTGCAACGCTTGGTGAAGTGTCAAATGGAGAACATAGCCTGCGTCAGCTCGGTAAAGCCGGTGCGAAGCGTTGGAGAGGTGTTCGCCCAACAGTTCGTGGTGTTGTGATGAACCCAGTTGATCACCCGCATGGTGGTGGTGAAGGTCGTACTTCAGGTGGCCGTCATCCGGTTTCACCTTGGGGTATGCCAACGAAGGGTTACAAGACTCGCAAGAATAAGCGTACCGACAAGATGATCGTACGCCGTCGCGGTAAGTAAGGAGATAGATAGATGCCACGTTCATTGAAAAAAGGCCCGTTCGTCGATCTCCACCTTCTGAAGAAGGTCGAGACGGCAGCTGAAGCAAACGATCGTCGTCCAATTAAGACTTGGTCGCGTCGTTCGATGATTCTTCCAAATATGGTGGGGCTGACCATCGCTGTTCATAACGGGAAACAACATGTGCCTGTTTTGATCAACGAAGATATGGTTGGTCACAAATTAGGTGAGTTCGCGGTAACGCGTAACTACCGAGGTCACGTTGCCGACAAAAAGTCGAAGCGTTAAGGATTAGGTGTAGCTATGAATGAAGTACAAGCACATTTAAAAGGCGCTCGGCTTTCTGCTCAGAAGGCACGTTTGGTCGCAGACCAGATTCGCGGTAAGCATGTTGAAGAGGCTTTAAATACATTGAGCTTTTCAACAAAGAAAGCTGCGCACATCGTCAAGAAGGTTCTTGAGAGTGCAATTGCGAACGCTGAACACAACGAAGGCGCTGATGTTGATGATTTGAAAGTCACAACAGTTTTTGTTGATGAAGGTATGACGATGAAGCGGATTCGCCCACGTGCGAAAGGCCGTGCAGACCGCATCTTTAAGCGGACCTGTCACATCACCGTCAAAGTCGGACAGGCCTGAGGAGGAGCACTATGGGTCAGAAAGTTCACCCGAATGGCATCCGCCTCGGGATTACAAAGGATCACTCGTCGGTTTGGTATGCCGAGCGTGGTGATTACGCAGATAAATTGTTTGATGACATCAAGGTTCGCGAGTTCCTTGATGCGAAACTGAAGAACGCTCAAATTTCAAAAATTTTGATTGAGCGTCCGGCGCAAAATGCACGTGTCACACTGCAAACTGCGCGCCCAGGTATCGTGATCGGTAAAAAAGGTGAAGACGTTGAAGCGCTTCGCAAAGAACTGACGCAGATGATGGGTATTCCAGTTCAAATCAACATCGAAGAGATTAGAAAACCTGAGCTTGATGCGCGCCTTGTTGGGCAAAACATCGCAGGTCAGTTGGAGCGTCGTGTGATGTTCCGTCGCGCAATGAAGCGTGCGGTTCAAAATGCAATGCGTGCTGGCGCTGAGGGGATTCGGGTTCAGGTCTCTGGTCGTTTGGGCGGTGCTGAGATCGCGCGGACAGAGTGGTATCGCGAAGGTCGTGTTCCACTGCACACATTGCGTGCAGATATCGACTACTCAACGTATGAGGCGCATACCACATACGGCGTGATCGGTATCAAAGTGTGGATCTTCAAAGGTGAGATCCTTGGTGGAATTGAAGCAGTTCGTGCTAGTCGTGAACAGGCTCGTGCGAAAGCTGCTCGCTAAGGGAAGAAGACGATGCTGCAACCGAAACGGATGAAATTCCGCAAAATGCAAAAAGGCCGTAATCGCGGTCTTGCAGAGCGCGGTTCCAAAGTAAGCTTTGGTGAATTCGCTCTCAAAGCGACCGGTCGTGGTCGCATGACGGCGCGTCAGATTGAGGCGGCCCGTCGAACCATTACTCGTCGTGTAAAGCGTGGCGGTAAGTTATGGATTCGGGTTTTCCCTGACAAGCCAATCACCCAGAAGCCTCTCGAAGTGCGTCAGGGTAAAGGTAAAGGTTCAGTTGAATACTGGGTATGCCAGATTCAGCCAGGCCGTGTTTTATATGAAATTGAAGGTGTGTCTGAAGAAGTAGCACGCGAAGCGTTCACGCTAGCTGCTGCAAAGCTTCCATTCAAAACCACCTTTGTTAGTCGGACGGTAATGTAATGAAAGCATCAGAGTTACGTGAAAAAAGCGTTGCTGAGCTGAGAGATGAGTTGCTTACGCTTCGTCGTGAGCAGTTCAATCTGAACATGGCGAAAGCCACAGGCCAGCTTGCACAAACACACCTGTTGGGTCAGGTCCGTCGTGACATCGCGCGCATCAAAACAGTGATCGCGCAGAAGGAGGTAGCGGCATGACCGACACAGCAAAAATGGTTCGTACACTGAGCGGGAAAGTTGTCTCTAATAAAGGCGACAAAACGATCAGCGTATTGGTAGAGCGTTTTGAGAAGCATCCACTGTACGGTAAGTACGTGAAGCGCTCCTCAAAGATTGCTGCTCATGATGAGAACAACGAGTGCCAGATTGGTGACACGGTCACTATTTCTGAGTGTCGTCCGCTTTCGAAGTCGAAAGCGTACCGTCTCGTTGAGATCACTGAGCGTGCAGTTCAGGTTTAACGGAGGGGAATCATGATTCAAGCAGAAAGTATGCTTGAG
The DNA here is from genome assembly GCA_008087055.1 of Gammaproteobacteria bacterium LSUCC0096. Classification (GTDB taxonomy): domain Bacteria; phylum Pseudomonadota; class Gammaproteobacteria; order Pseudomonadales; family Litorivicinaceae; genus HIMB30. The sequence continues at coordinate 1,437,188 of VIEA01000001.1, read as the reverse complement.
GTAGCCGACAACTCAGGTGCGCGTCGTGTGATGTGTATCAAAGTACTCGGTGGCTCTAAGCGTCGCTATGCCCGGATCGGCGACATCATCAAGGTCACCGTAAAAGAAGCGATTCCTCGCGGCAAAGTGAAGAAAGGCCAGGTTATGAACGCAGTGGTTGTTCGTACACGCAGTGGTGTGCGTCGCCAAGACGGTTCATTGATTAAGTTTGATGGTAATGCGGCTGTTCTTCTGAACACCAACCTTGCGCCAATTGGCACCCGTATTTTTGGGCCAGTAACGCGCGAACTGCGTAGTGAGAAGTTCATGAAGATCATCTCGCTTGCACCTGAAGTGTTGTAAGGGGCAGATCGATGGCAGCAAAAATTCGTCGCGACGATGAAGTCGTCGTAATCGCGGGTAAAGACAAAGGGCGCCGCGGCAAAGTATTGCAAGTGCGTCCAGATAACCGCGTTTTGGTATCAGGTGTAAACCTGATTAAAAAGCATATGAAGCCAAACCCGATGCTTGGTAAGCAGGGCGGCATCGTTGAGAAGGAAGCTCCGCTTCATATCTCTAACGTTGCACTGTTCAACCCTGAGAATGATAAAGCAGAGCGCGTTGGTTTTCGTGTAAACGAGGATGGCACCAAAGTACGGGTGTTTAAATCCACTGGTAAGGAAGTCGGGGCATAAGCCCCTGCGCCTAGGAGCGAGATAGAAGCCATGGCGAGACTACAACAAGTCTACAAAGAGAAAGTTGTACCTGAACTCCTCAAAGAGTTTGAGTACAAAAACGTGATGCAAGTGCCACGCATCAAGAAAATCACCCTGAACATGGGTGTTGGTGAGGCAGTTGCGGATAAAAAGCAGATCGAAAACGCAGTGCGCGATATGACAGCGATCGCTGGTCAAAAACCTGTCGTGACGAAAGCGCGCAAATCAATTGCGGGCTTTAAGATCCGTGATGGTTGGCCGATCGGTTGTAAAGTCACTCTGCGTGGTGAGCATATGTGGGAATTTCTGGATCGTTTGATTGCGATCTCGATCCCGCGGATTCGTGACTTCCGCGGTATGAACGGTAAATCGTTCGATGGCCGCGGAAACTACTCGATGGGTGTCCGTGAACAGATCATGTTCCCTGAAATCGATTATGACAAAGTGGATGCAATCCGTGGTCTCGACATCACGATTACCACATCTGCTGAAACTGACGAGGAAGGTAAGGCGCTTTTGAAGGCGTTTAACTTCCCATTCCGTAACTGAGGAGCGTTAGGTGGCTAAGAAATCAATGAAAGAGCGTGAGCTGAAGCGTCAAAAGACTGTCGCTCGGTTCGCAGCAAAGCGTGCGGAATTAAAAGCGACAATCGCAAATCCAAACGCATCAGATGAAGAAGTGTGGGATGCGCAGCAAAAGCTGCAGAAGATGCCACGTGACGCGTCAGCTGTTCGTCTACAGCGTCGTTGTCGAGTGACTGGTCGTCCACACGCGGTTTACCGCAAGTTTGGCCTGTCCCGGATCAAGCTGCGCGAAACGATGATGCGCGGTGAAGTTCCTGGTCTTAAGAAGGCCAGCTGGTAAGGAGTGATTTAGAAAATGAGCATGCAAGATACTTTGGCGGATATGTTCACTCGCATCCGCAATGGGCAAATGGCAGGTAAGACTGCCGTTTCTATGCCTTCTTCTAAGCAGAAGGTTGCACTCGCCCAGGTACTCGCTGACGAAGGATTTTTGGGTGGCTTCAAGGTCGATGAAGAGGGTGTTAAATCAACACTGACAGTTGATCTTCGCTACTACGAAGGACGTCCAGTAATCCGTGAAATTAAACGTTCAAGCCGTCCAGGTTTGCGTCGTTATGAAGGCAAAGAGACTCTACCAAAAGTACAGGGTGGTCTTGGTGTTGCCATCATCTCGACCTCAAAAGGTTTGATGACTGACCGCGAAGCGCGCAAAGCCGGTATCGGCGGCGAAGTGCTTTGCACCGTGTTCTAAGGAGTTATTGATGTCTCGTATTGCAAAAGCTCCGATCGAATTGCCGTCTGGTGTCGATGTCAACATCGCCGGTCAGGATGTAACGGTTAAAGGAAAGAACGGCACATTGTCGATCTCTCTGAATGATGCGGTCGCTGTAAATCAGGCTGAAAACGTGTTGACGTTTGAGCCGCGTGAAGGCGCATCTGATGGTTGGGCGCAGGCTGGTACAGCCCGCGCAATCGTCAATAACATGGTGACTGGTGTTGCTTCCGGCTTCGAGAAGAAGCTCACGCTCATCGGTGTTGGTTACCGTGCCCAGGTTCAAGGATCAGCGATCAACTTGACTCTCGGTTTCTCACACCCAGTGGTCTACAACTTGCCACAGGGTGTGTCTGCAGAAACACCAAGCCAAACTGAAATTGTGCTGAAGTCAGCCGATAAGCAGTTGCTTGGACAGGTTGCTGCAGAGATCCGTGCATATCGTCCACCAGAGCCGTACAAAGGCAAGGGTGTTCGTTACTCAGATGAGTATGTACGTCGTAAAGAAGCGAAGAAGAAGTAAGGAGAGCCGACATGATGGACAAGAAAAAAGCCCGGTTGCGTCGCGCTCGCCGTGCACGCGCCAAAATGCGCGAACTAAACGCGAATCGTTTGTGCGTGCATCGTACGCCACGTCATATCTATGCCCAGATTATTTCTGGCGACGGATCAAACGTGATTTGTACTGCATCAACACTCGATAAGGACCTTCGTGAAAAAAGTGGTGGCAACGTAGAAGCTGCTGCAGAGGTTGGCAAGCGTATTGCCGAACGCGCGAAGGAAAAAGGAATTCAGGCGGTTGCTTTCGACCGCTCCGGTTTCCGTTATCACGGTCGTGTCAAAGCTTTGGCTGACGCGGCTCGTGAAGGCGGACTTGAGTTTTAAGGGGATCCGATGAACGCAAAAGTAGAAACACAGCAGCAGGGCGATCTGCAGGAAAAGCTGGTTCAGGTGAATCGGGTTGCCAAGGTTGTTAAGGGTGGCCGGATTTTCAGTTTCACAGCATTGACTGTTGTGGGCGACGGAAATGGCAAGGTTGGATATGGCCGTGGTAAAGCGCGTGAAGTTCCAGCTGCAATCCAAAAGGCTATGGAATCAGCACGTCGTAATATGGTTTCTGTGAAACTTGACGGCGACACGATTCAATACCCGACCAAAGCGGCACATGGGTCTGCGAAGGTCTACATGCAGCCTGCTTCACAGGGTACTGGCGTCATTGCTGGTGGCGCGATGCGTGCGGTTCTTGAAATCGCGGGTGTCCAGAACGTATTGGCTAAATGTTACGGCTCAACGAATCCAGCAAACGTGGTTCGTGCAACAATCAAAGCGTTGTCAGAGATGCAATCTCCTGAAGACGTTGCGGCTCGTCGTGGCAAATCTGTCGAAGAAATTCTCGGCTAAGGATTAAAGACATGGCGAACAAGAAAATGTTGAAAGTGACGTTGGTGCGCAGCCCAATCCGTCAAAATCCTAAGCACAAGTTGTGTGTCCAGGGTCTTGGCCTGAAGCGTATGCATCAGACTGTCGAAGTTGAAGATACACCGAGCGTTCGTGGAATGATCAATAAGGTCAATTACCTCGTGCGCGTAGAGGGAGAAGCATAATGCGTTTAAATGGCTTATCTCCGGCTCCAGGTTCACGCACTGCGAAGAAGCGCGTTGGCCGTGGTATCGGCTCTGGTCTTGGTAAGACTGGTGGTCGTGGTCATAAAGGTTTGAAGTCACGTTCAGGTGGTTCAGTAAAGCCGGGATTCGAAGGCGGTCAAATGCCTTTGCAGCGTCGTCTGCCGAAGTTTGGTTTTACTTCACGTAAGAGCCTCACTCGCGATGAAATTCGTTTGGCTGAACTGAACAAAATCCAAGGCGACGAAGTCACTATGGAAACATTGCGTCAGGCACGTCTGATCGGTGAAAACATCAAGGATGTGAAAATCATCCTTGCTGGTGAAATCACCCGCGCGATGACTGTGAAAGGCTTGAAGATCACTAAGGGTGCGCAAGCGGCAGTTGAAGCGGCTGGCGGAAAGGTCGAAGCGTAAGTATGGCGAATCCAGGTGCATCAGGAGGCGGATTGACAGAGCTTTGGGCTCGTCTTCGCTTCGTTGTGATCGCGGTTGTGGTGTACCGAATTGGTGCCCACATCCCGGTTCCAGGTATCAATCCTGATCGACTCGCAGATTTGTTTGAGCAGTCTCAAGGCACAATCCTGAGTCTGTTCAACATGTTCTCTGGCGGTGCGTTGGAACGGATGTCGATTCTCGCACTTGGAATCATGCCTTACATCTCTGCTTCAATCGTGATGCAACTGCTGACAGCAGTAGTTCCATCACTCGAGGCGTTGAAAAAAGAAGGTGAGGCAGGGCGTCGTAAGATTACACAGTATACGCGTTACGGGACTGTATTCCTTGCGACTGTGCAGTCGATCGGTGTCGCGATGGGTCTTGCGGGTCAGGGCGTTGCTTTTGCTAATGATTTCCACTTCCACTTTGTGGCGGTTGTTACCTTTKTCTCAGGATCTGTATTYCTGATGTGGCTTGGCGAACAAGTTACCGAGAAGGGAATTGGTAATGGCATCAGCTTGTTGATCTTCGCGGGGATCGTTGCAGGTCTTCCTGGAGCAATTGGTCAATCTGCAGAGGCGGCGCGGCAAGGTGATTTGAATATCCTTGGGTTGTTGGCTATCGCGATCATTGCCGTCGGCGTTGTCGCATTTGTTGTCTTCATGGAGCGCGCGCAGCGTCGGATCACTGTGAACTACGCACGCCGGCAACAAGGTAATAAGGTGTATGCGGCCCAGCAATCGCATTTGCCGTTGAAGATCAATATGGCTGGCGTGATTCCACCAATCTTTGCATCGAGCTTATTGCTATTCCCTGCGTCAATCGGCCAGTGGTTTGGTCAGGGCGAAGGGATGGAATGGTTGCAAGATGTGAGTCTAGCGCTAGGTCCAGGGCAGCCACTGTATTACTTACTATTTACAGTGGGCATTGTGTTCTTCTGTTATTTCTACACTGCGCTGGTCTTCAATCCACGCGATGTAGCTGACAATTTGAAAAAGTCTGGTGCGTTCATTCCCGGGATTCGTCCGGGTGAGCAATCAGCAAACTACATCGACAAAGTGATGAGTCGTTTGACGTTTTGGGGCGCTGCGTACATCGCTGCTGTCTCCTTGCTCCCGCAGAGCTTAGTCGTCAGCTTCAACGCACCATTCTATTTTGGTGGTACGTCACTTTTGATCGTAGTTGTAGTGGTCATGGACTTTATGGCGCAAGTGCAGTCGCACTTAATGAGTCGTCAATACGAGTCTTTGATGAAGAAATCAAATTTGAAAGGGTATGGCTCGGGCGGCTTATTACGCTAAACGAGTATTGGGAGCTTTGAAATGAAAGTACGCGCATCAGTTAAAAAGATTTGCCGGAATTGTCGAATTATTCGTCGTAACGGCTCAGTACGTGTGATCTGTACAGATCCTCGTCATAAGCAGCGTCAAGGTTAATTAAAGAAAAGGGTTGAGATTTTCTGTTGAAATCAATAGAATTTCGCGCCTTGTAATTTTCGAGAGTCGGCTGGGCCGGTTCATGAATGTGGAGAGTTAGGAATGGCACGTATTGCCGGCGTTAACATCCCGGATAACAAGCACACAGTGATTTCACTGCAGTATGTTTTTGGGATTGGTCAAACTCGCGCGAAAGCGATCTGTAAAGCAACAGGTATCGAAGAGTCTGCCAAGGTATCTTCGTTGTCTGAAGATCAGTTGGAAATGCTTCGTACTGAGGTTGGCAAGTTTGACGTAGAAGGTGACCTTCGTCGTGAAGTGTCAATGAATATCAAGCGTCTGATGGATCTCGGTTGTTTCCGTGGTATCCGTCATCGCCGCAGTCTGCCAGTTCGTGGACAGCGTACTAAGACAAACGCGCGGACTCGTAAGGGCCCACGTAAGCCGATTCGTAAGTAAGGAATTCTGATGGCGACACAGCGTAACGCTTCGCGTAAGAAGGTCAAAAAGCAGGTTGCTGAAGGCGTCGTGCATATCCACGCCTCTTTCAACAACACGATTATCACCATTACTGACCGTCAAGGTAACGCTCTGTCATGGGCAACTGCCGGTGGCTCAGGTTTCCGTGGTTCACGTAAATCGACTCCGTTTGCTGCACAGGTAGCGAGCGAGCGTGCAGCAACAGCTGCCCAAGAGTTCGGATTGAAGTCTGTGGATGTGATGGTCAAAGGTCCTGGACCTGGACGCGAGAGTGCGGTTCGCGCTCTAAACGCTGTAGGCCTCAAGGTTACAAATATCACTGACGTCACGCCGATCCCTCATAACGGCTGTCGTCCGCCGAAAAAGCGCCGCGTCTAAGGAGAGTTAGAGGAATGGCACGTTACATCGGACCAACTTGTAAATTAGCGCGTCGTGAGGGAACAGATTTGTTCCTCAAGAGCGGCGTTCGTTCAATGGATTCAAAGTGCAACTTGGAAACTAAGCCAGGTATGCATGGTGCAGCTCGTGGTCGCTTGTCTGACTACGGCTTGCAGTTGCGTGAAAAGCAGAAGGTACGTCGTATTTATGGCGTTCTTGAGAAGCAATTCCGCAATTACTACAAAGAAGCATCACGTCTTCGTGGTTCAACAGGTGAAAACTTGTTGAAGCTTCTTGAGTCTCGTTTAGACAACGTTGTTTATCGTATGGGCTTTGGCTCGACACGTGCAGAAGCGCGTCAGATCGTAAGTCATCGCACAATCATGGTAAATGGCAAGGTATTGAATATCCCGTCTTATCAGGTGAAGCCGGGTGATGTGATCAGCGTTCGCGAAAAAGCAAAGGGACAGTTACGTATTCGTGCTGCACTCGAGCTGGCTGGTCAGCGCGCAGATGTGCCATGGATTGACGTTGATACGTCAAAGATGGAAGGCACATTCAAGATGCTCCCTGAGCGTCAAGATCTGGCGCAAGACATCAACGAAAACCTGATCGTCGAGTTGTACTCGAAGTAATCCACTTTTTTAGGAGACGGTATGTCGTCATTGGAACTGCTGACACCGCGTCAGATTCAGGTCCAGGAGGTAGCTCCCGGACGCTCAAAAATTATTCTTGAGCCTCTTGAGCGCGGCTATGGCCACACGTTAGGTAACGCTCTTCGTCGCATCCTGTTGTCATCAATGCCAGGTTGCGCAATTATCGAAGTGAAAATCGACGGTGTTGCACACGAATATTCTGAAATCGAGGGCGTCAAAGAAGATGTCGTCGAAATCCTGTTGAATCTTAAGAAGGTTGCTGTTGCACTTCACGGTCGTGATGGTATCGCAACAATTCGCTTGAACCATTCAGGCGAAGGTGTGGTAACTGCTGGTGATTTCGAATTGCCGCAGGATGTAGAGATTGCCAACCCTGAACAGCATATTGCAACTGTATCAGCTCGCGGGTCGATTCAAATCGAAGCGCGCGTTGCACGCGGCATCGGATACGAGCCAGCGAGTGAGCGTGAAGAAGACGAAGAGACACGGACAATTGGTGCTTTGCGTTTAGATGCGACTTACAGCCCTGTTCGTCGTGTATCGTATGTCGTCGAAAGCGYACGTGTTGAGCAGCGCACTGACCTCGATAAGCTCGTTATCGACTTGGAAACAGATGGAACTTTGGATGCTGAAGAGGCAATTCGCCGTGCGGCAACGTTGCTTCAGCAGCAGCTGTCTGTGTTCGTTGAATTCGAAGGTCCTCAAGTAACCGCCGAAGAGACTCAGAAAGACGAAATCGATCCAATTTTGTTGCGTCCAGTTGATGATCTTGAGTTGACTGTACGTTCAGCGAACTGCTTGAAGGCAGAAAATATTTATTACATTGGTGACCTTGTTCAGCGTACTGAAGTGGAATTGTTGAAGACTCCAAACCTCGGTAAGAAGTCGCTGACAGAGATCAAAGACGTTTTGGCTTCACGCGGTTTGTCGTTGGGTTCACGTCTTGAGAACTGGCCACCAGCAGGATTTGCGCGCGAAGAAAGCGCCTAAGTTAGACCGACCCGTCGTGAGACGGTGTCTTTGAGAAGCGAGAATAGACCATGCGTCATTTGAAAAGCGGAAAAAAACTGAATCGTACAAGCAGCCATCGTAAGGCAATGTTTTCGAACATGACTGCTTCGTTGATTGAGCATGAAGTCATCAAGACGACATTGCCAAAAGCGAAAGAACTTCGTCGTGTTGCTGAGCCATTGATTACATTGGCGAAGAAAGACTCAGTTGCGAATCGTCGTTTGGCATTCAGTCGTCTACGTAACGATTCAGCGGTAGGTAAGTTGTTCGCAGAACTCGGACCCCGCTATCAAGAGCGTCCAGGTGGATACATGCGCATTTTGAAGTGCGGTTTCCGTGCTGGTGATGCAGCTCCAATGGCGATCGTTGAATTAGTTGATCGTCCAGAGGTCGCAGCTGACGCTGAATAATTCAGTACCCATCGCCCGGCAAATAGCCGGGTTCTTTTTGGGAAATAGAAAGGGCGCTTAGGCGCCCTTTTTGCGTTCCAGGAGTGGCTTTAAGAAACGTCCCGTATGCGAGTTGGTGGACTTCGCAACTTCTTCAGGGGTCCCTTCAGCAATAATCTGTCCGCCACCAGAACCTCCTTCAGGACCTAAATCGATGATCCAATCAGCGGTTTTAATGACGTCCAAATTATGCTCAATCACAACGACTGTATTGCCATGATCACGTAATCGATGCAGTACGACGAGGAGTTGCTGAATATCCTTAAAATGGAGCCCTGTGGTTGGCTCGTCGAGAATATAGAGTGTACTGCCCGTGTCTCGTTTAGAGAGTTCCCTTGCTAGTTTGACACGTTGTGCCTCCCCACCAGAGAGAGTCGTCGCTGATTGACCAAGTTTCAGGTATGAAAGACCCACATCAACTAATGTCTGCAATTTCCGGGCGAGGGTGGGGATCGCATCGAAGAACTCGCGTGCATCTTCAACCGTCATCTCAAGGACGTCGTGGATCGATTTACCCTTATAGAGAATATCAAGCGTCTCACGGTTATACCGAAGCCCCTTGCAGGTGTCGCAAGGCACGTAGATATCAGGTAAGAAATGCATTTCAACCTTAATCAAACCATCGCCTTGGCATGTTTCACACCGTCCGCCTTTGACATTGAAGGAAAATCGTCCCGGATTGTATCCGCGCGATCGAGCTTCATGTGTTTCTGCAAAGATCTCACGGATCGGAGTGAATAGACCGGTATAGGTCGCAGGATTGGATCTTGGCGTACGGCCAATAGGACTCTGATCGATATCGACCACTTTGTCGAGTTCATGGATCCCATGGCAATGTTGAAATGGAGCTGACTTCAGCGTGTTGGCTTTATTCAATACCTTCGCTGTGTGTGGGTACAGCGTGCGGTTAATCAACGTGGACTTACCGGACCCAGATACACCTGTCACGCAGGTTAAGAGACCGAGTGGAAGATTGAGTGTGACATCCTGAAGATTGTTGCCGGTGCAGCCTTCGAGTGTCAGGTAATTTAAACCTCTGGGATGACGCTTCGTTGGTACAGCAATTTCTTTGTTGCCTGAGAGATATTGTCCGGTGACAGATTGAGGATTCGCCATGACCTCTTGGGGCGTTCCTGCGGCGACGATCTCACCTCCATGAACTCCCGCCCCGGGGCCAATGTCAACCAGGTAATCTGCGCTTCGCATCGCATCTTCATCGTGTTCGACCACGATGACGGTGTTGCCGAGATCTCTTAAGTGAAACAGCGTGTTAAGCAGGCGTTCATTATCTCGCTGATGTAGGCCGATTGATGGTTCATCGAGGATGTACATCACGCCAACGAGCCCCGCGCCAATTTGGCTAGCCAAGCGGATACGCTGTGCTTCGCCGCCAGACAGCGTCTCAGCACTTCGATCGAGCGATAAATAGTCCAAGCCAACATTGACTAGGAAACCAAGGCGCGCTTGGATCTCTTTTAGAATCTTGTCCGCGATTTCTTGACGCCGTCCCGGAAGATTGAGTGAGTCAAAAAACGCATAACACTCACCGATGGGTAGCTTGACCAGTTCCGGTAGTCGAGTTTCATCAATAAATACGTTTCTAGCGGCAACGTTAAGGCGAGACCCTCCGCAGTCAGGACAGGGTGCGTGTGTCATCAATTTTGCGAGTTCGTCACGCTGTGACTGGCTATCCGTTTCTTTGTAACGGCGCTCAAGGTTTCGAATGACACCTTCAAATGGATGATTCTTTGAGACTTCACGACCACGATCAGACACATAACTGAAGTCAATAGATTCAGAGCCTGATCCATAAAGTACTTTGTGCTGATGCTCTTCGGATAGATCTTGCCATTCAGCGTCGAGGCTAAATCCATAATGTCTCGAAACGCATTTCAGTAGGTGGAAGTAGTACATACTCCGACGATCCCACCCCTTAATCGCACCAGATGAGAGCGAAAGCTCGGGATCAACGATTAATCGATCGGGATCAAAATATTGGTGCACACCCAAACCATCACAGGTGTGACAGGCTCCGAATGGACTATTGAATGAAAAAATTCGTGGTTCAAGCTCAGGAATTGAGTACCCGCAGACTGAACATGCGAACTTTGATGAAAACATGAGTGGCTCAAACGCATCATCCATTGATTGGATGATAATTTGACCATCAGAGAGATTGAGACCTGTCTCGATCGATTCAGCCAAGCGAAGTCGTTGTGACTCATCGACTTTTAATCGATCAACCACAGCGTCAATCGAGTGCTTTTTCTTTTTGTCGAGAGCGGGCGCCTCATCTAAATCAATTACTAAGCCATCGACGCGAACCCGAATGAATCCTTGGGATTTAAGTTCTTGGAAGACATGCAGGTGCTCTCCTTTTCGTTCACTGATCATCGGTGCGAGCACTAGGATTTTTGAGCCCTCAGGTAAACCCAAGACTTGGTCTACCATTTGGCTGACTGTTTGTGCTTCAAGGCTTAAGTTGTGATCAGGACAACGAGGTTCACCTGCTCTTGCATAGAGTAGTCGGAGATAATCATAAATTTCTGTGATTGTGCCGACGGTTGATCGAGGATTATGGCTTGTCGATTTCTGTTCAATCGAGATTGCGGGAGAGAGCCCTTCGATGTGATCAACGTCAGGCTTCTCCATCATCGATAAGAACTGTCTCGCATATGCAGATAATGACTCAACATACCGTCTTTGCCCCTCCGCATAGAGGGTGTCAAAAGCGAGTGACGACTTTCCTGAACCTGATAGTCCAGTGATCACGATGAGTCGGTCGCGTGGGAGATCTAATTGAATATTTTTTAGGTTGTGGGTTCGTGCCCCACGGATTTGTATCGAGTCCACAACGGTCCGTCTTTAATCGTGACAAAAGTACCAGTGTACCTGTTGATAGGGCTTTAATGTATCGATTCAATGAAGAAAATCAGAACTCTCCGACACTGCAGTTCGGATGTCGCTGACAGACACTTGTCCGTGCTACATTACGCTTTGTTAACGACACTTATCACATAGGATGAATTCATGGCGCGTTCAGTCAACAAAGTCACCTTGATTGGAAATCTAGGTAACGATCCGGAAATGAAAGCACTGCCATCAGGCAGCCAGGTTGCGAACTTAAGTATCGCAACAACCGATTCATGGCGTGATCGTAACAGTGGTGAGATGCAGGAGCGCACTGAATGGCATCGGGTTGTTTGTTTTGATCGGTTAGCCGAAATTTGCGGCCAATATCTACGTAAAGGCTCGCGTATTTATATCGAGGGTAGTTTGCGTACCCGTTCTTGGGAGCAGGATGGCCAGAAGAAATATGCAACGGAAATTGTTGGGCGCGAAATGATGATGCTCGATGGTCGTGGTGAGGGTGATATGACTACGTCTGCACCAATGCAATCACGCCCACAAAGCGCCCCGCCGCCTCAGACACAGGCAGCTCCGCAGCCTGTAAGTCAGCCGATGCCTGATCCAAATATCGATGACGAAATCCCCTTCTAAGCCCATAAGCTTTGAAGACGAGTCAGACAACCGGTTTCCTCGGGCTCGTGTTCTTATTGTCGGAGAAGACACGAGCTTAGCAACCGCATTCTTTGAGACTGATGCCAGTGGGGGTCAGCAACGGGTGATTTTGCCGAGTTCTGTCAACTTAGCGGATGATCGAGAGATCTTTGAGGCGATTCGAATGCGTCGCCCAGATTTTGTGGTCAACTGTATGGTTGAGTCAGGCGTTGATCGTGCCGAGACTGATCCGACTGAATGCCGTCAAATCAATCATGATCTTCCCGTGAGTCTCGCGATTGCCTGTCGAGAATTTGATGCAACGCTTGTTCAGTTGTCGACCGACTATATCTTCGATGGTCAGAAAGATATCGCCTATTTTGAAGATGACGCCCCGAACCCACTCAATCTCTATGGTCAAACGCGGCTTGAGGCAGAGCGCGACATTGAGAGCCTCTTAGATCGGCATATCATCCTTCGCGTGTCTCATTTATTTGCTCCTGGTCCAAACAGTTTCGTGACGAATATTCTGGATCGAGCCCGAATCGAATCAGAACTTCCAATGATCCAAGATGAGCGCGGGTGTCCCACGTCGATTTTTGATATAAGTCGAGTCGTCAGCGCGGTCATCGACCAACTCCACGCGGGTGCAGGTGCCTATGGTGTCTATCATGTTGGTTGTCAGGGTGATGCATCTTGGATGGAGCTTGGAGAGTGCATCATCGCTCAGGCCCGTCAATTTGAAGAGCTGGCTGTGGAAGAGATCATCGGGATATCAGGCCAATCAATTCAAGGTCGTGCAGAGCGACCGCGCAGACTGGTTTTGTCGACGAGAAAGTTACTGTATACCTTCGGTATAAAACCAAGACCTTGGAGGCAAGAGTTGGCGGAAACAGTCGAACGCCACTACACGCAAGAGGGATCTAAACATGCGTCGGTTTGATTCAGGTTCAGTTATTCGGCAACGGATGTTACGGCTGAAAAAGCGAAAAACTGTATTAAGGCGCCAGCAAAGCTTGCGTGAAAAGATGTTGTTGACTAAGCATGAGCCTGAGGGTCAGTTAACTGATATCCAGGAACCATCTGTTGGAACTGGGTCAGCCACAGAGCAAGATCAGTAAAGCGCGTTCTCCATTCCCCAGAGAAGCGGAAATCGAGATAGCCGAGAGCCACTGCTAACCCGATCTGGTCTAGAGTCGGTGTATTTGCAATATCGTTTAGATTTTCGGTAAACCAGCCAAGACCGCCAAGCACCTTCTGATTCTGACGATTGAGCCAATCGGAATTAATTTGTGATTCATCACGGAAGCGACGTTCGTAAACCATCAACAGTGCAGCTTCGGTGATTCCATCGGCTAAAGAAGCGCGGCTCAGAAGATGGACGCGGTTGCTCTCTGGTAAGAGCTCGAGACGGCCTGATTGTTGGATGAGATGTTCGCAGATGACTTTTGAATCAACGATCAATTCTCCAGAGGCTAACTCAAGCGCTGGGATCTTGTTGAGTGGATTCGGATTCAGCGCAGCGCTTTGAGGATCATTTCCGTCGATATTCACCACCTCGATTTGGTCAAACAGCCCTGTGATATGGGCCGTAATTTTAACTTTTCGCCCAAATGGCGAGGGAGGTGATGAATACAGCTTCATGAACTGAGTTTCTGGAACGTCATACACGCATTTGTTCCGCCGAATCCAAATGAGTTCGACAAAATCGTGTTGATCGGTTTGTCCACGCGCTGAAGCGCAATTGGCATTCCCTCAGCTCCCGGATCCAGCGTTTCAATGTTGGCTGATGCGGCGATAAAGTCATTCTGCATCATGAGAATTGAATAAATCGCTTCTTGGACTCCAGCAGCGCCGAGCGAGTGACCCGATAGTGATTTTGTTGAACCGATAATCGGAGCATTTGTACCGAACACGGTTTTAATTGCGTTCAGTTCCACAATGTCACCTGCTGGTGTGGATGTGCCGTGCGCATTGATGTAATCAATCGGACCTTCAATGCCCTCTGTCGCCAGTTGCATGCAGCGAATCGCACCTTCCCCAGATGGAGCCACCATGTCTGCGCCATCACTGGTTGCGCCATATCCGACGATTTCAGCATAGATCTTTGCGCCACGGGCTTTCGCATGCTCGTATTCTTCAAGCACAAGGGCACCGCCGCCGCCTGCAATAACAAATCCATCGCGATTTGCATCATATGCACGGGATGCTTTTTCAGGTGTGTCATTGTATTTCGAAGAGAGTGCGCCCATCGCATCAAACAGGCATGACAGCGTCCAGTGCTCTTCCTCGCCACCGCCTGCAAAGACGATGTCTTGCTTACCAAGTTGGATTTGCTCCATGGCATTTCCCATGCAATGCAAGCTGGTTGAGCACGCAGATGACATGGAGTAGTTCACACCTTTAATTTGGAATGCTGTCGCGAGATTTGCCGAGACTGTTGAGCCCATGGTTTGGGTAACGCGATAAGGGCCGACCCGCTTGACGCCACGCTCTCTTAATATGTCTGCAGCTTCGACTTGGCTTTGAGACGATGCACCACCTGAGCCCATCACCAAACCGGTTCTCGGATTGCTGACATCAGATGCTTCGAGGCCGGCATCATCAATCGCTTGTTGCAGTGATAAATATGCATAGGCTGCAGCATTCCCCATGAACCGAAGCAGTTTGCGATCAATGTGTTCAGCAAGATCAAGATCGATTGATCCTGAAACCTGACTCCGCATACCAAGTTCGGCGTACGTTGGGTTTGCTGAAATCCCTGAGCGACCTTGCCGCAAGCTTTCAGTCACTGCCTTTGCGTCGAGACCAAGGCACGACGTAATCCCCAATCCTGTAATTACTACTCTACGCATACCGACTCCTTTCTTGTCGTGCGTTTTATTGTTGTTTTTAGAATCCGTCCGTCGACGTAAAAAGGCCAACTTTCAGATCAGTTGCATGATAAATCGCGCGGCCGTCAACTCGAACGACTCCATCGCCCAGTCCCATGACCAATGAGCGTGCAATCACACGCTTCATGTCAATTTCGTATGTTACTTTCTTCGCTGTTGGCAGAATCTGTCCAGTGAACTTAACTTCGCCAACACCCAGCGCACGTCCCTTACCAGGATGTCCACTCCAACCGAGGAAAAAACCGACCAACTGCCACATCGCATCCAGGCCGAGACATCCAGGCATGACAGGGTCTCCTGGGAAATGGCAATCAAAGAACCAAAGACTTGGATCGATATCGAGTTCAGCGAGCATATGTCCTTTGCCAAATTGACCACCGTCTTGAGTAATCGTCACGATGCGATCCATCATCAACATATTTGGTGCTGGTAATTTCGCATTTCCTTCGCCAAATAATTCACCGTGGGCGCAGGCGAGCAGTTCATCTCGGTTGTACTGGTTTTGCATTAATCCTCGTGGCCTCAATGGGCAAGACTGACCAAAAACGCGAGTGTACCAGAAACCAAGGCGCAGTCTGAATGAAGTGCAGATTTTGCATTGACTGAATCGGTTTACGCCTTAATGAGCATACGTTTTTTAGGCACATCTGGTAGGCTTCAGAGCCCATCTCAACAACAAAGGATGATGAACAGATGACAGTGATTCGTCAGGACGATCTGATTGATAGCGTCGCAGATGCACTTCAATTTATCTCTTACTACCACCCTGTGGATTTTATTCAGGCTGTGAATGAGGCCTATGAGCGTGAGGAGTCGCCTGCTGCAAAGGATGCTTTGGCTCAAATTCTGATTAACTCACGCATGTCTGCTATGGGTCATCGTCCGCTGTGTCAGGATACTGGAATCGTGACTGTATTCATCAAAGTTGGGATGAATGTGTCTTGGGAAGGCGCCACGATGTCAGTATCTGACATGATCAATGAGGGTGTTCGCCGTGCATACACCCACCCAGATAATGTTTTGCGTGCGTCAATTCTTGAAGATCCGGATGGTGCGCGGAAGAATACGAAAGACAACACTCCAGCTGTTATTCACTATGAAATCGTCGAGGGTGATACGGTTGATGTTCAAGTTGCTGCGAAGGGTGGCGGCTCTGAGAATAAGTCGAAAATGGTGATGTTGAATCCATCAGATTCCATTGTGGACTGGGTCGTCAAAACGGTACCAACCATGGGGGCAGGTTGGTGTCCTCCAGGAATGCTCGGTATCGGTATCGGTGGAACGGCCGAAAAAGCGGCCGTGATGGCGAAAGAGTCACTGATGGATCCGATAGACATTCATGAATTGAAAGCTCGCGGTCCCCAGACGCGCGCCGAAGAACTGCGTCTTGAGATTTTTGAGGCGGTCAATAATTTGGGTATCGGCGCTCAAGGACTCGGTGGATTAACGACAGTTTTAGATATCAAGATTAAAGATTATCCAACGCATGCCGCATCCAAACCTGTCGCTATGATTCCAAACTGTGCAGCGACGCGTCATGCACATTTTGTGTTAGACGGATCCGGACCCGCTCTTCAAACGGCGCCATCGCTATCTGATTGGCCAGATATAACCTGGGACGTTGGCCCAAGCGCTCGACGTGTCAATTTAGACACCCTGACACATGATGAAGTGAAGTCTTGGAAACCAGGTGAAACATTGTTGTTGAATGGTGTGATGCTGACCGGTCGAGACGCTGCGCATAAGCGGATCGTTGATATGCTGAATCAAGGTGAAGAACTGCCAGTCAACCTGAAGGGTAAAGTGATTTACTACGTTGGACCGGTGGATCCGGTTCGTGAAGAAGTGGTTGGTCCAGCAGGTCCAACGACCTCCACTCGGATGGATAAGTTTACTGATCAAGTGCTTGAGCAAACAGGTCTCTTTGCGATGGTTGGGAAGGCCGAACGCGGGCCGGTTGCCATTGAGGCGATCAAGAAACACCAAGCTGCTTATTTGATGGCTGTTGGTGGTGCTGCATATCTGGTCGCCCAAGCGATCAAGTCGTCGCGGATTATCGCGTTTGAAGATCTTGGTATGGAAGCGATTCATGAGTTTGTGGTCGAAGATATGCCGGTGACAGTGGCGGTGGATTCTGAAGGAACCAGCGTACATCAAACAGGACCTCAAGAATGGGCGCAGAAAATTCTGGCAAAGAATGTCGGTTGAGTGCGATGACTGCCGATACATGGATGTGTTTCGGTAGTGATTTAAAGCTGTGATGAGTCGTGATAAGCTGTTGTTCTAATTGAGTAAATATTGACCAGAGAGGTGATGATGGAGCGCGCCCCTCAAGGCTGGAGTCGCGAACTCAAGAATGGAGTTTATGTGCTGACTCGGACCTTTCAGTTTGACAATTTCACGCAGGCTATGGCCTTTGCTACCCGTGTTGGTGAAGCCGCGGATGCAGCAGATCATCATCCTGAAATCACTGTAAGTTGGGGTGTTGTGAGAGTGGATTGGTGGTCGCACGATGTAAAAGGTGTGACCTCACGTGATATTTCGCTTGCCGAGACGACCAATCGATTGTATTCATAGCGCCGCTTCATTCCCCCTGCCGCGGAGGTTTCCATGCGGATTGCTTTTGTAGTTGCTGATTGGACCGAGATGACTCCCGGTAAAAGTTCAACGCTTGCGATGATTCGTGAATCAGTCGCACGTGGCCATCAAACGTATATTTTGTACCCAAGGAATCTCACCGTTCGAGACAACGTGGCGTATGGCTTCGCCAGGCGTATCAATGTCGAGGGGAAAGTCTCAGAGGCTGTGCCGAGCTTTTATAAGAAGGTGACACTGACTGAAAAGATGCTCCCACTCCACTCGCTGGATGCAATCTTTGTTCGGCGTGATCCTCCGCTTGATCCAATTGTGTTGAACTTCTTAGATTCCATCAAAGCGGAAACGGTTGTGTTGAATGATGTTGACGGGATTCGAAAAGCCAACAATAAAATCTACACAACCAGTTTTCATACCGTTGGACCTGAGTATTTACCTGAAACATACGTATCGAAGAATAAGGATTATCTCAAGCGAATCATCCGGGAATCGGATCGGGATCGTTGGATCTTAAAACCACTGGATGGATCTGGTGGTCGTGGTGTGATTTTGCTTGAAACGAAGGCACAAGGATCTTTGAATTCTCTATTGGATTTCTATATCGATACCAATCATGGGCAAAGCAACTACGTGATTCTCCAAGAATATCTTGAGGCTGCTCAAGAGGGCGATGTGCGTGTTTTGATGCTGGGCGGTGAATATTTAGGTGCGTATCAAAGAAAGCCGTCTCCTGATGATATTCGAGCCAATATCCAAGCAGGTGCGACAGCGCATAAAGTGACATTATCTGATGAGCAACACCAGTTGCTTCGAAAAATTGGACCGCAACTGATGGCGGACGGTTTGCACTTTGTCGGACTCGATTTGATCGGCAACAAACTGCTTGAAGTGAACGTCTTGAATCCGGGTGGTATCACCAACATCAATCGGTTGAGCCGTAAGAAGCTCGAAAAGAATGTGCTTGATTATGTTGAGCGTTTGGTTGCCGAACGTCACGCCAAGCATTCTGAATTGGAAATTCGATTAAGTCGCTTAGCAGAACTGCGTCAACACTTAGACGGCGCGCACTAAGCGCGCACGTCGATCAAGATCCGTCCTGAAACTTCGTTATTAATCAGTTGCTCTGCTGTATCGACGACTTGGTCTAGGCCGATTGTGCGTGTGCTTCCATCCAACTGATCGGTTGTGACGTTCTCTGAGAGTAATTGCCACGCACGCTCTCTGATTTCTGTTGGCGCATGAACAGAGTCAACACCTTGCAAACGAATATTTCTCAAGATAAACGGGAACACGGTTGTTGAGAACTGGAATCCACCAGCGTTACCTGTTGCTGCGATGACTCCGTTATACATAATCTGAGGGATGAGTGTCGCAAGGACCTGACCACCAACTGTATCGATCGCACCTGCAAAGCGAGTGCTTTCAAGCGGCTTAGGATCGCGTGCAAAGTCGGCGCGATTCAAAATCTCTGTTGCGCCGAGTTCTTTCAATCGAGCGTGCTCAGATTCTCTTCCGGTGATTGCATGCACTTCATATCCGAGGGTTGAAAGTACTGTGGTGGCGATCCCGCCAACGCCGCCACCAGCGCCTGAGACAGCGATCGGCCCGTCAGCGGGCTTTAAGCCTGCATCGAGGACCGCGAGCACACAAAGCATTCCCGTCAGTCCGCCTGTTCCAAATTGCATTGCTTTTTTGCTATCGAGAGCTTGTGGTGTTTTTACTAAATAGGAACCTGGAACACGCACTTGCTCCGACATACCTCCGGTATGTGTTTCACCAACGCCATGACCTGTGAGGATCACATGTTCACCTTCGTGGAAGCTTGGATCGCTAGATTCAAGAACAACGCCGGCAGCATCAATACCGGGAATCATTGGAAAATCGCGGATAATTTTTCCTTTGCCTGTGACTGCGAGCGCATCTTTGTAGTTGAGGGAGCTGAACTCATTGGCAATGAGGACGTTGCCAATTGATAAATCATCTTTGGTCAATCGTTCAATTTTGACGTCTGGTGCTGACGTGTCTGTCTGATGCAAGCGTAAAGCGCGGAAATCTGTCATGGGGAATATCCTTGATGTTATTCCCCTAATGGTAGGGTGTTTTGCGCAAAAAAAAAGAGGAACCGAAGTTCCTCTTTTTCTCGAGTAGCAGAGCGATTAGTGCTTAGTTGCTGTCTCGATAGCGCCCTTAACGATGTTAGTCGCTTCGTCACGGCTCTTTACAAGAGTTTCCTGTGAAGCTTTAGCAGCGTCGATTAGGCGAGCTTGAAGACCCTGAAGGTAAGACTTCTGTGATTCAACAACAGCAGCCATATCTTTTTCAGATGAAAGAGCTTTAGCTTGCTCCATCGCGCCTTCAACAAGTTCTTTAACAAGAGCGGTTTGCTGTTCAGCCAATGCTTCAACAGTTGCTTTGTTAATTTCGAACAAGTCAGTCATAGGCTTCATAGCAACTTCGTATGATTTAACGTCAAACGCTTGCTTCATGTTAGCCTGCATATCTTCGATCATTTTTGCGTACATAGTAATTCCCCTTTCAACAGTTTTGTGCGATGCACAAGATTTGAGAGAAAGATACCATGTTGCAGTGCAACGTCAACACTTTTTTGTGCGTTGCACCAAAAAAATTATTCGTCTTTGGTCGAAGGTTTTTTGCCAAGCATGGTCTGGGACATTGATTCCCAAAGTTTCATATTGTCTTCGGCCATTTTTTGGAACATTCCGATTGGTGAGTTTGTACCAATAACGGAACGAACCTGATCTTGCATCGCTTCCTGTTGATTCAAGAAAAATGAAATGGATTGCTCGAGGAAGTGAGCCATATTGGTTTGCATTCCAGATCCGTAGAACCGGATGAGATGTTGGAGAACTTCATTTGTTAATACGTGCTCACCGGCGTCATTTTCTTGCTCCATGATGATTTGTAACAGGATCGAACGGGTGAGATCTTCGCCAGACTTTGAATCAACGACACGGAAGCGTTCATGACCCAAAACTAAATCCCTGACGTTATCGATGGTAACGTAGCAACTTTGAGATGTATCGTAGAGACGGCGATTGGGGTATTTTTTCAATGTACGCATGGGAATGACCGCTTTCGTGAATTATTATTACGCACGATACTCACAAATGGATGCGAGCGCAAAAAGTTTGAGAGGCTTTGGTTGCAGGGATTACAGGGCTTTGACCCCTCACAACACGAATGGATTCAAGCGTGGCTTTCGAGGCTGAATGCCGAAAGTCAGCTCCTTAAGTTCTTTGAGCCGTCTGGAGTCAATGAATTCGGTCGTTTGCTGACCTCTCTCTCTGTTGAAGATCCTGAACGTTTTCGGGAATTTTCGGGTGATCTATTACCTAAGATTCTGCGGGCGCTCCTCGATACGGATACCGATGATTCATCCTGGGCGCGACTATTTGATGAGGTAACTTCATCATTTCCAGAGATCGATTGCTTCGATCGATCTCAAATTCTTTGGTTAATTCGCCAAGTCCAGGCAACAGATGATCTGATAGCGAAACTTCGGACAACTATCGAGTCTGGTGAAATCAACGTCGAGCAAGGGCTCGAAAACTGGCGACAAGATATTTTGGCTGGCGCAATGCTACCGGACACAATTCGACCGGATGCATTTTCCTTGGGTCAGAATCTCGCTTCGACTCCTGGTGATGTTGTATTTGAAAATCAGTTATTTCAGTTAATTCAATATCGACCGAATACAGCCACGGTATATGAGAATCCCGTATTGTTGGTTCCGGCATTTGTGAATCGTTTTTACATCCTTGATCTGTCTGGCGAGTATTCAATGGTGCGTTGGCTTGTCGATCAAGGCCACACTGTTTTCTTGATCAGTTGGGTGAATCCAACCGAAATGCTCGCTCCATATGAGATGACCCACTATGTTTTAGATGGGGCACTTGCGGCTCTGGATCAGATTGAACGCATGCTTCCTCGAGCGAAAACACAGTTGATGGGGTACTGCGCAGGTGGAGTCATCGCGACTATTCTCGCTGCTTGGCTCAGCGCACGTGGAGAAGATCGCATCGCCTCCTTATCGCTACTAACCACTTTGCTGGATTACGAGGACCCCGGGCCGCTTGGACATTTTGTGTCAGCGGACAGTATTGAATCGATCCGAAAACCATTGACCGATATGGGCTATTTGCCCGCTGAACTGATGTTGAGAACTTTCGCAAGCTTGCGTCCTCATGATCTTTTGTTTGGTCGCGTCCTCAATTCATATGTCTTGGGTCAGCGCGGTAAGCCTTTTCCACTCTTGCACTGGCTCGGCGACGGAACACGAACGCCTGCGTCTCTTGTGTTGTGGGTATTAGAAGAGCTGTATCTCAACAACACGCTGGTTGCGGACACGCCAATAGAGCTGGCGGGTCAAACCATCGATATCGCTTCGATCACATGTCCAGTATTTCTTTTTGGTGCAGAGAGTGATGACATCAGTCCATGGCCAAGTGTGATGATGGCTGCGAGGCATTTCAGTAAGACACCGACGTGCGTGCTCGGCGAGGGCGGTCATAATGCGGGTGTGATCACTCCGCCAGCAAAGAATCGCCATCATCATTACGTGTTGAACTCAAAAGATCCGTTCAACAAACAATCGGCTGAAAAACGCGAGGGTAGCTGGTGGGTGACATGGAATGAATTTCTATTGTCTTATGCCAGTGATGAAGTTAGCCCGCCGAAGCCGGGTGGAGGCCTTCGACCAGTCATCGAAGAAGCTCCGGGTCGTTATGTGAAACAGCCTTAGTTTGGTGTTTTGACGACTCTTCTATACACTTCGCGCGCATTGAATATTGATTGAGACTCACTGTGAATCAAATTGAACGGGAAGGTGCGATCCGCCGCACATTTGCAATCATCTCGCACCCGGATGCTGGTAAAACGACAATGACAGAAAAGCTTCTGTTGTT
Organism: Gammaproteobacteria bacterium LSUCC0096; assembly: GCA_008087055.1. Classification (GTDB taxonomy): domain Bacteria; phylum Pseudomonadota; class Gammaproteobacteria; order Pseudomonadales; family Litorivicinaceae; genus HIMB30. Next base: position 1,414,812 of record VIEA01000001.1, on the reverse strand, counting down.
CGGTAATGCGATTTCTGTTGCTGGTACTGTTAAAGCGCGCAAAGCCTCTCGCCATGCAACATCTGACTGGATGCAGATGGAGCAGGAGCGCGGTATTTCAGTAACAACTTCAGTGATGCAGTTTCCGTATAAAAATCGTGTCGTGAATCTCTTGGATACGCCGGGGCACGAAGATTTTTCTGAAGATACCTATCGGACGCTGACCGCCGTCGATTCTGCGCTGATGGTACTGGACGGTGCAAAGGGTGTTGAGGACCGCACAATCAAGCTGATGCAGGTGTGCCGTTTGAGAACCACTCCGATCGTCTCATTTGTCAATAAGTTGGACCGCGATATTCGCGATCCGATCGAGTTAATGGATGAAGTTGAAGACGTTTTAAAAATTGAAGCGACTCCCGTCACATGGCCAATCGGAATGGGTCCGCATTTCAAAGGCGTTTACCACTTAAGAACCGATACGATCCACGTCTACGTAAAAGGACAAGGCGACCGGATTCCTGATGATGTAAAGATTGAAGGTCTTGATTCAGAAGAGGCGCGCGAGTTGCTCGGATCTGAGTGGCAGGACTTTGCAGATCAAGTTGAGCTTGTGCGAGAAGCAACTCCAGAATTCGAGGTAGAACGATTCTTGGCAGGTGAACTCACTCCTGTATTTTTTGGTACAGCAATGGGCAACTTCGGTGTTCGCGAGATGCTCGATGATTTTGTCGAATACGCTCCAAAGCCGATTGTTCGTGACACAGAAACACGATCTGTCGATCCAACTGAAGAGAAGTTTTCAGGCTTCGTGTTTAAGATTCAAGCCAATATGGATCCGAAGCATCGTGATCGTATTGCGTTTCTGCGTGTGTGCTCTGGAGCTTATAAAAAGGGCATGAAAATCAAACACACACGGATTGGCAAAGATGTGCGTATCTCTGATGCGGTGACATTTTTGGCTGGCGACCGTGCCTCGGCTGAAGAAGCGTATCCAGGTGATATTTTGGGTCTACATAATCATGGCACGATTCAAATTGGCGATACGTTTACAGAGGGCGAGGATCTCCAATTTACTGGGATTCCGCACTTCGCCCCTGAATTATTTCGTCGAGTCCGACTTAAAGATCCGTTGAAAACAAAACAACTTCAAAAAGGGTTAACGCAATTATCAGAAGAGGGTGCAACACAGGTCTTTATGCCCCATAAAAATAATGATTTGATCGTTGGTGCGGTGGGTGTATTGCAGTTTGATGTGGTCGCATTTCGTCTTCTTGATGAATATAAAGCGGAGGCGGTCTACGACCAAATTAGCGTCCACACAGCGCGTTGGATCAAATGTGATGATCCTAAGATGCTCGCCGATTTTAAGAAGAAGGCCTACGAACATCTTGCAGATGATGGCGGTGGATACTTGACCTATCTCGCTCCGTCACGAGCGAATCTGCAATTGATGCAAGAACGATGGCCAGACGTTCAGTTCTTGGAAACGCGAGAGCATTGATTGATGTGGGTTGATATCAATACTCATCTTGAGTTGATGTCTTCCCCTCCTGCTCAAGTGCTCAAGGAAGCAGGTTCAGTCGGCGTCAGTTTTATTGCGACGGGTACACATCCTGATCAGTGGCTTTGGATCGAAGACAGAGTTCCACAGGTAGCATTTGGGCTTCATCCGCACCATCTCAATCAAACATTCGATTGGCTTTCAATTCTTGAAGACTTGTTGCTCCGGCATCAGCAGAGTGCAATTGGTGAAATTGGTCTTGATTTTCGATCTGGAATGCCCGAACGAACTGCTCAGATTGATGCATTTGAAAGTCAGTTAGCGCTCGCTCGGTCGCAGGATCGCGCAGTCATTATTCATGCCGTGAAATCTCATAATGATGTGATCTCCTCACTGAAGAAGGTTTGTTCTGAACGTTTTGTTATCCACGCATTTAATGGATCGATGGACATTGCAAAAGAATATCTCTCGCTGGGTGGGTATCTGAGCGCTGGAGGGTTGATGACGCGAGATCCGAAGCCTCGTGCATTATCTGTTTTTCAATCGATTCCAAAAAATCGGATATTGCTCGAGAGTGATGCGCCAGATCTACCGATTGCTGGCAAGCAAGAAGGCTCGCCGGCTCACTTGCCAATGATTGGACGTGTTTTAGCGCATGATCTCAATCTTAGTGAGACGGCTCTTCAGCAACTGTGTACCCAGAATGCGCGGAATTTGTTCGATTACGATTTCGTTCAATCAAACTAAGAACAGATGGCACAATCATCAACACCAGAACAGTTCCGTAGGCCAGACCAAAGACAATCGTCGTCGCCATTGGGATGAGAAACTGTGCCTGTGGTGATGTCTCAAATAAGATCGGTGTAAGACCAGCAATGGTCGTCAATGAGGTGACCAAGACAGCTCGAAATCTGAGACAACTCGCCTTAACGATTGCCTCCATGTGATCTTCACCTGCCTGGATTAAGCGACGATAAGTATCCACTAATACGATCGAGTCGTTGATCACAATTCCAGACAGCCCAAAGAATCCAAACAATGACAGTACAGTGAGGTCGAGCCCCATCAGCCAATGACCACCGATCGCGCCAGTCAGTCCGAGAGGGATTGCGATCAAAACAGCAAATGGCCAGGAGTAGCTCGAGAAGACCCAGGCAAGAATGATGTAAATCATGGTCAGCGCAACCAGTACACCCACTTTCATATCTGCAAAGGTTTCTTCTCGGTCTTGGGCGCGACCTTGAATATTGGATTTTAATCCGTACTTGGCTGTGATTTCTGGTAGTGCATTCGTGCGTACATCAGTCAAAATTTCTGCCGCGTTAGCAGTGAGATTATTCACATCAGCACTCACTACGATACTCATTTGCCCATCTGTGCGTCGCAATTCATCAAGCCCTCGTCGGGCTTCAAATGAAGCCACCACCGGGAGCGGGACGATGGTTCCATTCGGTGTGATGATTGGGAGTTGATCGAGCGTTGCGAGTCGGTCACGTTCGGTTTCAGAGAGTGAAAGCAGGACGTCAATTTCAATTCCATCCTCATAAAATGTCTGCAGAGTTCGCCCCTCAAATGCACTACGTAACTGGCGTGCGAGCTGCTGTGAACTGAGATTTAACTGACGCCCCTGCGGGGTCAATTTAACCACCAATTGTTCTGCGCCAAATGGGAGATCATCGTCGATATTTGAGACGCCGGGATAGCGCCTGAGCGCATCTTGTATCTCCAGCGAAGCGGCTTTGAGAATTTCGGCATTACCGCCAGTCAACTTAATTTCGATGGGCTTCGATGGTGGCCCACCTTGTGCTTGTCGAATGGAGAATTTCTCAATACCGCCAGGTAATTTGATCTTGGCTCGCCATGCATCAATGATCGCGTCGTTCGGTGGACCCTCAAGCTCTCCTGTAAGGATTACCTTCAGTGTTCCGTAATGATCTCCAGTTCCTCCTCGGACGCCAGGCGCTGACAGTTGCCGATGTTGCTGCAGCGTATGACGGATGACTGTGCCGCCAAACTCGTCATTGACAGCCTGGGCGGTGTCTTCGAGGTGGTTGAGGAATTGATCCACTTCCTGAGGCGTGGTCCCTGTCGTGAACTGAGCTCCAGCCCACAGCGTAGTGCCATCGATCGATGGGAAGAATGTGAACTTAACGCGTCCTCCGGAAATTAATCCGATGGAAAGAACGAACAAGGTGAGCGCTGTGACCAAAGTCAGCGCTGGCGCTTTTAAGATTGTTCCTACGAATGGTTTAAACACATTGTCGCGGAAATGGATGAACCCGCGGTCCAGTGCTTGCCTGATTTTTCCCTCGTCGTGGCGGTGTCCGCGATTAAGACTCTGCTGCAGGTGGCCTGGAAGAATCAAAAAGCATTCGATCAATGACGCCACAATGACACAAATCACGATGATGGGAATATCTTTCAGAATCGAGCCAATAATTCCACCCACAATCAGGAGTGGTGAGAAGGCGGCAATGGTGGTCAAGCTCGATGAGACAACGGGTGCAAGCATACGCTCTGAGCCGTGTAATGCTGCGTTCAGCGGTGTTTGTCCTGATTGGTAGAGGGATAGTGTGTCTTCAGCAACAACAATCGCATCATCCACAATGACTCCAAGCGCCATGATCATGCCGAATAGACTGATCATGTTGATGGTGCCACCGATCATCCAAAGAATGGCTAGCGTCGCCAGAAATGAAACTGGAATTCCAAGAGTGACCCAGAATGCGACGCGTTGATTTAAAAAGAGATACAAAATGATGACGACAAACAGTAAACCGGTCAGTCCATTTTCGAGCAGCAAATTGATTCGATCGTTTAGATACTGCCAGCGCTCATCGAGAACGATAAGCTGGGTACCACTTGGTAGTAACGGTTGCGCCTCGGCAATCCATTGATTGGTAATTTCAGCCATTGCGAGAGTTGAATCATTCTCCGTGCGCTGCGGAATAATCTCGACGGCAGGCTGACCTTTGTAGGTGAGATAGGGTGCTTTTGGATCGACGCGATCACGCACAATGGCGATATCGCCAAGTCGAGTTCCGATTGGCGAGCCATCAAGCGCAATCAGTGTATTCGAAATATCTGTTTGGCTCCGTCCCTGTTCGAGACTTCTGAGCTGTCGTTCGCCATCATCACGACCGGCGGTTCCTGCCGGCAGATCGCGTGCTTGGGTGAGTATGCGATCGGCTAGCGTGTCTAAAGTCAGTCCGAGTGAGGCAAGCGTCTCTGCAGTCGTCTCGATCTGCATTTCACGGGTCGGTAAACCTCGAAAGTCGACCTTGCGAATACCGCGCGCGAGAAGTTCTTGCTCTGCTTGAAGTGCAAGCTTTTGAAGCTCAAAAGGCGTCAGGGGGCCGGTGATTAGTAGGTTGGAGATGTCTTCATACCGGGTCAACGAAGATACCATTGGGTCTTCAGCGCCCTCAGGTAGCGTCAGGTTTTGATCGATCCGTTGGCTAATATCATCGAGAGCTTGTGAGAGATTCGTGCCTTCGACGAGTTCGATACGAAAACTTGCAGATCCAAACTGGCTGGTGGCATCGATCGAATCAATGACCGCTAATTCTTCGATCGCATTCTCGATCGGAACAGTGAGCCCTTCTTGCACATCTTCCGCGGTCGCTCCAGGCCATGCAACTGAGACAGTAATAATGTCGAGTTCGAACGTTGGAAAGAACTGTGTTCTCAAGCGATCCACGCCGATTGCACCGGCGATGATCATAATCACCATCAGTAAGTTGGCAGCGACACGATGTTTAGCAAACATGTGTACAAATCCGATCACTGGATAACCTCAACGTGCAGGCCTGTCACAGCTGCTGGTAGGCGCGAGACGAGAATTCGATCACCGGTGACGAGCAACGACGAGCGGACTAACACTTCGGTTTTCTCTGGTCCAGGGCGTTGTCCGAGACGTTCAACTGAAATCGCCTCCAACGTATTCGATGGGGTGATGCGATAAATCAGATTACCCCCATAGAGCGCGTCAGTAGGTAAGACGACGACATCCGGCTCTGCTGCCAATTGGATCGACACAGAGATCACCGTTCCGGTTGGGGGAAGGGGCTCATCGGATGTGAAGAACGCATCGATAGAACCTGTGTTGTCACGGACTGCGCCGCTCACCCGTGTTAATGACAATTGGTGGTTGCGATCAGTCTTTGCACTGACTGGTTCTTTTTTGATTAAGGCTTGGGACAGGGTCTGTCCGACAACTGCAGGGACTTGAACACGAATTTCGCGTCCAGAATCTGGGGCAAAGATTGCGAGATTTTGATTGGATTGGACGCGATCGCCGGCAACGACATTGACTTCAATAACCTGGCCATCTGTGGGTGCCCGTACTGCAGTTGACTCGAAATCGCGGGTCGCCGCCCGCGCCTCCGCCTCAAATCGTTGAATCGCTGTTTTTAATTGGGCGCGCTTCGAGTCGACGGTCGCTAATGCGAGCTCACGCCGGTTAATCTGAAGTTTTTGAGTGACAACAGCCTGTCGCGCTGTATCGAGGTCTTGTTCGCTAGCAAGATTACGCTGTTTCAGATCCTGAATGCGGGATAGTTTGTGTTCTAAAATATCGAGTGCTTCTTGATCGAGTTGCAGTGCCTCTTGATCCTTTGATTCAGTTGCGTCGAGTGCGATGAGGTTCGCTTTTGCATCGGCTAAATTCGCTTTAGCCTGTGAAAGTTTGATTTCGGCATCGACCGCATCGAGCTCCATAAGGACTTCGTTAGCACTAACGCGTGCACCTTCGCGAACTCTTAGAGAGGCAACGTCAGTCGCGATCCGCGCTTTGAGCGTTTGCGTATCTGGATTTTCGATCGTCCCAAATCCGTTAAACACTGGCGATACTGTTTTTAGTTCAATGACTTCGGTTGAAACTCGCCAAACAGCAGCGGGCGCTTCTCGCACAGCTGCAGAAGGTTTCGATTGTGTCAGTAATACAAATCCGCCAATACCCGCGCCAAATATAGCCAGGCCGACGACAAACGATTTCAATGGAATGCGTGTCATGGGGAGCCTTTTGTTCATGTCGTGTGAGATTACACGTGGCTCCCCGAGGAGACCAGAGGATTACTGGCCGATTGCGATCTGTTGTGTGTCCGATTCCTGGTTTTCGTTCTGAATCTTGACGTAGATCTCTTCACGGTGAATGTCGACTGACTTTGGTGCGTTGATGCCAAGACGCACGTGGTTACCAAAAAGCCCCAAGATCGTGACAGATACATCATCGCCGATCATTACTTTTTCACCAATTTTACGGGTTAATACCAACATGGGATCACCTCTTCTCTCTATCCGTAGGGTTGTTTGTCCAATTAATGTCCTGAACATTGCTATTATTTTTCTGGGTCGTCAACTGTTTTCGAACTAAATCTGTGAAATTCAGGAATTTTTTTCGGAATTATCTTTTGGTGATGTTTTTTTGTTTCGGTTTTGTCTATTTTTTTAATCTAAAACTTAGACAGGTTGGCGTCTGGTATTCTGTTATCACAAAGGAGATGGCGATGTACAAACTGATTGTGTTCATTCCAGATAACGCAAAAGAGCATGTGAAGAATGCGCTCTTCGAAGCGGGCGCTGGTTCGCTCGGCGCCTACAGTCACTGTTCTTGGGAATGTCAGGGAACGGGTCAGTTTTTGCCAAATGAATCAGCGAATCCGCATATCGGTGCGGTTGGCATGATCGAACGAGTCGCAGAGTGGAGGGTCGAGATGTTGGTGCCGGACAACTTGATCAGTGCTGTTAAGGATGCATTGTATTCGTCGCATCCCTATGAGGAGCCGGCGTTTGATTTGATTCGCGTTGAGGACCCGACTCCTCGAACTTAAACGCGTGCCGATATCGGTGTCTCGTCGCGATCAATACAGTGCAACGAAAATGTCCCTATTTCGAGGTCGCTCTTCAGTTGAGTCAGTGCGTCGCGGACCGTATGAAATGCCAGTTCATCCCATGGGATCTCATCCATGCTAAAGAGTTTTGTCTCCAAACTTTCAGGGCCTGAGCCATATTGGCCGTTGGTCAGAAAAGCCAAATACAGCATATAGACTTGGCTGATTGTTGGAATGGATGTGACGACATATAACTGATCAAGATCAGGGGTCGCACGTGCTTCCTCCCATGTCTCTCTTAAAGCGGCCTGAGCTACGGTCTCACCGTTTTCCATGAATCCAGCGGGAAGTGTCCAGAGTCCGTAACGTGGCTCAATCGCTCTTTTGCAGAGAAGGACCTTGTCGTTCTCAAGTACCACACATCCAGCAATGATCTTTGGGTTCTGGTAATGAATCGTGCCGCATTGGTCACATAGATCTCGCGGCCGATTGTCGCCTTCCGGAACGCGTCGAATGGTTGCGGCACCACAATTTGAGCAAAAGTTCATAGGGCTCTCCCGTGTTTGTTCCTATACTAACCAAATGCATGTGACGAAACAGAGTGTTCGAGAAAAACTATTAAAACGAGAACCAGCGCACCTCGATATGTGTCGGGGACATGCTGCGGTAGCCTTCGTGATTTCAGGAGCTGCGCGCCCGAGCTTGACCCTCTGTGTCAAAGCTCCCCATTTGAGAAAACATGCCGGAGAAGTGTCATTACCCGGCGGAAAAATCGAGTTAGATGATCCGTCGGTTGTGAAAGCGGCATTACGTGAGCTTGACGAGGAAACCGGTTTGTCTTTGACAGAAAACCACTGTCTAGGCTATCTGAAACCGATCGAAAGTTTGCATCAGTTGTCAGTGATTCCATGTGTATTTTGGTCAGATGATCTCTTAGTCGGGGCGCCCAAAGAACAAGAAATTGCCCGGGTGTTTACGATGCCAATGACGGAGTTTTTTGAACAAACACCGACATTTGATGTGAGTCGTCATCGCTCACCTGAGGTATGGATGCCAAGGTGGCGTTACGAAAACGAAGAAATCTGGGGCTTAACTGCGCTCATCGTTCGAGATTTCTTTCAGACAGTCGCTACTGATCAAACCCTTCTGAATCGACCTTCCAGGCTTTGACTGAGCGAACCCGGTTATCTTGAATCGCCAACACTTCAAGGCGGTAGTCGCCATACTGAATTCCGAGACTGTTCTCAGGGATGAATTCCAATAATTCAACGATCACACCACTAACTGTTCGGGGTCCGTCCGTTGGTAATTCCCACTCAAGGATCCGATTCAGATCACGGACAGTTGCTGAGCCATCAATGATATAGGTGCCGTCATCTTGTGGATGGACGTCTGGGGACGTTTCTTGAATGTGGTCAGTGGTGAATTCACCAACAATTTCTTCAAGAATGTCATCGATTGTGACCAAGCCCTCAATTTCACCGTATTCATCGACTACGACGGCCAAGCGTTCGCGTTCTTTCTGGAAGTTGAAGAGTTGGGTGTGCAAAGCGGCGCTCAATGGAACAAAGTAAGGTTCTTCGCATAACTCGACAATACGATTCTTGAATTCCTGTTCGTCACGTAAGAGCTCGGAATCATCCAGAAGTTTAAGCGCTGTCCGAGCGTGCAAAATACCAACGAGGTCTTCGATATCTTCATTGAAAACCGGGAGACGAGTGTGTTGCGTTGAGCGCAATTGGTTTACGAGTTCATCGACTTCATCAGTCAAATCGAGTCCGATGATTTCCCCGCGAGGAACCATGATCTCATCGACCTGTACTTTTTCGAGATCCAAAATAGATAGCAGCATCCCGTGGCGTCGAGCTGGGATCCGGTGCCCACTTTGCATCATTAAAGTCCGCAACTCTTCTTTGGTCAGGCGATCTCGGTTTGAGCTCTCGGGATTGATTCCGAGAAGTCTCAGTAATCCATTGGATAATAGGTTCGTCGTCCAAACGAGTGGGTACGTGATTCGCAGTAAAGGGAGCAAGATGAAACTTGCTGGTCCTGCAATGCGCTCAGGATGGAGTGCAGCAAAAGTCTTTGGTGTGACCTCGGCAAAGATCAAAATAACAAGTGTCAGGGCGCCCGTTGCAATAGCGACCCCCGCATCTCCAAAAATACGTACCGCAAGCACGGTCGCAATCGCTGATGCCAGGATATTAACGAAGTTGTTGCCGATCAAAATGAGTCCGATTAAGCGATCGGGGCGCTCCAGCAACGAGAGGATTCTGGATGCTGTTCTTGAACCTTCCTCAGCCTGGTGTTGAAGTCGCACGCGGTTGATTGCCATGAGACCGGTCTCTGAACTCGAGAAGAATCCTGATAAGACAATGAGAAGAACAAGAATTCCAAACAGAAATTCGTTAGAGATATCACTCAAAAGCAGAGTCCATCACAGAATAAATTCCAAAATCGCTTTGCTACCAAGATAGCCGATGCATAGGAGGGCCGCGGCAGCAATTGCAGTTTTTCTCATGGTGCCGGTGACACCGCCTTCTTTAAAATGTTGCCAGAGTGCAAGCGCCATTCCGCACCATGCGATGACAGATAGCGCTGTTTTGTGGGCAAGGTGTTGCGCCCAGAAATCTTCGACATAAAAAACGCCAGTGAGAAGTGCGACTGTTAATACCAACCAGGCGGTTTGCACTGTCCGTAAAAATAAATGCTCCATTGCATCTAACGGCGGAAGGGCGGCGATCAAGGGCGAGAGTGGTCGTTCTTTGAGTTTGGCGTGTTGCCAGGATAACGAAATAGCGAGAGTCCCCGCATACGCGATTGCTCCGTAGGCCACGATCGAGGTCGCGACATGCACAGCGGTCTCAAAGTTCAGCGGGTTTAGTTGGCTTGACACTGGGCCCATCACTGAAGTGATCAGTGTAAAGAGGCCAGTCAGTGGAGCGACCCCGATTAACAGTGCATTGACCGGATGTTTAAAACTCGATCCGAGGACGATGAGTAAAAGAAGAGCGCCGAGTAATGTGCCCATCAGCCCGGTGGTTGGTCTGCCGCCATTGTCGCCCAAGCCTTGAACGACCAAGAAGACTGAAAGAGCACAGCCTGCGATACCAAGCAACAGTGAAGTAGCATCGCGGACTTCACCCTTTTTAAACGCATTAAACTGGCGGATTCCTGATGCAAACAGCACTGATGTCGCAAGTAATCCCGGAACTAATAAAGACATCATCCTACTCTGAGTCGATTTTTCGTTATCATAGTGCGTTCGAACTCCATGCTAAAGAGATCACATGTTTAATTCATTAAGTGAACGTCTTTCGAAGACACTACAGTCCATGGGCAAAAAAGCCCGTCTGACGGAAGATAATATAGCGAGTACGCTCAAAGAAGTCCGCAAAGCGTTGTTAGAAGCTGACGTTGCATTGCCTGTTGTTAAGCAGTTTGTCTCTCAGGTGCGTACCCGAGCCTTGGGTCGAGAGGTCCGAGCAAGCCTGACACCTGGTCAGCAGTTTCTAAAAGTTGTTCAAAGCGAGCTCGAGGCTGTTCTTGGTGGGCCGTCAGAATCGTTGAATCTTGCACAGCGTCCGCCGGCAATCGTTTTATTGGCTGGCCTTCAAGGTGCGGGTAAAACCACAACGGCAGCTAAGCTCGCTAAATTCTTGACCAATCGTGAGAAGAAGAAGGTTTTGTTGGTCAGCGTTGACGTGTATCGCCCGGCAGCGATGGAGCAACTGGCAACACTTGGTGCACAAATTGAAGTCGATGTGTTTCCGTCGACGCCTGATCAAACCCCTATCGCACTAGCGCAATCCGCTCTGCAGAAAGCTGAGTCTGCGGCTTACGATGTGCTCCTTGTTGATACCGCAGGTCGTTTAGGTATCGATGAGGAAATGATGAAAGAAATCTCAGGTCTTCATCAGGCGCTGAATCCTGTCGAAACATTGTTCGTTGTTGATGCAATGACAGGCCAGGATGCTGCGAATACAGCCAAAGCATTTTCTGATGTTCTACCGCTCACTGGTGTGATTTTGACCAAGGCAGACGGTGACGCACGTGGTGGTGCGGCACTATCTGTCAAAACGATCACAGGGCAACCCATCAAGTTCATGGGTGTCGGTGAGACGGTCGATGGCCTTGAAGCATTTCATCCCGATCGATTGGCCTCCCGGATTCTCGGAATGGGCGACATCATGGGCCTCATCGAAGAGGCCGAGCAGAAGCTTGATAAAGAAAAAGCTGAGAAAGTTGCAAGAAAAGTCCTTAAAGGAAAGGGATTCGATCTCGAGGACTTTCGAGATCAGTTGCAGCAAATGCGCAACATGGGTGGCATGAAGGCTCTTTTAGAAAAAATGCCGGGAATGGGGCAGATGGGCGCTCAAATGCAGAATCAGGTCGACGAAAAGCAATTCGTTCGCATGGAAGCCGTGATCAATTCAATGACGCCTATCGAGCGCCGTGATCCAGAAGTAATTAATGGTTCCCGTAAACAGCGGATCGCTGCTGGTTCAGGCACCGATGTGCAGGAAGTCAATAAAGTTTTGAAACAACACAAACAGATGTCGAAAATGATGAAAAAAGTCGGCAAAAAAGGTGGGATGCAGAAAATGATGCGCGGAATTTCAGGAATGATGCCTCCTGGTGGTATGCCACGGTTGTAAGTTGCACACAAAGTCATTATCATTGCGCGCCTTTGAATTTTAGGCTCTTTCGAGAGCGAACACAGGATTGAGAGAACATGGTAACGATTCGTCTTTCACGCGGCGGTTCTAAGAAGCGTCCTTTCTATCACCTGACGGTGACGGATCACAGAAATGCGCGTGATGGTCGCTTCATTGAGCGTATCGGTTTCTTTAACCCAATGGCACAAGGCCAGGCAGAGCGTCTGCGTGTGGACCTTGAGCGAGTTGATCACTGGATTGGCTTGGGTGCGAAGACTTCTGATCGCGTGAAGCGTTTGCTCAAGGACGCGCGTCAGGCAGCCTAATGGCTGATCGGATGGTCGTAGGGCGAATTCGATCTCCCTATGGCGTACAGGGTTGGGTGTGGATGGACAGTTTTACTGACGACCCAGCCTCGGTGTTTGAGTGGACACCTTGGGTTTTGACGCGGCCGGCTGATCGAGTCAGCGGAAGGCCTGCGATAGAACGCATTGAAACAGCTCCCGAAGTATGGAAGCTGCGCGACAAAGGGTTTGTCGTGAGACTGGTCGGTTTTCCCGACCGTACCAGCATTGAGTCGCTGGTGAACTGCTTAGTTGAAGTGGATAAAAGCCATCTTCCGCAACTCAGCAACGATGAGTTTTATTGGCGTGACCTCGAAGGGTGTCGCGTCGAGACACTGAGCAATGCGATGCTTGGTGTTGTGAAAACAGTGATGCCGACTGGTGCGAATGATGTGTTAGTCGTCCGCGGTGATGCTGAAAGTATTGATCGGAATGAGCGGTTAATTCCGTTTATCAGCCAAACCGTCTTAGATGTGAATTTGGCTGAACGTTTGATCCGGGTCGATTGGGACCCTGAATTTTAATGAAGTGGGGTGTCATAACCCTGTTTCCGACCATGGTTGCCGACGCGTTGGCTCATGGTGTCATCGGAAGAGCGATGCAAAATGGATTGGTCGAACTCATGACCTTTAATCCGAGAGCTCATGCCACCGATGTGCACCAAACTGTGGATGACAGGCCCTACGGCGGTGGTCCTGGAATGCTGATGAAAGTCGAGACGTTGAGAGCCTCGATTGCTGAAGCGAAGGATAGGTTGCCGAAGGCGCAAGTGATGTATTTGAGCCCTCAGGGTGAACCGCTAACACAAGCGGTGGTTCACGAGTTGGCCGAACTGCCCGAAGTGATTCTGGTGTGTGGTCGATACGAGGGGATTGATGAACGAGTGATCGAGCTCGACATCGATCGAGAAATTTCTCTGGGAGACTTTGTGCTTTCAGGGGGTGAACCAGCAGCCATTGCGGTATTTGATGCAGTGGGTCGTTTGGTTCCTGGAGTACTTGGCCATGCGAGTAGCGCAGCAGAGGACTCATTCAGCGATGGCCTGCTGGATTGTCCGCACTACACGCGACCCGAAGAAATAGCGGGTTTGAGAGTACCGGATGTATTGCTTAGCGGGCATCACGGTGACATTGCCAAGTGGCGCCGCAAACAGGCCTTGGGGCGGACGTGGTTACGTCGGCCTGAGATATTGGAGAAGCAGGAGCTATCTGATGAGGATCAGTTACTGCTGGATGAATTTATTAGGGAGTCAAAGCCGTGAGCATGAATCCGATCATCGAAGCGCTCAACAATGAGCAAATGAAGACAGACTTACCTGCGTTCGCGCCCGGTGACACGGTAGTGATTCAGGTCAAGGTGAAAGAAGGTACGCGTGAGCGTCTTCAGGCTTATGAAGGTGTGGTGATTGCAAAATCAAACCGCGGCCTGCATTCAAGTTTCATCGTGCGTAAAATTTCACATGGTGTTGGCGTGGAGCGTACGTTCCAGTTGCATTCACCCTTGATTGACTCGATCGAAGTAAAGCGTCGTGGTGATGTTCGCAAAGCGAAGCTTTACCACTTGCGTGCACTGTCTGGTAAGGCAGCGCGTATCAAGGAAAAGTTGGATACCAAGTAATTTGGTATGACAGTTGACAGCAACCGAGTCGGAGCTGACTCAGCACGCACGCTGTCCAAACTGTTCACTTCCTTAAATCAAGAAGACCGGCACGAGCTCGCCGGTCTTTTTGCGTTAATGCATATCAGAACAGTGAATGGCGGAGATATCCTGTTTCGTCCAGGTGTGTCTTGCGAGCGATTTGCTGTCGTCATCGATGGCTCTATTCGCGTCAGTCTTGTCCACGCAGGAAGAGAAAAAACGCTCTATCGTGTTGAGCCAGGTCAGTTGTGTGTCCATACGCTGACCAATCTATTGAATGATCAGGACTACCAGGCCCAGGCGACAGCTGAGGTCGATAGTCAGATCGGTTGGATGGATGCCGGTGCCTTTCGAGTCGCTTATTCAGAGTCCAACGCACTGCAACGACTTGTTGTTGCCTCGCTCTCCGAACGTTGCTTTCACTTTGTGCGGGATATCCATGATTTATGTTTTCGCTCTGTGACTTCGCGATTATCAGAAAAACTTCTTGAGATGGCTGGTCATGAAGGGATTGTCGAAGCATCGCATGCTGATCTTGCAGCTGCGATTGGCTCATCGCGAGAAGTGATTAGTCGACAACTGAAGGCGTTTGCCAACGACGGGTTATTAGAAATGAAGCGGGGCGCGATTACACTGATCGATTTTGAGTCCTTATTGGCATTATCCTCTGCTGAATAGTGACTTTGTCACAAAATTACTTCGATTAATCTGGATAATGATTCCCATTCAAATGGGAGATTAGATGATGTATTCACCTCTGTATTTTCTGGCGGCGCTTGGTGCGGGCGGTCTGTCAGTCTCGTTCTTTTTGATGTTGATGTTTTGGATTCCACATCCAGGACAGCCGATCCCTGTATTCGAGGATTGGGTTTTGGCATTCCAAAGCGGATCAGTGGGAACTCAGATTGCAATCATTGTTGCTCTGACTGGTGTCGCATTTTTTGTGTTTAATCACATCCGTTTACTGGTTATCAACTATAGGCTCCTTGGAGAGTTTAAGAAAACGTCTGAATATCAGGAGTTTGTAAAGAGCCCATTGCAGACCCAGGAGTTAGCTGCCCCGCTTGCGACAGCAATGACCGTGAACACAGGATTCATTGTGGGTGCTTTGTTTGTTCCTCACCTGTGGTCTGTTGTTGAATACCTATTCCCGCTGGCGATGATTGCCTTTTTAGCCATTGGTGTGTGGTCAATTCGCTTGTACGCGAGACTCTATTCGCATGCGATGAGTGGTCACATCAATATCGGCGGAACCCCAAGCTTTGCGCAAGTTCTTCCTGCATTCACATTTGCGATGGTGTCAGTGGGGTTAGCGGCGCCCGCCGCCATGTCCCACACTCCTTGGGTTGTTGGTGTGAGTTTGGCTTTCTCAACTTTTTTTGCAGTGGCTGCCATCATCATCGCTGTCTTGAAAACGGCAATGGCGTTATCACATATGTTGACCAAAGGTGTTGAGGAATCAGCGCTTCCAACATTATGGATTTGGGTGCCAATCCTTACCGTTCTAGCGATTACATTTATGCGTCAAGACCACGGGGTATCTCATACATTAGAGTTGGGTGTGGCTGGGCAGTGGCTGACACCACTTTTGATCGTTGTTTCAGCCCAAGTGTTTGTTTTGTTACTTGGCGCTTTTGCGATGCATAACCATCAGTATTTGCAGAAAGTTTGGCGTGGTGATGTGAAGGGAGCCCCTGTATTTGCACTAATTTGCCCGGGTGTCGCGCTATCTGTGAGTCTTCATTTCCTCATCAATAAAGGATTTGTTGCAGCGGGATTGGTGAGTAAGTTTGGAATTGCTTATAGCGTTCTCAACGTCTTACCGCTGGTTGTCATGATTGTGACAATCATCGTGTTTATGCGACTGACGCGGAACTTTGCGCAAGAGCGTGCTAGTCTCGCGCTTCATGAACACGCGCTCGGATCTTGATGCTTATTTGGACGCGCTCTATTTAGAGCGCGGCCTGTCTGAAACGACTTTACGGGCCTATCGAGTTGATCTTGAGGGCGTCAGTACTTACGCAAGATCACTCAACAAAACAATTGAAATCCTCTCTGATGCAGACATCAATGGGTTCATCGGATCTCTCTTTTCTGAGGGTCTAAAAATTACATCGATTCAGCGGAAATTGTCGGCGCTTCACGGATTTTACAAATATCAAATCCGCCACGGACGTCGTGATGATGATCCGATGGCTCGAATTCAACGTCCGTCAAAGGGGCGGCCGTTACCAAAAACGCTTTCTGAAAGTGATGTGTCTCGGCTTCTCGATGCTCCAGATACAGACACATTGATTGGATTAAGAGATCGCACGATGTTGGAGGTTTTGTATGCATCGGGTCTCCGGGTGAGTGAACTCTGTGGTCTCGAACGCTCAAACATTAGCCTTGAGCAAGGCGTGGTGCGCGTGATGGGTAAAGGACGCAAAGAGCGCTTGGTTCCACTGGGTGATGCCGCGAGGGATTGGCTTCAGCGCTATTTCTTAGAAGCGCGCCCTGAGTTTCCAGATCCAAGAGGACCTGCAGTTTTCCCGGGGCGTTCTGGCTCACCCATGACACGGCAAACATTTTGGCATCGCTTGAGACATATTGCTCAGGTGGCGGGGATTACAACGGAATTGAGTCCACATACACTACGCCATGCATTCGCAACGCATTTGGTGAATCACGGGGCCGATCTACGCGTAGTTCAACTGCTTTTAGGGCATGAAGACCTTTCAACAACTCAAATCTATACCCATGTAGCAAGAGAGCGCCTGAAGCAGTTGCATACCGCACATCATCCACGCGCTTGAGTTACACTTTTCTAATCAATAAAGCGAGGACGAACTATGCGTTGGCTGGTCTCACTATTAGCCGTATTTTCTGTGACTGCGATTGCTGACCAAGCACAGATTGAGAAAGCGATCACAGGCATTAATCCGATGATTCAAATTGAATCTGTTAAGCCAATCGATGAATCACCATTTTTTGAGGTGACATTGAAGACGGGGGAGCGGATCTATACCAACGCGACCGGTTCCCATTTTGTGGCGGGCGATTTGTATCAAGTTGGTACTGGTGGCGTAAAAAATCTAACTGATATTGGTCGTCGCGCTGATCGCCAGGAATTATTAGGTCAGTTGGATGAGTCATCTTTAATTGTGTTTTCTCCAAAAGGAGAGGTGAAGCATCGTCTTTTGGTCTTCACTGATATCGATTGCGGGTATTGCCGACGGCTCCACAGTGAAATAGAACAACTCCAAGACAATGGTGTCGAAGTCAGTTATGCGGCGTTTCCGCGCGCGGGCGTCGGCTCTGAGTCATATAACAAATACGTCTCCGTGTACTGCGCAAAAGATCAAAATGCGATGATGACACAGGCCAAACAAGGGGAGACGCCGGAGGTTGCAACCTGTGACAATCCAGTTGCTGAACAGTATCAAATGGGTCAAAAGCTTGGAATTACAGGAACTCCGACCTTGATTTTCGAAGACGGTGAAATGCAGCCAGGTTATGCCCCATGGAAGGAGCTTCTAAAGCGTATGAATCAGCAGGGTTCTTGAGCTACAATCTCTGGTTTCAACTGAACTGAGTATTGATAAGTGGATACACGATTCCCGCGCATTGAGCGTCTGCCTCCATATGTTTTCAACGTCATTGGTGAAATGCGTCAGAAAGCGCGAGCAGCAGGCGAGGATGTCATTGATTTTTCGATGGGAAATCCGGATCAGCCGACGCCGGATCATATTGTTAAAAAGCTGGTCGAAACGGCTAACCGTGAAGATACGCATCGGTATTCACAGTCTAAGGGAATCCCCCGCCTCCGCCGCGCAATGGCTAACTGGTATAAGACGCGCTACGACGTTGATTTGGATGCTGAGACGGAAGTTATCACAACCATCGGATCAAAAGAGGGTCTTGCTCACCTTGCGATGGCCACACTGGGTCCAGGAGATGCGGTACTGGTTCCCAACCCGGCATATCCGATCCATCCATATGGATTTGTGATTGCAGGTGCTGATATCCGTCATGTGCCATTGCTTCCGGGCGAGGACTTTTTTGGCGAGCTTGTGAAGACGATTGAGACATCTTGGCCTCGCCCAAAGATGCTTGTACTCAATTTTCCAGCGAATCCTACTGCAATGTGCGTAGAGCTCGATTTTTTCGAAAAAGTAGTTGAGATTGCTCGTGAACATAACATTTGGGTTGTTCAGGATTTGGCATACGCTGACATCGTGTTTGATGGCTATGTTGCACCATCAATATTGCAAGTCGAGGGCGCTAAAGACATTGCGGTTGAATTCTTCTCGCTATCGAAAAGCTACAATATGCCTGGATGGCGAGTCGGTTTTGCTGCCGGAAACAAGGAATTGATTGGTGCGCTCGCTCGAATCAAGTCATACCTCGACTATGGAACATTTACGCCGATCCAAGTGGCTGCAATAGCAGCTCTCGAGGGTGATCAAACATGTGTCCATGACATCCGTGATATGTATCAATCGCGTCGTGATGTGTTGTGTGAAGGACTGAGCGCTCTCGGCTGGCCGGTTGAAAAGCCAAAAGCGACAATGTTTGTTTGGGCTAAAATCCCTGAGCAATATCGCGAAATGGGATCGTTAGAGTTTGCTAAGAAACTCATTCGTGATGCCAATGTTGCTGTCAGCCCGGGTATTGGGTTCGGCCAATATGGTGATGATCACGTGCGATTTGCATTGATTGAAAACGAGCATCGCACACGTCAAGCGCTACGCAATATCAAACGCCTATTCCGCGTTGAATCCACAATGACACAAACGTTCTAAGGACAGTTTTTTGAAACCTATTTCTGTTGGCCTAGTCGGCCTCGGTACGGTCGCACAGGGCACTCTGAATGTGCTTGCGAATAATCGTGAAGAATTAGCTCGTCGAGTTGGTCGCGAAATTCAGATTACGCACGTCGGCGCGCGCCGAGATCGCGAGGGAGTGGATTTATCGGGAATCAAAGTGTCTCGAGACCTAATGGATGTTGCTCGCGACCCTGATGTCGAAGTATTCGTCGAATTGATTGGCGGATGTGATTACGCGCGAGAACTCATTGAAGCAGCGATCGAGTCAGGCAAACATGTTGTGACAGCGAACAAAGCTTTGATTGCCGAGCATGGAAACGCACTTTTTGAGAAAGCACAGGCGAAGGGTGTGACGATTGCGTTTGAAGCCTCTGTCGCTGGTGGCATCCCAGTGATTAAAGCACTGCGTGAAGGATTGGCAGCTAATCAAATTCACTGGCTTGCCGGGATTATTAACGGCACTGGCAACTTCATTTTAACCGAGATGCGCGACAAGGGCCGCGATTTTGCAGATGTTTTAGCCGAGGCGCAGGCACTTGGCTATGCTGAGGCCGATCCAACATTTGATGTCGAAGGAATCGATGCTGCGCATAAGCTCTGTATCCTCGCATCAATCGCTTTTGGTATTCCTCTCAACTTTGATGCTGTGTATACGCAAGGTATCTCTACAATTGATTTGATGGATCTCGATTACGCTGAAGAGCTTGGTTATCGCATCAAGCATTTAGGTATCGCCCGTCGCACTGACAAAGGCGTTGAGATGCGCGTTCATCCAACATTGATTCCAGAGTCGCAACTCCTTGCGAACGTGAATGGCGTGATGAATGCGGTGCAGATTCACGGTGATGCTGTGGGTTCAACCCTGCACTATGGACCGGGAGCCGGATCGTTGCCGACTGCGAGCGCTGTGGTTGCCGATTTGGTTGATGTCGCTCGTGTTTTGACAGCAGATCCGACAAATCGCGTCCCGCATCTGGCATTCCAGCCCACTCATCTTGATGATTTGCCGATTCTTCCGATTGAAGAGACGGTTTGCCCATTCTATGTTCGGCTCTCTGTTCGTGATGAGGTTGGAGTTCTTGCTCATATCACGCGAACGCTTGCTGATCACAATGTATCACTTGAAAGCGTCATTCAGAAAGATGGTGTGGAAGGTGAGCCTGTCGCTTTGATTCTTCTAACCCACTCTGTACGTGAAAAAGATGTTTTGGCTGCATTGGGTCAGATAGAGCAGCAATCCTTCGTTGATGGAAGCCCTGTTGTTCTGCGCTGCGAGACTCTCGGAGGTGCGGCGTGAAGTTTGTATCAACGCGAGGTCAGGCTCCAGTTTTAGACTTTGATGATGTGGTACTGACAGGGCTGGCTTCAGATGGCGGGCTTTACGTACCAGAATCACTGCCAACAATCTCTGAAGCAACTTTCAGGGAGTGGCAGTCGCTTCCCTATGATGAGCTCGCAGTCGAAGTAATGTGGCCATTTGTCGAAGGGTCGATGCCGCGAGAAACGTTTGAGTCGATGGTAAAAGATGCCTATGGCTCATTTCGTCACTCAGCTATTGCACCAACGAAACAGCTCAGTCATGACACCTGGCTTCTTGAATTGTTTCACGGACCGACGCTCGCCTTTAAAGATTTTGCTCTGCAGCTACTGGGTCGACTGCTTGATTACTTCTTGGCAGAACGCGGTGAACGTGGTGTTGTCATGGGTGCAACATCGGGTGACACCGGATCTGCTGCAATTGAAGGTGCTCGACATTCGGAACATCTCGATGTCGTCATCTTGCACCCGTATCAACGTGTGAGCGAAGTGCAGCGTCGTCAGATGACAACAGTGTTGTCTGATAACGTACATAACGTGGCCTTGAAAGGAAATTTCGATGACTGCCAGGCGATCGTTAAAGCGTCGTTTATGGATCAAGCGTTTGTCAGCCCGAATCGATTGTTGGCTGTGAATTCGATCAACCTCGCCCGAATCATGGCGCAGACGGTGTATTACATCTACTCAGGACTTCGTTTGGGTGCGCTTGACCGAGAGATCGCTTACAGCGTTCCATCAGCGAACTTCGGTGATGTCTTTGGAGGTTATCTCGCAAAACAGATGGGATTCCCAATCGCTCACTTTACAGTTGCGACTAACGCGAACGATGCATTGGTTCGAGGGCTGCGTGGTGATTTATCCAGAAAGCCTTTGGAGAAGACGTTGTCTCCGTCGATGGATATCGTTGTGAGTTCAAATTTTGAGCGCTTACTGTTCGATCTTCACGGACGTGATGGCCTGAAAATGTCACAAGTGATGGATTCATTCCAAACAGGGGCAGTGCAGTTGGATGACTCTGTTGTCAATCAAGCCAAAGCGCTTTTCTCGGCGCACGCCGTTGATGATGACCAAACGTGTGCGACGATTTCTCGGATATTTGAAGAGACAGGCGAACTGATCGACCCGCATACAGCAACAGGTGTTGATGCCTTACAAGTGACACCGAGCGGAATGACCAAAGTCGTGTTGGCGACAGCACATCCTGCGAAGTTCGCTGAAGCTGTTGAAAAAGCAGGTTTTGATGAGGTCCCACTCCCTTCGGATATGACTGATCTACTTGAGCGTGAAGAGCGCTATACCGTTGTCGAAAACGATCTGGATGATGTTCAATCATTCGTTCGTTCTGTGATGGGGTAGTGCGCGAGTCACGGTCAATCGATGCCTCAGTGTTTGCTGAGGCGCGATCTCGTGGTCTTGATCCTGTCATTGCACGCATCGTTGCTGGCCGGATTAGCAGTGATACACCTTTAGATGCTGTTCTCGATCCCCAATTGCAGCACATTGCGCCACCATCGTTACTCACTGACATTGATCGCGCGTCCGAGCGGCTGCAACAGGCTGTGACTCAGAGTGAGCGCATCGGCGTATTAACTGATTACGATGCAGACGGTCTGACCAGTCACGCAGTGATTACCGAATCGCTACTTCGCTTTGGTTTACCGAATGAGCGTGTTACTCATTGGATCGGGCATCGGCTCGAAGACGGCTATGGCATATCAGAAACCTTAGTTGATCGGTTATTGGAAAGTGCACCATTACCGCAGCTTGTGATTTCAGCAGATTGTGGGTCTTCTGATGAGTTACAGATCGCGAGACTCAAAGCGGCAGGGATCGATGTCATTGTGACGGATCATCACCGTGTCTCAGATCAGGGGCCACCAAACAGTGCCTATGCGGTTGTGAATCCAAATCGGGCTGACTGTAATTACCCTGATAAAGCGATTGCTGGGTGTATGGTGTCATGGCTTGTAATGAGTCATGTCCGTCAGGGTCTGATTGATCAACAAGTGATTGATGCTGAGACACCAAAGCTTGGTGATCTATTGGATTATGTTGCCCTCGGCACTGTTGCTGATTGTGTGTCACTTGGCTCAAGCGAGACCAATCGCGCGATTGTGAAAGCAGGCTTATCGTTGATTCGAAGGCAGAAGCGTCCATGTTGGCAAGTTGCTGCATCACATCTGACAAAGTCATCACGAGATATCAACGCAGAGCTCTTGGCATTTCAATTGGCTCCGCGACTCAATGCCCGCGGTCGGATTGGCCACTCACTTCGAGGGTATGAGTATCTTGTTGCAGAATCGATCGCTGAGGCGACTAATGCATTTATTGACTTGGATGCAGATAACAAAACCCGTCGTGCCATCGAAAAAGAGATGGTTGAACAAGCGAAACCATTGGCGCGTCGCCAACACTTACATGGTGGGCTTGTGCTTTGTGTTGTTCTCGAAAACGGACATGCTGGTGTTCAAGGAATCGTTGCGAGTCGATTGGTTGAGGCGGAAGGTCGACCAGTTATTGTCCTGACGTCGGGCAACGAAGCCGACACGTTAACAGGCTCTATGCGTTCGATACCTGGTGTCGATGCCAAGGCATTACTTGATACCGTCAACACAAAACTGCCTGGAGTATTGCTGCGATATGGTGGTCATGCCGGCGCTTGCGGAATGACAGTGCGTAAAGATGCGCTTGCTGAGTTTAGTCGAGAGCTTCAGGAAATATATCGGACACGTTGTTCAGATATCGGTCCAAAGCCACAATTTTTGGTTGATGGCGAACTATTACCCGAGCAACTCAGCATTGCTTGGATTGAAAAAATGGAAGCGCTCGGCCCTTTTGGTCGAGGCTTTGATCAACCCGCTTTTGTTGGCGTATTTCAGGTCGTATCGGTTCGTCTTGTTGGACAAGATAAAACCCACTTGAGTCTGTCATTGATTGTTGAGGGTCGGCAAGTTCAAGCGATTTGGTTTTCTGCACTCGAACCTCACCAACCCCCTCCTGTACAATCCGGAGATTGGATCGAATGCATTTACAGTCTTTCAATCAACACATTTCGTGGCCAGGAAGTGTCACTGACTATCCGTCATGGAGAATTAAAACAAGAAGGAAACATGCATGTCTGAAGAGACAGGTGGGCAGTCAAAAACGCTGGTCCGTGGTTTATCGATTTTGAATGCTTGCTCAGGATCTCGTTCGGGACTCACTCTGGTCGAGATTGCTGATGCGACCGAGCTTGCTCCGTCAACAGTGCATCGGCTGCTAGCGACCCTGGAAGCCCAGTCATTTTTGTCGGTCGATAACGAAACAGGTCGTTGGAGAATCGGTGTCTCCGGTTTCCGTATGGGGAATGCTTTTGTACGTTCGCGCGATTATGTTGCGCAGTTGCGACCACTGATGATTGAGCTGTCAGACCAAACCGGTGAGACAGTGAACCTCGCGATTCTCTCAGGTAGCAAAGCGTTGTTTGTGTCGCAAATTGAAAGCGCCAATATGATGCGGATGGTCGCACCGCTCGGGAGTTTGTCCCCTTTGCATGCATCAGGTGCAGGTAAGGCATTGTTGGCTGCACTTGATCAAGACGAGCGCAATGAGCTCATTGATCAATTGAGCTTCGATGCGATGACAGATAAGACATTATGTTCAAAAGCATCACTTACCGAGGAAATCGAGCGGATCATTGCCGAGGGTCGTTCGTATGACCGTGAAGAACATGTAGAAGGGATGCAATGTGTTGCGGCACCTGTCTTTAACGAACTCGGTTCTCCAATTTGTACGTTAAGTGTCAGTGGGCCGAGCGTTCGTGTGACAGAAGAGGTGTTGGTCGGTCACGGTGATGCGGTTTCGAAAACCGCCCATGTGGCAACACAGTTGTTAGGTGGGATACCACCCAAGCATTGGGATAGCAATGTCTGAAGTGGTTCTATCTGTCGCCGGTCTCGAGAAATCATACGATGATGTGATTGCGGTCGATGGTCTCGATTTTGAGATCGAAAAGGGTGAGTGTTTTGGATTGCTTGGCCCCAACGGTGCAGGTAAAAGTACGACACTCGCGATGCTTGAAGGGATGGAAGAGCCGACTGCTGGATCCGTTCGATATTACGGTGCGCCACTGCCTTCTGACTATCAAACTCGGGTTGGTATTCAGTTTCAGGCAACTGCGCTACAAGATTTCTTAACACCTTTTGACAACTTAAAGCTGTTCTCAAGTTTCTATGATGATCCGATTCCAATGGATCAGTTGATTGAGCAGTTCCGATTGAAAGATTTTCTGCATCGGGATTCGCGTCGACTGTCGGGTGGTCAAAGGCAGCGTTTACTGCTTGCTCTAGCGCTCGTTCATAATCCAGAAATTGTGTTCCTTGATGAGCCAACAACTGGTCTTGATCCAAGATCACGCCGTGATTTGTGGGATGTCGTATCTGATCTGAAAGCTGACGGTCGGACGCTAATTTTAACCACACACTACATGGAAGAAGCTGAGGTGTTGTGTGATGAACTCGTGATTTTGTCGCATGGTAAAACGCTACTTCAAGGGACGCCCGAACAGCTCATTACAGATGCCGGTGTTTCGGACTTGGATACGCTCTTTTTATCGCTGACAGGCGAAACATTGGTCAAGACACAAGAGGTCATTGAGTGAGTGCAATTGGTCGATCATTCAGGCGTATGAAGGCAGTCTTTATCGCTCGAAACCTCGAATACCTGCGTGACAGAGCAAGCTTTGGTTGGAATTTAGTTTTCCCGGTACTGATTGTCTTCGCACTCGCTGTCGTTTTTTCGGGGCCACCAAGAGCATTATTCACGATCACGACCATTTCTTCGGATGATCTCCCTGAACTCGTCGAGTTTCCGGGCGTTGAGGCGATCGAGACTGATCGACCAAAAGCTCTCGACCGACTCTCACGGCAACAAACCGATTTGGTAGTCGAAGTGGTTGATGGTTCTGTGAATTATTGGGTGAACGGAAATTCGGCGTCCGGTGCGATTTTGGAACTTCTCCTGACATACACAGAAACGAGACCGCTCAAGCGTGGTGAAACAGATGGTGATGCGATTCGCTACGTTGACTGGGTTGTACCAGGCATTCTTGGAATGAATATGATGTACAGCGCGCTATGGGGTGTTGGGTATGTCGTCGTACGCTATCGACAGTCAGGCTATTTGAGGCGTTTAAAAGCAACGCCTCTGACTAAATTTGAATTTTTGTCAGCACAAGTACTGTCACGTCTGTTGGTGACTTTGACTGCAAGTACGATTGTTTTTGTGGGAACCAATTTGATACTTGATTACAAAATGGTCGGCAGTATTTGGCTTCTGTTCTTGATAGCTCTCATGGGCGGCTTGGCGATGATTACCTTAGGTCTTGCGATAGCGTGTCGTACCGAGAGTAAAGAGTTCGCTGATGGGTTATTGAATGCCGTCACCTTTCCGATGCTATTGTTGTCGGGCGTTTGGTTTTCGCTGGACGGCTCTCCCGAGTGGGTGCAGATGTTCGCCCAAGTTCTTCCGTTGACACATGTATTGGAAGCGGCGCGTGCTGTGATGTTGGACAATGCGGGTTTTGCTGATATTACGATTCATCTCGCAGTGCTTGTCGGCTTTTGTATTGTTGGGATGGCCCTCAGTATTAAACTCTTTAAATGGTGATGAGATGACGCAGTCTGCACTGATACAAGGAGGTGCAGGTGGCCTAGGACGGGCCTTGGTAAATCGGATTCTTCAGTCCAATCAATTTGATCATGTTTTCGTGACCGCGCGTGATATCCGAAAGATCGATTCGAACGATCCACGTGTCATTCCAGTC
This sequence comes from Gammaproteobacteria bacterium LSUCC0096, assembly GCA_008087055.1. Taxonomy (GTDB): domain Bacteria; phylum Pseudomonadota; class Gammaproteobacteria; order Pseudomonadales; family Litorivicinaceae; genus HIMB30. The sequence goes on along the minus strand of VIEA01000001.1, from coordinate 1,388,933 downwards.
GAATTGGATTTGCGAACTGATCAATCAATCTCAGATGCAGCTGCATTTATCGCTTCATATATCGATAAACTCCATCTGGTGGTTACCACTGCTGGGATTTTGCAAGATGAATCGCTTGGTCTAAAGCCCGAGAAAAAGCTAGCGGATCTTAATCGCTCGAATCTCGAGACGGTGTTTTCAGTCAATTGTTTTGGACCGTTTCTTTGGTATGCGGCACTTGGTCGTATGATTCGTCATTGTGATCCGATCACGGTCGCAACACTATCTGCTCGCGTCGCCTCGATTGGTGATAATCGGCTAGGCGGTTGGCATAGTTATCGTGCAAGTAAAACTGCACAAAATATGCTGACAAAGAATTTGAGTTTGGAATTATCAAGAACCAATCCAAATGCAGTTGTTGTTGGGTTGCACCCCGGGACTGTGGATACCGATCTGTCAAAGCCATTTCAAGCAGGCGTTGATCCCGATAGGTTATTTACTCCAGAGCAATCGGCTGGCTATCTTTGGGATGTGTTGAATAGACTAACGCCTGAGCAAACAGGCCAAGTGATCGCTTGGGATGGCCAAACGATCACGCCTTAATATTATGCGGTCGCTTGTTCTGCAGTTGATTGGGTGAGGTTTGACTTTTTCATCCAATCAAGATTGTCCACCGCATACTTTCCCGCACCCCCGACGCCAACACTTATCGCAATAGCGACGAGCAAGAGAGGGAATTCCCAACCACCACCCTCGGCTGAAAATACCCAGCTGTTCCCGAGATGCATCCAGGTCGCACCAATTAGTATGGGCAGCGAAAGCAATGCCGCTAAACGCGTGAAAGCGCCAAGGATAAGGGCAATGCCTCCAAGGATCTCTCCTGTGATGACAAGGTATGCAGCGATTGCCGGAAGTCCGATGCTTTCAAAAAATCCTACTGTCCCCTCAATTGTGAATGTCTCGATTTTCAAAATGTAGCCGTGTGCAAACAAAATGATCCCGAGGGCAATGCGTGTAATCGTCATTCCAAATGCTTGATTGAACATGGTTGTCTCCTGTGTTTCATGTTGCATCAATCATGACTGCCAAACCGATGGAATTAAATTAGGCATTACTGCACTTGTTTAATTCATTTTTGGAACTAATAAATCGATATCACTTGTGTGTTTGGTGGAAGGGTTATGGATCGTCTATCGCGCGTACCAATTTTTGTCGCAGTTGCCCGTCATGGAAGTTTTGCGGAGGCAGCCCGCCGACTTGGAATGACTGGCTCGGCAGTCAGTAAACAAGTTCAGCGCTTGGAAAATGATCTCGGTGTTCGACTATTCCACCGAACCACGCGTCAACTGAGTCTAACTGACGAAGGCTCATTCCTCTTTGAGCGCTCAGCTCCTTTGGTGGAGGGCATCGAAGAAGTGGGTGAAATGCTCGCCGGTCGAAAAGCGAAGCCAGAGGGATCTCTTCGTATCTCTGCTCCCGTCGCACTTGCTCAACGTGTCCTTAAAGAGCCACTGACCTCATTTGCATCGCATCATCCAGGTATCAATTTGCATGTTGAGCTGTCAGATCGGTTCGTTGATCTGGTTGGTGAGGGGTTTGATTTAGCGATCCGGATCGGTCATCTAGAAGATTCGTCTCTGGTGGCGCGGCGGTTATCGGATGTCCCGATGGTGCTCGTTGGTGCGCCGATATTACTCGCAGAATACGGAGCCCCAAAAACGCCGGAAGACCTTGCTCATATTCCGTTCGTTCACTATGCCTCGGAGCGGGTGATGCAACGTTTAAAGCTGCAGCGTGGGAATGAAGAGCCGGTGCAGGTTGTCACGCAAGCAAAGCTTTCGACAAATAACGATCAAATGATGGTGTCATTTGCACGAGCAGGCCAAGGCCTTATTTTGCTCCCTCGCTTTATGGTTGAAACAGAAATTGAGGATGGGCAGTTACGTGAAGTTCTTCCTGACTACCAAGTATTCCCTGAACGAAAACTGTATGCGGTATTTCCTCACGGTCGTCATTTGCCACTAAAGACACGCGCGTTAATTGACTTTTTAGTCGAAGAATTAGCATAAAAAAACCCGAGCGGGTAAGGCTCGGGTTTTCAGTCGCGAGTCTGCGCGCTTAATCGTCGTTACGATTCACGTTAGCCAGTGCGACAGCAGCCATATTGAAAATTCCACGTGGTGAGTTTGATGCGGTTGCAACGTGTGCTTCCTTATCAAGTCCCAGCAGTAATGGTCCAACGGTTACGCCGTTACCTAAGACTTTTAGCAGATTTCTCGCGATATTTGCTGAGTCAAGGTTTGGACAAATCAACAAGTTGGCAGTGCCAGTCAGCTTGCTATCTGGAAGGAGGTCGAGACGAACCTTCTCATCAAGAGCAGCATCTGCATGCATTTCACCATCGGCTTCGATGTCCGGGTAACGCTCCATGAACATCGCAGTCGCTTCACGTACCTTCTTCGCAGATGGCGTATTTGATGAACCAAAGTTTGAATGCGAAAGGAACGCTGCCTTCGGCTGAATTCCAAATCGACGGATTTCGTCTGCGGCTAGTTTACCGAGCTCGCATAGCTGTTCTGCTGTTGGATCAAAGTTCACATGTGTATCGGTTAGGAAAATTGTTCCTTGCGGCAGAATCAAAACTGTCAAAGCACCAACGACAGGTGATCCTTTCTTACGTCCAATAATCTCTTCAGCGAGCTGGAGGTGTTTGCCATAGGTCCCGAATGTTCCGCAAAGCATTGCATCTGCATCACCGCGATGGAGCATCATTGAAGCGACCACAGTCGTATTTGCGCGGACGCGTGTTTGCGCAGCCTTAGGTGTCATTCCTTGTCGAGACATCAGAGCATGATATTCCTCGCCAATCTGGGTAACGACTTCATCATCGAGGTTGTCGACGATTAAGAAGTCTTTATCAGCCTCGATTGAAAGCCCCATCGACTTGATCTTTTCTTCAATCACATTTCGTCGACCAACGAGGGTGACGTCAGCGAGCTGTTCTGAAACGATCAACTGGCACGCCTGCAGCATTTTTCCACCTTCACCCTCAGCGAGCACCAGGCGACGCTTGGTTGCGCGAGCAGCTTCAAACATTGGCTTCATCAGCATGCCTGAGCGGAATACAAAGCGGCTTAAGTCATCGCGATAGGCTTCCAAATCTTCGATTGGACGCATCGCGACACCCGATTCGTTGGCGGCTTTAGCGACCCCCGGAGGAATTTCCATGATCAAGCGAGGATCGAATGGCTTTGGAATGAGGTATTCAGGGCCAAAAGTCAGTTGCTCTCCCTGATAGGTACTCAATACCTCATCAGACGGTGGGGTATGCACCATTGCAGCAATTGCTTCGGCACATGCTGCCTTCATTTCTTCGTTGATCACAGTAGCGCCGCAATCCAGTGCGCCACGGAATAAAAATGGGAAGCAGAGAACGTTATTAACCTGATTCGGGTAGTCAGAACGGCCTGTCGCGATTATCGCATCAGGACGGACTTCTTTGACCAATTCAGGCATGATCTCAGGCGTTGGATTGGCCAATGCAAAAATCACTGGACGGTCCGCCATTGTCTTGACGTCGTCTTGGTTGATAACGCCAGGGACTGAAAGGCCAAGAAATGCATCAGCACCAACCAGCGCTTCTTTCAGCGTTTTTAGATTCGTTTCTTTGGCATATTGGGCTTTGTACTTGTCCATCGGCTCTTCGCGATCAGGGCGAAGCACGCCATGTTGATCACACACTGTGATGTTTTCTTGTTTGACGCCAAGTGTTTTGAGCATATTTAAACAGGCGAGTGCTGCAGCCCCTGCACCTGAGCAGACGAGCTTAATCTCACTCATATCCTTGCCGAGATAGCGCATGGCATTCAGCATGCCTGCACCAACAACGATTGCGGTTCCATGCTGATCATCATGAAATACAGGAATATTCATTTTTTCACGAAGACGTGTTTCGATTTCAAAGCATTCAGGTGCCTTGATGTCCTCGAGATTGATACCGCCAAATGATGGTTCAAGTGCCGATACAACATCGCAGAAACGATCAACATCCGTTGTATCAACTTCAATATCGATTGAGTTTATGTTGGCGAATTTTTTAAAAAGGACCGACTTTCCTTCCATGACTGGTTTGGACGCCAGAGGCCCAATCGCACCAAGACCAAGGACAGCGGTGCCGTTGGTGATCACAGCGACCATGTTACCTCGAGCAGTGAGCTCAGCAGCTTTGCTCGGGTCTTCTGCAATTTCCGTACACGCGTAAGCAACTCCAGGACTGTAAGCGAGAGCTAAATCACGCTGCGTAGCCATGGGTTTAGTTGGTGTGATCTCTAATTTTCCAGCTGGCTCAGCGCGGTGATACCGGAGGGCCGCTTCACGGAGGTCATTCGACATAGAAATGATTTCCAATTTGTAGTGGGGTTGTTTTCCGGTAGTGTAACGCACTTCTTGAATTAGGTAAGGGGACAAACGATGTCGATTCGCCGAATGGGGATAATTTTTGGTCTCGCACTGGTAGTTGGATCTATCGTTTCAATGTGGTTGCCAGAGAGTGAGGCGAAGATCGAAGAACGACTGTTTGGAGAAATCACCTACCAAATGAGTGAGCTGAAGCTTGTCACCGATACGCTCGTTAATACTCGGGATAGGGTGTCAGGAACAATGCAGCAACAGATTGATGATGAGTTGCAGCGCGCCGCTGAGTGGCTGACCGAATTTAAACCTACCGGTGAAACGCATGAAGAACGGAAAGCGTATCTCATCCAAGAGCGCGATCGAGTGACAGCGCTTGTTAAGAGTTTGGGTCAGGTTCGAGATTCGATTTCTCAGTCGAATATCTCGACTGCTCAGTGATAAACTAACTTTTTGCCAGGATAAATCTCATGAGCACCCGTCTTCGTTTTTCCTATGCGGATCTTCACCAAACCATTGCTGATGGCGTTGAGAAAATTATCGCAAGTGACTTTCAGTTTGATGTGATTTTAGCGATCGGCGGCGGCGGATTTATTCCTGCTCGCATTTTGCGTACATATATCGAGAAGCCTTTGATTGCGATTTCTCTTGCTCGTTACCACCCGGATGAACCGCCATCGGATGTTCCACACAAGATCCAATGGGTCGAAGGTGTGAATAACATGATCACAGGTAAGCGCGTTTTGTTGGTTGATGAAGTGGATGATGAGCGCACTACGTTGGCGTTTGCTATTGGTGAACTGCTCACAGAAAACCCTGCTGAAATTGGTGTGTTTGTCATGCACAACAAATTAAAAGAGAAAAAAGCAGAATTTCCAGATTCCGTCCGCCATGTCTTTGTCGGTAAAGATATCGAAGATGTATGGGTTGATTATCCGTGGGATGCACGTGACATCGTCCAGCATGAGCGTGATGCCGCTAAGGGTGGTGTGCTTGAGGTTGATGAAGCCGAGGCGAAGGCTGCATACCGAAACTAATGCTTAGCGCGAGATCCCTTTAAACCAGGGGTCGGATGGTAAGCTTTGGAACCAATACCGGCGGATCACAAACGCGATTAAGGTCATTAGGGCCGTCAATAAAATGTATAACATCGCTGCTCCGCCATACACCCATAAATCGTAACTTCGGGAGAACACCGTTCTCGCGTGTCCCATTAAATCAAGAACTGTAATCGTACTGACGAGCGCACTGGCTTTGAGAAGTAAAATACCTTCATTGGCGAGTGCAGGCCAAGATGCTCGTAACGCTTGTGGGAACAGAATTTTCAGATAGGTCTGTCGGCCGTTGAGTCCGATTGATTGAGCACCTTCCAGTTGCCCTAGCGGCAGATTACGAATCGCACCAATCAATATATTCGTTTGATAGGCGGCTGAATTGAGCGTCAAGACAATTAGCCCGACCCACCAGCCACTCCCTAAGAACAGCCATGCAACTGACTCTCGGATGAATTCAAATTGAGCAAGTCCATAGTAGATGAGCCATAACTGAATGAGGATGGGTGTCCCCTGGAATACATACACATAGCTGGCTATTGGTTTTTGGATGAAACCAGGACCGAGCGCGAGAAGCTTTGAGAGCGAGCGAGCGATGAGAAACGCCAGTATTAAAGCCAAAGTGACCAACTCAAAAGTCGTGAAAAAGCCATCAATCAGACGAGGGCAGTGAGGTCCTATCGATGTTGGAAGGATCGATTCAAATGGGCCGCATACCGATTTACCGACGTCGTAGTGCCACCCTTTAAACCAAAAATAAATGCTCTTGAAGATTGCTTCGATCATTAATTTCGACCTACCAGAGCGACGCGATCTTCAAGCCGCCCTTTCGCTCGGTCACTCAACCAAGTCATGAGCAGGTAGAGGGCGCCTGCAGCGAAGAAAAAGATAAAGGGCTCGCGCTCTGTTTCACCGGCGACTTTGGCTGTGCGTAGGAGCTCATCAAAAGCAATGACTGCGACCAGCGATGTGTCTTTGAGTAACACGAGCCAAAGATTCATTAATCCCGGCAGTGCATATCTCCACATCAATGGGATATGAACCTGTCTCACCGTTTGTATCTGCGAGAGTCCGAGTGCACGTGATGCCTCGATCACTCCTTTAGGGACGGCTAGATAAGCTCCCTTAAACACTTCAGAGGCATAAACACCAAAGATCAAGCCGAGTCCAAGAGCGCCTGCCCAAAATTTTGGCGTGGAGACCGTCAGGTCGATCGACATGACGCCGAGCAATGCGTTAATCAGTATATCAAGACCAAAAAATACCACTAAGATCACCAAAAATTCAGGCGTTCCACGAAATAACAGAGTGACGCCATGGGCGATGCCACGAAGTGGTTTATTAGGTTGTATCTTTAAGAAGGCGAGTTTGCCGCCAATGAGAAGTCCGACGGCAACAGAGGCAATCGCTAAGCTGACTGTCATCAATGCGCCGAGGAGTAGTTCATCACCCCAGCCAGACGCACCGACCGATAGTTTGCTTAGCGAATCCATGAAAGAGACGGGAGCTTTCGCCCCCGCACTTGATTAGTAGATGTCAGCAGAGAAGTATTTCGCGTTGATCTCAGCATATTTTCCGTTCGCACGAATTGCTTCGATCGCCTTGTTGAAAGCTGCTTTGAGATCTTCCTCACCTTGACGAATACCGATACCAATTTGGTCATTGATGTCGATCTTATTGCCGGCAAGTTCATAGCCTGAGTTGCCGTTTAGCCAATCCATCGCAGGATAGATATCGGATACCATTGCATCAAGACGGCCTGCTGTAAGATCAGCATATGCGGCAGTCTGTGTGTCATACAGTTTCACATCAGCCTGTCCCATCAAATTATCTTCAGCCCATTGAGAGGCCAATGTTGAGCGCTGTGCTCCGACTGTTTTGCCTGATAACTCTTGAGGGCCAGAGATTTTTCCTTTTGGTCCAATAACAGCCAGATAATTTGAATAATACTTATTTGTGAAATCGATTGTTTGTTTACGCTCGTCAGTGATCGACATTGACGCAATGATTGCATCGTATTTATTGGCGACAAGTGCAGGAATGATTCCATCCCAGTCTTGAGCGACTAATTCACAATTCGCTTTCATCTCTTCACATAAAGCCATCGCGATATCAACGTCAAAGCCGATGAGGTTTCCATTGGCATCGACACCGTTGAATGGAGGGTAGGCACCTTCTGTTGCAATACGCAGTGGATCAGGAATTCCTCCTGCCATTGAAGCTGAAGATGCGGCACAAAACGCGAGAGCTGTGAGGATTTTTTTCATCATAATTGAAGTCCTTGTTATTGATCGCAAAAGTGTATCAGGTTTTACCAAGTGCCTGTATTTGGCATTGATACCCAAGGTTCCATGGGTGGTAGCGCGTCTCCAGATTGCAAGAGTTCAACAGAGATTCCATCGGGACTTCTGACAAATGCCATATGTCCATCACGTGGTGGGCGATTGATCGTGACCCCAAGATCCTGCAGGTGTGAACAGAGTGCATAAAGGTTGTCGACGCGGTAGGCCAGATGGCCGAAATTTCGGCCGCCGGTATAGTCTTCTGGATCCCAGTTATAGGTGAGCTCAATGAGTGGGGCTTTGGTTTTTTGAGCGCTATCTAAATCGTCTGCTGCCGCTAAAAAAACAAGCGTGAACCGTCCTTGTTCACTGTCATAGCGGCGGATCTCTTTAAGTCCTAAACCATCACAATAAAACCGTAATGATGCATCGAGATCAGTGACTCGAACCATGGTGTGAAGGTATTGCACGAAGCCTCCAAATTTTTTTTAGAAAGGACTTTTATTTGTTCAAAATAAGGCGCATAAAGCAAGCTCAGGTTACTACAGAAGTCGAATACTATGCGTCACATATTGGTTGGTTTATCTCTAGTTCTCTCGCAGTCGTTGATGGCAGCTGGCGTTCCCGTTTACGTCGATGAGGCGATGAGTAGTCAGGTTCAAACTGGGACTGCTGTCACGGGACGAGTTGTTGCTGGCGAAGTGTTCACCCTATCTGCTGAAGTCTCTGAATCAGTAGCGACCATGAATGTTCGGGTAGGCGACTCAGTGAAAGCCGGTGAAGAGCTTGCACGGCTTGACGATACGGAAATTCGGAATCAACTGAAGAGCCTGAAAGCACGTAAAACTTACCTGACCGCGCACCTAGATTTGTTAAAGCAACGGAAAACTGTTCGAGAGCAACAGCTCGCGCGAGCGAAGAGCTTGAACACAAAAGACTTGTTAACTCGTGATGCGACCGAACAAGCTGAATTGAACGTGATTCAGACGCAGAGTGATATTGTGAAGACAACATATGATCTTGAAGATCTCAATATCGAAATTGCTGATATTGAACGTCAGTTGAAGCATACGCGTGTTACAGCAAACGCTGCAGGTCGCGTGATTGATGTGAGCGTCACTGAAGGCCAATACGTGAAGCCGGGTGATCAGTTGTTCAGGCTTCTACCCAATTTTGGGGTCGAGATCGAGGCTGAAGTAAGACCTGAAGCTTACAATTCGATGTCAGTGGGACAGATCGTTTCCGGGCAGCTTCGAAAGACATCTTACGACCTGAAAGTGCGAGCGCTGATTGCAGAACAGAATCAACGAACTGGTTCGCGCGTAATCCGCTTGCAGTTCGTTAGCCCACCAGAAGCGAATTTGGTACTGGGCGAGTCGATTGACCTCGAATTGCCGATCGGTCAGATGTCTGAGCAAGTGACCATTTCGAAAGACGCTGTGATCCCAAGTAAAGAGGGTCATCGTGTTGTATTAATCGTTGATGGTAAGGCTGAGCCGCGACGAATTGAATTGGGTGCGGGCGTTGGTAACCGGATTGCTGTGGTCAAAGGTGTCAAAGCTGGTGATCTTGTTGTGACGCAAGGGCAGGAAGGGTTACGTAAAGGCCAGGAAGTAAGTGTGGCTGGGGGTCAATCGTGAATGGATTGATTCGTGGTGCGATTGCGCACCCGATCGCGGTTTTGGCGATTGTTCTCTCGATGATTTTATTTGGGGTGGCCTCGCTCCAAACGATTCCAATCCAAATGACACCTGATATCGATAAGCCGGTCCTTCAGGTGCGCGTGAGTTGGCCCGGTGCATCTCCCAAAGATGTAGAACAAGAGGTCGTACTTCGTCTTGAACGTGAATTAACAGGCCTCTCAGGTGTACAAAGCGTCGAGAGCGATAGCCGCCGGGGACAAGCTCGAGTGACGTTGACCTACGGCGTGGGCCAGGACATGGATGCAGCCTTGGTGAAACTCTTGGGTCAATTGGCCCGCGTTTCAGGATTACCAAGTGATGCAAAACAGCCTGAGGTGAGGACGTCCAACTCAGATGATTCTCCGATTGCGCGAATGGCTTTGGTAGCCCAAGACGGTGTTAATGTCGACATCGATACGCTTGGTGAGTTTGTTGATACGGTAATTATCGAGCCACTAAGCCGTATTCAAGGGGTCTCTGAAGTCACATCGAGAGGCGGTGCGGCACGTGAGATTCGCATTGCTCTCGATATGGACCGTGTTGCTGAGTTTGGATTGTCGGTTGCCGAAATTGCGGATGCAATACGAGCATCATCCGCTGAGGTAACGGCCGGAGAGATTACCGAAGGGAATCGGAGCTTTACGTTACGTACCGAGGCCATCAGTTACACGCCAGAGACTGCAAAAGAACTCGTGGTACGCACTGAGCTTCGCAATGGTCGAATCTTTAATGTGAAGTTGTCAGATGTGGCTGACATTGAACTGGGTTACAAAACGCCTGACAGTTTTAGACGACTTAACGGTAAGCCAGCAATCACGTTCGCAGTGTTGAGAGAGCCCGCATCGAATGTAGTCACCACATTGGAAGGATTGAAGAAAGAAGTCGATGCCTTAAATGCCGGTGTCCTTGCCGAGCGAGGACTTGATATGCGGATCGTTTATGATGAAACGGTCTACATTGGTTCAGCTCTGGATCTCGTTCAAAACAACATCATGATCGGTGGTATTTTGGCGATCGTGGTTCTTTTAACCTTCTTACGCGCTCTGGCCCCCACAGCCATTGTGATGATTGCGATTCCTGTTTCGATTATCTCAACATTTGTCGTGATCGCTGGACTTGGCTTATCAATTAACGTGATTTCGCTTGCTGGTCTCGCGTTTGCTGTGGGGATGGTTGTTGATGCGTCAATCGTCAGTCTTGAGAACATCTATCGATTGAAACAGTCTGGTGTTCAGACCATGAAAGCAGCCTATTGGGGCGCGAGACAGGTTTGGGCTCCGATTCTTGGTTCAGCGCTGACAACCGTTGTGGTGTTTATTCCGATCTTGGTGCTCGATCTCCCTGTCGGTCAGTTATTTCGCGATATTGCAGTTGCGATCAGTGCTTCAGTCATCGTGTCAGTCATCGTTTCGGTAACCGTGATACCGGCATTAGCTTCCCGTTTGATTAAGGATGCGAAAAGCTTTGACCAGCAAACGCGTGTTCCTGTGATTGATACGTTGGCTGGCGGCTTTAAACGTTTGGTCTTGTCGTATTGCAGAACGGTTGTTCAGTCGACATCACGAGGATTAATAGTAGTTTTCGCTTTGATCGCAGGATCTATCGGTATCCTAATCATCATGATGCCGCCGCTCGACTATTTACCGGATGGCAACCGAAACTTTGTGTTCGGACGAATTTCGGTGCCTTCTGGCTATACCCGTGAAGCGACGTTGAACTTTGCTCAGTCGATGGAGGACGTTGCACGACCTCTATGGGAAAACCCCAATCCAGAAAAGCTACCGCATATCGACCGCTTCTTTTTTGTTGCATATAACGGCGGCGCTTTTGCGGGTGCTGCGACAGAAGATGCTGGACGAATTCGTGAACTCATCCCTGTATTGGCTGAACCGGTTGCAAAAGCACCGGGTGCACGCGCATTTGTGACCCAAGCCTCGTTGTTCGGTCGTTCGGTCGGGGGATCACGGGGTATCTTGATCGATGTGCTTGGCCCTGACTACGCGACAGTTGAACCTGCATTTCGCGATATCAGACGACAAGTCGGCGAATTATTCCCCCGGAAGGATGGCCATCAGGTTCGTGTCCGACCATCGGAAAATGCCGTCAGTCCCGAGCTTGTTGTGAGACCAGATCCCGATGCTCTTGCGCGTGCGGGCGTATCAGCACGTGATTTTGCGCAAGCCCTCGATGTTTATAATGACGGAATTGTCGTCCGCGAAATTCCATTGGGCGGGGAATTGGTTGAACTGGTTCTCACAACACAAACGCGTGAGACAGCGAAGATCGAGGATATCGCTGATATCCCAGTGATTGCCCGCGATGGCTCCTTGGTGAAAATAGGGCAAGTCGCTGAGGTATCGATTGAGTCAGCCCCTAACCAGCTTTTGAGAAAAGCGGGGCGTCGGGTTGTGACAATCGAATTGCGTCTACATGAGTCGATTCCTCTCGAGACAGCGATTGCTCAGATTAACGAACAAGTTGTCGATCCATTCAATATCAATTCTCAAAATGGAGTTCGCCTTGAGCTATCAGGTGCGGCTGATGAATTGTCGAAAGCTTGGAGTGCGATGCAAGCGAACGTCGTTTTGGCTATTGCTGTGATCTACTTGTTACTGGTCGTGCTTTTGAAGAGTTTTGCGCTTCCATTGATTATCTTAGTGACAGTGCCTATCGCGGCAACGGGTGGAATTTTGGGTCTTGCGCTGTTGAACGTGTTTATGGATCAGCCGCTTGATATGTTGACCATGCTTGGCTTCATCATCTTGACCGGTGTCGTAGTGAATAATGCGATCCTCATGGTTGAGCAGACGCTATGGCACATTCAGCACGATGGAATGGACTCTGCGGCCGCTATTCTAGAAGCAACAAGCAATCGGATTCGACCGATCTTTATGTCGACGCTAACCAGTCTGTTTGGACTACTACCTCTTATTATTTTCCCGGGGGCTGGATCTGAGTTGTATCGAGGGATTGGTATTGTCGTGTTTGGAGGGCTGCTGTTATCGACGGTTCTGGCGCTCTTCTTCATCCCACCGTTGATGGCTGTTTTGATGAAGCGGTTTAAACCTGCCTCACCAATTGGCGACACCACTGAAGAGATGACGGCCCCTCTTTCTCAAACTGCCTGACGAGACGCCCGAGATTCTGTAGAATCTCGGGCTTTCAAAATTCACTGAGACCATTTATGGAAATAAATGCCCGCAATGCAATGATGGCAGACCTCAAAGCGCGTACTGACGTGCTGAGGGGGTATCTTTGACTACACTGCCAAACGCGAACGACTCGACGAAGTCAATTTAGAGCTTGAAGACCCAAACGTCTGGAATGATCCATCAAAAGCGCAAGCACTCGGGCGCGAGCGCGCAAGCTTAGAAGCCGTTGTTGAGACAATTGACGAGTTAGATCAGAGCCTCTCTGATCAGAAAGAGTTAACGGACATGTTGCTTGAAGAGGGCGACGAGAGTGGTCTCGCTGAGGTAGATGAGGAACTCGAGCGTTTAGAGACCCTAGTCGCTGGTCTTGAATTTCGTCGGATGTTCTCAGGCGAAGCGGACGCTAATAATTGCTATCTGGATATTCAGGCTGGTTCTGGCGGAACTGAGGCACAGGATTGGGCCAATATGTTACTTCGCATGTATTTACGCTGGTCTGAGAAAAAAGGCTTCAAGGTCGAGGTTGTCGAAGTCTCAGAGGGTGAGGTAGCCGGAATTAAAAGCGCCACGATCCACGTGCAAGGCGAATATGCCTATGGATGGTTACGAACAGAGACAGGTGTTCACCGATTAGTGCGTAAGAGTCCTTTTGACTCTGGAGCCCGACGTCACACGTCATTTTCCTCAATTTTTGTTTCGCCTGAGATTGACGATAACGTGGAAATTGACATCGATCCGTCAGATCTGCGGATCGATACATACCGAGCGTCAGGAGCCGGAGGTCAGCACGTTAACCGGACGGATTCCGCTGTCCGAATTACCCACGAACCGAGTGGTGTTGTCGTGCAATGCCAAAGTCAGCGTTCGCAACATCAGAACAAAGACTTTGCGATGAAACAGCTCCGCGCTAAGTTGTACGAACGTGAGATGGACGCGCGTCGTGCTGAAGCACAAGCACTTGAAGACTCAAAAGCGGATATTGGCTGGGGTAGTCAGATTCGTTCCTATGTTCTGGATTCAAGTCGAATCAAAGATTTGAGAACCGGCGTTGAGACCTCCAATACACAGTCTGTATTGGATGGTGCTCTCGATCCATTTATTGAAGCAAGTTTGAAGCAGGGACTGTAATGACTGATCACAACACTCCAGAAATCGAAGTCGATGAAAATCAACTCATTGCTGAGAGACAGAAAAAGCTATCCTTGATTCGTGATGCTGAGGGTCCAACCTTTCCTAATGATTTCAGACGAAGTCATTTAGCACTTGATCTTGCAAACGCGCATGGTGCTGATGAAAAAGAAGCATTGGCTGAGAAGGGGATCGAAGTCGCTGTTTGTGGTCGCATCATGTTGCGGCGAATCATGGGGAAAGCGAGCTTCTTAACTATTCAGGATGTAAGTGGTCGTATTCAGCTTTATGCCAGAAAAGCAGATCTTCCTGAAGGAGTTTACGACGATTTTAAAACATGGGATTTGGGCGATATTGTTGGTGGTCGTGGCACGCTATTTAAAACGAATACCGGAGAGTTATCGGTTCATCTGACTGAGATTCGGTTACTGACAAAGTCGCTGCGTCCTCTTCCAGATAAGCACAAAGGGCTAACTGATACAGAATTGCGTTATCGTCAGCGCTACGTGGATCTCATGACGAATGATGAAACGCGTAAAGTGTTTACCATGCGCTCTAAAGTCATCGCGGCGATCCGTCACTTCTTTGAGTCACGTGATTTCTTAGAAGTAGAAACTCCAATGCTTCAGGTCATTCCAGGTGGAGCGACCGCGCGTCCTTTCGTTACCCATCACAACGCGCTCGATATCGAGATGTATCTCCGAATCGCACCAGAGTTGTTTTTGAAGCGCTTGGTTGTTGGTGGATTTGAGCGTGTATTCGAGATTAACCGTAACTTCCGAAATGAGGGATTGTCTACGCGTCACAATCCAGAATTTACGATGCTTGAATTCTATTGGGCGTATGCCGACTACCGTGACTTAATCGAAACAACTGAAGTATTGCTTCGTGAGGTTGCAGAGAACGTGTGTGGCAAAACTGTGTTTACACTCGAGGATGGTTCACAAGTCGATTTGAAAGAGCCCTTCCATAAGCTCACTGTCAAAGAAGCAATCTTGAAGTATTGCGATCAAGCGACAGATGCCATGTTGGATGATCTTTCACAGGCAACAAGCCTCGCGCAATCATTAGGCCTGAAGGTTGAGTCATCTTGGGGGCTCGGGAAGGTGCAGATTGAGATCTTCGAAGCAGTTGCTGAAGAACAGTTGATGCATCCGACATTTATCACTGAGTACCCAGCTGAAGTGAGCCCGCTGGCGCGTCGTAACGATGAGAATCCATTTGTGACTGATCGATTTGAGTTTTTCATTGGTGGACGCGAACTGGCAAATGGTTTTAGCGAGCTCAATGATGCCGAAGATCAGGCACAACGCTTCCGCGAGCAAGTGGAGCAGAAGGCTGATGGCGATGATGAGGCTATGTTCTACGATGACGACTATGTCAGAGCTTTGGAATATGGTTTGCCACCGACTGCCGGCGAAGGAATTGGTATTGATCGATTGGTGATGTTCCTGGCTGAGCAACACTCCATTCGTGATGTGATCCTGTTTCCAGCAATGCGTCCACAGGCATAAGAAGATACTGAGAATGGATGAACTCAAAGGCGTTGATCCATTCGCTTTGCCTTCGACGGTGACCCGATGAATCCTTGGATTGCACATCTTGAAAACCAAGATTTGAAATGGATCGTTGATCATGGTCAGGGTGTCTATTTGGACCCAGGAATTGACGTCCATTTCCCAAAGCCAACATTGATTCTTGATGGTCAGCTTGAATGTCGAAGCCATGTGCGAGGGAGTGGAGCATTACTCGGAATCTCTGAGTGGTACTTAGAAGTTGATCACGGTGCACTTTGGAATGTGAATACGCCCGTTTGGGCGCTCGAACTTCCATTGACTCGCCAGCACAAATCAGCCTGGAGTGTCGCAATTGCTGTTGCGATGTCTGCTGAGACGAGACTTGCACAACCGGATGCTCAAGGGCTTGCTGATGTGGAAGCGGCTCGCTTGAAATTCCGGTATGTTGTGAGTCAGTTAGAGACCACTTTATGAGGGACTTAAGTGGCTGAAGAGATGCGCCAATCGGCGACAGATAGCTTGGGATTGCCTCGTCGCATGTGGTGGCTGTGGCCATTTGTTGCGCTACTGATTGTGATTTGGGCTATCAGCTTATGGGCGGTCCGGGTTGCAGACACAGAAACAGCGCTTGGCGTCGTGACTTCCCACCGTGGTCTCGGAAATACCGCGCGCGCAGAAGTGGCGTTGTTTGTTCCGTCGTCAATCCAGCCTCGGGCGCTTGGCGAACGTGTCGATGTAACCTGCCAGGGAGTTACTCTCTCGGGACAGGTGTTCACAGATTCTGGCGATATTTTGTCGGTGCAAGATATTCGTGATTGGGTGGGTAGCCGTCTATTGGCTGAACGTCTATTTAACGAGGGTGTGCGGCTGCAGCAGGTTGTCACTGAATCAGGAGCCAATATTCCGGCACCGGGTGAACATTGCGATGTCACTGTGATCAGTGGGCGCGTCCGTCTCTTGGAGCTTTTGGGGCGTAGCCTGAACCCATGACGGCAATTCTTGATGGTTTGATTGCGACAGGTGCGACTTTTGAAGCTGTCGCTGATGAAGCTGGAACACTCGGCTACCAAGTTAAAGAACGCCGACTCAAACCTCCCCTCGCAGGCTCCGTTTTTGTTGATGAAAAAGGGTTACTTCAACGCGTTCGTTACCAATTGATTGGTTGGGTAATGAGTGTTGATGGTGATTCAAAAATACATGTGACACGGTGGCGAAAAGCATTTGCTGTGGGTGGCTACGTACTTGAGCCAAACAGTCCTGATTACGCCCTCACAGTTCAATGGTTCGCTCTCACTCTGGTTGTGCTTGCGCGACTGCTACTTCTAATGTTGGTCAGTATCCTTGGCCAAGTCACTGATGCCTCATTGACACCACTTTGGATTCTAACCGCGCTTATTCTTGCATCCACGACCTATACATCGATCACGCTCATCCACAGGTCTCAGTGGAATGATTTAGAAGCTGCGCTTGAGGCAATGGCACCTGATTGGATTCCGCGTCTTTCGAGAGACGTAGGCGGGCGTATTCTGGCGATCAGTACGATTATTGGAATGTTGTTACTCAATAGTGTTCTGCATTTATCCGCATCAATCTGGGTGGTTGGGCTTGGTTTTTTATTTCTTGATCTCATGCCGACGCGCCATTTCAAGCAGGCACGAGCACTCACTCAAAACCCGCGTGTACGAACTGAACGTGAGCCTAAAAAAATGATGAGTGAACTTCGTCACTTGCTGAACATTAAAGGTCCTGGAGTACACGTATTACGCACTCAAGTTCCTGAGATGCTCTTGAGAGCGAGCGAGGAACTGGTTCGCGAAGGAGAGCCGATTACGGTTTTAGGGCCTGAGTCGGAGTTTTTGCCGGGTACATTGCGAAGTAACTTCGCTTGGGATGCGAGCGAAGTCGGTGAATATCATTTCGGTAATTTGATGGATTTGATCGGCTTTGATCATTGGCGAGAGCGGTTTGGGGGATCACTGAATTATCGTATTGGTCCTGATAATCAGGGCCTTTCCTCATCAGAGGCCGCCGCTTTGTCTGTGGCTCGGGCGCTCGCGCAAGGCGCAGACACATTAATCCTGGTGGACGCATTGGCACCTTTATCTGCCGACCGGCAGATGGAGCTCTTAAACCGATTGGGCTCAGCCAACTGCCGTATTTTGGTTTTCTCGAGCGTTTCAGATTTGTGGGAAGGGGATGTCATTGAGCTTGACTGAACCACAAATTTTTAGACTCGAAGCCGGCAAGGTGTCAGCTGGCCTTGCTAGAGATCGCTTATGGCAAGTGAAAGAGGGGCATGCCAGGCTTCGAGTTTTGGTTGCAGGCGATGAAGTCGGTACCATGCCAGTCCCTGAATCCGGGTGGTTTTTGGTGCCTGAGTCAGACTATCTCCGTGTTCAATTGATCGCGGAGACCGCAATCTCATTTGAGAGCCGCTTACCGTTAAGCCTCATACCAAGACTTGGTGATTTAGGTCGTAATCAGCTGATTCAACCGATCCGTCAAATGATGTCTTCCGCAGGAATAGATGATGGTCTGGTCGACTGGAGTGTGAAGTTAGCACAGCCCACATTCCGATCTTGGTTTGGCGAGTCATTGGACCAAGCAATCAAACTGAATCAACCAATGTCGCCAGATGTTGTCACACCACTGATTGCCGACCACGTCCCACGCACAATTCTAGAACAGGATTCGGTCCCCGAAGAACGTCGAGCACTGGTGGTTTTGGTTATCGCTTCGATATTGTCGATCGTCGCCGTAGTCAGTTGGCTCTGCGCATTAGTTGCTCTTGAGGCTCCAGGCTTCTCTTTGAGTTATCACTATTCAGCAGTTGCTGTTGGCTCGCTGGGAATCAGCGCTCTGTCTATCTGGGCAATTCACCTATTAGCGCAGCAGTTTCGAGATGTCTCACTGGTTGGTTTAGCTGCGGCACTGGCAATGACAACGCTGATTCTTCTGTTTGAAGCTCCAATACTTGCAATATCACTGATGTTTTCGGGCTGTTTGATTAGCGGAGCATACTGGGTGTATGTGCGACGACTATTGCCAGATCTTCCCGCTATTGATCAACCCATGCGTTGGCTCTCACTTCGCTTGTCGCGTGATGGCGTGCCATCCGTCAGAGAGCGTATTTTAGAGGTCTGGGACCAGGCGCGTCAGTGGGTCGTGGCCCGAATTGAATTGGTGGCTGAGTATAGTCGGTTCAGTCGCTCTGTCATTGCAGCAAGTTTAGTGATTCCAGCGATCGCATCGACTGATGACGTCCGACCTGTGGTGTTAACAGGCCTATCCCTTGGGGCTCTCCTGTTACTTGAGCGTTTGCGAGCTGCCATGCCTGTGAGTTTTGATTCACCGGCCGAGCAAGGCCGTCGTAAAACAATAAGACCACTAGCGTTGAGTGGTGAAGTGCAATACGAGGGAGTCGTGTTTCGTCGTCATGCAGGCGAAGCGCCGCTGTTTGATCAAATGAACTTCCATTGTCCGGATGACAGCTTGGTTCGAATTACGGCTGCCGAAGGTGCAGGTCTTTCAACGCTTAAGTATTTATTACTCCGCCAAGTGTCTCCCGAGCGTGGTGTTGTTCGCGTCGGTGGGATGGACGTGGCACGTTTAGACCCTCGAGTGTTGGCATATTCAGTCATCATGTTGGATCACCCCAGGGATTCTGAAGTTTCGACCGTTGGGGAATGGTTATTTATTGAGCAAGGCATCGAGCCCTCAACGCTCGAGATGCATCTCCAAGCACTATCTGCGAATCATTGGATTGAACTGCTCCATGATCGTCTCAATGCACCATTAGGGGCTTTGCAATCGATGGCGGGTCCACATGGCATGAATCGCCTGAAACTGGCGAGGGCGTTGTCGCGAAAAGGTCAATTGATGTGGTTGGATCATTGGTTGATGGGTCTCGATCAATCGTCGCGAGCGCATGTCATCCATAGTTTGGTTGAGCGCTCCGGTACGCGATTTGTCGTTGATCGAAATGAGCTGCTCAAAGGTCAAGCTTCGATTCATTGGGAGATTGCGCATGATTGAGCAGCAACTTTTCCTTGGAGCTCTGACCGAGCAAGAATATCGGCATTGGCTCGATAATGCTGTGATTAAAACGCTGAGTCCTGGTGAAACCCTGATTGCTGAAGATGATTTTCCTGATATTTATATCGTGCTACGTGGGCAATTTGCGATGCGACGCGGAGAAAGGTCCCCGGGTATTGTGGGATTGGATGAATTTCTCACAGGCTGGATGACGGATCGAGAGTGGCTTGCTGACCGTTCAATGACGCTGATTTATCTCGACTCCGGTCGTTTTGGACAAATGTTATCTGTCGAGCCTCGGAGAAAGCGTGTATTTCATGAGAGCGTGACGCCGATGTTAGCTGGTCGTCTTTATCGCGATTTGTGCGAGACCCAGGAAGTTCCAGTTGCTTTGATACGGGGCTTCGAGCGCGGAGTCAGGCGCTTTCATGAACTCAGGCAGAATTTTCTGAAGTGAACACAAAACAAGCATCAAACCATCAAGGAGAGGTATTTTTGTATCTCTCGATCATGATTTGTTTCTGCGTCTTGTATGCACCGCAGCCAATGCTCTCAGAACTTGCTGAGCGCTTCATGGTTTCAAAACCTGAGGCAGGTCTTTTGGTCTCTGTGACCTTAATCCCTCTGGCAATTGCTCCACTCAGCTATGGCATTTTTTTAAAACAACTCAGTGCACTGACAATCCTGAAATGGGCATTGCCTTTATTGGCGATCGCTATGGCATGGTCTGGGTTTGTCCATTCTTATGAGGGCATGTTGATTCTTCGGCTGATCCAAGGCGCTCTGCTTCCGGCGATCATGACTGCAACAATGGCCTATTTGGCATCTGGTCGAGAAGGAGCTGAATTATCACGTGTGATGGCGCTCTATATTTCGTCGACAATTTTTGGTGGTATGGCTGGGCGTGTCGTGTCGGGTCAACTGGCTGCAGTGATTGAATGGGAATGGGTCGCTTCGATGTGGGCCATTCTTTTGGTGTTGGTCACATTGACTCCTTGGCGGCGCGCAACACCGAAACCGTTGAATTTGATTAAGCCTGATGCAGCACTGATTAAGCAAGCAATGACAAGTCGAGGAAACGCCCTGATCTATTTGTCGGTTCTCTGTATGTTTTGGGTATTTGCTGGCTACCTGAATTATTTGCCGTTTCGAATTAATGAGGTCGACCCCAATGCATCGACTGGCTTGATTGGTCAGAGCTATCTCGGATATAGCATTGGGATCGTATCAGCGTTAACGGCTGGCTGGCTCGCTAAACGCTTCGGTGGACCGATTCGCGTCGCCATGATGGGTTTTATTGTGATGATTGGATCACTGGCGCTGTCATTGGGCGATGTCTGGATGCTGATCGCGCAAGTCTTTGTGATGTGTCTTGGGATGTTTTTAATTCACACGCTGGCTGCCTCTGAAGTGAACCATAATGCGCGTTCACTTGGTGGCGTTGTGAATGGTCTCTATGTGTCCTGCTATTACGCGGGAGGTGCGCTTGGTGCTTGGCTCATGGGTTACGTTTACGAGTTGTTTGGATGGAATGCATTTTTGATTATGCTCGCCATGATCGGTGGAGTCGGTGCTTTGTGTATGTGGCTCTATGGACGTATCAATCAAACGTTGGGTCGATAAATACCCGCATTCTTACTGTTTTCTCTGCATTCGACTTCGATTAAAAATGATCGGTTGTTGGTTTGTTCGCGTATCCAGGTATCGACATATTCAAATACGAATTCAGCGGTTCGTTCCATGCTGACGTTTGGTAACACACGCAAATCCAAGATTTCTTTGTCGTGGAGTTCTTTGAACAACTGGAGTTCAGGATCGTCTTCATTGATCAGTGTTGTGTGGTCGAACCAGTGTGAAAGCCAATCCTTGATATCTGAAAATTCACCAAAATCGACTCCGAACCCAGATTCAGTTAAATCTGTGCAACCAAAAGTCATTTTAAAGCTACGTGAGTAGCCGTGAATGAATCTACAATGACCCTGATGCCGCCACTGTCGATGACTGCATGGGTAGTTGTCGAAGGTTTTAATGGTTTGGTAAATACTCATACAAAAAGTATACGAGGTTTCGTGATCCCTATGAATTGGAATTCCCCAACACATCCAGAATTTTTAACAACAGATGGTCGTCGCCTTCCAGTGAACCGCATCTTTTGTATCGCTAAAAACTATGAAGAGCATGCAAAAGAAATGGGTGGCGAAGTTGATCGAAAGGCACCTTTTCATTTTCAGAAAAGCTTCGATGCGCTCACATTTGGACCGGATGTTCGGTATCCAAGTCATACTCAAGATTTGCATCACGAAGTAGAGCTAGTTGCAGTGCTCGGAGAAGGTGGTCGTAATCTGAGCCTCAAAGAAGCAGAAGCAATTATCTTTGGCTATGCGGTGGGACTCGATTTTACGCGTCGTGATCGTCAGGCCGAAGCCAAAGACAAAGGTCGCCCTTGGGAAATTGCGAAAAACTTCGATGACGCAGGAGTCATGGGTGTTGTTACTCCAAAATCAGAAACTGGTTTGATGGAGAATGCGTCAATCACTCTTGATGTGAATGGCCAAGAGCGTCAAGCGGGCGATATCAATCAGATGGCCTATAACACGGTGGAGTTGATTGCCTTTCTATCAACATTACAGGAACTGAAGGCGGGGGATTTAGTATTCACAGGAACGCCTTCAGGAGTCAGTGCTGTGGTTCGCGGAGATCATTTGCATGGCAAAATTGATGGATTGAAAGACTTGGAAATTCGTCTCGTTTAAGGCGTGAGTCGAATCTCATTTGGGATGAAGCGGGTTGCTTCATCTCGGTGAGAGACAACAATTAGTATGTGGTCTTTGAACTCCTCAACCAGACGCTCCATTAATCGGTAAGCAAGTTCCTCTTCAAGGCCTTCAGTTGGTTCATCAAGTAAAGCAAGTTGTGGTTTTTGAAGAATCAGACGCGCAATTGCAAGACGTCGCCATTGTCCCCCAGATGGCATCACACCATCTGTCCCAATCCAAGTCCGTTCTTGATTTGGGAGATTGTTCACCCATTCATCGAGTTCAACTACTTGCAGGGCTCTCCAGAACTCTGACTCATTTGGCTGCTCTGGCAGGCCGAGTGTGAGCGATCGCCAGAGAACATCTGATGGTAGCCAGGGTGTTTGTTCAACTAAGCCAACCGTATCAGGCTTTGTCACTGAACCTGAATATGCCGGGAGAAGTCCGATAATTGTTTTCAGGCAGGTCGTTTTACCAACGCCTGATGGCCCGGTTAAACGTATATGGTGGCCGTTGCTTAATTGGAAGCTGAAGGGTGCACAAAGCGGGTCCGAGTCGGGCGTTGGACTGAATTGTAAATCCGATACGTTGAGCCCATCAGACTGCGATTGTGCCT
Organism: Gammaproteobacteria bacterium LSUCC0096; assembly: GCA_008087055.1. Taxonomy (GTDB): domain Bacteria; phylum Pseudomonadota; class Gammaproteobacteria; order Pseudomonadales; family Litorivicinaceae; genus HIMB30. The sequence goes on along the minus strand of VIEA01000001.1, from coordinate 1,366,324 downwards.
CGGGTGCGTCTTGAGTGTGAGGTAGGCGCGCAAGCGACAGTTCAACGCGACGTGACTCGAATGACACTAAGATACCGGGAATTAATAATTCACCGACCCCAAGCGAGCTGATGAGTAATGCGACCAATATCGGAAGATCAATGGGTAAGGTCGCGATCCAAACAAGTGAGACAGCATGGGCTACACCCATGCAAACTTTGTCTGTCAGCTCTCTTGATACCTTGGCCAGTCGCAGATCGGCAAGTGGTTTGTATGCATCGCGAGTCAGCTCACTTAACTCGTTATCGTCAAATGCCAGTTGTAGTTCATAGCGGCCATCAGCCAGCGCGATGGCGCGGTTTCTCGCTCTGCGTGATTGAACATCAATCTGTTCGGCAAGCGCTCGATAACCCGGCCGACGGACCACTAAAGTGCCGATGAAGACTGCGAGAGGAATGAATGCGGGGATCACAGCTGAGGGTGCAACAATCGCTGCGAGGATTGGTACAAATAATCCTGCGATAACGGCGCCAACCAGGGGAAGAAGGGTTCGCAATAATGCACCTTCAACCACTGAGGCGTCTTGTACTAATCGGTCGAGCGCCTCTTGGTCATTGCTTGGCCGGTGCCCAATGCCATCTAAAAGGCCATCGAAAATGAAACGCCTCAACTTCACAACCACACGCAATGTCGCGTCATGGCTCAATAAGCGCTCTACGTAACGTGATAGCGTCCGGCTGACAGCCAAGCCTCGAATCATGGACGACGGTTGTAGGATATTGAAACCGAAAGCTCCGCTTAAAGCGGCGAGCCCTGCGATCGACGCGGCACTTAAGAACCAGCCTGACAAGGCTAATAGTCCAAGTGATGATAAGGTCATGATGATGGTTAGAACGATCGCTAAAATGAGCGGAGTCATTTTCACATTCAGGTGTTTGATAAGACCGCGTAATGTCATGAGCGACGTTCCAAAGAACGATTTTTCAGATCGTAAATGAGCGTCTCATTTTCAAATCGACTATCGTGAGTCACCAGTAAACATGTGGTTTTGAGATCACGGATTAATTGAGCTAATTGGTCAGCTGAGTCAGCATCAAGATGTGCCGTCGGCTCATCGAGGATTAGAAGTCGTGGTTGTCTGAGCAGAGCTCGGGCAAGTCCCAGTCGTCTTAATTGTCCTCCAGAAAGGCCAGCTCCTCGCGGTCCGAGCTCCCGATCTAGAGGCTTTTGACCGAGCTGTTCTAAGAGCCCAACTTGATCAAGAATATCCAGATAGCGTTGATCTTCAGCAGTTGGTTGGCCATAACTCAAAGCGTGACGAATACTGCCCTCATCAAACCACTGTGATTGGCCCATCCATGCGATGTGTTGGCGTTGATCTGTCAGTGATCGAATTGTTTGCCCATCCATGTGGATAGAACCCGAGAGTCGTGCATTCCCATTAAGTAGGCTCCCTAGAAACTGACTTTTACCCGAGCCTGAGGGTCCAAAAATGACACAGAGATCATCTGTCTGAATTGCGAGATCAACCGGTTGTATGAGCGGAGATTCAGGATCGAATCCGACTGAATAGTTCTGAAGCGAGAGCAATGCAGATGACGGGTTATTTTCTACTTCATGTTCTTGCGGAATTTGCCATTGCGTTCCGAGTACTGCTTTGACTTTTTCATCGGCACTTTTCGCTTCAGACGCATCATGCCAAGCAGCCATGAGCCGTCGAATGGGGTTATAAAATTCGGGTGCAAGAACCAATAAGCAGAGGCCTTCGAGCGGCGATAAGGGTAAGCCGAACAGTGGTGTAATGAGATTTAACAGAGATAAGCCGATGTAGACCGCGATCATTGCGATGGCAAGTGAACTGAAGAACTCGAGGACCGCTGATGTTAGGAAAGCCAATTTTAGAACACCCATGGTTGAACGTCTTAGTTGGTCTGCCTTGTCTTCAATTTCAGCGCCAACATTGCGAGCGCCGCCGAGCATCCACAATGTCTCGAGTCCTCGAATTCGATCGAGATAATGCGCGCCCAATCGAGTCAGTGCGTCGACTTGTTTTTGGCTGGCTGATTTTGCACCGATGCCAATGAGTGCCATCAGCAGGGGAATGAGCGGTGTCGTGATGAGGATACCCAGCGCAATTGGCCAGTGGATGTAGCCCATGACAAGCAAGACCAGAATCGGCTGGATCAGGGCAAGTGCACGTAATGTTGGATACCGACCCAAACGAGCAGCAACGGGTTCGGTGCCTTCGATTGCTAGAGCTCCAATGGCTCCGGATGATTCTGAGGGTAGTCGTTGGATCACCGCTTTAGAAAAGCTTGAGCGGTAGTCCGTTAAGCTCTCTTGGCCGAGACGCTCGGACCGCTGAAACCACCAGTCAGATGCAATTCTGCGTGCAAGGACCAAAATCAACAATATCACGATCGCTGATGTTTCTGGCGCTGAGATAGGCGGTGAGAAAACGACAGCGATCCATATTGCAAGCGCAATCGCAAATCCCGCCTCAGCTGTTCCTAAAGCGAGATCTTGATGCCGATTTCGACTGTTTTCAGCGGCAATTCTGTCAATTGTTTGATCCAAGTCAGCCATTGAGGTTGAGGTGTCGTCTCGTTGTCAAATAAAGCGCGTAAGCTTAGCGCAAATCTCTAGGGAAGGATGTATCCATGATTGATTCAGGTTTAGTTGATCTGTCGCGTTTGCAGTTTGCAATGACAGCAATGTATCACTTCTTATTTGTTCCTCTCACACTTGGATTGTCGTTTTTGATAGCGATTATGGAAAGTGTGTATGTCATGACAGGTCGTCAGGTCTGGCGTGATATGACCATTTTTTGGGGGAAACTGTTCGGTATTAACTTCGCAGTAGGAGTTGCGACTGGCATCGTGATGGAATTCCAGTTCGGTATGAACTGGTCTTATTACAGCCACTATGTCGGTGATATTTTCGGAGCCCCTCTTGCGATTGAAGGGTTGATGGCCTTTTTCCTAGAAGCCACCTTCATCGGATTGTTCTTCTTTGGCTGGGATAAACTCACGCGTGTCCAACACCTGATGGTGACATGGCTTGTCGCGATCGGTTCAAACTTCTCCGCATTGTGGATTTTGGTCGCAAATGGTTGGATGAACTTCCCTGTTGGATCCGAATTCAATCCATTGACCATGCGCATGGAAGTGACTGATTTCGCCGCAGTGATATTTAACCCTGTTGCGCAGTCTAAGTTTGTTCATACCGTCTCAGCTGGTTATGTGACCGGTGCGGTGTTTGTTTTGGGTGTCAGTGCGTTTTACTTGCTGAAGAATCAAAACGTTGAGTTTGCGAAGCGGTCAATGACAGTAGCAGCAAGTTTTGGTTTGGCCGCGGCACTTTCGGTTGTTGTTCTGGGTGATGAATCTGGTTACTCAGTTGGTGAGAACCAAAAAATGAAGCTTGCAGCGATGGAAGGTATGTATGAAACGCAAGAAGCACCAGCAAGCTTTACGGTCATTGGCGTACCAAATCCGGATACCAATCGAATCGATTATGCAGTTCACATCCCCTATGTTTTGGGCTTGATCGCGACACGTAGTGTGACTGAGGAAGTTCCTGGGATTTTGGATTTGGTTGAGCATGCGAAAGCTCGGGTGAAAACTGGTATTGCTGCTTACGATGCTCTTCAAACCATCAAAGAAGATCCATCCAATACAGAAGCAAAATTACGCTTTGACGCATTTAAGGATGATCTAGGGTTCGGATTGTTGTTAAAGCAGTTCGTTGAAGATCCACGAGATGCGACCGAAGAACACATTAGCCAGGCTGCTTGGAGTACGGTTCCGCCAGTTGCTCCATTGTTTTATAGCTTCCGCTTGATGGTTGGTCTTGGATTTTTATTCATCGCAATGTTCGCCTACGCATTCTGGTTAACAGCGCGTCGCGAACACACCAAAAACCCTCTATTTTTAAAGCTCTGTTTGTTCGCGATCCCATTGCCATGGGTTGCGGCTGAACTTGGCTGGTTTGTTGCGGAATTCGGTCGCCAACCTTGGGTTATTGATTCGGTGTTGCCAACATTCCTGGCGGTATCAAGTCTCGATTACTACGAAGTACTCACCACCTTGGTTGGGTTTGTACTGATTTACTCGACTTTGTTCGTCATCGAGATCGGTTTATTGCGTAAGACCGTATTGGAAGGGCCTTATGCCCATGATCACAGCGGTACTGGCGGGAATCAGGATGTTCAGCATCCCGAGCTTGTTCAACCAGTATTTGCGAAGTAAAGGAGTACACCATGGAATTTCTAGATTACACAGTATTACGGGTGATTTGGTGGGCGCTTCTCGGTGTTCTTCTGATTGGATTTGCGGTCACAGATGGATTCGATATGGGCGTTGCCTCATTGCTTCCCTTTGTTGCAAAGACAGAAACTGAGAAGCGAGTTGCGATCAATACAATCGGCCCTGTTTGGGAAGGAAATCAGGTCTGGTTAATTTTGGGTGGTGGGGCGATTTTCGCTGCTTGGCCTGCACTCTATGCAGTATCGTTCTCAGGGTTCTATTTCGCTATGTTTATTGCTCTGGTGGCTCTCATTTTGCGACCAGTGGCATTTAAATTCCGCTCGAAGCGCGAATGCACTCAATGGCGTTCAATGTGGGATGTAGCACTCTTTATTGGTGGATTAGTGCCAGCGCTGATTTTTGGCGTGGCTGTCGGAAACGTCTTGTTGGGTGTCCCGTTCTATTTCGATGACACATTGCGTCCGTTCTATGATGGAAACCTCTTTGGATTATTGAATCCATTTGCGTTGGTGACAGGTGTGCTAAGCGTATTGATGCTCTCGACGCATGGCGCACTCTGGTTAAGCTTGAAAGCCAGTGGGCAAGTTCAGGCGCGCGCGAACATGATCGCGATGTGGAGTATTCCATTGGTTGGTGTGGTGTTCGTACTTCTGGGTGTTGTTGTTCATCTCTGGCTGCCTGGGTTTGTGATTACGAGTGAAGTTGTGACCGATGGTCCAAGTAACCCTTTACTGAAAGAAGTTTCGATTGTGACTGGTGGCTGGGGTTCAAATTTTGATACCTATCCACTCTTTTGGATTGCGCCACTCGTCGGTCTAGCTGGGCTCGTGGTTGCTTGGTTTGCGATGCTAATGCGGATTGAATGGATCGCTTTTGTAGGATCGAAATTATCGATTGGTGGAATCATTACAACGGTTGGTTTGTCGATGTTTCCATTCATCTTGCCAAGCTCTAAAGATCCATCACAGAGTCTGACTGTTTGGGATGCGTCATCAAGTGAGCTCACATTGTTCATTATGTTGATCGCGACACTCATCTTCATGCCGTTGATCCTTGCGTACACTGCATGGGTCTTTAAGGTGCTGTTTGGTCGCGTGACTGAAGAGTATGTCGAAGATAATCAGCACACGCTCTATTAAGGAGGCGATATGTGGTATTTCACGTGGATTCTTGGTGTCGGTCTAGCCAGTGCATTTGGCATTCTTAATGCCATGTGGCTTGAGCTTGATGAAGAGCCCGAAACATCTGAGTCTTAACAAAAAAAGCGGATCAATGATCCGCTTTTTTATTTCACCAGTCGTTTGGCTCGTGAGCGAGCCAAATCACCATTGGCTTTGTCACCTGCAGAATCGTAACAATAACCGAGTAATAATTCGGAAATCGGATCACTTGGGTTCAAGTCGCGAACCTTGAGTGCTGATTGAATCGCTTGTCGCGGTTCCTTATTAGCGACGAGTAATTCAGCCTGAAGACGCCACACACTGTGCTCATTGGGAAGAATTTTGAGTGCGCGTTCTGTGAGCTTCAAGGCATCTGAAAATTGCTTTTCAGTACCGGCCTTACGGGCCTCAGTAACCAGTTGTAAGCCAGATTCTAATTGTTTGATTTCGGATTGTGCCTGAGCAAAAGCGTCACTCGTTGACTGCCCAGCCTTAGGGTACTTACTGACTTCGGATTTGATTGCGGCCAAGCGCTCGCGACTGATTGGGTGTGTTCCGAGTAGTTTTTGCGCGACAGAATTTCCGCCTGATCCAAGCTTTGCGAGTTTCTCTTGCATCCCAATAGCGCCTCGAGGATCAAATCCTGCGCGGACCATAAGATCGACGCCGACACGATCTGCTTCAAGTTCATTCGATTGGCTGTACTGACCCATTAAGATGTTTTGACCAAGACCAATCAGCTTATTTGAGCCAGGCTTGGTTCCTGGTTCAGAGATGCCAATCTCAATGACTTGTGCGGCCAATCCGACCAAGGCACCAAAGGTTTCGCGACCAGTGCCATGGAGCTCAATACTGTGTGCCATTTCATGACCTAAGACCGACACCAGTTCCGCTTCTGTCTCGACTGCTTTGAGTAGACCGTAATTCACACCCATTTTTCCGCCAGGCAATGCCCAAGCATTGATCGAGCCGTCGTTAATGAGCCGAATTTCCCATGGGAAGGGAGAGTTTGCCGTTTTGGCTAGGCGTTGGATTAATCCATTGAGATAGGCGGTCGTTACTGGGAATTGGGTCAGATCACCACCAGATTGCGCTAAGGCAAATGGATATTGGCGTGTCCCTTTTTGAACTTCTTTCTTTGGATCTGTGACGACCTGTACGACAGAGTCGATCGGATCTCTCACCGGATTTTGGCATCCAGTGATACCGAGGGTTGCAACAAAGACGGCAAGCGCTATCGGTTTCATAGTTGTTTGATAGGGATTCCACGCTCTTTAAGCGCTGCATTTGAGATGCCAGCGTTATTTTTCAGTAACGCTTGCTCCGCCCGATAGCTTGAGCGAACCATAGGGCCTGAGACAACTTCAAGGAACCCTCGCTCTAATCCCCATTCCCGATAGAGATCGAATTCTTCAGGTGCAACATATCGATCCACCGGTAAGTGATTCACTGTCGGTCTCAGATATTGTCCAAAGGTCACGATATCAACATGGTGCTCACGCATGTCATCCATTGCTTGCTTGATTTCGTCTTCGGTTTCACCAAGGCCAAGCATGAGGCTTGTTTTCGTCAAGACTTCAGGACGATGTTTTTTTCCATGGGCGAGCACATCAAGGGTTTGTTCGTAGCTTGCTCGTGGATCGCGAACTGGGTGAGTCAGGCGTTTTACCGTTTCAACATTCTGGGCGAATACCTCAAGTCCGGAATCGACTAGGGTTTCCACATCGGACATGACACCTTGGAAATCAGGTGTTAGTGCCTCAACCGCTGTCTCCGGGCTTTGCTGTTTGATCGCACGAACGGTTGCCGCGAAATGATTGGCTCCACCATCGTCGAGATCATCACGATTCACACTGGTCAAAACGACATACTTAAGGCCCATCAAAGCGACAGACTCTGCTGTATTTGCGGGCTCTTCAAGATCGAGCCATCCTTTTGGATTCCCAGTATCGACTGCACAGAATTTACATGCGCGCGTGCACACTGAGCCCATCAGCATGATTGTGGCAGTGCCGGCGCTCCAGCATTCACCGATATTAGGACACATCGCCTCTTCACAAACCGTCGACAAACGGTGTGTTCGGACAATCTTTTTAACGTCTTGGTAGCCTTGGCCACCAGGGCTTACAAAGCGCAGCCACTTTGGCTTATCGCCACGTGGGGCTTGTTCATCTGTTCGACGCTTCTGACCGTTTTTGATGGCCTTAACGCCGACATCGTTGATGATTTTATCGCCACTTTTCGGGCGCGCTTTATGATCTGTCATGCAGCTTCCGTTGGTGTGTCTGTGTATTCAGACAGTGGAGGGCAACTACAGACAAGATTGCGGTCGCCGTACACATTGTCAATCCGACCAACAGGTGGCCAATACCGATCTTTCTTTAATGAATCAACCGGGAATGCTGCTTGTTGCCGCGAAAACATGTGCGGCCAGTCATCAGTTGTTACCGATTCAACTGTATACGGAGCGTGACGGAGAATCGAGTCATCTGCTGACCCTTTCCCAGATTCGATTTCGGTGATTTCTTCGCGAATAGCAATCATGGCATCACAGAACCTGTCGAGCTCGCATAGAGGTTCACTTTCTGTTGGCTCAATCATCAGAGTTCCGGCGACTGGCCAGCTCATTGTTGGCGCATGGAAACCATAATCGATCAATCGTTTGGCGATATCATCAACAGTGACACCCGCGCTGTCTTTGACTACACGTGTATCGAGAATGCATTCATGTGCTACGAAGCCTTTTGCGTCTGTATACAAAATTGGATAGTGCGATGCGAGACGCTTCGCAATGTAGTTTGCTGACAAAATAGCGTTTTCAGTCGCATCCTTTAATCCATCAGGTCCCATCATGCGGATATACATCCAGGAAATGGGCAGAATCATCGCAGAACCAAATGGTGCTGCAGACACTGGGCCGACAGGAGACTGTGTTGTGAACTCAGGATGCCCTGGCATAAAAGGCTTTAAGTGTTCAGCGACACCAATTGGGCCCACACCTGGTCCGCCACCACCGTGCGGAATACAGAACGTTTTATGTAAATTCAAATGCGATACATCAGAACCGATGATGCCTGGGCTTGTTAGTCCAACTTGTGCGTTCAAGTTCGCACCATCTAAATAGATCTGGCCACCAACAGAGTGAACAATTTCGCATACTTCTTGGACATGAGTTTCAAACACGCCGTGTGTCGACGGATAGGTGATCATTAGACACGATACATTGGTGCCATACTGTTCCACCTTCGTTTTGAGGTCATCTAAATCGATATTCCCGTCCTGGTCACAACCGATCACAACAACATCAAGACCCACCATCTGTGCAGACGCTGGATTCGTTCCGTGTGCAGAAGAAGGGACTAGGCAAATTGTACGATCCGCTTCACCACGTGACTCGTGGTATCCCTGAATTGCGAGAAGACCTGCATACTCACCTTGCGCCCCAGAGTTCGGCTGCAACGAAATGCCAGAATAGTCAGTAATCTCAGCCAGCCATTCATTGAGGTTGTGAATCATTTCTGCATAGCCAAGACGCTGGTTTTCGGGCGCGAATGGATGGATATTTGCAAACTCTGGCCACGTAATAGGAGCCATTTCTGAGGCTGCGTTCAGTTTCATCGTGCAGGATCCGAGCGGGATCATCGCGCGGTCAAGTGCAAGATCTCGATCAGATAGTTTTCGAAGATAACGCATCATTTCTGTTTCTGAATGATGTGTATTGAATGCTTCTTGCGTCATGAATTCTGTTGTGCGAAGTAGCTGATTTGGAAGTGCAACCGCACCTTGGCCCAGTGTGATATCGAAGATCTTCGCAAGCGATTCGAGTTCCGCCTCATTGGAGGCTTCATCAAATGAAACAGAGACAGTTGTTGCATCCGCTTTATGAATGTTGAAGCCGCCTTTCAGTGCTTTAGCAAGCATCGCGTCAGCGTCGGAAACGCGGACAGATACCGTATCAAAGAAGGTATCGTTGACCATTTGGCCTTTTTCTTTGATTCCTTGATGGAAGCGAGATGCCAACCGATGGACGCGGTGTGCCTGAGCAGCCAGACCCGACGGACCGTGATAGCAGGCATAGAAACCTGCAATGTTCGCCAGTAACACTTGCGCTGTACAGATGTTGCTCGTGGCCTTTTCCCGGCGGATATGTTGCTCGCGAGTCTGCAGCGTTAAGCGAAAGGCATCGCGTCCTTCAGAGTCAATCGACTGACCGACTAGGCGACCTGGGATATTTCGTTTGAGTTTGTCAGTGACTGCAAAAAATGCGGCATGAGGTCCGCCATTACCCATTGGAACACCAAAACGCTGAGTTGAACCTAAGCAAATGTCCGCACCCAAGTGTCCTGGGCCTTCAAGAACAGTCAGGCTCAAGATGTCGGCAGTAACGATCGTTAGAATGCCTTTCTCTTTTGCATTTTGGATTAATGGCTTGATATCGACCACTGATCCGTCGCTTCCAGTATATTGGACGATCAGCCCGAAAGCGTCGTCAAAAGCAGGTGGGTTATGCGCATCAAATTCAACAAGCTCAAATCCTAGCGGCTTGGCGCGCGTTTCGATCACTGCGCGCGTTTGGCTGAATAGGTTCGATGCGACATAAAAGCGATTCGATTTCGACTTAGAGCTTCGCTCGCACAGGGTCATTGCTTCTGCAGCAGCAGTTCCTTCATCAAGTAGAGATGCATTTGCGACAGCCATTCCAGTTAACTCAACCACCATTGTTTGATAGTTAAAGAGCGCTTCAAGACGACCTTGAGAAATTTCTGGCTGATAAGGTGTGTAGGCTGTGTACCACGCTGGGTTTTCGAGTACGTTGCGCTGAATAACAGCAGGTGTCAGCGTGTGATAATACCCTTGGCCGATGAGTGTTCGTACGACCTGGTTTTTCGATGCAATTGATTTGAGTTCGGCGAGAGCATCAACTTCCGATAACGCATCAGGAAGTGACATCCGTGTCTGTTTACGAATATTGTCTGGAACAACCTGTTTGGCTAACTCATCCATGGAGTTAAGTCCCAGAGTGTTGAGCATCAACGCTCTTTCATCGTCAGATAAACCGATGTGACGGTCACGAAATGTCATTTCCTGCTTCACTCAAACTACCTCTTACAATTCTTCTTGGATAAATGCCTGATAGTCAGCCTCATCAAGCAGATCATCGAGTTCAGAAGGATCAGATAATTGCATCCTGAAGAACCAGCCATCATTTTCTGGGTCTTCATTTACGAGCTCTGGTCGTTCTGAAAGTTCTTCATTCGATTCGATGATCGTGCCAGTCACAGGGGCATAGATGTCACTAGCCGCTTTGACAGATTCGACAACAGCGACTTCTGCACCTTGATCAGCAGATGTGTCAGCTTCTGGGAGTTCGACAAACACGACATCACCAAGTTGTTCTTGTGCATAAAAGGTGATGCCGACAGTGGCTGTATCGCCTTCGATACGGATCCATTCGTGTTCGCGCGTGTATTTGACAGTCATAACGGGGTCCTTCTTGTGGCTTAAAGTGAGCGTACGTAGCGCTGTTGAACAAAGATGGGGTCACAGACAGTGCATGGAAGTGCCTTGCCTCTAACCTCTGCGATTAATTCGGTTCCGAGTGTACTCATATTTTGTGACACATAGCCCATGGCCACAGGCCCTTCATGGGTGGGTCCAAATCCTCCGGAAGTGATCTCGCCAACCACTTCTCCAGAACTATTTTTGAGAATCGTGTGATCTCTTAATGGAGTGCGACCGTCAGCAGGCGCGATACCTACGCGCTTACGAGATGCCCCCGCATTGATTTGTTGGAGGATAATGTCCGCACCCAAAAATCCGCCCTCTGTACGACGACGCTTTTGGATAGACCAAAGGAGGTCCGCTTCAATCGGAGTGGTTTCAGTTGTTAAGTCATTACCGTAGAGACAGAGGCCTGTCTCTAAACGCAAAGAGTTTCTTGCACCGAGACCGACCCATGTCGATTCTTCAAGAGCAGTCAATGCGTCTGCAAGCTCGAACGCCGATTCATTCGTGATCGAGACTTCGTATCCATCCTCACCGGTATATCCACAGCATGACAATGTAATGGGGTGCCCATTCCAAGTAGTTTGAATCGCTCGCATGAAAACGAGATCGGCTGCCTCCGGGATGAGGCGAGAAAGCACTTCTCGCGCTTTAGGGCCTTGCACTGCGATCAATGCATGCGCATCAAAATAGGTCATCTGCACCGTATTTGGTAAATGGGCTTTAAGGTGATCCATGTCACTGTGCTTACAGGCGCCGTTAACCACCAGTCCCCATGTGGTGTCATCCCATCGGGTTAACATCAAATCATCTAAGATGCCGCCGTTTTCCAATGTAAGCTGCGAGTAACGAATTTGCCCTGGAACCATTTCTTTAAGTGCCGCGGGAACAAGATGCTCGAGCGCTTCGGTACTTCCAGGGCCCTCGATCAAAAGCTGCCCCATGTGCGAGACATCAAAGAGCCCCACAGCATCACGCGTATGGAGATGCTCACCTTTAACGCCCAAGGGGTATTGGATTGGCATTTTGTAGCCGGCAAAGGGAGCAAACTTAGCGCCTTGTTCGGCGTGGAATTGTTCGAGTACTAGCGTGTGTAGATCTGTCATGCATGCTCCTTGCAGGCTGTTGCGCATGACCCATCTGTCATTGACCTGAGAGATTCAGGATAAATCCCTTACTCCTTCGGTGAGCGTGATGCTTCTTTCCAGATTCGACCTATGTGTATCTGCGGTCCTGTTGCCTGAGAGTTTCCGGGTCGGTTGCTCCTTCGGCGGCTTTGAAAGCGCTCTCCCTCAGATACATGCCAAGTTCTTTATTTCACCTTGGCAGTCGAGCGGTTATTATGTGCGACTCTCGCCCGACTGGCAATGAAGGATCTGAATATGTACGCGAAGACTTCCACTATTTCTGAATATGATCAGGCGCTTTCTGAAGCGATGGCTCAAGAGGCTATTCGTCAGGAAGATCATATTGAGCTGATAGCATCAGAAAACTATGCAAGTCCTCGTGTTTTAGAAGCTCAAGGATCAGTGCTGACTAACAAATATGCTGAAGGATATCCCGGGAAGCGTTACTACGGCGGTTGTGAATACGTTGATGTTGTCGAACAGCTTGCGATTGATCGTGCGAAAGCGCTATTCGGTGCTGCTTACGCTAACGTTCAACCGCATGCCGGATCTCAAGCAAACGCGGCAGCATATCTCGCGTTGATGGAAGCTGGTGATACAGTTCTCGGTATGTCTTTAGCTGATGGCGGTCACTTAACACACGGGGCGTCTGTTAACTTTTCAGGCAAGGTCTACAACGCAGTCCAATACGGTATTGATGCCGATGGATACATGGACTACAACCAAATTTCCGATCTTGCCGAAGAACATAAGCCGAAATTAATTTTAGGCGGTTTCTCTGCGTATTCACGTGTTGTCGATTGGGCCAAGATGCGTGAAATCGCAGACAATGTTGGTTCGTATTTCTTGGTCGATATGGCGCACATTGCAGGTCTGGTAGCGGCTGGTGTCTATCCATCCCCAATCCCTCATGCACATGTTGTGACGACGACAACACACAAAACGCTGCGTGGACCGCGTTCAGGTCTGATTTTGTCTGGGCAAGACGACGAGACTTTGCATAAGAAACTAAACTCTGCAGTTTTCCCAGGAATGCAGGGTGGACCGCTGATGCACGCGATCGCGGGTAAAGCTGTCGCCTTTAAAGAAGCCATGGAGCCAGGATTTAAGACCTATCAAGAGCAAGTTGTGAAGAATGCGCAAGTGATGGCATCAGTCTTCATTGAGCGCGGATTCAAAATTGTCTCAGGCGGAACAGATAACCACCTGATGTTGGTCGACTTGGTTGCTCAGGGAATTACGGGTAAAGCGGCTGATGCGGCCCTCGGCGACTCGCACATCACGGTGAACAAAAATGCTGTACCAAATGATCCTCAGTCACCGTTTGTGACCTCGGGAATTCGTATCGGGACGCCTGCAGTGACAACGCGTGGTTTCGTTGAAAGCGATTGCCGCGATTTGGCTAATCTCATTTGCGATGTTCTGGATAACCTTGATGACGAAGCAGTGAAAGGGCGCGTTCGCGATCAGGTTAAGGCGATGTGTGATCGCTTGCCGGTATACCGTTAATCATCTGTTCGATACGGGCGTCTTTCTTCGCCCATATTGAGTTCATCCAACCCCGGAATGCTTTGAGTTCAGCCAATGTCTCCGGGGTTTTTTCTAGCCCTTCTGGCACCTCGATTTTCTCAACATGAATCATGACTTTGGGCACTTGCCCTGCTAACAATTGCCACACACCCAATTTGGCTCCTGGATATGCAAGCGTGATATCGATGATCCCATCGAGTCGATCTCGTAAACAGTCAAGCGCGAGCTGTGGTCCGCCAACTTTTGGCTTGAGTAAATGCTTATACGGAGAGCGATTCTTTTTGTGCTTTTCTGGCGTGAACCGCGTTCCTTCCGCGTAATTCACCACGACACAGGCTTGCTCTGGATTTCTTGAAAGTACATCGTGAGCGTAATCAAAATCGCGGTTTTTGAGTTCAGGGCGATCTTTAATATCTTCTTGGGTGTAGCGACGCATGATTGGAAAGTCGAGTGCCCAAGCGCAGATATTGATGACTGGCACATAAACTAGCTCCCACTTCATAAAGAAGCGGGGTAGCGTTGTTCCCTTACCTAAGACCATCATCACCATCATGATGTCGATCCAGCTTTGGTGGTTGGCGAGGATGAGATAGGTCCCCTTTGGGTCGAGTTTGTCACCTGTAATGACATATTCGGTCTCAACAGTAGTTAAGAGCCAGCGCATAAAGTCAGCCCACACCCCTGCGATGCCAGCTGCAAGCCGATAACTCAAGAGCTTTGTCGGAGCGAATAACTTCAGAGGTGAGACGAAGGTTATAAGTAATCCGCCTAAAAATGTTGCGACTGCGAGAAGAAAAAGACGTAAAATCGATATCATGCGTTTAGCCAAAGTGTCATTGCGTGCATAGATTAGCGCGATTAGGCTTCGCGTTCCTTAATACATTGGAAGATTCATGTTTGACGCAGTCGTCGTAGAACCAACACAACCAGCTGATAGTGCCGTTATTTGGCTTCATGGACTTGGTGCGAGTGGTCATGATTTCGAGCCCGCACTTCCCCTTTTAGGTCTTGAGAGCACAGCGACTCGCTTTATTTTTCCACATGCTCCACAAATTCCAGTGACAGTCAACGGCGGTATGGTGATGCCTGCTTGGTATGACATCGAGCATATGGATATTGACCGTACCATCGATGTACATGGTATTTCACAATCAGCAGATCGTGTTGACGCGATTATCCAGACTCAAATCGATGCGGGAATTGAGCCGAATCGAATTCTTTTGGTTGGTTTCAGCCAGGGTGGTGCAGTTGCGCTTTATGCAGGAGTTCGCTCTAAGCAGCCGATTGCAGGAATTCTAGCGTTATCCACTTACTGGGTTGGTGATCAAGATCCAACATTGTCTCCAGGCCGTGAGCCAGAGACAGTACCTATCGAAATTCACCACGGGACATTGGATCCCGTGGTCCCTTATGTACTTGGAGAACAAGCGCGCGATTCGTTATCAGTGCTTGGTTATCCGGTTACGTTTCAGGCGTTTGCCATGCAGCATAGCGTGGTGCCTGAACAACTTCGGGCCATCGGACAATGGATGGCATTACGTTTGAACTCCGATTCCCCGACAAGGAGCAAGGAATGAAACAACCTGTACGCGTTGCTGTCACTGGTGCTGCCGGTGCGATTAGCTACACAATTCTCTTTAAAATCGCAGCAGGAGAGCTGCTAGGTAAAGATCAGCCGGTGATCCTTCAATTGGTGGAAATTCCACCAGCAATGACAGCATTAAATGGTGTTGTCATGGAATTGATCGACTGTGCATTCCCATTGGTGGCTGGCATCACAACGCATGACAATCCAGAAGACGGATTTAAAGATGCCAATGTCGTATTCTTAATCGGTGCTCGTCCACGTGGGCCTGGCATGGAGCGCGCTGATCTTTTGAAAGAGAATGCAAAAATCTTCTCTGTTCAAGGTAAAGCGCTGAATGATCACGCATCGAAAGACGTGCGTGTATTGGTGGTCGGTAACCCGGCGAACACGAACGCTTTGATCGCTAGCCGCAATGCGCCAAATCTTGATCCGCGTCAGTTCACAGCAATGACTCGTCTTGACCACAACCGTGCGGTCGGAATTTTAGCGAACCATTTGGATGTTCAGCCAACGGACGTTGATAACGCCTACATCTGGGGTAACCACTCGCCAACCCAGTATCCAGATTTGCACCGTGCCACGGTGAAAGGACAGCCAGCATTGGATCAAATCGATCGAGCTTGGTATGAGAATGATTACATTCCAACAGTTGCGAAGCGCGGTGCTGCGATTATTGAGGCACGTGGTGCTTCATCTGCTGCATCTGCTGCACAGGCAGCAATTGACCACATGCATGATTGGATCCTTGGAACCAATGGCAAGGTTGTATCGATGGCGGTTCCTTCAGATGGCTCTTACGGGATTGCTCCAGGCGTGATCTACTCATACCCGGTTGTCTGTGAAGGCGGCGACTACAAAGTCGTTCAGGGGATCGATGTGAGCGATTTCTCTCGCGGTAAAATGGACGCAACCAACGATGAGTTGGTCAGTGAACGCGATGCAATCGCAGATTTGTTGCCAACGGAAACTGAAGCGAAACTCAACTCGGTCTCGCATCCTGTCGCATAATCGGTGACTATAAACGAAAGGGGGCGTAGCCCCCGATCGTTTGGAGTTGCTTATGAATACCCAGCGGGTCTGGTTCGCTTTTTTTATCGTCCTCGCATTGACTTTGAATTTCGGCTTCTTTGTCGGCGACATTGATAACCCACATCACCATAACCCTTACGAATTTTTCTTTGCCCTCGTGGTGTCGTTGATTGCGACGGTACTTAAAATCGGTGATCGCTCGCACTTGGGCGCAGTGTTATTAGCGACTAGTTTAGTTGCCGATCTCCAGCTCATCGCAGCTGCTGTCATTTGGGGTTATGCGACGCAAGTGACTGGTGAAGTATCTGTGGGGGTGATGGCGAGTGTTGTTTCACTCGCTGGCGGTGCGATGCTTGCCAATGTCACAAGCGTTGTGTTGTTAATTGCTGAGACAATTCAATTAAAACGTTAATGAACTCCAACACTCGAGGCCGGTCACGGATCCGTGGAGCAGCAATGTGGTTATTGTTGCTCGAACTGCGGACGCCCCTGATTACCCTGGTTGTCACTTATTCGATCAGCGTTTTGGGTCTCGTTTTGATTCCTGGGGTAACACCAGACGGTCTGGTTTATCACCTTTCATTTCTCGATGCTTTTTACCTGGTGAGCTACACGGCAACCACGATCGGATTCGGGGAAATTCCACATCCATTCACTCCAAGCCAAAAGTTGTGGATGTTGTTTGTGATGTATTCGACGGTGATTGCTTGGCTTTACTCGATCGGTTCAGTGTTGGCGGTACTGTCTGATCCCGCATTTCGTCGTTTACGTTCGTATCAACGCTCAGTGTCTCGAATTCATGGCATTAAATACCCTTATTGGATTGTGTGTGGTTTTGGGGGTGCTGGTAGTCAGTTGATCCGCTTCCTGGATCAATCTGGGATCCGGTGTGTGATGATTGATTCAGATGTCACGAGAGCAGATGCTGCAAGACTCTCTGACTTAAGTTACGAGCTTGATATTCTGGTTGGTGATGTTGCCGAGCCTCAAACACTTGTTGATGCGGGTGTTCAACGCGCATTATGCCGTGGGGTGCTTGCGTTAACCGATCAAGACCAAGTCAATCTGACAGTGGCAACCAACACGCGAATCTTAGCTCCTCGAGTGCCTGTCTATGCGCGTTCAGCAACTGATGCGAATACGCGTAATTTAAGAAGCTTTGACACTGAAGTTGTGATCGACCCATTCCGAGTTGCGGCCCGGAGTGTGACTCAATTGATTCGCAAGCCAAACGCGTTTGCGCTCTATCACGAATTAGTCGATCCAGATCTCAATCAAATCGATGTGGTTGATATTCCAACCTCAGGCCACTGGATCATTTGTGCAACAGGCCGAATAGCTGAAACGATGGTTGAAGCTTTTGTTAGGGAACAGATTCCATTCTGCCTTGTGAGTTCAACAGCACCCGAGAGCGAAAGCGATTGGTTTTGGGTTCAAGGTGTCGGAACTGAAGCGCAAACCCTACGTGAAGCGCGAATTCATGAAGCAGTTGGTATCGTCGCTGGAACCAATGATGACGGTGACAACTTATCGATTCTTCTAACCGCTCAATCAGAAAATCCAAAATTAGTTACAGTGGCACGCAGAAACAAACCAACCAGCGAACCTGTATTTGGCCAAGGTCATTTTAATTTTGTCTTGCGTGAGGGTCGGATTATTGCGCAAGAGATGTATGCGCGAATCACAACGCCATTGTTGCATCAATTTTTAGGTCAACTCGAAATCATGCCGGAGGCATTGGTCGATGGGATTATCAAAAAACTTCATGTTCGTTTAGGAGCAGAGAGGCCTGAATTGGCACACTTTGATCTGACTTTAGATAGCGATGAAGCACCTGGAGTCCTTCCGTTTTTGCATACTGCGATGGCCCCAAAACTCGGTGACCTGTTAGTTGATCCGGGCTTGGATCATCTGAGTATGCCGCTGATTTGTCTTCTACTGATTCGTCTGAATGGAGACTTGGTGCCTTTTCCGGGTGATGGGCTCCAGTTGGAAGAGGGCGACCGACTGCTTTTATGGGGCGCAATGGGGGCGCATCACAGACTTCATTTTCTTGTCAGACGAGAAGATTTGTTTGAAACGGTCCTTGCAGCAAGGCGTCAGACAACGGCTTGAATACGAGGGGGCTCGAGATAGTAGCCTTGCCCTCTGATGACCCCATGATTTTTAAGCCACAAATACTGTGTTTCCGTTTCGATTCCCTCTGCAATGATTTCGATTTGCAGAGTGTTGAAGAGATCAATCAAGGCCGGGTAGAGGCCTTGATTTGGATGATTTGGTGATAACGTTTCAAGAAGTAATTGATCGATTTTGACTGCATGGGGTTGGATTTGCATTAACCGATCAATATTCGATGAGAGAGAGCCAAAATCATCCATGACGATTTGGGTGCATAACGGTTTTAGGAGTTGTACACGTTTCGCAAAGCTTGGTCCTGCTGATTCCTCTGTGAGTTCAAGATATATCTTTATGTCAGCGTTTTTGAGTTGCTCGAGTGTGTTATTGACCTGTTGGAAGAATCGGTTTGATTCGCTAATCAGGCGTGAGCTGACATTGATGAAAATTGGCGTGTTGAACCCACGCTCTGAGATAAGTTGAGCCGTATCTTTGAGAGCATGGATGTGGATTGTTTCATGAGATCTGTACGCATGTTGACGTAGTGTGCTATGAAACAGCTCATGACCAATCGGTTGATACGTCTTTAAGCAAATAATTGGCTGGCTTCGAATAGATGGCATGTTGAGTTCTCATCAATATTTTAGAGACTATAGCCATGGATTTTGAGTTGGCTTGGAAATAAAAAAGCCCGCTAGAACATAGCGGGCTTTTTGGTTCCAAAGGACAGTATTAGAACTGTTCTTCTTCAGTTGAACCTGTCAGTGCAGTCACGCTTGACTGGCCGCCTTGAATCACTGTTGTGACGTCATCAAAGTAGCCTGTACCAACTTCCTGCTGGTGTGCAACGAATGTGTATCCGCGCTCTGCAGCAGCAAATTCTGGCTCCTGAACCATTTCAACATAGTGCTTCATGCCTTCGCCACGCGCATAGTTGTGCGCGAGTTCGAACATGTTGTGCCACATGTTGTGGATACCAGCCAACGTAATGAACTGATACTTGTAGCCCATCGCTGAAAGTTCAGCCTGGAATTTAGCGATCGTCGCGTCATCCAAGTTCTTTTTCCAGTTAAATGAAGGTGAGCAGTTATACGCAAGCAACTGATCTGGGTATTTTGCGTGGATTGCATCTGCGAATTTCTTCGCTTCTTCAAGACATGGAGTCGCAGTTTCACACCACAACATATCAGCGTATGGAGCGTAGGCAAGACCACGAGCGATCGCTTGGTCGATACCAGCTTTAACGCGATAGAAACCTTCAGCAGTGCGCTCACCAGTACAGAATGGCTGATCATATGGATCACAATCTGATGTTAGGAGGTCAGCGGCGTTGGCGTCAGTACGTGCCAACACGACTGTTGGAGTACCAGCGACGTCAGCAGCCAAACGCGCAGCGATCAACTTTTGAACCGCTTCTTGAGTAGGAACAAGAACCTTGCCGCCCATGTGACCGCACTTCTTCACAGAAGCAAGCTGGTCTTCGAAGTGGACGCCTGCAGCGCCAGCTTCGATCATCGACTTCATCAGTTCATACGCGTTCAATACACCGCCGAAACCAGCTTCTGCATCGGCAACGACTGGAGCGAAATAATCGATGTAGTCTGCATCGCCTGGGTTCTTACCAGCTTTCCACTGGATTTGATCCGCACGACGGAATGCATTGTTGATGCGTTGAACAACTGTTGGAACTGAGTTCACAGCGTACAACGACTGATCTGGGTACATTGACAAGCTCGAGTTGTTGTCGGCAGCGACCTGCCAACCTGACAAATAAATAGCCTCGATACCTGCTTTCACTTGCTGCATCGCCTGACCTGCTGTCAAGGCGCCAAGGCAGTTTACATAGCCTTTCTTTGCATCGCCGTTGACAAGGTCCCACAGTTTGCGAGCGCCACGGTCGGCAAGTGTATTTGCTGGCTGAATGCTTCCGCGTAAACGGACCACGTCTTCAGCGGAATATGTGCGTTCAACACCTTTCCAACGTGGGTTTTCAGCCCAATCTTTCTCAATAGCAGCAATCTGCTGTTCGCGTGTCATTTCCATGAAATCACCCCCTCTGCATCAGGTGAAATTAATGTTCTTCAGTACGCGATGCCGAAGAACCCACAAATCTGTGCAACTGCACATCGGTTTGAGCATTGATCGTCCTGATCAAATCGGTTGCTCAAATTTAGGAGGTGTATACTCCCTGAGCAGTGCATCAAATTCCATAGTCCGTTAGCCGTAGTTCATCCTTGAACAGGGCCAACGGATTGTTAGTGTGCACTGCAATATAAAACGATTTCACGCCGATGGTATTATCAGTGACCAAATGTTAATTATTGGTCATTAAGGATCGCTTTGAACTGGTTTGTTACTTTCTCGGGTTTCGGGATTGCGCTTGGTTTGATCGCCGCAATTGGGGCGCAAAACGCGCATGTATTGAGACAAGGAATTGCAGGGCATCAGGTGGGCGTGTCCGTCGCCGTCTGTATCATCTTGGACACCGTCTTAATGTCGGCTGGGGTCTATGGTATGGGTGCTATCATCGAATTGTGGCCTCCATTTGAATCAGTCACGCGGATTGGAGGTGCGCTCTTTTTAATTGGTTTCGGTGCGATGTGTTTTCGTTCTGCGTTTAAAAATCAAGCGCTGGGCGGAGAAGGGCGCGTGATTGAATCATTTTGGCCCGCTTTATGGACCATCGTAGGCGTGTCCTTGCTGAACCCACATGTCTACTTAGATACCCTCGTCTTCATCGGCAGTCTGGGCGCGCAATATGGTCCGGAAGATCAGTTCTCTTTTGCGGTCGGCGCCGTCTCTGCGAGCTGGGTGTGGTTTCTTTCACTGGGGTATGGTGCACGCTTATTGAGGCCGACATTTGAGAATCCAAAAGCGTGGACCATTCTTGATGTTGGGATTGGTCTGGTTATGTGGTCGATTGCTCTGACGCTTCTGCTATAGCTTCGAGTTCGCGATAGCCGTTTCGAGCAAACATCATTGCGCTGACAAAAATAGTGGCAGCCAACAGCGATTCCACAATCCCAAACAGTTCTCGTCCATCAGTCATAGCATTTAAGACGCCCGTGGTGAAAAACAAACACGAGACGAAGCTGAGCCAGAGGCTCGCTTTGATCTGTTGCTTTAAAACAGGCCAGACAAAGGCCACTAAGATCAGAGTCACGCCGATCGCACCCATCACCGTAGCCGGTGGCGTTAGGAGCCAAAGCCCCGAAATACGCAGTGCGATTAGAGCTATCAAAGAAATCCGTAACCACCCGAAAAACATCTGCTTTCTCTGGCGATAGGTATTTGCATCAGTCATGTTGACTCCATTTGGCAAGGCGTTGTCCCAAGCGAACAGCCATCTCATGTTCGTGTGGGCGAAGAGTCTCTGCATCAAGATGTGTAGGGCCATAGGGCGTGCCACCACCTTCTGTTACTGCAAGACCGGGATCTGAATACGGACATCCCATCACGACCATGCCGTGATGCAGTAGTGGAGTCATCATCGACTGCAGCACAGCCTCGTGTCCGCCATGGAGCGATGAGGCTGAAGCAAAGACACAAGCCGGTTTATCGATCATCGCGCCAGACAACCAAAGGTCAGATGTTGTTTCCAGGAAGCCTTTAAGTGGAGCCGCCATAGTGCCAAAACGAGAAGGTGAGCCAAGGGCAAGACCATCGCAATCTCTTAAGTCATCTTTGGTTGCAAAGAGATAGCCATCTTCACTTTCAAACGGATCACCCGTTGGCTCAGAATAGGACGGTGAAAATGCTGGAACGGTGCGTAATTTGGCATCACTTCCCGCCTGTTCAATGCCCTCGGCAATCGCCTCGGCGAGCGAGGCAACATGACCAGTTCGACTGTAAAAAAGAACTAGGATTTGAGCCATTCGAGTGTCATCACAATATCTACAACATCACCAAGAGGCACGCGAGCATCCTCCTCCTCAGTTCGTTGTTTGAGTTCAACTTCTGAGTCTTCAAGAGTCTTTGCACTAACAACGATGCGCACAGGGATGCCGATCAGATCCATATCCGCAAACCGGGGACCTGGTCCCATGTTCCGATCATCCAGAAGAACCTCGAGACCACGACCTTGGAGTTCGCTCTGGATGCGCAGGGCTTCTTCATCGACAGATGGATTTTTGTTACCACCAATTGGAACGATGCAGACATCAAAAGGTGCCAATGCAGGTGGCCAGCAGATTCCTCGCTCGTCATGACGTTGCTCAATAGCCGCAGCGACAATACGCGTCACGCCAATTCCGTAACATCCCATAAACAATGTCGCCTGCTTACCGTTCTCATCAAGAACCGTCGCATTCATTGCTTCGGAGTATTTTTGGCCCAGTTGGAACACATGCCCCACCTCAATACCTCTGCGGATTAAGTAGGTTCCTGAGCCATCTGGTGCAGGATCACCTTCGACGGCATTCCGCAAATCAGCTGTTTCAGGCTCGGCACAATCACGCCCCCAATTGATACCGAAATAATGCCATCCATCTTCGTTAGCACCCGCTCCAAAATCGGAACAGACGGCAGCTTGTCTGTCAGCGATGACCGGAATGGGACAATTCACGGGACCGAGGGAGCCAGGGCCGGCGCCCATGATCGTTTTAATTTCACTTTCTGTTGCGAACGTGAGTGGACTTGCGACCATGGCATGGTTTTCAGCCTTGACTTCATTCAACGTGTGGTCGCCCCGAACGATGAGAGCGACAAAATCAGATTCACAGAGATCAGATGCGCGGACGATGAGTGTTTTGACCGTTTTCTCGACTGCAAGATTAAAGTCCGTTACCAAGGCTTCGATAGTTTTTTGCGTTGGCGTTTCGATCTTGCGCATCTCTTCTTGAGGTTCTAGGCGATTTCCCGAGGCAATGCACTCCGCCTTTTCAATGTTTGCTGCGTATTCAGACCCATTTGAAAAGACGATGTCATCTTCACCTGAATCCGCAAGGACATGAAATTCTTGTGATCCACTGCCGCCGATCGCTCCTGAATCTGCAAGAACTGCACGATAGTCGAGACCAAACCGATCAAAAATACGGCAGTAGGCGTCGTACATTGCTTGATAGCTCTCGCGCATGCCGTCTTCGTTAATATCAAACGAATAGGCATCTTTCATGATGAATTCCCGTGAACGCATCACCCCAAAACGTGGACGTACTTCATCACGGAATTTTGTTTGAACTTGATACAAATTGAGAGGTAACTGTTTATACGAATTGACCTCCCGGCGCACGATATCTGTGACGACTTCTTCATGGGTTGGACCCAAACAGAAATCGCGCTCATGGCGATCTTTGAGGCGCAGTAGTTCAGGTCCAAATTGACCCCAGCGACCTGACTCCTGCCATAGCTCAGCAGGTTGGACGCCTGACATTAAAACTTCTTGCGCTCCCGCTCGATCCATTTCTTCTCTTACAATACGTTCAACCTTCTTAAGAACTCGAAGGCCTAGCGGTAACCAAGTGTAGAGACCGGACGCGAGTTGTCGAATCATGCCCGCACGGAGCATCAGTTTGTGACTGATGACAACGGTATCAACCGGATCTTCTTTTAATGTTGGGAGTAACAGTTGGGAGGTCCGCATATCGCATCCATATGTAGTAACGTGGAAAACGCTAAGTATAACGGGCTTCGGCCTTTAGGAGTGGAATGCATCCAATAGTTTGTTTGGACCGCGGTTTTTCGAGTCGTTTTGATACTGAATTTGGTTGGTTATCGAAAGGAATCGAATTTCAGGTTGATCACTCAGATCAGCTAAAGAGCGGGCTTCGTTATTTGGCAGATCAAGCGCGTGAAGGCGCTTGGGTCGTTTTTACTTTGAATTACGAAGCGGCCTTCCATTTGATGGATCTTCCCAGGCATGTCGCTGAAACACAGCCGTCTAAGACGTACTTAAAAGCCTACATATACAGCGAGGCGCCTCAGCCAATTGCCGTTGATCAAGCACCAGCCACGCAGTTTCCGCATTGGGAAATGCCAGATTTTGCGCACTACAGGAACGCATTTAAGCAAATTCAGGACGCTATTCAGGCAGGAGTTTGCTATCAGGTAAACCATACCTTCCGGTTGCATGGTCAATCTGACATCCCGCCTTGGGAATTGTATCGCACCCTACTTGAGACACAGCCAGCGAATTATGGCGCGTTTATCGATTTTAAAGAGCACCAGGTTTTATCGAGGTCACCGGAATTATTTGTCGAGAAACGGGGTGATCATTTGCGCTCTGAACCGATGAAAGGAACTGCTGCTCGAGATTCTGATGAAGGCAAAGATCAGTTCATCCTTGAGCAATTGCTATCGGATACAAAAATGCAGGCAGAAAACTTGATGATTGTGGATCTCATTCGAAATGACTTGAGCCGCGTTTCAAAACCTCACTCTGTCCAGGTCTCTCGTTTATTCGAGCCGCGCTCATTGAAGTCTGTACATCAAGTGTCCTCTGTGATCGAGTCCATGCTCCAGTCAAAAGTTGATTCGAGCCAATTAATTGAGGCGTTGTTTCCCTGTGGATCCGTCGTTGGGGCGCCGAAAGCAAAAGCGTTTGAATTGATTCAGAAGTTAGAGTCTGATCAGAGAGAGCTATACACTGGCAGCGTTGGATTCCTCGAACCCTCCGGTGATATGACATTGTCGGTTGCGATCCGGACAGTCGAGCAAAGTGGGAGTCGGGTGCAGTTAGGTTTGGGTAGTGGGTTAGTTGCTGATTCATCCCTTGAGGAAGAATGGAATGAGTGTCTTCTCAAGGGGCGTTTTTGCGGTGTAGACAATAGTTGTAATTGATCTGTCATAATTTTGAACGTATAACAAACCAAACGTTTTTATTGGTATATCAATTATGTCGCGCAGAAATTCAATGCGCTTTGGCGATTTTATTCAGGCAATGTCTGTCGATAGCCAACGCGTGCCATATCAGGAACTCATGCCTGAACCACTCTTCGATCGTCACGGCAATGAGTATCCGCAACCTGTTCCGAAAATGAAATTGGGTGGTGGTGAAGTTGTTAAAATTCTCCAGCCTTATTTGTCAACGCGCTTTATGGATCAAGCGCGAGCCGTTGTACCTTTAGCAATCTATCTTGGGCTTTTCCAATATCTCGTTTTGCAAACTCCAGTAATGGATGCATCGATCATCGCCGGTGGCCTCTTGGCGGTTATGGTTGGATTGATGATGTTCATGGAAGGACTGAAGCTTGGGTTGATGCCTTTTGGTGAAGTCATCGGGAATACGCTACCGCGGAAGTTGCCACTAACAGGTGTCTTATTCATCGCGTTCTTGCTGGGTATCGGTGTGACCTTTGCTGAGCCAGCCATTGGTGCGCTCCAGGTTGCGGGTTCGATTGTCGACCCTGAAAAAGCTCCCTATTTGTTCACGCTCTTAAACGACCGTTCCGGCGCGACAGTACTTCTGGTCGGCTTAGGCGTTGGTTTGGCGGCTGTTCTTGGGACGGTTCGTTTCTTGCGCGGCTGGAGTTTGAAGCCACTCATTTTCATCAGTCTAACGCCAACTCTAATTCTCAGCGTAATTGCATTCATGGATCCAGAACTGACAAAAATCGTGGGCCTCGCTTGGGACTGCGGAGCTGTGACGACTGGGCCAGTGACTGTTCCTCTCGTGTTGGCTTTGGGTATTGGTGTTGCATCAGCAGCCGGTAAGGGTGCCGATTCTTCGCTTTCTGGTTTCGGGATTGTGACACTCGCATCTGTATTCCCGATTCTTGGTGTTTTGTTGCTGAGCTTTTACACAGCCTACACCGTGCCGCCGGAAGAGATTATCGCAAAGGCAGCGGAAATTAAGGCTGCTGCAGCATTGGCTGCGGCTCAGCCTCAGTGGTTCGAAGTGACTCCTTGGAACGAGGTAATCTTAGGCGTCCGTGCGATTGTTCCATTGGTTATTTTCCTTGCGATCGTTTTGATGCTCGTCCTTCGCGAGAAGATGAAAAATGCAGGAATGACCTACTACGGTGTTTTCTTGGCTGTTGCCGGGATGTGTATTTTCAACGTTGGTTTGACATATGGTCTTGCAAAGCTTGGTGATCAGTCTGGCGGTTTGATTGCTGCAGCGTTTACGGCTATCGATGCGGTTGATGCAAGTCCTCTCTACAGCGTAACTGTGGGTGTTGGTATCGCCGCTTTGTTTGCTTGGGTCTTGGGCCTCGGGGCGACGCTCGCTGAGCCAGCTTTGAATGCACTCGGAATGACGGTTCAAAACCTAACCAACGGCGCGTTCAAAAAGTCGATGTTGATGGGTGCAGTCGCCTTTGGTGTTGCGACAGGCATCATGCTTGGCGTTTTGAAGCTGATTTATGATTTCCACATCATGTATATCCTGATTCCCGGATATACCATTGGTTTGATTCTGACGCTGCTTTCGACGGAAGAATTCGTTAACGTCGGATGGGATTCTGCGGGTGTGACAACAGGCCCTGTGACGGTGCCTCTTGTTTTGGCGATGGGTCTTGGTTTCGGTAACGCGCTCGGTTCAACCGAGGGATTTGGAATCTTGGCTGCCGCATCAATTTGCCCAATCGTTGCCGTTTTGACACTCGGTATTTATGTTCAATTTAAAGTGAAACGAGAAGAGCGTCGGACTGCCCGCGAACTTGCTCGAACTGAAGTTCCACAAGGAGTCTGACACCATGAAACGTACTTTTACTACGCTGACTGACGCAACTTTAATTACAGCGGTAGTCCAGCACGGTTTCGGTGAAGTAATCACTGACGCACTGCTCGAAGTCGGTATTCAGGGAGCAACATTACACTCGGCGATGGGCGTTGGTATCCGAGAGCGCCTCGGAGCAGTCGGTGTCGCTGTCGATGCTGAGCGTGATGTGGTGAGCGTAATGGTCTCAAGCGATGAAGTTGACCGTGTTTTCGAACGGATTTTCCTCGCCGGTAAAATGGATACGCCAGGTATGGGCTTTATGTATGCAACGCCTCTGATGCAAGCTGCAACCTACGTTCCGCCTTCAATCCTTGCGAAATATACGGATTAGTGACATGGCACACGTTCCTGTTTTAAAACGAGATCCACGGGTCGAATTTATCGACTACTCGTGGTTGATATCGGGCATTTTGTATGAAGGTGGGACAGATACGTTGATCCCAGAACTTCAAGCAAAAGGCATCAACGAAGTGTATTTCTACAACGTCGCGGGCTCTCCAATTGGAAAGAAAACAGTCGCTGGTGTTGCGGATTCTTTTGATGTTGAAGAATTTTTCGTGATTGTCGCTGCCGACCAAGCAGAAAACATTTTCGATTTTATTTATCACTTTTGCGATTTGGATAAGCCGAACATGGGAATGATTCGCTTAAATAAGCTGAGTCGCTCAACCATTCACACGCTCCCAGATGACGTTGACGCACAAGATGCCGACGCAATCGAGCACCAACCAAATTAATCGCAGGTGATGATATGACTGAACCAAAGACACAAGTTTCAACCCAAAACGCAGCAAATATCAAAAAGAACAAGCGTCGCATTTTTGAGCTCGAGTGTGGAGTATCAACAGCATATGCTGAACTCATGCTGCTCGTTGCAGATATTGAAGAAAATCGCGCGCTTTTGATGCGAAACTTTACATCTGCATTCAACGGTAACCGTGCGATTGCGATTGATAATGTCGAAGATCTTTACCGTTGCCGGATGCTGATGGTTGATGCTTTGGATGCAAAGACAGAACCAGAGCAGAACTTTAAAAATGCGATGACGAATAGCCTTCGTATCGATCTTCTTGAGAATCGCTTTGTTCTGAACGAGAAACTCCGTGAGATCGCTGCACAAATGGCGGAGATCAACGTGCTGTTTATCACGCTAAACGAATTGGTCACCAGCGCGAACGAGGTCGTTGCCGATCAAGCCTCCGAAATGGTTTCTCAAAATGCCGAGTGGATCGATGGTGAACTTGATAAGTTATTCCATGCAGCGAGCCCTGCGACCAATGGAAAGATTGTCGAATCAAATACGGAACGACTGGTAAGCCTTATCGAGAAAGCGCACATTGCAGAGCAGCAAGCGCATGCGATGGTTGGGGCCGTCGAGGCGCGTACGAAAGTCATTCTGGACGCTGGTGATGACATTGCGGCACGCCGTGAGCGGATCCAGGCGGATCGCGAGAAAGTGGTTGCGAACCAAAAACGCTCAGCGGATTTGATGTCGAAATAAGCGACATCGATTTGACAAAAACCCCTCTTCAAGAGGGGTTTTTTTTAAGCACTAATTCGTTCTCTAGGCTCTTAAA
Organism: Gammaproteobacteria bacterium LSUCC0096; assembly: GCA_008087055.1. GTDB lineage: Bacteria > Pseudomonadota > Gammaproteobacteria > Pseudomonadales > Litorivicinaceae > HIMB30. The sequence goes on along the minus strand of VIEA01000001.1, from coordinate 1,337,787 downwards.
TGGCGTTGAGTCATCGCACGCTTTGAAGTAGTGGTCGATATGCTGCCGCTCTCGAGTCAAGAAGTGTCGAATGGCATCGTCGAATTCTTCATGATGGATCCAGTGAAGGCTTTGGGTTTTGATAGGTCGAAACCCCCGAGCAATCTTATGTTCGCCTTGTGCACCGGGATCAAAACGCTGTATGCCTTCGGCAATTGCATCTTCTATCCACTGATGGAAGCAGGTTTCAAAATGAAGGCAGTCCACGTCATACAGTGCTCCCCAGTAACGGCCGTAGAGTGTTGTGTCATCGCGTAAGCACAATGACATGGCAATACGCTGACCTCGATGAAGCGCAAAGGCGACTCGAATTGAATCTGGAATACGATCAACTGCATATTCAAAAAACTCCCGGGTCAAATACCCAAGACTCCCCCGCACTCGGTAGGTCATTTGATAACACTGAAATAATGTTTCCAGTGCTGCCTCGTCAATCTCATGTCCGCTCAACCGTTCGAATGTAATTCCTTGCTCAGCCACACGTCTGCGCTCTCGTCGCGCTTCTTTTCGTCGTTTTGAGTTAAAGGTCGCAAGATGATCATCAAAGCTTTGAAACCCTTGATTGAACCAATGAAACTGAACACCAAAGCGCTCGAGCCAAGGGCCTGTGGGTTTTATGTATTGAGTACTCTCTTCGTCTGGAAACAGGATGTGCCAACTTGAGACGCGATCGGCAAGCTCATCGCGTAACGTTTCAATGAGCTGTTGAGTGATACGCGCTTTATCATAACCTTCTCTGATGAGTACCCGAGGACCAGTTGCTGGGGTGAATGGAACAGAGGTGACACATTTTGGGTAGTAGTTAAGTCCATGGCGGTGATACGCATCTGCCCAAGCCCAATCAAATACATATTCGCCATATGAATCCGATTTTAAATAGCAGACGATTGCGCCAATCAGTTGATTGGAGTCGCTGATCGAAGCATAGAGAGGGCGCCACCCCGTGCCTTCGCCAACGCTTTTCGAGTCTTCGAGAGCTGATAGAAAGCCGTGCAATAGACCAGGGTAACGAGATGGATTTAACGCGTCCCATTCTTCTGGCTTAAACGCATGAATCGACAGGTGAAGCCCTGTTTGCATATATGCCCTCTGTGGTTAGGGCGTCCCTGCTTTCTTAAATGCTTTGAGCGTCAATGCAAAAAGCCGTTTGTTGTCACGTTTTTCGAGTTTCACAAGTTGATAATCAAGTGAAGGTGCAAGCCAAAATTCAAATTTGCGCTTCGGATCGGGATTATCATCTGTCAGAGTGAACTTTTGGGCTTTAATCTGGCCATAGGGTATGTCCAGAGTTTCAACCTCACCAGAGACCACTGAACGCGCTTTGATGTCATTCCCATCAAGCATAGTGATTGTTTCGGGTAAAGGCTTGCCGTTACGTAATAGGTGCGCCAATTGTAGCCGGAATCCTAAGGGGTCAACTGTATCATCGGGAATAGTGATCTCTGCGCGCTCCGGCTCGTGAAGCGAGGCTAACGACTTTTTGTTCCAGTTGAATCGGAAATTACGGCCAGTCGTGCGCCCGAGGATGCTCTGAGTGTAATTGTAATCAAGGGGCTTCCAGCCGTTTTCATTGTTAAACAGTAGATTGGTGGTCTCATTTGCAGAGCCAATACTCGCATTTGCATCAAGAACCATTTCAAAACGATCACCGTTTTGCTTCAACGTTTCGATGGCTTCGGCCTCGAGCTTGATGCCAACACTCCAAATCATGTCGTATTTGGCTTCATAGCCCTGTGAAAAGGCAGGTAACGCGATAAACACAGCGAGTAGCGCAAATAGTCTCAACATGTAATGACTCCCAAGGACAGGTCGCGAATAACAGATGGATACAACGTGTGTTCCGCTTCGAGCACTCGTTGCTTTACAGAATCTTCTGAATCGTCAGCATGGATTGGTACTTCAATCTGTCGAATGATACCGCCGGAGTCGAGCTCTTCGGTGACCCAATGAACAGTTGCCCCAGCAGTCGCATCACCTGCTTCGATGGCACGTCGATGCGTATTTAGACCTTTATATTTGGGTAGTAGTGATGGGTGTACATTGATCAGTCGGTCTGCGTAATGGTGCACAAATTCTGATGTCAAAATTCGCATAAACCCCGCAAGTACAACGAGATCTGGTTGATAGCGGTCAATCACTTCAATGAGCGCCTGATCAAACTGCAGTCGATCAGGGTGGTCGTGATGCGATACACACGAAACGGAAATATTCGCTTTCTTGGCTCGTTCGAGCCCGAACGCACCAGCGTTGTTGGACACAACACCAACAATCTCCGCATTACCGAGTAGTCCTTTGGTTTGCCAATCAATGAGGGCTTGTAGATTGCTTCCGCCCCCCGAAATCAAGCAAACCACTCGCATTAAGCGAATGCTCCTGAGAAAACCACTGCGTCTGTTTTACGTTCTATGAGTTCACCAATCACGATGGGATGCTCACCAGCTGAAGTAAGAACCTCAGTGACCTCTGCGACATGTTCTGGTGCACAGAACATGATGAAACCAATGCCGCAGTTGAAGGTTCTCAGCATTTCTTCAGCACCCACGTCACCTTGGGCTTCAAGCCATTTGAAAATTTCGGGACGATCCCAGGTATCGAGATCGATGTGGGCAGCCAAATCGCTACCGAACGAACGGGGGAGATTCTCTTGGAAACCGCCACCTGTTACATGCACAGCCCCTGTGATTTGGGCCGTCGCCATCGCTTTCAGAACAGATTTGACATAAATTCGGGTCGGTTGCATAACTGCATCGAGCACAGTTGAATCAGGAGTGAGTTGTTCTGTTTCAGGATTGATGTCCGCATGCGCGATGATTTTTCGGATTAGCGAATAGCCATTGCTGTGTGGTCCGGAAGAAGGCAACCCAATAATGGCATTACCCGCTTTGACCCCACTCCCATCGAGAATCTTCGACTCTTCGGCGACACCAACGCAAAAGCCCGCCAGATCATAATCTCCGTCGTGGTACATACCTGGCATTTCAGCTGTTTCACCACCAGCGAGCGCGCAACCAGATAGTTCGCAACCATTTGCGATCGACGCGATCACGGATTCGGCAACATCAACATCAAGCTGTCCTGTTGCGTAGTAGTCCAAGAAAAATAGGGGTTCTGCATTTGCCACAATGAGGTCATTAACGCACATGGCTACGAGGTCTTCGCCAATTTGACTGTGGCGATGGTAGTCGATGGCAAGTTTTAACTTAGTCCCGACTCCGTCTGTTCCAGAAACGAGTACTGGACTTTGGTACCCCTGTGGAATTTTAAATAGAGCTCCAAAACCGCCCAGGGCACCTAGAGATTCTTTGCGGGCAGTTCTTTTTGCGTGCGGTTTGATGCGTTCGATGAGAGCGTTTCCAGCATCAATATCGACACCAGCGTCTCGATAGGAGAGACCTTTCTGATGATCTTGGCTCATTGACTTCATAGCTTCCTGCGTGAATGGTTGCGGAAGTGTATCATTTGCCGAGTTAACTGAACCAATGTGAGATTTCATGACAGCACGATTTTTTCTCGTTATCGCGTGTTTACTATCCTCAGCGGCCCATGCGCTCGAGTATCGCATTGAGGTTGAAGAGCCCTCTCTTTTTAACGTGGAAGAGGCGATAGCGAACACGATCAAAGGCGCGGCTGAAAAGCTGACTGGAATTCCGGAGGCTCAAATGATCAGTGAAGCACCCGATCTTTTTAGTCTGTCTGAGGCATTAGTAAATTCCTATGGTTACGATGGCGATACCTTCATCGTAGACATTGATGTCGATGGGTTGAAAGCTCGGCTGAATACAGCGGGCATAGAGCTTTGGGAAACTGAACGACCTGAAATGCTGATTTGGGCGACAGAAGAACGTGGTCTCGAGCGCTTGATGATCGGCCAAGAATCAAATTTGATTATTAATCGACTGCTTGCTGCGAGTGAGCGGTTTGGTGTGCCAATGCAGCGCCCTTTGATGGATCTGGAAGATACATTGGCGTTATCGCCTGCTGAAATTTGGGGTGAGTTTGCTGGGGCTGTGACTAATGCATCTGCGCGTTACGGCATCGAGCATATACTGGTTATCGGCGACCGGCCTGAGCGGCAATCGCTGAAATATTGGTTATTCGAATCCAATGGTGAATATCGCTCAGGAGAGATATCTGGTTTCGATGCAGATGCGAGAGCTTATGCTTTGATTGAAGTTGTGATGCAGTATGCGCGATCGATCTCTGAAACCATGGAACCTAAGCAGGTAGCTTCTATTGAAGAGCGCGATTCACTGACGTCATTCCGGCCGCGCGATGATGTTGTAGCGGGACAATGGACCGTCAAAGTTGAGTATACCGATGTGATTCGTTTGATGGATCTGATCGATCATCTTGAGGCATCTGATGGTGTGGCGATCGAAGCCACAGAGATTCGAGCGACAGACGCATCAATTGTTTTGAATACACAACTGTCGCTTGGAGCGACTGATGATTTGGTGTCATCATTTGGATCGATTCAGTTTATTTCTCCGTTGATGTATTCACTAAAGTGACGCTGCAAAAACAACCGATCCAAGAGATCCTCAGTCTGGAGAAGCCAGCAGGATATTCCGTGGAATGCTGGATCGAAACCGAGCAGCACCAAATGATCATGTCCCACGTCAGAGAATGTCTGGTTGGGCACTCGGCAGAGCTTTGGTTCTATGGGGCACCGGGGGTTGGTAAGACGCATCTTGGGCTTTTAATTGCTGGGCGTTTCGAGTTTGATTATTACGACTGTAGCGATATCAGTCCTTCGGTGGCGCCCGAGTTATTCGAGTATCTTGATGCGGGAACAGGAGTCGTTCTGGATCGGGTTGATCGATGGTTGCATGATGCCTCCTCAGAGTCTGCGCTGTTTTCTTGGTGGAAGCGCAAAGAGAATGGGTTGGTGTTGATTTCAGAAACATCACCTCGAGCTGATGAATCTATTACGCTTCCTGATTTGGCAAGCCGAGCGCATGCGGCAATGATATTGCCGCTCGATAGTTTGAATGATGACGATATTGATCGTTTATTTCGATGCCAACTTGAACGGCTGCGAATTGAATTAGCGCCCGAAGTGCTTCGCTTCTTAAATCCTAGGCTTCCAAGGAATCCCGCTAAGCTGATGGATTTGCTCGCGGCAATGGATCACGAGAGTCTGCGTGATCAGAGGAAAATCACTGTTCCTTGGCTGAAACAGCTCCTTTTGCGCCTGTCATAAAATACTGACATTATTTTCAGTATTTTCTGCTGACAGGGCGCTCGAAGATCGTTACTCTAAGCACATATTCCACATACACGAGAAGGGTATTTCAATGGATGATAATCGTCGTAAAGCGCTTGATGCAGCCTTAAGTCAGATCGAACGCCAGTTTGGTAAAGGCGCAGTGATGCGTTTGGGAGATACTCCCCGTGAGGCGATCCCAGCGATTTCAACTGGTTCACTAGGTCTCGATATTGCGCTTGGAATTGGCGGTCTTCCAAAAGGTCGAATTGTTGAAATTTATGGCCCAGAGTCTTCCGGTAAAACAACACTGACATTGCAAACCATTGCCGAATGTCAGAAAGCGGGTGGCACTGCTGCGTTTATTGATGCTGAGCATGCGTTGGATCCAGTGTACGCCGGTAAGTTGGGCGTCAATGTGGATGACCTTCTTGTGTCTCAGCCGGATACTGGTGAGCAGGCGTTGGAAATTGCTGACATGCTCGTTCGTTCAGGTAGTGTTGATATCCTTGTCGTCGACTCGGTTGCTGCTTTGACGCCACGTGCTGAAATCGAGGGAGATATGGGTGATACGCACGTCGGTCTCCAGGCTCGACTCATGAGTCAGGCGCTTCGCAAGATCACGGGTAATATCAAGCGCTCGAATTGTCTTGTCATCTTCATTAACCAGATCCGAATGAAAATTGGTGTCATGTTCGGTAACCCTGAGACGACAACCGGTGGTAATGCATTGAAGTTCTACAGTTCGGTGCGTTTGGATATCCGTCGTATCGGTAGTGTGAAACAGGGCGATGAAGTAGTTGGTAATGAGACACGCGTCAAGGTTGTCAAAAACAAAGTATCGCCACCTTTCCGTCAAGCAGAATTCCAAGTCATGTATGGTCAAGGCATCTATCACATGGGAGAAGTTCTTGATCTTGGCGTTCAGGAAGGCTTAGTTGAGAAGTCTGGTGCGTGGTATTCCTATGATGGCCAGCGTATCGGGCAAGGTAAGGCAAACGCAGCTCAATTCCTTGAAGATAATCGCGCGATGGCCGATGAAATTGAGAAAATGCTTCGAGACAGGTTGCTTGCGTCTGCAGTACCCACTGAAGACACACCGACAGATATTGCTGAGGCACCACCTGAAGAGTAAGTGCCCTAGAGCAATGCTTGCTTGATGGGAACGACCTTAATTGCGGACCCCTTGTTCTGGGGTCTCGCACTGATTGGTTTAGTTATTGTAGGCGTCTCCAAAGGTGGTTTTGGCGGTGGCCTTGGTGTTGTTGGTGTACCGTTTCTTGCTGCAGCGATTCCAGTGAACCAAGCTGCAGCGATTATGCTTCCATGTTTAATCATTATGGACTTAACAGGGCTTTACGGTTGGCGTGGGCAATGGTGCTGGGTGCAACTCAAGCGATTATTGCCAGCAGCGGGTCTCGGTGTTTGTCTTGGTGCACTGAGCTTCCATGTGCTATCGGAAAATGCCCTCCGAATAATGATCGGCATCATCGGTTTAGTGTTCGGAATTCAATGGTGGGTGAAGCATTTAGGCTTAGTGCAATCGGCAGATAAGCCTGTGCCGGGACCTTGGCACACTCGTTTTTGGAGCACGGTCGCCGGATTCACAAGTTTTAGTGTGCATGCAGGCGGGCCGCCACTCCAGGTCGCACTGTTGCCTCAAAGGCTTGATCCAAAGATCTATGCAGCGACCACGGTTGTATTCTTTACCTTCGTCAATGTCGTTAAAGTATTTCCGTATTACTGGTTAGACCAGTTCACTAGTGAGGTGTTGTGGACCGCGCTTATTCTTGCGCCTGTCGGGCCCTTCGCAGTACGACTCGGAATGTTCCTAAATCAAAGAGTTTCAGCATTTTGGTTCTATCGCGTCTGTTACTTCGGTTTGGTTTTATCGAGCGCTCGACTACTGTTTATTGGTATGACCACTTAGTCGAATCGCCGGGTCTTGCCTGTGATATCCTTCAAACATAACTAATCAAATAAAACTGTTGAACCGCAAAAGGTGATTCCATGGAAACTGGACAATTAGTCGCTGCACTGGCGGCAGGTGTTCAATCTGATCGAGTTTTATTCCGCGAGCAAGATACAGCGCCTTACGAGTGTGATGGCTTAACGATGTTCAAAGCGAAACCGAAAGTCGTTGTACTTCCGGAGACGCGAGATGAAGTCTGTCATGTACTCAAGACCTGTAAGGCACTTGGGGTACCCGTGGTGGCGCGGGGTGCTGGTACTGGATTATCTGGTGGAGCGTTACCGCATGCTGATGGAGTACTGCTTGTCATGGCTAAATTCAGCCGGATCCTTGAGATTGATCAGGATGCGCGGATTGCGCGTGTCGAGCCCGGTGTCCGGAACCTAGCGATCTCAGAAGCGGTTAGTCACCTTGATTTATATTACGCCCCAGACCCATCGTCACAAATTGCGTGCTCGATCGGGGGCAACATCGCTGAAAACTCAGGCGGTGTGCATTGTCTGAAATATGGTTTAACAGTTCACAACGTGTTGTCAGTGACAGTCGCGTTGGATGATGGCTCGATTGTGACAGTTGGATCCGATGCGTTGGATTCTGCTGGATATGACCTCTTGGCCCTGACCATCGGAAGCGAAGGTCTTTTGGCGGTTGTTTTAGAGGTCACGGTCCGTTTGTTACCGAAGCCAGAAGAAATGCGTGTTGTGATGGCTGCATTTGATGACGTGACAAAAGCCGGAGATTCTGTCGGTAACATCATCGCTGCTGGAATCATTCCTGCTGGTCTAGAAATGATGGATGGGCCAGCGGTCGCTGCTGTTGAAGATTTTGTGAAGGCAGGCTATCCACTGGATGCCGAAGCACTTCTGCTGTGTGAAGTTGACGGAACCAAAGAAGAAGTTGCTGATGAACTTGCTCGAGTCGAGGCAATCTTGAAAGAGTCTGGAGCGACGATGTTGCGCGTCGCAACCAATGAGGAAGAACGCCTGCTTTTCTGGAAAGGTCGTAAGAGTGCATTCCCGGCTGTCGGTCGAATCTCTCCTGACTACTATTGCATGGACGGCACCATTCCACGTAAACACCTCTCACTTGTATTAAGACGGATGAGAGAAATGTCTGAACGGTACGGGCTTCGTTGTGCAAATGTGTTTCATGCAGGCGACGGTAACTTGCATCCACTGATTCTGTTTGATGCGAATGATCCTGATGAGGTTAAACGTGCTGAAGATTTTGGTGCTGAGATTCTCGAATTGTCGGTTGAGGTGGGTGGAACCATTACTGGAGAACACGGCGTTGGTATCGAGAAGATTAACGAAATGTGCGTTCAGTTCTCTTCAGATGAATTGACACAATTCCATACAGTAAAGGCGGCTTTTGATCCAACGGGGATCCTTAACCCAGGAAAAGCAGTCCCAACACTGAACCGCTGTGCAGAGTTTGGGAAAATGCATATTCACCATGGGCAGATGCCTCATCCTGAGTTGGAACGTTTTTGATGGCCTTAGTTGAAACTTTATGCACTCGTCTTGCAGCCAAAGAACCAGTTTCTGTCATTGGCGGTGGTACCAAATCATTTTTAGCTGGCCGCTTGAAAGATGAGCCGGTATCAATGCAGGAACATTCTGGAATCATCAATTATGAGCCGACCGAGCTCGTTTTAACCGCCAAAAGTGGGACAACCCTCCAGGAAATCGAAGCTTGTTTGAGTGATGCCCGTCAGATGCTGCCTTTCGAACCGCCTCGCTTCGGTGTGCAATCCACCATCGGTGGCGTGATGGCATCAGGACTCTCTGGACCGCGACGTATGCATCTTGGCAGTGCGCGTGATTGTGTGCTCGGTGTTCGCTTAATCAATGGCTTGGGTCAACATCTCAAGTTCGGCGGTGAAGTAATGAAGAACGTTGCTGGTTATGATCTGTCTCGTTTATCTGTGGGCGCATACGGTACGTTGGGTATTTTGACTGAGATTTCGGTCAAGGTATTGCCGATTCCAGAGAACGAGCAGACTCAAGTACTTGAGTGTTCACAAGCGGAAGCACTCGCAACGCTCATTCGGATTGGACGTCGTCCTTATCCACTGTCTGCGGCATCTTGGATCGGTGGTGCTCTCTATATTCGTTTGTCTGGTGCAGCCAATGGTGTTGAATCAGCGGCTAGCGCGATTGGTGGTGAGACGTTAAAAACAGCGGACCTATTTTGGTCGGGACTTCGTGATATGACAGCCACTGAATTTAATCCTGCCGGCGAATGGCTCTGGAGGATTTCTGTCGCGCCAACCACGCCAACTAATACATTGGACGCGTTCTGTTTTGATTGGGCTGGTGGACAGCGCTGGTTGGTTACGCAACCTGATGATTATTCACCCTTTGAATTGGCTGCGCGACTGGGAGGACATGCAACTTGTTTCGCGCGTGATCGTGAATCGGGAACCGGCATGCAGCCACTTGAATCAGGAATTTTGCGCTTAAATCAACGCGTCAAAGAAGCCATGGATCCGCACGGGTTAATTAACCGAGGTCGTTTATTGGAGGAGGCTCACTAATGCAAACCAATATTGTTGAGCGTTATGCCAATACCGACTATGGCCGCGAAGCTGAAGCGATTCTTCGAAAATGTGTGCACTGTGGATTTTGCACAGCGACTTGCCCAACTTACCAACTACTTGGTGATGAATTGGATGGACCGCGAGGTCGAATTTATCAAATTAAAGAAATCCTAGAGGGCGCGACTCCAACTTCTTCAACGCAGACACACCTCGATCGCTGTTTAACTTGCCGTTCGTGTGAGACCACTTGCCCTTCAGGCGTTGACTATGGGCGTCTTGCAGACATCGGTCGTAAGATTGTTGAAGATGAAGTGGGCCGCTCGTGGATACAGACCTTGATTCGGAAAGCGCTCATTGTAGTGATTCCGAATCGACAGTTGTTCGGTTTCCTGATGCGCATGGGGCAACTCTTTCGTCCGTTCATGCCAGGCCCAATACGCCGCAAGATTCCTAAGCGTGTTGCACCGAGTGTTTGGCCGACATCAACCCACACTCGGACAATGTTGGTTCTTGAGGCCTGTGCACAACCTTCGGCAACCCCGAATGTGAACGCAGCTGCTGCTCGTGTACTCGATCGGTTGGGTATTCAATTAAAAGCAGCGAAAGAAGCGGGTTGTTGTGGTGCTGTGGCGCACCACTTGAGTGATCATGATCGAAGCTTTGATGCGGTGAAGCGAAATATCGACGCCTGGTGGCCTTTGATTGAGTATGGTGCCGAAGCGATCGTGATTACCGCCTCAGGGTGTGGCGTGATGGTGAAGGAGTATGGTCATTTACTTGCCGATGACCCGCTATATGCCGAAAAAGCGCAACGAGTTTCTGAGATGGCCAAAGACATTTCTGAAGTGTTGGTCAATGAGGATTTGGGTGGACTGAAAGTCCGAGGAGCAAAGACTCTGGCATTTCATTCTCCATGCACGCTGCAACACGGGCAGAAGCTCAATGGCTTAACTGAAAGCGTCTTGAGAGAGCTTGGATTTGATTTAAAACCTGTTGCTGATTCCCACTTGTGCTGTGGCTCTGCAGGGACTTACTCGATCCTTCAACCGGATCTCAGTAAGCGGCTTTTGAAAAATAAAGTGAGGGCTCTTGAGGCCACTGGGGCTCCAACGATTGCGACGGCAAACGTTGGATGTCAGCTCCATTTGTCGACCGGAGCGAATACTCCGGTCAAACACTGGATTGAATTAGTAGACGAAGTTACCGGATAAGAACAACTTTGCCGATCGCCTCGCCTGATTCTAAATAGGCATGTGCATCGGCAACGTCTTCAAATTCAAACTGCTGCTGATCAATCAACGGACGCAATTCTCCGTTTTCAGCCATTTCGCAGAGCTTTTCAAGGCGTGGTCGGATGTTGTGACGGTTCATTGGGTTTGCAACCTGTCCAACTAAAAAGACGACGTGCAGAGTCAGGCTTCTCGCATGCATCGGGCTTAAGTCATGTGTTGAGCGAGCTGCGATGTTAACTACGGTGCCTCCAAAGCGCGCAGCTTGGAAACTCGCATCGAGGTTATCGCCGCCAACTGTGTCAAATACGATGTCGTACCCTTTGCCATCGGCGTGCTGATTTACATAATCCTCAACCGATAAGCCTTTGTACAAAATGGTTTCAGAAGCGCCGAGGTCCCGAGCGTAACCCGCTTTTTCTTCATTACTGACTGTTGTATGAACGGTACCACCCAAATGCTTAGCGATCTGGATCCCAACGTGACCGACACCACCACCACCGGCATGAACAAGAACCTTATCACCGGCTTTCACTTGGGCGCGGTCAGCCAGCGCAAACCACGCTGTCAGAGACACAAGTGGTAGTGCTGCAGCTTCCACAAACGAAAGATTCTTTGGCTTCTTGGTAACTAACTGTGCATCCGTTAGCATTTTCTCAGCTAACGCTCCTGAGGGAAGGCCATTAAATCCGCCCGCACAACCCCAGACTTCATCCCCCACTTTTAGGTGATCAACACCGGGTCCAACTTCAGTCACGATTCCTGCAACATCTCCATGCAACACCGCTGGAAATGGAGGGGTCGCTGGAGGAACCATGCCTGCACGGATTTTTAAATCAATCGGGTTGACGCTTGATGCTTTCACATCAATGACTACTTGCCCTTCGCCTGCTGTGGGTTCAGGCATTTCGTGGAGAGAAAATACTTCAGGGCCACCGAAGCCCGAGATAGTCATCACTTTCATTGGTGTTTCATCCAGTTTTGTTATTACCAAGTGTTAGACTTGGACTATGGCGATCGAATCAATCGAGATCAATCTTAAAACGCAAAATTGTCGAGTTTTTACGACCGATGGTATTGTTGATTATCCCTGCTCAACGGCTCTGAATGGACCGGGTGAGCAAGACGGCTCTGGGTGCACGCCGCGGGGCAGTCATCGTATTCGTGCAATTATTGGCCTTGGTGAGCCAGCTAACGCGGTTTTCGTCGGCCGACGCCCTACGGGCGAGCGTTGGACAGAGCAACTACACGAAGGGTATCCCAATCGTGATTGGATTTTAGGCAGAATCTTGTGGCTCTGTGGCAACGACAGCGGATTGAATCGGGGTGGAAAAGTCGATAGCCAGCGGCGTTATATTTATATTCATGGCACGCCACCAACGGAACCAATGGGTATTCCGTTATCGCATGGATGTGTGCGGATGCGTCTTCAAGATATCTGTGAGCTGGCTGACCAAGTTTCGCCAGGCACTGTAGTTACAATCGTGGAGTCCTGACATGCTCGAGTTATTCATAGAATCCATTCTGTCGCTCCTTGAAGGTCCATTAACAGGTATTGGTGTTTCTCCAGTTGCCGTACTTCGAGGTGTCGAACTTTTCGTGATCGTTTTGTTAACGGTCTTCGGCTCGTATTTTGTACGCCGTTTTGTTCGCACGTTGAAAACGCGAGCTGAGAAGACTGAATCAAAATGGGACGATACATTTTTTGCTGCGCTTCAAGGTCCTGCTCGGACATTGGTGTGGGTCGTCGGGCTGACATTTGCGCTTGAGCGCGCGTCTGTCGGATTGGATATCGAGGCGATTTTCAGCCCTCTCCGCTCTGCATTGGTGATTGCGACGTTGACATGGGCTTTGATCCGATTCATTGATCGCGTCCAACGCCGCATGATGCACGATCCGCAGAGCGATGATTTGGATCTCACTACGGTTGAGGCAATTGGGCGTTTGATTCGAATCACCGTGATGATTACCAGTGGTTTGATCATTCTTCAAACCCTTGGTTTCTCGGTGTCTGGTGTACTCGCTTTTGGTGGTCTTGGCGGCATAGCTGTTGGTTTTGCGGCCAAGGACTTGTTGTCGAATTTTTTCGGCGGTTTGATGATTTTCTTAGATCGACCATTCGGTGTTGGAGACTGGATTCGCTCGCCTGATCGAGACATCGAAGGAACTGTTGAGTCGTTAGGCTGGAGACTCACAACCATTCGAACGTTCGATAAGCGACCGCTGTATGTCCCAAACGCAACATTCTTATCGATTGCTGTCGAAAATCCGTCTCGGATGTCACATCGCCGGATTTATGAAACCATCGGTGTACGCTATGACGATGCGAATCAAATCCGGCGGATTGTCGAGCGGGTTAAGAGCATGCTTGAACAGCATCCGGATATTGATGCATCACAAACGTTGATGGTGAACTTCAACCAATTTGGTCCGAGCTCTCTCGACTTCTTTATTTACTGCTTCACCAAAACCACTGTGTGGACGGAATATCATGCCGTTAAAGAAGATGTGTTGCTAAAAGCCTATGACTTAATCACTGAACTTGGGGCAGAGGTTGCGTTTCCGACTCAGACGCTCCACTTGCAGGTTGAGCCTGAGGCTCTGCAAGCTCAATCGGCTCAGCAGCAATGATGACTCCGAATGCTGGATGATCGAGGTAGTGAATGTCCTTTGAGGACATTTTTCGAAATTCTCTTAGTACATAGACCTCATCCAGAGGAGTTCCGTCAGGAGCTTGTCGCACGCCGGCCCGGGTGACCCTTAAGTCTGCGTTGACTTCAATGAATCGATCGATCGACCAACGCAGATAGCCATTCAGGCTGAACCCGTTATCGGCCATGCCGGAGATTTGAAACCATGGATTGGCTTGTTGGTTTTCGGTGAGCGGATGAATCCAGCGTTTGTGGAACAAAATTTGGCCATTCAATTGTGTCTGGATGCGAAGCGCAGAATTGTTCAAAACTCTGCTTGAATCAGGTAGTGGCGTTAAGTTTTTATAGCCAGAATTTAAAGCAAAGAGTAAATCAAAACTCTCGGGTGCTTGAGGTTCTGTTGCTGAAAAAACTTCAGTGATCGATTGCACTGGTTCAGGACGTGAAAATACCAAAACCTCAAGGGCATAGGGTCTCACGTCAGCATAGGCAACAGTTGTCATCAGGAGGGTGATAAAGAAACTGATGATCCGGTTTGTCATGGGGTTGCAGGCCTTTTTAATGCATCGAGTACTTCATAAATAAACGCCAATCGGGCTTCAGCTCCAACCGTTTCTCGGATGATTTTCAAGGCTGTTGCGCCGTCGAGTTTATATTCATGAGACTTTGACTGTACCAGACTGATGAGCACCATTGGATCGACTTTCGTCTTTTCTCTAAACTCAATGCGGCCAGATTGTGGTCCAAGCGTGATCTGTTTGATTCCCAGAGACTCAGCCAGGAGGCGCACTTTAGCTTGTTGGAATAGATTTTTGACTTGCGGCGGCAATAGACCAAAGCGATCAATCATTTCGATTTCAATTTCGGATAACAGTTCCTCTGATGAGGCCGAGCTAATTCGCTTGTAAAGCTCCAGTCGCAATGGCACATCATTGAGATAATCGTTCGGAATTAATGCAGGAATTTTTAAATCGACTTCGGCGTGTGCCGATTCGGTTTGATCAAAATCAGGCGTCCGTCCCTCGCGGATGGCTGTCACAGCCTCATCGAGCATTTCCATGTAGAGAGAGAATCCGATAGTTTGCATGTTGCCTGATTGATCTTCGCCCAACAGCTCTCCCGCGCCCCGGATCTCAAGATCGTGCGTTGCCAACTGGAATCCAGCTCCGAGATCGCTCGCGGCTTCGATTGCTTCCAAACGTTTCACTGCGTCGGCTGTTATGGAGCGTGGATCTGGTGTGAGTAGATAGGCATATGCCTGGTGATGAGAGCGTCCTACTCGTCCTCTGAGTTGATGCAGTTGTGCAAGGCCGAATTGGTCTGCGCGCTCGATTAAAATCGTGTTCGCCGATGGAATATCGATACCGGTCTCGATGATTGTTGAGCAGACCAAGACGTTATATTTCTTGTGATAGAAGTCTGTCATCACGTCCTCGAGCTCTCGTTCGCGCATTTGGCCATGAGCCACGATGACGCGAGCTTCTGGTACGAGCTGTCGTACGTCGTCAGCAGAGCGCTCGATGCTTTTAACTTCATTGTGTAGGTAGTAGACCTGCCCACCCCTCAGGAGTTCACGCAGGATCGCTTCTTTCACAAGCGCATCATCTTTTTGTTTGATGAAGGTTTTAACTGACAAACGTCTAGCGGGTGGTGTTGCAATGACTGATAAATCACGAATCCCTGCCATCGAGAGATTGAGAGTTCGTGGAATTGGAGTTGCGGTCAGAGTGAGTACATCTACATCTGAGCGATATTTTTTCAGGCGCTCTTTTTGCGCGACCCCAAAACGATGCTCTTCATCAATAATTAAGAGGCCGAGCTTCGGTAGTTTGAGATCGCTCGATAACAGTTTATGTGTACCCACGACGATATCGACTTGGCCGTTGTTTGCACGATCAACAACTAATTTGGTTTCTTTCGCTGATTTAAATCGGCTGAGTACTTCAACTGTGACAGGCCAATCTGCGAATCGATCACGGAAAGACTCGAAATGTTGTTGTGCGAGCAGTGTTGTTGGAACCAAGACACACACTTGCTTGCCGCTACTGACAGAGGCAAATGCAGCACGCATCGCAACTTCAGTTTTACCAAAACCGACATCACCACAGACTAATCGGTCCATGGGGCGTGGAGCTTTCAAATCGGCAAGAACCGCATCGATCGATGTTTCTTGATCTGGAGTGAGTTCAAAAGGAAAGCCATCAGCGAATCGATCATATTGCGATTCATCGATTTGATGCGCATAACCTTGTTTGGCGGCTCGCCTGGCATAGATGTCTAATAGTTCTGCAGCTTTATCACGAATTTCTTCAGCAGCTTTTTGCTTCGCTTTACTCCAGCGATCGGTTCCGAGCTTGTGAGCTGAGACTGAATCGGGGTCTCCTCCCGCATACCGACTGAGTACTCCAAGATTCGTAACTGGGATGTAGAGTTTTGCACCACCCTGGTACTCAACAGTGACGAATTCATTGATGTCTTCACCTAAGTCGATGGTTTCGAGTCCTTGATAATGACCAACTCCATGATCGATGTGGACGATCGGGTCACCGACTTCAATCTCTGATAAATCGCGAACGATGAGATCTGTTGCGATCTCATGTTGCTTGCGTCTGCGTCTTTGGGGGACACGACGGCCGAATAATTGGCTCTCAGGAACAATCGCAAATTGATCGACTATGATTCCCTGGTCGAGTAGGCCTAGTGTGATGACTGCTTTTTGTTTACTGGGATTGAATTGACTGAATCGTTCAATAGGCTCTGGACGAACACCATGCTTTGCCAAAAGCTCTAATAATGCCTCACGTCTGCCGGCTGATTCAGCGACAAAGCACACTGCTTTACCACTCTCAATCAGTGATTTGATTTTTGAAGCCGGTTGATCGGTTTTGGCATCAAATGTGACATCAGGAAGTGGCTGGATTCGAGGGTGCGCAGCGTCTGGCTCCTTGATCTCCAGTGAGCCAAAGGGCTTTAAGTCAGCAAATAGCTCCTCTGTTCGAACAAAGAGCTTCTCTGGCAAAAGAATAGGCTTTCGACGGTCGTGACGTAGGCTTTCAAAACGTGTTGTTACATCGTTCCAGAACTGCTCAAGTGCTTGATGTAATGCACCAACACGGATGGTCTGTGTGTCTTTCGGCAAATAATCAAATAGCGTCGCCATCTGATTGAAAAACAGTGGGGCGTAGTACTCGATGCCGGGAGGTGCAAGACCTGATGAAACATCTTGGTAGATCGAGCAGTCTCTCGGATTACCATCGAATGTTTCGTGCCAGTTTTGTCTGAATGTCGCGATGCCAGTTTCAGTCAGCGGTATTTCTCGCGCTGGTAAAAGGGTGACTGACTCGATTTTTGTGATTGTTCTTTGGGTATCAGGATCGAACGCCCTTAAGCTCTCAATCTCAGTATCGAAGAGCTCCACGCGCAGGGGTTGGTCTGAGCCCATCGGAAACACATCTAGAATTGCGCCGCGGACAGCAAATTCCCCATGCTCTCTAACGGTATCGACTGCATGGTATCCAGAGGCCTCAAGCCGTCTACGCTCAGTATGTAAATCAAACTGATCACCGGTTTTTAAAATAAATTTCTGGCCGTCCAGGTGCTCCCGGGGCGGCAGTCGGTGTGCCAGTGTTTGCACCGGTAGAATAAGGAGCCCTCGATGTAAATCACCCAGTTGGCTTAATGCTTTGAGTCGTTCTGAGGTAATGTCTTCATGCGGTGAGAAGCTGTCATAGGGTAATGTTTCCCAGTCCGGTAAATGCACGATTGGAATATCAGCAGTGCCGTCGGCCTCACCCTCAGCGTCCAAGTGATGGTCTTGACCAAGGTAAAAATGCAGAGCATTGGCTAATTGCTGCGCATCTTGGGATTTCTCGACCAGGACTAATACGAGTGAGCTTGAGCGCGTTGCGATCTCCGCAATCGCAAGCGGTATTGCGCTTTGAGTAAGATTCGAAAGCGTTTGAAGTGAACTGCCAGCTTTCGGTAGTGAATCGATCAGGGGTGGTTGAATTGTCAGCATGTGATGTCGTGGCTTTGTCTGAGACGAGAGTATAGGCGACAATCAATGGTTTCGCTTTAGGGAACTTTCAATGACTGTATTTGTGGCCGATGAAGGACTGCTTGGGTTAACCGAGCTTGTTCCGAGCGATTGCGAGCTTCGTTGGTACTCTGGTCGTGATATCCCTCGTCCGTTGTTAGATGGAGCTGATGCTTTACTCGTTCGCTCAACAGCGCGCGTTTCAGCGCACAATCTCCCTGAATCCATTCGCTATATCGGTACAGCAACCATCGGTACTGACCACTTACCGCTGAAGCAGCTCTTCGATCGACACATTACGGTCGCATCTGCGCCTGGCTGTAATGCGTTTGCGGTGACTGACTATGTGCTCTCTCATTTGTTTAGTTGGGCTAAATCGAGGGGGCGTACTGTCGATGATCTTATGCTTGGTATCATTGGTGTTGGAGCAGTGGGTTCACTTCTTAATGCGCGGGCTCAAGCGATGGGGATTGGGACGCTGTTGTCTGATCAACCCCGATTTGATTCTGGAGATCTGGAAAATCATGTACCTATGGGGGATGTTGTTCGCCAGTCAGATGTCATTTCGCTTCATGTGCCACGTGTCACTGAAGGCCACTACATAACGGATCGGCTGTTGGATGAAAAAGCGCTATCACGAATCAAGCGTCATGGACTATTGATCAATGCATCGAGAGGGCAGGTGTTGCATGAGCATGACTTACTGAAGCAGACGCATTTTGATTTGGTCTTGGATGTGTTTCCAAATGAGCCCGTAATCAGTGACGCACTGATCAGTCGTTCTTGGCGGATCAGCCCGCATATTGCTGGCCATTCTGCCGAAGGTAAATACCGAGGGACGAAGCAAATACTTCAAGAAGCCGCATCTCTTTTCAGTTTTGAGTTGAATCGTCTCGATGAAGAAGCATTTTTGGAGGCTGTTGCTGGGGCTCGTCCCTCCGGTCATTCATCAATGGATACCATCCTCAAAGCTTGTCCGATGGCTGAAACTGATCGCGTGCTTCGTGAACGAGTTTTTCGAGCATTTGAGATGGAAAAGCCGGACTTGTTCGACGAAACCCGGAAATCATATCAGTTGCGCAGAGAATCTGAGTTATATCCTCTTTAAAAAATATTGCGACGCACAAAAAATCCCTTATACTTTAGTGAAGTTTTCGCAAGGATGGATCGATGCGATTGAAATTAACTGAATGGACGGGTTCGTCTGCTGATCGTTCGTTATCAGCGCGGGGCATGGATCGCTCTGAAATTGAAGTGCTGATTCAGCATGGAAAGTACGAGCGGGTGCGTCCGATTAAGGCGCTCATGGAGATGGTGTCTAATTTCATCCTCTTTTGCCGCTGGCGCGGTGAGGTCTACATGAGCGGCCACCGAGTTGGTCCAGTTCACAAACAGATTTTCCATCGCCCTCGCGAGAGAAACTGACTCTTACCCAAGGATGGGTGAGAGCCAGCGTGCATTCTCATCAACCGCTTCGTTTCTCAATTCCGAGTAACTCTCCAATTGATCTTTTCCGATTTGTCCAAGCGTGAAATATCGTGCATCAGGGTGGGCAAAGTAAAAGCCACTCACAGAAGCTGTTGGCCACATGGCTAAGCTCTCAGTGAGTGAAATCTCTGTTGCAGCCTCAACATCAAGCAGTGTCCATAAAGACCGTTTTTCGCGATGATCAGGACATGCTGGATATCCGGGAGCCGGTCTAATACCACGGTACTTTTCCCGAATTAATTCATCATTGGATAGTGCTTCGTCGGCCGCATATCCCCAGAACTCTGTTCGCACTCGACGGTGCAAGTGTTCTGCGAAACTCTCTGCAAATCGATCAGCAAGTGCTTTCAATAGAATCGCTTGGTAGTCATCGTGTGCGTCCTCAAAGGCTTTAACATGCGCGTCGATTCCATGACCTGTTGTGACTGCGAAAGCCCCAATATAGTCAATCTGACCGGATTCTTTCGGTGCAATGAAGTCACTTAAGCATAACTGCGGCTTGCCATCAGGCATCGGTCGTTGTTGTCTCAGCCAATGAGTTCTCAGAACCTCGCGCTCATGATTTTCTGGATCCAAAATCACGATGCTGTTGCCTTCTGAATATGCTGGGAAACATCCAACCACAGCATCGGCTCGCAACCATTTTTGATCAATGATGCGATCAAGCATCGCTTGCGCATCGTTGTATAGTTTTCGAGCTTCAGGCCCTTTTCGAGGGTCGTTTAAGATATCAGGGAATTTTCCACTGAACTCCCATGCGTTGAAGAATGGCATCCAGTCAATCGTGTCTAACAACGCGTCCAATGGATAATCATTCAATACAATGCGTCCAATGGAGTTGGGTGTCTTAATCGTTGTTGTATCAAATTGGAGTTCAGGACGACGCGAATTCGCATCGGCAATGGAAAGAAGTTTCTTAGGTGCTTTGCCGGCGTGTGCTTTGCGTTTTACATCGTGGTCGGCAGCAATTTCCTGATGATATGACTCGCGCTCATCACTCAACAATTTGGACGCAACACCAACGGCACGTGAGGCATCTTTTACATACAACACAGGGCCAGAATAGGCGGGGTCAATTTTTACTGATGTGTGTGCAGGCGAGGTGGTTGCTCCGCCAATCAATAATGGACAAGTGAAACCCTGACGTTCCATCTCAGCGGCAACGGTCACCATTTCATCCAACGATGGCGTAATTAAGCCGGAGAGCCCGATAATATCCGCGTTATGTTCGCGTGCCGCGTCCAGAATGGTCTGGGTTGGAACCATCACACCTAAATCAATCACTTTGAAGTTATTACACTGCAAAACGACACCCACAATATTTTTTCCAATATCGTGAACATCACCTTTGACAGTCGCCATGATGATCACACCATGTTCTTGGCTCGTATCACCTGCAGCTTCTTTTTCTTCCTCAATGAATGGGATGAGATGGGCAACAGCTTTTTTCATCACGCGGGCTGATTTCACAACCTGTGGCAAGAACATTTTACCGGCACCGAACAGGTCGCCGACTGTGTTCATGCCGTCCATAAGAGGACCTTCAATCACGGACAGTGGGCGTGGGGATTTCACTCGCGCTTCTTCCGTATCTTCAACCACATAGGTATCGATACCCTTGATCAACGCATAGGCTAAACGTTCTTCACAGGTACCGTTCCGCCATTCAGCGACCGTGGTGTCATCGTCTTCTTTATCGACATTGTATTTTGGTGCGATATCGACAAGCCGTTCGGTCGAATCGTCGCGACGATTCAGAATCACGTCTTCAACGAGATCTCGAAGTTCTGGATCAATATCCTCATAAATGGCTAATTGGCCTGCATTGACGATACCCATCGAGAGACCTTCTCGAATCGCGTGATATAAAAATACAGAATGCATGGCCTCACGCACCGGGTTATTTCCGCGGAAAGAGAAGGAGACGTTGGAGATGCCGCCGGAAATATAACTGTGCGGACACTGTTCGGTTATGTCTTTACAGGCATGGATGAAATCGAGTGCATAGTTATTGTGTTCTTCAATACCTGTCGCAACTGCGAAGACGTTCGGGTCAAACACGATGTCTTCTGGAGGGAACCCTATTACCTCGGTCAACAGTTTGTATGAGCGTTTGCAGATGTCGAGTTTACGCTCACGTGTATCTGCTTGGCCTGTTTCATCGAACGCCATGACGACAACAGCAAATCCGTACTGTCGAATTTTACGAGCCTGCTCTAGGAAATTCGCTTCACCTTCTTTCAGCGAGATGGAGTTGATGATCCCCTTGCCTTGAACGCATTGCATGCCAGCTTCAAGAATGTCCCATTTGGATGAGTCAATCATCACAGGGACCCTTGAGATATCAGGTTCTGAAGCGATCAGATTAAGGAAAGTGACCATTGCTGACTTGGAGTCGAGCATGCCTTCATCCATATTGATATCGATGACTTGGGCGCCGTTTTCGACTTGTTGACGTGCCACAGCAAGCGCTTCGTCAAAATCGCCGTTTAAAATCAGCCGCTTGAACATCGCAGAACCTGTGACATTCGTCCGCTCCCCGACGTTCACAAAACCTGTAGTGTCATCAGCAATGAAAGGTTCAAGTCCCGATAAGCGCATGACCGGCTGTTTGGTTGGAATTTCGCGCGGTTTTTGGTTCTGTACTTTTTCAGCGATCAAACGGATATGATCCGGTGTCGTTCCGCAACAACCACCGATAATATTCACCAGACCTGATTGCGCATATTCGGCAACAATCTCAGACATTTCAGCCGCATCTAAATCATATTCACCAAATTGATTGGGAAGTCCCGCATTTGGGTGTGCCGATACAAAAGTGTCTGCAACTCGAGACAAGTCAGATAGGAACGGGCGGAGTTCTTTAGGTCCAAGTGCACAGTTCAAGCCGATGGTGAGTGGCTTGGCATGACGGACAGAGAACCAAAACGCCTCGGTTGTTTGCCCCGATAGGGTTCGACCTGAGGCATCAGTGATCGTCCCTGAGATCATGATGCGAATCTGGATGCCTGTCTCGCGCGCGACTTCATCGATCGCAAATAATGCAGCCTTTGCATTGAGCGTATCGAAAATCGTTTCGACCAAAATGAGATCGGCACCACCCTCGAGTAGTGCGTGAGTCGCATCCATGTAAGTTTCAACCAATTGATTGAATGTAATGTTTCGTGCACCTGGGTCGTTGACATCAGGGCTAATGGAGCACGTTCTGTTGGTCGGTCCTAAAACGCCTGCGACCAATACGGGCCTGTCGTAGGAGTCTGCGACTGAGCGGGCGAGTTTTGCGGCCTCACGATTGAGTTCGCCGACCAAATCTTCCATCGCATAATCAGCCATGGATGGTCGGTTCGCGTTGAAGGTATTGGTTTCGACGATGCTCGCACCAGCATCGACATAGGCTTTATGAATCGATGCGATGAGGTCAGGCTGAGTCAGCGTAAGAAGATCATTATTTCCCTTTAAATCTTGCGGAAAATCTTTAAATCGTTCGCCGCGATAATCACTCTCACCAAGGCCGGCGCCCTGAATCATAGTGCCCATGCCGCCATCGAGAATGACAACAGACTCCGTCAGTGTGGATTCAAGCCATTGAATGCGCTCGTCGCGTGTCATGCTAACCTCGAACTCCTAACGCGTGGCAGACTGCAAAACTAAGATCTGCACGATTGAGTGTATAGAAATGGAAGTCTTCAACGCCCTCACGGCCAAGATCCTCGGCCTGAGATACCGCCGCATGCGCTGCGATCAATTGCCGAGTCGTCGGGTCCTCGTCAAGGCCTTCAAACAACGTTGACAGTGACTGTGGAATCGAAGCGCCACAGGCACCAGCAAATCGTACCAGCGTATTGAAGTTGGTAACCGGTAAAATCCCTGGGATTAACTCGACGTCAATCTGTGCGGCAGCGACTCGATCGCGAAATCGCAAAAAAATCTCGTTATCGAAAAAGAATTGGGTAATCGCACGGTGACCACCCGCGTCGACTTTACGTTTTAGATTATCCAGATCTGCATCTGCTGAAACAGCCTGTGGGTGTGTCTCTGGGTAGGCCGCAACGAATAACTCGAACGGATGTTTTTCGAGCAACCCCTGAACCAAATCAGAGGCATAGGCATATCCATCTGGGTGCGGTACGTAATCAGCTTCCGCACCGCCCTCCGGGTCACCACGCAGGGCAACAATCTGGCGAACACCCATATTCCAATAGTCATCAGCGATCGTATCGATTTCGTCTCGTGGGGCACCGACACAGGTCAGGTGTGGAACGGGTTTTAACGATGTTTTCTTTAGAATGCTCTCGATCACCTGGTGTGTGCGCTCGCGCGTTGATCCGTCAGCTCCGTAGGTGACAGATACAAACTCAGGATTCAACGGCGCGAGTCGCTCCACGGTTTTCCAAAGGCTCGCTTCAGCTTCTGGTGTTTTGGGTGGAAAAAATTCAAATGAGACGCGCGGTGCACTCATGATCGTTCCTTGTTTTTCTCAGAGACCAACAAACTAATATCCAGCACATCGCCAGGTAGTACGTTGGTTGCGGTAATTGTTAATCCAGCCTCTTCAAGCCAATTGCGAATATCAGAAATTGCGATACCTACGGATGGCGGAGTTTTGGCTTGAGCGGCTTCGGTGAATGCGACTAATAGAAGGCGTCCATGGGGCTTGAGAACCCGCGTGGCTTCTTTGATTAATGCATCGGGGTTGGATGCGAAATAGAGCACCTGGTCGATGGTCACGGTATCGAAATGCCGAGCTGGGAATCGCATCTGGTACATGTCTTCTTGACGCACCGTAAGATGGGGGAGATCCGCTTCTGCCAGTGCGTTTCTCGCGACCATGACCATTTTTTTCGACAAATCGATGCCAACACCGCTATCAGCGAGGGGGCCTGCAATTTTTAGCATGCGGCCTGTACCAGTTGCTATATCGAGCAGATGCCCAATAGGTTTGCCGGATAGCGCTTCTTGAACAGCATCACTAAATCGAACTTCATCGCCATGATATTCATGGAGCCTGAGCCAGTCAGGTACTTCAGTTTCGACAAATTCTTCAGAGAGCTTTGCGCGCGCATCACGCAACTCATTCAATCGTGCTTGGTCCAGCTCCATCACATCATCGTCAGATGGTAGCTGTTCTAATAGATCGGTAACCAATTGTTGGCACTGCACATTTTGCGCAACCCGGTAAAACACCCAATGCTGTTCACGAAAACTCTCGAGGACACCTGCGTCTTGCAGAAGTTTCAAATGACGAGATACTCTCGGTTGTGATTGGCCGACAATCCGCATCAGTTCTGATACAGTCAATTCGCCTTGAGCGCACAAACGCGTCAATCTGAACCGAGTTGGTTCAGCAATCGCCTTTAATGCGTCAATATAGTCGTCATAGGATGTCCACATGGCGCATATAATAATATAAAGATATCTTTATGTTCAATGGAGATTTGATGTCAGAGCCAACAGTTCGTTTTCACACCGTGCCTCTCAGTCAGGCAGAAGGTGTGCTTGGGGTCGCGGTGATGGATCGTCCCAAGGCCTTAAATGCACTGGATCACACCATGATCCGGGAATTATTACAGGTGGTTGAGGTTGTTGAATCAGATCCGGCGATTCGTGCGTTATGGATTGAGTCATCTGCTGAAAAAGCGTTTTGTGCTGGAGGCGATGTCCGTGATGTGACCAATAATGGTCAAGCGGGCGGTCTCACTGATCTCACGAACTCTGCTGATTACCTAGCCGATGAATACCTATTAGATGTTTGGCTTCGCTACTGTTCGAAACCAGTTTTTGCCTGGGGTGATGGTTACATCATGGGTGGCGGCATGGGTGTATTCCAGGGAGCAGATGTACGATTCGTGACTGAACACTCAAATCTAGCGATGCCCGAAGTGCGCATAGGCTTTGTGCCCGATTGTGGTGGAAGTTGGTTTTTGAATCGTGTTCCAAATGGTCTGGGTATCTGTCTTGCGATGAGTGGTGCGACGGTCGGTGCAGCTGATGGATGTTGGTTGAACTTGGCTGACTGGCTCTTACCGCGAGCAGAGAAATCGGCGTTATTCGAAACTGTCCTCGGGTTAACTTACGCATCAAAAGAATCAGCGCTTTGTGAAATTGGAACAATCTTGCATGAAGCGACTTCAGAATCCCCGCGCCATGGGCCTTGGGAAGAGAATGGTGCGCGATTGAGTAATAGCATTCGACATCAGTCACCCTTGGCTGTTTGGCACACGATGCAACACTGGCATCAAGAGATTCCAGAATTGTTTGTTGGATTAGAGCAAGCAAGTCCAGGCTCGGCACTCGTTGCGGGATACCAGCAACAGCGTGCGAAATATCAAAATCTGACGAAAGCAGTCGTACAAGAGCATGATCTCGGGATGCGGCTTTTGTCAGATGGGGAGTGGTGCGAGGGTGTGAGAGCACTCTTAATCGATAAGGACAAAAATCCTCAATGGCGTTTTAAAACGGTTGAAGAGGTCACGCCTGACTGGATTCAGGCGATGTTAGCCCCCATGGAATGGACGACGACACATCCTTTGGCAGCCAAACTCGCTGCCAAAGGGTTATTGCACGACTGATACAACGATAAAGGACTCCACATGAAAGTTTCATTTTTAGGATTAGGTGTTATGGGTTATCCAATGGCCGGACACCTTGCCAAAGCTGGCCATGAGGTCACCGTCTACAACCGAACAATTGCAAAAGCAGAAAAATGGGCTGCCGAATTTGGTGGAAAAGCAGCCGCGACACCGAAAGATGCAGCAGTTGGTCAAGAGATTGTCTTTGCTTGTGTTGGTAATGATGATGATTTACGCAGTATCACCCTCGGTGACGATGGTGCTTTTGCTGGCATGAGTGAAGGCGCTTTGTTTGTTGACCACACCACAGCGAGTGCCGAAGTTGCTCGTGAGTTGGGTGAGGCCGCGAAGGCTCTTAACATCGGGTTTATGGATGCTCCAGTCTCCGGAGGACAGCAGGGAGCAGAAAATGGTGCATTGACTGTGATGGTTGGCGGAAGTCAGGCGCATTTTGACCGGGCTGCACCAGTGATTGATGCCTTTGCGCGGGCATGCACGCTCATGGGTGAAGTGGGCGCAGGACAGTTGACAAAAATGGTGAATCAAATCTGTATTGCCGGTTTGGTTGAAGCATTATCTGAAGGCCTCTCGTTTGCTCGCGCAGCAGGACTTGATGCGCACAAAGTAGTGGACGTCATCAGTAAAGGTGCTGCTCAGTCATGGCAGATGGAAAATCGTTATAAAACAATGCTTGCCGATGAGTTTGCGCATGGTTTTGCAGTTGACTGGATGCGTAAAGATCTGTCGATTTGTTTGGCTGAAGCGCGTAAAAATGGGTCTGCACTGCCGATTACAGCAGCCGTTGATCAGCTCTATGGCGAAGTTCAATCCATGGGCGGCGGCCGTTGGGATACATCGAGCCTATTCGCGCGCTTAGAAGCAATGCGTCAACGCGGTGGCAAGTGATCCATTTGACACGCTAGTTAATCGTTTGGCCCGCCGAGAGCACTCGCGGGTCGAACTCGATCGTAAACTCAAAACCTACCACCCCGAACTCTCGTTGCCAGAGCGCAACAAACTGCTCGATCGATTAATCGAACTGAATCTGCAGTCTGATACGCGATTTGCTGAAATGCTCATCCGATCTCGCTTGTTCCGCGGGCAGGGTCGACGGCGTATTGAGCAAGAGCTTGCGCAACATGCGATTGATGCGCGTGATGTCAGTCACCACTTCGATGATGCAGAGGGCAGCGAGTCTGAGCGATGTGTTGCTGCACTTGAGAAGTGGATGCGCAGCAAAAAAGACCCAACTCGCGATAAAGC
This sequence comes from Gammaproteobacteria bacterium LSUCC0096, assembly GCA_008087055.1. GTDB lineage: Bacteria > Pseudomonadota > Gammaproteobacteria > Pseudomonadales > Litorivicinaceae > HIMB30. The sequence continues at coordinate 1,310,792 of VIEA01000001.1, read as the reverse complement.
ACTCCGATTTTTAGCATCGCGAGGGTTTAATTTTTCCGATGCAACAGAAGCAGTCGACGCGATTTTCCGATAGCATTGCACCTCACTTGAATTCCAGAAATTTGAAAAACCATGAAAAGCGCTGAAATCCGTTCGCAGTTCCTTGAATATTTTCAGGAAAATGGCCACACCATCGTGTCATCGAGCCCTCTGATTCCGGGAAATGACCCGACACTGTTGTTTACTAACGCAGGGATGGTGCAGTTTAAAGATGTGTTCACAGGTGAGGAAAGTCGTCCCTATCATCGAGCAACAACTTCGCAACGTTGCGTGCGTGCGGGTGGCAAACACAATGATCTTGAGAATGTTGGTTATACGGCGCGTCATCATACGTTTTTCGAAATGCTCGGAAACTTCAGCTTTGGTGATTATTTCAAAGAAGATGCAATTCGCTTCGCATGGACCTTTTTAACTGAGCGCTTAGGGCTTCCTAAAGAACGTCTTTGGGTGACTGTGCATCATTCAGATCAAGAAGCTGAAGACATCTGGATTCAAAAAATTGGTGTCGATCCAAACCGGCTCTCGCGGTTGGGTGATAAAGACAATTTCTGGTCGATGGGCGATACAGGCCCTTGTGGTCCTTGTAGTGAGATTTTCTATGATCATGGACCTGACGTTCCGGGCGGACCTCCCGGCTCAGAAGACGATGATCTTGATCGGTATATCGAAATCTGGAACCTCGTCTTTATGCAGTTCGAGCAGTCTGCGGATGGCACGCGGACTCCGCTACCAAAACCATCTGTTGATACTGGGATGGGTCTTGAGCGGATTGCTGCTGTTATGCAGGGAGTCCACTCGAATTATGAAATTGATCTTTTCCAGGCGCTATTGAAAGCCGCTGCGGATGTGACGCGTACCAATGACCTCGAGGCTAAATCACTTCGCGTGATTGCCGATCACATTCGGAGTTGTTCGTTTTTGATATGTGATGGCGTATTGCCATCAAACGAAGGGCGTGGGTACGTGTTGCGTCGAATCATCCGTCGAGCGATTCGCCACGGACACAAGTTGGGCTGTGACCAACCATTTTTCCACAAAATTGTGCATACCTTAGTAGCCGAAATGGGCGAAGCGTATCCCGAACTTCGCGAAAATGAAGATCGGATTGTAGCTGCCTTGAAACAGGAAGAAGCTCAATTTGCAAAGACCTTAGATGCAGGGATGAAAGTTTTGGAAGATGCAGTTGCATCTCTTCAAGGAAACACACTTCCTGGTGAATTGATTTTCCGACTCTACGATACACACGGCTTTCCAGTTGATTTGACCAACGACATTGCCCGCGAGCGTGATCTTGAGCTCGATATCGATGGGTTTGATCAAGCGATGGCTGAGCAGCGTGAAAAGTCGCGCCAAGGTTCGAGTTTTGCGGCCGAAGGCCAGGTTCGATTTGATTTGGATGGATCGACCGAGTTTCTTGGTTACACGCATCTCGACGCCAGCGCCGTAGTCGTTGCCTTAGCAAAAGATGGTGCGCAGGTCGAATCACTTGCTGCTGGCGAGACTGGGGTTGTCGTACTGAATCAAACGCCTTTTTATGCAGAGAGCGGTGGCCAACAAGGGGATTCCGGTTCCCTGACATCAGCAGGTGGTTCATTCCAAGTATCGGTGACTAAAAAGTATGGCTCTCATTTTGGTCATGAGGGCAAACTGGGTATGGGTGAATTGCATGTTGGCGATACCGTCAATGCGCGCGTTGAAGGCCCAAGACGCCAATCGACCGCATTGAATCATTCGGCAACGCATTTGCTGCACGCTGCACTTCGAACTGTCCTCGGCGATCATGTGACCCAGAAAGGCTCGTTAGTGACTCATGAGCGCACACGATTCGATTTCTCGCATTCGCAACCAGTCTCGGCTGAGGAGATCGCTGCCATTGAGGCAATGGTTAACGCAGAGATTCGTCGCAATGAAGATGTGGTCACACGAGTCATGCCAATCGACGAAGCAAAGGCTGCAGGCGCGATGGCTTTGTTTGGTGAAAAATATGATGACGAAGTGCGCGTCCTGTCGATGGGCGAGTTTTCAGTCGAATTATGTGGTGGTACCCATGTTGCTCGAACTGGTGATATTGGCTTATTCAAAATCATCGCCGAGAGCGGTGTTGCCTCGGGTGTCCGTCGAATTGAAGCGGTGACAGGTGAGGGTGCTCTGCATCATATCCATGCAATTGAGACGACCTTGGATCAAGCGGCAGCCCTGTTGAAAACAGGGTCTGATTCCGTGCTCGCTAAAATTGAGCAAATGGCTGAGCGACTCAAAGCATCAGAGCGTGAAGTCGATGCGTTGAAAATGAAGCTTGCAACAGCAGCAGGCGGTGACTTGTTAGACGATGTTGTGGAAGTCGCTGGGGTGCAATGTTTGGTCTCAAGTCTTGATGGACAAGACCCCAAAACGCTGCGGGACACACTGGATCGCGTTAAAAATCGTCTGTCGCAGGGCGTTGTTGTGCTTGCAACAGTTCGTGACGACAAAGTGAATTTGATTGCAGGTGTAACAGACAACTTGACCGATCGAGTTAAGGCTGGCGATCTGATTGGATTCGTCGCTTCTCAGGTCGGAGGTCGCGGTGGTGGGCGTGCAGACATGGCCCAAGCTGGCGGTACTGAGCCTGCATCATTGCCAGAGGCATTGAAGTCAGTGTCTGGGTGGCTTGAAGAACAGTTGAGTTAGGAAGTTCGATGGCGTTAATCGTTCAAAAATATGGCGGCACCAGCGTAGGGACCGTCGAGCGCATCCAGGGTGTTGCGCAAAAAGTTAAAGGATTTAGAGAGCAAGGACACGATGTCGTTGTTGTCGTCTCTGCGATGAGTGGGGAAACCAATCGATTGATTGGTATGGCCAACGAGATTAGTCAGCGACCTGTGCCACGCGAAATGGATGTGTTGGTCTCAACAGGTGAACAGGTCACGATCGCACTGCTTGCGATGGCGTTAACCGAACTTGGCTGTGCTGCAAAGAGCTACACAGGCGGTCAAGTCCGTATCCATACAGATAGCGCTCATACCAAGGCCCGTATTCAAGCAATTGATGATGAGAATATGCGTGCCGACCTTAAAGCGGGTCGCGTTGTCATTGTGGCAGGCTTTCAAGGAATGGATGACAACAACAACATCACGACCTTGGGTCGAGGCGGGTCGGATACGACAGCAGTTGCCTTGGCGGCTGCATTAAAAGCAGACGAGTGTCAGATCTATACGGATGTGGATGGGGTGTATACGACGGATCCACGTGTTGTTGAGTCTGCACGTCGACTGTCCAAGATCACCTTTGAGGAGATGCTTGAAATGGCGTCTCTTGGTTCAAAAGTTTTACAGATTCGGTCGGTCGAATTTGCCGGCAAATACAATGTGCCGCTTCGCGTGCTATCAACCTTTGAAGATGGCCCAGGTACGTTGATCACTACTGAGGAGTTAGATTCCATGGAACAACCCGTTATTTCAGGTATTGCATTTAACCGTGACGAAGCAAAATTGACGTTACTAGGCGTGCCCGATGTTCCTGGTGTTGCTGCGAAAATTTTGGCCCCAGTCGGTGCGAAAAATATCGAAGTCGACATGATTGTTCAAAACGTCGGTGCCGATCAGACAACGGACTTTACATTCACTGTTCATCGGAATGACGTCGAAGCAGCTTATGAAGTCCTTGAGGGCGTTTCGAAAGAGTTGGGCGCACGCGAAGTACGGAAAGATTCGAAAATTTGTAAGGTGTCGGTTGTTGGCGTTGGGATGCGTTCACACGCGGGTGTTGCGAGTCAGATGTTTGAGACGCTTGCCGCTGAGGGGATTAACATCCAAATGATCTCGACCTCCGAGATCAAGATATCCGTTGTCGTTGATGAAAAATATCTCGAACTCGCAGTCCGCTCTCTTCACCAGGCTTTTGAGTTGGCGCTCGAGGATGCCAATTAATACGCCTGATGCATTCCGTGGTATTGATCGCCTTTATGGCGATCATGCCTATCAAACCCTCTCAACAAAACGTGTTTATATCGTTGGCATCGGTGGCGTCGGATCGTGGGTTGTCGAGAGCTTGGCGCGCTCGGGAATCGGTGAAATTCGACTCGCTGACCTTGATGATATCTGTGTAACCAATACCAATCGCCAAATCCATGCGCTGTCATCAACGGTCGGGCAATCCAAAATCGAAGTGATGGCTGAGCGCTGCCGATCGATTAATCCCGATGTCACAGTGCGTTGCGATCACGCCTTTGTCACGGATAAAACTGTTGCGTCACTGATCGAATCGGATTTGGATTTAATTATTGATTGCGGTGACAACCAAATGGCTAAAGCAGCCCTGATTGCACACGCAAAGCGAATCAGAGTACCTGTGATCACGATCGGCGCTGCTGGTGGTCGAATCGATCCAGGCAAAGTTCAGGTGCGTGATTTAGCGAAAACGGATGGTGATGCGTTACTCGCATCGGTGCGTCAAACACTCAGAAATCGTTATGGATTTTCCCGGACGCCGGGTAAACGTTTTGCTGTGAGTGCGGTCTACTCCGATGAGCAAACACGATATTTGCAAGTTAATGGCTCGGTGGGTCAACAGAAGCCGGACTCGGGCGCTAATCGGCTTGATTGTGCAGGCGCTTTAGGTGCAGTGACTCATGTCACTGCAGTATTCGCGTTCCATGCGACTGCGAAGGCGATCGACATGCTGCTTAATTAAGAACCTCAAGAGTGATTGTTGGCCAATGGCTAATCCAGTCGTAATTCGGGTCTGTATCAGGTCGAATGATCACTCCGCTGATCAGATAGCGATCGGCACTCGGTAACTCAAGTACCACCCGACCATCAGCATCTGTATACGCCTGTGAGACCACAGATCGATCGTTGTGCCGAAATGCCTTTACTAAGATACCCTCAAGGGGTTGTTGTCCATCATATAAAGTAAATACACGTTGACCAGGGGTCAGCTGACTCCAACTTCCTTCCAGAACCAGCTCAAAAGGCATCTCACCCGAGAGAGCGTCTGCAGTTTCAGCGGGCCCGGCTTTAATAAAGCTTTTTGCAACTCGAACATAGCGTTCGGTGACAGGCACTGTTTGTGGTTCGTCTGGATGCTGATCGAGTTGTCGTTGAAGTCCATCCAATGCGACGTAGTTGTCCCAACGTTCATCTCCCTCTCCGAAGCGGATCGAGAAGGGGGTCGTTTGATGGATGATGCGATTGAGGCCCTCATTCACTGTAACTTTTGCAGCGGGTCGAGAATCGCCTAGAAGACCTTGAATTGAACGCTTATCTTGATTGATGACGAAGAATTTCGCAGTCTCGTCTGGAAGATAGGGTTGCGCACTACCACGAAAAGTTTCTCCGACTTTTAAAATCAAATCGACCGATTCCTGCGTTGGTGTGTAGTGTTGCGAGGGCTCGATCCAAAATTCATGCGCGCTAATTTGAGTACTCCACAACAGAAGTCCGACTGAGAATGTTAGGCTACGTGATAATGTCATGGTGACCTCTAGGGTTTGAGAACAAGTCGATGAAATCTGTGTTGATGAGCCTACTGTTAGCGATTTTCAGTCTGGTCGCAAGCGCTCATGAAATGCGGCCATCGATCGCATCCCTCTCAGTGGATTCTCAGGGCGTACTGACACTCAACCTAGTCACCAATATGGAGGCTTGGCTTGCGAATATCGACCCTTCATTGACGGATACCAACGATTCACCGAATGCAGCGGTCTATGATCAGTTGCGGGCGCTTGATGCGACGCGATTAGAAGCGGTTATCAGAGATCAAGAACGTGAGATCTCTCGAGTCATCGACGTGATGGTGGGTGATACGCCAATCACAATGACTTTAAGCACTCTGGAAGTTCTTCCTGTCGACGATGATGAGCTTCCGCGTGATACTCAATTGACCTTTGTCGGTGGATTACCTGATGGCGCTGACGCTCTCGTCTATCGTGTGAGTGATACGATGCCAAATACGGCGATTCGCTTATTTCTTGAGAATGCAGAGCCCCGTGTTCAGTTTGTGAAAAGCGGCCAAAAATCAGATCTGCTGTCGCTCGATCAGGCCGTCAAACGATCGTTCAGTGCCCTTGTTGTTGAATACATCGAGCTGGGTTTCACCCACATTATCCCGAGGGGCCTCGATCATATTATTTTTATCTTGGGTCTAACGCTGATTTCCAAGCGATTGATTGATTTGGTGATACAAGTCACGGCATTTACGGTTGCGCATTCAGTGACTCTCGCTCTCGGCCTCTATGGCGTTTTAGAGCTCCCGTCATCTATCGTAGAGCCTCTCATCGCTGCCTCAATTATTTACATCGCTGTCGAAAATATCTGGCATCACAAAGTTAATCGATCGCGAGCGTTTGTCGTGTTTGCCTTTGGCTTGCTCCATGGATTGGGATTTGCAGGTGTACTGACTGAACTCGGATTGCCTGAGCGTGATTTTGTGGTCGGGCTTCTGTCATTTAATGCCGGCGTAGAGCTTGGGCAGTTGGCTATCATCTTAGGGGCGTATCTTTCGGTTGGCATTTGGATTTTACGTTATCCCTGGTACCAATCGAGAGTCGCCGTCCCGTTATCTACAGTGATTGGTATCATTGGTTGTTATTGGTTTTTTGAACGAGTGGTTGGGTAGTGACAACTGAGATGCAAACGAATGCGCAAGTCATGACTCGTGTCACTGTGATCGGTGCGATTGTTGATGGGCTTTTAGGCTTATTTAAAATCACGGTTGGCTTTGTCAGTCAAAGCCACGCCCTTGTCGCAGATGGAGTGCACTCACTGTCAGATCTTGGAACGGATGTGTTGGTGATCTTGGCAGCTAAGTGGAGTAATGAGGAGCCCGATGCGAATCACCCCTATGGGCACGATCGGATTGAAACGCTAGCAACACTTGTTCTTGGTAGTGTCTTACTCGCAGTTGCTGGCGGTATTTTGTATGACAGCGTGCAACGGTTATTGGATCCGGGTGTTGCAATCAATTTGGGTATTGCAGCGTTCGTTGTAACAGTCGCATCAATCGTCTCGAAAGAGGCGATCTATCATTACACCCTTCACTATGCGAAGAAGCTTAATTCCAAGCTATTGATGGCGAATGCATGGCATTCAAGAACAGATTCATTGTCATCGATCGCCGTGTTAATTGGTCTGATCGGCGTAACATTTGATGTGATGTGGCTTGATGCAGCCGCAGCCCTCGTCGTCGCGTTATTTATTGCAAAAATTGCATTGAGCCTACTGTGGGATTCCATGCAGGAATTGATTGATACGGCCTTGCCTGCAGAGCAAATTGCAGCAATTCGTGGGGTCGCGATGGCTGTTCCGGGTCTTCGCGATGTGCACCACATTAGGACTCGGACCATGGGTGGTAAGACCCTGATGGATTTGCACTTGCAAGTCGATCCACGCGTGTCGGTATCAGAAGGCCATGAAATCGGTTGCTGGGTCGCGGCATCAATTCGGGAACAATTTTCTGACATTACAGATATTACGTTTCATATTGACCCTGAAGATGACGCAGAGATTGATCAAGAAGGTCCATCGTCCCTAAGACCGTTAAGACCTGAAATTGAGGAAGCTGTCCGTTCAGCAATTGCGAATCCGAGTGCATCGTTTGACTTGCGGATTCATTACCTGAGAGGCAAGGTTGACCTTGAAATCGTCACCGATGCAGTCATCGATGCAGTGAGGCTCCGTGGAGAGCTCCCTTTTATCAATCAACTCAGATGCCTAAAGTCAGAGATTTAGAGTGTGATGGCTTGTCGATGATGTGTTTTGTGGGTTAGGTTGCCAATTGGTTACCGTTGTTTGCGAGCAAAAAAGAGATAGCTTGGGTCGTCGTTATGTTTCCGTTATATGAAGTGGTAAGCACATGAAGGATTGGTTAAGGGCGTTCGCTAGCGTATTTGCAGCTTTTTTGGGTGTGCAGTCGGAAGAAAACCGTGAGCGGGACTTTCAGCAAGGACGTTTTTCGGTATTTGTTGTGGCTGGGATCGCCTTAACACTTGGCTTTTTATTGACTGTGTATGTTCTTGTAAAAGTAGTGATGAGTTTTGTGTAGTCGTTGTCTAATTTTTTTGCAACAAACCCTTGCGGGACCCTGCTAATCCCGTTTAAAGTTTTGCCCAACAACAATCATAACTAAACAATTTAAATTTTCGTTAACCGCCGAATATATAAACATAAATGGGAGGTATGCGAATGACCAAAGCAATTACTTTGGCTCTATCGCTTTTGGCTGTGCCTGCGTGGGCAGATTGGCAAGTCAATATGAACGAGGGCGTGACAGCAATTTCACGCGAAGTGTTCGATCTACACATGTTGATCTTTTGGATCTGCGTGGCAATCGGTATCGCCGTTTTTGGCGTGATGTTCTATTCGATTTTCAAATTCCGTAAGTCGAAGGGCGCTGTTGCGGAGCATTGGCACGAAAACACAACCGTTGAAGTACTTTGGACGGTGATACCATTTGTGATCTTGATCGGCATGGCAGTGCCAGCGACAGCGACACTGATGGACATGTACGATACCTCTGAAGCGGACGTTGATATTCAGATTACTGGGTATCAGTGGAAGTGGCGTTATCAGTACCTCGACGAGGATATCGATTTCTTCTCAAACCTCTCGACGCCTCGTGAAGAAATCATGAATGCGCAGGCGAAAAATGCAAACTACCTTCTTGAAGTTGATAACCCACTTGTTATTCCAGCGAATAAAAAAGTGCGCTTCTTGATTACTGCGAATGATGTGATTCATTCATGGTGGGTCCCTCACTTTGCGGTGAAGAAAGATGCGATTCCAGGATTTATCAACGAGTCATGGGTTAAGGTTGAAGAACCAGGCGTTTATCGCGGCCAGTGCACAGAACTTTGCGGCAAGGACCACGGGTTTATGCCTGTTGTCGTGGAAGTCAAATCTGAAGAAGACTATGCCAAGTGGGTTGCCGATCAGAAGGCAATGAAACTTGCGATGGCTGGCGAAGCATCAAAGCAGTTTTCAATGGATGAGCTCCTCGCGAAAGGCGAGGGCGTATATCAAGCCACTTGTGCAGGGTGTCATCAGTTGAATGGCCAAGGTATTCCTGGAGCTTTTCCAGCGATTACCGGAAGCTCGATAGCGACAGGCTCAATCGACGGTCACATTGATATTGTAGTGAACGGAAAAGCCGGAACTGCAATGCAAGCATTTAAAGAACAACTTTCGGCAGTTGATATTGCAGCTGTCGTTACTTATCAGCGGAACGCACTTGGCAATTCTGTGGGCGATATGGTCCAGCCAAGCGCGATCCAGAAATAAGAGGGAATCATTATGGCTACAGTTGATGTTGATCTACCGCACGTAAAAGACGACGATCCGCACCATCACGGTCCTGCGAAGGGTCTTGGTCGCTGGTTATTCACAACGAACCATAAAGATATTGGTTCGATGTATCTAATTTTCAGTCTATGTATGTTCATGATTGGCGGCATCATGGCGTTGATCATTCGTGCAGAATTGTTCCAGCCCGGGCTTCAGTTGGTTGAGCCAAACTTCTTCAACCAAATGACGACGATGCATGGATTGATCATGGTCTTCGGTGCTGTGATGCCTGCCTTCGTTGGCTTGGCGAACTGGATGATTCCGATGCAAATCGGCGCGCCAGACATGGCACTTCCGCGGATGAATAACTGGAGTTTTTGGATTCTCCCGTTTGCATTCTTGATTCTGTTGTCGTCGCTCTTTATGCCAGGTGGTGCTCCGAACTTTGGTTGGACCTTCTACGCACCGTTGTCGACGACCTATGCTCCCGAATCAGTGACGTTCTTTATCTTTGGTGTTCACATTATGGGCGCGTCATCAATCATGGGTGCGATTAATATCATCGCGACCATTTTGAACATGCGTGCACCAGGTATGACACTCATGAAAATGCCAATGTTCACTTGGACTTGGCTGATTACAGCGTTTTTGCTGATTGCTGTTATGCCCGTATTGGCAGGCGTTGTGACAATGATGCTGATGGATATCCACTTCGGCACGTCGTTCTTCAACGCAGCCGGTGGCGGTGACCCGGTCTTGTTCCAGCACGTATTCTGGTTCTTCGGGCACCCTGAGGTGTACATCATGATCTTGCCGGCATTCGGTATTATCAGCGAGATCATCCCAACGTTCGCGCGCAAGCGTTTGTTCGGGTACTCATCGATGGTTTATGCGGTTGCATCGATCGCCCTACTGTCATTCGTTGTGTGGGCTCACCACATGTTCACGGTGGGTATGCCGCTGGTTGGTGAAGTGTTCTTTATGTTCGCGACTATGCTGATCGCGGTTCCAACTGGTGTGAAGGTGTTTAACTGGGTTGCAACGATGTTCCGTGGCTCGATGACATTCGAGACGCCGATGCTATTTGCAATTGCGTTCGTAGTGCTCTTCACGATTGGCGGTTTCTCTGGACTGATGCTCGCGATCGCGCCGGCTGACTTCCAGTATCACGATACATACTTCGTGGTTGCGCATTTCCACTATGTTTTGGTGCCAGGAGCAATCTTCTCGATCATGGCAGCTGCTTACTATTGGTTGCCTAAGTGGACCGGCCATCAACTGAATGAGACGATGGGTAAAGTGCACTTCTGGCTGTCATTCGTTGGGGTCAATATCACGTTCTTCCCAATGCACTTTGTTGGTCTGGCTGGTATGCCTCGTCGTATTCCTGATTACGCGTTACAGTTTGCCGACTTCAACAGCATGGCATCTGTCGGTGCCTTCATCTTCGGCTTCTCACAGTTGGTGTTCATCTATAACATTATTCAAAACGTGAGAGTGGGTGAGAAGGCGACAGCTCAGGTGTGGGAGGGTGCACATGGCCTTGAGTGGACAGTTCCATCTCCAGCGCCGTATCACACGTTTTCAACTCCTCCAAAGGTTGACTAACCAATGCATGAGCAGGTGAAAACCAAGCGCTTAGTCGTGCGGCTGGCAACAGCCGCTGTACTGATGTTTGGATTCGGATTTGCCTTAGTTCCCTTGTATGAGGTGTTTTGTGACATCACAGGGCTGAACGGTAAAAACTTCAATGAAGGCCCTGCTGCGATCTCATCGGTTGATCGTTCTCGGACAGTAAAAATTCAGTTTGTGACGGTTAACCCTGCAGATATGCCTTGGGAATTCCGACCGAATGAACGCACCATGCGAGTATTTCCTGGGGAAGATAAAGTCACCGCGTTTTATGCGAAGAATCCCACTCCTGAATGGATGGTCGCTCAGGCAGTTCCTTCCGTGACACCCTCTGAGGCAGCGCCGTATCTTCATAAAGTGAATTGTTTTTGCTTTGATCGGCAGCCGTTGGAGGCAGGAGCAGATACAGAAATGCCACTGGTGTTTGTGATCGATCCGGATCTTCCAAGACATATCTCAACCATAACTCTGTCATACGCTTTGTATGACCTGACAGATAACCAAAAAGTGACTCAAAGTTCACACAATAATGACAAAGGACGGGCATCTTTATGAGTGGTTCTACCTACTACGTTCCAGAACAGAGCAAATGGCCAATCTTGGCCTCAATTGCGCTTGGGCTCCTCGCTTACGGTGCGGCAATGACATTGACATCGATGTCAGCGGATCGTGACTCAATTGGGCCTTGGGTGCTCGGAACGGGTTTCTTAGTTATTTTTTATGTCATTTTCGGATGGTTTAAAGACCAAATTCGCGAAGAAGCTGAAGGTTTACACAGCGACCAATTAGACGGCTCATATCGTCAGGGGATGCTGTGGTTCATTTTTTCTGAGGTAATGTTTTTCGCTGCATTCTTCGGGGCGCTATTTTACGTACGCACATTTTCGGTGCCATGGCTTGGTGGTGAAGGTGAGAAAGGTGTCGCGAATATGCTGTGGGAAGGTTTCACCGCAACATGGCCACTACTGCAGACACCAGATATGAAACAGTTCCCGGGTGCGCAGAATATTATCGATCCGTGGCACTTGCCATTGGTGAATACAATTCTCCTGATTTCATCGAGCGTTACAGTCACGTTTGCCCATCACGCTTTAAAGGAGAACAAGCGTCGTGCATTAGAAGCATGGCTTGCCGCGACTATCCTATTGGCTGTGGTGTTCCTGTACTTCCAGGCAGTTGAATACCATGAAGCGTATACTGAACTGGGACTTACGCTTCAGGCTGGTATCTATGGTGCAACATTCTTTATGTTGACTGGATTTCACGGCTTCCACGTAATGCTCGGAACAACAATGTTATTTGTTATGTTGCTCCGGTGCTTTGATGGGGCTTTCTCACCGGAAAAGCACTTCGCATTTGAGGCAGTGTCCTGGTATTGGCACTTTGTTGATGTGGTCTGGGTTGGACTCTTTATTTTCGTCTATATCCTTTAACCGCCGATCCCGTGCGGCTCGAGTAGCCCTGTTGCGATGCCAAATCCGACAAGGGCGATTAGAGCCGCGGCGAGCCCCACTCGCCACGCTAACGCGTTAACGACGCGTTTTTTATCAGATGGGTCTTTCATAAGGAAATAAAGACCTGAGAACAGCACGCCAACGACGGCAAAGAATAAGATCACGATAAGAATTTTAAACATGGTCGGTCTCACAACGAATTTAACGAGCAGGAAACCACAATGCGGCTCACAAAGAAATGGTGGTTTGTAATTGTTGTGCTACCAGTCATCGGTTTGTGCATGAAAGCAGGGTTCTGGCAGTTGGATCGAGCGCATGAGAAAGAGCGTTTGATTGAGCGCTTAACTGTCGGTGAATCGACGTTGACGAAACCATCAGAATTGATGACAGCATCGCTTGATCGGGGAACCTACCAGGTTCGATTGCCAGTTCGTTTAGACAATCCGCGTTTCATCTATCTGGATAATCGGATTCAAGAACGTGTTGCTGGATATGAGGTGTTTGCTGAAGTGGCGACTATTCAGGGTGGTCTTCGGCTATTTGCCAACCTTGGCTGGGTTCCAGCGACAGAGCGCCGCAATGAGCTACCCAAGGTCGAGATACCAGAAGAATTTGAATTAGACGCGCTCTGGGTTCCGGTGACGGACAGTTATTACATGTCCGATGCATTTGAAGAACAGTTCGATGAATCGGTTCGAGTCCAATCCTTAAAGGGGGTCGAGCCAGCAGCTGCTCTATCGGGGATGTTTTTAGCAAAGGGTTTACTGGTGAGTGACGCATTTGGACCAACTCCACGACTTGGCCCAGCCACACATTATGGCTATGCGGTCCAGTGGTTTTTATTATCGATCGTGCTAGCTGGTCTTGCAGCTTATGTCTATCGGCGAGGATTAACACATGGGTAATCGCACCACATTTTGGCTCATTTGGGGAATCGCTGTGATTCCGATGTTGGCTGCATTTGTGATGTATTTTGGTGGTATCGGTGTTCCTGAAGGGCGCACACACCATGGCGAATTGGTGAAATCAGGCACGCAATACAGTGATGTTGGTTTGCCGCAACCAGGGGAGCCTGCAACCTGGCAGGTTGTGTTGGCCTCTCGACCCGATTGTGATCCATGCCAAACATTCAGTCAGGGACTGTCTAACTTTCATACGGCACTTGGTCGCGAACGCGATCGCGTGAGTGTTTCAGAGCTTGATGCATCGAGTTTGACTGTTGACCAAGCCTCGATATGGGTCATTGATCCTCTCGGAAATGTGGTGTTGCGATTTGATCCAGAGGTCAACCCAACTCTCATCCTGCAAGACCTCAAGAAACTGCTGAAATTGTCAAAGGTGGGATAGTGGCTAATAACCTTCCATTAAAGCTTGCGACCATTGCGCTCTTCCTCGCTGTTGAGGTGGTGTTGATGGGTGGATTTACACGCATCACTGACTCCGGATTAGGTTGCCCTGATTGGCCTGGTTGTTTTGGTAAGATGGTGATGACAACTGACACAGAGACTCTGGCATACCTGCAAGAGCGCTATCCAGAGATTCACGTTGCTGCGCACAAAGGATGGATCGAAATGATCCATCGCTATATCGCAGCTGGTCTCGGTTTGTTGATTATGGCACTTGCCTATATTGGATATCGTGAAAAAGAAAAAACACCGAACTATCCATATCTCTTATCTCTTGGTCTTCTTGGGCTTGTCATTGTTCAAGGCGCGTTTGGTGCGTTTACGGTGACTTTGAAATTGCTTCCCAACATCGTGACACTCCACTTGATGGGTGGTCTTATTATTGTTTCGACGTTGATGTATTTGAGGCATCGCCTCAAGCGGCTCGCTGATGGCGATTCCACAATGATGCGGATGCGTCTTCCTGTGTTGATCGGTGTCTTTGTCTTGTTCGTCCAAATTCTCTTGGGTGGTTGGGTAAGTACTAACTATGCTGGATGGGCCTGCCCAGGAATCCTCTCATGTGCACCAGGCGCTGAAGTTCAATATGACTTCCAAAGTGGATTCCATTTCTTCCCTGAAATCGGGCCGAACTACGAGGGTGGTCAACTTGAACATGGTGCTCGTGCCGCGATCCAGATGGTGCATCGTGCAGGCGCTTTTGTTGTGACTGCTTATTGGTTTGTTCTTTTGTGGTCTCTAATTAAAAACGGCATTTTAACGAGCCGTAAGGCGATGCATTTCGTTGGGCTCATTGTTTTACAAATTCTTTTTGGTTATGCCAACGTAGTGTACGCAGTGCCAGATAGTCTGGCGTTCATCCATCACGCGCTTGGAGTTGCATTGTTGTTATCCGCCTGGTCTATCGCGTATGCCACGGCTGTCGAACAAGAGGAGGCCGGTTATGGCTCTGTCAAACACGCTTAACGCACGATCAAACGCACCTTCGTGGCGTGATTATCTCACGCTCACCAAGCCTCGCGTTGTTGCCGTGATGGTGCTGACTTCGATGGTTGGTATGTTGTTGGCACGGCCAGTGTTGCCGAGTGTTGAGCTCTTTATTCTCGCCAACCTTGGGATCGCTTTGGCTGCATCGGCTGCTGCCGCCATCAATCATGTTGTCGATCGTCGGATTGATGCCGTTATGAATCGAACCAAGCATCGCCCTGTATCAGACGGGAAGGTGTCGCCTGCTTATGCGTTGATGTTTGCGTTTCTGTTAGGTGCTTCTGGATTATCAATTCTTGCGATTGTTGCGAACCCCCTAACCGCCTGGCTGACATTTGCTTCAATTATTGGGTATGCGGTGATTTACACCCTGTATTTAAAGCGTGCTACGCCACAGAACATTGTCATCGGCGGTATCGCAGGAGCGGCGCCTCCGCTTTTGGGTTGGGTTGCCGTGACCGGTTCTGTCGACGCGCATGCATTGCTTTTGGTTGCGATCATTTTCGCATGGACTCCGCCGCACTTTTGGGCGCTGTGTATTGCTAAAAAAGATGAGTACGCCAAGGCAGAGATTCCCATGCTACCGGTTACCCATGGCGAGGAGTACACACGGCTTCAGATGCTCTTGTACACCATCTTGATGGTGTTGGTGACAGTCTTGCCGTATCTGAGTGGGATGAGTGGTGTGTTGTATTTGATCGGTACTACTGCGATTAATGCGCGGTTCCTGATGCTTCTGAAAAAGCACGCGGACTCTAAAGACTCAAAAGACGCGATGGCGCTTTTCTGGTATTCGATACGCTACATCATGTGGTTGTTCTTGATCTTATTGGTAGACCACTTTGTAGTACTGTGATACAAAATTGAACAAATGCGACCGAAACGCGCAAGGACAGCACTTTCGGCCCTTTGAATAAAGACGACAAATAACTATAAAAAGCACAAAAGCTTTGAAGACTTAGGTTCCCTGAGTCAAAAGGAGGAAGTAGGCATGATGTACTTTGGACACATTGCAGGCATATTGAAGGATCCAAAAAGTGAGTGGGCTCTGATCGAAGAAGAGCATTACTCAGCAAAAACGGTCTTTTTGACACAAATCTCAATTCTCGCGGCGATTCCCGCAATCGCAATGTATATCGGCGTGACACAGGTCGGCTGGTCTGTCGCAGGCGAGGAGCCAGTCCGGCTAGCGGCATCAAGTGCATTGGGATCAGCTGTACTGTTTTATTTTGCAATGTGGGGTGCGGTCGCATTCATTGCAGCCTGTACGCACTGGATGGAAAAAACATATGGGGGCGATGTTTCGCTTGATGAGTGTCTGGTGCTGACCACAGTGACTGCCACTCCCTTATTTTTGTCTGGTGTATCATTTTTGATGCCGATCTTGTGGTTGAACGTGGCTGTTGCTGGCGTCGCTTTAGCGTACTCGGTTTATCTCTTATACAGCGGTACATCGCGGATTATGAAGATTGATGAGGATCGTGCGTTTATGTTCGCTTCATCAATCCTGACGGTCGCATTGTGCACATTGGTCGGCATGTTGGCTGCGAGTGTCATCGCATGGAGTCATTTTGTCCCTCTAGTCTATCTACCTTAGATTTGTAACCAATAAACGAGATACAAAGAGGCCATCCCAGCAGTCAATGTTGGGATGGTTTTTTTTGTCATGAAGAAAGCGAGCGCAGCGACAGCTGCAGCGATTGGTTTTGGATCGATGGTCACTGCACCAAAAGCAGCGATCAGTCCAACCTCACCTTTAAAAATGCCTGGAATAATCAGGGCGCATAGGACTGCTGGCGGGACGAATTCTAGAGCATCAACAAACCATTTGGGGAGCGTGAAATAATGTTGGCCTTCGATAAAGGCACTCTTTAATGCGAGAGTGACAAGGCCAGCTAAGGCCACGATGATGATAAATTCTTGCGTCATTGGTTGACCCTTCGAAATAAGACGCCGGCAAGAATTCCAGCAAGTCCTCCAAGAATTAGCCCTAAGTTATATGGCAGGTTCAGTCCTGCAAACGACACTATCGCACCGGTGATGGCAGCAACTCGATGGGCGCGGGTTTTTAGCGTGTTTAATGCAAGCGCAAGAAATGTCAAAGGAATCATAAATTCCAAAGACCAAAAGACCGGAATCACCTGTCCAACAAATGCGCCAACGACCGTGCATGCTTGCCACAAACCCCAGAGTAGCAATGTGCCGCCTGTGTAGTAGGCAATGCGTTCATTTAAGTTCCAGTTGTGTATTGGGTAGTCTCGATGACAAACAGCATAGATTTGATCAGTGAGTCCATATCCTGCAAGGAGACGAGTTGTACGATTGGCATCTGCAAGATGTGGCGCGATTGACGCACTGTAGAGGACGTAGCGAAGGTTGATTGCAGCCACTGTCAGCAGAATGACCCAGATCGAAGCATCTTCATTCATGAGCTGATAGGCGGCTAGTTGTGAGGCGCCCGCAAACATCAGGAGAGACCCCATCCATGAATCTAACCATGTATATCCGAATGAGACCGGCGTGAATCCGGCGATGAGCCCAAACGGAATGATGCCCGGTAATAACGGCAACATAGCGGACATCCCTTGTAATGCGCGCGCTCGAAGATTGATGGCTGAAGAGTGTTGCATCAATTGACGATACCGCAAGTGAAAAAAAAGCGCAGAAATTTTGTTCGGGCATTGACAAATTGGATACCCACAAAGGCTGTGGATAACTTTGGGGATTTATTTTTGGAGGGTGACCTAAGTGCTTGATCTGATGGCCATCGCTTGCATTGATCAAAATTTGATCAGTTTATGCTGATAAAATTATTCATATAAAAATCAATTATTTATAAAATCCGTTCAGGCAATTAGCTGTTTTAGCAGTGATTTTTAGACAGACAAGGGGCGGATAGTCTGTGTTTCTGAAAGTAACGCCTTGTTGTGGATAGTGTGCACGGAAATGGTGCAAGGATTTCACCGATTGGGCGTGCTACCAGGTGCGGGTGAGCAACTGTATTGGTTCACCTTGTCGTTTGATGCGATCGCTGCTCTGGCGACCTCGCATGCGGCTTCTGATTGGAAGATCTGTCCAGTTGAAACAGGCGTGGGTACACCTGGGATCAACATCATTAAGATATGGGCGATGAGCATCGAACGAATTCCTCAGACGAGCGATGTAAATCATCGCTCGCCTTACTAGGTTTAGTGTCCTGTGGTCACTCGAGCGGTTTCGACTGTTACGTGAAACAGGTCTGCGTTAATCCACATATGAGCAATGATACTCGCGATATATCCGAGTGCAACAGCCCACGACCACTTCAAATGACCGAAGAATGTGTACTTTCCCTTGGCTTGTCCCATTAAGGCAACACCTGCTGCAGAACCAATAGATAGCAATGATCCGCCAACACCTGCCGTTAGGGTGACAAGTAGCCATTGGCCATGGGACATGTCGGGCATCATCGATAAGACAGCAAACATCACAGGGATGTTATCAACGATGGCGGACAGAATTCCGACTGTGACGTTCGCAATAGTTGGTCCGAAGTCACCATAGAGAAGCTCTGAGGCATGCGACAAGTATCCCATGAACCCCAATCCACCGACGCACAATACAACGCCGTAGAAAAAGAGAAGGGTATCCCATTCGGCGCGGGCAACTTTTGAAAAGACATTAAAGGGGACAACTTCACCGAGACGCTGAATAGCCTCGACATCGCCACGTTGTTCATAGATTTTCCGTTTACGATCGAGCGATTTAGGCAGCGTCTTGACCAAGTAGTAGCCAAACATATTGAGATAACCAAGTCCCAACATCATCCCAATCACAGGCGGCAGGTGAAGGAAGTTATGGAATGAAACTGCGGTCGCTATTGTTGCCAAAAACAGCCACACAATGCGCCAGGTTCCGCGCTTGAGTTCAACGGATTGCCCCGTGGCCTCTGGTTTTTCTTTAGGTAGAACGACCGACATGATTGCGGCGGGAACCAGAAAGTTAACAGCAGCTGGCACAAACAAAGTGAAAAATTCACTGAATCCAAGCACACCTTTTTGCCAGACCATAAGTGTTGTGATGTCTCCAAACGGACTGAATGCACCGCCTGCGTTCGCGGCAACAACAATGTTGATACAGGAAGGACCGATAAACCGAGAATTGTTCCCGCCAACTGCCATGACAACGGCGCACATTAAGAGGGCTGTTGTTAAGTTGTCCGCAATGGGTGAAATGAAAAACGCGAGGATCCCTGTTAACCAAAAGAGCGAACGAAGGCCCAATCCTGATGCAATCAGTTTCTCTCGTAGCCACTCAAATAAGCGCCGCTCTTCCATCGCGTTGATGTAAGTCATCGCGACAAGTAGGAACAACATCAGTTCAGCAAATTCAAGCAAATTATGACGTACGGCTTCTTCAGCTAGGTGTTCGTATCCAGTCCCCTGATAGGAAATTGCAATAATCAGCCAGATGAGGCCTGCCGCGATTAAAACAGGTTTGGATTTTGGGAGATGAATGGCTTCTTCAGCCATAACCAATGCATATGCAATGACAAAAGCGGCAATGGCAAGAAAGCCTGCAGTATGGTTGGTTAGATCAATTACGTTGTCCGGAGTGTCGGAAGCAAACGCAAGCCCAGGGATTAGTGCCATTATCAGCACTCGGGCAATGTATAGCATGTTGGGTTACATCCTCTCGTCTATAAATCGATGAGGAGCACAGCCAGTTCTTTTAAGATAAAAACAGCAGGCGCCAGCATCAAAACGCCTAGGAGGATGTACATTCCTAACTTACCGGCACCGGATCGTTTCGCGAGATCGACGACAATAAACCCCATGTAGCCGACGAGGCCTGTCACACAGACCAACATGATGATCTCTTCTATTTCGGCAGTGGTCACAAAGAATCCCTCCTAGACCGCGGGGCGAATTTTAGCGCCTGCAACATAAAAATCCAGCTTGCTTTAGTCTGATTGAGTGTGTGAGGGCCGTTCTGGACCTAAAAGCACAGCTAACCATTTGTATTTTGGAGATTCTTCAAATGCGAGTTTTGCAGTCATTGTGAGTGGAATTGCTAACAGAATACCAACAATTCCAAGTAGCCAACCCCAGAAAACCAATGATAAGAACACGACCATTGGTGAGAGCCCGAGTCCCTGTCCTTGTAGGCGCGGTTCAATGATTTGACCAAGCGAAATATTGACACCTAGATATACGAGGGTAGTTATGCCAGCGGAGCCGAGTCCAAACTCCAAAAATGCGAGGATAACGGCAGGAACTCCAGCCAAAATCGATCCTAGGGTCGGAATAAAGTTCAGTAAGAATGCGAGTAGTCCAAGAACAAATGGGAAGTCGACGCCTTCTGCTAATAGAAAAACAGTGACTGCGATCGCTGTCAAAGCACCGATTAACGTCTTAATCGCAAGATACCGGTTCAGGTGAATCATGAACTGTGTGAAAGCGGCAAAGGGCTCGTGTTCGCCGCGGCCAAACGCAACGCGGACCTTTTGTGGCATAGAAGCCGCTTCCATCAAAATAAACACAACGATCAAGAGAATTAAGAAACCATTCGTTAATAGCGCACCAAGAGCTGTTAATAGGTTGGATAGCAGCGTAAAGACGCCTGAAGTATCGAAGGATTGACGTAATTGATTTGCGTCAATGGGAATGTCATAACTCGCAGCTAATATCCACAGTGATTCGAGCTGTTCGTTGAGACGCGCCTCATAGATTGGTGCCGCTTCACTGAATGCGTTGACTGAACCGCCAACCACGGCGCTCAGACCGGCAATAACAGAGAGCAACAGAATCAAGACGATGAGTACCGACAGTACGTTAGGAATACCTCTTCGCTGCAGACCAATAGAGAGTGGGGCTGAAACCAGTGCGACAAATAATGCGACCAATAACGTCACAATGATTGCGCTTGCTGATTTGATGCCTGCCAGCACCACAACAAAGGCGGCGAAATTAAAAAGCCAACGTTCTCCGGTATTCACTCGAGCCTCTCATACTTGGATGTCTGGGTGTGACTTTAACAAAGAAGGAATGATTTGAATGCGTGTAATTGCAGGAAGTTTAATTTTAGTGGCACTCTCGAGTTCAGCTTTAGCCTCTGATGCAGATAAAGCCTACGAGTTTAGACAAGGCTACTGGCAAGTCGTGAAGCATGAATTTGGCGATGTAATGGCTGCCATGATTCAGAAAAAACGCCCAATGGATCAAGAGCGTTTTCAGGCTGCAGCTGCAAGACTCGCTGTTCTCGCGCCTCTTGCGAAAGAGACGACGCCTGTGGGTTCTGAATCCGATGAATCCCGCGCATTACCAAAAATCTGGTCTGATGCAGACGGGTATGCGGAAAAGCTCTCTGCTTTTGAAAAGAATGTAGCTGCTTTAAATCAAGCAGTTGCCTCAGGTGATCAAGGTGCGATTGCACCTGCATTTAAGAATGTAGCAGGTGCTTGTAAGGCCTGTCACAAGGCGTATCGCGCAGACTAGCTACCAGCCTAAATAGATGCCGAGGAGGCCGTAAGTGCCTCCAACGCATATTGAAAAAATCACAAATCCGCGAAGCAGAATCATTTTTGAAAACGGATGCGGATGTGCTGACAGTTTTTCAGATCCGATTTTTAATCCTGTAATCATGCCCTGTATCAAGCGTTCTTTCATGGCGAACTGGTGCCAGAGAACTGCGAATACATGCATGATGACCGTGATTAACACCATTTTACTGAGAATCGGATGGGCGCGACCTGCAAGGTCCACTGCATCTGCTGACAAAAACGGTGCAAGCGGTCCGGAAAAGAATATGTCGTCCGACGACGCCATGCCCGTCAGAGCAGTTAATCCGATCAAGGTGATCAGCAGATACACGGCAACGCCACCGATCGCAGAATGTCCGGCTGTTTCTTCAGTTTCTTTCTTCAATACGCGCTTAAGACTGGCTACTGCTGTTTTTGGTGCGGGCGGCGGAAAACTCGAGAAACGCGCGTAGTAGGGTCCCGTGAAGCCCCAGATGACTCGAAATAACACCCAGCCACCGAGTAACACGCCGACGGTCGCGTGGGCATTGACAAGCTCGATCTCTTCTCCCGAGATTTGTTGGAAAATGATTCCTGCGACAATGAGCCAGTGACCGAGCCGAATCCAGAAATCCCAGACTGGCTGAGGTGATGACATATTTGCTCTCCGTTCAGTGTTTGGATGGCGCCTCTAAAGGCAATTTACGCTATTACTATACAGACACCCCACTGATGGTATCTTGCTCTATGTTAAGGATTCACTATCTAGATCTGTGGCAAATTTGCACCTCTAGCCATTTTTGATTAGGTAATTTAATTACAGAATATTGTCGGACAAAGCGTCTATCATTTTCTTGGTGGGTTGCTTTTATCGATTGCTAACTATGGCATGCTGTATCTGTAAGTTCTGCGAGACGTGTGCTGTAGGGATTTTGGCAAAACGTTTCATGGATGAAAGTTTTCAACGGATTGAGGTGGAATATGCTTGTACTGACACGACGCGTGGATGAATCGATCCGTATTGGCGATGACATCCGAATCACCGTAGTCAAGATCAAAGGAACGCAGCAGATATGCGTCGGCGTGGATGCGCCACGTGATGTGCCTGTATTGCGAGAAGAATTGCTCGTCGAGCGCACGGAAGCTTCTGACGAAGTCGAATCGTCTAATTCTTAATCTTTAAACTGTTCTTTTTAGTTCGCGTATCATTGACATTCAGTGATATGCGAGCACTCCATTGAATTCAAACCAGACTATTTATATCCGCCCGGGCCTTTCATTGTGTGTTGTCCGCGCATGGCTATCCTCTGAAGATGAGCAAGCACTCCTGGCCGCTCTCTATGCTGAACTTACTTGGATGCAAGGTGAGATCCGCCTTTTCGGTCGCTCAGTCGCTGAGCCTCGATTCACAGCGTGGTGTGGAGATGTGTCCTATACATACTCAAAACGTGTTCTTGAGGAAAGAGCTTGGCACCCAAGACTCAGGGAGTTACGTCATCAGCTCGAAGGTTGGCTTGAGGCCAATGCGATCGCCACGCCACACAATTTAAATCATTGCTTGCTCAATTATTATCGATCAGGCCAAGACTCTATGGGGTGGCATCGTGACAATGAACTAGAGCTCGGCTCACAGCCTGTTATTGTCTCATTGTCCCTTGGCGCACCGCGTCGGTTCCGATTACGGCAAAAAAACAATGATGCGATTTCCCCTCTCACATTTGAATTGGGGCACGGAGATCTGGTAGTCATGTACGGGCTAACACAAACGCATTGGGAGCATGCTTTGCTAAAAACGCGACAAGAACTCGGACCGCGGATGAATTTGACGTTCAGATCGGTGGCTTCTTAAATGAGTCGGCGGATTTTGTGTGTTTTGCATCAAGCGCATTCGACAACGGGTCAGGTTGGTATCGCGCTTCGGCAACTTGGACATCACGCCCAGATCGTTCGGCCATTGATTGGTCAGCGCATTCCGAGACAGATTGATCGCTTTGACGGTCTGATTGTATTCGGCGGGCCAATGAGTGCGAATGATGATCATCTCCCAGGGATTCGCACCGAACTCCAGTTAATTGAGCGTTGGATGCGGATCGACAGACCTGTTTGGGGAATCTGCTTGGGAGCGCAATTGATGGCGCGAGTGTTGGGGGCTTCTGTATATACGCATCCCGATGACCAGGTTGAAATCGGCTGGTATCCGATGCATCCAGTGGGTCGGGGTAAACGAATTTTTGGTCCATTGACTCATGTGTATCAATGGCACCGAGAAGGTTTTGAGTTGCCCCATGGTGCGATTCGGTTGGCCTCTGGAGTTGTCGGAGGCCTCTTTAGAGAGCAGGCCTATCTGGTAGGGCAACATGCTTTTGCTACTCAGTTTCATCCTGAGATGCATCCAAAAATGATGAATCGTTGGCTCACTCGTGCTGGCCATATGCTTGATCTTCCTGGTGCGATGGATATTGATAATCACCGTGGGGGAATGACTCGGTACTACCCCAAGCAATCACAATGGTTGAAGCGAACACTTGATCGTTGGTTATCATCGAATCTGTGATGAGCTGAACCAAAGATTTACGGGTATCTGTCGATACATATAGAACTTGAGAAAATCCAAAATACAGGCTGTTGCAACTCATGCATGGATTACTGTTATTAACCGCACTATTAACCATGGCATTTTTGATCTATGGCTTATTTCAGTTGAATCAGCGTGTCATGCGGCTCGAAGAAAAAAAGCGTCAGATGGCTGCTGAAAAAGCTGCCGAAGCACAAGGATCGAAGGCGACGAGCACAAAAAAGAGTGATGATATTTTTCATGATCTCGAGGGTGAGGCGCTCTTTTATGCAATGGCTGGTGAGTACCACCAAGAATTGGAATTCTCTGAAGATGCCAGAAAACGCTTTGAACTTGTAATCCGTAAGCACATCCTTGAAGTCTTGGAAAAGGCTAAAGAGGGTGAGCGTTCTCTAGATTCCGAGACGATTATTCGGACACTGCGAGGCCCTGTGCGTTCTTGGTTACCTCAAGACGTAGTGAATTCTCTCTTAATTCAAGGTGCTGTGCTTGCAAAGAATGCAACCGATGAGCGAGCCATTCAATCGATTCAATCAACGATTGATCGTCTTTACATGCAGTTGGGCTATCAATCACCGGAGGATCTTCTCGGGCTTGACGATGATCAGATGCCAGAACGGGCTGAAGAACAGTCGGAAGTTTCTGAAGGAGAGCCAAAGCGCGCACCGGGCGCCGACGGATTTATGTAACACAATCTTCATTTGTTATTCGCTCGCTCGTCTTATATTTTAATAATTATTGAAATATTGAATTGATGAGAGTTGAGATGGATACAGTCACTGCCGTACGTTGCTTTCAGGCGATCGGCCAAGCACATCGTTTAGAGATGTTTCAGCAGCTTGCTCAAGCTGGCGATCACGGTATGACAGCGGGCTTAATTGCTGAATCTTTAGATCTCGCACCCTCTCAAGTCAGTTTTCATTTGAAAGAACTCGAGGCGTCAGGTTTGTGTTTTGGTGAGCGAGAGGGGCGTTTTATACGCTATCGGATCGCACCGAAAGCCGTGCGTGAACTCTTGGAGTTTTTGTTGGCGGATTGCTGTCAGGGGCGCAGAGATTTGTGCTCACCGGCGCTCTTGCAAATCAATACCAGTTGTCAGTAAGGAAGTTAACTATGCGTATAGGAATCAATGGCCTTGGTCGGATTGGTCGTCTTGCGATCCGTGCCTTGCGGAATCATCCGAATCTTGAGCTAGTGCATGTCAATGATGTTGCAGGGAACGCTGCGACTCACGCTCATTTACTAGGCTTTGACTCAGTCCATGGGCGCTGGGATATACCAGTCTCAGCCAATGGATCGCACTTAGTGATTGATGGCAAGTCTGTCAAAGTTACTTCCGAAAAACCCCTTGAAGGCGCTGATTTCAGCGGCTGTGATCTCGTCCTTGAGTGCACAGGTAAATTCAAATCTGTTGATGCATTGAATCCTTATCTGAAATCAGGGATTCAACAGGTGGTTGTCTCCGCGCCAATTAAAGTCCCTGAGGTTCTTAATGTTGTCATGGGTGTGAATCACACCCTATTTGACGCTGAGAAATATCCAATCGTGACTGCAGCGAGTTGTACGACCAATTGTATTGCTCCTGCGATCAAAGTGATTCATGAAACATTCGGGATTAAACACGGATCGATCACGACTGTGCATGACATTACCAATACACAAACCATTTTAGATGCGCCGCATAAGGATCTTCGTCGAGCACGGGCATGCGGCATGTCGTTGATTCCAACGACAACTGGAAGTGCGACAGCCATTGCTGAAATCTTTCCAGAGCTTCGTGGTCGACTCAATGGCCATGCGATCCGCGTGCCTTTGGCTAACGCATCGATTACAGACTGCGTGTTTGAACTTGAGTCCTCCGTGACAGTGGATACGGTGAATCAGGCATTGAAACAGGCGGCTGATACAACTTTGTCAGGTATTTTGGGATATGAAGAACGCCCGCTTGTTTCCATCGATTACAAGACGGATCCCCGCTCAAGTATTGTCGATGCGCTCTCAACGATGGTCGTTAATGATACTCAGTTGAAGTTATACCTTTGGTATGACAACGAGTGGGGGTATGCGAATCGCTTGGTTGAACTGGCTGCCTACACCGGAGCTGCGCGTGGACTCTAAGTTGCGTGATTATGCGGTAATTACTGGTAATTATTGGGCGTTCACCCTCACTGATGGTGCGCTCCGTATGCTGGTGGTGCTGCATTTCCATACATTAGGTTTCACGCCTTTCGAGATTGCCTCATTGTTTTTATTTTATGAGTTCTTTGGGATTGTGACCAACGCAGTCGGTGGTTGGCTCGGTGCTCGTATTGGTCTCAATCGCACCATGCAAATCGGTTTATTGATACAAATCGGTGCGTTGTCGATGTTGCTTGTGCCTGAGCATATGTTGACCGTGGTCTGGGTGATGGTAGCGCAAGCACTGTCTGGGATCGCCAAAGATCTCAACAAAATGAGTGCTAAAAGCTCCATGAAGTCGATTGCAAGCGATCAAAATGACGGCTTGTATCGGATCGTCGCCTTTTTAACTGGATCTAAAAATGCGTTAAAGGGGGCGGGGTTCTTTATCGGTGCGGTTTTGTTGTCATTATTTGAGTTCCAAGGTGCTGTGACAGCCATGGCTTCAATGCTTGCCATTGTATGGGTATTGAGCCTTCTGTTACTTCGGCAAGAGCTTGGTGTGATGAAAAACAAGCCCAAATTTAACCAGATTTTTTCGAAGTCGCGCGCAGTGAATTGGTTATCACTCGCACGCTTCTTTTTGTTTGGTGCACGTGATGTGTGGTTTGTGGTCGCACTCCCTGTCTTTCTCCATCAGACACTGCAGTGGGATTTTTGGCAAGTGGGTGGCTATCTCGCTTCCTGGATCATTATCTATGGGTTTATTCAGGCCGCAGCACCTCAATTGACAGGAAAAGACAAGACACCTCAGGCCGTCAGATCACAGTTGGTGCTGTTTGGAGGTCTTTTAGCGCTTGTGCCTGCAGGCATCGCGATGGCGCTCATGTATGAGCTGTCGGTTGTTTATGTGGTGACGATGGGGTTGTTACTGTTTGCGCTGTTATTCGCGATGAATTCAGCGCTACACAGCTATTTGATCGTCCGCTTTGCGCGTGTAGAGGGTGCGAGTCTTGATATTGGTTTTTATTACATGGCTAATGCAGGCGGGCGTCTCGCTGGAACAGTCGCCTCGGGAGCACTCTTTCAGTTGGTGGGGTTAGAGGCGTGTTTATGGGTGTCTGCACTCTTGATTGCATTTGCATCAATTACAGCGCTTTCACTACCGCAGGAAGAGGAGGGCACAGCCTAGGCTGTGCCAACCCGTTTAAACTTCAGGATTCGCCTTAATGCGGTGAATTGCAAGGTCAGCACCATCGAATTCGTCTTCTTCAGACAAGCGTAGGCCAAGTGTTTGCCGAATTACGCCATAAATGATGAAGCCAGCAACAAGAGCGATACCGACTCCGGTCACCGTTCCAATCAACTGCGCCATGAATGAAACGCCACCAAGGCCGCCAAAGGCTGCCGTTCCAAAGATGCCGCATGCAAGACCACCCCAAGCGCCACAGACGCCGTGAAGTGCCCATACACCCAACACGTCATCAAGTGCCTTCTGCTTAGAGCACCATACGAACAGCCACACAAATAATGCACCAGCAACTAAGCCAGTAGCGAGTGCTCCAAGTGGATGGAACACATCAGAACCTGCGCACACAGCAACCAATCCAGCTAACGGACCGTTGTGGATAAAGCCTGGGTCATTCTTACCGACGATCAGCGCTGCGATGGTGCCGCCAACCATCGCCATGAGGGAATTTACCGCCACTAATCCACTGATTCCTTCAACAGCCTGCGCACTCATGACATTAAAGCCAAACCAGCCCACAGTGAGAATCCATGCGCCAAGCGCGAGGAAGGGAATTGAACTCGGTGCAAATGAAATAATCCGCCCATCACGAACGCGACCTTTCCTCGAGCCGAGCAATAAAACAGCTGCAAGAGCCAGCCATCCACCCATGCCGTGCACCACAATCGAACCCGCAAAGTCATGGAAGCCCGCACCTGTAAGGTCTTCAATCCACTTTTGGAAGCCGAAGTTACCGTTCCAAATCATGCCTTCGAAGAATGGGTAGATGAGAGCGACAATTAATACGTTGGCAAGCATCATTGGCCAGAATTTGGCGCGCTCTGCGATTCCACCTGAAATAATTGCGGGAATGGCAGCTGCAAAGGTTAACAAGAAGAAGAACTTCACCAGAGCAAAACCATTGCCTTCCATCATCTGGTCAGCGCCTACTAAAAACCCTGTTGCATAAGCGACTTGATAGCCGATAAAGAAATAAGCAAGCGTCGATGCACCAAAATCAGTCAAGATTTTCACTAAGGCGTTAACTTGGTTCTTGTGGCGAACAGTCCCGACCTCCAAAAATGCAAATCCTGCGTGCATAAAGAGCACTAAAATCGCTCCCATTAAAAGGAAGAACGTATCTGTTCCAGCAACGATGACATCGATGCGTTCAGCAAGGCCTGTCAGAGTCGGCTCCATAAAGTCTCTCCGTTATCTGCACCATCGTGGTGCAATCTAAGTTAAACGACCGCGTCCGCGCACAAACTTGGTTCAATGTGCGCGACTTTGGTGCGAAATATGTATCTACGCGGAGACGGAGCGAAATGTATGCCAAAAAAAGGCGGGGAGTCCCCGCCTAAAGATCGCAACCGTAAAATCTATGCAGCCGATCGCCGTGATGTGCTGTTCGCCATCCACGCTAAAGTCGTGTCCAGCATGCGGTTTGAGAAGCCCCATTCGTTGTCATACCAAGACAGTACCTTGGTAAGACCGCCGAGCACTTTGGTGTGATTTAAATCGACGATTGAGCTCGCGGGGTTATGGTTAAAGTCCTGACTGACAAGTGGCAGGGTGTTGACAGCGAGTATTCCATTTGGGCTCTCTGAGGCTGCCTTCTGAAGAACTTGATTGACTTCATCCGCTGAGGCCTTTGTTTTCAGTCGGCAGGTCAGATCCACTAATGACACATTAATGGTTGGTACGCGTACTGCCATGCCATCAAGGCGTCCGTTGAGATGAGGCAGTACCAATCCAACCGCAGCCGCAGCCCCAGTTTTGGTTGGAATCATGGAATGACCTGCAGCGCGTGCGCGATACAAATCTGAGTGATAAACATCGGTGAGCTTTTGGTCATTTGTAAACGCGTGAATGGTCGTAATTTGTCCCTCTTCGAGACCAAATGCGTCATCGAGTGCCTTGGCCAGTGGTGCGAGACAATTGGTCGTGCAGCTTGCGTTACTGATGACCTGCATTTCATCTGTCAGGATCATATCGTTGACCCCATACACAATTGTCGCGTCTACATTTTTCCCGGGGGCACTAATAATGACCTTTTTTGCGCCGGCCTTGATATGAGAAAGGCCGTCTTCTTTCGATGTGAAAAGCCCTGTGCACTCATATACGACATCAACGCCGAGCCTATCCCAAGGAAGTTCGGATGGATTTTTAATCGCGAGCGTTTCAATGTGCTGCCCAGCAATGTCAAAACCACTCTTCGTTAACTGAACATCAAGGCCAAATCGTCCGTGGGTCGTATCAAACTGTAGAAGGTGCGCATTGATTTCTGGGCTACCCAAATCATTAATTGCAACGACTTGGATCTCGGTCTGTAGATTTCTTTCATAAAGCGCTCGGAGGATATTGCGTCCGATCCGCCCAAATCCGTTAATTGCTACTCTAATCATGTCATCATGCCTATGTTTTAGCGTGCATTGCATTGCTTATGTTTGTAATATTACGTAAATTTACAAAAAAACGAATCAATCTGCAAGGGAGATTTTGGTGCTATCGCAAATTGAAACGTCGCTTGATCAACTCAGTCGATCAGAGCGTAAAGTTGCGGAATTTGTTTTGGCGGATGCATCACGCATTTTGTCGATGTCGATCGCTCGGGTCGCCCAGGAAGCTGAGGTCTCTGAGCCAACGGTCAATCGATTTTGCAGAACCTTTGCTGCAACTGGGTTTCCCGACTTTAAGTTAAAGCTCGCACAGAGTCTTGCGAGCGGTCCGACACTGACAACGGCAATGGTTTCCGAAGATGATGCAATGCCAGAGATCTTCGTGAAACTGACTGATAAAGCCATTCGCTCGGTCCAAGATCTTAAGTCGTCGATTGATGTTCAGACCCTTGAGCGTGCTGTGGATCTTTTTTGTCAGGCGCGACAAGTCGCGTTTTTCGGCATGGGTGCGAGCGGCTCTGTCGCACGTGATGCGCAGCATAAGTTCTTTCGGTTTAACGTCCCAGTTGTTGCTTATGAAGACGGGTTAATGCAGCGCATGCATGCGGCTGCAATGAAGACCGGTGACCTGGCTGTTGTCATTTCGCATACCGGGAGGACGCGTGCGATGGTTGAGGCGGCAACCTTTGCTCGGGATGCGGGGGCGAGTGTGCTGGCTTTGACGCGCTCCCAGACCCCCTTGTCTCGGGCTGCAACTCTGACGGTTCCGGTCGATGTGGATGAGAATACCGACCTCTATATCCCGATGATGTCGCGATTGATGCAGTTGTTGGTTTTGGATATTTTGGTGACGGGGGTTGCTCAAAAGCGCGGATCAGACTTTCAGCCTCACCTTGCTCGGATTAAGCAGTCATTGGATGGAACACGTCTGCCTGATTGAGATGTCTTCCTGTTGTCATAAAATCTTGTTAAATTACTACAAATTAATGGAAGCGATCGCAAAGGCAGGGATATAACCATGCGTCGAACAAAAATTGTGGCTACTCTCGGCCCGGCATCAGATAACCCGGGTGTTTTAAAACAACTGTTAGAAGCTGGTGTGGACGTCTGCCGACTGAATTTCTCTCATGGCAGCGCGGATGATCATCGTCGTCGCGCACGAGAGGTTCGTGAGATCGCAAGAGGCATTGGTCGAACCGTCGCAATCCTGGCGGACCTCCAAGGACCGAAAATTCGGATTGCACGATTTAAAGATCAGCCAGTCATCCTGAAGGCTGGCGATCAATTTGTCCTTGATGCACAGCTTGATTCGAACGCGGGTGATGAAACACAAGTGGGTTTGGATTACCGCGAACTTCCAAAAGACAGTCGGCCAGGTGATGTACTGCTACTCGATGACGGTCGAGTTGTTTTGCGCGTGACCGACGTGAAAGGATCTCAGGTTGTCACCGAAGTGATCACTGGCGGAAAGCTGTCCAATAATAAAGGTATCAACAAACAAGGTGGTGGCCTGTCCGCTTCTGCCTTGACGGACAAAGATTACAGCGACATGGATGTTGTTGCTGAAATCGATGCAGACTTCGTCGCAATCTCATTCCCGCGAGATGCGGAAGATATGCACCTCGCACGAGCAGCGCTTAAGCAGCGAGGTTCTCATGCTGATTTGGTCGCTAAAATTGAGCGAGCAGAAGCGGTTGCCTCAGATGAAGTACTCGATGCGCTGATTTCGGCAAGTGACGCTGTGATGGTTGCACGCGGTGATTTGGGCGTCGAGATCGGTGATGATCGATTGATCGGCGTGCAAAAGAAAATCATCACGCGCGCTCGGGCGCTTGATCGCCCAGTCATTACAGCTACACAGATGATGGAATCCATGATCTCTAATTCAATGCCAACGCGCGCTGAAGTCTTTGATGTTGCAAACGCGGTGCTCGATGGAACAGATGCCGTGATGTTATCCGCTGAGACGGCCGCTGGTGATTATCCGGTGGAAACAGTGCTCGCTATGGCAAAAACAGCTGAAGGTGCAGAACAAACTGAGCAGGCGCAAGCACTTGGTGCACGGGTTGAGGCGCAATATGGCCGTCGCGATGAAGCCATCGCTTTGGGTGCAATGTACATCGCAAACCATTTGAAAAAATTGGCAGCAATTGTCTGTATCACAGAGAGCGGATCCACCCCTTTGTGGATGAGTCGCTCCGGATCCAGTCTTCCAATTGCCGCGTTATCAGTTCAGCCAAAAACCTTGGCTCGAATGGCATTATTTCGAGGTGTTATGCCTTTGGCATTTGATCCACCGAGTGATCAGCCGATGAGCATTGTCGATAAGGTCGTCGTTGGACAGGTCGCGGAATCATTAAAACTCCCTGAGGACAGCCAAGTGCTACTCACTCGCGGTGATCGCCTGAATACACCGGGTGGCACCAGTACGTTAAAAATAGTATCTGTTGAAGAGGCGAAGCGAATCACAGATGGTGATTGAATCGAAAATCCCTAAAGAAGCTGAGATACCGCCCACTGACTTTGTCATTGTTGGTGGTACTGGTGATCTCGCACTCCGTAAAATTTTTCCCGCACTGTTTCATCGATTCTTGGACGGACAGATTCCAGAGAGCTGCGCATTAATCGCGGCAGCCCGTCACACGCTGCCCAAGGATGACTTTCTAGCGCAGTTACGGCCGTTTTGTGATGAAGTCATCACAAAAGACAACGAAGCCGACTGGCTGGCTTTTGGTGAGCGTGTTCAGATCATCGGATTTGATGTCAAAACAGGCGAAGGTGCTGAAGAAATTGAAGCGGCCTGCCTTGCGACCGCTGCCGTCCCGCGTGTGTTCTACTTTGCGATTTCACCAACCCTGTTTTCAGACGCGTGTCAGACACTTGAGCGCACTGGTCTTAAGACAGAACAAACCCGCTTGGTTGTCGAAAAACCAATGGGTCATGACTTAAAGAGTGCAGAGGCGCTTGATGACTCAATTTTAGCGGTCTTTGAAGAACGCCAAATTTACCGAATCGACCACTATCTCGGTAAAGAAACAGTACAGAACCTGATGGCACTGCGGTTTGCGAACTCAATCTTTGAATCACTGTGGTCGAATGCGCATATCGATCATGTGCAAATCTCAGTGGCTGAAGAAGTGGGTGTCGGTTCTCGAGCGTCTTATTACGATGACTTCGGTGCACTTCGCGATATGGTTCAAAACCATTTGTTGCAACTCTTGTGTCTTGTCGCAATGGAGCCTCCATCAAAATTCGTAGCAGACCAGGTGCGTGATGAGAAGCTTCGAGTGCTTCGGGCACTGAAGCCAATTACGCGAGATAATTTCGATCGCTGTGTGAAGTTGGGTCAGTACACCAAGGGCTCGATTGAAGCGAAGCCTGTTGATTCCTATTCCCATGAGGTTGGGCATGCGAGTCGCACAGAAACGTTTGCAGCGCTCCGTTGTGAGATCTCCAATTGGCGTTGGTCTGGCGTTCCCTTTTATCTGCGGACGGGCAAACGGTTAGCCGGGCGCGCCAGTGAAATTGTCATCACGTTCAAGCGTCCACCACACAACATCTTCGAAGACGGCCCTCGGAGTTCTGAGGTCATGGAGCCGAATCGTTTGGTGATTCGGTTGCAACCGAACGAAGGATTGAAGCTCAGTATGACAAGTAAAGAGCCTGGTCCTGGTGGGATGCGTTTGTTTCCAGCGAGTCTAAACCTCTCTTTTAATGAAACATTTAAGATACGTTTGCCCGAAGCTTACGAGCGGTTACTCATGGATGTCGCCCGTGGCAACCAAACACTCTTTATGCGATCTGATGAAGTTGAAGCCGCTTGGGCATTCATTGACCCGATCGTGAATGAAGCAAAGCTGCGTCAGCCAGAGAAATACACCGCAGGGACTTGGGGGCCTGTGTCAGCTTTTGAATTAATGGCTGAACACGGTCATCGCTGGATTGAGCCTGAGGTGGATGGATGAGTGTTGCTCAAATCATTACTCAAGCCTTGAGTGAAACCATCGATAGAAAAGGAAGCGCGAGAATTGCATTTCCAGGTGGTCGAAGTGCTGTCGAATTGATGTCTGAGCTTTCGAATGAATCCATTGATTGGTCATCAGTGAATGTCACGTTGGTTGACGAGCGCGCGGTCGATGAATCATCGGATGCGTCCAATGCGGCACTCGTAAAATCAACGCTTTGTCAGAATCGCGCTGAGCAAGCCATCTTCGAACCGATGTTCCTAGCAGACGATGCAAAGGAGTCAGCTGATCTGCTGAATCAACACAACGTACCGCTCGATATCGCGGTTCTTGGGATGGGAGACGATGGGCACTTTGCGAGTCTTTTTCCAAGTGAGAGCGCTGTTCCAGGGTTGGGCGATGGGGTTATTGGCTTTGTGGCGACCCCTGCAATTGGA
This sequence comes from Gammaproteobacteria bacterium LSUCC0096, assembly GCA_008087055.1. Lineage (GTDB taxonomy): Bacteria > Pseudomonadota > Gammaproteobacteria > Pseudomonadales > Litorivicinaceae > HIMB30. Next base: position 1,276,793 of record VIEA01000001.1, on the reverse strand, counting down.
TCGCCATCAGTACCTCGGATTTCGATGACACTGAGTCAAATTTTATCGGCTGAGCTCGTCATTTTGCTGGTGAGCTCGGATGCGAAAAAAGAGAAAGTGATGGATGGTTTGGAATCAACTAATCCTCTCAATCCAGTGAGCTATCTATTGGCATCAGATCATCCGATTTTGATTGCCTGGCCTGATGGCTCAATGGTCACTATACAGAACGGAGTCATGCATGAATCGTAACGATGCGGTACGAACTGTTCTTCAGGCGATTGAAACCCGAAGTCAAAAAACGCGCGAGCGCTATCTGATTGGAATTCGGGAAATGGCCGATGCATCGGATTCAGATCGAGGTCAGGTGGGTTGCTCCAATCTTGCACATGCGGCGGCCGGTGCTCTTGAAGATCAATCCAAGCTATTAACCGTTGACAGCACGCGTCCTAAGAATTTGGCAATTGTGACGGCATACAACGATATGTTGTCTGCGCATCAGCCTTATGAATCCTATCCAAGCCGGATTAAAGAGAAAGCGAGATCGCTCGGTGCGATGGCGCAAGTCGCCGGTGGCGTTCCTGCAATGTGTGATGGTGTCACCCAAGGCCGTCCAGGCATGGAGTTATCGCTCTTATCCCGTGATGTGATCGCAATGTCGACGGCAGTCTCATTAAGCCATAATGTTTACGATGCGTCCGTCGCACTTGGTATTTGCGACAAGATTGTTCCGGGCCTTCTTATGGGTGCATTGTCATTTGGGCATTTGCCGACGGTGTTCATTCCTGCTGGACCGATGCAGACGGGTATCAGTAACGATGCCAAGTCGCAGGTTCGAAAAGCGTTTGCCAAAGGTGAGGTCGGTCGTGAGGAGTTACTTGCGTCCGAGGCTGCAGCCTATCATAGCCCGGGCACCTGCACTTTTTACGGAACGGCCAACTCCAATCAGATGTTGCTTGAGATGATGGGTGTGCAACTTCCAGGATCGAGTTTTATCAATCCGGGCGATGAAATTCGAGGATTACTCACTGATGCGGCTGTCGAAGCGGCGCTTCGAGCATCACGCGGAGGTGATCAGTATTTGCCGATCGGACTTGTCATTGATGCAAGAGCGATCGTGAACGCTATTGTTGGTTTGCATGCAACTGGTGGATCGACCAACCATACCATGCACTTGGTTGCGATTGCCCAAGCTGCCGGCTTGTCAGTGACGTGGAATGATTTTGCTTTACTGTCGAAGGTGACTCCCCTCATTGCACGCGTTTACCCCAATGGATCTGCTGATGTGAATCATTTCCATGCAGCGGGAGGGATGGGATATGTCATGCGTGAATTGATGGATTCAGGTCTCCTGCTCGGCGATGCTTTGTCGATGACCGGTCGTACGATCGCTGAAAGTATTTCAGAGCCTGTGATGACCGAAGGCGCGCTACAATGGGTCGCGCCGCAACAGACATCACTTGACTCATCTATTTTAAAGCCTGTTGATTCTCCATTTCAGGAGACCGGTGGGCTCGTCCATCTGACTGGCAATATCGGCGAGGCGGTGATCAAAACATCCGCTGTTGATGCCGAACGACAGGTGATCGAAGCCCCATGTCAGGTGTTCGATAATGAAGGCGATGTGAAGGCTGCGTTTCAAGCAGGTCAGTTAAACAAAGACGTAGTCGTTGTTGTTCGAGGTCAAGGTCCAAAAGCCAATGGCATGCCTGAGCTCCACGGTCTCACACCGTCTTTATCTGTTTTGCAAGACCAGGGGTATCGAGTGGCTTTAGTCACTGATGGTCGTATGAGTGGCGCTAGTGGCAAAGTTCCTGCTGCAATCCATGTCTCGCCTGAGGCAAAGGATGGTGGACCGCTGAGTCGAATTGAATCCGGTGATGTCATTCGATTGGATGCAACGACCGGTGAACTCAATGTTCTTGTTGATGATGCGATCTTAAACGCCCGTCAGTCAGCAACGGTTTCCGAGCCTACTCATCCTGCGCCTTGGGGGCGTTCACTATTTTCAACATTACGGCATCAAGCCGGGCCAGCAACTTTAGGTGGCGGGTTACAGTTACTTCCGGAGGCCTAATGCATCCTGTTTTACATGAAGCGCTATCGCGCAGTCCAGTGATGCCGGTTTTGGTGATTCCTGAGATTTCAATGGCTGCGCCCTTGGCTGAGGCTCTGGCCTCCGGTGGTTTGACCGTTTTTGAAATTACGCTTCGGACGGATTGTGCGTTGGATGCGATGGTCGTGATGAAAGAAACAGTGCCTGATGCGTTGATCGGTGCCGGGACCGTGACCAATGCAGATCGAATGCGTGAGGCGAAAGACGCTGGTGCTGACTTTGTAGTGAGTCCAGGCACTACAGATGCTCTATGGGCGTCGAGTGTCGAGCATCAACTACCGATTCTTCCAGGTTTCTCGACGGCATCTGAGGCGATGGCTTTGATGGATCGCGGTAGTCGTTGTGGAAAATTTTTTCCAGCCGAGGCATCTGGTGGAGTGAACTATTTAAAATCGCTCGCAGGTCCATTGCCCGATTTTCTAGTGTGTCCAACAGGTGGCATTAAAGCAGAGACAGCGAGTCATTATCTTGCATGCCCTAATGTTGTTTGTGTTGGTGGGAGTTGGATAGCACCCACTGATTTGTTGGTGGCAGGTGATTACGCTGAGATTGAAGCCCGCGCGCGACATGCGGCATCACTTTAACTTCTATCGAAGTGGCTTCTCAAATACCTGATAATGACCTGTCTTGAATCCTTGGTTTAGATAGGTCTGGTGCGCTTTTCGGTTGGTCGTGTCGGCATAAAGTCTGAGCTCGACCACTGAATGATCGAGCGCTTCCTGTGTCACTTGGTTGAGCAGTGCTTTAAATACACCCTGACGCCTCGCTTCTTTCCAGACATAGACACTCTGAATCCACCAAATCTGACCGTTTCTCCAGTCGGACCATTCATAAGTCACCAGAATTTGGCCAACAATTTTCTGATCGTTGACTGCGACCCAGTAAATTCCCTTGCTGATGTCTTCGATGATCGCTTGGATACCTGGTCGAAGTATTGACTCAGAGAGATGGACGCCTTCTGTTTCAGTTGCGATTGATTGATTGCCCTCGATCAAAAAAGGAAGGTCGTCGTCTGTCGCGCGTCGGCAGTGGATCATGTTGCAGTTGCTCAAAGGTTGTACACTATCGGAAACGGAGATCAGTATGGCCAAGAACGGGCAAACCCTCAAACTAGAGCACCATGTGTTTGAACCACAGGTTCCGACGGAACAGCCTGATATTGTGATGTTGCACGGAATTTGTGCTGGGGCCTGGGTCTTTCCGAAGACGTTTATTCAGCCACTATTAGATCAAGGGTATCGAGTACATACCTTGTCGTATCGCGGTCATGGTCAGAGTGAAGGTGCTGATCGGATCAATCATTGGCGATTGAGTGACTATGTCGAGGACGTGGTCTCAATTCTTAATCAGCTAGCTGAGCCAGCCATTGTGGTTGGTCATTCGCTCGGAACTGCGATTGCTCAAATATTAGTTCGTGAGCATTATCCGATGTCGGCTGTTGTTTTAATGAGTCCTGTGCCGCCAAGAGGTCTTTCAACCATTTCTCTTAGGATGTTGTGGTCTGACCCAATGGCCTATCAACAGCTTGCTGTCGCACTGACAGTTGGAGTGCATCATGTTTCAGAGCGGGTTGGCGCAAGACTTCTTTTTTCAAAAAAAGAGGTCACAGATGAGGTTCGATGGTTTTTCAGTCAATGCACCGATGAGTCGCCTTGGCTTGCAATCGATTTACAGGGGATCTCAAGAATCGCTCCGGCTGAGTATGATGCGGAATCGATGCCGCCCGTATGCGTCGTAAGTGGTGATTCCGATCAACTGATTCGTCCGCGTGATGCCAGTGAGGCAGGGCAGTTTTATCAGACTGAGGTTCATTGGGTGGAGGGTGGTTCGCACATGTTGATGTTCGATCCAGGGGCTCATGAGGTTTCAGCTTGGATTGGCTATCAGCTAAAACGCGCGTTAAAACAACAATCTAGAACTGTTGGTTAGGTTCCTCGTGCTTTTATATAACAAAATGTTATTTGTATAGCGTTCTTGGTTATATATACTGCAGTGAGTGAATCAGTTGTGCTTAGGCACGTTTGTTGTTGGGGACTGATTCACGGTGTTCGTTTGAAGCCATCGTTCTAGGGATTGCCGATGGTTTCAGGGTCACCATGCCCTGTCCAGTTTTCTTGGACTTTATAGGCGGCCTTCGGGCCGCCTTTTCTTTATCTAAATTCGCTCCACAAACTCCCATGTATTGCCGACAAGGTCTTTGACTAAAACGCAGTGACCAAATGACTCGGTGCGTGGGCCATCAATAATGTCAACGCGATTGTCTGTAAACCGCGCAAGGTCGGCTTCCAGATTGCTGGTATCAATGAAGACCAGCACACGTTGGCCTGCCTGGCGGCCGACAAGATCTTCATCTCCTAATTTTGGCGTAGCAAGGTTAAGGGTCACATCTTCATCTGATGTCGCAATTCGGACGATCCGTTTGCTCTCTGAGATCTGGCTATCCTCAATCAGAGAGAGCCCAAATGCGTTTGTATAAAATTGGATGGCCTGGTCGAGATCCTCGACAAGTAGAGTGATTCTGTTGGTTCGCATAAAAAGCTCCGGCTCGAAGAAGGAAGAAAGTATCGAGCCGGATTAGAGGCAAATTACGCCTCAACTGCAACTGTTTCGAGGTAATTCATGACAGATTCTGGAGATGTTTCGCCATAGGGGTCCGTTTCGCAGTTATCCACGCGACCTGGCTCTTCAAACCAGCGTTCAATCACGCCGTTATCGATAACCGCTGCGTATCGCCATGATCTGCTCCCGAATCCGAGGTTCGATTTGTCGACTAGCATGTCGAGACCCTGAGTAAAGTGGCCATTGCCATCAGGGATGAATTTGATGTGGCAGACGTTTTGATCGATCAACCATTTGCGCATGACAAAAGTATCGTTCACTGAAACGACGTAGATCTCGTCAATTCCCATGTCTCGAATTGTTTGGTAGTTGGCTTCAAAGCCTGGAACCTGGAATGTCGAGCATGTTGGTGTGAAAGCGCCGGGAAGGGAGAAGATTAGAATGCGTTTTCCTTTGAAGATGTCATCCGTTGTGACGTCCTGCCAGCGAAATGGATTATCGCCACCAATGGACTCATCGCGTACACGTGTTTTGAAAGTGACTTGTGGAACTGGTTGTCCTTGCTTCATCTTGAGATCCTTTGATACATAAAATTAATCGATATTGAAATTATGATTATATAAATATGTTAATCAAGGATTATTTGATAGATTGACATGGTATTTAATTATCATTTCGATAGTTAATTATAATCAATATCTTCGCTGTTTTGGTCTGCGCGGACTTTTTGTCCAAAAAAATATCGTGATATAATTAAGAAATAGGACAAACGCCGGTCTCCGGTATCCCGAAGGATTGGGAACTTTAGGAAGGATTCGGGCATCGACAGGGATGTCGAATTTATGCTCGAGGACTTTCGTCAACACTGCCGTTTCAGGCAGGTGCTTTCATTAAACTCTGGTGATCTGCAGCAAACTGTGAGAGCAGTGGAAGCGCTGCGCCCCCAAGTGCGCGGGCATGGAATCCGCAAGTCCCTTCCACGAGAATCGGTCTCTCAATTCCTTCCCAATTGAGGTTGTCAGAGGCCTGCTCGATTGCTGTCGCTAGCTCAGCTTTAACCCAGTCAGGAAAAGCGCCATCGATAATCAATGCGTCCAGTTCCACGAGCGCTGTTGCTGAGAGGGCGGCCATTGCGATCCCGGGAGCTGCCTGGGTAATCCAAGTCGCTACGAGGTCTCGATGCTCTTCCCATCCATTGGAATCCTTCCAAAGTGTTGTGCGGTCGAGTCCTGAAGAGACGAGAGCCTCTTCGAGTTGGAGTAGACTCGACCGATCAATGAGTTGGTCTTTGCTCCGTGGTCCTAGCGGGAGCGAACCGATCGCGCCTGCATTTCCGCCGCGGCCGATGACGAGGTTGCCATCGAGAACAAGTCCTCCGCCAATAAAGGATCCAATGTAGGTGTAGAGGTGGTTGGCGTAATGTCGCCCCTGGCCGAATAGGAGTTCAGCTCCACACGCCGCCGATGCGTCGTTGCAAAATAGGGGGGTGACGCCGATCGCTTGTTCAATCGCATCACTTAAATTAATGGATTCCCATGATTCAAGGATGTCAGAGGGTGCGCCCAAGAGCTGCTGCCAGCCCGCGATATTGCCAGGTTCGCAAACTCCGACACCCATGAGCCTCTCCGCGTGACACGATTTACGTTTAATGAGCGATCGATAGCTTGAGCTAATAAAATCTAAAATTGCTTCGGGTTCCGGGTATGCGTAAACCGTATTTAGTTTGGCCAAAATGGTACCAATCTGATTGATCAGAACAATCTCAGTCGATCGTCGCCCAATATGAATGCCTATGGACTGTGCGCCATCGGGGTTCAAATCAAATGGAACTGATGGCTGTCCGACGCGTCCGCGCTCAGGATCTCCACGAACTAAAAGACCGTCTGCTTCAAGGTCTCTAACAATGTGAGTCACTGTTTGAGGAGTAAGGCCAATCAGGCGCGCGAGCTCAGCTTTCGGCAGTGGACCGTTCAGGCGAATCGTTTGTAAAACCAGCCGTTCGTTGTACTGCCTTACGGCGACTTGATTCGATCCGCGAGACTGAACGGTGCGCGACTGCATCAGATGTAGCTCGCGTTATCGTGAACGCCTTGGTCGAGACCTGTGATCATTGATACGATTTCGTTGGGTTCTGTTTCTGAGGTCTTTTTGTTGCCAACAATCCGTCCTTGTCGGAATACCCAGATCCGATCAACCAAGTTAAATACTTGGCGAAGGTTGTGGGAGATAATGATGACAGGGATTCCTTGTTCCTTTAACCCACGAATAATGTTCTCAACGCGTGTCGTTTCTTGAATCCCGAGGGCTGCTGTTGGCTCATCCATGATGATGAGCTTCTCGCCCCAGCCGGCTGCGCGTGCAATCGCGACACACTGGCGCTGACCACCTGACATTCCGGCGAGTGATTCAGATAGATCTGGAATTTTGACTCCGGTTTTTTCTAAGAGCTCGGTCGCGTGTTCGCGCATGGACCCTGCTTTCATCCAAGCAAACGGACCAAGCGGAATCGAAAAGGGGAGTCCTGGAATCTTGATTGCGTCATATGCGTCCTCTCGGCCTAAGAAAATGTTGGCCGGCACGTCTAAGTGATCGGCAAGGGCAAGATTTTGGTAAACCGTTTCGATACCCGCTTCGCGTGCATCGAGTGGCGAACTGAAGCTGACATCTTCTCCGTAGAAAACGATGCGTCCATCGGTTGGTTGTTCAACACCTGTGATGTTTCTCACAAACGTTGACTTACCAGCGCCATTATCTCCAACCACGGCAACATGTTCGCCTGGTTCTAGAAAGAAGTCAGCGTCATTGAGTGCATGGACGCCGCCGTAATGTTTGGTGAGTCCGTGAGTCTCGAGAACGTATTTCATAAGATGTCTCTGTTGTTATGACTATGGGACGAATCTAAACACTTTGAATAATTAAATCAAATGAATTTATTTATTGACAGCAATCCATCAATCTTGAGACATTAACGTCAACCGCGTAGAAAGCGGGACCAATAAACATAAATGCAAAGAGGATAACTCGATGAAATCATTCGCAAAGATTCTAGTTGCTGGCGCTGTTGCCGCTTCTGTCTCTCTATCAGCATTGGCTGGCGGTCACAGTAAGATCACTGTGGGCTACATCACTAAATCAGCAACAAATGCTGGTTGGATCATGATCAACAATGGTGCTGCTGACGCGGCTAAAGAAGTTGGCGCGAAACTCATTACTGTGGGTCCAGCGTTCCAAGGTGACCTATCATCTCAGTTGGAAGTTTTTGAAAACCTAACCTCGCAGGGCGTTAGCGCGATCGCAGTTGCTCCTGTTGATTCATCAGGTATTGCGCCAGCTGTGAAGGCTGCTATGGATGCAGGTATTCCTGTTGTTGCTGTTGATACCGGTGTGTCTGGCGCTGAAGTCACGTCATTTGTTGCAACAGACAACGAAGCAGTAGCCGAGATCCAAGGTAAAGAAGCGGCGAAACTCATCAAAGACGGTGACAAAATTATCTATGTGACGGGTAACCAAGCGCAATCGACTGGTCAAGAGCGTCGCGATGGCTTCATGAAAGGTTTCAAGGCATCACGTCCTAACTCAGAAATTTTGATCGTTCCAACAGAGTGGGATTCAAACCAAGCGCAAGCTGGTGTTGAAGCACTCCTTAACAAGCACTCTGATGTGAAAATGGTTGTGAACGCATGGGATGGCGGCACCATGGGCGCGAAAGCAGCCCTGGAAAACCTGGGTTACAGTGCCGGCGATGTGAAGCTTGTTGGCTTTGATGGTGCGACTGATGCAATCGTCGCGATGGATCAAGGTTGGGTTCACGTCGATACTGCGCAGATGCTTTACAAGATGGGCTATGAAGGCGTGAAAGCTGCAGTTGCTGCAGCAAAAGGTGAAACTGTATCAAAGCGTATTGATACTGGAACATTCCTTGTGACACCAAAAACATCAGCTGAGTACAAAAAGCTGATCGGTATGTAATACCTGTGCCCCGGAAATTCTTCCGGGGCGTTTTTCTTCTATTTAAAACTTCAGGGGTGTGTTGTGGATAACAGAACCTTCTACGATCGGTTTGCTCAACTATTAGCGAGCTACTTTAAGAAAGACTGGTCTGGTGCTCTTCTGGCGGTGGTGATTCTCGCGATTGCGATTGAATTAGTAACCGATGGACGTTCATTCTTCCATCCATCCAATCTGATGACGATTTTGAATAACTCAGCAGCACTTGGAGTGATTGCGGGCGGTATGACGCTGGTGATTCTGACTGCTGGGATTGATTTGTCTGTTGGCTCTGTCATGGGTATGACAGCAGCGCTGACAGGGTACGTTGCTTCATATTGGGGCTTTCCACCGGTTCTTGCCGTTCTATTCGGGATAGGCCTTGGGCTCTCGATCGGTTTAATTCATGGCACGCTGGTCGCCCGGTTTGGGATGCCTGCGTTCATTGTCACCTTGGCGGGCCTTTCGATATGGCGCGGTACGGGCCACCTAACAACAGGTGCGCAGGCGACGCCGAAGCTTGATTCGCTGTTTGATTTCTTTGGTCGTTATAACCCCTTGTCTCCGCTTCGCCAGGGATATAAAGATGGAACCTTGCCAGACTTCTTGATGCCACTTGGACAGTGGGTCGATGCCAATTGGCTCGAATATTTCCGAACATTCCAAATGAGTCTGGTCATCTTCATTGCGTTCTTTATTGTGCTTGGCTTGATCGTTAAACATACAAAGCTTGGCCGATATACCTATGCGATTGGTTCTAATGAGCAAGGCTCGCGTCAAGCAGGCATCAATGTTCGTCTGTATAAAACACTCGCCTATGTGATCTGCTCGTTCACCGCTGCTTTTGGTGCGTTGATGTTTTTGGGGCGCGCGCCTTACGCCAAGAGTGACTACGGACAAATGTGGGAATTGGATGCAATCGCAGCAGTGGTCATTGGCGGTACGTCACTCTTTGGTGGTCGTGGATCAATCCTCGGAACCTTCTTGGGTGTCATTCTCTTGAAACTTATCAACAACGGATTGACTCTAGCGCAGTTGAATACCTTCTGGCAGATGATTGTGCTTGGCATGATTATTCTTCTCGCCGTCGGTATCGATATCGTGCGTCAAAATGCATCTCCTGAGCGGATCAAACAGGTGTTGTTTGCGATTGGTGCGGCGACGCTTTTATTTGCCGCGATGCATCCCGCGTCGAACTATTTTGGAAGCTTGATTGCGCTTCATGAACATCAAAGCATGCAGGCGATCGTTGCTGCTGGTGGACAACTGGCACCGAATCAAATGACACGCTTACTTGAGGCTGATGCAATCGCATCGCTTCAAGCGATGATTGGTTCACAAGCAGTATTGTCTTGGGGCCTTCTGATAGCCACAGTTGCTGGATTTGTGATGGTTGCTAAACCAACACAGCAGCGTGCATTCATCATGGTTGCCGTGATTGTTGCAGCGGCTGTAGGTCTTCTGCTTCAGGGACTTCCTGGCTTCCCCGTATTGGTGTTAGGTCTTGTCGCAGTGCTTGGTTCGCTGATGACCGATGATTTATTTCAACGCGCTAAAGTCGCGCACTGAGGTAAATGATGCTTCTCGGAATTGATCAACGTCTCGGCCCAGATTTGTTATACATCCTGGCGTCGATGGGACACGGCGATACCATTGCTATTGTTGATGGGAACTACCCAGCCGAGCGCGATGCGAATCGCTTAATCCGAATGGACGGTCATACAGTCTCTTCTGTTCTCGAAGCTGTTTTGACTATCCTTCCGATTGAAACCGACCAAGTGACGGGTTGGGTTCCGAAAACAGAGCGGCCGGTGCATCTGGATTTGATTCAACAGATTAAGGGGCTTGGTGGAGAAATTACTCGACCCGATGATGAAACGTTTTATCAGGCGGTGAAAGATGCCTTTGCAATCATCGCAACCTCTGATCCCGCGCTTTACGGAAATATCGTGATTACGAAGGGTGCGAGGGGTATTTGATGAATGTTTCGTCTACCGTTGAGAGGTCAAGACTAGATCTGCATTAAGTCTATTCTCTAAAATGCGCTTTGCGTTTGGTAGATCATTCATCATGGCTTTTTTTAATGCTTCGTCTCGCGAGTAGCCGAATGACAGCCATCGCTCGAGTAGTCGTTGTTTGATTATCTCGATATCAACTTCTAGAAATACTGAATAGTCCCAATGGTCTCGAAGATCGACCCAGCTTGGTTCGTTTAGCAGGAGGTAGTTGCCCTCGACGATCACCATGTTAATGGTTTTCGAAATGAGGTGTGCACTATTTATGGTTCGTTCGGTTTGGCGATCAAAGATCGGGCAATAGATATCTCTTGGCTCTTTCAATCGGGCAATCAGTGCGGAGAAACCATCGAGATCGAACGTTTCCGGTGAACCCTTCTTATCTAAAAGATTTTTTTCTTGAAGTAGTGGGTTGTCCAGATGATATCCATCCATTGAAAGAAATGCGGTATTCGGAATCGATTCGGCGAGTTCGCGAGCTAGCGTTGTTTTGCCTGATGCAGGTGCGCCAGCAATCGCAACAACGGTTCTTGAAGGACCTTGCAGTTTCAAACGATCGAGGTGATTTCTAAGATCAATAGGAATGGTCATGTCGGGAGCTTAACTGGTTATTCATTGTAATGCCTAGCATATGGAGGGCGTAGCTATTCTTTAATTATCGCCTGCTCCGCCACTCACTAGAGCTCGAGCATTAATGATTAGTTTGTTACAAAAAGTAATACTATTTTTCAATTAAATGATAATTTTTGCACCGCATCATGCAAAAAAGTATCATTATCAGAAGAAATAAAGCTATTCTCGATCGATGTATCCAGATTTAATCTGTCTATCCACTAGATGGATAGACAAACATAACAAGGAGTCTACAAATGATTCGTAAAACGTCTTTGGGTGTTGCAGTTGCATTATCACTCGCTACGTCGACCGTAGCCTTGGCTGAAACGATCACCATTGCCACTGTGAATAACGGTGACATGATCCGTATGCAGGGTTATACCGATCAGTTTACTAAGCAAACAGGAATCAACGTTGAGTGGGTCACTCTTGAAGAGAATGTCCTTCGCCAGCGTGTAACCACTGATATCACTACCAAAGGTGGTGCCTTCGATATCATGACAATCGGCATGTACGAAACTCCAATTTGGGGAGCGAACGGTTGGTTGGTTCCTTTGCATAAAAACGTCAACTTCAATACCAATAACTTGTCTGAAGCGTATGACGTCGATGATATTTTGCCAGCCATGCGCGGTGGCTTAAGTCACAAAGGAACGCTTTATGCAGCCCCTTTTTATGGCGAAAGCTCTATGATCATGTATCGCACAGATCTGATGCAGAAGGCAGGTCTAAGCATGCCTGAAGCGCCAACTTGGGACTTTATTGCAAAAGCGGCAGCAGCGATGACAGATCGCTCAAAAGATATCAATGGTATCTGTTTGCGTGGTAAGGCTGGATGGGGCGAAGGCGGAGCATTCATTACTGCGATGTCGAACTCTTTCGGTGCGCGTTGGTTTGATATGGACTGGAATGCTCAGTTTGATACTAAGCCATGGGCTAATACGTTGAATTTCTTTAAGACCATGATGGATGCATCAGGTCCTAAAGGTTACGCAACCAACGGCTTCAACGAAAACCTTTCTTTGTTCCAGCAAGGCAAGTGTGGCATGTGGATCGACGCAACAGTAGCCGCATCTTTTGTAACAAATCCAAAGGATTCGACTGTTGCTGACAAAGTTGGTTTTGCTCTTGCTCCAGATACCGGTCTTGGTAAGCGTTCAAACTGGTTATGGGCGTGGGCGCTTGCGATTCCAGCTGGGACTCAAAAAGAGAAAGCAGCACTTCAGTTCATTGAGTGGGCGACATCTAAAGATTACATCGAACTCGTTGCTGCAAAAGAAGGTTGGGCTAACGTTCCTCCAGGAGCGCGTACTTCATTGTATGAAAATGAAAACTACAAGAAAGTACCTTTCGCGCAGATGACATTGGATTCGATCCTGTCTGCAGATCCAAACAACTCAACGGTCGAGCCAAGCCCCTATGTAGGTATTCAGTTCGCTGCAATTCCTGAGTTTGCAGGTATCGCGACACAGGTCAGCCAAGAGTTCGCAGCAGCCTATGCTGGTCAGCAGTCTGTCGAAGAAGCGCTATCTAAGGCGCAGGACATCACTAACGAAGCGATGGAAGCAGCGGGTTACCGTTAATTTTCAAAGCTCAAAAGTAGAGGCGGCGAGTCCGCCTCTATTTTTAACTTCACAACAAAAAAAGGGATATCGTAGTGGCTACTCAACATTCACGTTCCGCGGCACGATTCATGATGGCGCCTGCTGTAATGCTCTTGCTTGCCTGGATGCTTGTGCCACTCATCATGACCCTTTATTTCTCGTTTAAAAAATATTTACCCCTGCGTGGAGGGGATCTTGGTTGGGTTGGTTTTGACAATTATGTTCGATTCGTCTCTTCAAGCTCATTCTGGCCAAGTGTTACAACCACGTTGATTATCGTCGGTGGTGTTCTCGCGATTACGCTAATTCTCGGAACCCTCTTGGCACTTCTTCTCGATCAACCAATTTGGGGCCAAGGTGTTGTCCGTATTTTGGTCATCGCTCCTTTCTTTGTCATGCCGACTGTGTCCGCGTTGGTTTGGAAGAATATGTTCATGGACCCAAATTACGGTCTTCTATCTTATTTGTGGGAGTTTTTTGGGGCGGAGCCGTTACAGTGGATGTCCCATGCTTCATTGACGTCGATCATTACGATTGTGAGTTGGCAGTGGCTCCCATTCGCAACATTGATTCTCTTAACAGCCATTCAATCGCTCGACCATGAGCAACTCGAGGCTTCAGAAATGGATGGAGCAACAGCTTTAAAGCGATTTTGGTACATCGTTCTACCTCATCTAAGCCGGGCGATAACGGTGGTCTTACTGATTCAAACAATTTTTCTGTTGTCGATCTTTGCTGAGATTTTCGTCACGACCGCTGGTGCCTTTGGTTCAAAAACACTGACGTATTTGATCTTCCAGCGCGTCTTAGAAAGCCAAAATGTTGGCCTTGGTTCAGCCGGAGGTGTTTACGCCATCATCCTCGCAAACATTGTCGCGATCTTCTTAATGCGGATTGTTGGCAAGAACTTGGATAAATAGGAGAACAAGATGGCACGTGCAGTTTCATTTAACCGGAAAACTTTCAATACGGTACTCGCATGGTCGATTGGCCTTTTGATCTTCTTCCCGATTCTTTGGACAATTTTGACGAGTTTCAAGACTGAAGGTCAGGCAATTGCAGATCCTCCACTATTTTTGATGTTTGACTGGACGCTCGAGAACTACGCGATTGTTCAGGAGCGCTCAGACTATCTTCGATTTTTGACGAACTCAGTAATTATTGCTGGTGGATCGACACTCCTCGGTATTTTTGTTGCTGTGCCGGCCGCGTGGTCGATGGCCTTTGTTCCTTCAAAAAGAACCAAAGATATTTTGCTTTGGATGCTGTCGACTAAAATGCTGCCGGCTGTTGGTGTCCTCTATCCGATTTATCTGATCTTTATTGAATTGGGGTTGCTAGATACAAAGATCGGACTCGTTGTTGTGCTAATGCTCATCAATCTGCCGATCATAGTTTGGATGCTATACACCTATTTTAAGGAAATCCCTTCAGAGATTTTGGAAGCGGCGAGAATGGATGGAGCTTCGCTCCGCTCAGAAATCTTGTACGTCTTAACCCCCATGGCAATTCCAGGGATCGCATCCACCATTTTACTTAACTTCATTCTTGCCTGGAATGAAGCATTTTGGACACTCAATCTGACTGCTGCTCAAGCAGCTCCCTTGACTGCATTTATAGCAAGTTACTCAAGTCCTGAAGGGCTTTTTTACGCAAAATTAAGTGCGGCTTCGACGATGGCGATTGCGCCAATTCTTATCCTTGGCTGGTTCAGTCAGAAACAACTGGTTCGCGGCTTAACATTCGGCGCCGTCAAATAAGGAAGACACATGGGACGTATTGTTTTAGAAAAAGTCACGAAGAAATTTGAACATGTGGAGGTTATCCAACCACTGGATCTAACGATCGAGGAAGGTGAATTTGTTGTCTTTGTCGGTCCGTCTGGTTGCGGTAAATCAACACTGCTTCGATTGATTGCTGGACTCGAAGATGTGTCTAGCGGCGACATTTACATTGATGATCAGAACGCGACAGATCTTCCGCCAGCGCAGCGTCGCTTAGCGATGGTATTCCAGTCCTATGCGTTGTATCCGCATATGTCGGTACGGAAAAATATCGCTTTTCCTTTAAAGATGGCTAAGTTGGATCAAGCTGAAATTGATCGTCGAGTTGCAGCAGCGGCAGAAGTCTTAAGCCTGACCGATTATCTGGATAGACGGCCTGGGCAACTGTCCGGCGGACAACGTCAGCGCGTGGCGATCGGCCGCGCTATCGTCCGTGAACCCTCTGCTTTTCTCTTTGATGAGCCACTTTCGAACTTGGATGCGGCACTTAGAGTCGGTATGCGTTTGGAGATTAGTGAGCTCCATGCGCGCTTAAAGACCACAATGATTTATGTGACCCACGATCAAGTCGAAGCCATGACCATGGCAGATAAAATCGTTGTCCTTCAGGGTGGTGTCATTGAGCAGGTGGGAAGCCCTCTTGAGCTGTACCGAAATCCTCGTAATCGCTTTGTTGCAGGCTTTATCGGGTCTCCAAAAATGAACTTTATTGAGGGTCCTGAGGCTGCAAAATACGACGCACATTGCATTGGGATCAGGCCGGAACATATTGGTGTTTCGGAAACAAAAGGTGAGTGGAAAGGCTCGATTAGCGTCTCCGAACATTTAGGTTCAGATACGTTTTTCCATGTGCATGATACGGGACTCGCTGAGACTATCACTGTTCGCGCAGGTGGAGAGGTTGCGTTTAAGCATGGCGATACCGTCTATTTGTCACCACGCCCCGAGATGATTCATAAATTTGATGCTGAAGGTCTTCGTTTGTGATCGATGTCGGCGGAAAGCAGGTGCTTATCACGGGTGCAGCAAGAGGTATCGGCTATGCCTTTGCACGCGCATTTGTGGATGCCGGCGCGCGCGTCATGATCGCTGATCGCGATCTTGAGCGAGCAAAAAAATCCGCCGCTGAACTGGGTGATGCTTGTTTTGCAACGTACCTGGATGTCTCTGATCAAGCCAGTATTCAGTCTGCTGTTGAAAAGACGGTCAATGTATTGGGTCATATTGATGTTTTGATCAACAACGCAGCGATTTTTACAGCAGCTCCGATCGTCGAGATTGATCGTTCTGATTATGAGAAGTGCTTTTCAATTAATGTCGCAGGGACTCTTTTTATGATGCAGGCAGTTGCTCAATGCATGATCGAGCGAGGGTCAGGAGGCAAAATTATTAATATGGCCAGTCAAGCTGGCCGCCGCGGCGAAGCTTTGGTTGGGGTCTATTGTGCATCAAAGGCAGCGGTCATTAGCTTGACGCAATCAGCTGGATTAAATCTTATTGAACACGGCATCAATGTGAATGCAATAGCACCTGGAGTGGTCGATGGCGAGCACTGGGATGGTGTGGATGCCTTGTTTGCAAAGTATGAAAACAAACCTCTCGGGCAAAAGAAAAAGGAAGTTGGAGAGTCAGTGCCCTTCGGTCGGATGGGAACAGCAGAGGACCTGACTGGGATGGCTTTGTTCCTTGCATCAAGCGCGTCAGACTATGTGGTAGCTCAAACCTATAACGTCGACGGCGGGAATTGGATGAGTTAGCGATGTCGATTGCCGCAGTTCCTCAGTTTGAAGTCGTACCTCCAGAGCTTGGGAGTATTCGTTATTTGGAGCACGGATGGCCTTGCGATCTGATTCGTTGGCACGCGCACGACGAGTATGAATTACACCTGATGGTCGCAACGACAGGTAAGGTCTTTGTGGGCGACTATATTGGACGTTACCAGCCTGGACAACTTGTTCTAACCGGGCCGCGGCTCCCTCACAACTGGGTTACTGAAATCGATGCGTACGATTCAGTGACACTTCGTGACATGGTGATTCAGTTTCGTGATGATTCACTCAAGAAATTGGCCGATGCGTTTCCAGAATTTAAAAATGTGTTGCCCACCCTTGAGATGGCTCGATCTGGCGTGGAGTTTACTGGCTTTGATCAAGCTGAAGCTCAAGCGCTACTCGCATCTGTTCGTGATACACATGGTATTGCTCGTGTACTGGCATTTCTCAACGTCCTAAAGCGACTGCATGAGTGGCCGAAAAAACGCGCATTGAGTTCAGCAAAAATTCACTCGACGTTAACAGGGGTCGTTGAATCAAAAATTAACGACGCGGTTGATTATGTGGTGGATAACTTCGCTCAAGAAATTTCACTTGAGCGGATGGCATTGATGTCTGATATGAGTGCGAGTGCTTTTTCGCGGCACTTCCAAAAGTCCACAGGGAATAAGTTTGTCGATTTCGTGAATCAAGTGCGTATCGGCAAAGCCTGTGTTTTGCTGACTGAAACAAACGACCAGGTTTCTTCGATTTGCTATTCAGTCGGCTTCAATAACGTCGCGAACTTTAATCGTCACTTCGCCAAGATTAAGGGCGTCACACCATCTGAGTTTCGGCGAGTAGTCAGGGCAAATCTGAGTCCAGGAACTGCTGGATATATTCCACCAGAGGGCCTTTGAGTGTTTCTGGGGATCGATCTTGGTACGTCGTCGCTCAAGGCCGTTGTTATCGATGAAGGCCATCAAGTGCGTGCGACAGCCGAAGCACCACTTGATGTGAGTCATCCTAAAACACATTGGTCTGAGCAAGATCCAGTGCATTGGGAACAGGCGTTGTTGTCAGTTTGTGCAGATTTGAGTGGTCAAATCCAGTTGCAACAGATTGAACGAATCGGTTTGACCGGACAAATGCATGGCGCAACCTGTCTTGATGCAAAAGGTAAGATCCTGAGGCCTTGCATTCTCTGGAACGATGGACGGTCAGGAAATGAATGCCAGATACTCAATGGGATGGGCGCCGAGTTCATAGCGTATGCTGGAAATCTTGCGATGCCTGGATTTACCGCGCCAAAGCTCATGTGGATTAAGCAACATGAACCCGAGACCTACCAAAAGATTCAGCATGTCTTACTACCGAAAGATTATTTGCGGTTTGTACTAACCAACGAGTTTTATACCGATCCTTCTGACGCTTCCGGTACCTTGTGGATGAATCCTCAGACTCGACAGTGGGATGATGCACTGATAGACGTGACCGGCGCTAATCGTAAGTGGTTGCCAAAAGTCCTTGAGGGCCCAGAAGAAACTGCGGTGGTCTCTTTAGATGCCAGTCGAAAATATGGTCTTCCACGCGTGCCTGTCGTTGCAGGCGGTGGTGATAACGCGTGCGGGGCTTTAGCACTTGGTATTTCGACTCCAGGGCAGACATTCATTAGTTTAGGAACATCTGGCGTTTTTTTTACTGTCAGCGAAAGTCATCAGGCTTGCCCAGAAAAAACTGTTCACGCTTTTGCACATGCGTTACCTGATACATGGCATCAAATGACAGTGACATTGAGTGCTGCACATTCTCTGAACTGGTTGTCGAGTATCACGGGGCAGTCAGTCGCAGATATGGTGAACCGAGTGTCTGTTTCTAACAAGACAGAAACAGATGTGCAGTTTCTTCCCTATCTGAATGGTGAGCGCTCTCCGCACAATGATCCCGATGCACGCGGTGTTTTCCTCAATCTGTCGTCTGCGACCACTGTTGATGATCTTTGCTTAGCGGTTATGGAAGGCGTCACTTTTTCGTTTTGTGATGGCTTGAGTGCGTTGAGAGACGCTGGCGCGACGATACGATCGACGCTGTCGATTGGCGGTGGTACGCGCTCTAAATATTGGCTCCAGATGATGGCGAATGCACTCGAGATTACGGTTGAAACATCAGATAGCTCGATTATCGGGCCCAGTTTGGGGGCGGCTCGTCTCGCGATGACAGATCAAAATACTGCATATCCAAATGAACAAATTACTGACTGTCTTTCGCCTGTTCAAGCTCGCGGGGATTACTTTCAGTCAAAATTAACAAATTACAGACAAGCGTATCTGGCCCTTCGACAGATGCGTGGATGATAAGGACTCAAATGATGACAACTCCTGATTTGCAAAGAATCTCTTACCAGCGAGATCAAGTCACAGCTGGAATAATGCATGTTGGTGTCGGCGCATTCCACCGTGCCCATCAAGCTGTATATATTGATAGCTTGCTGGATTTCTCTTCGCAATGGGGTATTTGTGGAGTGAACTTGCGCACTGAAGATCGTCCATTATTCGACGCGCTCAAAGCCCAAAATGGACAGTACGTGTTGAAAACAATATCTCCTGATGGCGAAGTCGCTTATCGTGAAATAGGTTCGATTATTGAATTGATTGATGCTTCGGCCGCATACCAAGTCGCCGTGAGTCGAGCAACAGATCCATCCATTCGCATCATCTCTATGACTGTCACTGAGAGTGGATACAACTTGGATGATGACAATGTACTCGATGTGTCTGCTAAGCCAATTATTGATGGTTTGGCGTCTGGAGTTGGGTCATCGATTTATACATTTCTTCACGCAGTGATTCGTGCACGAGCGAGTGACGGAGCAGGACCAATTACATTTTTGTGTTGTGACAATCTACGTGATAACGGGGGTAAATTACGCTCTGGATTATTGCAGTATTTAAAGGCTGCGGGCGATATGGAATCGGTCGACTGGATGACCAAACACGTTACGTTTCCTTGCTCGATGGTGGATCGTATTACGCCTCGCATCGACTCGCGTCATAGTCTGGATGTAAAGCAAAGGTTCGGGATCGATGACGCAGTGACTGTCATGGGAGAATCCTACATTCAGTGGGTGCTCGAGGATCATTTCGCGAATGGTCGTCCTCCTTTTGAGCAGGCAGGTGTTGAGATTGTAGACGACGTTGAGCCTTATGAAGACGCAAAGATTCGTGTCTTGAATGGAGGGCACACGATCTTGACTTATCTTGCTGCATTGAAAGGGCACCATACATACGATGCGGGAATTCTAGATCCTGAATTGCGCGCGTTTTTTAGAGCGTATGAGACCGAGGAAGTGATACCTGCAATCGGTGAATCACCGATCGATTTAGAAGCGTACCGAGATATCATTGAGTCTCGATTCTCGAATCAGCATATTGGTGACACAGTCGAGAGAATTTGCATGGACGGCGTCAGCAAGTTCCCAATTTTTGTGCTTCCGACTGTGAAAGGGATGGTTAATCAAGGTCGTATTCCGGTGCGCTCGATTCATGGTATCGCCTCGTGGTACGTGTTTATGCGTCATGTAGAAGCTGGTCGTATACCCTTTAAGTACGTTGACCCCAAATGGAATTGGATTGCACCGATGCTAAAGAGAGGTCAGGAAGTAGCGTTTGCAACTGAGCCTGATTTGTGGGGAGATGTCCCGACGCGATGCCCTGAATTCGTTTCAACCCTTGTAAATGAAATAGAGGCTCTGGATTCGATATTCTCAGTGCAGTCAGAAGGAGTTGCTGGGTGATTGTTATCGGCGGTGATGCAATTGTTGATTTGATCGATCGTGGTGAACGGTTGTTCGAGGCCTGTCCTGGCGGCTCGACCCTGAATTGTGCCTTGGCAGCAGGGCAACTCGGATCAGAAGTCCTCTATGTCTCGACGTTAAGTACTGATGCCTATGGTGATCTGCTTGCTGCACGGTTGGCTGAGTGTCGAGTATCTTTACGAGACAATGCGCGATCTGATGCCTACAGCTCGCTCGCTGTCGTGTCGCTCGATGAAACCAGTCAACCAAGCTATGCGTTTTATCGCGACGGGACTGCTGATCGGGAAGTGCCTGTGGCAGAGATTATCGCCTCTTTCCCTCAGTCGATGTCGATCTTTCATGTGGGATCCTGTGCATTGATTCCAATCGAGGATCAAGATGCGTGGCTATCTGTTGTGAAAGCGGCAAAAGAACGAGGCGCATTGATTTCTGTTGATCCTAACTGTCGTCCCTCGATGACCAAAGATCCAGTCGCATATCGCACTGGGATTGCGCGTTTTTTTCATGAAGCGGATCTCGTCAAATTGAGTGACGAGGATCTGGAGTATCTGCATCCTGATTGGACGACAGATGCACTTAATCAATTTATGGAAACCTATGCACCGCAACTCTGCGTTTATACCCGTGGCTCAGAGGGACTGAACGGTTACACCCGAGAGGGTGTGATGGTAGAAGTTGGTGCAAGTCTGCCAGGGCCATTATCTGATACGGTTGGCGCGGGTGATTCTGTCCATGGAACCTTATTGGCTGAGATCGATCGACTCCAGATTGCTGGAGATAAGTTATCTCAACTCAATCAACAGAGTCTCTCTGAGATCCTGACTCTCGCATCACGTGTTGCTGGTATGAATTGCACGCGGGCTGGATGTCAGCCACCGACACGCGAGGAAGTAGACGCAACGTTTGGTTAGCCGCGGGTGGCTTTTTCAAAATCAGCAATCGCTTGGTTAGCGAGGTCTGATTCAAAGAAAGTGCGTGCAATCGGTTCAGGAAGTGCGAAGGTTGAGAAACCGCGCGCTGCCAGGTCAAGAAACTGCTCATTCGATCGCAGGCTTGCAACCAAAAGTTCGGTTTCAAACGCGATGTCTTGCATCCGATCAAAGATCTCATCGGCTTCGTTTGTCGCTTCTTTTAATCGAGCGTAATAGGGGGCTGTATATGCAACTTGAAGTGCTTCAGCTGCGATGACCTGGCCATCTGAATAGACTGCTGTCAGTGTTGTCCGATCAGGAAGACCTAGCTCTGAGACCACTTCAAATCCGGTTGTATTCGCCGGTATCTTGATCAATACCTCAGGCCCAATCGCTGCAATTGACTGTGCACATTGGAGCCAATCTTCACCAAACACCTGAAATTGAATACTCGGATAACCAAGCTCAATCGCTCTTTCATAGAGGGCATGGTAGGTCTTGATTGATGTCTTAAGGCCCGCTCTTTGAATGAGTAAAGGATTGGTTGTGATTCCGGAAAAAAGCCCAGTACCTGCAAGATCTGCCCAGCACTCGGTATTCGCTGTATCGATGAAAAGATTCATGACTTGAGTATACATCCATTAGGCAATGCAAATGATTTACACAGCGAATGGATTGAGCTTTCTTGCCTTGGATTCATCGAATTGAGTAATGCGCACCTCCCGGTCAGGGAAAAGCGCTTTAATTTCGAGTTCTCCACCGAGTGCCTCGATAAATCGTTTGAGTGTCGAAATATGCATGTCCACTTTTTTCTCGATTTTTGCGACCGCAGGCTGTTGGATGTTCAACACTTTGGCTAGCTCTTCCTGCGATAGGTGTTGGGCTTGGCGGAGTTCGGCCAACGCAAGGTGTTGAAGCATTTCTAGAGCACTCTGGTGTGCTTCAGCCTGTGCCTCTTTGGACATTTTTTTTCTGAGATCTTTAAACTGTTTTGACATCTCTCACTTACCTAACCTTTGTAGATGCTGATCAAAGAGGGCATCGGCAATAGTAATATGTTTCGGATACCATCGTTTGTCGCCAGCTTTATTCCCTCCAATGAGCAAGATCGCTGCTCGCCTCGGATCGAACGCATAGAGTGTTCGGTATGGTTTGCCTCGATGCTGAATGCGAAGTTCTCGCATTTCAGGATGCTTCGAGCCATTGATTCGAGAACTGTATGGAAAGGGAAGATGAGGACCGAGCTTTTCGAGTAATTCGATCACTGCAGCGATATCTTTTTGTTCGGCCTCTGAAAGGCCTGACCACCAACTCTCAAATGTTTCTGTGTATTCAACGATATATTCCATTTATGGAATATAATGAGGCCGAGCAAACTGTCAAGCGAAGAGGTCAATGCGTATCGTGTTATCAAGTAGAAACGCGATGCATAAAGAAGCCCAGACCGGAGTCTGGGCTGGAATCATCCTCAGTGGAGGCTTAGTCCCAGGACAGCGCGCCGCCGACCTGATACTCAGTGACCCGGGTTTCGAAGAAGTTCTTCTCTTTCCGGAGATCCATGATTTCACTCATCCATGGGAATGGATTTTCCACACCAGGGAACTGCTCAGACAGACCAATCTGGGTCAAACGACGGTTGGTGATGAACTTCAAATACTCTTCCATCATCTGTGCGTTCATGCCCAAGACGCCGCGTGGCATCGTGTCACGTGCGTATTCAATCTCAAGAGCCAAACCTTCAAGAATCATTTGTGTCATCTTGGCTTGGAATTCTTCAGTCCAAAGCTGTGGGTTTTCATTCTTGATTTGGTTAATGACATCCACACCGAAATTCACGTGCATGGATTCATCACGCAAGATGTACTGGAACTGCTCAGCAACACCAGTCATTTTGTTACGACGACCCATCGACAGGATCTGCGAGAAACCACAATAGAAGAAAAGGCCTTCGAGTACGCAGTAGAACGCAATCAAGTTCTGTAACAACTCTTGGTCATTTTCAACAGTCCCTGTCTGGAACTGTGGGTTACCAATCGCTTGCGTGTACTTCAGTGCCCAGGCTGCTTTCTTCGCGACAGCCGGTACTTCACGGTACATGTTGAAGATTTCACCTTCATCCATGCCCAGCGACTCAATGCAGTATTGATACGCATGTGTATGAATCGCTTCTTCAAACGCTTGACGGAGAAGGTACTGACGACATTCAGGGTTTGTTACCAAACGATAAATCGAAAGAACAAGGTTATTCGCAACCAACGAGTCGGCGGTTGAAAAGAACCCTAGGTTTCTCATCACAATCTTCCGCTCGTCTTCTGAAAGACCATCGTTTGAGCGCCACAACGCAATATCCTGCGTCATGTTGATTTCTTGTGGCATCCAGTGGTTCGCACAACCATCCAAATACTTGGTCCATGCCCACTCATACTTGAATGGTACGAGCTGGTTCAAATCAGCACGGCAATTGATCATGCGCTTTTGATCCACCTGTACACGATCAGCGCCCATCTCAAGCTCTTCAAGACCTGGAGCAACATCTAAGTTCTCAAGTGCCTTTTGTGCTGCTTCATAAGCAGCTGAACCCGTTGGCTCGTAGCGCGTTGTGTCGGCTACTTCAGCAACAGCTTCAGGCTCAATTGCCAGCTGCTGCTGCGGTGCTTCGGATTTCGCCTTGACCGGTGGTGGGGCGATTTGCTCTTCTGGTTCGTTAAACGCGTCCCAATTCAGCATTGTCATTCTTCTCCTTCAAATCGTCTCAATTACTGGCAGGCTTCACAGTCTGGATCGTCCAGGCTACAGGCCTTAGGTACAGCAGCAGGCTCGGCAGCCTGTGCAGCCTGATTTGCGGAGACCGCGTTCAGGTTCGATCTGTTGATAGTTGATTTCTCCGCCTGTGTCGCGCCGAGAGCACGGAGGTAATAGGTTGTTTTCAATCCGCTGAACCAAGCCATTCGGTAAGTAACATCCAGTTTCTTACCGTTCGCATTTGCGATGTAGATGTTCAAGCTTTGTGCTTGATCAATCCATTTTTGACGACGTGCTGCCGCCTCAACGATCCAACGTGTTTCCAACTCAAACGAGGTGGCATACAACGCTTTCAGATCATCTGGGATGCGCGCAACTTGTTGCACGGATCCATCGTAGTATTTGAGATCATTGACCATGACGTTATCCCATAGTCCACGCTCTTTTAAGTCACGAACCAAGTACGGGTTCACCACCGTAAATTCGCCCGACAGGTTCGATTTTACGTAGAGGTTTTGGTAGGTCGGCTCAATCGATTGCGACACGCCAGTGATGTTTGCGATCGTGGCTGTTGGTGCGATGGCCATGACGTTTGAGTTCCGCATTCCACCTTTGGCTTTCTCTCTAAGTTCCGTCCAGTCGAGCTGTGCGGAGGTGTCCATGTTAAGATAGTTGGCTCCACGTTCTTCCCTCAATTTTTCAATTGAATCAATTGGTAGGACGCCCTGTGACCAGAGGCTTCCATCAAAACTTGAATACGAACCACGCTCACGCGCGAGTTCAGCCGACGCTTCGATCGCAAAGTAAGACACGACTTCCATCGATTCATCGGCAAACTTCACCGCTTCATCCGACCCATAAGGAATACCCAACTCATAGAGCGCATCCTGGAAGCCCATGATGCCGAGACCGACTGGGCGGTGCTTCATGTTGGAATTTTCAGCCTGTGGTACTGCGTAGTAGTTGATGTCGATGACATTGTCGAGCATGCGAACTGCTGTTTTCACAGTTTTTCCGAGCTTCTCACGATCAAGACCACCGTCTTTTGTGACGTGTTGGCGAAGGTTCACTGAGCCCAAATTACAGACCGCGATTTCATCGACCGATGTATTGAGGGTAATCTCAGTACAGAGGTTTGATGAGTGCACAACACCTGCGTGCTGCTGCGGGCTTCGTAGGTTACAGGCGTCTTTAAAGGTAATCCAAGGATGGCCCGTCTCGAACAGCATCGAGAGCATCTTCCGCCACAGGTCTTTTGCTTGAACCCGCTTAAAGTGCTTGATTTCGCCCGTGTGTGTCATTGCTTCGTACTCGGCATAACGCGTTTCAAACGCTTTACCGAACAAATCGTGCAGATCAGGGCAGGTTGCTGGTGAGAACAGTGTCCACTCAGCATCTTCAAAGACACGTTTCATGAACAAATCAGGAACCCAGTTCGCTGTATTCATATCGTGCGTACGGCGACGGTCGTCACCTGTGTTTTTACGCAGCTCTAAGAACTCTTCGATGTCCATGTGCCACGTTTCAAGATACGCACAGACCGCACCTTTCCGCTTACCGCCTTGGTTCACAGCAACCGCTGTGTCGTTCACCACCTTCAAAAATGGCACAACGCCCTGACTCTTACCGTTGGTTCCTTTGATGTATGAACCCAATGCACGCACAGGTGTCCAATCGTTACCAAGACCACCAGCCCACTTTGACAGCATCGCGTTATCACGGATCGCACCGTAAATGCCATCAAGATTGTCAGGTACTGTGGTGAGGTAGCAGCTCGAGAGCTGGCTTCTCAGTGTGCCTGAGTTAAAGAGTGTTGGAGTGGATGCCATGTAATCAAAGCTTGAGAGTAACTGATAGAACTCAATTGCTCGCTCTTCGCGATTCTCTTCTTTAAGCGCAAGACCCATCGCAATCCGCATGAAGAAGACCTGTGGCAACTCAATTCGGACTTCATCTTTGTGGATAAAGTAACGGTCATAAAGTGTTTGGAGGCCTAAGTATGTGAACTGGTTATCACGCTCAGCGATCAGGGCTGCTGCCATTTGATCGAGGTTGTATTCCAATAATTCACTTGAGACGAGCTCGCTCTCAACAGCCAACTGCAAAAATGCCTTCAGTGCTTTTGGATAGAGTGTCTCCATCTCAAATTGTGTGGCTTTTTCGGCAACGCCCAAACGGCTCAGGCCCTTGGCTCGGATGTCGTCCAATAACAAACGTGCTGTCACGTAAGTGTAGTTTGGTTCTTTCTCAACCATGGTGCGCGCACTCATGATAAGAGCCGTATTCACATCCTGTTGAGTGACGCCGTCGTAGAGGTTTTTCAGTGTTTCAGCGAGCACCAAGGAACCATCAACATCTGCCAGGTCAGCACAGGCTTCTCCGATGACTGTTTTTAGGCGGCCCACATCCAAAGGCTCTTTCGTGCCATCTTCTTTAACAATACGGATCTCTGGATGGTCTTCACGCGGCGCTTCGATCGTCTCTGAGCGAGCTCGTTTCCGCTCTTCGCGATACAGAACATAATCACGCGCGACGCGGTGTTCGCCGTTGCGCATCAAACACAGTTCAACCTGATCTTGAATGTCTTCAATGTGCACAATGCCACCTGATGGCATCCGACGACGAAACGTATCCATCACTTGTGCTGTTAAGCGCTCAACGGTTTCATGGATACGGTTACTGGCAGCTGCCGTATTTCCCTCAACAGCGAGAAATGCCTTGCTCATGGCCACGACAATTTTTGTCGCGTCAAAACTGACGACTGCACCGTTTCTTTTCATGACTCGGATTTCACCCGGAGTCGGAGTCGACTCGGGTGAAACAGGAGCCGCTTTTGGCGCTACTGTTTGTTCTTCTTGTCCGCTCACACGGCTTGATTGGTACATACGGCCTCCACCAAGTCCCTGGTTCCACTGTTTTGTGCTCTACCCCAAGATCTTGGGGTCGCTATGAATCTTGGACACAAGATACTGTGGTTAGACTGTAAGTCAATCCAAAATTTTTGTGGATAAATTGGGGAGAACTAAGCGCTAAAAACGCCAAAGCCAGAGATTCTCTGGCTTTGGCTTTTGTCAGGCTGTGGATAAATTATGAATCAATTTTTTCGATAGATTTTTTTCATTGAACACACGATTTTGATTTCGATTGTTGTCCGTTTTTATCCCTGTTTGAGCTCTGTAATTGTGACAGTGATTTTCGCAAGCTGTGCTTCTGCTTCAGAAAGGCGTCCGCGCTCACGTTCAACCACATCAGCAGGCGCTTTATCAGTGAACCCAGGATTGTTGAGTTTGCCACTCAATCCTTTGATATCACCTTCGAGCTTTTTCACTTGTTTCTCAAGACGCGCAACTTCTGCTTCGACATCAATCAGGCCTGCCATGGGAACATGGACTTCGAGCTTCCCGATCAGTTGTGTGGAAGAGGCCGGAATTGGATCATTGGCATCTAAGAATTGTACCTCTGAGAGTTTCGCAAGCGGCACAATGAGTGATTGAAGGCGCGTCAGTCGATCGCGATCGTCGCTGCTTCCACCTGCAAGCATCATTGGAATCTCTTTACCCGGCGACAGATTCATCTCGCCACGGATGGTACGGACGGCAACAATCACCGACTTCATCCAATCCACATCCGCTTCAGCTTCAGCGTCCACCTTCGATGCATCACTGACAGGGTAGGGTGCTCTGGAAATCGTATCGCCACCACGACCAATGAGTGGTGCAACCTGCTGCCAAAGCTCTTCTGTGATATACGGCATGAGTGGATGCGCGAGACGCAGAATAGTCTCTAGCACACCAACCAAGGTGCGCCGGGTAGCAGCTTGTGTTTCAAGACTCGCTCCACCGTCTGCCAGAATCGGTTTGGTCAGCTCCAAATACCAGTCACAGTATTCGTTCCACACAAATTCATAGATTGCTTGGCTCGCTAAATCGAGTCGATAACTTTCGACTGCCTGCGCGACTTTCGCTTCAGTTGCTTGAAGGCTTGACCGAATCCAACGGTCAAACACCGTCATGTGAGCGGCATCGAGATCACCTAAGGTGTGACCCTCGATTTTCATCATCACAAATCGAGTGGCATTCCAAAGCTTATTGCAGAAGTTTCTATACCCTTCGATCCGTCCGACATCAAAGTTGATATCTCGGCCCGTGGATGCCAGCGAGCAGAACGTAAACCGAAGCGCATCAGTCCCATAGCTTTGCAATCCATCCGGGAACTGCCGTTTGGTTGCTTTGGCGATCTTTTCACGCATCTGCGGTTGCATCAGTGAACCTGTGCGCTTCTCTAACAGATCATCCAATGAGATTCCGTCAATCAAATCGATTGGATCCAAAACATTACCTTTGGATTTAGACATCTTCTGGCCTTCAGCATCACGTACCAGGCCATGGACATAGACTGTTTTAAACGGCACTTCGCCTGTGAATTTCAGCGTCATCATAATCATCCGGGCGACCCAGAAGAAAATAATGTCAAAACCGGTTACAAGAACACTTGTTGGGTGATAGCGCTTTAACGCGTCCGTATCATCAGGCCAGCCAAGGGTTGAAAACGTCCATAAAGCCGATGAGAACCAGGTGTCCAAGACATCATCGTCTTGGGTCAACTGAACTTCTGAACCCAGATTGTATTTAGCCCGCGCGGCTGCCTCATTTTCGGCAACATAAATGGTGCCTGCCTCATCATAAAATGCTGGAATTCGATGACCCCACCAGAGCTGTCGTGAGATGCACCAGTCTTTCAAATCGCGCATCCACGCAAAGTAGGTATTTTCCCACTGTTTCGGAACAAACTGGATCGAGCCGTTCTCAACTACCTCAATGGCAGGTTTAGCAAGCGTTTCGACAGCCACAAACCACTGGTCTGTAAGGAGCGGCTCAATCACCACACCCGAGCGGTCACCACGTGGAACTTTCAATGTGTGTGGGTCGATTTTCTCTAAAAGCCCCAGCGCATCCAAATCAGTAACAATTTGAGCGCGTGCATCGAACCGATCCATCCCACGATAGGCCTCAGGGACCTCGTCATTGAGTTTGGCATCTTTGGTTAAGATGCTGATCATTGGAAGACTGTGACGTTCACCCATCGCATAGTCATTAAAGTCATGCGCAGGTGTGATTTTGACGCAACCGGTTCCGAATTCTGGATCCACGTAGTCATCAGCGATGATTGGGATTTCTCGATCAGTCAATGGCAAGGCAATGGTTTGACCGATCAAGTGGCTGTAGCGTTCATCCTCTGGATGAACAGCCACCGCTGTATCCCCAAGCATAGTTTCAGGACGTGTGGTTGCGACAACCAAGTGGCCTGAACCATCGGCCAGTGGATATCTAAAATGCCAAAGCGATCCTTGTTCCTCTTCACTGACGACTTCCAAATCAGAAATCGCGGTGTGGAGTACAGGATCCCAGTTCACCAAGCGTTGACCGCGATAAATTAGGCCCTCGTCAAATAATCGAATGAATACCTCTTGGACCGCTTTTGAACAGCCGTCATCCATCGTGAAGCGTTCGCGAGACCAATCAACCGACGCTCCCATGCGGCGCAATTGTTTGGTGATCATGCCGCCTGAGGTGTGTTTCCACTCCCAGACTTTCTCTAAAAATTTCTCGCGACCAAGATCGTGGCGCGAGATATCTGATGCGAGCAACTGACGCTCGACCAGCATTTGCGTTGCAATCCCCGCGTGGTCTGTTCCAACCTGCCACAGCGTGTCATGACCGAGCATCCGGTGATACCGAATCAACGCGTCCATGATGGTGTCTTGGAATGCGTGACCCATGTGTAATGAGCCGGTGACATTGGGTGGCGGAATCATGATCGAGTAGGGGGAGCCTTCGCCTGAAGGCGCGAAGTGTCCGTTATTTTCCCAGAACTCGTACCAACGAGTCTCAATGGCCGAAGGATCGTATGTTTTGTCTAAAGTGTCAGTCATGAACGCAGGTCGTGTTGTGTAATGGGATAGCCGTCAAATTTCAATTGTTTCCAGTTGGCGCGCGTGGTTTCAAGTACCTGTGGTTCTTGAACCACAATTTCTACTAAGTGGTCAAAGCGTGAGAACCACGAAGGCAATGGACCACCTAAATTCACCAATACACCATGACGATCGGGAGGGTCTTGCCAGCCGATACCAACCGGTGCTTTTGATGAATCGCCTGAATCAATTTCATGCGGGATGAAGCTTTCATCATCGTCCCACAGAAGCTGATCCAGCGTGTGTGCCTCAGATTCCGATGTGACATGACAGTGCACATCCAAACCCTTTCGGAACGATTGTCGCACAAACTTCACCGCAAAGCGTGCCCTTGCCTCAAGTGAATCCTCACCTAAGATGTAATAGGAAACTTTGGTCACGCTCTGAGCCAGTTCACCAATAATGGAACCGGACGTCCTGAGGCACCTTTTGCTTTACCGCCACTGAACCATGCAGTGCCTGCGATATCCAAATGTGCCCACCGATAGTTTTCAGTAAACCGTGATAAGAAACACGCTGCTGTAATGGTTCCCGCATCACGCCCACCGATGTTGGCGATATCTGCGAAATTCGAATCCAATAACTTTTGATAAGGCGCTTCAATCGGGAGTCTCCAGCATGGATCGCCCGAGGCTTTACCGATCGCAAAGAGTTCATCAGCCAATGCATCATCGGTACTCAAAAGTCCTGTGTTATGTTTCCCAAGCGCAACCAAGCAGGCTCCTGTGAGGGTTGCAATATCCACCACAGCTTCAGGATTAAATCGTTCGACGTAGGTGAGTGCATCACAGAGGACAAGACGGCCTTCGGCGTCGGTGTTTAAGATCTCAACTGTTTTTCCAGCCAATGTTTTGACCACGTCACCAGGCTTGGTTGCACGGCCTGATGGCATATTTTCAACAGCTGCAATGACCCCAATGACGTTGGCTTCAAGCCCCATTTCACAAATGCTCTGCATGCAGCCCATAACAGTTGCTGCACCACACATGTCGAATTTCATTTCATCCATACCCGCACCTGGCTTCAAGCTGATGCCGCCAGTATCGAAGGTGACGCCTTTACCAACCAACACCTTAGGTTTGGCGTTCGGGTCTTTCGCACCTTGGTAATTTAAGATGATGAAGCGTGCCGGTTCCTCACTGCCGCGTGAAACCGAAAGTAAGCAATGCATGCCGATCTCTTCGAGTGTGTCTTCATCAAAGACTTCACATGATAATTTGCTATAACGATCAGCCAGATGGACCGCCTGATCAGCAAGATAACGTGGTGTACAGGTATTCCCTGGAAGATTACCGAGTTCACGTGTCAGATTCGCACCGTGTCCGATAGTCATACCGGTGGTGACATGTTCCTTATCCGAGTCTTCTCCGACAAGCTTGAGCGTCTCCAAGACCTTTGAATCAGCATCAGCAGGCTTTGGTTTCGTTGTGGTGTATTCATAGTCAGCCCAAACAAGACCATATCCCAGACGCTCTTGCGTCCCTTGATCACCACGACTCAGTGATGCCACATCAATTGTTGCCTCAGTGATCGGTAATCCTTTGAGCGTTTTACCGAGACCGACAAATGCATCGTTTTGCGCGAGCGCATCGAATGAATCGGCTTTGCCAACTCCAACAAGGACCAGACGCTTGGCACCAAGACCTTGAGGGTTTCTGAGTGTAATTTGTGATCCCGCTTTGGGCTTGAAGTCACCTGAATCGATTAAATCTGAGATCAGTGTGTCGAGTTCCGCGCTGCTTCCAACTACACTGTCGTCTTCGGAGACGCCAACGACCAAACATTCAGTTTGAAGTTCGGTGAGAGAAGTTGAAATGATGCTGATCTCCATGGGTGACTCCTTTAATTTTCGTTAAGCATGGAAGTGTAGGGCATTTGATCATTCTGAGGTACTTCAGTCGCGAGATTCTGGAAACCACCGCGGGTGTTTCCCTCATTCTCCTATTAGTAGTGTTGAGTGGTCGATTTATCCAGTTCTTGGAAAAAGCAGCCAACGGAGAATTGTCTGTCGAATTGATGCTTACAATGATTCTTTGGCGAATCCCATCGTCATTAGAACTCATCCTGCCACTTGCGCTCACGCTCTCAGTGCTTTTAGTGATGGGGCGCATGAACCAAGAATCAGAGTTGACGATTCTGAGAGCGGCTGGCTATTCCAATCGTCGTCTCTTCGGAATTGTGTTGGTGCCCGCGATGCTCGTGGCACTCCTTGTTGGCTGGTTGTCGATGGTGCTGTCGCCAGAGGTCGCTCGAGAACTCGATCGTCAAGTTGTTGCCAAAGAAAACCTTACTGTGTTCGATACGGTCGTCCCTGGTCGATTTCAAACAGATAAGTCAGGCCGCCTCATTTATGCAGAAGCGATCTCTGATGATCGTGAGTCATTGATTGATGTCTTTATCGTTGAGCCATCCAAGCAGAAAAATACCGAAGTCTTTTTGACTGGAAAGACAGCGCGTCAGGAACTGAACGAAGGCGAAAAGTATTTGGTACTCTTTGATGGTTATCGTCACATCGGAACTGAGACTCAGCTTGATTGGGAAATCTCAAAATTTGATCGCTATCTGATTCGCTTAAATCCCGAGACTGAGAACCGACCAGATTCTCTGGATACCAAATCGACTGAGGCTCTTATTGCATCGGGTAAGGCACCCGAGCTCGCCATTGCCTCATGGCGAGTGTCGTTACCGATCGTGTGTCTTTTGATGTTGCCTTGGGCATTCTTGATGGGTCGTGGATCGCCAAGGCAAAGCCGATTTATTTGGGTTATTCCGATCATCTTGATTCAGTTTGGCTACATCACAGCGCTGTCGTTTGCACAGAAGGCGATTACTCTGGGTCAGTGGGCTCCATGGCCTGGTCTGTTTTGGGTGCATTTGGTCTTAATTGGTGCGGTCAGTCTGTTGATCGGATTTGGCTCGTTTGCGCGCGGGAGAGGGTGGTTATGAGTCGTTCCACTTGGCTATTAGCGCGCGCAATTTGGGTTTCTTTTTTGATCGTTTTTTTGGTGTTTTTCGGTCTTGAGTTGGTGTTTCGCGTGCTGGATGAAGCCAAGCTTCCCCACACCAACTACACCGCCGATGAGATCGGTTTGGTTTCAATTTCCGGGATGCCGCGGCGACTGTATTTGGATTTGCCATTGATGGTTTTGATCGCTGTGGCAGCAGGTCTCGGCGGACTCGCGCAATCGAGTGAACTCACCATTTTACGTGCTGCGGGACTCAGTATCCGGCAAATCTTTTTCAAAATTGTTTTGGTGCTGTCACCTATTTTAGTCGGCTCGATCGTGATTGCTGAATATGGGATGCCGGAGGCCGAGCGTTTCAGCCAAGCTTTGAAAGATGCCAATGTCTCAGGTGGTGTGAAAGACTCCGTCTGGACTCGAGAATCAGGGCGCTATCTTTTTGTTGAGGGAGCACCTGATGGCAAAGTTAGGTTGTGGAAACAAATTGAAATGGCCGACGGCCGCGACGAAATCGCACGTCTCACTCAATCTCGAGATGTGTCCTTTGATGGCAATGAAGTTGCGTTGTCTGAAGCTCGAGTCTTGACCTTTGACGGTGATCAGATCGTGGATCAAACAGTCGGCGTCCGCCAAGAAACCAAGTTAACCGAACGCCAAGTCAGGTGGTTGGTGCAGAATCCAGATGCGTTGTCTTTAAGTGAGCTGTGGGATGCTGCGACCTACCTCACAGATGAGGGCCTAAACGCTCGCGCGCACAGCCAGCTCTTTTGGCAACGACTCTTATTACCCATCACGCTTGTTGCGCTCGCACTATTAGCTTCGGCAACGGCGTTTGGCTCGATGCGCGCACTCGGGATGTCGACACGGGTCTTTTTGGCGGTGTTGATCGGTTTGGTATTTAAATACGCGATGGACATGGCATCGCCTGCCGTGTTCCTCGCAGGTGGGCACCCATCACTTGCGATTATCCTGCCGCTTTTGATTCCACTCTTACTGACGCCACGTTTATTGCGTTGACTTTGACGGCTTCGGTTCGGCGACAACTCGTGTCTTTGACAGGATGTCGTACCAAGTCTGGCCAATCGGTGAGAGCCATCCTGTGAATAAGGTGACGCCGGTTGGTGCCAATGTGACCACACACATCAGAAGTCGCCGGAAGGCGACATCTTTGGTGATTGCTTCACCATTCATGCCGACCAATCGTAGCCGCCAGGCGCGCATACCAGCTGTTTTTCCACCATTGGACCATGACCACCAAAAGTAACCGCCAACAGACAACGCGATGATCATTTGAGTCAAAAATGCAGGTGCTTCACCTTGCGCTATAACTGATGATACGAGCCCAGAAAGCAGAATCAGCGCGGTAACAACTAGTGCGTCGTAAATCAGTGCAAGAAGACGTTTCCAAATAGGGGCATTCTCAACTTCCATTGGCGTCCACTTCTTGAGCGAGCTGAATGTATTCCGAGCGAAAAACGGATCGGAGAATCTTTAAGTATTGCTTCCCAAGTTCGGAGTACCGACCAAGCGTCGGAATCAGTGCTTTAGTTGTTAAAGGCTCATCCTTCGCGCGTAATTCGAACCGGACTTGTCGTAACTGTTTGTAGGCTTTGTGGGTATTGATGTTTTGATAATACGCAGCAACTGAATCACCGATCGTATTGAAGCGTCGAACCTCGAGTGATTTGTTACTGCTGTTCTTTGGTTTGATACCGCAGCCCTTGGAGTAGCATTGATGGCCAAAGAAGTTGTTACCCTCGACAGCGAACCGCGACTCTCCCCAAGCTGATTCAATTGCAGCCTGTGTCGCAACCAACGCAGGCGGTAATCCATCGACCCTGAGATACAACTCTTCCTCAATATGATCGAGTGACGTGTTCGGGTCGATTTCAAAATGAGTGATCAATAGCTCAAGGGCTGGATCGCGTTTCGTTTGCTTCGTTTGTCGTTCAATAATCCCTGGAATAAATGCGCGTGCTGCCCAGAGCCTTTCATTTTCGTGCTCGGCATAATCCATCATGAGCCGGGCAAATTGCTGTCGGCGGTCACTGATATCTGGATTGATTTCAAGTGCTGGACGATGGGATTCGATCAGAGCTTCAAGTTCTTTTCTGTCGAATTCAGCTAAATCAGTTTCTCGGGTTAACGCTGTATACAATAACCCGGCGGTCGCGACGACTGTGACAAGTGTCGCGTGTTTGATCATGAGTCTGGCTTGCCCACTTTTGGCATGGTTGGTTCAGTCCAGTCGTTTTGTAATTCCGCTAGTTTCGCATATTTATAGAACGCACCGATAAATCCGCCGATCGCAATGGCAAATCCGGCACGGCCATCGCGCCAGCCACTTTTTAATACATAGATTTTCAGGAACATGGAGAGACCATGCATTAGGGCAGGACCCATGC
Source organism: Gammaproteobacteria bacterium LSUCC0096 (assembly GCA_008087055.1). Lineage (GTDB taxonomy): Bacteria > Pseudomonadota > Gammaproteobacteria > Pseudomonadales > Litorivicinaceae > HIMB30. The sequence continues at coordinate 1,241,577 of VIEA01000001.1, read as the reverse complement.
CGCCACGTTTGTTTTTGCGTAGCAATTTTTGTGCGCCAAGCGTCGAATAGCGCTGCGCTTTATGAAGCATCTGTTCAAGATTCTCAAAAGGGAATTGCCAAATTGGCTGTGTTAAATGACCGATTGGACCATCACAGATAAAGCCTTCATGGACTTCTTCGAGCGTATAACTCAGACGCCCTTGGCGAAACAGTTGTGGCTGGCGATAGTCTGGGTTCCAGCCTGAATGTTTAACCCAGCGACCAAGAAGATAGTTCTTGCGTGGCATGAAATAAGCCACTGGACCGGCTGGATCATTACGTCTCACGATGGACAGGATTTCGTCTCGCGCTTCAGGAGTGCAACGTTCGTCAGAATCAAGAGAGAAGATCCATTCAAACTGGCAGGAAGCGATCGCTTCATTCCTTAATTTGCCAAAGCCTGAGAAATCAATCTGCACAACGCGTGCGCCGAGCTCTTCTGCAATTTTGGCGGTGTCATCAGTCGAGTGAGAATCGCAAAGGATGACTTCATCAGCCCATTCGATAACGCTTTCGATCGCAGGACGAATCTTGTTGGCTTCGTTGAACGCGATGATGTAGCAGCTGACTTTTGACACAGGCATCATCTTTTGACTGATTGAGAATTGGTACCGAAGGGGGGACTCGAACCCCCAAGCCCGCAAAGGCAACGGATTTTGAATCCGTCGTGTCTACCAGTTCCACCACTTCGGCAACGGGACGCGAATACTAAACAAAGTGGACTTCGTTGTCATCTGCTTTCAGCTGTATACGTGCTCTATCGGTGGCCGATATTGATTTTATTAACCGAGATGAGCATTCGGATGATTACTTATATGTGATAATTTTTATTTTAATTATCATGTAGTTGTAATTTTTCTCTGTTCGCAGGATAGAGATTTTCGTTTACGCATAGGAATGGGTATCATCGCAATCTAAGCTTGCCGTATCAGGTGATCGTTGATGCCAAGAACTCGAGAAGAAATATTAGAAACTGAAGATCCGTCGATCGTTGCAAAGGCGCAAGAGTTGGCTCAGGACATCCTGTTAGACCTCGGTCTTTCGCCTTCACAACAGCAGAAAAATATTTCAGACGAAAAGCTGCTGTTAGATAACGACTCATCCGATGCCTAACGTTACGGTGGTGAAGTGAAGTATTTGTTCGAGATCACTTTCTTATTTTTTCAAAGAAATTAGACTCTCGCCCTCGACAACGCGAGGTCACCTTTGAAACGTCAAGATTTTTCATACCAGCTACCTGAAGATCTAATTGCAACTCAGCCGCTTGAAAACCGAACAGACAGTCGGCTCATGGTGATTGATCCGAGTCAGCCACTATCTCATCGTCATGTATCTGATCTGCCTTCTATGCTTCGCGAAGGAGATGTGGTGGTGGCCAACAATACGCGGGTATTTCCGGCACGTTTGTTTGGTGCAAAAGCATCTGGTGGGCGTATTGAAGTGATGATTGAGCGCTTGATGACAGACAATTCAGTGCGGGCATTCGTTAAGGCTTCGAAATCGCCTAAAGAAGGTTCAGTTCTGCACATGGATGGTGGGTTTGGGCTGACAATCACTGGGCGTGATGGCGATCTGTTTTTATTGGAGTCTGAGCCTTCGATCCGCATTCTTGATATGGCCGAGGCTCACGGACATATCCCGCTACCTCCCTATATCAAAAGGGAAGACACAGCGTCTGATCGAGAGCGCTACCAAACGGTGTTCGCGAAAGATGCGGGTGCCGTTGCGGCACCAACGGCTGGTCTACATATTGATGAGTCGATGATTGAAGCGATCAAGCAGCAGGGTGCAACCTGGTGCGAAGTGACCCTGCACGTTGGAGCCGGTACGTTTAATCCAGTTCGAGTGGATGACCTCAGTGAGCATCAGATGCATGGTGAGTGGTACAACATTTCGCCTGAAGTGTGTGCAACGATTCAAAAGGCGAAAGATGAGGGGCGCCGTGTCATTGCGATCGGCACGACCACGATGCGTTGTCTTGAAGGTTCAGCAGCAGCCAATGGAGGTACAATCCGTGAAGGCTCGGATGAAACCTCGATCTTTATTACCCCTGGCTATCGTTTTAATGTGGTTGATGTGTTGTTCACCAATTTTCACTTGCCTGAATCCACGTTACTGATGCTTGTTTCTGCATTTGGTGGTTTCGACCGGATGATGGGTGCTTATCAGGAAGCAGTACGTGAACAGTACCGATTCTTCAGTTACGGTGATGCCTGTTTAATCACTAAAGACCCCGAGGCTCCTCATGCGTCCTGAATGTCATATGACTTTTGAAGTGAAAGCGACAGATGGTCTGGCGCGTCGCGGTGAGATTACATTCCCGCGAGGAACCATTCAGACGCCTGCATTTATGCCGGTTGGTACCTATGGCACTGTGAAAGGTGTCACAACCGATCAAGTCAAAGACAGCGGCGCCGAAATCCTCTTAGGCAATACGTTTCATTTGATGCTGCGGCCAGGCGCGGAACAAGTCGCGGCACTCGGTGGTCTTCACCAAATGATCCATTGGGATAAGCCGATTTTGACTGATTCCGGCGGGTTTCAGGTATTCAGTCTCGGGAAGATGCGCAAAATTACCGAGGAGGGTGTGAAGTTCCGAAGTCCTGTCGATGGCTCCGAGGTGTGGTTGGATCCGGAGCGCTCTATGGCCGTACAACGCCAGCTTGGATCCGACATCGTCATGATCTTTGATGAATGCACGCCGTATCCCGTGTCTTATGACGACTCGAAGAAATCAATGGAGTTGAGTCTTCGGTGGGCGAAACGGTCGCTCGAAGCGCATGGTGATTCGCCATCAGCACTCTTTGGAATCGTGCAAGGTTCGATGTTTTTGGATCAGCGAGATCAGAGTCTTGAAGCGCTCGTTGAGATGGGCTTCGATGGCTATGCGATCGGCGGATTATCTGTTGGTGAGCCAAAAGATGAGATGTTTAAGGTGATGCGACATACCGCACCCTCACTGCCTGCTGATCAACCTAGGTATGTCATGGGTGTTGGTAAACCAGAGGATCTAGTCGAGGGTGTTCGGCGTGGTGTTGATATGTTCGATTGCGTAATGCCAACACGCAATGCTCGGAATAGTCACTTATTCATCGATACCGGTGTCTTGAAATTACGGAACGCGGCAAACCGAACGTATGAAGGTCCAATTGATGACAGTTGCGATTGCTACACCTGCCAGAACTACAGTCGAGCTTACCTTCACCACTTGGATAAATGTGGTGAGATCTTGGGTGCTACGCTCAACACGATTCATAACCTCCGACACTATCAGCGAGTAATGGAAGGATTGAGGGATGCAATTGAGGTGGGGCAGCTGGATGACTTTGTTACTGAGTTCTATGCTAAACGGGGTATAGACGCCCCGGATTTGGATTCTTAAACGAATCGCAGTTGCTCAAATGCCCTTCAACCTGTAATTTTACGCGACTTTCAAAACTTCACTGGATGATGTTGATATGATTTCTAGCGCATACGCGAATACGGCGCCAGCTGGCCCGGATCCAATGTTCCAAATCTTAATGTTGGTTGGCTTTATCGCCATCTTCTATTTCTTGTTGTGGCGTCCACAGCAAAAGCGTGCGAAAGAGCACAAAAACCTGATCGATAACCTCGCGAAGGGTGATGAGATTGCGACAGGTGGCGGTTTGATGGGCCGAATCACGAAAGTGACAGACGATGTGATCACTGTTGAAATCGCAGACGGCGTTGACGTATTGGTGCAAAAGCCAGCGGTTGCCGTATTGCTCCCAAAGGGTACTTTGAAAGACTCAAACGCTTAATTGGATAAACTGTGATTCAACGCTTTTCACTTTGGAAGACGATCGTCGTGGTCGTCTCCCTCATCCTCGGTACGCTGTATGGCTTGCCTAATGGTTTTCCGGATGATCCGGCTGTGCAAATTACGTCAAATCGCTCGACGGAGGTCTTGGGTGAATTGGACGTCATTCGGGCCGAGGATGCACTGAAAGATGCGGGGATCACACCCATTGCTCGAGATTTCGAGGGTGCCCAAGCACTCATTCGTTTTGACTCTGTTGAAACTCAAATCAAAGCCAAGAGCGTGATTCAGGCGGCGCTCGGGTCAGACTTTATTGTTGCGTTGAATCTTGCGCCAACCACTCCTGAATGGCTTCAGTCCATTGGAGCGAGCCCCATGAAATTAGGTCTCGACCTACGTGGTGGTGTGCATTTCTTAATGGAAGTCGATCTTGAGGCTGCTGTATCGCAACGTCTCGATGCCTATGGCTCTGAGATCAAGCAGATGCTTCGCCAAGAGCGGATCCGTTTTCGTTCTGTCGACGTCAAACCTGGCGGTGAAATCGAAATCCGATTCTTAAATGAAGAGACGCGAGCTCAAGGTGTGGAGCGTATTCGCTCTGAGTATTCAGGAGTCTTTGCGTATCGTGAAGAAGACCGTGATGGGGCTGCGTTTATAAATTTACTACTCGCTGAAGGTGAGCAGACGAATATTGAGGATTATGCGGTCAGTCAAAACCTAACGACGTTGCGTAATCGTGTGAACGAACTTGGTGTATCTGAGCCATTGGTGCAGCGCCAAGGCCGTAATCGGATCGTTGTCGAGCTGCCGGGTGTCCAAGACACTGCGACCGCTAAACGCGTTCTTGGAGCAACAGCGAATCTTGAGTTTAGATTAGAAGCCTTACCGGACACGCCAGTCCGTGAGACACAGCAATTTAAATTCCGCGCGAATGAACGAGTCGCGCAACTCGAGCGCGATATCATCACGACCGGTAATTCTGTGAGTGATGCACGATCGAGTTTTGATGAAAATGGTATGCCTCAGGTCAATATCAACCTCGATGCATCTGGTGGTCGCCGCATGGCTGATGTCACTAAAACATCAGTGGGTCGCCGCATGGCTGTGATCTTTATTGAGTCACGGACCCGTAATGAGGTGGATCGCCAGACTGGTGAAGTGACGCAGATCCGTTACAAAGAGCAGGGCATTATTTCTCTGGCAACGATTCAGGCCGTGTTAGGCAATCAGTTCCGTATCACTGGATTAGATAACTCGCGTGAAGCGTCGGAACTGGCTTTGCTGCTTCGTGCAGGTGCGCTTGCTGCGCCCATCTACTTTGTTGAAGAACGCACCATTGGGCCAAGCCTCGGTGCTGAAAACATTGAGCGTGGTTTGAATTCAGTGATCATCGGATTTGTATTGGTCATGGGATTTATGATCGTGTTTTATCGTGTCTTCGGTGTGATCGCGAACGTTGCATTGGCTGTGAACTTGGTGCTTTTGATCGCGATAATGAGTTTATTCCAAGCCGTTCTGACATTGCCTGGTATCGCAGGTATCGTTTTAACGGTCGGTATGGCTGTTGATGCGAATGTATTGATTTTCTCGCGAATCCGAGAAGAGCGGACGCGTGGACTTGCCGATCCTCAAGCAATCCGCGTCGGTTTCGAGCGAGCGTTTGTGACGATTCTAGATTCGAACATCACAACGTTGCTGGTAGCGATTATTTTAGCCGGAATTGGTTCAGGACCTGTCAAAGGGTTTGCGATTACCTTGGCGATTGGTATCTGTACCTCACTCTTTACGGCAACACTCGTGACACGGTTATTGGTTGAAGGCCTCTTTGGGCATCGTCATCTTCCTAAGTGGGCTCTGTAATTATGCGTATGGCGACTCCTTCAATTAATTTTATGGCGGGCCGGCAAATCGCAGGCCTCATCTCGATCGTTGCAGTTGTGGCGTCGATTGCCCTACTGGCGATGAACGGTTTGAGTTTTGGTCTCGACTTCACTGGTGGTTCATTAGTAGAACTTGAATTTGCTGAGGCACCTGCGCTTGAGTCAGTGCGTGAGATTTTGGTTAATTCCGGATTCCCAGATGCGGTCGTCCAAGCCTTTGGGGCGCCGACTGACGTTGTCATACGGTTGGCTCAAGACAATGCGCCGAAGGCAGGTGATGACGTCATTGCAGCGCTACAAGCTGCGGGCTTTGAAGTGGATTTACTCCGCTCTGAGTTTGTGGGTTCCGCTGTTGGTGAAGAACTGAGAGAGCAAGGTGGTCTCGGTCTATTGCTTGCGCTCGGTATTGTGATGCTCTACGTCGCGTTCCGCTTCCAGTTCAAATTCTCTGTAGGGGCGGTCATTGCACTGATTCACGATGTATTGATCGTTCTAGGTATCTTCGCGCTCTTTGGTCTTGATTTCGATCTGACTGTCTTGGCAGCGGTTCTCGCTGTGATTGGTTATTCGTTGAACGACTCGATTGTTGTTTCCGACCGGGTTCGTGAGAATTTCCGGATCATGCGTACGAATGATCCACTCAAGGTCATGAATGACTCAATCAACCAAACGCTCAGTCGGACACTGGCGACATCGATGACGACTTTATTGGTGTTATTGGCGTTACTGTTCTTGGGTGGTGAGTTGATTCATAACTTCGCGCTCGCTTTAACGATAGGTGTGGCAGTGGGTACGTACTCATCGATTTATGTCGTCACAGCGACACTTCTTCTCATGAATATTTCTCGGGATGACCTGTTGGTTCCTGAGAAAGAGCAAGAGATCGACGATCGTCCTTAGGTCCCGAGGCGTCAGCAAATTTGGCAGGTGCCCCGCGTGTCTATTACTTATTTCTTGCTTCCCGCTCAACGGTTAGCCTTTTTTTGTCCAGTGGAATGGACAAAGCATCATGTGTCCATTGAGTTAGACAAGAACTTCCGGTCTGAACCAAACGTATCGGGTGGATCGATCTATTATTCATCAGAAAGACATTATCATATCCAAAAACTGTTATTTAAATTATAATTAGATAATATGTTGTCTAATATTGGTGTCTATGAATTTTCTTACAAGCGCACAAATTCAACGGGAAATCGCTGGGCATATTCGCTCGCTGCGTCGAGCGCAGAAGTTGTCTCGCGAAGCGTTGGCGGAGCGTAGTGCCGTTCCCGCACCAACAATTAAGCGATTTGAGTTAACCGGCGAGATCTCTTTCCGTCAGTTGTGTTTGTTGTGGGAGACCCTGGATGACCTGAACCGCCTGAGAGCATTGTGTGATGCTGAATCCATGCCAAAGTCGATTGAGGAGGTGCTTGCCAATGCGAAAGTCCGTCGTTGATTTGTCTGTCAATCGTGTTCTTGGTAGTGGCGACATAGTGTCTGTCGGGCGTCTGGCGCAGAATTCGCAGGGTGTATTCTTTCAGTATGACGTCGATTATGTGTCGCGTTTCGGTAATCTCTCTCCATTTCGCTTAAAAGCGGATACTCGTTTACAAAAAGGACCGCGAGAGCCGCATCATGGCCTGCATGGTGTATTTTCGGATAGCTTGCCTGATGGTTGGGGCTTGTTATTGCAGGATCGGTGGTTTCGTCGACAGGGCGTTTCATTAGACCACGTCACTCAAATGGATCGCTTGGCTCTCGTGGGAATGACCGGCATCGGAGCGCTGCAATATGCCGAGCCATTGAATTCTGATCGAACAGAAGGGGTCGTCCAATTAGGCGATCTTGGTATTGCTGCTCAGGAGATCGATTCGGGTCGAGACAGTATTCGATTGGATCAGCTGGTGGAAGTGGGATCTTCTGGTGGTGCGCGTCCCAAAGCGCATGTGTATGCCGACAACAATGACCTTCGGTCGGTTCGATTGGTGCCTCGTCAGGGCGATGCAGGATGGATCGTCAAATTTACAACAGACAGAGGGGCTCTTCGACATGAAGAAGGTTTGTGTGAAGCGGCGATCCTCTCGCTTGCTGCAAAAGCGATGCTGAAGCCAGTTGAGTGGACGCTCGTTGGCGCACCATCAACGAGCGGCGCATCCCAATGGCTTGCGGTCAAACGTTTTGACCTCACGAGTACCGGGCGCCTGCATGTGGCAACAGCCAGTGGATTGCTGGATGCAGATTTTCGGATGCCAAGCCTTGACTATGCAGACCTAATCCAGTGCGCTCGTGAACTTTGTCAGTCTCCAGCACGTGGCCAACTGATGTACAGACGTGCTGTATTTAATCTATTGGTCTGCAACCAAGATGATCACGCTAAAAATCATTCATTTTTACAAAATGATGGAGGCCGATGGGATTTGTCACCAGCCTACGATCTGACATTTAGCCCGCATCCATACAACGAACACTCTACGGCTTTTCATGGTCATGGCGACCGGCCGCCAGTGGAAGTGCTCGAAAGACTTGGTGAGCGTGCATCGTATGCATCACCAGAGAAAAGCCGTGCTGTGATACGGGATATCATCGAAGTTGTCTCGACCTTTGAGCAAGTTGCAAAGGATCTCGGTGTCTCCAAACCAATACGTAAGGAAATTGCAAAGAGACTCGATGCTCAGTGTGCGCATTATGCCTCTCAAATCTGATCGATAACGTGACGAGGCTGGGAATTAGAGGGCGATTCACCGATCGTAGGAGAATTTTTATGCATCATTTAGGGCGCTGAACTCACGAAGCCCTCTCGATACCGTTTTGAAGAGCGGCAAAAATTGGCCGTTTTCGTAAAAGTTCCTATCTTTTTTATTAGACATTAGTCTAATACTCGCTCAGAAAATTTGGACAAAATTCAGGCAGAAATTGAGACGGCGAATCGGGGTCGGAAAATCATCGTTCAAACTTTGCTCAATAACATTGAAGAGAAAGTCAAAATCGACCCGCAAAATGAACCCTATAACCTATTGATTTATAACGTTTTATTTATCCAAATTTCCAGGTGAGAAAATCTCCTCGGAAAACAGTCGAAAAACACACGACGAAATTTCGCTCAAAAAGTTCCGTGAATTTGGAAAAAAATTTATTTTCACGTGACATAAGGAGCCTTGTCTCATATTCAGAGCTTGTTGGCCCACGGTTGTTCAATCGTGACGGTTTGGTTACCGTATGTCCCGTGGAAATCCAATTGGATGACACGCCTCGGTAGGGCTAGCTTACCTACCTCTGGGGCAACCCAGACAAAAGAGGATACTTAAGTAACCTTTAAAACTGTTTAATGAGGGAATCTCAAATGAAAAAAATTATTGCTGCTGCAGTTGCAACTGCATTCGTAGCTCCAGCCTTTGCTGCTGAAGTGACCGTTTCTGGTTTTACAGAGCTCGCATACTCAGATGCCGAAACATCTACAACAACAACCGAGTCAGTTGTTGAAGAAAGTGCTGTTAAAATTACAGCTACTACTGAAATTGCAGGTGGTGTGACTGTAACTACAGACCTAAATATCCAAGGTGCCGGCGGTAACGACGGCGGAAACTCTATTACTCTTGCTGGAGATTTCGGCAAGCTAGCCATTGGTGATGAAAGTGGTGCGATCGATTCGTTCGATAAAGGCGATATTTTCTTCATCGGTAACAACAAAGTTGGTGCGGGCGCAAATGACGCATCAATCAACTGGACGTTGCCATCTTTAGCAGAAGGTTTGACCGTCGTCGTCGCTCATTCGCCTAAGGAAGGTACTGTTTCTGAAGATTCTGCTAACCAAGTGTCAGGCGATTTGTCAGGCTTTGGTGCGCGCTATTCGTTTGGCCCAGCTTCAATTGCATACGCGATTGAGTCTGTAGGCACTACCGATAACACGTTTGCACAAATCACCTATTCTGTAGGTGGGCTTGGAGCTATGTATGAAATGAACGAAGCTGACGTAGCCGGTACCAAGACAGACTATACTGCTGCTACACTCACTTACTCGATGGGTGACACAACGTTCGCGGCAGGTAAGAAATCTACGAAAGCTGATGGTTCAGCTAAAACTGTAGATCAAACTGTCATCGGTATTCACCAGAGCCTTGGTGGCGGCGTCACTGCATTTGTTGAATCATCTAACGATGACACAGCTTCAACAAAGCCTTCTACTACTGCATTAGGTCTTTCTTATAGCTTCTAATGAAAATTGTTAACTAACAATTGAAGTGGTAATTACGAAAACCCGGGTTTGTCCCGGGTTTTTTTATTTAATTGTGTTGTAGCCCTTCAATGTTTGTAGGTCATCTTCGACTATAGATGTTGGATTATCAGACCCTATTGTGAAGCTGGAAATATTGCCGTTAAGGCTTTGTTGTAGGGAGCTGAGCCTAGTATCGCGATTGGATTGATAGCTCGTTCGGTACAGATCGTCGGTCCAATTTTCGTTTTCGTATGACTTATCCGCTTTGTTATATTCGGTTGTTATTATGTGGGCCATGCATTTGGGGTTTGGCTCTGACCTTGCGAATAATTTGGTTATACCGCTAAATATATTTGGGTTTGTCTCCGTGCAATTTCTATCTTCGCCAAATGTGACTGAGCTGATGAGAAATAGTAATGCTCCCAATGGTGCTTTGTTCTTTCGTGTATTGGCTTCCATGTATATTCCTGCGGCGATTTGGTTGATTATGTGTCCAGTATTTTTCCCACTAATATTCATAGGATGATTCTTTTCAGATAAAGCTGGTGCTGCTAGCGCCATGAAATTAAATATGATGTTACATGAATCAATAATTAGATTGAATTATGACTTGTCTCGTTAAGCTGAGTGACTCCCCATCTTTCGGTGGTGGTGAGGGATGACGAGGCCATTATTTTTTACAACAAAAAATTAAGCTTCTTGAGAGCAGTGCGGGTAGCCGGAATAAGTATTGTTGGATAAATTTTCGAGCTCCATCGCCAGATGTTTTACGCCAGTCAAGATAACTCCAAATTTGTCCAAGAATAATCACCGGAATTAGTGGTAAGAGAAGCCATCTTTTTTTATAGCGACTACCCTGGGGCGGTAATACCGTTAGGTTGAAATGCTCGCTCCAATAAATAAGTTGAGTCAGTCCTACCGGAGAGATGTGCCCCTTGTCACTTAATTCTCCTTGTTTTAATGGTCGTTTATCGAAAGGATCAAATTGAAATAGATATCCGGTACACAGAAACTGTATACGACTATACAAGTTCTGTATGTTTGGAGTCGTGATAATTAATATGCCCCCCTGTTTGCACACTCTGTGGAATTCACTGAATAAATGGAAAGGTGAAAACACATGTTCAATTCCTTCACAGCAAATCACCGCATCGAATACCTCGTTATCGAACGGAAGTGGTTTTTCCATATCAACTTGTGCAAAGTCAGTTCGCTCTTGGTTAATGTCAGCCGAAACTACTGTGTACCCTTGATTTGCAAGTTGCTCTCCAAGCCAACCGTTGCCGGCAGGCAAGTCGAGTATTTTTATTCCGTGCGGTTCATTGTTCTCAAAGTGATCTACCACAAGATTAATGGCGATTTGCATGTAGTCGGAAGGGTAGGGGACGTGCGAGTATTTAGGTGGCATAGTTCCAGTGTTTTCCATAGAAGCTTTCAGTTTAGGTTAACATCTACAGTGTCCAAAGTCTGAAATCTCTGCTAAATAACCTTAGACAACGGTTGTTGTACCCGGCTAAATTGTAGTGCTTGTTATATCTTGTGTGGAGTAGTGGATAAAGCTATCTATCGCGAATTGTTTTGTATGCGATACTATTACGCATGGACAATATCGTATTTCAAACCAGAAGTAGTATGACAATTTCAATACAAGCCTCGGTTGGCGAGGTGGTAGACAAAGTATCAATCCTGAATATTAAAGTGGAAAAGTTGACCAATCCTGAGGCGCTTGAAAACGTTTCATTGGAACTTGATTTCCTCAAACGCGCTTTGAAGGACTCCGGTATGGAGGAGGCACTTAGTCAACCTTTGTTCCAACAGTTGGTTGAAGTGAACCTCCAGTTGTGGCAGATAGAGGATGAATTGAGAGAGTTTGAGTCGAAAAGAATTTTTGATGCCGAATTCATAAAACTTGCTCGATCTGTTTATAAATTAAATGACCGCCGAGCTGCAATCAAACGCGAGATTAATTTGGCATTTGGTTCCCAATTAATGGAAGAAAAGTCTTACAAAGCATATTGACGTACTTCCCTAAGCAAATTTGATAGCTATTGGCTCGCAGGTTGGGTCATTTTCTCTTTCGAGAGGGTGGGGGTGGCCTGAGAAGGGCTCTGTTCCAGTTTGAGTTGAGAGGCTAATTTCGATACTTGGTTCACCTCGATTACTGTCGTATTTTGATAAGCAATTATTAGCGTGTACGTTGGTAATGTTCATATCTATACCCGAAACAAAGTCTTTGATCGCTTCGATATTGGCTAGCGGATTGTGGAATTCAATAGCGATTCCAACCAGAGAAGCTTTGTGGTCGATAATGACATCGAGTAATTCATATTCATTGCCTTCGATATCCATCTTTAAGAATACAGGTTGTGTCAGGCTATAATTATATAATGCGTTTGGAAAAGTCTCATGTGCACCACCCACGGTGTTTCGCGTTAGAAATTTTTGGTGGAATGAAGTCTGAGTTTTAAGGAATCTGAAATAGTCAACCAAAACGCGCCAATTTCGCATGATTAGATCTGGTTTGTGTAACCTGAAGCTGCTAGCAACGGCGTCCACTAGGAACTTTGCCGCTCCGATCGATCCGTCGAATGTTACTATCCGACAGCTAGGTTCTGATAAACGTTTCCAGTCTTTCTCGAATTTCCAATCACCAGAAATACCGAATGACAGTAAATCGTTATTGAGTAAACGTTTATCGATAAGGTACCCACCATCACGGGAAGAACCTAGCCTTACTAAAGGGTAGTCTTGTTTGGGTTCCAAAATATTTGGAAGTTTAAGAGTTTTCATTTCTATCTAGAACCAGAGAAAAATGTTGTTAGAAAAGTATAAAGAATTTACGACTAGTTTGCCTGAGACTCTTTTCGTTCCATCTGGAGCCAAAAAATTCATTGAGTCGGGTGAGGTGTATCGTTTTTACTGGCTGATTAAGTTCGCGAAACGATATTTTGTTTACTGGGTAATCGGACGCGTTTTTGGCTTGGTTTCAGAGCGCGAGGCAATTGCGGGCGAGCAAAATATACTTTGGATCAATTTCTCAGCTCCTTCATTAGGAGATTCGTTAATGGATTTGAGTGCGCGCGTTTTGCTGGCGGATAGAAAACTGGACTTATTTACCAGCAAAAAAAACTCGAAACTCTATCAAAACGATCGATGGTTTACTGAAGTGTTTGATAGTTCCAAAAAGATGACAAAAAAATACGATTTGGTGATTTGTGATTCGTTTGCGCCTCGAGTTTTAGTTAAAAAATTAAAAGTAGCTCCATTAACTCCTATGGTCTCGATGTACGGGTTTTTGAACGGGTTTGATTTGAATCGGACGTATTTTGCTTTTGCTCGGATGCTAGACCTTTTGCGAAAAAATCCTGTTGGCTGTAAAGTCAAACCGTATTTGACGGTTTGTTCTGATTTACAGACCAATGCTGACTTGTGCATTGCTGTCGGTGGCGAGTGGTCTTTCAGAACTTATCGCTATTGGGATTTGGTTATTGAACAGCTTGTGGACCATAACGTGCGAGTACATTTGATTGGGGGACCAAATGGAAGATCCGATCATGAGCGATTAGTGAGGTTGTTCCCCAATGTTACCTCGAGCGTTGGTAATCGTTTGGTTGAGGTGTCATCTGAAATTGCCAATACGCCATTTTTCATGGGTGCTGATGGAGGGTTGTGGCACATAGCTTGTGCCTTAGATCGACCGACAGTCGCATTATTTGCTGATTGCGAAATATTTGACGCTGATGGTAATCGTGTCCTCAGAGACACTACAGATATGGTGTGTGAGACTCTATACGACCATGCTGAAGTGTCAAATATCGAGCCCGGCGACGTGGTTGAAGCTTTTTTTAGGTTGGTAAAACGGTGCTAAAACAGTTTTGTTACCCCTCCCAATGGCGCTCCAAGTTATCACGTCACACGCCACATAGAACCGGGACTGATGCGGACTTAGTTCCAGCAAAGCCTGGCTGGCTCCTCGAGCATGTGTTTGTAACCGCTTTTTTGCACCTTGATGGTCTGCTTTTATTCCTAAGAAGCTATATAATTAAACTAAAGATGTGTTGAGAAAGATGCCCGTGCGAGTCGCTCTTCTAATTACTACCTATAATCGACCCGACGCGCTCAATGCAGTGTTAAAAAGTGTTGCGCAACAAACTCGTGTACCTGATGAGATAATCATCTGCGATGATGGTTCGTCGTCAGAAACATGCATGGTCATAGATCAGTGGGTTTATAGGCTGCCAATTTGTCATGTATGGTGTTCAGATTCGGCTTTTCGGGCAGCCTTGGTAAGGAATTTAGGAGTTTTAAGATCGCGATCGGATATTTTGATTTTTGTGGATGGTGATTGCCTCATGCCACCCGCCTTTGTTGAAAATCATCTTGAGATTTCTCAGTCGGGTTATTTAATTGCGGGTGGACGTTACTTGTTGAGTGCGCAAAAGACTTCATTGGTGTTAGAGCAACGTTTAGCGTTTTCCAGGGTATTCAATAACTGGAAGTTCTTGACTGTTCCCCTAGGTCCTTTTCGCGATATTGGTCATAGAAGTTGGGAGAGTGTTAGAACCTGTAATTTGAGCGTATATCGAGAGGATGTGCTTCAGATCGCTGGATTCGACGAAAGCTACTTGGGGTGGGGTCGCGAAGATAGTGATTTTGTAGTTCGGTTGATGCGCTTAGGGATCAAGAGTCGCTCGGGTCGATTGGCGACATGTGTGGCGCATCTGCATCACCCAAAGAATTCCCGAGAAAATTTACAGATAAATGATCAAAAGTTTCAGAAAACGTTGGATGATCCAAATCATTTGATAGCCCCTTCAAGTGTTCTGCGTGTATGAAAGTCTCTGGATTTACTTTTTTACGAAATGCTGTGATGAATGGTTATCCGTTCGAAGAGAGTATTAAATCCATGTTACCTATCGTGGACGAATTCATTTGCGTGGTAGGTAAAGGTGAAGATGATACTCGTGATAGGGTTTTGGCGATTGCTGATTCCAAGATTCGGGTCGTCGATTCTCTGTGGAATGAGAGTATGCAAGATCGTGGATTTGTATATGGGCAGCAGAAGATGATCGGGCAATACAATTGTAGCGGTGACTGGGCGTTTTATCTCGAAGGAGATGAGGTGCTTCATGAATCAGAATTGTCGAACATCCGTAAAACCATGCTTGATAATCTAGATAATCCTCAGGTCGAGGCGTTTTATTTTGACTTTTTTCATTTTTACGGTACTCCGAATCAGATTGGTATAGCTGGTTATCGACGTGCGCCACGCATTATCCGTAATACGATCCGCTCGATTGCACCAGATGGATTGTTCTGGACGGTAATGGATAAAAATAAGAGAGGGCGCTACCCCAGGGCGAAGTATGCCGGTGGGAATATCTATCATTATGGACATTGCCGCCATGTTTCAAAAATGGCTGAGAAGCTAAAACAAGTGGGGCGTTACTGGGGAAGTAAGCATGAGAATTTCAAAGGTTATGGCTCGGTTGATATTCTCGAATTGCGACCATTTAAAGGTTCCCATCCCGACGTGATGAAAAGCTGGCTTGAGAGTGAGGCTGAAGTTGACTTTGTTCAAGATCCTAGATACTGCGTGACTTATCGGGACCGTCGTAATCGAGTTCGCTTTTGGATCGAAGATTTTCTAGGCGTTGAGATTAGTAAAAAACATTATCGGTCACTCGATTGACTAAGCCGCGTATCATCCAGATTGTGAAGCGTTTCGGTCCGGTTGGGGGGATGGAGACGTATGTCTGGCGACTCGTTCACGGATTGTCAGAGAAAGGTTGGAGTATCTCTGTCATTTGTGAATGCGTCATAGGAGACGCATCGCCCAACATTGAAGTAATTCAGGTCGAAAGGTCTCGAGATAAGCCTCGCTGGAAGTCGATGCTTATTTTCAGGGAGAGGGTAGACAAGCTTATAACGGATCGATTCCGGGGACAGAGGGTCATTATTCACAGCCATGAGCGGTCAACATCGCACCATATAACTACTTTTCATGGCCCTCCGATTAATGCCGGCGGTAAGTTGAGTTGGATCAAAAAGCTGAGTTCTAGGGTTCGCGGTTGGAGACAGATGGAGCGTGATGAGATCTTGTCGCGAGGAGTTCATTGGATAATTCCAGTTTCTAGCCAGATACAAAAAGAGCTTATTGAGGAGTATCCCGATTCGGTGATCAAGCATTTTCACTTGGGTTGGCCAGGCGTAGATAATTCGGTTGATTGTGGAATAAAGGATAAATTTGACTTGGGCGCCCCGCGTTGCGTTTTTGTGGGTAAAGAATGGAAGAGAAAGGGTTTGTATCGCGCTATCAGTATCATCGACGAATTTCGGTCGACCGTCCCGAATGCGACTCTCGATGTATATGGTGTCGAGCCATCAGTCATCCCGAAATGGATGAGTGAAAAAGATAGCGTGAGAATTATGGGTTGGCATGCAGAAATTTATTGGAAGAACTATGATATTTTGATTCACCCGGCAGAGTTTGAACCTTTCGGTATGGTTGTCGCCGAAGCGCGAGCTTTTGGCGTTGCCGTTCTTATGTCGGATCGAGTTGGCGCCGCAGATTTAGAGTTTGAAGGCACCTGTATCGTTCCTTTAAAAGCACCTTTAAGTGAGTGGGTATCTAAGTTAGACGAGCTACTTAAGCAGCCTTATCGATCAGCTGAGGTGAGATGGACTTGGGAAGATCTAGTGGATTTACATTGCCAGACTATTTACCCTCAAGTGTGGGCGAACATTGCAAAATGCTAAACTTTAAGGGCAAGTTGCTGTTTGTGTCGGAAATAGCGTTTTCGATTAGCTTTATTGCGTTTTCGTTCGTGATGTTCTCCTGTTGGTTCCCAACGGGATTTTCAGCAACTTTTTCTACCCTCGCCTTTTTGTTTGCGCTACCTCTCTTCGTTCAACAATTTAATTGGAAGCATATTAGTTCCTTCGAAAAGATTGGCTTAGCCCTATTTTCTTGGCTTTCGCTGTCAATATTGTGGTCCGAGAATGGTATTTTTGATACCCTAATTCATCTATTTGAATATCGTTTATATTTTATGATACCCGTATTTGCTGGAGCCCTGGTGGGTATGCAATATACTCAAAATCTGGCCTTCTATGCAGCTTTATTGGGATCCTCCATAGCGTTATTCGTTTCATATGGACTCGGATTTGGTTGGTGGCACATCGAAGGTGCTTCCTTAAGTCTGGGGAACAGGATATTTCATGGGTTCATCATGTCAGCTCTACTGCTGGCTGCTTTGTTGATTGCTCGAGAAAAAGCCGGAATTTTTCGCGTTCTAGCGATTTTGATAGGGCTGTTGACCGCTTATAACGTGTTGAGTATCGAAATTGGGCGTACGGGGTATATGCAAATAATTTCAGTGACATTCATATTTTTGCTTTTAACTTTTGATCGACTAAAACTTACCGCTATAAATCTAGCCATTGTGCTTGCTATCGGTAGTATTTATCTGTCTGATGGGCGATTCACAATGCGGATTACCGAAACCTTTGCTGATTTTGAACGAGCGCTAGTCCATGACGACTTTCTTACATCTGTAGGTAGCAGATTAGAGTTTTATCGCGGAGCCACGCAAATCGGATTACAGAACCCAGTTTTAGGTGTGGGTGTGGGTGATGTTGTGGCTGAGCTTCAAAACGCATTCGATGATGGCGAAATTAAGGTTTTAACCGACAATGTTCACAGCGAGTTTTTGAATATGCTGGTCGCTGGGGGAGTGCCCGCATTATCGCTGTTTGCAATATTTCTCTTGTGTATCGTGAAAGAAGGCATCCGGCATCGCACAGTAGATCGAGCAGCGGGAGACTTTTTGGTTGGAGTGTCGTTGATGGTATTTGTGGCAGCACTCTTTAATTCTACAGTTAAAGACTATGGAGAGAAACATTCTCTTATGATTATGCTGTCGCTTTTAGCAGCAAAGTTATTGGCAGATAAAAAATACTCCAAAGTAAAACCTAAAAATTGATTATCATAAGTTTCGTTCATCAAATTCTTCGTTTAGGTACATCTTGTGTCATTTAAAAATAACTGTTTTAAATGTTGGTATCTTTTTTCTTTTATGGAAAAAAGGAGTTTTTATGGATTATTGCTTCTCATCCTATTAATGGCATTTATTGATACTATAGGCGTTGTATCAATATTGCCATTTATTACAGTATTAATGAATCCCGATATAATAAGAGAAAATGGATGGTTAGAGGCAATCTTTTTAATTTCAAGTAATTTTGGAGTAGATGGCTATAAACCATTTTTGTTTTTTCTTGGTGTTTTGGTTTTTATAGCTCTCGTCGTAAGTATTTTATTTAAAGCTTTTGTTACTTATCGCGTTCTTAAATTTACTCATTATTTAGAATATAAAATCAGTTGTGAGGTGATGCAGTCCTATATATACAGGGACTATAAATGGCACTTAGAAAAAAACAGCGCAGAAATGGGTAAAACAATTCTTTCTGAGGTGAGCCTTGTTGTGAGTAATGCATTAGTTCCCTTCGTCACCATTGTAGCGCAAGGTGCAGTAGCGTTAGCTTTATTGATTATGGTTGTGGCAATAGAGCCGGCTATATCTCTATTCGGAGCTGCGGGCTTGATAATCATGTATGGTTTAATATTTCGCTTAGTTAATAATGCGATAGATAGCCAAGGACGTTTGAGGTTGAAGGCTAATGCTGATAGGTTCCACTCGGTTAGCGAGTCATTCGGGGCAATAAAGGAAATAAAGGCCGCTGGACTTGAATATAAATATGTGGAGAAGTTTTCTCGGCCCGCGGCATTGAACTCCAAATTTCAAGCTAACGCACAAAGTCTTGCTCAATTACCTAGATTTGGGCTGGAGATAATCGCTTTTGGCGGGATGCAGTTAGTTTTGCTCTATTTGGTAGGAAGGGATGGGTCAATGAGTGGAGCGATTCCTGTCGTTGCATTATTTGCTTTTACCGCTTATCGCCTTATGCCTGCTTTGCAGCAAATTTATGCATCTGTAATGCAACTTAGATTTATCGGGCCGTCTTTAGACGTGGTTGTAGGTGATCTCAGGGAAAAAACTTTTTGTGCGTTTAATGGTAGCGCGGAGCGCGAGGAGACTCTCGCAGGGTCGATAGAAATCGTGGATCTGTTTTTTAATTACGACCCTAAACGCCCAATTTTAAAGAATATCAATTTAGTAATTCCTCCGGGCACAATAGTTGGTTTTGTTGGTCCCACAGGGAGTGGGAAGTCTAGCTTGATTGATTTGATACTCGGCTTGCATACGCCTGATAAGGGGTGCATAAGGATTGGGGGTAATATTTTAAGTCCTGAAACCAAGTTAGGCTGGGGTAGTTGTGTGGGATATGTTTCGCAATCTATTTATCTTTCCGACGGGAGTCTAGCTTCAAATATAGCTTTTGGTTATGATCAGACCGAAATAGACATGGGTTTGGTAGTCGAAGCTGCTAAACAAGCATGCATACATGATTTTATTGTGAACGAGCTGCCCCTGGGTTATGAAACATCGGTTGGAGAGAGAGGTGTAAAGCTTTCTGGTGGGCAAAGGCAACGACTCGGGATCGCTCGTGCTCTGTATAGACAGCCTCTCGTACTTATCATGGACGAGGCTACAAACGCACTTGATACCGTGACTGAAAATTTGGTTATGGATTCTATTTATGGCCTAAGGCCGTCTGTGACGGTGATTCTGATCGCTCACAGACTGTCCACGCTGAAAAATTGCGACGCTATCTATGTCTTGGAGGACGGCTGTTTGACCGGCCAGGGTAGATATGAAGAGTTGTTGGATGCCAACCCTATGTTTAGAACCATGCACACCTGTAGCCAGATTGACAACATTTATACTCAATGAGCTCGCGAGCGCGCTACTTAGTAACTGCGGATGACTTTCGCATTTGGCCTGCGGCCCGTAGTGAAATTGTTGCTATTAATGAAGCATGCTTTCCGCCAGGCGATATCGATTTCATAGACGAAAAAAATATAACGTTGATGCCACACTATGGTCTCGATGAGGCTGAGAGAGCGCGCGATCATGAATTGAGGGTGGTGCTGGAGGGTAAGCTTTTTCCTGAGGCTGTAAAAATTTTAAATGATTACCATGGCATTGATCGCAGCGAACGGTATTGGAAAATATTGATCGGGCATTGGTTTCGCAGAACTTTACTGCTCACTATTAATCGAGTGCGGACAGTAGAGAAGGCAATCGAACTTATGGGTGCGAACCGTTATATCGCATATCAACCGTGTCTAGAATATTTGACCGCAATTGGTTCTCATGAAGCGAGAAATCAGCCTGGTGACCGCGCGTGGAATAGCATGATTTATGGGTATATTACAAAACTTTTGTTTAGAGATTCCTGTCAAGTTATCTTAGTTAAACATCAGCCAATTGAATCTAAAATTAAAAATTTTTTTTTGAAAGATAAAATTTTGGATTGGATTCTAAGTGGCGTAAGCTTTTCTCTTGGTTTATTTTCAAAATCCAAAGATGTATTTATTTATAAATCTTACATACGGCCTTGGGATAAAATATGTCTACATTTCAAACTCAAGCAGGTTCCACAACTCTGGTATTCCGTTGAATATAATTTGACGGCAAAAGTCAATAAGACTACCAGGGGCTATTTAGCCTCTGAATTTGAAGGTCCCAAAAATTGTCGCGTCGAACAGGCATTCAGGCATATCTTTTTTCGTATCATGCCTAGAGCCTTTATAGAGGGGTTTGAAGAATTAAAAAGATGTGCTGCCTGCCAGAGATGGCCGAATAGTCCAAGGGCTATATTCACCTCGAATGCCTTTGATACAAATGATGTTTTTAAATTTTGGTTAGCCAATCATACAGCTTTAGGAGTCCCATACTATGTTGGACAACATGGTGCAAATTACGGTACCTCGCGATATGCCAATCCAACCATTGAAGAGATAACTGCAGACAAATTCCTAACATGGGGTTGGGAGGATAGTTCTTCTAAATATGTTCGCGGAGATATGGTTTTTAATGGGGCTGAGAGACTAAGACCTCGTAAGCGCGGGGGGCTTCTATTAGTGTTGCCAACTGCTAACCCGCAGAATAATACATGGGATGATTATTCTCTTTACTCTTACTTTTTAATGGAGGTCCAAGAATTCATCAGGAATTTGTCACGTAACGTTAAGCCTATGTTGACTGTTAGGCTGCACCCTGATCACTCTAGGGCGGGATTTCAAGAGATGTGCAAGCTGAAGGCGTTTGACTCCACGTTATTGATTGATGATGCATCTCCTTTCCATAAATTGCTAACACAAAATAGACTGGTCGTATATGCCTATGATTCGACCGGATTTCTTGAGGCCCTCGCTTCTAACTTTCCAACAATGGCAT
Source organism: Gammaproteobacteria bacterium LSUCC0096 (assembly GCA_008087055.1). Classification (GTDB taxonomy): domain Bacteria; phylum Pseudomonadota; class Gammaproteobacteria; order Pseudomonadales; family Litorivicinaceae; genus HIMB30. Next base: position 1,220,335 of record VIEA01000001.1, on the reverse strand, counting down.
TCTGGCCTTTCGGGCTCTCGTATGTAAGGCCAAGCGTTCGGAAATACTATCAGAGACTTATAAATGCAGGCATTTTATTCACAGATGCACCCGCGATTTGTGCGTCGGAGATTAGTAGTAATTGGTGTTTTATGCATGAGTGGTGGTCTCGACCTGAGGTACAGGAAGCCCGCTTGTTGTTTTGTGACCGCTTTGCGCGCAATAGGAGAGGTGAGTTATGTCGTACATTGTTTCAACTCTTAAGTGATTAGTGAGTGCTTGTGTCTAAGATTTTTGATGATGGAGCCAAAGAAGAGGCTGGTGCTTTCGTAAACCTATCGATTTGTATACCTACATACAATCGGGGATACCATCTTCGCAATTGTCTGAATTCAATTATTTCCTGCGAAAAACCTCCGGGTTTTACTTTTGAAGTATGTGTCTCCGATAACGGCTCCGAAGATAACACCGAGGTCGTTATACGAGAGATGTCTTCTGTTCTGCCCATACGGTATAGAAAAAATACACGTAACCGGGGACATGCCTTTAATTTTTTGAAAGTAGTAGAAAGCGCGAGGGGAGACTATTGTTGGTTAGTCGGCGATGATGATCTATTGGCGCCTGACGGACTTGTCCGACTTGCGTGTTTGATGCAATCCAATCCGGAAGTAAATTTTTTTTATGTAAATGCATACTTGCTAGATATTAAGTATCTGCAGAAGTTCACCTATCCTTTTGATACTGAATTCTTACCCAAATCGATGGATAGGTTTTCAAGTTATGACATTGAAGGTCCTTTAAATTTCTTTGACTTGTTAGATAAGAACATTTCTTTCGACTTCCTCGGAGGGATGTTTCTCTCAGTTTTTAAAAAATCAAATTGGGACTCATGTACCGATGAAATCAGTGAAGAAGCCTTATGCGATTTACGCACGTTTTCTCACTTTGATAACACTTTTCCGCATATAAAAATATTCGCAAAAGCTTTCAGTAGATCAAGGGCGTATTATAACGCAAACCCACCAATAATCAGTTTGAGTGGCGTGAGGGAATGGTCTCCAATGTATCCGTTTATTCACAGTGTGAGAATTGTCGAGGCTATTGATTGCTATAGGAAGGCAGGCTTGCCCTTGATTCAATATTTGCTGTGTAAAAATTTTGCTTTGCATAATTTCGTTCCTGATTATATAAATATGATTCTTCGACCTAGGACGTCAGGTATCAGATATATCAAATGCAGAAATTTAATCGGAAATATATTGTATCCAAATGCATATTTGTCAGTTATTTATTTTTTTTGCAGGAAGATAAAAATTTTTCTAAGAGGTGTTTTTTTTGAGAGATAATTCGGCTAGTTTCTTTAGCATTGATAAGTGTGAGATTTGTGGTAATCATCAATTAACCACAGTGCTCGATCTGGGTAATAATCCGCTATGTGATGACCTTATTTCAGTCCAGCTGGAAAAGCGCTGTATTACCTATCCTTTGGAAATAGTTTTTTGCGATCAATGCATAACCGCACATCAGAGATATCAAGTGCCAAAAGAGCGTTTATTTCCTCGCTCATATCATTACCGATCGAAGTTAACAAATGATGTTTTGACTGGCATGGTTGACTTTGTGGATTCTTGCATCCGGCGGTATGGGGATTTAAGTGGCAAGCGTGTATTGGATATTGGCTGTAATGACGGGAGTCTTCTCGATATATTTCGGTCTAAAGGGGCGTTGACTTTTGGTATCGAGCCAACTGAGGCAGCGTTGCAAGCTGAAAAAAATGGACATCCGATTTATCAAGAGTTTTTTGATAAAGAAGTTGCGAAAAAATTTGTAGAGAAGAACGGTCACCCAGATGTTATTTGTTTCACAAATGTATTTGCGCATATCGAAAATTTATTCGAAGTGACCGAAGCAATTTCTGTACTAAGTAAAAATACCACAGTTCTGATTATAGAAAACCATTATTTAGGGTCCATTATTGAAAGTAATCAGTTTGATACTTTTTATCATGAGCATCCTAGAACATACAGCGTGACATCATTTTATTTTGTTTGTCGAAAAATGAACTGGTCTCTGGTGGATGTTCAATTTCCCGCGCGTTACGGTGGAAATATCAGGGTGTTTATTGAGGTATCACCACAAGAATGCTCTACAAGGTTTGAAAACATAGAAAAGCTGATGCTAAGCGAGGTTCAGTTCTTTTCAAAACTTGAAGTTTTACAGAAAAATGTTGGTTGTTGGGTTTTGCGAAAAAGGCAAAAACTCGATTTAATTGTTAAGAAACATGGTCGCGTAGCTGCGAAAGCGTTTCCTGGAAGGGCGGCTATACTCATACAACTGCTAGGGTTGGATGAAAGTGTAATTAGTGCGGTTTTTGAACAGCCGCATTCTATGAAAATTGGGCACTTTGTACCCGGAACAAGAATTCCAATAGTTAGCGACGATTTGCTTTTCGATGGTGATGGGCAGCCTGAAGTACTTCTCAATCTCGCTTGGCATATCCCGGAGGAAATTAGAGGCTACTTGTATGCGCATGGTTATCGAGGGGATGTTATTGATGTTGTAGAGAGTGCAGATTTTAACTAGAGAGCAACAGTTGGTGCCGAATGCGCATAGGAAGATGACGAAAATTTCTGATGTTGTTGTTTTTGGGGGAGGTCGATGGGCTAGGGCGTACATACTTGAGCTAGATAAAATCCTAGACAATCCTGTCAATATTTATGTTGTTTCTGAAAATAACGAAGCGGGAATGTCCCAATGGGTTGAGGAAGCCGGTTTTTCTAGAAAGATAAACGTCGCAGATAATATTGTCCGTTTTGATAGGCTTCACTTCGACCTTTGCTTTATTGTTAATAACGCATTGCGTCACTTCCATGCAGCGATTCAAGTGATTGATTCATCTAATATATTGGTTGAAAAACCGGTCTGTATAGACCCTGGAAGTATCAAGCTGCTGGCAGACATGTCTCGAGTTCGAGACAAGTTTTTCTGTGTCTCACAGGTTTTTCGTTTTTCGATGATCCTCCATAAATTTAGAGGTGAAGTATGTCGGAGCTATGGAGATAGTGAGCTTACTGTGCATTGGGCTGATGCTTCCAATGCCCGACGGTATGGTGAGATAAAAACTTATGATCCAGCTATTTCCATTATTGAAGATGTTATTCCTCATGTAGTTTCTATCCTGATCTTTATGGGCTTTGATGTGAGTTTAAGGTTGGGTGATATGAAAGTTCTGCGAGGAGGTGCTGAAGTTCAATTTTTGTTGCATGCTGATCAATTCAAACTTCGTGTTGTGCTTGCGCGAGAAGCGATATCCAGAAAGCGGTCATTGACTTTTTTTAGCGAGCGAGGAACCTCGTGCTGTGACTTTGATAACTCGGTTATGCCAGATGGGTCTTTGCAAAGGATGCTCGAAGCATTTGTCAAGAGTATCGAAGATTGCAGTTATGACCATAGGCTGAACTGGGAAGATTCCTACACCAGCGCTGTGTTGACTTCAGAGATCATGCCCGAATATCGGAAACTTCAGATTGAGTGGTTGGCTTTAATGATAAAAGACTATGATCCTGGTTATGGTAATGATGTGTCTTATGCAATTCGCGAGATCGTTCTTTCAAAAGTTAATTGTGATTGGAGAGTTTTGAGAGATGATTGGGCCGAAACATTTAACTCGATATTGTGTGAATTATTAGGCGGCAAATTGAATTCAGAAAAATCTGGATTGGATAGTATGATTTGGAATATATACAAAAAGTTAACGAAGTCGAGAGGGGATCAATAAAATGTTAGGCGATTTTGAAAACCTCGCTAAATCTTATGCTGGAAGGAAAGTCTTGATAACGGGGAACACAGGGTTCAAAGGCGCTTGGCTAAGTTTTTTGTTAAAAGAGTTGGGGGCCGAGATCTATGGATATTCCTTGCCGCCGACCTCTGATCAAAATTTATTTTCACTGCTTGGGCTGAATACGATAATACCAACCGTGTATGAGGATATTAGGGATTTTAGTAAACTTAATAGCGCATTCCAAGAATTATCTCCGGATTTCGTATTCCATTTAGCTGCGCAGGCGCTTGTTAGGCCGTCGTATCAAGACCCTAGAACAACTTTTGAGGTAAACGTACTTGGCGGGATTAATTTACTGGAAGCGGTGAAGGCGTGCCGCTCGGTTAGATCGCTCGTATTCGTGACTTCTGATAAGTGTTACGAAAACCTTGAGTGGATTTGGGGATATCGGGAATCAGATAAATTGGGTGGACATGATCCTTACAGTGCGTCAAAAGCTGCTGCTGAAATAGCATTTTCGTCCTATTATCGCTCGTTTTTTGAAAATAATTCTGGGATTGGATGCGCTAGCGCGAGGGCTGGGAATGTAATTGGTGGAGGAGATTGGTCGGTAGATAGATTGGTTCCAGATTGCATTCGAGCAATTTCGAGGCGGCAAAGTATTAAGTTGAGAAACCCAGAGTCTAATCGTCCCTGGCAACATGTTTTCGAGCCGTTACGCGGATATTTGATGCTAGGTGCTGCTCTAATCGATGATCCTAAAACTTATGGAGGTGCTTGGAATTTTGGTCCTTTGGTTACGGATGCGACCACGGTTAAAAACATCGCAGAAGGCTTGGTCTCAAGTATTGGGATGGGAAGTGTGGTGCTTGAGCCGAAGCCGGAGTTCACCGGCATGAAGGAGGCATCACTATTGCAACTTAACTGCGATAAAGCGAATCAGTTATTGGGATGGAAGCCGAAATGGACGGTAAGTGACACAATTAAAGCCACAGGGTCTTGGTATGGTGCATATCTGGAAAAAAAAGATATGATCCAGATTAGTCGTGAGCAGTTGAAACAATATTTCGAGTTTGATAGTGATTGACGGTGTAAAGGTTACTCCGCTAAAGCAAATTTTTGATGAGCGTGGCAAGGTGATGCACATGCTTAGAGAAGATTCTCCATCTTTTGAGCGGTTTGGTGAAATATATTTCTCGTGTACACACCCTGGTGTGGTGAAGGCTTGGCATTTGCATAAAGAAATGACACTAAATTACGCAGTGGTGTTCGGAGAAATAAAGTTTGTGTTATACGACGACCGAGCAGGAAGCCGAACTAATGGAATAGTTCAAGAACTATTTATTTCTCCTGAGAATTATATGCTAGTCACGGTACCTCCGTTGGTTTGGAATGGGTTTAAAGGTTTGGGGTTGACTTCATCGATCGTTGCTAATTGTGCAACTATGCCTCATAAATCTGAAGAAATTGAAAGGCGACCAATAAGCGATCCGAGGATCCCGTATAGCTGGGATATTGTTCATAGATGAATGGAGTATTGTTTTGAAAGTAGTTATTTTGGCGGGAGGTCTCGGAACTAGGCTCGCGGAATACACTGATGTTATACCTAAGCCTATGGTCGAAGTAGGCGGTCAACCGCTTATCTGGCACATCATGCAGTTGTATGGATCCGCTGGGTTCAAAGATTTTTGTTTGGCCTTGGGATACAAGGGCCATGTGATAAAGAAATATTTTTTAGACTATAGAAGATTAGGATCGGATGTAAAAATTGACATGGCGTCTGGAAAAACTGAAGTCCTCCATAAAGCTGATTGTGATTGGTTAGTAAATCTAGTCGATACGGGTAACGAGACAATGACAGGTGGGAGGATCAAACGGCTCAGTCATTTGGTTCAGGATGGTACTTTTTTTTTAACATATGGCGATGGCGTCTGTGATGTGGACTTAAATGAATTACTCGAATTTCATAAGTCGCATGGGAAGATGATCACAATGACAGCTGTTCGCCCCGCGGCGCGTTTTGGTGAATTAAAGATGGATGGAGATAGAGTCCAAAGCTTTGTGGAAAAACCACAATTGCACGATGGCTGGATCAATGGCGGTTTCTTTGTCGTGGAGCCCGAGTTCCTTCATTTAATTGAAGGTGATGAAACTTTCCTCGAAAGAGAGCCGTTGACAAAGGCTTTAAATATCGGTGAATTAATGGCTTATAAGCACGATGGGTTTTGGCAGTGTATGGATACCAAGCGTGATAAAGATCTCTTAGAAAAATTGTGGCTTGAGGGAGCTCCCTGGATTCGGCCGAAGTCGAAAGGTTCTTAATTTGAGAATTTTGGTAACTGGCGGATCTGGATACTTAGGCGGTAGGATTGCCCAATATTTAGCTATGCAAGGATTCGACATTATTGTTGGAAGTAGAAAAAATCCCTCCGTAAACAATACCGGAAACAACTGTAAAATCATAACAATAGATTGGGAAAGTAATTCGTCCTTAGCGAATGCCTGCAGAGCTGTAGATGCAATAGTTCATGCAGCAGGCATGAATTCTATAGATTGTCTTCACGATCCGGTTGGTGCGCAGAGGACTAATGGGTCCATTGTTGAAAAGCTTTTGAATGCTGCATTAAAGATGGGAGTTCAACGCTTTATATATTTTTCAACAGCGCATGTGTACAAATCGCCTTTGGAAGGATTTATTTCTGAAGCACATGCTTTGGTTAACCCCCACCCTTACGCCACTTCGCATCTTGCGGGTGAAGAACATTTATTAAGGGCTTTGTCGTCGGATATGATTTCGGGATGCATTATCCGATTGTCAAATGCTGTCGGCTATCCCACGTCAAAGAAGGCAAAATGCTGGCACCTATTGGTAAATGATCTAGCTTCACAAGTGGTTAAATCTGGTTTAATGACAGTAATTGGTAATCCAAAATCGGAGCGTGATTTTATAGCTATATCCGAGGTTTGTAGGGTCGTAGAGTTTCTCTTAATACGTGACGCTTTCAATGAGCAAGATTTTATACTTAATGTAGGGTCTGGGCATTCTTTAAGCATTGAAAATATCGCTGCGGTAGTAGCTGAGCGATATAAAAGAGTGTTTAATTCCGAGGCGACCATAATAAAATTAAAAGAAGGCCGCCAGCACCAAAAATTAGTTTATTGCATAAATCGGCTAGAAAGACTAGGTATCAAGATCGATCCCGCCTTAGACTCCGAGATTGACAGCTTGTTAAGGCTATGTTGATTTTTAATTTAAAAACGATTTATTTATTTTTTAAAATGCGTAATTGGTCTTTATACTTTTATTCAATTATTTATTTAAAACCAATACAAATATTTAGCCGAATCAAGTTTTTAGTTTATAGACCTATTTTTGTTTCTTCTCCACGCGTTACTCTTAGACAAAATCCTTCTATTTTTCGTGAGCCAATAGATAAGCCTGAGTCACTGATCGATGGAGATAGATTTATTTTCCTCAATCATGAAGGGTCGATTCGTGAGATTGGTTGGAATGGTCCGCAAAGATCCAAGCTCTGGCGTTATAATCAACATTACTTTGATTTCCTTAATTGCAACCGTAATTCTTTAAATAGAGATCAAAAAAAAAATCTAATCTCTTGTTGGATAAATGATAACCCTCCGTTTTTTGGAGTTGGTTGGGATGCGTATCCAACGTCTTTGCGGATTGTTAACTGGATCAAGTTCTATGCCAGGAGTGGTTGTGTCTCTAACGAATTTTCTCGGAGCTTGGCGCTTCAAGGGAATTGGTTGGAGAGGCGTCTTGAGACGCATATCCTTGGCAACCACCTATTTTCGAATGCTAAAGCACTTATCTTTTTAGGAGCTGTCTTCAGAGGAATTCCCTCGGACCGTTGGTTAAGAACCGGACTCCGATTGGCAGAGAGAGAGCTGGAAGTACAGATTCTTAGTGACGGTGGGCACTTTGAACTCAGCCCAATGTATCACTCGCTATTTCTGGAGGATCTACTTGACTTGATCAACCTTGATCTAACTTTCAGGGATCGTTTGCCTAGAAGCTTTATTTCAAAAATTAATTCACTCATCCCTAGGCTGCTCTCTTGGCTATCTAATATGACCCATCCTGATGGACAATTATCGTTTTTTAACGATGCGACATTGGGGGTAGCGCCTACGCTTGGTGAACTGGTTTCCTATTCAGCGCGCCTGGGGATGACCGTAAATATCGATAGCACCAGCAAACTGATTCACCTTAAGTCAAGTGGGTATATTTCTATAAAGAGGGGAGCAGTTAGGGCGATCATAGATGTCGCTCATATCGGTCCTGACTATCTTCCGGGGCATGCCCATGCTGATACTCTGTCCTTCGAATTAAGTGTTGGTAGCCAACGCATTCTTGTTAATGGTGGCACGTCAGAATATGAGGTGGGACATATCAGATCGGTCGAACGAAGTACGCGTAACCATAATACTGTGGGCATCGGTGTAATTGATTCGTCTGAGATGTGGGCTTCATTTCGTGTTGCTAGGCGAGCGAAACCATCTAGGTTGCAAATACATAGCAGCGGTTCCAATGGCATCGTAAAAATAAGTTGCACCCATGATGGGTACCGGCGATTAGACAAAAATCTTTTTGTTTCTCGTCAATGGGAATTCAAGGACGATCAATTGCTCGTGGTAGATGAATTAACGGATAGTTCTTATTCCGAACTAGCGGTAGCTTACTATCATTTTCATCCCCATGTTACCATCGCGCAGCTTGGACCATTCGATTTTTCGTTATCGTTAGGCTCTCGTAAAATCATGGATGTGAGAGTTCTTATGGGGCTCCCGAAATTGTTAGCGGGTCAGTATTCACCTGGTTTTGGTGTAGTGCAGCCCAACTGTCGTTTATGTATTAGTTTACTAAATGGTTGCTCACAAGTTTTGTTTGAGTGGGGGAGTTAAAGATTAAAAGGAAAAAAATACTTATTGTTTTTGGGACCAGGCCTGAGGCCATAAAGATGTGCCCTCTTATTGATAAATTAAAAGAGAATATATTTTTTGAAGTTAGATTATGTGTAACAGGGCAGCATCTTGAAATGCTGAATCAAGTACTTGAGGTTTTTGATGTTGTGCCTGATTTCAATCTGAAAATCATGAGTTCAAGACAAACATTATCTAAAATTACCGCATCGGTTTTGTTGGGCCTAGACGATGTTTTTAACAAATACACTCCGGATCTCGTGTTAGTTCATGGTGATACGTCTACAACGCTGTCGACAGCTCTTTCTTGTTTTTATCACGGGTTAGCAGTGGCGCATATTGAGGCTGGTTTGCGCACCCGGAACATCCAGGATCCATTCCCTGAGGAACTCAATAGGCAGGTTGTTAGCAAGCTCTCATGCTTGCATTTTGCACCGACCGAGGAGTGCGCAGAAAATTTGCGATCAGAAGGCATAAGTAAGAGTAGTATCTTTGTTACCGGAAACACAGTCATTGATGCTTTGCATTTGACGTTGAAAAATATTCAGTCAAATGATCAAGGACTTCATCAAGTTGAGCAGGGACTATTAAACATACTGGGAGGGTATGACTTTCGACACGGTGTTTACGTGTTAATTACCGTGCACAGGCGAGAAAATATAGGTGAGCGCGCCTCCGAAATCTTTGAAGCCATCAGTGCCCTGGCGAAGAGTTATAAAAAAATTCATTTTATTTTTCCGGTTCATCTTAATCCTGCTATTCGTGAGCCCGCGACTGATACTCTGGGTCATTTGGATAATGTTCATTTGATTGAGCCTCTGGAATATCATCAGTTCGTATATCTTATGTCTAAATCATTTTTTGTCATTAGCGATAGCGGCGGTATTCAGGAAGAAGCCCCAAGTTTAGGCAAACCAGTTTTACTATGCAGGGACACTAGTGAGCGTCCTGAAGCATTGTCAGCCGGTACCGTCAAGCTTGTTGGATCTGACAGAGAATCAATCGTATCTAATGCGAAAAAACTAATTGAAGATGACGTCTACTACGAAGCCATGAGTGTTGCTACAAATCCTTATGGAGATGGTCGTGCGTGTGACAAAATTATAGCTGCGTTGAAAAGTTTTTTCTTGTTTAAAAGAGAGGTTGAGTTATGAAAGTGGTCTCTGTATTGGGGATGGGTTATATCGGACTTCCGTTGGCCGCTTTACTCGCCAGAAGGGGCTTCCAGGTGCGGGGGGTGGATGTTGCCAAGCAAGTTGTTGACACAATTAATTCGGGCGGTGTCCATATAGTAGAGCCTCACCTCGACAAGGCAGTTAAGCAGGCAGTCTCGTCGGGTAATTTGCAAGCGGATATTCAACCGCGAATAAGTGATATTTTTATCGTGTGTGTGCCTACACCTTTTTTTTTCGAAAAAGATATTCCTGTGCCTGTATTAGACTATGTTTCGGAGGCGATTGATAACATCATCCCGGTTTTGGAGCCAGGTAATTTGATTGTCATTGAGTCGACCTGTCCAGTTGGCACCACAGAAGCTATCGGTCAAAAACTGTCTAAAGCTGGATTAGATCTAAACGCCATTCACTTGGCTTACTGCCCTGAGCGAGTGCTTCCAGGAAATATCTTCGAAGAACTTACTAAAAACGATAGGGTTGTTGGAGGTTATACAGAAGCAGCGGCTAAGTTGGCTGCTAAATTTTATGAAAACATAACCTCAGGTAGCATTTTTATAACAGACTCCAAAACTGCTGAGATGTGCAAGCTTACTGAAAATAGTTTTCGCGATGTCAATATCGCGTTTGCAAACGAGTTATCCATGATTTGTGATGATGAGGGTATAGATGTTAGAGTTTTAACAGACTTAGCAAATAGACATCCAAGAGTGAATATTCTAAGGGCTGGCCCCGGGGTTGGGGGTCACTGTATTGCCGTAGATCCTTGGTTTATCGTATCACGAAATTTTCAAAAATCTCAGATCATAAAAGCTGCAAGAGAAGTAAACATTAAGAAAACTTTTTGGGTTGTCGATAAAATTATAGAGAAAGTCCATTCTATTGTAGGTAGTAAAAATATGAGAGGATTCAGGATTTTTTGCTTGGGACTCACCTACAAGCCTGATATCGACGACGTTAGAGAATCCCCAGCAGTAGTTGTTGTAACACAATTAATTAATCAGGGTTTTGACGTTTGCGTAGTTGAACCTAACGTAGAGTATTTTGATGGCGTCGAGTGCGTCAAGAATATACCGCGTGAAGTGATAGAGGAATCAGTTGTTGCGATTTTGGTAAATCACCGAGAGTTTAAGACATCCGAGTCTCGGCAGCTTCTTGCCAAGGCTGATACCTTGGATTTTTGTGGCGCTCTTTCGTTGTAAAGTTTTGCGGGTACTCATCGTTAGTTTTTATTACCCTCCGGACACTGGTCCCGGTGCGTTAAGAGCTGAGTCTCTCGCTGAAGCATTTGTCCGCAGAGGATCCAACGTCAGGGTGGTCACTGCTCATCCGCATCGATATGAGAGTAGACGAATGGACACCTTTGATAATCAAGCGGTGGATAGATTATCTGTTGTTCGGTTTTCAGTTCCTAAACATGAAAATAATATAGTCCTGCAGGTATTTGCATTTATTACCTTTGCAATAAAAGTTTGCTGGGGCGAGAAGTGTCAGCGCTATGATTTAGTGGTAGGGACATCTTCTAGATTGATGACCGCTTTTTTAGCACTGATCGTGGCGAGAGCGTCGAGAGCTAAGCTGTTATTAGATATCCGCGATCTCTTTGTTGATTCTCTGAGTTCTGTTTTTCCGGAATTCGGATCCAAGTGGTTACTTGCACCTTTGAATTGGTTTGAGAAAATAGTGTATTGTTCCGCGGACCATCTGAATTTTATTTCTGGTGGGTTCGAGTCTTATGCTTCCAAATTCCCGCTTAAAACGACGCCTACTTTCTATACTCACGGTATAGATGACATTTTTTTGCAGGCTAACTTCGCAAAGAGGCGTGATATCAACAGTTTAAGAGTGGTATACGCAGGAAATATTGGAAAGGGCCAGAATTTGAGTCAGATATTAGTTGAATTCTGCGAAAATGGTCCGAGTGTCGCCGAGTTTTTTATCTTTGGCGGAGGGTCAGATCTGACGGTTCTTCGGCAACGCCTCATTGACCGAAATATCTCCTGTATTTTTTTAAAACCTCCAGTTCCACGTGCAAGGCTGCTCAAAGTTTTCAAAGACGCTGATATTCTTTTTTTGCATTTAAGCGATTGTGAAGCCTTCAAAAAGGTAATTCCTTCTAAACTGTTTGAGTATTTGGCGACCGGGAAACCGATATTAGCCGGTGTATCGGGATATCCTGCTGAATTTGCTAAATCTTTTGAGGGAGTCGTAGTTTTTCAGCCAGGAAATGCTGTCGCTATGAGCAATGCATTGGATGAACTTTTAAGGTTGCCTTCTCACTTTGATAGGTCTGAATCTTTGTGTATGTATGAACGTTCCCAGATTATGGATAAAATGACTAAAGAAGCGTCATTGAATCAGAAGTTGATGGATCAGCCCACTTCATAGCGAAGAATTTGTTCGCGGTTAAAAAGGCTTTAAAATTTTATATGCAGTTAATTTTAGTCACGGGAGCGACAGGCTTTCTTGGTCGAGAACTTTGTTCCTGGCTCAGCAGTAGCGGATTCAAAGTGAGGGCTGTCATTAGGTCAGAAACTCTAGGTTTTTCCGACAACATAGAGTCAGTAATAATCCCAGACATTAATTCCACAACCGATTGGACAGAAGCGCTAGTTGGAGTTGATTGCGTGATTCATTGCGCGGCAATTAGCTCAGCATCGTCACGGGCGACACCAAGACAAGCTCGTCAAATGCACGAACTAAACGTTTTAGGGACGAAACGACTTGTCGAAGAAGCTGCTAAAAAAGCCGTTAGGCGATTTATCTTCATTAGCTCAATTAAAGTCAACGGATCAGGTACTTCTCGCAATTCTGGTTTTACAGAAAATGATCCGCCCGCCCCAGTTGACTCGTATGGCCTATCTAAATGGGCTGCAGAGTGTGCGATTCGGGAGGTTGAATGTTCTGGTGGTATTGAAGTTGTTATATTGAGACCTCCATTGGTGTATGGCGAGGGAGCGAAAGGAAATTTGAATAAGCTTACTAAATTAATCCGCTTGGGGATTCCTTTGCCTTTCAAGAGTATAGTTAATGAAAGATCTATATTAAGTCTCGATAACGCAATGGATATTATTTTACGATGTATAAACTCGAAGTCTGTTGCCGGCGAGACATTATTGATAGCGGATCGTGTGCCAATAACTACGCCACATTTATTGCGTCAGCTAGCTAATGATGCTGCTAGACCTCTTATCTTGTTTGCCGTGCCAGCTTGGGTGCTCCGAGTTGTTGCCTTCATGTTTGGTAAAACAGAAGAAATTGAGCGGCTCATGGACTCTTTGGTGATAAATTCATCGAAGTTAGAGACTTTGCTCGGAAGCGAATCGAAGCGCTTAAAAGCTGCTCGCATCGGAGGGAGATAGACCAAGACCTATGTTAATACGTTTCTTTGATATCACGTTGGCGCTGTTGGGTTTGATTATTCTCCTTCCGCTCTTCTTAGTTTTATTGACAATAGTTTCGTTAGATTCTCGATCGCCTATATTTGGTCAACTAAGACTTGGGAGAAACAGAGAGCTGTTTCGAATTTATAAATTTCGCAGCATGCTTATTGAAACTCCAGACCAGCCGACGCATCTTGTTCCAGAAACTCAAATTACGCAAGTTGGTAAGTGGTTACGATATACCAAGTTGGATGAGTTACCTCAGATTTGGAATGTTCTTGTCGGTGACATGAGTTTAGTTGGTCCTCGCCCCGGATTACCCTCACATTGCGACCTCATTTCAGCTCGGGAAAAGCTAAACGTTTTCAGAGTTCGGCCTGGAATTACAGGGCTATCGCAACTTTTGGGTGTGGATATGTCAGATCCAGCAAGGCTCGCTGGATTTGACGCTAAAATGATAACGAAATTAAACGTATTGTCATATTTTGGTTACATTGCGGTCACTCTGGCCACGGTTTTTAGAATCCGAAGATTTCGAAATTATCTGTTGAATAAGATTAATTTTTGAAAAATATAATAATTATCATCAAAACATGTTCATGGAGTTTGTGTAAAAATGCTTGGTTTTGAGAAGCTATGGAGGTTAATGCTAAATAATATTTTAAATTTTCCAAGTGGAGTTAAAAACTTCATAGTTATCGTTGCGGATTTTTTAATTTGCTTCTTATCTATTTGGCTATCTTATTTTTTTAAATTGGGTCATTTTCCAAACTTAAATTGGGAAACAACGACGCTTTTTTTATATTCATCTTCATTGCTGTTTATAATTTTTTTTACAACTGGTATGTACAAGCTGGTATATAGATATTCAGACGCCAGTTTTTTATATTCCTTGGCTTTGATAATAGTTGTATATGGTGCCGTATTCAATATTGTAATTTTTATTAGCCATAATGGAACTGTTTTTTTGTCTGTAGCCAATATGCAACCCTTTATACTGTTCACATTGTTAGCAGCTGCGCGAATTGGGGTTAGTTTATTGCTGAGGCCTGGACGTCTAGCTCAGAGGACTAGAGCGATGCTGGGGGTCTATGGGGTCAATGAATCGAGCCGCCAAATTGCCGAGCTGCTCAGGCGGACAGATGAGGCTAAACTTGTATGTTTTGTCGATAATAGCGCCGAGTTCTCGGGCAGAACTGTTGGTGGTATTCCGGTGTTTACTTTGGACCAGCTCATAAGATCGCGGGATCTGCTAGGAATCACTCATTTGTTGCTGTCTTCATCCGGTCTTTCCAATCAAGAACGAGCGAAGCTTTCGAGTCTCATGGCAGATAATAAAATAGTAATTCGGGATATTCCTAGCGTTGCTGATCTGATTTGCGGTGATTCGATGGTAACTGAGCTGCTTGAGTTGAATGCGTCTGAGCTTTTAGGGCGAGATTCTTGCGAGTTTTCGGTAGCCACAGAGAGTGATCTTTTAGAAGGCGCCGTGGTATTAATAACCGGAGCCGGCGGCTCGATCGGGACAGAGTTGTGTAGACAGACTCTTTTACAAAAGCCACATAAAATACTGATGCTTGATATAAGTGAGTATTCTTTGTACTCCGTGAATGACGAACTGGAAAAAATCAGGAAGGTTGATTCTCAACTACTTGCATCTGAATTGATCCCTATTCTCGGGTCGGTAACCGATGCGCTTCATGTCGACGAAATAATGCGATTATGGAAGCCTAGTATAGTTTTTCACGCTGCGGCTTATAAGCATGTGCCATTGGTCGAGCGAAATTTAATAGATGGTGTCCAGAACAATATCTTTGGGACATCGGTCATGGCAGAAGCAGCTCTAAAATATGACGTAGATAATTTTGTTTTGGTTTCGACAGATAAAGCTGTGCGTCCAACCAATGCGATGGGAGCCAGTAAAAGAATTGCCGAGCTTTATTTACAGGCGAAACATCAGCTAGAAACCGATGGAGGAGTAAATGCGCCTAAAACTAAGTTTTGTATGGTTAGGTTCGGAAACGTGTTAGCTTCTTCTGGCTCTGTGATACCGCGGTTTCGACAGCAGATTCTCGCGGGAGGGCCTTTGACAGTTACCCATCCCGAGGTTAACAGGTTTTTTATGACTATTAATGAGGCCGCTCATCTTGTGATACAAGCGGCTTCGTTATCGCATGGTGGGGAAGTGTTCGTGTTGGACATGGGGAAGCCGATTAAAATAATGGATCTTGCTCGTCGAATGATTTATCTATCTGGCATGTCGATAAAAGATGATGATAATCCCCAGGGCGATATAGAAATAAAAGTGATCGGTCTTAGACCTGGAGAGAAGCTTTATGAAGAATTATTGTTGGGGGACTCTCCTGTCCCCACGCAAAATCCTAAAATACTTAAGGCAAGAGACCCCTCAATTTGTTGGGATTTATTATCGGACCAACTAAATCAATTACAAACACATCTAACCCGCAGGAATGCAAAGGGGGTGATGCATGTTTTCGAAAACTTAGTGGATGGATTTGAAAATAAATCGGGGTTGTTGGATTGGGCATTCTTGGAAGAAAGACGGTTAAGAGAGAATTCAGGTAATAGTTGAGGCGATCGGTTTAGGAGTTCTGGTTGTGCATAGGATTTAGATGGGTGAGTTTGTGATATTTGGGGTATTGATAAATGTTTGATTTTTGCCGCGGGAAATCGGTTCTGATAACTGGTGGGACAGGGTCGTTTGGAAAACATTTCGTTGAGCAGTTGTTGGGGAAATCTGAAGTTTCAAGGGTGGTAGTCTACTCTCGGGATGAGATGAAACAATGGGAAATGGCCAGGAATTATGAAACTGAATCGAGACTGCGGTTTTTCCTGGGAGATGTGCGTGACAAAGAACGACTGCTTAGAGCTTTCGACGGCATCGATATAGTGATCCATGCCGCAGCCTCAAAGATAGTTCCGCTGGCTGAATACAACCCCTTTGAGTGTATTAAAACGAATATTGTAGGCGCGATGAATGTAGTTGATGCTGCTATAGATCGTGGCGTTCATCGAGTTATAGCATTATCTACAGATAAAGCCTGTAACCCTGCTAATTTATACGGGGCTACGAAGTTGGCGTCAGACAAAATTTTTGTAGCCGCTAATAGCTACTCGGCAAGCGGAAGGACAAAATTTTCTGTTGTTCGCTACGGCAATGTTATGGGTTCCAGAGGATCGGTCATTCCATTATTTTTTGACCAGAAAAATACAGGAGTAGTCACAATAACGGATGAGCGTATGACCCGGTTTATGATTACTTTGGACGAAGCTGCCGAATCTGTTTTATTTGCAATGGCAAACTCCATAGGCGGTGATATATTCATTCGGAAAGTCCCTAGTATGCGCGTTGTTGATGTGGCCAAGGCTATAGCGCCTGGCTGTAGGCATGATTTAATCGGCATTAGGCCGGGTGAGAAACTGCATGAAGCTTTATTGATGCCAGAGGAAGCCCAATGTGCACACGAATACGAAAATTATTTTATTGTTTATCCGCAATCTGTCCCGTGGGATAAGAATCATTCACGGCTTCAACTCGGTAAACCTACAAAGGCTTCATGCTTTGATAGTTCATCGTGTGAAGAAGTTATGACAACTAGTCAACTGCTAATGTGGGCTCGAGATAATGGGTACGCTTGAAAATTCGTCTAAGCTGTATATTCCCTATGGATGTCAGACGATCGGCGAAGATGATATTGCTGGGGTCGTGGATTGCTTAAGGTCGCCAAACCTTACTCAAGGTGAACGCGTACCACAATTTGAAAAAGCTTTGAGTGAATACGTGCATGCCTCTTATTGCGTTGCGTTCAATAGCGCAACAAGTGCTCTTCATGCTGCTTGTTGGGCTCTAGGTGTTGGCGCGGGAGACAGCGTTTGGACGTCTGCAAACTCCTTCGTCGCCTCAGCAAATTGTGTAAGATATTTGGGGGGCGATGTAGATTTTTGTGACATCGATTTAAAGTCGGGTAACATTTGTGTTGATCTCCTAGCAGCAAAACTTCTGGAAGCAAGGGTCGGCGGAAAATTACCTAAAGTCATAATAGTTGTGCACTTCGCAGGATTTTCAGCTCAAATGGACCGAATCCATGAGCTTAAGCAAGAGTACGGATTTAAAATTATTGAAGATGCTTCTCATGCACTGGGTGGCTCGTTCGCCAGCAAACCGATTGGCTCGAATAACTATTCCGAAGCCGTTGTCTTTAGCTTCCATCCTGTAAAGCCCATCACAACGGGCGAGGGTGGTTGTGTCACAACCAATTGTTCAGATATGGCCGCTAAACTCGGACGTTTTAGATCACACGGCATCGTCCGAGATTATGAAACCGGTCGTTCATCACCTACAGAAGAAATATGGAATTATGCTCAAGTCGATCTAGGCTTTAATTATAGGATGAATGATATTAGCGCTTCACTCGGGTTGACGCAGTTGAGAAAAATTGAGTCTTTCATCAAGAGGCGTACTCAAATTCAAGCCGTGTATAGGGAAGAATTGTCTAGTTTACCAATAGAGTTTTTTGATAATGAGAAAAACTCAGCTCATCATCTCTTTTGTATTCGAACGAATAACAGAAATAATTTATACAAATATTTGAAAGGGCAAGGATTAGGCGTAAACATTCACTATATTCCAATTTACAGGCATCCCTACTACAAGTCTTTAGGTTTTGTTAAGGGGTATTGCACTAACTCTGAGATACATTTTAATAAGACTGTTTCTCTCCCTATATTCCCAAGTCTCTCTGATTTGCACTTAGAGTACTCCATAGATCAAATAAAAAGTTTTTTTAAATGAGCTTAAGTCTCGGTTGTGCCCAGTTTGGACAGTCTTACGGTGTGACTAATGAAGTTAAGTCATTATCTTATGATCAATGTTTTTCTATATTAGAAATGGCAAAAAAATGGAAAATTAACTATCTGGATACGGCTCATTCATACGGAGATTGCCATAAAATACTTGGTGAGTACGGAATGAATGATTTTTTGGTATCTTCAAAGTTTTCAATTTTTGAAGGTGGGAGGGTTAGGAAATGCATATCGGTTCTGCGCGAACTTGAATTCGATTTAACTACGTTGAGAGTTTCAAATTTCCAAAAGTTGATGATTCATGATGCGTATCAACTTCGCCCTAGTGATATTCCAGCCGTTAACTCAATATTTACAGCAATACTTGATCTTGGCTTTGCTGAAGAGGTTGGTTTTTCGCTGTATAGTGATGAAATCCTAAGATGGCAGGGGAGTTTTGAAATTGCCAATATATTACAAGTTCCACTGAATATATTCGACAATAGATTTGTTTCGCACTTGAATAAAAATACTTATAAAGAATTGAATATTAAAGTCGATGCGCGATCGGTTTTTTTGCAGGGCATTTTATTGGTAGACTCTTTTGCTGATCTACCAAGATATTTCAAAAAATTTAGTGAACTTCAATCTTGGTACAACTGGGTTCGTGAGAATGATGTGGATCCAGTATTTGCCTGTTTGTCATGGGCTCGGTCTCAAGATATTTTGCAGGATATCGTAATCGGGGCTAACTCTCCTGCTCAGCTCGCTCATATCTTTTCCTACGAGAGTCTTCAACCTCTTTCTGTGCCTTATTTTGGCGAAGGTCCTTGCTCCCTCGTTGATCCTCGCAGATGGTGTTTGAGTGTATGAAGTTTTCAGCGATTATTCAGGCAAGGATGTCTTCGAGTAGGTTGCCCGGGAAAGTATTAAAATCGTTAGTGGAGGGGTTGACGGTTTTGGATTGTGTGGTACAGCGTGTTTCGCGGGCAAGTCTTGTTGGTGAAGTCATTGTGGCGACTTCCAGTGACCCTTCGGATGATGTTTTATCTGCGTGGTGCGCCAGTCGAGGTTATCTATGTTTTCGCGGATCGTTGTCTGATGTGTTGAGTAGATATTATGAGTGTGCGTCATCCTATGGTGCTGATGCTATTGTTCGAATAACGGGTGACTGTCCTCTGGTAGACCCATCGTTAATTGATGAATTATGTGAAATTTTTTTGAGTGGCTCCCATGATTTAGTCGGTTTGGACGGTGAATTTCCAGATGGGTTGGACTGCACTGTGTTCAGTTATGATGCGCTAAAAAGAGCCCATGAATCAGCGGTTTTGCGTTCAGAACGAGAGCATGTGTGCCCTTTTATGCTTAAAAACGAATCGGATTTTAAAGTGCTTGGCGTTCAAAAGTTTATTGGACTATCGAACCTGAGGTTGACGGTTGATGAACCAGTGGATCTTGTGGTGGTGAGACAGCTGGTTAGCCGCATCGAGCGAGATTTTGGATCAATCATCTATGCTGATTGGCCTACAATCAACGGTGTGATAAAGATAATGCCAGACGTAATGAACTTGAATGCCGGTATCATCAGGAATGAAGGATATTTGAGATCTTTGGAGTTGGATAATGATTAAATATTCGCTTGAGTCGTTATGTAACTCAACAGGTGTTAATCGGTATTTTAACAACGAAGGCCTAGTGCCTGGTAAAACGCAGCTTTTTTCAAAGAGGTCGGAGCTTTATGCTCCGAACGTGTGGCCAGCCTATTATAGCAAGGCGAAAGGAATTTCCATATGGGATTTAGATGGAAGGGAATTCCAAGATTTTTCCAATATGTCTGTCGGCGCTTGTATTTTTGGTTACGCAGATGATTATGTTGACAAGGCGGTTATTGACGGAGTCTTAAACGGGGTTTCGAGCACGCTGAACAGCATCGATGAATTGGAATTGGCCGAACTATTGGTGGGGCTTCACAGTCATGCATCCGGTGTTCGTTTTGCGAAGTCCGGTGGGGAGGCTATGGCAATGGCCGTCAGATTTGCGCGAGCTTCTACGGATAGAGAATTAGTGCTTTTTAGTGGGTATCACGGTTGGCACGATTGGTATCTGTCAGCTAATCACGCTGGGCAAGACAGCTTGAACGGTCATTTAATGCCAGGTCTCGAGCCTCTCGGCGTACCGAAAGCTTTAGCTCTGACGGCTATTCCATTCAAGGCAAATGATATTGATCACTTGAAGAAGGCTTGCAGTGGGCGAGAAAAAGAGGTGGCAGCCGTTATAATAGAGCCTGCACGCGGAGTAGCAGCTGAAAGCGGGTATCTCACCGACTTAATAAAATTTGCTCATGATATCGGAGCTAAGGTTATTTTCGACGAGATTACGTCTGGATACAGGTGTTGTGTTGGTGGTATGCACAGAATTTTAAATGTCGAGCCAGATATCTCTGTTTTGGCTAAAGCACTCGGTAACGGTTATCCTATAGCGGCAGTTTTGGTAGATCGTCACACCGCTGGATTCGTGAAAAAGACATTTGTTTCAAG
Source organism: Gammaproteobacteria bacterium LSUCC0096 (assembly GCA_008087055.1). Lineage (GTDB taxonomy): Bacteria > Pseudomonadota > Gammaproteobacteria > Pseudomonadales > Litorivicinaceae > HIMB30. The sequence goes on along the minus strand of VIEA01000001.1, from coordinate 1,199,736 downwards.
TACTAATTGGACAGAGCGAACTGGTCTTGCTGCGGCTATAGCAACCACTGAGAAGTTTCAAAAAGAAAATGCTGGTGAAAAGTTATGTAGAACAGGACGGGTTATTAAAGAGTGCTGGCGTAATGCTAGTTTGAAGTACTCGATTCCCATAAATGTGTCAGGGATAGATCCGCTCCCGTCGTTTGGATTCGTTGGAGACGAAAGCTATGAGCGTGAAACCTTTTTCACTATATCTATGCTTCAGCTTGGGTTTTTGGCAGGATCGCAGTTTAGGCCTAGTGTGGCGCATGCTGAAGGAGACTTATTAGATTACGCGCAAGCGGTGGATCAAGTTTTTTCGGAGCTGTCAGATGGCGCTGATCTGTCAAGACAAGAGAATAGGATCGCCTCGTTCGGGCGTCTAACTAGGTGAAAGCAGTTGATTGAAAAATCATTTTTTATGTTCATAGGGGTCTCGAGAGCGTCGATACCGTTAATGCGGAAGACGGCTGAGAGAGGCTATGCTCTGATTGGAACAGATATTGACCCTGAAGCGTTAGGGGCTGAGCATGTGGAGCATTTTTTTAATGTGTCAGCAGATGATTACCCCGCGTTACTGAATATTGCTCAGAAGTATAAGCCAAAGGCGGTGTATTCCTCGACCGATAGAAATATCGCAGTGGCAAAGATACAGGAAATGTTGGGCTTGCCGCATGCATCAATGGAGTTTGCCGTAGCTTCAGAAGACAAGATTAAATTACGCGATCTTGCTTCGAAATATGATCTACCCTTAACGCCAGGGATTGTGCCCCGAGATTTTTCTGATGCCGTAGATTTTTTTGATGGTGCTCCAAATGGTGTTGTCGTGAAAGTGCCTAATTTGTCGAGCAGTCGAGGTATTTATTCTGCTAAAACACCTGCGGACTTGAGGAAATTTTATGATGAAGCTGCGGCATATGAGTCTGGCTTAGTTATTGAGCAAGTTGTAGACGGGATTTGTTTAGACCTGAATGGGATGATGGTCGGAAGCTCATTTTATCGCATGGGGGCTGTGCAGCGGGCCTTTGCTACGGCTAATAACTCTTTCGTTCAAAGCTCGGTCATTTCACCTCCGAACATAGAAGATGGTATTGTTGAGCGGGCTTTCGAAATGTTTGAGCAAGTCTGTCGCAAATTGGATGTCAGAAACTCTCCAGTAAAAGCAGACGTTATTTATTCAATGATAGATGATCAAATTTATCTTTTGGAAGTGGGGCCTAGATTTCACGGTGAAATAGGTCTAACTCGCATAATTCCATTATCCTTAGGGATAGATCCTTGGGAATTTTATTTAAGTTCGATTGGCGAGCAAGAGGTCGATGAGTCAAAGTTAGTTGCCACGCATGCGCCAAGATTTGTTGAGCTAAGGGCTTCTTTGTATGGGACTGAGAAAAGTAACTATGACGTAAACGTGTATCATTTATTTGTCGATGAGGTTTTCCAAGAGGAAATTGTGATCAAATGAAAAGTTATGATGAATATAAACAGTATCTGTCCGATTTTTTGCGGGAGAATAAAGAGTATCCTCGATCCATCTATATAGAAGTTCACGCGGACTGTAATATGCGGTGCGTTATGTGCCCATGTTATATACCCGGTGAATCAGTTCTAGACGATAGAGAAAAAAAAGAGATGGATTTCGATTCTTTTAAATCTTTTATCGATAAAATAAACGGGAAATTCAATTTTCAAATTTGCTTCACTTACAGCGGAGAACCGTTGTTGAATAAAAATATTTCCCAGATGATCAGCTATCTGAAGCACTGTGGCATCCCGTCTGTTATTCACTCTAATGGTATGGCTCTTACAGACAAAAAATCCCAACAGCTTATAAAGGCAGGGCTAGATCGTTTAATAATTTCGCTTGATGGTGCACGAAAAGAATCTTACGAGCTCATTAGAGTTGGTGGAAAGTTTGACCGCGTCATCGAGAACGTTAGAAATTTTATACGAATCAGGAATGAGATGAACGATAATAAACCGTACGTTGAAATGCAGATGATCGTGACGAGCCAAAACGAAAATGAAAAGGAAGAATTCACAGAACTTTGCAAGAGTTTGGGAGTAGATTGTGGCTATTTAAAATCTTTAATGGTTTTCAAAGACACTGCCAACGAGGAGTTTGTTGATAACGTATCGACGTTTTATTCAGACGATGAAGTGCGAAGGTATGATCTGATTGATGGTCAGTTGGTGCTTAGAGGGCAATCTGGAAACGTGGCCACGTGTCCTGAAATTCAGAATGCCGTAATTACATCTGATGGCGATACGGCAAGTTGTTGTTTTGATGTTCATGCGAAGAATTCATTTGGTAATGTTGTTCGTGAAAGCTTGCAAGAAATCTGGGACAAACCTGATTATCAATCGTTCCGACAGTCTGTTATGAATGGAAGGAAGATGAAAATGTGCGAGTCGTGCAATACTGAAGTGGCAGTTGCTGAACGAGTTCTGTAGAAGAATGTCTAAAAAACGAGTGCTCCTAACAGGTGCGGGTGGGGGTATTGGTAGGGCCACCGCAAAGACCTTGGCTGAGGCAGGCCATCAGATATATTTAGTTGCGCGCCAACAAAGTCAATTTTTGGAAGACTTGAGACTTTATTTAATCGGGCGCAATTGTTATCTCGGAACTCGTTACATAGATTTCCTAGACGCTGATTGGAGTCAGTGTGTTTTCACAGATGCTGAGCTCGATGAATTACGGTTTGATTCGCTCGTAAACAACGCGGGGTTAGCTGATCGGGTCGCTTACTCGCAAATAACAGAGGATCGGTGGGATCGCGTTTTTGACATAAACTTAAAGGCAGCGATGTTTTTGAGTCAAAATCTTATTCCTTCGTTTATAAAGCACGGGGGTGGTTCGATCGTTAATGTTGCATCGGTGTCCGGAATCAAAGGAGGGGTCTTCCAAGTTCATTATGCTTGTGCAAAGGCAGCTTTAATCTGTTTGTCGAAATCATTATCTAAAATCTATATCGGCCAAAACGTTCGAGTAAATGCTATCGCGCCTGGTTTAGTCGATACTAACATGATCGATGAGGAGATTGCTTTGTCAGCTGAGCTCGGTGCTTCATTGCTTGATAGTTTGCCAATGAAACGGATGGCTACCCCGTCAGAAATTGGTCACGTAATTGAGTTTTTGATTTCGGATAAGTCTTCTTATATTTCAGGCCAAGTGATCGAGGTAAGTGGTGGTCAGCAATGAATATACTGACTTCGACATCCGGTGCTTCATCAATTGATAAGCCGGTTTTGATCATCCTTGGGGCTGGGATAGAGCAAGTGCCTTGCTATGAGAAAGCAAAAGCTATGGGATGCGCCATTATCGGAGTAGATAGAGATGCTTGTGCTCCAGGGCTCCAGCTTAGTGACTATAAGGTAATTGCGTCCGTAAGAGATATCGAGTTATTGTTGGGTAAGCTCAAAACTCTGCATCTTTCCGGTTTGAATTTCGCCGGGGTTACTACAGCCGCTAATGATGTACCTTACTCGGTCGCTCGCGTTGCAGAATTTTTTAATTTGCCCGGACATAGCCCAGAAGTAGTCGAAAAATTTAGTGATAAGCTAGAGTTCAAGCGAATCATGCAACACGGAGGGATTTTAAGTCCCAAGTATTGGTATTTCAAAAATTATAAAGAGTTTGAAGGTTGGTTCCTAACGACTGGAGTAGATAGCAGGTTCGTGCTTAAGCCTAGGGACGGTAGAGGATCGTTAGGTGTTGTGTTGGTCGATCATAATTCTGATCTGGAACTAGCTTGGCAGAAATCGTCTAATGCCTCAAAAATTCCTGGGATATTATGCGAAGAGTTCATTGGTGGAGTTCAGTATTCCACAGAGTCAGTGATTATAGAAGGGCGGCTTACCACCTGTGGGATAGCAGAGAGGAATTACTCAAGACTTGACGAGTTCCGCCCTCATATTATCGAGGACGGCGGGACTATCTGGGACCAGTATCCTCATTCATTAGAATGCGCTATTGATAAAGTATTAAAAGATGCTGCTTTGGCCTTAAACTTCAATGATGGGATTTTGAAAGGCGACCTAGTGATGTCCGATGATGGTCGGCCGATGATCATCGAGCTCGCCCCGAGATTGTCTGGCGGTTGGTTTTCATCGCATCAGATTCCAGAGGCTCGAGGCATAGACTTAATTACAATTCAGATACTTATGGCGCTTGGTCGCCCAGTGCCGAAAGAAATGTTGGTGGCCACTAAAAATAAAAGTACGTGTATCCGGTATTGGTTCCCACCCAGTGGGACGGTGAAAGGTATCGAAGGAGAGGATAAATTGTTAGCTGTGCCCGGGTTATTGCAGTATGACTTGTTTAGGAAGCCTGGGGAAAATCAGCCAGTTATTCAAAAGCATTCAGATCGGTTCGGATACGTTATTGTGTCATCTGACAGTCGAGAACGGAGTGAGATGATGGCGCAACTAGCTTTAAACGTGGTCGAGATAGAAATAGATGACATGTAAGTTCATAGCAGAAGTTTCCAGTAACCATAATGCAAGTTTTGCGAGATGCATCCAATCGATTGATGAGGCTTCGAAAGCGGGCTTTGATGCGGTGAAGTTTCAGCTGTTTAAGGTGGAGGAGCTTTTTTGTGACGAGGTTCTACGATCTTCTCCCGACCACTTGGCGCGAAAGAAGTGGGAACTTAATCCTGAGTTTATACCCGATCTGGCGGCTCACGCGAGATCCCTAAATTTAGAGTTTGGATGTACCCCTTTTTACCTTGAGGCAGTAGATCTGATATCTCCGTATGTGGATTTTATAAAAGTCGCGTCATACGAACTCCTTTGGTTGGAACTTATAACTAGGTGTGCTGAAACGAATCTTCCTTTAATACTTTCCACTGGGATGGCTTCATTAGACGAAGTGGATGCAGCTGTCGAAGCGTTCAAAGGCTCAGGTAACGGCAATTTGACCTTACTTCATTGTGTATCGGTTTACCCCGCTGAACCTGAGAGCTTGAATCTGTCTGCCATAGGCGAATTGAGAAATAGGTTCGGGTGTGACATTGGTTGGTCTGACCACACTAGGAATCCGTTTGTAATCTACCGAGCAGTAGATCGTTGGAAAGCTAGCCATGTGGAGATGCATATCGATATCGATGGTAACGGCAGCGAGTATTCGGCTGGCCATTGTTACCTGGCGAGTGAGGCTGGTAATGTTATCAACGCGCTGAAATATAGATCTATTATTGATGGCTCTGGAATTAAAGAACCAAGTGAATCTGAAGCCATTGAAAGGCTATGGAGAGCCTGCCCTTCGGATGGAAAGCGTCCTCTCAGGCAAATTCGCTCTGATATTGAGTGAAAGACATCGATGCCGCGAATTATAATAGTAAGCGCTCAAGGCGTAACTTTTGGTTTGGGACACTTTAAGCGGTGCGAAAGAATTGCGAATGAATTGGAAAAATCTTTTCCTGCGGTTATCGAACATTGGACAATAGATGAGAAAGATTTATCCCAAAGGGGAGGTTCATGGATTTATGATTGGTTATCTGAGAAGTGTGCTGGCGGATTAAAAGAAGACACAGTAGTTTTAGATATACCTTTAAAGAAATGCGAAGTTGAATTTTTCAAATTGTTTGAAATACTAAGTGTCGCGTCTAAAAAAATAATAAGTATTGACGGATTTGCTGAGACAGCACATTTAGTTGATATGGTTTATATCCCATCCCCCGCAGTCGATGATGTAAAAGCTTTCGGCGAGACTCCATTGGTTTACGGACTAGATTGTTTGCTTCTAGACGAAATATGCATTGATACCAGTAGTCGCGATAACGCCGAGGTAAGACACTGCCTAATAGTAACTGGTGGTGCTGATGTGTTCGATTATTTGAGCTGGTTGCCTCGATTACTATCTACTAGCAATGGGTTGCAGCAGCTTGAAAAGTTTTATGTGGCCGTTGGTCCTTTTGTCAAAAACCGGAGCCGACTCGAATCCCTTAGCCGTGTTCAATATTGTTATAAGTTGCCAAATTTAGTTTCTTTCAAAAATAAGGTTGAGGTTGCTGTAACGACCTTCGGTGTTTCAGTTTATGAGTTGATCGCACTTGGAATACATTCTTTGGTGATAAATCAATCTGCTAGTCAGGTCGACTGCGCGCAACAGTTTTTAGCTGATGCCGGGCTTATCACTATCGTTATTGGAGATGAGAATATAGAAAGGGAGTTGATAAAACTTTCCAGTAATATCAATTGCTCCAAATTTCGATTGAAATTTAATGTTGCGCGAAAAAAATTTCTAAAACAGATAAGGCCTAATTCGCAGACTCTGAAGCGTCTGATTTCAAGGTTGATAGCATGACTTATTTTTTGTTTTTTCATATGAATATCGAATTTTCGGCTATTAACGAGTCCGATAGAAAGGATGTTATTGAGCATTCATATATTCCACTTTTTAATTTGATTGAAAAATTAGAAATCAAATGCGGTATTGAGATAACTGGGTATACCTTAGAGCAAATTGCCGTGTTGAATGCTCCAGTTATTGACTACATGCGAACCCTGATTAACCGGCGGCTCATCACTTTGATTGGAAGTGGTTATGCTCAGATAATTTCGGTTGCATCGCCGCCGAGTGTAACGAAATCAAATATCGCGTTAGGAAATAAGATCTACCGCAGATTATTCGAGTTACAACCAGATATTTTTTTATTGAATGAGCAAGTGGCGAGTCGCGATCTTTTAATGATGTATTCGGACTTAGGAATTAATAAGGTTATCTTGGATAGAAAAAGCCCCGGTTTGGATACAAAGATAAGGGAATGGTCCGAATTCCCCTATAGCTCATGCAGCTTGGAGGAGTTTGATTTAACTATTGGGCTGAATGATTCAGCTTTATTTCAGAGTTTTCAGCGTGCGGTATATGGAGAATTGAATCTAACTGATTATCTTGAGCAGATTGAGAATATCACCAGTTTAAATCGTGACCCCAAAGCTGGAAATGCGATACCTATTCCTCTTTATGGGAGCGATGTCGAGATTTTTGGGTTCCGTCCCGGGAGATTTAAAGAAGAATCTGGTGCTGATCCACGGTTAGATTGGGTGCGGATGGAGACCTTGCTGAGAAATATTGGGGATTTTGGGATCTATGCTCAAGATATCGATGATGTGTTCAGTATGAAGGCACCTGTAGTAAGCGCTGATCTTTTTTTCTCCGCTCATCGACCCATCGTGGAAAAAAAGCAACCTAAATATAATGTATCTCGCTGGTTATTATCCGGATGGAACGATCGTTACTTGAATACGTTGTGTTGGAGATATTTTAAGAAGCATCAACATCTTGCTCTAACTAATATTGATGAGAGAGAGTTTTTGAGAATTTGGGCGAGTGATTTTAGGACACATATTTCTGAAAGTCGCTGGAAGACAATTGTTTCTCAGTTAGAAAAAAAAGTTTGTTCTAGTGCGGACAAAGAACCGTATTTTGTTAACGATAAAAATTTTCATGCAACAGACTCATCGTCAAAGTCAACAATCTCTAGAGATGACGAATTTTATTTGCAAATTGATACCGACCGGTTAAGGGTATTGATCAATAAGCGACGAGGTTGGACCTTGGCAACAGTTGCTAAACGGGGTGACGATGGAACGTGGAATCCAATTTTTGGGTTAGTTCCTCAGGGTACCTTCACTGGCCAAAGCCATAATGTCGATTATTTTTCTGGTCATATGCAATTAATTACACAGTGTAGAAACAAGTTTTCAGATCTTCGGGCGCGTGGAGCGAAAATTAACACGTCAGAGGGCCGAACGAGCGTAGAAATTATTGAGAGGTTTGAATTTGGCAATTACAAAAAAACCTATTCCATCAAAGGCAATTCGCTACTCATCGATTATTTTTTCGATTTTCACCAGGCACAACCGCAATCGTTGAGGTATGGATATGTGACATTTTTTCCGAGCAGTCGAGCCAGCTCGTACAAATGTGCGTGCGGATATACACCAATTTCTTATAGCTTACTGGGAACTTCTTTTGACCACAGTCAGCCAATATCGGAAAAGGTTTCAGTTTCGACCGCTTTGCCTCTGACTGATGAAACGATCTCATTTTACGGAGATGATTTTCGATTGAAGATCGATATCGATCATGCGCAGTCTTTGGCGGCCGGTCTAGTGACGAGCTTTGCGGTTCCAGATTCGAATCGTTTGATAGGTCCTCAACGATTCTGTTTGTCCGCTTCAGAACTCGATGACACTGCAAAGGGTGAGGCTCCGACGAGATTCCGATCGTCTATCAGGTACGAGTTAGAGTAATCCAGTTGGGTATGTTGTCCAGCAATCAAGTTTCTGAAAGAGATGTTGCTACTTTAGCTAGCCAAATTAATTTAGCCAATCAAAAAGTTTTGGGTATCGATATTGATTTCGATAAGAATTCCGAGATAAAAGTATTTGCATATATGTATTTGTATAAAAATATTGTGTGCAGTGATCGTGAAAAGGTTTTTCCTTCATTTTACTCTATTTTAGTTGGCAAAAGTGGCGTTTTAGAAAAGTGGTTTTTAAGATTTTTTCTTTTTAATTCGTTTTTAGATAATTTTTATTTTTTAAATAAAGATTATCTAATACATTATTCAGCTTCTTTTCGCAATTTTTGCCATTTCTGTTCGAGGTTCTCGATTAGGTTGAAACGCGAATCTCGTGTCTTGGATTTTCATTTGCGAAAACGATTCGAGCAGTTTTTGATTGAAAACGAAGTTACGAAGGTGCGGGCAATGGAAATCGCTCAGATTTACCCTACATCGCATTTAGAGAATTTTTCTATAATATACGCAAAGGCAATGGATATAAAAATTCCCAGAGTGGTTGCAGCGACTGTATTCGGTTTTTTAGAAGATCCTTTGCTGTCTTTGGCGACGAAAATAAAAAACTGTGATGTTTTTTACATACAGCACGGTGGTGAATATGGATTAGGCAATCAATCTTTGATACACAAAATCGAGGAGTCTGGTTGTAAAAAATTTATCTATTGGGGTTTTGGTCAGACTAGTGTTAGGCAAACTCGTTACAGGCGCTATCCGAAAATATTTGGGCCGTTTGCGCGATACGACATTATTTTTTGTGACTCCATTTCATGGCCGAGCGAAGGTTTCAGAAGTCAAAATATTGGTTACTTATTGTCTCATTTTGATAACGGTTACTTTGGATTTCACCCCGAGCGAACAGCAGCCATAGTTTCTGGATTTTGGCCGCAACGAAAAATAGGGAAAGGCGTAAGGAGAACAGAGTGTTTTTATGCAAGCGTTGTCATATTTTGTGATCCCTCACCCAGCCTACTGTATCAGAGATTGGCGTTTCGTAAGCCTTTTTTAATACTGATTGATCGCTCGACCGATGCTCAGTTGGTTGGCGATGGCGTAATGTGGGATTTGTTGGAAAAGTGCGGCTGTTTGGTTGGGTCAGATGAGTTGACTCGTTTTTGCATTGAGTGTGGGTTCAATACGAGAACCATTGCTCAAGAGTTGGATCGTAAGCAGCAGCCGCTCTTTGATTGGTATGATGACCTTCCTAGACTAGAGGAGCTGCTGCGGGAATGAGGGTCTTTCATTTTTGCCAATCTGACTTTTCCGGAGGAGCTGCTAGAGCAAGCTTTGCTATCCATGCCGCGTTACTGGATGCTGGGGTTGAATCCTATTTGATTGTTAATGAGCGCAGTAGCGGTCAAAGAAATGTGCTTAGGTCTGACTCCGTTTGGTGCAACTTTACTGCTTTTATCGTCCCGCGCGTGGTACGGCGTTTCACAAGACTGCTGCTGGGCGGTTTAGCTGAAGATTTTTCGGTCGGTCTGTTTTCTTCTGGGAGCGGGTTGGGCAAATTTGAGTTTCGGTCAGACGATATTATTCATTTACACTGGGTCAATTTGGAAATGCTCGGGATATCTAAAATCAAATCGTTTCCCGGAAATATAGTTTGGACTCTTCATGATTTATGGCCTCTGTTAGGAGGCTCGCATTATCCTAGAGTCATTAGTGGTGATACTCGGGGGTTCAGAGTTTTAGTATATAAGTGTATTGATAAATGGCTGTTTAGAAAAAAGTCTTGGTTAAGGGAGTCCAAGTCAATCTCGTGGGTTGCTCCTTCTTCTTGGGTGAAGCGCTGGGTGAGCGATCATCGATCGATTTCGCCCTCCAATCTCTCTTTGATCCCGTTGCCGGTGAGCTCTAGCACTTGGAAACGAACTTGTTGTTTTGATTTGCTGCCTGTATGTTTACTTCGCAAATCAAGAGATCCGCTTAAGCGATTAATTTTGTTTTGTGCGCCAGGCGGAACCCGGGATGAGCGAAAGGGCTTCGGGGATTTACTGGATGCCTTGTCGCTTTTTAAAGGGCGTGACCTGAGCTCTATTTGTTTAATTATACTGGCTGGAGATGAGTCCACAATACATAAAAACGTACCATGTTCATGGCTTAGGTTACCTCCAATAAATAACGACAAAGCCATGGTACAACTGTATTCGATATGTGATGTGTTGGCTATGCCATCAAAGTTTGAAACATTCGGATTAGTCGCTTGCGAGGCAATGTTCGTGGGATTGCCGGTGGTAAGTTATCGAAACACAGGTGTGTCTGATCTAGTAGTTCATCGTAAAAACGGATATCTTGCTCAATCATCTAATATAAAGGACTTTTCAGTTGGAATAGAGTGGTGTTTAAAGGCCGCTGGTACGATTGATCAGGCTTGGAGATATGAGAAGAGCAAAGAGTTTAGCGCAAGTAATGTTGCTGCTATGTATATTGATCTTTATGAGACTCTTCATATGAGAGGATGCGGAAAATGAATGTTCTTGTTTTAGGGGCCGGGGGTTTCATTGGTTCTCACATGGCGGAGACTTTAAGTCGCTTTGAGCCAGATCTCGAAAATTTAGTTGGCTGTGATCTCAAGCTTCCTATTTACAAAGATAGTGCCTGTAGCGAATTTATAATCGGAGATTTGAGAGATCGTCGTTTTGTAGATTCTCTTTTTGATTTACATCATTTTGATATTGTTTATCAGTTCGCGGCTGACATGGGCGGTGCTGGGTATGTGTTTAGTGGTAATCATGATTTAGACATAATGGCGAGCTCTTCCTTAATTAACCTCAATGTCGTCGCAGCCTGTTTAGAAAAAAATGTTTCTAAGGTTTTTTATTCTTCGTCAGCGTGCATTTATCCTGCACACATCCAAGAGAGTTGCGAAGCTCTTCGTTTGGAAGAAGATTTCGCTTACCCGGCCTCACCTGATTCTGAATACGGTTGGGAAAAACTTTTTTCTGAGAGACTATATTTGGCGGCAAAGCGGAATTACGGATTAAATATTCGCATTGCTAGGTATCACAATATTTTTGGGCCTTATGGTTCTTGGAATAACGGCAAGGAAAAAGCACCCGCTGCAATCTGCCGCAAAGTAGCTGAAGCAGACGACGGCGGTGTAGTAGAAATTTGGGGTGACGGTAATCAAACAAGATCATTTTTGCACATCGATGAATGCATAAAAGCAACTCGGCTGTTTGTTGATTCCGGCTTTGACGGTCCAGTCAATATTGGATCAGAGGAATTGATTTCAATTTCTCAACTGGTTGAAGTTGTAGCTGATATAGCAGGCAAAAACATAATCATTAAGACCATTGCTGGACCAGTGGGTGTTCAAGGCCGTAACTCAAATAATGATTTTCTCGAAAAGTGTATCTCTTGGAAGCCTAATGCTCCACTACGGCAGGGGTTAGAAGAAACCTATGCATGGGTACAAAAACAATTAAAAAATGGCCTTGTTGATGGCTAATTATCCTTGCCTACTCCAGCCAGCTCAAATCGAATGTTTTAACGTGATTCACCATAAAAAGCGTGCAAACATCGAGCCCGTTGATCTGTCTGTGATAACTGTTTGTCTGAACTCGGCGCCGACAATAGAGAAAACTATCGAGTCGATAATTAGCCAGAAAGGTGTGTCGATCGAGTACATTGTAATAGATGGGGGATCTACAGATGGTACGATATCTATTCTAAGCAAATACTTTCATGTAATTGATTTATTAGTTCAAGAGCCTGATCTCGGAGTCTTTGATGCGATGAACAAAGGTATTCAGTTAAGTACAGGCCCTTACATTATGTTGCTTAACTCTGATGATAGACTTCTGCCTAACACCTTTGAGCGCTATATTGCTCTCACAAAAGACTTTCCTGAGGCTATTATTCATGGTCCGATAATTGCTGTATCTGAGCGGGAGTCTACGACGTGGGGTCTTTATCCTGGTTTAACGCCGGATATTCCTGAATTCAATCATCCTTCATGGCTGGTACCTGCCTCAATATACAGAAAATATGGCGGTTATAGATCTGATCTCCGAGTGTCTGGAGATTTCGAAATATTTTTACGATTCTGGTTCGCGGGTCTAACGTTTAAGTCGGTTGGTGAGGCTTGCGTTGTATTCAGTTGCGATGGCTTGTCCTCTGGTTTCAAGGGGTATGCGGAAGACTTGGCAATCTGTTTTCGCTATTTGAATTACATCAATGCCGTCAGGGTAGTTTTACGTTGGTATTCTAAAAAAACTGTAAAATTTCTTATGCAGCGAATACTGGGATTTTTTGGCCCACGGAAGGAAGTGTTTTGAATAACGCGGAATTGTTTATAAAGCTGTTATCTGAAGCGTTTGATTTGCGCGCGGTTCATCTCTACCCGGGTGGCACTATTGCGCCTCTTATAAATGCTTGCGCCAAGAGAGGCTTGTGCATCGAAACATACAAGGGTGAGCAAGGTGCGGGCTATGCAGCTATCGGTATGGCGATTGCTACCAAAATGCCTCAGGTCGTATTTGTTACATCAGGTCCTGGTGTAACGAATGTCGTGTCATGCATCGCCGATGCATTCTTTGACTCGCTGCCGATAATTTTTGTGTGTGGACAGGTTGGTACTTCTGATCTGAATTCAGGGCGCTTGGTGAGGCAAGTCGGGTTTCAGCAGTGTGATACGGTGTCGATCACTAAGCCTATTTCTAAATTAAGCGTTCAGATTCAGGCAGATATACCATTGGCGAATCAGTTAAATTGTTTTTTGGAAGAGTTTCTTACAGGTAGGGATGGGCCCCTCGTTATCGATTTTCCTATGGACATACAGCGCTCGGATTCAATCCTCGCTAGTCACTCTTTCCGGGTACCAATTAGACAATCTAACACCGCCAAAAATGAACACCATCAAATGATGACTAGAGACTTGCAGAGATTATTTGATGACTGTCAGCGACCGTTAGTACTGGTGGGTGGCGGCGGCACTCAGAATCAAAATCCCATGGAGCTCCAAGTCTTCATAGAAAAATTGGGTGTCCCCGTCGTGTCTAGCTTCCGAGGAATAGGTGTGATTGATACAGATAGCTCTTTTTACTTGGGATATCTAGGCCACACGGGGCACGACATAGCGAATTTAGCGGTCGCAACTTGCGATCTTTTGATAGTTCTGGGGTCGAGATTGGATGTGCGACAAACTGGTACTGAGGTAGAGGATTTTGTAAACGGAAAAACTCTGATTTCTGTGAATAGCGATATGAGCGAGATAGACTACAGTAGAGTCAAGCTCGATCTAGCGTTGAACATGGAAATTAGTGAATTCATTCATAGCTTCGATGCGAGGATTTCGGTTACAGATGAATGGTTATCGCAGATTGATCATTTCAAAACTATAAGCGCCAATGACGTTGATTCTGAGGGAAATAAAACTTCTGCCAGGTTGGTCTTCGAGCAGATTAATAATTGTTTAAAGACTCTAAAACGATATGCGGTAGTCACGGGGGTAGGTAATCATCAGCATTGGGCTGCTAGATATTTGGCGTTCAAGTTACCCGACCGAATTTTGGTGACCTCAGCTGGGCATGGAACGATGGGTTTCGATGTTCCTGCGAGTATCGGAGTTGCCCAAAGTGGAGATTTTGATAAGGTTGTGTGTATTGTGGGCGATGGTTCTATAATGCATAACCTCGCTGAGCTGGCGTCAATCGGTGAGCGTCAGTTGAATATATTGATTGTCGTTGTAAGAAATAACCGTCTAGGAATAGTTTCAAGATTTCAAAATTACACTTTTGGCGTTGACTACACCACGAGCGATTTTGACTCTGGAAATCTGGGGGTCGTAGCTGAGGGATTCGGGTTGAAGTCCGAAGTGTGCTCATACGAGTCGTTTTACGAAGTGTTTCGGAGATTACTGCTAGACTCAGTGCCTTCGTTGTTAATAGTAGATATAAACACTGATGATGACATAAGCCCAATGCTAATGGGCGGCGATTCAATCGGTAATCTCGTTTATAAGCAATAATCGTAGCTTGAAAGGAGAAATGTGGGTAGCCGCAAACAAAGCGTTATTGCAAGTCTTAATTTATGAAATTTAGTATTTTAATACCGACATACAACCGTCGAGATTTTGTTCTAAAAGCTGTTATGTCTGTCTTGAGTCAGACCTATGACGGCGATTTCGAAATTATCGTTGTAGATAACAGATCCACAGATGGCACAGTTGAAGCGCTAGAGGAAATATCTGACGCCCGGGTAAAAATTTTTAGCATTGAAAACGGAGGTGTGATTGCGAGATCTAGGAATGTTGCTTTAGAGGCTGCGTCAGGAGACTGGATAGCTTTTCTTGATTCTGATGATAGATGGCTGCCGCACAAACTGGAGGTGATTAGTAGGCTAATTCGAATAGACGCAGGCGACTTCTATTATCACCCTATGGAAATAGAACAAGAGACCCCAAATTTATTGTTACTGAGAAATAGTAGAGTATCTAAAACAAAAATGATGCATCCCTTTGACCATCTGCTGTTTCAAGACTCGCCAATCATTTGTTCTTCTGTAGTTGTAAAACGATCACTCCTGCGTCGAGTTGGTGGAATGTCTGAGAGGAAAAATATGACAGGGGCCGAAGATTTAAACTGTTGGTTGCGGTTGTCTTTGTTAACCTCAAGATTTTTTAAAATCGAAGAATCTTTAGGGTATCTCAAAGTTCACGATGGGGCTGCGTCGACCAAGGTTAATGGAGCTAGATCACACCACTACGCAGTTTTCCAATTCCGGCATATGTTATCCAATAATCAGAAAAGGCGGCTAGCATCAGTCGTTTTGTCTCGATACGCGCGGTACCATCTCATAAAACATGAATATAGAATGGCATTAGAAAAACAATTGTGTGCGCTTAGTCTTTATTCTTTACATAGATCGACTTTTAAAAATCTGGTAGTGCTACTCCTGATTATTACTAAAATGCTGAGTCGAAGATGGTAGGTAAGTCATTAATTTTTGTTTGCAGTGGTGTTGATTATCATGCGATAGATTGGTATCGCAGAGTGAAAAATCTAAAAATTTTTGATGAAGTTAAGATAGCAACTGATATTAAATCAGGAGAAAGTTACGACGTTCTTTTAGATGAATCTGACGATATTTTAGATTTGGTAAGCTTGGGGCCGCTATTATTTGATACCCAATCCCGAGCCGGAAACTTATGGCGTAACATATTAAAGTTTCTAAGTTTACCCTTCAGTGCATTGAAACTTTGGTGGCATGTAAGGCGGGAGTATAAAAAAGGGAAAGAGACCACTTGCCACGCTCACTCCATTTTTTATGGGGTGGTTTGCCGTTTAGCTGGTGTTCCCTACGTTTTAACACCAATGGGGAGCGACGTCTTGGTGCGCCCAGAATACAGCCAACTGTATACTAAACTGGCGGTTTATAGCCTTAAAAAAGCCCAACGTATCTCTGTTGACTCTGAGCACCTTGCTGATGCAGTTTTTAGATTGAGTGGCAAGACGTCAGTCTTAATCCAAAATGGAATAAACACCGCCGCTGCTTTGGAAGCTCAAAATACGTATAGATTTGTGCAGCAAGAGTGGACTCAGAATATGTCCATACTTTCTCCACGGGCTCTAGATGAGAACTATAGAGTTGACAAAATCTTAGCCAGCTATCAGAGCATAACCGAAGGAACCGTGGAGATGCTGGTCGCATACCCTTTTGTAGAAGAAGGCTATAAGAGCCGGTTGAATAGTTTACTTAGTCTTCCAGGTGTTCACGACTTAGGGAGATTGAGCAGAGATCAGTTATATAGATACATGGCATCTGCCAGTCTTGTAGTTTCCATTCCATACAGCGACTCTTCGCCAAGATCAGTCTATGAGGCCATTTTTTGTGGCGCCGCAGTTGCAACGGTAAACAATAGTTGGATCAAAATGCTACCAAGGTCGATGAGGGAGAGAGTGATCCAGGTAAATATTGATGAAGGGGACTGGTTGAACAAATCGTTGCTTATCGCTAAAAATATGGACCCGTTATTTTCCCCATGTGAGCAGGCTTTGGCTATTTTCGATGAAGAAAAGTCTTTGCGTACAGGAAGTGCCTTGCTTTATGGATACTGAGGCTTACGACTTCCACGTGCTGGTAACTGGCGGATGCGGGTTTATCGGAAGTCACTTAGTAAAACGCTTGCTCGCCCGTAAATGCAAAGTCACTGTGATCGACGACCTTTCATCTGGATCTACCGAGAATCTAGATCTGTCCTCATGTGGTTTAAAAACTCTTCTCCTGCAATGCCAGGACTCCGAGGCTTATCGGAGTTTAAGATCATTGGATATCGATTGTGTTTTTCATTTGGCCGCCCAAGCTAGCGTGCCAGTTTCTGTGGAACGTTTCGGCTTAAGTTCTGCCAATAATCTTCTTTCAAGTCTGTTCGCTTTGGAGTTTTGCAAAGAGCGAAATATTCCTGTCGTTTACGCATCCTCATCTGCTGTCTATGGGAACCTGTCTTATGGTGTAGAGAATAGCGCTGTGGATTTGTTAACGCCATATGCGGGCGATAAATACATGCTTGAACTGTATAGCCAAATATTACTTGAGCTAAATGGATTGCGCTCATTCGGGTTTAGGTTTTTTAACGTTTATGGACCTCGGCAAGATCCTTCTAATCCATACTCGGGCGTTATATCAATTTTTTTAGATCGAGCCGTCAAAGGTCTTCCTTTGCAAATTTTTGGAGGGCATCAGACGCGGGATTTTATTTACGTCGATGACGTCATTGATTATCTGCTTGCTGCCATGAGAGATCTTACAAAAAGTGGCACGAATCCTAGTGCGGAAGTCATAAATCTTTTAACCGGGCAATCTACCTCTATATCTACGTTGGCCAAGATCGTTTGTGATTTAGTTGGCGCCAAGCATCAATTCGAATATCTCGAATTACCGCCTGGTGAGCCAGTTCGGTCAGAAGGATCTCAAGAAAAAATGAAAATTTTGTTTCCTGATTTACAGCCGAAAACGTCGTTGCTTGCAGGCCTAGAGGCGACTCTTGAATGGTTTAGGACGAAGGATTAGTTCATGCAGTATGGTCAAAAAACTTTCGACTGGGTTGTAGTTGGAGGAGGCGTAGCAGGTCTGGCGATCGCTGAAGTTCTCTCGCGGGCTGGATTATCTACGCTTGTGTTAGAAAAAAATTCCAAGCTGGCCAGTGAAACGTCAGGGTATTTTCATGAATGGTTCCATTCGGGCGCGCTTTACACTCTGCTCCCTGATTCTTTATTGACAACACGCTATTTACTCGGCGCCATCGATGATGGTTTGGAGTATTTTTCGCACTTTCCTCACATGAATTTGCGTGCTACCAGTTGCGGACTCTCTGTAGTTAGTGATGAATTTGGGTGGTATAACAACGATCATATTGAGTTCCGGTTTAAAAATCGCCCCCTTAACATACCTTGGAGTCTCATGACGGCAAGGTCTACTCGTTTGATCGAGGAAATTAAACGTAATGATTGGTTGCGTAGACGAGGAGGTTCTTTGTTTGATTCCAGAAAGCTTTCGTTCACTTCAATAGTTAAATCGTATCCATTAAGGCGTACTGAATTTAACTCAGTACAAAGCCCTGATTTTACGATTAATTCGAGAATTTTGCTCAATGATTTGGTCACTGCTATTCAGGGGAGGGGTGGGGTCATCAAATGTGACTCTAACGTAAGTGGTTACCGCCCTTGTAAGAGTAATTTGGTCGAGGTAGAAGTCCTCGTGAATGGCCTTTCGGAAAGTGTCACTGCGAAGAATTTAGTGATTTGTGCGGCTTCTGCAAATTCGAAATTTTTTCCGTCCAAGATTGACGTTAGTTACGCGCCAATGTTTGTACTTGACCAGCTTCCCGAAAATCAGAAAAGTTTCGTTGAGTTGGATTACAGGCCCGCGAACTGTATCAATCTCTTAAATAAAGGTAATGGTGTGGGACTTGCTGGCGGTATTTCATTAAAAGATTTGGCGCGGGTTGGCGATTACATGGCATTCTGTCAACGGGCTCATTTAAAGAGAGCGCCGCACGCCAGAGTAGTGGGCGAATATGTTGGTGTGAAGCAAGAGGTTGTAGAGCCGGGTCAAACTAGAAATTACCTCTATCACATCGACAGGCGCGACTCTAACGTTTGGAGCGTTGTACTTGGGAAGTTTTCACTATTTTCGAGTCTTTCCGTCGAATTTTTTCGTAGGGCCAATAACTATAATCCTCCAAAGACTGATGCTTCTATCTCTCTAGAATCAGAAGCCATAAACCCACTTATAGCAAGTACCCGATGGTCAGAGATCTTAAGTACAAGCATGTTAAGGAGTGATGTATAAATGGGAATGATAAAATTACCAGAGGGTGCTCAAACATTCTTTAAAGACAACATCGACAGTGTTTTTGAAAGTGGATGTATCGCTGAGGGCCCTTGGATAGACGCTCTCGAGCAAGAGGTGAGGTCTATTGTAGGTTCCTCGTTCTCAACATCCTTTTGTTCTAACGGTGCTGGTTTAAATGCAATTCTGACGGTTTTACGTAAGGAACGTGGATTTACAAAATATATTATTCAGGCGAATACCATGTATGGCATGAAACTTCTGGGCGATAATGTTGGGATGTCTTATGAGGGAGCCGTACCTTCTAGTATTGACACTTTGATGCCGACTGCTTCTCAAGTCGATGTGTTCTTGAGTGGCTTAAGAAAGCCAGCGCAAACGGTTTTCGTGTTATCGCACATAGGAGGCATAGTTAACCCAGATGTTGAAGAAATTGCTGATATTTGCTCGTCCTATGGTGTTTGTTTGGTCGAAGATTGTGCTCATAGTTTGGGTGCCACTTTGAATGGTAGGCATTCAGGCACCTTTGGTTTGGCTGGCGTCTATTCTCTTTATGCTACAAAAGCGATACCTTCTGGCGAGGGGGGTATTTCAGTTACGAATGATGATGATCTTGGTGAAAAATTAGCCCGATTTGTCAAATACGATCGGTTCGAGATGAAAATGGACGTGGGGCTTAATTTGAGAGTGTCTGAGATACAAGCTCTCCTGTCTTTCTCGGTAATTCGTGAATTGCAAACGATCTTGGACGATAAGAGAGAGATTGGCGCTTTATATGACAAAGCCTGTGAGCGTCTAGGTCTTAGATACGTTCCGCAGCAAACTTCGGTGATGGCGGGTAACTACTATAAATATATCTTGCTGGATACGTCGGGCGAACTTAGGAGCAAGTGGGGTTGTATAGATCAAACGTCGCCTGTTTATGGATACTCAATGGATGAGGACAGAGACGGCATAACGAGCGGACACATCTGCCTTCCAATTTGGTATGGTCTAGAAAGATCTGCAGTTCAAAACGTTATTGGCCAACTTGAAGGTCTACAATGAGCTCAAGATCGCCACAAAGCATCTGTGCCAGGTGCGTTATGGATACAAGTGACCCCAAAATCGTTTTTAATCAGAGTGGTGTTTGTAGTCATTGTGTGAATTTTGAAACTCATACTTTGCCGCGTTGGTCGAAGTTGCAATCCGATTATGTTCCTGAGACGTATGCTCAAAATTTAAAAAAGCGAAATTCCTCTAATTCCGAATTTGATTGTTTAATCGGTTTGAGTGGGGGCCTGGACAGTTCATACGCTCTGTATTATGCGGTTCAGGTTCTTGGGCTCAATCCTTTAGTATTTCATGTGGATGCGGGGTGGAACTCGGATATTGCGGTACATAACATTAATGTGTTGGTAAATGCATTAGATGTGGAACTGCATACCGAGGTAATAAAATGGTCAGAAATGAGAGATCTCCAAATAGCTTATTTTAAGGCGGGAGTCTCCAACATAGATGCACCTCAAGATCACGCTTTCTTCGCTACTATGTATCAATTCGCCAATCGTTATAAAATAAAAAATATTTTAACGGGTGGTAACTACTCAACTGAAGCTATTCGAAACCCAGTGAATTGGATGTATTTCCAATCTGATGGCCGCAATCTGCAAGCGATTCACCAAGCCCACGGTTCTATCCCATTAAGTAGTTACCCAATCACCAATGCGCTATGGCATAAGGTGTATCTCCCATGGGTTAAGGGCGTCAGAGTATTTAGACCTTTGGATAATATTAAAGATTTCGAAAAAAAGAAGGCTGAATTAACCCTGCATCAATTTTGCGGGTGGAAGCCATACAAGCAAAAGCATTTTGAGTCATTATTTACCAGATTCTATGAGAGTTATTGGTTGCCGACTAGATATCAATGGGATGTTAGAAAAGTTCAATTTTCTTCTTTGATTCTTACTGGCCAAATGAGTCGTGAAGAGGCACTAAGGCTTCTGAAAGAGTCGCCTTATTCTTATAGTGGATTTTCGAAAGATTTTGAGACGGTATGCCGCAAACTGAAGATAGGGCGTGACGAACTAAATGCATTAATGGAGTTGCCTAAAGTTTCTAATAATAAATTTAAGTCTTTAAAGTTCTTTTACGGCGTTGGCTCAAGTGTTTACAGAGCCGTCGGTGCAGAGGATGGGGGTAAATGATGCCATTAATCGGTATTTTGGATTATGGTTTAGGGAACGTGAATGCCTTCATCAACAGTTGCAAAGATATTGGCCTAGACACTCGGCTAATTAGAGATCCGTCCGAATTCAGTGGTGTTAGCCATATCATACTGCCGGGTGTTGGTCGGTTTGATGTTGCTATGGCCAAGCTGAGAGCTTCCGGTCTGTTGTCGGACTTGATTTCAAGAGTCAATGATGGATGGCCCCTTCTTGGTGTTTGCGTTGGCGCACAAATGCTGTTGGATTACAGTGAAGAGGGGGAGTGCGAAGGGCTCGGTCTTATCCCCGGAAATGTTAGGAAACTTGCTGGTTGTAATAGTCAATTTAGAGTGCCGCACGTCGGATGGAATGCAAACATTGGGGTGTCTGATCACTCAAGTGTTTGGACACGTGAATTTTATTTCCTCCACTCATATTACTGCGACTTGGACGAATCCTCAGATTGCAGGTCGGTAGTAATCTATGGCGATCAGTTTACAACAGGATTTGAGAGGGGGGCTATTTTGGGTTCGCAGTTTCACCCCGAAAAAAGTCATGGTTCAGGTTTAATGTTTTTGAAATTTTTTTCGGAAAAATAAATGATAAATCGAAGAGTTATCCCTGTCTTACAACTGTTAGATGGGGAGCTTATTTGTACTAAGCAATTTGAGCCTGAGCATTACATCGGTGACCCCGTAAATGCTGTACGTCTGTTCAATGACTTATTAGTGGATGAGCTATTGATTCTAGATATTAGCGCATCGCAAAAAAGCGAGTCGCGTAATATCGAATTATTGGCCGAAATAGTGGGCGAATGTCGGTCGCCTGTAGCATATGCTGGAGGTATTCGCGGTGCTACAGAGGCAGAAGAACTCATCAAAATTGGGTTTGAAAAAATCGTTATAGGCGGTGGGKTTTTYGAGCGTCACGCTCTGATTGACGAGTTGGCAGACGTTATAGGGTCGCAAAGTGTTTCTGTAATTTTGAATTATCGGGGCTCCAACGAAAATAATCGTAGGTTATGGGATTTGAAACGAAATGAGCCTTTTCACTTAGATATGGATCATTGTTTGATGAAGCTAGATGAGCTTCCAGTTGGCGAAGTTATCATTTATTCGATGGATAGAGACGGTTCTAGAGCTGGATTTGATATTGAGTTAGCTAGACATACAGAAAAACGATTGTCCTGCCCAGTGGTTGTTTGCGGCGGTGGAGATTCTATCGAGGATTCAGTTCAATATTTGGTTGGAGATGATTCATTCGGCTTTGCTTATGGAACTGGCGCGGTATTGAAGTCCCCGCGCGATGCGGTGTTGATTCAATACCCAGAGAGGCACTCACGAAGTATTTAGGAAACACACAATGAAGACCTTGATAACTTCTCTCAGTGATGGAACTGTTGAGATTATAGACGTCCCGGTTCCTGAGCTGGGTGATGAGCAAGTTCTCATCAGGTCGAAATATTCTCTTATTTCGGCGGGAACTGAGAGAATGATAGTTGGATTTGGTAAATCCTCATGGATAAAAAAAGCAAAGAGTCAGCCTGAGCGCCTTAGAGAAGTAAAAAATAAGGTCCTAACAGATGGGCTCGGATCAACCATTGATTCGATAAATGATAAACTCCAAACTCCTATTCCATTGGGATATTGCAACGTTGGTGTTGTTGAAGCTTTAGGTGGCAACGTCACACAATTGAAGCTAGGCCAGCGTGTGGTATCAAATTCGCCTCATGCCGAATTCACAGTTGCCTCTGCTAACTTGTGCAGAGTTATTCCTGATAATGTCGACGATATAGACGCGACTTTTACAGTTCCAGCAGCGATT
Organism: Gammaproteobacteria bacterium LSUCC0096; assembly: GCA_008087055.1. GTDB lineage: Bacteria > Pseudomonadota > Gammaproteobacteria > Pseudomonadales > Litorivicinaceae > HIMB30. The sequence goes on along the minus strand of VIEA01000001.1, from coordinate 1,177,103 downwards.
GGCCTTCAGGCTGTTAGATTGGCTAAGGCTCAAATAGGTGAGCTGGTCTGTGTTATTGGCCTCGGATTAATAGGGCTTCTTACAGCGAAAATTTTGAAGGCAAATGGATGTGATGTAATAGGAGTAGACGTAAACCGTACGCGTCAAAATGAAGCGAAGGCGGAGGGCATAACTGTATCTGATCCTTCGGCGCAGGATATCAAGTCGTCTATCCTGTCGACTCGAAATTCTTTCGAATCTTTTGATTCTGTGATTGTTTGTGCGGCCAGTTCTGATAATAGTCCTCTAAAATTAGCAGTTGAAATACTGCGCAAAAAAGGTCGTCTGATATTGGTCGGTGCAGTAAAATGTGATCTTACGAGGAATGCTTTATACGAGAAAGAAATCGAATTTGTTGTATCTTGCTCCTATGGTCCTGGAAGATACGATGAGAAATATGAAAATGGGGTAGACTACCCCGTATCCTACGTGCGATGGACTGCTGGAAGAAATTTCGATGCTATCCTCAGGCTACTAGAAATCGACGCTCTCGACTTGCGTGGTCTCAAAAGACAAGTTCATGACTTCAAAGATGCTCCAAAGGTTTACAACAATCTTCTTTCTACAGCTAATAACGGTAGCGCTAACGTTGTATTTGACTATGGCTCGCACGCCTCGCACTCACGGCGTGAACCTCCAGAGTATGAAGTAAAGCAAATTTCAAAAAATACAACTAGTTCAACCAGTGGTGCCTTATGCGGATTGATTGGAAGTGGCGATTATGCGAGACGGTTTCTCGCACCGCTAGTTTCAAAAGCGGGTTGGAATTTAGCTTCAATTTCCTCAAAAACTGGTTTGTCTGCCAGCTTGCTGGGTAGAAAGTATGGCGCTAAGTTAATCACAACCGATCCGCGAGATATCATAGACGATGTCAATTTAGGGACGATTTTCATAGCTACTCGTCACGATACTCATGCTGATCTTGTTATCGAGTGTTTGAAGGCCGGTAAGAACGTGTACGTCGAAAAGCCTCTAGCACTCTCCATGGTGGAATTATCCAATATTACGCAGCAACTTGCGTCATGCTCTACGGCAGCAATATTATGGGTCGGTTTTAATAGGCGGTTCGCGCCGATGACTGTCCGATTAAAGACTGTCAATATAAGTTCCAAACCGTGTATGCTGAATATTTCGATAAATGCTGGTCTATTACCCCAGAATCACTGGACTAAGTCCAGAACGGAGGGAGGCGGGCGGATCGTTGGAGAAGTATGTCATTTCATCGACTTGGCTCGATTTTTGACCGGGTCAAAAATTATCTCATCGAGCGTCACGAAGCGCAGCATTCGTTCAGATACTTGTGCGATAAGTCTCACGCACCAAAATGGATCGGTGACGTCGATAAGCTATCATGACTATGGTTCAAAGTCGTATTCGAAAGAGCGAATTGAATTACATTGCAACGGTAAATCGGCTGTTCTCGACAATTATAAAAAGCTCGTAGTGTACGATGGTGGAATATCAATTCCTTTTTCTAGTTGGTTCCGCCAAGACAAAGGACAGTTTGAGTGTATTAGCGCATTTAAGACCGCGATAACCGAAAAACGCTCTGGGCCCCTGGCGGAATTTCTAGAAGCGAGCAAAATTGCGATTGAACTTCAGCAACAGTTTGATGGCTGATATATGCGATTTAATGTCGCTCGACCTGAGCCAATAGCAAGACCGAGAGAGAAACCCAGCATCTTGCTTCTCTCGATAGGTACGCTGTTGGCGTTCACTGCCACCTTTGACAACATTATTTTGATCGAAGTTCTTGGGGGTGCGGCTAAGCCATTTCGTATTATAAGTATAATGTTTTTTATGATATTCGCTTATCAATGCCTTAAAAAACCCAGTAGCTTAGGTGTGTCAGTCGCTGATCTTATTTTAGTCCTGGGCTTTGTATTGGGTCTAATATTTTCTATATTACAAGCTAACATTAGTAGCTTTCCGGTGGAAACTGGATATCTTTCAGCGATTATTTACACTGCTTCTATTTCCTTATACGTTTCTCTCCGGGCCATAAAATTCGAAAAATTTCATTTATACATTTTTTTTATTGCACTTTTTGCTGGTATTTTTATTAACTTTTTGTTTTTTGTAGGACAGATTTATTTCGAACAGGAAGTTTCTATTAAATATTCGGGGCTTTCAAAAGATCCAAGCTCATTAGGCTCATCATTTTCGATATTATTTTCCTTCCTCCTTTTTATGAGTTTATATAGGCCGACCAGAATCAAGTTTTCTTTTTTAATATTGCTCGCGATGATAGTTCTTGTGGGGGTTATTGTTTCGCAATCCCGCACAGGTACGCTGATATGTATTTTTTCTTTTGGGTGCTACATACTTTTTATTTTACAGCGATGGTTCGCTCGGAGCATAACCAATTTTATCCCTCTGGCGATCCCAGTCTTAGCTTTTTGTTCGTCATTGCTGGTTGGATTTTGGCTTTATCCGGAGATCTTCGAGACTCGGTTTTCTTTTGCGATCTTATTGGACGGTGCAGGACGCTATGACCTATGGGCAAAAACAGTCCCTTTCCTTGCTCGATTTGAATTTTTGCCTGTCGGTTTCGATAATATGGCTATGACTTGGGGGCCAATATTAATGGAAACTCAGAACGTCCAGAATATCGTTGTGAAACAGTATAATTTGACTCTCCACAATAGTTTTCTTAGCTTTTGGGCTGCTGGTGGATTCATAGCGTTGATTTGTTTAGTTTTGTTTTTTTGGATTTCGATTTCCAACATTCACCGAAGATGCTCTGATCAACTGGCATGTAATGTTCTAATTTGGTTTATTTTTTGCGTGGTTATTGAGTCTTTTTTTCATGATGCGCTGATCTTCCCGAGAACTTTAGTTTTACTGTGGCTGGTTCAATCATTAGTTCCATTTTTTGAGGAAAGCAATGAGTTTTCGTAAATGTTATTTTACCTTTTTTGATTTCATTGGCGTTTTTTTCGCTTACAAATTCAAATTTATCAGTCTATTCTTAATTTTTTGGGCGGTAGTCGTTATCTATCTGAGTTCCGATAGCCCTCGTAAGATTATTTTTCTCGATGTGTTACCTTCCGTAGAGGGTGTTCCTATTCCTCGGAATGAGATATTGAAAAGGTTTGTTGATTCTTGGAATAGTTATGGGAATGTTCATCTTTTTCTAGAGGAAAACGAGGAAAAAAAATCCTATTTAATTGAGAATTATTCGCATTTAAATTTTGTTTCGATGCTTTTGAAAAAAAATTCCGTTGCCTACAGTAATAACAAGATTGTAGATAACGGGGTAACGAGTCAAGTTACTCATGTAACCATCGAATGTGAATTTACCGAAGGATTCGGCTTTAGTTTGTGTGAAGATTATGTGAGCTTCACGAAAGCTAAAACTGGGGTTGACGAAATAGTATGTGCAATAGTGCGCACTAACACAGAAATGGGATATATACCTCTCGGTGTTTTTGCTTTGGATTATTTGAATTCGAAAATGCGTCCCACATGTTCGCAAACCGTTATCGACTTAAATGATTACTTCGTTTCTGTTGATTTTGTTCGTAAGCCTGAGTTGGGCGTTATCTTAGTCGTAGGCCTACTCGTGAGTTTTTTGAGTTTGTTTATTCTGGTGTCAACTGTCTTAATAATAGGTTGCGCTAGCGAACGGATATCGAAATAGGACTCGATAATTTTCGTAATGCTTCGTAGGGGAAAACCTTGACAACTCCGAGATGTGTTGGTTCATCTAAATGATGCTCCGAGGTAGCAGTGGTTCCGTTTCACCAAAGTTCCACTTATAAAACGTCGGTTGACTCTGATCCTGTGGTGTCAAAAGACATGCTCTGTTAACTTACCTGATTCCTGTCTCTTCAAGATCTGTATAGAACGTCCTTTATTAAATCTCTTCTGCATATGCCCCTCCTTTCACGGTCGGACTCTACATGAAAGTGGAGGAGTTTTAGGGCTCAGGTCACTTGATATAATATGGATGTTGATTAAAAACGTAAGGGTCGGGTTTCTGATAAACCGCATAAAAAATGTATGTTAGATGTCCTGTAGTGATTAGGAAGTCGTTATTCGTGTCGCCCGTAGATATCATTGAGTCGGACAATGTCATCTTCACCCAGGTAGTCGCCCGTCTGGATTTCTATAAGTGTTAGAGGCAGTTTGAGTGGGTTCGTGAGTCGATGCTTTGATCCCAGGGGGATATAGACCGATTGATCTTCAGTGAGCGTCTGAGTTAAATCATTGATCTGAACTTCTGCTGTTCCAGATACAATGACCCAGTGTTCAGCACGATAATGATGCATTTGCAGTGAGAGGCTGGCGCCCGGATTCACAACGATCTGTTTAACTTGGAATCGATTGCCCGAAATCAGTTTTTCAAAGTAGCCCCACGGGCGATACACCGTTTGATGCTCAGTGGCCTCTTTCCGACTGTTTACGTGCAACTTATCGACAAGCTCTTTAACTTTCTGCGTTTTTTTCAAGTCAGCGACTAGTACTGCGTCACGTGTCTCGATAAGGATTAAGTTCTCAAGCCCGATTCCAGTCACTAGTCTGGATTCAGCTTGGATCATGGTGTTTGTACTCTCTAGGAGCACTCCGTCGCCTCGTATCGAATTTCCAGATTCGTCTTGGTTTGCTAGAGACGCAACTGCATCCCATGCGCCAACATCAGTCCAATCACCCACGTACGGTATTACAATTGGATTATCAATCCGCTCTATGATCGCACAGTCAATCGAGAGGGAAGGAGAGTCGACGAATGGAGCGCTATCAATCCGTTTAAAATCCAGATCAATCGAAGCATTTCTGTATGCTTCGTGGCACGCCTCAAACATTGCAGGTTCTAATAGCTTTAATGTTTCGAGATAGTGTTTGGCATTGACCATAAACATTCCGCTGTTCCAAAGATAATTGTCCGCTTGGAGGTAGCGTACAGCGGTAGCGCGATCAGGTTTCTCTTTAAAGGACTTAACCACAAATGCTGAGCCCTCAGCGGTTCCGCATTCTATGTAGCCATAACCTGTTTCTGGACGCGTTGGCTTTATTCCAAATAAGACAAATGGAGCCTCAGATTCAAAAGCTTCATTGACGACACTGCTAAATGCCATCATATCCCGGATGCAATGATCAGCTGTTTGAACCATAAGTTTTGGGGATTCGTGAATTTCGAGCGCTTCAAAAGCTGCTAAAGCGATCGCGGGACCTGTATTTCGAGCGACAGGCTCGAGAAGAATCGAGTCGACTCGTATTTCAGTTTCATTCGCCTGTTGAGCTACTAAAAATCGATAGTCTTGGCCCGTGACAATTATCCAAGGCGCGGCTTCTGGTATGAATTGTGAACGTTTGAGTGCTGATTGTAGTAATGATTCGCCCGATCCGATCAAGTCGACAAACTGCTTGGGATAGCTTTTTCGTGAAGTTGGCCATAAACGTGTACCAGAGCCGCCTGCAAGTAGAACGGGAACAAGGGTTGTCATTGGCTCTCTCTTGGTTGCTTGATTTTTTGTTTGGTACACCTTCGATACTATGCGTCGGAAATGAGGATCACTTCTCCCAGCGGTCCAGTAAATCAGCGGTGCGAGCTGACATTACACGGGCAGCGAGATCAAAGATGAACAAGTAGTCTATACATCAATCATTTGTATGACAAACGGATCTTTTTAAGAGGTCTTAGATTACGGTGTAACCCATTAGTTATAAGAATGTTAGTTGGTTTTTTTCTTGCGCTTTATGACGAAACCATTACAAAACATTGTTTCGCGCGAAAAAAGCAGTGTTGTCTAAATCGGATTTTTTGCTTTATATATCAATTACTTGTATGAAAATCGGACTTCCCGGCGAGGTCCTGACTTACAGTGATAAGTAATTGATTCTATTAGTGTTATTTTCCCATTTTTCGACTTTGTGACGGAAGTGTTACAAAACATTGTTTCGCGCGAAGAAAGCAGTGTTGCTTCGCGTTAGATAACGTTTTTTCATCAAACTGTAGTGAAGTTCATAAATCGCAATAAAACCATTTTAAATTCAATAAGTTAACAGCATCAACCAGGACCTCGCTTTAGCTCCCTGTTTTCTTTCGAGTTATTGATATAAAAAGCGAAAAATTCCCTTTTTTACTCACCCAGTCTTTTGTGTTTCTGAGCTTTCTGATGCCAAGGTTTTCAGAGGAACAATCATCGGCTGGGGTGTCTGCCGAGCCCTCGAAAGGTCATAGTTCATCTGCATCGAAAGCCAAGCTTGCGCGGTGCTAATACCGGCCATTTCGAGCCGAATTGCAAGATCTGGACTGATTGCAGCTTTACCGTTAAGAACTCTTGATAAAGCGACTCGTGACATTCCTAAGCACTGAGCCGCGTGACTGACCGACAGTCCAGCCGGTCGAATGACATCTTCTCGAAGGAGTTCGCCGGGATGCGGATGATCATGCAGCATGTCTGTGTCCTCAATGATAGTCGACATAATTAACCAGTTCGACATTCGTTCCTCGAAATCCAAATGTGACTCGCCAGTTTCCGCTCACCCAAATAGGCCAAGTTTCAGATTTCGCTCCTTTGAGTCGATGTAGTCGAAAACTCTCAATTTGCAAATCACTCGGGCTCCTCGAGACATCCAGCAACATCAAGATTCGCTTAAGTCGATCGGCGTGCTTCGCTTGAATTCCCTGAACTGAGCCAGTTTCATAGAACAGACGAAGTCCTTTGTGCTGGAAACTATAAATCAACAATCATCTCCACTGTATCGCGTATCGATACACGAATCAAAAAAGCCTCAATGCAGTATAGGTCGCGATACACAGTTTTTATGTACGTATTGATTGCAAGTTTGGCAGGAAATGACCGGCGATTGTGATGCGCTATACCGAACAAACTGATTTGCAACCGATGGAGTAAGACAATTTGGGGGCATTCGGCTCATCCGGCTCATCCACTCACTAATTAATTGACATATGTTGGTACCGTTATTTCCTGCAAATCAGGAGTTGAACTACAGATTTGCAGGAATTTTAAAGATACCTGCATTAGTCAAATATGCCGGATTGTCTGATCGGTAGAACTGCAAACCTATCGAGGCGCGAACCTCAATTCGAGCAACTGATACGACGCTAGAACTTGTAATATTCCTGATTTAAAAATTCAGAAACATCTTTCTCTTCGTCTGGGAACCAACCTAAATCTAAGACTTGGACACATGCACTGACTTGACCATTCAATCGGATGCGTTCGTTCACCACTCGATTCTCTCTTGTGTAAAGTGCTTCGTGGCTATCGACCATGTGGCATTCAACGCAATGATCACCATGAAGAAACGCACCGTTTTCCGCGTCAGGTTTGTAGTCCTCGGCAAATGCTTGGCTAGAAAGAATGGCTGCAATTAATAAAAGACGCATAGATAACCCTCACTGCTGTGGTTTTTGTAAGACCAATCGCACGATATGGCCGAGTCCTGAGTGTCTGGCACCCTCATCGAGGTAACATAATCCATCAAATGCCTCCAATATCTGGAGTGCTTGAAAGTCCCCAATCAACGCATCTAAATCATAAAGCAGGTCCGTGGTCTTTGGACCACCTGATTGATACTTTAATTGTGAGTGATGGAATGCTTCCAATATGAATAATCCACCCGGCTTCAGAGCTTTCTCGGCGCGCGAGTGCACAAGTTTCCTAATCGCATCGGGTAAGTGGCAATAGATTGAGACGATGAGATCTTGGCTATCTGGGTCGGTTTCATAATGTTCGAGATCTGCTTGTACCGTTTGGATCGAGACCCCGCGCTTTTCGGCCAAGTCACGTGCCTTACTCAAACCGACCTCCGATAAGTCGACCGAAGTCACGTGAAGACCAAGCTCGGCTAAAAACACGCCGTTTCGCCCCTCGCCGTCTCCAAGGGCCAGTGCTCTGCCCGATGTTGGTAGACGATGTTGATTCATGATCAGCCATTGGCAGGGTTGATCGCCGAAGATGTATTCAGGAGTTTGGTAGCGTTCGTCCCACATGTTATTTGTCCCTTCGCACAGCATCAATCTAATGTAATCACCGATTACAATTCGAACAATGACTATCGTATTGGATTAAAAAAATAGCACCGGACTGATATGGAAACGCTGGCATAAGGCTTCGATATGTTTCTTCGTAAGATTTCTTTGACCTGATAAGACTCGAGAGACCATTGATTTGCTACCAATCTCGGGGAAATCACTCATCGTTAAGTGATGTTGATCCATAAGAACTCTGAGTACAGCTCGCTCAGCTGTTTCCGTTGAGATTCTCTGCTCAAAGTCGGCAATATGTTGATCTCGGTTCTCGTATTCGTGAATTGACCGGGTGAGTACATCGATAATTTTATTGAGCGGATCGTTTCTTGAGTCGTCGGCCTCCTCGAGCAGTACTTCCACGAGCTCGATCGCTTCAATGTAGCGTTTTCGCTCGTTGATGTTGAGATAAGGACCAGCGGCTTCGACAAATTCATGGCATAAGGTTTTGAGAGCGATAGCCGTCATCATAATTCTCCGCGTTGATAGCGCTGACACAGTTTGTCGTAGTCGGCGTGGTTAACAATATGTTTGACGTAAATTCTGTTTTGCGAAAATTGGATAAATGCGATCAGCCTTAAATGATTGCCCCCGATGTTGATAACCCACCATTTCGGTTTGTATTTAAAATTATCCAGCGATTTAAAGACCTTCCGCATTAAGTCGGGACTTTCAAATTGTCCTTGCTTGAGAATACGGTAAACATCAGTCAGCGCTTGCCGTTGGTTTGGATAACGAGTTTCTGCTGAGTAAAAAGGCCTTCTTGAGATCACTTGCATCTTCACCTCTGTTGCCTTTCTGGCAACTTATCACAGGTTGACAATTAGTCAACTCTTTCATGTATCAATAAAGAGTAGTGGAGGTCTGAGTATTTTGAGTTTGGTTGTACTTCGGTACAGCTAGTCCAGACAGCTTTTTAACTCGAGCTAGGCTCTCCTTAATTCAACAGAGGAGAGCATTCATGCATTGCATTCAATCGAAACAACAAGGCCAAGGTCTTTCGGAATATCTGGTCATCGTGGGCCTGATCGCTGTGGCATCTATTGCTGCGGTTGGATTCTTAGGCGGGACGGTTAGGTCGAAGGTTGCTGCAGTCGCGAGCGAGATTGCTCAATCAAAGACAAGCTCCTACGAATGGAAAGGGTGTGAATTAGGCAGTATTTCGTGTCATTATTGACCTTGATTAATCCCAATATGGGACTACTCCAATAACGCGATAAATATTGCGTTCAATTTTTTGATACGGTTCGAGGATTTGAGAGTATGGATTTGTTCCCAATTCGGAATGACTGCGACCATCGGAGAGCGTTAGATCGATTTTCCTCGTTAGCTGACCCAGAGCCTGAACCTGGTTCAGCTCAAGAGGCTACTTTAGAGGCACTCGCAATCTTGATTGACGCTTATGAGCGTAAGCGATACCCCCTCGAGCAGCCGGATCCAATTGATTATCTGAAATTTGCGATGGACCAGAGAGGGCTCACGGTATCAGACCTGGTTCCTTTCATCGGTCAGCCGAATAGAGTGTATGAGGTCTTAGCTGGAAAGCGTGGCTTGAGCATACAGATGATTCGTCGACTACATCGTGGCCTTGGTATTCCACTGGAGGTGCTGATCACTGAGCCGAAGAGAGCATCAGTATAATTTGACACCGATTTGTCACATTGAATCTGGTATCTTTGTGACGTTTAAGTGACAAGTTCATGACATAGGACGCTTGATGATTCATAAATGCCTCTTCCCCGTGGCCGGCTATGGCACACGATTCTTACCCGCGACCAAGTCGTCTCCGAAAGAAATGCTGCCTGTGGTGAATAAGCCATTGATTGAATATGCGGTGCAGGAAGCAGTGGATGCAGGGCTTACGCGTATTGGGTTTGTGACAGGCCGTGGGAAACGTGCGATTGAAGATCATTTCGATAAGAACTATGAGCTTGAGGATCAGATTCGGGGTACAGGTAAAGAGGATCTGATTCAGCCAACCCGTGATTTGATTGAGGCATGCGAATTTTCCTACACCCGTCAAAAAGAAATGAAAGGTCTTGGGCATGCAATCTTGACCGGTGAAACATTGATCGGTGATGAACCTTTTGCTGTCGTCTTAGCTGACGATTTGTGTATCGCAGATGGTGACGGCGTGTTGATGCAGATGGTGAAACTTTTTAGACAATTCCGCTGCTCAATCGTCGCGGTCGAAGAAGTGCCTGATGACCATATTCATCAGTACGGCGTGGTGGCTGGTGAGCCATTGAAAGATGGCGTTTACCGTATTACCGATATGATCGAGAAGCCATCGAAAGAAGAAGCGCCGTCGAATTTGGGGATCATCGGTCGCTATATCCTGACACCGGATATTTTTGATGTGCTGCGTGAGACAGAGCCAGGTAAAAATGGTGAACTGCAGATCACTGATGCGTTGAAGAAACAAGCGCAAGAAGGTTGTGTATTGGCGTATCGCTTCAAAGGGCGTCGATTTGATTGTGGTTCGATCGATGGATTTGTTGATGCGACCAATCATTGTTATGAAAAATTTTACAAGAACGGACTCTAAGCATTTATGAAGTTAGCAGTTGTTGGTACCGGTTACGTTGGTTTGGTAACGGGTGCCTGTTTTGCCGAAATGGGCAACCACGTGGTCTGTGTGGATGTTGATAAAGACAAACTAGCGCGCTTAAACCGCGGTGAGATCCCGATCTATGAGCCAGGTCTCGAAGCCATCGTCGAGCGGAATTTCAAGCGCGGTTCGCTCGAATTCACTGATGACTTAAAAGGTGCGCTTGATGGTACCCAGGTCGCGATGATCGCTGTAGGTACGCCACCAGGCGAAGATGGTTCCGCTGATCTTCGTTACGTACTCGAGGTTGCGCGCGGTTTGGGCGAGCACATGACTGATTATTTGGTGATTGCTGATAAGTCGACTGTTCCTGTGGGTACTGCGGAGAAGGTAGAGGCAGAAGTGACTCAAGCACTCGTGGCCCGTGGTGCAAACATCCCCTTCGATGTCGTCAGTAATCCTGAGTTTTTGAAAGAGGGTGCGGCTGTCGAAGATTTCATGCGGCCAGATCGTGTGGTGGTTGGTACGGATTCTGAACGTGCGCGTGATGTATTGAGTGAGCTGTATGAACCCTTCAGTCGGACTCGAGATAAGCTGATGTTTATGGGTGTTCGTGACGCTGAGATGACCAAATACGCGGCCAATGCAATGCTCGCGACAAAGATCTCCTTTATGAACGAAATGGCGAATCTGTGTGAGCGTTTGGGCGCCGATGTTGAGAATGTCCGAAAGGGTATTGGTTCGGATCCACGGATTGGGTTTAGTTTCATCTTTCCAGGTTGTGGTTACGGTGGATCGTGTTTTCCAAAGGATGTGAAAGCGATCCTTGGTATGGCCAAAGATGTCGGATTCTCTCCCATCTTGATGCAAGCAGTTGAAGATCGAAATCAGATGCAAAAGCATCGATTGGTCGAGCGAATCATCGAGTCATATGGGCAGGATTTATCAGGCATGGTGTTTGGCATGTGGGGCTTAGCGTTTAAGCCCGGGACCGATGATGTGCGTGAAGCATCCAGTGCCGTGATGATTCGGGAACTGGTTGAGCGCGGTGCGATCGTGAAAGCATACGATCCAGTGGCTATGGAGACCATCACACATGAAATTGATGCATCCTGGATCGGTAGCAAACTCATCCTCTGTGATCATCAATACGATGCAGTTAAAGATGCCAATGCGCTGATTTTGGCAACAGAATGGAATCTCTTCAGACAGCCTGACTTTAAGGCTATGGAACGCGTCATGAAGAATCGAGCGATCTTTGATGGTCGTAACCAATATGATCCAAAGCGCCTGAGGGAACAGGGCTGGGAGTACGTCGGTATCGGTCGGTGAATCGACTACCGATCGTCTGGGACCCGGGGTATAGCCCCGAGTTTCCAGAGTCACATCGGTTTCCGATGGCGAAGTTTCGGCTTCTGAAAGACTGGGTCGATCATCACGTTCCGAATACCCAAGTCGTTACCCCAACTCCATGCCCAATTGATGTGTTAGTTGAAACACATGATTTCGACTACGTGCATGGCTTTCAGTCTGGGACGCTTGATGCGAAGGCAATTCGTGAGATTGGTCTTCCATGGAGTGAAGGACTTCGTGATCGAACAATTTTGGCCCTTGGAGGCACAATACGGACCTGTGAGTTGGCGAAAACCTATGGGCTAGCTAGTCATTTGGCTGGTGGGACCCATCATGCCCACTTCGACCGAGGTTCTGGGTTTTGTATCTACAACGATCTTGCTGTGTCAGCGCGCTACCTAATCAATCAAGGTCTGGCTTCTCGAGTATTAATTTTTGACTGTGATGTGCATCAGGGCGATGGGACGGCATCAATTTTAGCTCATGACCCGCAGACATTTACGTGCTCGATTCATGCAGAGAAGAATTTTCCAGTGAGAAAAGTCGAGAGTGATTTGGATGTGAACTGTCCTGATGGTATGACAGACGATGCGTACCTTTCAGTTGTCTTTGAGACACTTGAATCGGTGATCGCAAGTTGGCATCCAGACTTTGTAATCTACGATGCCGGAAGTGATGTGCATGTGGATGATGCCTTGGGTCGTTTGTCGATTACCACAGACGGCCTCTACCGCCGTGATTATGGGGTGATCTCAAGGATTTGTAATACCGGTCTGCCCTGTGCGACCGTCATTGGTGGTGGCTATGATAAAGACCGTGCTCGCGTAGCTGCGCGTCACGGGGTCGTTGTTTCGGCAGCCGCTTCGGTTCTTGCAGAAAAATCTCTATCGATTTCTTGGTAAAAATTTCGGTGAAGGGCTTGCCTTTCCCGTCTCGGCTGGCATAATGCGCGCCTGTTTCGTTGATGCCCTACTAGGTCAGGGTTTAGAAACAACCCGGTCTGTCCCGTTCGTCTAGTGGCCTAGGACTCCGCCCTTTCACGGCGGCAACAGGGGTTCGAACCCCCTACGGGACGCCACTTGCGGGAATAGCTCAGTTGGTAGAGCACAACCTTGCCAAGGTTGGGGTCGCGAGTTCGAGTCTCGTTTCCCGCTCCAAATTCAAAAAGCCTCGTCATTGACGGGGCTTTTTTTGTTTGTGCCGACAGGAAGGTCAAGATCCATACTCGCATTGACCTCTTGTGTCCCTTCGCGACATCCTCTAAGTTTGAGGCAATCGTCAAGAAGGATAACAATATGCAACTGTCCCCTAAAATTCGGAACGCTATCGCGCTAGCTTCACTTTGTGTTTCGGCAAATGCTTTGGCTGAACCCGCCAAAATCGGAATGATTACCACACTGTCTGGGGGTGGCGCCTCACTGGGTATCGATATTCGTGATGGTTTCGAACTTGCGCTGAAGGAACGGAATAATCAGCTTGGCGGTATCGACGTTGACATGATTATTGTTGACGATGGTCGCAAGGTGGATAACGCCAAGCAGATCGCAAGACGCATGGTGGAGCGCGACCAAGTTGATATCATGACAGGAATCGTGTGGTCGAATCTGGCAATGGCTGTGATCCCTAGTGTGACCGCCGATGGCACCATCTATATCAGCCCAAATGCAGGCCCGTCTTTGCTCGCAGGGAAACGTTGTCATCCGAACTACTTCAACGTTGCCTGGCAAAACGACAATCTCCACGAGGCAATGGGACAGTACGTCTCCGACAAGGGATACAATAAAGTGTATCTCATAGCCCCGAATTACCCCGCTGGAAAGGATGCGTTGGCTGGATTCAAGCGATTCTATAAAGGGCAGATTGCGGGAGAGGTTTATACCAAGCTCGGCCAGGTTGATTACGCGGCGGAGATCGCAAATTTAAGAGCTGAAAATCCTGATGCTGTGTTTTTCTTCTTGCCTGGGGGGATGGGTATTAATTTTACCAAGCAATATGCCCAAGCAGGGCTGAAAGAGTCTATCCCTTTGTTCGGTCCAGCTTTTTCATTTGATGAGGGTATTCTGAAGGCTGTTGGGGATGCCGCTATCGATACGATGAACACGTCGCAATACTCTCATGATCTTGATAACTCAGCGAATAAAGCATTTGTTGCTAAGTTTATGGAAACCTATGGACGCAAACCATCACTCTATGCGTCCCAAGGCTATGACGCAGCTTTGCTTTTAGATAGCGCTTTTCGTGCTGTAGGCTCGGATTACAAAAATAGAGAAAAATTTCGTGCGGCGTTAGCGAAAGCTGACTTCTCTTCAGTGCGCGGAGATTTTCGATTTGGTCCAAACCAACACCCGATCCAGAGTATTTATGTGCGTAAAGTGGTGCGAGAAGGAGACTCTGTGACTAACCAATTGGTGGGAACAGTCTTTACTCAACATCAAGACGCCTATGCCAGTGAATGCAAAATGAAATGATGTCGACAGCGAGTGATGATGGCTCGCTAGAATTTAGACGCTGATGTTATTTTTAGAGCAACTGCTTAATGGCGTACAGCTCGGCATGATGCTGTTTCTAATGGCTGCTGGGTTAACGTTGATTTTTGGGATCATGCACCTGATCAATCTAGCCCATGGTTCGCTTTATATGGTCGGTGCTTATTTCACTGCGACCGTGACAGTGATGTCGGGTTCATTTGCGATTGGTCTCTTTGGTGGCTGTGTTGCAGCAGCCTGCTGTGGCGTACTCATTGAACTTTTGGCGATGCGTCATCTGTATCACCGTGATCATCTCGATCAGGTATTGGCGACTTTCGGCATCATCTTAACTGCTAATGAAGCGACCAAAATGATTTTTGGTCCGCAGGCGCTTTTTTTAAATCCACCAGACTGGCTGAGTGAGACCGTTCAGATCTTGCCAGATACTCCGTACCCAGCCTATCGATTATTTGTAATCATCTCAGGCATTGTTGTTGCGCTATTTTTAAGACATCTCATCACTCACACACGACTTGGGATGTTGATCCGGGCTGGTGCAACCCATCGCGAAATGGTCACTGCACTTGGCTTTAATATTTCGCTGTTGTTCACGGTTGTCTTTGCGCTCGGTGCAGGGCTCGCCGGTCTAGCAGGTGGTCTTGCCGGCCCTCTATTGGCAATTGAAGTTGGCATGGGTGAACAGATTTTGATTTTGACATTTGTTGTCATCATTATCGGCGGCATCGGATCTGTAAAGGGCGCGTTAGTTGCCGGTCTTTTGGTTGGCATTGTCGATACTTTGAGCCGCGCATTTTTGCCGACCCTCCTGAAAACGATGTTACCGACGGCGAGTGCTGATGCGCTCGCCGGATCTGTGTCGAGTATGGCGATTTACATCGTTATGGCACTAGTACTAATCGTCAGGCCCGAGGGTCTGTATAGAGCCTATGGAACCTAGTTTGTCTCGCGGTACACTCGTCCGCTTCGCGATTTTTGCGGTACTCGTGGTACTACCATGGATTGCACACGCCATGGATGATCCATTTTGGATCACGATTGCAACACGCATGTTAATTTATGGGCTTGCGGCGATGAGTCTTGATCTTATTTTGGGATACGGTGCGATGGTTAGTTTCGGGCACGCTGCATTTTTTGGTCTCGGAGCCTATGTTGTGGGCGTGTTAACTCATCACAACTTCTATGATGAGGTGATTCCGTTTTTACCCATCGAATGGGTTGGATCGATGAGCGCATTCGTGCAATGGCCGTTGGCAATGTTAGTTTCTGGCTTTATCGCTTTGTTGATCGGTGTTTTGAGTCTCAGAACTCAAGGCGTTTATTTTATTATGATCACTCTGGCATTTGCTCAGATGCTTTATTTTTTCATGATCGGTTTGCCTGATTATGGTGGAGAAGATGGTCTCAATCTCTGGCAGCGTTCAGAAATTCCAGGACTCGATTTGTCTGATTCATCACAGTTCTATTATGTGGTTTTAGTCCTCGTTAGCTTGTGGTTTTTGTTGAGTCGTCGCGTCGTTGAAAGCCGATTTGGTCGAGTATTAACAGGGTGTCGGTATAACGAGCCAAGGATGCGAACGCTCGGATATCCAGTGGTTCGCTATAAACTATTGGCATTCACGATTTCTGCCATGGGTACCGGGCTCGCAGGCGCCTTAATGGCCAATCAAAATGAATTTGTCAGCCCGAGTTTGATGGCTTGGAGTACTTCTGGGGAACTCATGGTGATGGTGATCCTCGGCGGCATGGGTACGTTGATTGGCCCGTTGGTTGGCGCCTTTTTGCTGTTGTCGTTTGAGGAAGTTCTCGCTGGCTTGACGGAGCACTGGATGGTGATTTTAGGCCCGCTATTAGTGTTTTCTGTTTTGTTTGCCCGGGGTGGGCTTTACCGGTTTTTAGTAGGTCAGAGAGATGATGAATAGGGCATTGTTCGTCGTCGAGAACTTAACCAAAAACTTTGGTGCAATCACTGCATCCAACGGATTGAATCTTGAGGTCGTAGAAGGAGAAATCCATGCTCTGATTGGACCTAATGGTGCGGGTAAATCGACAGCGATTCATCAATTAAGCGGTGAGATTAGCCCAGATTCCGGTCGTATCTTTTTTAGAGGAGAAGAGATCACTCGATGGTCTGCTGATCAGCGAGCGAGGCGCGGCATTGCGCGGACCTACCAAATCACAAGTCTATTCCCAGCGCTATCGGTTCGGGACAACCTTGCCATGGCGGTGCAGTCCAGAGATACACATCATTTTCGATTTTGGCGTCAAGCGTCCAAAGACCCTGCGTTGAGAAAGACTGTTGATCAATTACTCGATGCGCATGAGTTGATGGATATTGCTGAGCTCCGAGTAGCCAACTTGGCGCATGGTCAACAACGACAGATCGAACTTGCATTGGGTCTCGCTTTGAATCCCAAGGTGCTGTTATTGGATGAGCCGATGGCTGGAATGAGTCGGACTGAATCGCTAGAGATGGCCGAGCGGATTGATAGGCTTCGTGGCTCGATTGCTGTCGTTCTCGTGGAGCACGATATGGATGTCGTTTTTCGACTCGCAGATCGCATCAGTGTCTTGGTCAAAGGGGAGGTGATTTGTACTGATCTCCCCGAAGCAGTCCGTGTGAATCCATTCGTACGAGACGCCTATCTCGGTGAGTCGGTATGACTGATTGGCTCAATCTGCAGCGCGTCACTGGCGGCTACGGTGCCAGCCAGGTTTTGTTTGGTATCACCTTGAGTGTCGGCATCGGTGAAGTTGTGACTCTGATGGGACGAAATGGGATGGGCAAAACAACCACAGTGCGGAGCATTATGGGACTCAATCCAATCACTGGGGGTGAGATTACGATCGATGGACAATCGATTCGCCGCTTGAAATCACATCAGATTGCACAGCTTGGGATTGGTTATGTTCCTGAGGGTCGCCAAGTGTTTCCCAATTTGACAGTTGTTGAGAATCTCATTGCCACTGCAGCCAATCGGTTTGAAGTGGATTCTCCATGGACGCTTGAGAAAGTCTTGGATCTTTTTCCAAAGCTCGCACTCTTGTCCAGCCATTACGCACGAACGCTATCTGGTGGTGAGCAACAAATGCTCGCAATTGGACGTGCCTTGATGACGAATCCCAAATTTATGATTTTAGATGAAGCAACTGAGGGCTTGGCGCCCAAGATTCGTGATGAAATTTGGCGTGTGTTAGAACATAATTTGAAACAGTCTGGACAGGCAATTTTAGTCATTGATAAGCATCCGGAAGCAATGGCTCGACTTGCTGATCGTCACTATATTATGGATAAGGGCTCACTCGTATGGGAGGGCGATTCAGAGTCATTATTGAATTCATCTCAGATGATGGAGCAATACCTTGGTGTCTGATTTCAACGAACTGCGGGATCGCGCCTATAATGTACGACGGGCTATTCCAGAGCATCTGCAAATTTTTCAATCATGGCGCCAATTGTCCGATGACTATCTCGCATCTCGCGACGATGCATTGATTGATCTCGCCTATGGTGATGACGCGCGTCATCGTTTGGATCTGTTTCCTGGGAATTCGTCAGCGAGCGTACATCAAACACCTCTAGTCATCGTGATTCATGGCGGATATTGGCAAGCCCTTGATAAAGCAGATAATCGGCACGTCTGCCGAAGCCTGTGTGAGGCTGGTTGGACAGTCGCACTATTGAATTACCGTTTATGTCCTTCGGTCGAGATTAGCGACATTATCGATGACGTTGAGATGGCGACACATTGGTTGGTTGATAACCAATACAGCCTACATCTCGACTGCAATCGGATAGCGGTGATCGGACATTCTGCTGGTGCACATTTAGCTGCGATGCTCGCTTGTCGGTCTGCACAAAAGCAGACCACAATCAGTGGTCGAATTGGGCATCTCTGCCTCGTGTCAGGCGTCTTCGATTTGCAGTATTTGATTGGGACGCAGATGAATGAAAGGCTTGGCCTGACTGTTGAGAAATCAAATGCATTAAGCCCAACGCATTCGACGCCTCCTGAGGGCTTATCTGTGGACTCAACCGTAGGCGCTTTTGAAACTGTGGGTTTTTTTGAACAGCA
Organism: Gammaproteobacteria bacterium LSUCC0096; assembly: GCA_008087055.1. GTDB lineage: Bacteria > Pseudomonadota > Gammaproteobacteria > Pseudomonadales > Litorivicinaceae > HIMB30. Next base: position 1,158,596 of record VIEA01000001.1, on the reverse strand, counting down.
AACCTATTTGGCTCAGGTTTGGGCTGATAAAACGGATTGGACGCAAGCATCAGTAGCAAATACAGATCATTTGAGCATTTGGTCGCAAATTGGGACTCCATCCAGTGTGATGGCCGAGCGGGTTCTCGCCTCGTTACGAGCACTAAGGTTCGATTGAGTAACTCAGATCCAGATTGACTTGATTATTCAGAACGCGCGCAGATATTACTGCTGTTAGTGAAGGGGTTGTGAATGCATCGCGTGGCGTTGATCGTCATTATGGTACTCGGATTTTTAATTGCCTATCAGGTCGTCAATCCGTATCGCCCGCAAGTTTGCCATTTCTGGGAAAACGGAGATTTATGTTGCTGGCTTTTGTGCCGTTAAAGATGCAACTGACCCCGATGCTCTGTATCCTTGCACGCTTTATAAACCACCTCCAACAAATGAGTTTGCTGTGTCATACGCACTTGAGATTAATAGTTTAAAGAAGACTTACGACAATGGGTTTGAAGCCTTAAAAGGCATTGATTTAACGGTTGAGAAGGGTGATTTCTTTGCGCTCTTGGGACCGAATGGAGCTGGCAAGAGTACCACCATCGGAATTCTTTGTTCTCTGGTGAATAAATCATCTGGCTCGGTCAAAGTCATGGGGTATGACATTGACCACGATTTTGGGATGGCAAAACGACATTTGGGCGTGGTCCCGCAGGAATTCAATTTCAATCAGTTTGAGAAGACTCAGAACATTCTGATTAATACAGCCGGCTATCACGGCATTCCTCGGGCTGAGGCGACGCCTCGGATTGAGCATTATTTAAAGCGACTCGGTCTGTGGGATAAGCGCGATAATCCATCTCGTGCACTGTCGGGCGGTATGAAACGTCGCCTACTCATTGCGCGTGCCTTGGTGCATCAGCCCGATCTATTAATCTTGGATGAACCGACAGCTGGGGTCGATATCGAGCTTCGTCGTGGTATGTGGGATTTCTTAACAGAGATTAATAACCAGGGTACAACGATTATCCTGACGACACATTATCTCGAGGAAGCCGAAGCGTTGTGTCGAAACGTATCGATCATTAACCATGGTGAAATCATCGCGAATTCATCGACTCGAGATCTCTTGGCCTCTCTGCATACGGTCACTTTTGTCTGTGATTTAGCGGCTCCCATTGATTCCATACCGGTGATTGACGGGTACGAGTGTGCGTTACCCGACGCCATGACGTTAGAAGTTGAGGTGGATAAGGGACAGTCGTTGAATGAAGTATTTGCGGCTTTATCAGCGCATCAGGTGTCGGTGATTTCAATGCGAACCAAAACAAACCGTCTCGAAGAACTCTTTGTCTCGATGACATCAGGAGATAGCAAATGAGTTTGGCGAATTATGAAGAGAAAGCGACGGATTTTGGGAATCCAAATTGGGTCGCCTACCAGACCATTGTGCGCACTGAAGTTCGACGTTTCACCCGTATATGGGTGCAAACAATGATTCCGCCTGCGATCACCATGACGCTGTATTTCATTATTTTTGGAAGCCTGATTGGTCGGCGGATTGGAGATATGGGTGGCTTTGATTACATGGCCTACATTGTGCCGGGCCTGATCATGATGAGCGTCATTACGAATTCATATGCCAACGTTTCCAGTTCGTTTTTTGGTGCGAAATTTGGTAAATTCATCGAAGAGATGTTGGTTTCCCCGATTTCGAATCAAACGATCTTATTAGGTTATGTAACGGGCGGGGTCGCGAGAGCCGTGTTTGTCGGGATCATCGTCACGATCTTATCTTTATTTTTTACCCATTTGGCTATTCATAACATCCTTGCTGTGATCTCAATTACGTTGCTGACAGCAGTTTTATTTTCATTGCTTGGGTTCATCAACGGTGTGTATGCCAAACGCTTTGATGATGTGAGTATTGTGCCAACATTCGTCTTGACGCCACTGACGTATTTGGGCGGCGTATTCTTCAGTATCGATTTATTGCCAGACTTCTGGGCAGGTGTCGCGCAGCTCAATCCCATCTTGTACGTGGTCAATGCGTTTCGCTTTGGGATTTTAGGGGTCTCTGATATTTCATTGGGCTGGGCCTATGGCATATTGGTTTCAATGACGGTTGTGGCCTATGTCATTGCGGTTCGATTACTAGCAAATGGTGCTGGGGTACGTTCTTAATGAATCCAACGGGTCTTGAAGGGATTCAGAGCCAGTTACCACTCGGGCAGAGCTCTGAGCAGCCTGACCGCTATGATCCATCCGTATTGGTTGGTGTTCCTCGGACGCTTGCGCGTGGTGTGGAAGAGATCGATCCATCCTTATTTGAGGGGCATGACCTTTGGAATTGTTGGGAAGTATCCTGGCTCGATTCTCACGGAAAGCCTGTGATGCGAATCGGGCAATTGGTGGTTCCTGCTCATAGCCCAAATTTGTGCGAATCCAAATCCCTAAAACTCTATTTGAATAGCTTCGCAAATGAACGGATTGACAGTGAATCCGAGCTTGTCTCTCGGGTCACTGATGACCTTCAAAGCGTTCTGGGAGTCCGTCCTGAGTTCGTACTCTATGCGCTTGATGATTCGCGTTTTGATGTCGAGGCTCCGAAGGGGATTTGTATCGATTCGTTACCTGTTGATTTGGCTGTCTATGAGCCGGATTCTTTGTTGCTACAGACTGATCCCAATCAATCAGGAGCTGAACGGTTCCATAGTCATGTTTTTCGATCGAACTGTCCGGTGACAAGCCAACCGGATTGGGCGACTGTTGTGGTGAAATATAAAGCGCCTGTGAAGCTGTTCCCTGAATCGTTACTGGCTTATTTGGTCTCTTACAGAAACCATACCGGCTTCCATGAAGCCTGTATTGAGAGAATTTATCAAGATTTGCTGAGCTGCCTGAAACCGACAGAACTTGTTGTTTGGGCAGGATTTGTCCGACGTGGTGGGCTCGACATCAATCCAGTTCGATCGATGGCGCCAATTAAGTTCTTGCCACCGAGGCTTGCTCGGCACTAACGTTAGCAAAAATCACATGAGAGGACAGAGTATGTCGCCGATAGACGCGTTACTGTCCCGCGTGTCCGTTCCGCGGGTCGTTGAGCCAGGTGTTAGTGCCGAAGAGTTGGATTTGATCTTGCGAGCGGGTCTTAGAGCCTGTGATCATGGTCGACTTAAACCCTATCGTTTTATCTTGCTTGAGGGCGAGGCGAGGGAGCGGTTGGGCGAAGCCATGAGTGACTATCTGCACGGCGATCTTGTGGATGTTTCTGAGGAGGCCATTGAGGCTGCTAAAAATAAAGCGTTGCGCGCGCCAACGCTTCTCTCCGTTATTTTCTGCCCAAATGACAACGAAAAAATTCCTGAAAGTGAGCAATTGGTCACGGCTGGCTGTGCAGCGCAATTGATTGTGACAGCGGCGCACATGCTGGGTATTGGCGCGATGTGGCGCACGGGTAACGTAACCTATTCAGGGGAGGTCTCCCGAATGCTTGAACTCGATGAGAATGAGCAAGTGGTTGCGATGATCTATCTCGGGCGACCCGCGGCTGATTTGCCATCGCCACCAGAGATTGATCCAGAAGCGTTTTTGACGCGTCTTTGATTCTGGAAAAGGGCGCTTTCAGCCTGTATAGTGCGACGCCTTCGGAGAGGTGCCTGAGTGGTTGAAAGGGCTCGCCTGGAAAGCGAGTATACGGGTAACCGTATCGGGGGTTCGAATCCCCCTCTCTCCGCCAACTTAGCTAATCAATCGCTCGATAGCCTTGAGACCTTTGGCACCCAAAACCTTGTACAGTAAGTCTGATGATAAAAAGATCAGGCTTGATACCAACCATGCTCCGACAAGCGCCAGGGTCCAATCGATATTTCTTTCTGGATTATTTTCGCTCAGGAGCACCAGAGTCGCGAGTACCGATGGTCCAGCGTCAGTTCAAAGATCAGCGCGGCGTCATTACTCTGTGTGGACGCTGATATCATCGAGACTTTTTTAAATCTCGGTAGAAGTTTTCATGAGTCCTAAGCGCGAGCAAGGTCAGTATGATTGTTTGGTTTTGGTAGGTATAGGCCAGCAAAGTCAGTTGGTTGATCATTTTAAATTTGTAGACCATTATGCCAGCTAGGTCCCCGACTTTAGGTTGGCCAAGATCAGGATTTTTCATGATGGCTCTGACTGCCTCATCGACATCCTTTTTCTGATTTGGGTGAAGTTTTTTTATCTCTTTTTTGAATTGATTTGTTTGGACGATTTTCATCTACGAACCGAATTCATAGGGCGTCAAGTCGCCACTTTCCGCTTCCTGTTTGGCTAAAAGAACATCTTTGATAAAGCTATAGGGAAGGTCTGGGTTTTCCTCCAAAATTTTGCCAATGCGCGACCAGTATTCGATCTGTTTGGGAGTCGAGCGGTGATAGACCTCGCCGTATTGGCGTGCCTGTTTGACCAGTTCATCAGAGAGCTTTACGGACATCGGCATGGTGGCTACCTCGCAGCTTTAAACACTCGACGAAAGATACGCCAAAACGACCCTAAATGCGACTTTTTGCAACCTCTTGATTAATTTTGGGAGGGGTGTTGTGTTTGCAGCTCTTATACACTTTGAAACTGAGCCATCAGGATAAGAAAAGCGGCCCTGGGGCCGCTTTTTTGTTACTTCATCGTAGGCATTGAGAATTCAGCACCAGCTCGAAGACCAGTCGGCCAGCGTGCTGTGATGGTTTTCATCCGTGTGTAGAAACGCACACCGTCTGGTCCATGCATGTGTAATGGACCGAAGAGGCTTCGTTTCCATCCCCCGAAACTGTGGAATGCCATCGGAACAGGAATAGGGACGTTGACCCCAATCATGCCGACTTGGACTGTTTCGGTAAATTGGCGCGCGGTATCGCCATCACGTGTGAAGATGGCCGTTCCGTTACCGTACTCATGATCGTTGATGAGTCGTACGGCTTCTTCATAGCTCTCCACTCGCACGACTGACAGGACAGGGCCAAAGATCTCTTCGTCATAGATGCGCATACCCGGTTTAACGTGGTCAAACAGTGTTGGGCCAACGAAATAGCCATTTTCATTACCTGTGACAACGAAATCTCGGCCATCAACGACAAGTGTTGCACCTTCTGAAACGCCCTGATTGATGTAACCGAGAACCTTGTCTGCATGCTCACGCGTGACCAATGGCCCCATGTGTGGCTCATCAGAATTCATACCGGCACCGACTTTCATGCCAGCGATTTCAGTCTTCAGGTCATGGATTAACTTGTCCGCGACTTCGTCACCAACACAGACTGCGACCGAGATCGCCATACAGCGCTCACCTGCAGAACCGTAAGCAGCGCCCATTAATGAGCTAACCACTTGTACAGGATCAGCATCTGGCATGATGACCATATGATTCTTTGCGCCACCGAGTGCTTGGACGCGCTTGCCATGAGCACTCGCTGTTGAGTAGATATATTCAGCGATTGGTGTTGAACCAACAAAGCTAACTGCTTGGATGCGCTCATCAGTTAAGAGGACATCAACAGATTCTTTATCCCCGTTGACGACATTGAACACACCGTCTGGAAGACCCGCTTCTTTCAGAAGCTCTGCCAAACGGAGCGGTGTCGATGGATCTTTTTCAGAAGGCTTCATTACGAACGTATTACCGCACGCGATGGCCACAGGGAACATCCACATCGGTACCATGGCTGGGAAGTTAAATGGACTGATCCCCGCACAAACACCCATTGGCATCATTTGGCTATAGCTATCGACATCTCGGCCAACGTTTAAGCTGTGCTCGCCTTTGAGCAAGTGTGGGATGCCGCATGCAAACTCAACAACTTCAAGACCGCGTGTTAATTCACCTTTCGCATCTGAAAATACTTTTCCGTGCTCAGAGGTAATCAGTTCAGCGAGTTCATCTGCGTGTTTTTCGACAAGCTCTTTAAATTTGAACATCACGCGCGCGCGGTTGAGAGGAGTCACTTTGCTCCATGATGCGAATGCCTCTTGCGCGTTTGCGATCGCAGCACGGGTTTCATCGGCTGATGATAGGGCGACGTCAAAGCGTTTGTCGCCTGTTGCTGGATTGAAGACAGTCGCTGTTCGTCCTGAGTTTGAAGCGACTTGTTTGCCGCCTATGAAGTTACCTAATACAGACATCGTGCACCTCTAAAGTTTGGATTGTCAGCATTAAATATCCTTAAAAATGATGATTCAATAGAAAATATAATGTGTTTGATACAACAAATATGTTGTATCTTGGGTTGATGAAACAAAAGCAACTGAATTGGGAAGATGCGAGATACCTACTCGCTGTGGCGCGTGCAGGGCAGTTAGGCCGTGCGGCCGAGGCTTTGGGTGTGTCGGTGATGACCCTGTCGCGGCACTTAAATCAGTTGCAGCATCGCGTTGGTACGAGCCTGCTGACACGACACAGCAAAGGGATGCAACTGACCAACGAGGGCAGTCGTTTGGTTGAGTATTTAGAGCGAGCAGAGGCTGAAATCGACGCTGCGAGTTCGATTTTTGAATCCCATGGTCGTTCAGTGTCCGGGACAGTCCGTATCGCCGCGCCTGAGGGTTTTGCATTAAAAGTGCTGACCCCCAATCTTGGCCGGCTACTTCAAGAACATCCTGACCTTAATCTCGAAATTGTTCCACAAACACCTGGATTCTCACTGTCGCGTCGGGAAGCTGATATTGCGGTGATGGTGGGTCGTCCGAGCGAGGGGCAATTGCACTCGGAAAGTTTGGGTGCCTATGCGTTAGGGCTCTACGCAAGTAAATCTTACGTTGCCGATCATGGAATACCGAAAACCATCGATGAGTTACTCACGCATCGTTTGATCGGCTATGTCGAGGATCTTCTCTTCAGTGATCGGCTCAATATCGCAAAGCAGATTAGTAGTGGGTGGCAATCGAACATCGCTATTTACTCTCCAATTGGTCAAGTTGAAGCAGTGCGTTCTGGGCTTGGAGTTGGGGTATTGCATGATTTTTTGCTTGAAGATGGTGAAGAATTGATAGCGATACTTCCTGAGCTTCAGTTACATCGAGAGTTTTTCTTGGTATCGCACCCGACCACTGAGCGGATACCTCGGATTCATGCGGCGCTTGCATTCATGCGTACGCTCAGCGGTTCGGTGCATTAGTTGTTTGACTACCGGTTCGTTACACAAGGAGGTAGACTCTCACCTCTTTGGTCACAAACCAGTTTGCATGTCTGATTCAACTACCCAATCAATCGATACCGCCTGGGAAACTCTGTTTTCCGCCCTTGACTATGACGAGGGTAATCAACAGGCGCGCTGGGCAGAAGAAGTCGAGCGCCGCTTAAAAGAGAACGGCCTCACATATCAGGCGCATACGTCCAAACATCATCAGAATCGTCAGGGGCAGCTCGATGTCGTGCCGTACTTGATGAGTGAATCGACCTTCGAGCATCTGGCACGTGGTCTAACGCAACGGATGCGTTTTTTCGAAGCCTTACTTAATGATATCTACGGCGAGCGCCACTTGTTGGCCGATGGTTCGGTTCCGGCCGATTTACTATTCTCCAATCCAGAATATCTCATCGAAGCGCACGGACTAAATCCACAAACCCCATGGGTCAGCTTTTTAGCACACGATCTGGTGCGCGACAGTCATGGTCAGTGGTTTGTGTTGGGGCAAAGTACCCGTGCACCGGCAGGCCTTGGCTATGTGCTGGAGCGGCGATTGATTATGTCGCGCGTGATGGGCTATTTGCTTCGTCGGATGTCAGTAAAGCGGTTATCTGGATTTTTCCGAACTTTGCGGCAGTTTTTGCGAGCTGACAGCCGCGATCAGGATTTATCGATTTTGATGACGCCAGGCCAGTCCGTTGAGAGCTACTTTGAGCATGCGTTTTTGGCGAATCATTTGGACTTTACGCTGGCCGAAGGCGATGACCTGACCGTTCGTGGTAATCGGCTGATGCTAAAGACGTTGAGTGGTCTTCGCCCAGTCTCGGGCGTCTTGCGTCGAGTGGCTGATCAAGATATCGATCCGCTTGAGCTGAATGGATTGAGCCGTCAAGGGACACCTGGATTGATGGACGCTGTCCGTCGTGGTGGTGTTCGGATGGGTAATGTGCCTGGCTCTGGTGTGATTGACTCACCGTTGTGGATGGGGCGCTTTGAAGGCCTGTGTCAGAAGTTACTCGGTGAGGAACTCATTCTTAAAACACTGCCCGCGCTTTGGCTGGGTGATGCGGATGAGCGAGAAGAGTTTGAGTCGCTTTGGCCCGATGTGTTGATTCGCCACGCATCGGCTTTTCCAGCGGGTGAGTCTTTTGTTGTCAGAGATCTTCCCGAATCTGAAAGGGATACGTTGAAAGCGCGAATCGCTTCTGACCCATCGAGTTGGGTTGCGTGGCAAGCGATTGATTTGGAAACAGTACCCGTTGCCGAAGGCACTGCGCGTGGCGAATCGTTTGCAGTCCTTCGCATGTATACCGCGCAATCGCAGGATCAGAAAGTTGATGTGATGCCTGGTGGGCTCGCGTCGTGTAATCACGATGCGTCTTGGGCACAGTTACGCCCGAATACGCCAGAACGCTATAAAGATCTTTGGGTCATGGGAATGGAGCCGGACAATCAGCTCTCCATGTTTGCTGAGATGGATGCACCGGCTCTTGGGCCAGTGGATCAGTCCATGACGCCGAGCCGTGTTGCGGATGCGATGTTTTGGCTGGGTCGTTATGTTGAGCGTGCCGATGGACTCACGCGTCTTGTGAGGGAAGTATTGGCTGGCGCCATTGATGTGCGCACTGAGCGCCAACAAGCAGCACTTTGGCTTTTAGGTGCGCAATTTAGAACAGATGAAATCAACTTTGACGATGCCGCTTCAGAAATTCATCAATTGATATTCACGCGGACAGCTGTTGGTGGGTTAAGCGAGTTGATTAACGCCATCATGCGTAATGCACGAGCGACACCAGACTACTTGAGTGATGATGCATGGCGTGCACTTGTGAACCTTGAGCAAATGATTGAGCGGATTGGCTGGATGAAGCATGCAGATGCCGGTCGGTTGCTTGATCAGGTGGACTCGATTCTAATGCAGTTGGCGACCTTCTCAGGTTTGAATAACGACACCATGAGTCGTACGTTCGCGCACCGGTTTATGGATATCGGTCGGCATTTAGAGCGCGCGAGTAAAACCCTGATGCTCTTAAATTATGCATTTCAGACGTTGAAGACTCAGGATATCAACCAGTGGGAATTGGTTCTTGAAGTCACTGATACCGTGATGACTTATCGGCGTCGCTACAGGACGCGACTGCATCCAACAGCGATACTGGATCTGTTGTTACTGGATACAGAGACGCCACGCGCAATCGGCTATCTGGCTGCGCGTCTTGAAAGTTTGGTTCAGGGATTGCCGGTGCAGCAGTTAGTGGGTCGTAAGACGCAGTTACAACAGCTGGCATTCCGGATCCATGCGGGTCTTCAGATGGCGCAAACAGACGATCTGATGACGATTCAGGGGTCTCCCAAGAAGCCGTTATTCGACACCCTAGATCATCAGATTGAAACACTCTCAAGCTTGAGTGAGGCGATTACGCTTGCCTACTTCAGTCATGCGGATGTCCCGCAACAATTGGTGAAGGTGAGCTGATGCGCTATCGAGTGAGACACCGCAATCGGTACCAGTATGGGCAGCCTGTGAGCTTGTGTCATAGCCATGCGACACTGCTTCCCCGGGACACATTGAACCAACAAGTGTTAAGTGCGCGGCTGACAATTTTGCCGGTCATTGAGGATGTGCACGAGCGACACGATTTATTCGGTAATCGAGTATCTCAGTTCTCAATCGACGAAGTGCATACAGAGCTCAATGTACTGGCTGAGTCCGAAGTGGAAGTCCGCCCAACGCGTGTCGATTTAGAGCGTGATGTTGCTTGGGATGCTCAGTTGGTAATTCCTGCGAAAACGCGTCTTTACTGCCGGCCGAGTGTTTATGTACCAACCAGTAATACAGATATTCAGCAATTTGCTTCTGGCTTTTTTACAGCCGGCCGGGGCCTTCTTGAATCGACCAATGCACTGAATGAGTTCATTTTTCGTGAGTTCGTTTACGATCAAAATTTCAGTGATGTCGAAACGCCCGTTGGACTTGTGTTGTCCGAGAAGCGGGGTGTGTGTCAGGACTTTGCCCATCTGATGCTTGCAACCTTGAGATCCAGGGGTGTCGCGTGCCGATATGTCTCAGGCTATCTGGAAACCGATCCGCCACCTGGGCAGCCCAAACTGATGGGAGCCGATGCATCACATGCATGGGTCAGTGTCTTTGTTCCTGGAACTGGATGGATTGATTTTGATCCAACGAATGGCCTTCTTCCGTCAGAGCGTCACGTCACGCTTGCCTGGGGGCGAGATTATGGTGATGTGGTTCCACTGAAGGGCTTAATGACGGGTGGGAGTCAGCATGCGCTCGAAGTCTCTGTGGACGTCACGCCATTAGAATGAGCGGGCTTTTATTGCCTCGTGAAGAGCGATTGTTCTTAAGGCTTCCTCCGCATGCAGATTCTCAACCAACTTTCCGTTCAGTACACAGAGTCCATCGCCACGGGCGAGTGCTTCATTCCAGGCGGTCATAATATGTTGTGCGCGCTCGATTTCATCATCAGATGGTGCGAAGACTTCGTTAGCAGTTGCAATTTGTGAGGGGTGAATCAACGTTTTGCCATCGAATCCGAGTTGTCGTCCTTGTTCGCACTGCACTTGAAAAATTTCTGGGTTTGCGAGATCCAAACACACCCCGTCTAATACATCGATGTTGGCTTCTCGTGCAGCGAGTACGCAGTGTGAGAGGGCATGCAATAGCCCATCGCGTTCAATGGTTGCAGGAATTCGCAAGCATTTAGCCAAATCAGACGTTCCTAATAAGAGCGCTCCAACGCGTGGATGTGCTTGGCAGAGTTCACGCGCATTGAAGACGCCAGTTGGCGTCTCGGCCATGAGCCACAATTCAACATCAGGGCCGTAACCGAGCGCATCCATCTGCTCGCCAAGTTGAGTGATATCGGCCGGTAATTCTGCTTTAGGAATCACGATCGCATCTAAGGGGGCGTTAACAAATGCGTTGATGTCATCGGTGTGCCATTCAGTGCCGATACCATTGACGCGTACCGCGATTTCACGTGGATCGAAGCCACCATCCAAAACAGATGCTTTGGCGGTATCTCGAGCACTGTGTTTGGTATCTGGAGCAACCGCATCTTCAAGATCCAGAATGACCACGTCACAATCGAGCGTCCGTGCTTTGGCAACAGCTCGTTCGTTATGCGCGGGCATAAAGAGTGCGCTGCGACGTGGTGTCATAGTCAATCCTTAAGGTGATGGGTTGGGTTGGCTGATATGGATTGCTTCAATGCCATCAAGAATGGCATCGGAGAGTTTGACATCATGTGTATCAATATTTTCTTTTAGCTGCTCGATTGACGTCGCTCCAATGATATTGGATGTCACAAATGGCCTTGAGGTCACAAAAGCGAGTGCCATTTCCGTCAGGGAGAGACCGTGCTCGGCAGCAAGTGCCGCATAGGCCTCTGTTGCTGTTGTTGCTTCAGGATTGGAGTAGCGACTGAATCGATCAAAGAGGGTCAGTCGGGCACCTTCAGGTCGTTTACCACCTAAATACTTTCCAGACAGTACCCCAAAAGCGAGTGGTGAATAGGCAAGTAAGCCCACAGATTCCCGGTGTGCGATTTCCGAAAGACCGATCTCGAAGGTTCGATTCAGTAGTGAGTAGGGGTTTTGAATGGATGCGACGACAGGAAGCCCTTCACGACGTGCAATTTCAAGGAACGTCATCACACCCCAAGGTGTCTCATTCGAAAGACCGATTGCTCTGACTTTGCCGCTGACGACGAGGCTTTCGAGTGCGGTAAGGATTTCATCGATCGGTGTCTCGTCTGCGCCATCAACGTGGGTGTAGCCCAATTGACCAAAGAAATTCGTGGGACGATCAGGCCAGTGGAGCTGATAAAGATCGACATAGTCGGTTTGAAGTCGAGCCAGTGATGCGTCGATTGCGGCCTCTAGATGTGCCTTCGTATGACGTGGACCGCCTCTGAAATAGTTGACCCATTCACCAGGTCCACATGCTTTGGTCGCTATCACGAGGTCGTCTCGCTGGCCACGTTTGGTGAGCCACGAGCCGATGTATTGTTCGGTCCGGCCTTGGGTGTCTGCTTTTGGCGGGACAGGATAGAGTTCAGCGGTATCGATGAAGTTAATACCGCGTTCGTCGCAGGCATAACTCAACTGCTCGTGTGCTTCAGCTTCCGTATTTTGTTCACCCCAGGTCATGGTACCAAGGCAAATGGATGTGACGTCGAGTCCGGTTTTACCCAGTGGGCGTTTTTCGATCATGTGTATTCCTCTCGGGTTTACAGGAGTGCCGCATCCATTCGGCGTAGCGCTTCATCTAAAGTGGCGGGGTTGGTCCCAAAATTCAAGCGCACAGCGGTTTCTGAACCAAAAGGTGTTCCAGGCGATAGACGGACACCCTGCCGAGCAAAGCGTTCTGATAGGTCTTTTTGATGGTGCGACTCGATCCAGGCAAGGAAGGTGGCTCGTCCGGTGGTCACTTCAAACTCAGGATGAGTTACAGCCCAATCAAGGACTCGGCTGCGATTGCATTTTAACGCATCGATTAATTCACGATGCCAGTGCCAGCCATCGCGAAGACACGATTCAGTCACTGCATAGGCTAGCGGTGCGATATGTGGCATCGCGATCAGTGTTTCTTGGAAACGTGCGCGTGTTTTTGGCTCCGGAATGATTGCGACTGCACAGCCGAAGCCTGCCACATTGAATGTTTTGGTCGCGGCCATTAGCGTAATCGTTGGCTGGTCATTTGGTGCGATGAGACCCAGCGGAATATGCGCCTGACCATCTAAGATGAGATCAGCCCAAATCTCGTCACTCACAATGAGCGTATCGTGTTTAGATGCTGTTGTGACGAGTGTTTGGATACATTCTTTGGAATAGACGGTGCCACCTGGGTTATGTGGGTTACACCAGAGAATTGCGGATGGTTCTGTCAGTGAATCGAGCGTATCTCTTATGTGAGTGAGAGAAGGTTCGAGCGTATCGCCGATACGAGTCAGCGCAATCGGATGCTCAGTTCGTCGTTCAATCGAGGGGACCGTTTTAAAGTAGGGGTAGGCTGGTGTCGGCGTGAGCACATGCCGGATCTCTGGATGTGCCATCAGTGCGAAGCGCATTCCTGGGACAACGCCTGCCACGGGCACAATCCAGTCAGGATCGATATCCCACTGGTGGCGGTTACGGAGATGTTCGACCCAGGCATGTCTAAAGCCCTTCGGTTCGGTGCCATAGCCAAAAATTCCATGATCAGTTGCTTGATGGATCGTTTCGATGACGCAAGGTGGTGGTGCACAATCCATATCAGCGACCCACAGGGGTAATTCACTGTCGGGAAACGTGGACCATTTGAGGCTCGCGTGCGCGCGACGCTCAGTTGGATTTGGATGCCATTGCATGGTTGGGCTGCCTTAGTGCAAGAAATAGACCGGTTGCGATGAGTGCACCAGAAATCCAATGATTTGAAGTGAGAGATTCATTCAAGAAAATGTAGGCCAAGATGACACCGTAAAATGGCATCAAGTGGATGTATTGGCCTGCGACCTGCGCGCCGAGCTGTCCAACACCGTAGTTCCAGCACACATAGGCTCCGAGAGATGCAAAGATGGCGACGTAACCAACGGCATACAGTGTATCGAGTGTTAGCGGAATCGGTGGCTCATTCAATGGATTGAGACTCAACAAGAGTCCGTTAAAGAAGACCCCAAAAAATACAATGTAGGCAAGAAAACCAAGGCCTGAGAGTTCGCTTGGTTTTTTTCGAAGTGTGAGCGAATACAAAGCCCAGCCAATCGATGATGAAATCACCCATAAGTCACCAGGATTGACTGTGAAATGATCGGATTGACCGCTTAGGATGAGGTAAGCCACACCAATCAAAGAGACCAAAATTCCAGCCCCACGGCGCGCGCTTAACGTGTCTTTAAAGAATAGAACACCAAAGAGCACAATCCAGACAGGGATGGATGAGTTAATTAACAGCGCATTGGTCGCTTCAGTGTCCCGTAGACCGAGATACAAAAGCACATTGAAGCTTGCAACCGATAGAAGTGCGAGAATCGTCAAAATAGGCAGATTGTTGATGATGACCGGGAGTTCTCTGCGGACTGTTTGGAAAGCAAAGGGTAGTAGCAGGCACAGCGCGAACAGCCAGCGATAAAACGACATGGTGATCGCGCCAAGATCTGACGCAAACGCCCGGCCGACGATGAAGTTTCCCGCCCAAAATAGGGGCGGGAGCAACAGCACCAGATACGGCCAGGTGCGACTCATTAGTCAGCGAGTCGACGATATTTCACGCGAGTTGGGATAATTTCACCGCCCAAGCGTTTCTTCCGATCGTCTTCGTATTCTGTGTAGTTCCCTTCGAAGAAGGTTACTTGAGAATCGCCTTCGTAGGCCAAAATGTGTGTTGCGATCCGGTCTAAGAACCAACGATCGTGAGAGATCACAAGGACTGTTCCAGGGAAAGCGAGTAGTGCTTCTTCCAGCGCACGCAGTGTTTCGACATCGAGATCGTTGGTCGGTTCGTCGAGAAGCAAAACGTTCCCGCCTTGCTTTAATGTTTTGGCAAGGTGGAGTCGGTTGCGCTCACCACCAGAGAGATCTTTCACGAACTTCTGTTGGTCACCACCTTTAAAGTTGAATCGACCTAAATACGCACGACTGGGGATCGAGTAGTTGCCGACAGTAATCATGTCTTGTTCATCGGACACTTCCGCCCAGACCGTTTTCGATCCATCAAGAGCATCTCGTGACTGATCGACATACGCGAGTTCAACAGTGTCACCGATTTCAACGGTTCCCGAATCAGGAGATTCTTGACCGGTAATCATCTTAAAGAGCGTTGATTTACCGGCGCCGTTACCACCGATCACGCCGACAATCGCACCTGCTGGAATTGAGAAACTCAAATCCTCGATCAGCATCTTGTCATCAAATGCCTTATTCACATGACTGAACTCGACCACTTTATCGCCAAGTCGTGGTCCTGGTGGGATATAGATTTCTTGGGTTTCGTTCCGCTTTTGTGTGTCTTGGCTTTGAAGTTCTTCAAAGGCCTTGAGACGTGCCTTGGATTTGGCTTGTCGGCCTTTGGCATTTTGGCGAACCCATTCAAGTTCACTCTTGATGGTCTTTTGACGTGCTTCTTCTGACTTCTGCTCTTGCTCGAGACGCTTTTCTTTGGCTTCAAGCCAGGTTGAATAGTTCCCTTCAAATGGAATGCCGCGGCCACGGTCAAGTTCTAGAATCCAACCTGCAGCGTTATCTAAGAAGTAGCGGTCGTGGGTGACAGCGACCACTGTGCCATCGAAATCGACCAAGAAGTGCTCAAGCCACGCGACTGACTCAGCATCCAAATGGTTGGTTGGTTCGTCGAGCAACAGCATGTCTGGTTTTTGCAACAACAGGCGACAGAGTGCAACGCGGCGTTTCTCACCACCTGAGAGGTGTTCAATCTTGGCATCCCATGGTGGAAGACGCAGCGCATCGGCGGCTTGTTCGAGCACGCGATCTAATTCCCAGCCATTCACCGCATCGATTTGGTTTTGCAGCTCACCTTGTTCCATCAAGAGATCATTCATCTCATCGTCGGACATCGGCTCTGCGAACGCGGCTGAAATTTCATCAAATCGTGTCAGGAGCTGTTTGATTTCGCCAACTCCCTCTTCAACTGCATCACGCACCGTTTGCTCAGGATTCAGCTGTGGTTCCTGTGGAAGATAGCCCACATTGATACCAGGTTGCGGACGCGCTTCACCATCAATTTCAGAATCAACCCCAGCCATGATTTTCAAGAGCGTTGATTTACCGGAGCCGTTGAGACCAAGCACACCAATTTTTGCGCCTGGAAAGAAAGAAAGGGAGATGTCTTTTAAAATCTCGCGTTTCGGGGGAACGATTTTGCTCACCCGATTCATGGTGTATACGAACTGTGCCATGTAAAGCCTGGAATCCTGTCAATAAAAAGCGATAAAGGGGATGAGGATACCAAGATTTCGTCTTTGAGTGCGATCGCTCGACCTGATCTTGGCCTCAAGGTATTCTCAACACTGATTGATGGAAGATGATGAATGCAGATAGTTCCCGTCTTTGGTGGTCCAAAGACACCAAAAACTCTGTGGTGGCTTACAGGTGTCATGCTCGCATTCGAGGGCTTGGCCCAATTATCCGATCGCGGATGGTTCGGTGTCTTTGATCTTCGAAGTCTGATGATTTCTTATGGTGCTTTTTGGGACTTTCTATTTCCGCCAGGCGCAGTCGATCAAGCGCTCTTCCCGGGCCAATCCTATGCGATGTTGGTAACGCATGCGTTTTTGCATGCAGGCACAATCCACGTGTTGATGAATACTGTCATTTTTATTGCGCTTGGCAAAACGCTTGCAGTGTATTTCGGGTTACGACTGACGCTTTTGACGATGCTCGTTGGAGCAATTAGCAGTGGTGTGATGTTTGGTCTGCTCGAAACCACGTCAGCTCCGATGGTGGGAGCCTCTGGCGTGGTGTTCAGTCTGATTGGTTTTTGGCTGCAGGCATCGCGCGCTGAGTTGAAGCGTCTCGGACGCCCTGGGCGCTCAGCCTCATCAGTCATTATTAGCCTGATTGTAATCCACGTGCTGTTGCACGTGTTCATGGGCGGGCAAATTGCCTGGCAGGCGCATTTGGGCGGTTTTGTTGCGGGCTATTTTTTAATGCCTTGGTTCATTGATCGTAACCGTTTGCCTACTTACTAAGGGCTGTCCACTGTGCGCGATTGACTTCGCGTACGATGATTGTGTCGGTCACTGACGGCTCAATCAAAATGTAGTGATGGCTTGAGTCTGTACTCTCAAACTTGAGTTCACCGAAATCTGCATAGCTCGCTGCAAAGAGACCTTGTGCGACGATGTGGTTGTTGGCTTGTGTGACCGGAATAGTCATCACAGGGACATCGCCCGTATTCCCGACATACTCCCCATTGAGAAAGACATCCACCGAGGCGAACTGTGAGAGGAGTGCACTGGTTTCTGCAATCACGATTTGCGGACCATCAGCTGTCTCAAGCGCTGCTAGAGGATTCGTTTTTTGTGGCACTAGTTGGCAACCAGTGAGCGCTCCCATGAGGGCTATACAAATGAAAAGTTGGCGCATCCGTCACTCCTTGTTTGTGATCACGCTAACGGATTCTTTCATTCTTGGAAAGGTATCGTTCACCTTCGTTTCAAGGACGTGGCCGGAAAGACATGGCACACTATTGCGATGACAGAAGAACTCCCTCGCGCTAACCCGTTTTTATCTCTGAAATTCTATGAATTTGCAGCCGTGTCGATGCTCGTGATTGCTTTTTTCCCAGTATCGCTACTGGTGTGCTGGATTGCATTTGGGACGCAAACAACGCGTGATTTGATTGAAGCGATGATCAAAGACTGGGTGCAAACTATGTTGATTTTGGCAGGTCTTATCGTGTTGTTATTTGGTGGATTGATTTGGGGTCTCATCGAGTGGCTCGGATGATGATGCGTACGGGGCTCTGGTTGCTTGCGTTGGCAGTTATTTTTGGTGCTTTCGGAGCGCATGGCTTGAAGGCAATGGTGACACCTGATCGTTTGGAGACTTGGGACACGGCTGTGCGGTATCACGCGTGGATGAGTCTTCTTTTAATTGCGTTGAGCGGTTCTTCATTTCAATTTTCGAGCTGGGCTTATCGATTGATCGTAGTGGGTCTTTTGATCTTCTCTGGCTCGTTGTACCTGCTTGTGATTTTGGATGTGGGCCTATTGGGTGCAATTACCCCAATCGGTGGAGTCTTCATGATCGCCGGAATTGTGATCGCCTCGATCACGTCTCGGAAAGAAGATTAGTCTGAATATTTCAGCCTAAGTGCATTGATGACCACGCTCACTGATGAGAGCGCCATGGCTGCACCTGCGATGGATGGTGTCAGTAGCCCAGACATTGCAAGCGGGATACACAACACATTATAGCCAAAAGCCCATCCAAGGTTTTGTCTGATAACCAGACGTGTTTTTCTCGCATAGTGAATCGCTTCTGGGATGAGACGAAGATCGGCACGCATGAGTACGACAGGTGCAGATTTCAGGGCAATCTCGCTCCCGCTTCCCATGGCGATCCCAACATCTGCTTGAGTGAGCGCTGGGCCATCATTGATCCCATCTCCTACCATGGCGATGCGTTGGTCTCGTTCTTGATAAGACCGAATGATTTCAATTTTTTGGTTTGGAGTCAGTTTGGAATGAACGTGATCGATGCCAAGTTTTTGACTGAGTGTATTGGCGACAGACTGATGATCGCCTGTAAGCATGACGGTCGTTTTGTGGTCTGTTTTGAGCGCCTTGATGACAGAGTCAGCTTCATCTCGTGTTGAATCCGAAAATTCAACATGCCCGAGTACACGACCATTTTTGCTTAAATAGCTCACGGTCGTTTGATTCTGTGGTGCAGAATCGTTTGCTGCATCAGTGACAAATGATAACTGGCCGAGTTTGTAGGTGGCGCCTTCGATCACAACAGAGATCCCTTGGCCTGGTAGTGTCATGGCGTCTTCGACTTCGACGAATTCAATCGATGACGCATCGAGATCGCGAACGATAGCCTCTGCAAGCGGGTGCGTTGATTCTCGAGCAACCTGAACTAAGCGTTTAGTGAAGGTGTCACGATGTTCATCGAGTGCTTCTGTATGTGTGACGGTAGGCTCGCCTTTGGTGAGAGTGCCTGTCTTATCAAATGCGATCACTTCGACATCGGGGAGTGCTTCAAGTGTTTGTATATCCTTGATTAGTATTCCTTTTTTTGCAATCAAACCAGTGCCAGCAACAAGAGCTGTTGGCGTGGCGAGTCCAAGTGCACACGGGCAGGCGATCACGAGCACACTAATTGCCGCAGCGATCGCAAATTCTGGCGTTTGTCCGAGTGCGAGCCAACCGGCTAAGGTCGTCAGAGCGAGGATCAGTACGATAGGCACAAAAACGCGGCTGATACGGTCAACCAGCTTTTGAATGGGTGCTTTACCCATTTGCGCGTTTTTAACGAGCTCTGCGACTTGGGAGACGGTGGATGCATCGCCCACGCGTTCAGCGCTCACCCGGATGGTCCCGTTAACAACCAATGTCCCTGAAATCACCGAGTCTCCGATTGTTTTGTATTCCGGTAGTGATTCGCCTGTCATTGCTGACGCATCAACGTCTGCCTCACCTTTGATGACTATTCCATCTGCGCCGATGCGTTGTCCCGCTCGGATGACCAAGACATCACCAGAGGAGATATCGTTCAGATTAAGCTCGACTTCTTTGCCTTGTCGTAAACAGATGACGACCTTCGGTTTTAAGGCAAAGAGTGCAGCGACCGATTCAAGCGCGCTTTGTTTTGCTTTTGTTTCGATGGTTTTACCAACTAACACAAGCGTAATCACGACGGCTGATGCTTCGAAATAAAGGTGGCCGACGGCACCGGATCCGAGTGTCGCCCATTGGTAGAGACTGTAGACGTAGGCAACACTTGTTCCGAGTGCAACAAGCGTGTCCATATTGGCCTCACCACGCCTTAATGCGGCCAGCGCGCCTCGGTAAAAACGAAGTCCAAACCAGAATTGAATCGGAGTTGCGAGTATCCACTCAAGCGCAATGGGTAGATGCCAACTAAAATCAAGCCACATGCCGATCATTTGAAGTACGAGTGGTGATGCCAACAATGCAGATATCCACACATCACGTTGATGACTTGTATTTTCGCCTGGAGTGTCTTGGACAGTAGCTGTGGTGACCTCTCTAAGGCCACGTGTCTCGAGCGCATCTCTGAGTTCACGTGTATTTGCGTCAGGAAGTGTAGTGAAGTCGATGCTTTTGAGTTCTCGATTCAACTGAAATACGATTACAGCAGGATCAGTTTCGAGCAGGCTTTGCAGTACTTTTTCATCAAATTGAGTATCTGTTGCTTTAAAAACGTGATGTGCAGTTTGTACGCTGAAACCAAATGTACGGACCCAATCGATGAGTTGTTTTGGGTGAAGTGACGTCTGACTGCCAATGCGCGCTGATTCTGTGGCGAAGTTGACTTCGCATGTATCGATCTCTGGAATTTCTTCGAATTTTCTCTGCACTGATGCAGCGCATCCTCCACATGTCATCCCTTTGATTTGTAATGAGTAGTGATGCATGAAAAACCTCTGGCGTTGGGGGGGTAGATCGATGGCTGATCAAATCGTCACAAAATTGTCTCAAGATTGTGGCCAAACTGTCATCCATTCTGACGAGATTAGACACTCCAGCTCACGAGTTGTGGGATTTTGGTTGAATCGAATGTGATGACAATGGGAGGGTCTTATGACCTTTAATAAGCGTTTATTACCGATTGCAGTCTTGGCTGCATCGATGACTGCTGTGGCTTCTGAAACCAAAACGATTGGTCAGGTGACAGCACTGATTCCAGAGGCGAGTACAGCAGGTACTAACCAAGCGTTTTTACAAGATGGCCAAAGCGGTGATACTGCATTCCCATTTTTAGGGCGCATGAAGCCGATTGCGACAGTGGGTGAAGTGGATGCGAAAACCAAAAAGGCACTCACAGGCTACCCAGATGGTCATGCGGCCTGGTTGATTGATGAGCAAACGATTCGTGTGGCTTATCAGTCTGAGTCCTATGGTCCGATGAGTAAGAAACGCGGTGGTGGACAAACATACGGTTGGGAAATGGTCAGTGGGGCGAAATTTACTGGCTCGCACATTCACACCATTGATTACGATCGTTCCCAGTTCGCTAATTTCTTAACAAATAATGATGCAGCATCAGGAATGGTCAAAGGATCTGGTCATTTATTCAATCGTATTTATAACCAGTTGGGTGAAGAAGTTTTACCGCGCTCAAAGGGTGGTCGCTGGGGTAACCAGACACTTGCCAATGGACAACTGGTTGAGTTCAACAAAGATCATCAAGTGACTGAAGGCGATTTCTTTTTCCAATCTTTTTGCGGGGCTTGGTATGAGCCTGCGAATAAGTATGGTCCGGGCGTCGGTTTTGCGAATGATGTATGGCTGACCGCTGAAGAGTGGGAAATCAGCGAAATGTTTGAAGGCACTGGGGTCGATGCCAATGACACCTTAGGCCTCGCGTCGGTTGCCGTCGATATTACCAACCAAACGGCATACACGGTTCCAGCGCTTGGTCAGTCTGGATTTGAGAAAATTCTGCCGATCAATCCAAAGCATCCCGATTATGTTGTCCTCGTCATGGCGGGCTATAACCATGATGTTGAACCGGCACCACTGCGGATTTATGTGGGTAAGAAGGGCGTTGATATGAATAATCGTCCTGTTGATCAAAATGGATCAGCGAGCGCACGCGATAAGTTCTTGGCGCGTAATGGTCTCTTGTACGGTCGGATCTATGGAATGGCGTTATCGAATGCTGAGTTTGCGTCATTGGGAATTGATTCAGTCGACACGAGCAAGAAGATGCTGGATCAGTACATGACCGACGCCAATGCGCCAGATACCTTTGAAGCACGCTTTTTCCCAACTTCTTATCAATGGAAAGGATGGGATAAGACGGTCGCTGTGAAAGAGACTGACATTTTCAAATGGCAACAAGCCAACGAGCAGCCGGCAGGCTATACGTTCTTTGTTGGTGATTCGAAGACTGAGCATCCTGCAGTGGACCCTGACGTCAACAATCAGCGCTACATTCAAAACATGACAAATAAAGGCGGCATGCTGGGTGTCACATTGACGAACTTTGTGAATGAAATTCGAGCTGCTAACGGGGATTTACCTGAGTCAGTTGCTGTTGATGTTGTGCGCACGTTACCTGCGATCGATGGATCATTGACGTTGAAGGTCGCTGATAAGGGTGTAAAGCATGGTGGTGAAGGTACGCACGCAACATGGAAAGACGGTACAGCAAAAACCACACAGCCTGATGGCTTGTTGTGGGTAAAAACAGCGGATGCGGATTTACTGATTGTTGACGAAGATTCCGGCAATGAGTTTGGTGAACGTAAGTTTGTGATCACACTCGATCCAATGACAATGAAACCAGCGCAGCCAGAAACTGGTTATTTCCTTGCGATGGCTGGTGGAAAGAACAATCCGCGTGCAGAGAAAGGTGTGTCAGCCTATGGTGGAACGTTTAAGAAGGCGAATTCATCTGAATTTTCAGGAACTTGGAATGTCACTGCGCTGGTCTCTAAAAAGTCTGATGGCACGTTCTATACCCGCGACGAAATAGCAGGGATGGGCCAACAGCGGATCAATGAGCTCTCGACTCTTGCTGAAAGCACTTTCATCGGTGTGTTGCAGCACAAGGCGGAATCAGCGGGTGCCGTCGCTGAACAGAAGGCTGATATGGGTGGCCAAATGTTTATGTTTAACATCAGGCTTCCACAAGAGGGGCTTAAAATCGTTGCTGACGAACGCATGGTTGATCCTGTCGCTCAACAGTAAGATAGATAAAAGCGCCGGAATATCCGGCGCTTTTTGTTAAAAAATCTTTGATCTCTTAAGAAGTTCATGTAACTATTTGTTCCATATCAGTTTTGGAACGGATTTCAATGCGTCTAAACCACCTCGCAAAATGTGTCGGGCTGACCGCTGTGTTAGCCGTTTCTGGGTGTGCATTTGAACCTGTCAAAACGGGTTATTCTCAAGCTCAGGTCAAGACGACTGCCGAAGCTCAGGTTGCGCCGCACGACTCACTTCTGGTGTTTAGAACCAGCGGCTTTAAGCTCTGGGAAAACCAAGACGCTGAGTTCATCGTTAACGGTGATTCGGTTGCAATGTTCAAGGCAGGTGGTGCGAGCTACCTTCCTCTTCAGGCTGGTAAAAACAAAATCGTCGTGCGTGAGCCAGAGCATTTTTTAAAGTGCGAGCTTGAATTTGATTTTGAACCGGGTACCGGTCAGTTTGTAGAGATCTACGAACGGTTTGATCCAGGTGCATTGATGGTGAGTTTTATCTTCGCAGATCTGCAAAGCCGTCTGTTGTACGACCCGCATCCTGGCACCAACTGTGTTGGTGTCTATGGATTGTCGATGGGACATCTGAAGCAAGAGCAGCTTGCAGATGTCAATCGAGAGTTTAGTTTCCAGGTTGTTCAGCGCTAGGGCCTGATGTAGGCATAGCCTTTCTCTTGCAGTTCGATCAAACGAATGACGCCTGAGGGCGTGATCTCCGCAGCATCTAATAACTGCACGTCTTTTCCAGCCTTCTTACTCATATTTTTGTATGTGTTTCCGCATGCTTTGAATGCCAGATTATCGATATCTAGACTCATGCGCTCGATGCGGTCGGCGACCGGGCTCTTGCCAGCCACAAACATATTCAAGCCTGGTCCATATGCCACGACCTCAATCATTGCTGTATCGCCCTGTGATTGATAGTAATTCACCGCGTTTTGGACGTTGTTTAGAGTCATGTTCATGACCTGAGGGTCGTTTTGATCGACATGAAATGCAATTTTATGCTCAGCAGCCCAAGCTGAAGCAGTGAGAGAGGCTGCAATGAGCCCTGTAACGAGAGTCTTCATCGATATTCCTTATGGTTATTGTGGGTCCAAGCGTAGCGCGTGCGACGATTCAGCTCAGTTAGCCATTGGTCTGTGTAACTTAGTCACAGAAAGGTAACTGGTAACCCGTAATACTCCTTCAACGTGTTATGGAGAATTCAGATGAAATCAGGATTTATTGCAGGATTAGTTGCTTCATTAATGGTGAGCACGGCATTTGCAGATGATGCAGTTGAGCACGAGCGGATGATTCAAAAGTCAGAGGAATTTCAAAAGCGTTTCGAGAGTGCCTCGCCAGAGCAACAAAAGCAGATGCTTGAGCGCCGCAATGAGCATTTGAAAATGACCCAAGAAGAAAGAATGCAAAAGCATGGTGGGCAGGGATCGCAGGGTTCTGGCTTTAAGAAGCAGCATGGCCATCGCCAGTCATAATTGGCTTGTTTAAAGTGACTTAATCTCATCTAATGCATCCCTGATTTTTGTGAGGTGTGAGATGAAATTGTCGGTTGCTCAGTCACTTGAATGGTTTGGTGTGATCACAGCGATCGTGTATTCGTTGCTTGTTGCTTCAAATACGGGTCTTGAATTTATTGGTTTTACCCTACTTTTAGTCTCATCTTTTTCGATTGGTCTGTGGGCTTACCTCGGTCGTCATCGCGGAATTTTGGTACTCCAGTTCTTTTACGCGACCGCAGGTATCATCGGAATGTTGCGTTGGTTTTGAGCGCCGAAAGGGCGAGTAGGATCTATTCCGCTGTCGGTAGGGTGGTCGTATTGAGACCGTTGATTGAACCCTTTAGAGCACTCAGAAGTAGTTGTTTTCCCGTAGCGTGAGAGATGTAGCCGGCCCGGATGATTGAATTGAGATAGTTTTGCATGCCAACCACATACTCAGGATTTTTCTGGAAATAGTTCAATACGGCAGTCGGTGTCAAATCTGAGAGTGATGCAAATGTTTGCTTGAAGTCTTCAGGCAATCCTTCTTTAACCCGAAACTGTGCGATGTAAGGTACTTCGGCCTGAATTGTAAAATACTCGGCAATGGTCATGTATTGCTCATATGAGCTGCTGACTTTTTTAGGATTGCTCTCGAGGACTTCGACCGGCAGCTTTTTCTGCGAAGCGTTCATGCTTGAACAGCCTGCGAGGAGAACAATCGAAATTAAAATCAGTACGCGTTGCATAAAACTTCCCAATACGTCAGTTATTCATATATCGGTTATGCGTCTGGAAACTTAACGGTTTGGTGAGGATTCGCAACCAATTTGGTGAAGAGGTCTTAATTGGAGCGGGTAGAGGGAATCGAACCCTCATCACCAGCTTGGAAGGCTGGGAGTGTATAAAAATTAATAGCTGATTTAATTGATATTTTTATTATTTAACTGGCCAAATTTCCATTTTGGACAACTGACGGACTACCTTATGGAGCGGTACTTTTTGATTTCCCTTATAGGGGGTTAGAGGCCCCCCACGTTACAAATTTTTTCTCATTATCACCCCTATTTTGGCGTTAGGACTGTCAATATGCTGTTTTTAAGTGTTACGAACGTAACGGATTCTTTGAAACTGTTACGATTAAGAATTCAGCATTTACGCGTGTTTCAGAGCGTTTCGTTACGTTAGTACACTCGTTACAAGATTCTGGCCTCGATATTTTTTTTTTTAACAGGGGGGGGCCTGTTTCCCCCTTAATAGAAAACACTTGCCTCAAATCGTGTAGCCGTTTTGTTCCGCCCAGCGTTTGATTGCTTGTATTTGTGAGTGAAAGCTTTGCGTTTTTGTAGTCGCTTTATTTGAACATGGTGTTCTCCCTCCGTGGAGCTGGCAGCGGTCTTTCCCTTTAATCGCAGCTTTTTGACATGGGGTGCCTGATCTTGTCTTAGCCAGGCAACGTTTTCCCGGCCAGTCATCCCCGAATCTGGTTGCCGTTCCTGATTCGACCAATCTAGACATATTAGATTTTGTTAGCTTCATATCATCGCCTTTCATGGGGTCTTTCTCATTTCCATTTTAACCCGACCCTCCAGGCGCAATAAAACCTTGTTCGAGGTTCGAGGTTCGAGGTTCGATCGAAAATGTACCTCACTACTTGGGTTTAACTAGTCACGCTAGTCTTCTGTTAGTTAGGGTGCGGCCTGAAAAAAGGGGTGGGGGTCGCCGACTGAGAATTGATGGCAGAAAAAATCCACAGTAACCCTTCTAATGCAGTTATTGAGCGCGTGGTTGCTTTTCATCCTGCGAAGTGAAACCGTTATAGCGTTTGAACGAATACTGGAAGGATGAATTACAAAGATATGAACACAGGTCCGTGGTCCAAGTTTCGAGTATCCATAGCGTTCTCCCTACTAGCAGTATGTGGCGTGGCTAGTGCTGAGACTGCATCTCAACATGTTGCGCGTGCATCGGACGCGGTGGTGATGATCAAGGCGCATTTAGCGTATGGCCTTCTTGAAGATGATGATCCTTATGGTCGGTGGACAGGGACGGGCTTTCTGATTGATCGCGACAAAGGCTGGATCATGACCAATGCCCATGTTTCAGGATATGGCCCCACACAACTCCGCGTTCGGTTTGAAGATCAAAAGAGCTTTACTACTGCTAAACGTGTATTCGTTGATTCAAAGCATGATGTGGCAGTAATTCAGGTCGATCCAGCACTGGTCAAGGACCGCGAACCTCTGACCTTGGATTGCGACTACGAGTTTAACCGTGGCGACAAAGTGTTCTCGATTGGTCATCCAAAGCGTCAAGAATTCACGTTTTCGACGGGTGTTCTATCCGGGCAAAAAGATTTTCATGTCGAAGGGAGCTACTTTACGACCGATACAGTTGTCGAGTCAGGGAGTTCTGGCGGTCCAGTTGTGATGCGCGATACTGGCGAAGTCATCGGAATGATGACAGCAGGATTTAATTCAAGTGATTTAGGTTTCCTCACCAAAAGTAAAGATATCTGCCGGATCACAACACTCCTATCTGAGGGCAAGAATCCCGCACGGCCAAGGTTCAAATTCCAATTGATGGTTGTCGATGATGAGTTGAGCAATTTGGTTGGTGTGGTTTTTCATCCGTCGGTGGGATTAAAGCCTGGTGACGAGATACTGAGTTGGAATGGCAACTTCTGGCATCCTGAGACAGATGGCGATCTGGCTGACGCGATGCGTGGGTATGACGGAGATCGCGTTACCTTGTCCGTATTGCGTGATGGGATGGAAGAGTTGATTGAGATTCCGATTACACGTGGGCAATCGTTGCATTTAACGGAGTGGCTTTTTTTCACCGGCTTGACGATCGCGGAGGATGATAAGAGTGATTCATCATTCCTGAATGGACGAATGCAACCTCCGGTCTTGGTTATTGAGAGTATCGATACGGACTACGATGACTCATCTGGGATTGATTTTGATTCGGGGAACGAGATTTTCTCTGTAGATGGTAGGCCGCATCTTAATTTGAAAGAGTTGTACGAGTATTTAAAAGATGTTCCTGAGGGTGAGAAGGTAAATGTTGTCGCTCGAGTATACGAATCGACTCCTGAGATGTATTCACTGTGGATGCGGTACTCGTTTGCGGTCGAAGACCTCGATTGCTCTTGGTGTCGAGATGATTAAGTTGGGTAGTTGAATGAATGACAAGATTTTACAGAATCGAATTAATGATGAAGTTCTTGAGCAGTTTCATCGGGCCTGTATTCGAGAGTTGACCGAAATCGATTTAGCAGAGAGTAAAGAATCACCTGCCTCGGTTTTTCAAAAGCAAGCCGCTGCTCCGCTCGAAAAAAAAACTTGTAATCTTGGTTGTAAGAACTTTGAAGATCTAGTGATGCCTGTTGATGCTGTTTCAGCGGACTCCTTGCTGGGTAAATTCATGGGACCTCACCTTGAAGAATGTGAAGAAATTGGTTTGCCTACAACCGTTGCAGAAATGAAATCCTTAAATTTGATAGGATTTTTGACCTATCCAGGAAGGATAGGTTTTGTTGATAGTAGTCTCGATGTGCAACTGTGGGACGTGTCTGGAGAAGAATTAGATTTTATCGGGAACCCTGAAAACCTAATTGTTAGTCGGCAGCCCATGCTTACCTTTGATTTATACGGGAATCTTTTGGGTTATACCTATGATGGGGTGGTAACTATTTTCGAGGGTGACGGAGCAGATTGGGATTGCGATTGGGATTGGGAGACTTAGGTGGTTGGCAATCTGTGACTAGATCAATCTGCTAATTTCATCGACCACAGTTGTTATATCGCTCCTCTTGGTGTCTCGACCCAAGCCAAACCGAATTACTCTACGAGCGTCCCGGTCAGTTATTCCTACAGCGCGTAACGATGATGATGCGGTTTCTTGACCTGAGTGACATGCAGAGCCTTGAGATGCAGAAAAAGTAGCCGAAGAGGCCATTAGAAGATCAGACGCATCTAGCCCCTTAGGCAGCCGCACCGTCAGGTTTCCAGGTACGCGATCCGTAAATGTTGTTGGGCCAATGATTTCGATCGATTCGGAGTATCTAATCCCAATTTCGGCCTCGAGCATTTTGAAAAAGAATCGAACCCTGTCAGTCAGGTCTGCGGAAGCTCCAGATTCAATCCAATCGGATGTCTCTATCAATGCTTCCGCGAGTCCAGCGCACAAAAATGTAGGCATTGTTCCTGCTCGAACACCATCTTGTTGCCCGCCGCCAATAAGAATTGGTTCCAGTGCATTTCGGAATTGCTCACTTACAACAAGTGCCCCCACCCCTTGTGGACCATATATTTTATGACCAGAAATTGAGATGGCGTCACACCCGCTGGCGAACAGTCTCGCTTGTGGGTGCTGCAGCGCCTGTGACATGTCGCTATGAAACCACACGCCGCTTTGCTTGGCTTTATCGCGCAGTCTCTCTAGCTTTGTTTGTATGGTTCCTATTTCGCCGGAAGCAAAGCTGACCGATACAATAGCGCAACTCGCCAAAAGTTCATCGGTCACAAACCCTAGGTCGATATAGCCTTCTTCGTTACAAGGAATAGTGATGAGTTCCCCGCCTAATTTTTGCGCTAGTCGCAGTGCAGGTTCTTCTACAGCTGAATGTTCCAAAGGTCCGATCAATACATTCGGTCTTTGAGACGGGAATTTAAGATTAAATGCGAGGTTATTTGCCTCCGTTGCCCCTGAGGTAAAAACCGTATGTAAGCTCGCTGAAAAATATGAGCTGATGCTGTAGGACAGATCTGAAATCAGACTGGCTGCGTTCCATCCATGTCTGTGCGTTTGTGAGTGCGGATTTCCGTAGAATTTGTGAAGAACTTCAAGCATTCGCCTCTCGACCCGCGGAGAAACTGGCGTTGACGAATTATGGTCAAAAAATAGTGGTGTGGCGGCCAATCTCAGCTCCGAAATCTATATACTGTTTGTTCAGCAGGGAAATTTATGCAAACAGAATTACTTGAAGACAGCAAGCCAATTGTATCAGGTCATGAGACCTTCTCGTTGCGTTTTGGCTGGTTAAAGAAATCCTATGATTTAGCCAAAGAAATGGCTCAAAACGGAGCGATGGAAAACGCTTTTCGCGCACCGGCGGCGATCGCCACATTAGGCGCCGGTAGGAACATGTGTTTAGCCATGGAATTTTGGGGTAAATCCACTCAGATAATCGCTCAGAATTCGGATATCCCGCTGGTGCCTTCACCTACCGAACTTGGCGATCGTATTTTCGGAGAGTTTGGTCTTGATCCGTTCATGGAGAAAGCTCAAACATCGGCGTTGATTCACTACTTGCTTGCAAGCAATAAGAGTTATGTCAGCTGGTTTTATTTGTTTAACGAAATCCCCCACGAATCCTTTGTGGTGGATGATTTATTGCATGGAGTAGTAGCAAAATTTCAGGCATCGGGAATGAAGATGCCCTCGAGGGCAACGATTCAAAGAGATGTTCAAACATGTATTAACTGCTACGTTAAAAAGCCTGTAAAACGAAAGGCTGCAGCTGAGGATGTTATCGATGGTCCCCTTGTCGAGTTGGGTTTCCTGAAGCGCGAAGGCGACGAATTTTTCCTTCAGCCACTATCAGTCGATTTGTCTCCTTCAATGTTTGCGTATCTCGTTTTTCGGTATTGGAAACAAGCGAACGCAGAAGCGAGCACTTTGGCCGTCGATACACTTAGGTATTCTGTGGGATCGCCTGGCAAAGTCTTAAGAATAGCTTCTGAGCAGTTTGAGGAGCTAATTGATGCACTGGAAGAAGTTACTGATGGTGTATTTGTTTCCAGCGAAGGTGGCGGGGTCCGTCAAATTCAGCGCTCCGAGCCATTGTCTTATCAAGCTGCTAACCGTTGGCTGGATGGGGCGTACGCATGAGTCTAATTCGCAGATCATCCGTTGTTGCTAGAGACCTCAACGATGAAAGCTTCATCAAGTCGATCCAAGTAAACCAGACCATCAAAGATACGGTAGATAAAATCGTTGCGGCACGGGCACGAGGGCAAGGTGCATTTACGTTAACCGGGCTTTATGGGTCGGGTAAATCAACATTCTTGTCTCTAATATCTGCTGTGATCGGCGGTTCTCCAGAAGTAGCGAAATTGGCTGCAGATCGATTGGGTAGTTCAGCGACAGAGCTATCCGAAGCTATAAATGGCGCAGAAAATGGGCGCGGTGAAGTTGTGGTGGCTCTCGGCGCGCGTGAGGATGTTACTTCCTCGATTGCGCGATCATTGGGTCTAGATAACGAATCGACAGCGGATGCGATTGTAAAGGCTATCCAGGAAAAAGCAGCCTCGACTCCCGGCGGTTTGATTTTGATCGTTGACGAATTCGGCAAATCACTTGAGTACGCCGCATCTTCCGGAGGCGATTTGTACGCGCTTCAAATGCTTGCCGAACTTGGCGAGAGGAAAGGCGGTAAAGTCACCATTATCTGCTGTTTGCATCAATCGTTCCGAGACTATCTGACAGGAGCTGATTCGCTCGTCACGAACGAATGGAGAAAAGTTCAGGGTCGATTCCAAGACTTACCGTTTGCTCCAACCACAGAAGAGCAGCTTGGCTTAGTTTCTGGACTAATAAGTGATATCGATCTCCGGCCAACAGCGAAAGCTCATGCTGATGCAGCGGCACGAGCCTTAAGTTCATCTGCGAGCTCTCGTACAATTTTTCAAACGGTTTTTCGTGAACTGCCGGCACTCGAGCCAGTCGCTTCAGTCGCCATTGTCGGAATTTTAAAAACGCTAGTTCAACAAAACCAACGATCTGTCGTAGCGTTTTTTGGCTCTGTAGAGCCGAGTTCATACCGCGCTATGGTTGAGGGCGGGCAGACGAAGCTGTATGGGTTAACGCACTTCTTTGACTATCTTGAAGCTAATCACGGTCCAACCCTGTTTACAGGTGAGCTGAGTTCTTTGTGGAGAACAGTGCAAGACGGATTGCAGCGATTGAGGATGAGTGAGGCAACTGCGTCTGAAGTATCGGCCTATAAGGCGATAGCTTGTCTCGCGATGACTCCAAGAAATATGGGCGTTAGTGTTAGTGAACGACTCATCGAGCTCGCTCTGCCTAAGGGAGATAAGGCGGATACTAAGGCCGCGATAGCCGGCCTAGTTAATAAAAAGCTGATTGTTTACCGCGACTATTCTCAGGAGTATTTCCCGGTTGAAGGCTCGGACTTTGACGTGATTGAATCATTGAAAGATGTATCAATCGGTCGAGCTGATCTTGAACCAGAGCAACTTGCCAGAGCACTCGATTTGTCGCCTGTTTTGGCAAAACGCTTTTATCACGAATCCGGCGCGCTGAAATGGTGCCCGATATTTGTCTACAGTAAAGACACGGCACTGGATCAATTGAGAGATGCAGTATCGCAGCACCCTGTGTCCGCGGTTGTTGGAGTCGGGCGCTCAATCGAAGAAATTAAAGCGGTAGTCGATGATGTTGAGTCGTCAATTGCTGTGATCGCAGCCTCGCTCTCGAGCACCCTTGCTGTGAGGGCTCTTAAAGATGCGGTTGGACTACAAAAGCTAATAGCAACCAATAAACTGTTGGCACTGGACAAGGTTGCAAAACGTGAGGTGAGTATTCGGCTTCATGCAGCAGAGAAGGCTTTTCAGACGGCTTTTAATCAGCAAGTAAATGATGGCGAATGGATGATTTTTGGCGTGCTTCATGCTGAATCCAGTAAAGGTCTCAATTCTGCTGTATCGGATGTCATGCGCCATGTATACAGAAGCATGCCTTATATCGATAACGAATTGTTGGCACGTTCTTTTGTTAATACGGCAGCCCAGTCAGGCGTCAATACCCTGATAAGCAAGTTATTCCATAATCAGGGGCAAGAATCTTTAGGTATCGACGGATACCCCGCTGAGAAAGGTATTCTTGAGAGTGTTTTAGTTAAGTTCGGACTCCTTGATAAAAACTATGCGCTAGTTGATTTACTGAAGTCTGATCCAAATTCAGCATTGGCACAGATGTTTGAAGAAACGTTGGCATTGATCCAAGCAAGCCCCGAGCAACTAACGATGGCTGCGATACAAGAGTTTTGGGCAGCACCTCCATTTGGTGTGCCAGCAGGTCTTCACTCTCTTCTTGCCCCAATTTTTACGATGACATACCACGACCGACTGAGTATTTATCAGCAAGGTGTATTCCGTGCTGATCTCACGGAGATCGATATTGAAGTATGCATGCAGTCACCCAAAGATTTTGCACTGGGGTGGAACGAGCTTGACGAATCCAAGCTAGAGGTTTTACGCGATCTTGCTAGAGGACTTAGCTCAGTTTTGGAGGCTAATGCTGCTTCTGAGGAACCTCTCGAAATTGCACGAGTGTTGGTAAAGGTCTTCGATAGCCTGTCGCCGTTCTCGAAGAAAACACGGCATCTATCGGACAACGCAATTAGTTTGCGAACGGTATTAAAGTCCGCGCACGATCCAAATAAGCTTTTGTTTGAAGATATTCCAAGGGTTCTAGGCCAAGACAAACTTGCTGAGAAATTAGCATTAACAATGTCTGAGTTGGTCAACCATCCGCATCAATTGGCATCTACGTATGTGTCTAAGCTCCTGCAGGCCCTAGGCTTAAGTGTCACTGAAGCATCCGCGAGACAGGTTGCGGCTAAAATAGCCCTACTTCCTGATACAGGGGATCATGCATTTGAATCGGTACGGAAGGCACTCCTGCAGTGTTCAGTTGAACAACCCTCTCTCGATCTTATAGCTGCACTTACAGGTAAGCCTGAAAAGCTATGGACTGATCTCGATTTGAAGCGTGCTGATGCTGAGCTCCTGATTTTTGCAAAAAAATTTAGACGGCTATCCTCATTGCTTGGTGATTCTGAGAGCGAGGGTGATTATTTCGCAGTTGTCTCGACCCCTGACAATGATGTGCTCTTGGATTTAAATTTGACTGAAAGCGAACGAGCCCTAGTCGCTGAGACTGCGGACCGATTGGAATCGGCGATCGCACAATCTACTCAGGATGAATCCATCTTATCTGCCGCCTTGGCACAAGTCTTGGCTAAGAGACTATCGAAGGAGTCGAAAACGATATGAAGTTGTCCGTTGACAAGTTGTACGAGCAGCCTGATGGAACCCGTTTTGTATTAGGGCTATCGGGCGGAAAAGACTCATCTGCTTTAGCAGTATTTATGTCGCAGGAGCATCCTGACTTAGACATCGAGTACTTCTTCTCAGACACGGGTAAAGAGTTACCTGAGGTATACGAGTACCTACAAAAACTTGAAGTCGTCCTGGGTAAAAATATCGTTCATTTGAATGCTGATCGTGATTTCGATTATTGGCTCAAGATTCGTTATGGGCATTTTCTGCCTTCGCCTCAAACGCGCTGGTGTACACGTCAACTTAAAATTAAGCCCTTTGAAGAGTGGATTGAACCGACGCTCGAAGAAGGTAATAAGGTTGTCACCCTTGTTGCCATTAGAGCTGATGAAACCTTCCGGGAAGGTTACATCTCGACAAATGATTTAATCGTTCCATGTATGCCGTTTATGGATAAAGGAATCGATAAGGAAGGGGTGTTTTCGATTCTAGAAGATTACGGACTCGGCTTGCCTGAATACTATAAATGGCGGAGTAGGAGCGGCTGTACCTTCTGTTTTTATCAGCAAAAAATTGAGTGGGTTCATCTGATGGAGAAGCATCCTGATGCGTTTGCTGAGGCTATCAAATACGAAAAAGATGCCATCGAGAACGGCTCTCCATTTACATGGTCTGAGAGGGAGTCACTAATCGAACTCTCACAGCCTGAGAGGGTTGAGCAAATCAAGGCAGATTTTGAAAAACGTAAGGCTAGAATAGGTCGGCGCCCTGGTAATGCACTACGTCCTGATTCGGATGAGGGTGTTTCGATCGAAGAGGTCTATGGGTCTTCAAAGATTTGCTTTTCATGTCATAAGTGATATGTGTATCCAGTAAACAAGTAAGGATTACTTTGCATGGAAAAGCTTCTAACCATTATGAACCGCTTTGGTGTGGCGAAGCTTTCCGAACTTGTGGGTATGGAAACCCTCGAAAGCATGGAAAGGCTGTTTCGCGTAAAGGTAACCTCCTCAAGGTTGAGTGCCATCTTAGTTCAACGCTATGGTGCTGCGATCCTCGCTGAAAAAAAGCTCCGTGATATGGTTTTGTCTCATATGGACGATTTCGATCGTTCTTATGTGCTAGGGTCTGGTAGGACTGTTCAATGGTCTATTCGATCTGAAGCAGTGCAGCGATTGTTGCAAACGCTTGGGCTACCGAAAGAATTCGGTCCACAGGATAAAAAAGCTGTCATCAATCCAATTTCCCTTATCTCTGTTCAGACAGACCTTCATCCATATCAATTCAATATCAAGATACGCGCTCTTCAAAAGCTGCGAGAGAGCTCATCTAGAGTTTTGTTACATATGCCGACGGGAGCTGGTAAGACTCGAACAGCTTGTGAGCTAATGGCCGATATTCTTCGCGAAGAGCCACCTGGGCCTGCGCTGATAGTCTGGCTCGCACATTCTGAAGAGTTGTGCCAACAGGCCGTAGAGTCTATTGAACGAATATGGCGTGAGAAGGGTGATCATATGGTTGCCATTACGCGCGTTTGGGGTGGCGTAGAACGGCCGGGGTCAGTACCAGAAAGAGGTTTTGTAGTTGCCAGCTTCCAGTCCATTCATGCTCAACTAAAGTCAGCCAGTGATCTGAAACTCTTGGATTCAATAAGTAAACACACTCGGATGATTGTGGTGGATGAAGCTCACAAAGCAATCGCACCGACCTACGATGTCGCAATAAGCACATTGTCCATGGCTTCGATCCCTCCCAGAATAATGGGCCTGACAGCCACTCCCGGCCGTGGAGATGATGAAGATGAAAATCGAAGGCTAAATCAGTTCTTCAACGGTAATAAAGTTGGTTTATGTCACGATGACGGTACGGCGATGGAAGATGGGATCGGCTATCTCCAGGACCTCGGAGTCTTAGCCCGCTTGGAGCGAGAGGAAATTAAAACAGACCTTGATCTTGACCTCACCGACGATGAGCGCAGGAAACTGACCGAGTTAATGGAGTTACCGGAAGGTTTTTTGAAGAGGCTCGGTGAGCAAAATGAACGCAATCTTCTGATTTTTAACCGATTGGTAGAGCTTGATAGTGAGGATAAGCAGGTTATTGTTTTTGCTTGTTCAGTCGCTCATGCCGAATTACTTTCTGACTTATGCACCGCTCGCGATATTGATTCACGGCTTATAACCGGCTCAACAAGCCCCTACGATCGAGCGGAGTCTATACGCCAATATAAAGCTGGCGAAGTGAATTTCTTAATTAATTATGGGGTACTGACCACAGGTTTTGATGCTCCCAATACCAATACGGTTTTTATCACTAGACCTACAGCATCTGTAGTTCTCTATTCGCAGATGATAGGTCGTGCGATCAGAGGACCGAAAAATGGAGGCAATTTGTCGGCTACGGTGATTGACGTGATTGACAATATTTTGGGAATGCCATCCGAGAATATGGCCTACAACTACTTCAACGATGTATGGGAACACTAACTATGACAACACATATCTTTCCTGCTGCTACAGCGATCATGTCTTTTCGTGATGCCGGATATAAAGATACATCGATGGCTCTAGCTGAACTCGTTGATAACTCAATACAGGCTGATGCGGACAACATTCGGATTATGGCATTTGAAGAAAATGTGAGCGCGGCTCGCACTGTCGCAAATGTTCGCTCTCTTGCTGTGTACGATGATGGTCACGGTATGCCAGCCGATGTTTTGGGTATTTGCTTGGCATTTGCCCAAGGCACGCGACTTAATCAGAGAGGAGGTATTGGTCGCTTTGGAGTCGGATTACCTCTCGCATCCATCAGCCAATGTAAACGTGTGACGGTTTATTCCTGGCAAGGCGGAATCTGTCATTCAACCTATCTCGATATTGACGAGGTGATTGAATCAAAACAACAAGAGACCAACCCAGTCGAAGAGTGTGCTATTCCCGGAAATCTTCTTAGGCATTTAGACCTTCAAATTAAAGAGCATGGGTCACTTATTGTCTGGGAGAACTGCGACCGTTTGGACCTCAAAAGAACGCAGACCCTTGTGAAAAGGATGGAATCCAACTTTTGCCGGATTTATAGACATTTCCTGGATGATGACGATACATATGGTCGCCGAAGGGACATCCGAATTTTGGTGGTGAAGCCCAATGATGAAGGGGTCGAAAGTAATCAACTTTTGCCGAATGACCCACTCTATTTAATGACTCCGCATAACCTTCCAGGATTCGAGAGTGAAGCCACAAACGAAATGTTTGGCGACGTTCAAAAGATCGCTGTTATTGGTGTTGGAGGCCAAACCTCATACGTGGAAATGCGCTTTTCGACTATTCGACAGGATATTGCAAGGTGGACGAGAAACGCAGATAACGCGGACATAGTTGATCACTACAAATCCAATACCGGTATTTCATTCGTCAGAGCAGGTAGAGAAATTGATTTCGGTTGTTTTGGATACTTCAATCCTCAGGAGCTTAAAGAGAGATATTGGGGATGTGAAATTCGCTTTGAACCGGATTTAGATGAACTGTTTGGCGTTACGAATAATAAACAAGCGGTTCGTGATGTAGATTACATTGAGCAGGAAGAAGTACAGAATCTACTTGATGGAGTATCGGCGGACGATGTCGATTACGATCACAAAATAGCTCTCCGAGCACAACTCAGCATGCGATTTAAGCAAGCACACAAGGGTATGAAAGATCGCATCGACGGAATGGCTCCAGAGAAGGGCAAGACAGCTGGTGGTAAAGGCTCCGCTACTCGCACGGACCCTGCAAGCCAGTCATCTGCAATGGCGGGTGAAGACTTCCAAAAGGATAAAGCACCCACGAAGACGGCTCATGAGAAAGACAGTATCACTCAGGAAGAGCAGGACACTCAACTCAGAGATATTCTGACTATAGAGTATGGCGATTTACCTGAAGAACAGCTGCAGCATATGGTTGATGAAATCAAAAATGCAGGAGTCACGATTGCAGAAAAGAGTTGGCCCGGGAATCAATTCTATACGATCGAACGATCAGGTCACGTAATGACTATTGTGCTTAATAGAAAGCATCCATTCCAAGACGAGCTTTACGACAAGATTTGTAAAGGGCCGGATACTCAAGAAGCTTTAGCGATGAATCTGTTTCTATTAGCGGCTGCGCGTGCTGAAGACGAACTTTACGATGATAAACAACAACAAATCCTAGAGGAATTCCGCGAGAAGTGGGGTTCGTGGATCAAAAAGTTACTATTTAAGCTGAACGAATCGTAAAAATGTTGCTGCCGACTGCTGAATTACGAGAGCGATTGGTTGCCCATTTCAGATTGTCCGAGAGATGCTGGATATACTCGGCTTTCTTTACAATGCCAGGGATTAACTTGGTGCTCCAAAGTCGAGATGTCATTCGAAACGACAGATTGCTGATCAGGTGTAATCCGTCTGATGTTTTAGCCGGCGCATGCTCTATTGAAGCATTGGAGATTGCTTTGTCACATGGGATTCATGTCCGTGTCTCCTCAGCACTGCACGTCAAGCTGTATCTTTTTGATTCGGTCCTTTTTGTTGGAAGCGCGAACTTAACGGGAAGTGGGCTGGCGTTAGTTGGATATTGCAATGATGAGCTCAGTACCGAAGGTGTTCCATCTGATAGAGATATACAGATAGCTGACAACTTATGGTCTGAAGGGGTGGTCTTGGGTCCCCGTGAGCTACAAAAAATGCGTGACTACATAGAACAACTTTCGCAACACGATTCTCAGCAATTTCCGGCTTGGCCCGAAGACATTTTTATCGAGAAAAGATCACTTTATTGTTCTGATTTTCCTCAGGGTGAAGCAATGGATGCGCATCGATGGAGCACTGTTGGGCAGTTTGAGTCGAGTGCTGCGTATCGCTGGATTAAAGAAACATTGAAAGAAAATGGTGGGACAGCAAGTTTTGGTTACCTATCTAGCAAGTTACATGATGATGTTTATGATGACCCAGCACCATATAGGCGTGAGATAAAAGATTTATTGGCAAATCTAGTTGAGTTGATACAAAAATTTAAAAACGACGAGATTTCGATTACTGTTCCTGGACATTCTCAAGTATTGAGTTTGAATCATTAACCGCAGGATATATAGCTTAGCGAATGAAAGTACATGTAAACAACTATGCGATAGCCGCATTAGTGATTCCCCATATGTTCGGAAAAATAAACTTCGGTCCAGATTATCAACGAGGTTTAGTTTGGAATGATTCGCAAAAAGCGAGGTTAATCGACTCGATTTTAAGAGGTTTCGATCTTCCTAAGTTTTATTTCAGGGATTCCACTATTTCTGAATACCAGTTTGATGTTGTGGATGGGCAGCAGAGACTCACGACGATTCATGAATTCGTTCAGGGTAAGTTTGCGCTTAGTAATGACTCGTCTGATCTGCCTGATTTTGGAAATCTTTCGGGCAAGTACCACGCAGACTTACCTATAGAGGCTGTGCAAAAGCTCGACGGTTATCAGCTACAGATCAGTGTTATCAGTGATGCTACAGACGATGAAATACGACAGTTATTCTTACGGCTTCAAGAGGGTGTCTCTCTGAATTCTGCGGAAAAGCGTAATGCTGTTGGTGGAAAAATGCGTGATTTCATTCATGACATAGCTATCACATTTCCCATATTCGATCGCCTCTCTATTAAAACAGCTCGTTTTGAGCGGCAGGATTATCTTAGTCACGTCGTTCAGCTAGAGCTAGCAGGCGGCTCTCATGACGTGAAAGCAGCTGACCTAATGCGGATGTATGCAAATCATGATGAATTTGATGAAAATTCAAAAGTCGCAAACAAAGTAAAAAAAGTGCTGCGGTTCATGGAAAAAGTATTTCCAAACGAAGAAACAGGACTCAGCTACAAATGGCCTTTCGTAGACCTTTATTTAGTGCTTTCAAAAATAATGGATAGCTATTCTTTATCTAGTAATGATGCGAGTACTGTCCGAACTGCTTTTATCAATTTTGAGGCTAGGCGAAAAGAGATAGGGAGTAGCCAAGAGAAAATTGATGCTCTAATTTCATCGAATGACCCAGTTGATCGCGATTTAGCTCATTATGTGAGCGCATTTAAGGCCGAAGGTGCGAAACGAAGTTCTATCCAGACCAGACACGAGGTTTATCTAAAGTGGTTCTTGGCTTCGCTAACTAATTTAGAGGCTAAAGATTCCACACGGCAATTTACCCAGGAGGAACGGTTTGTGATCTGGTACAAGGCCAATCAGCATTGTGAAAATCCTGATTGCAACAAGAAGATAGAGCTTCACGAAATGCACGCTGATCACATTGTGCCATGGTCCTCTGGAGGGAAGACCACCTTAGCTAATGCTCAAGCTCTGTGTATGCAGTGTAACCTCAAGAAGAGTAATCGGTAGAAATAATCTCGGTTAAAAACTTTGATATGTTTGAAATCACTCTCGGAGTCCGTCTCCCGTTTCTCTTAAGCATTTGGATCACCTGACCCGCATTATCACCTTCGACATAAGAGATGTGAATGGAATTCTCTACTCCATAATAGTAAATGCGGTCGAAGGGCAGGTGATCGAACACATATGCTACTAAATCAATAGCAGTAACATTCGGGACATAAATATCTGCAGAAGCGCCATTACGGTCGCAAATTCGCTTACCTCGCCCGTTTATTTCATGACTGCAATGTTGATCCAAGTGTTTGGCTACGCCGCTAGGCACTTTGTTCACAAGTGCTTGGCTTGTGAAACCATGAGTTATTGTCAGGTGTCCATAGTGAAGTCTTATCGGTTCTAGAATATTTGATATCAAGGCATTTAATGCGTCGATAGAATCTTGACTCTTCGGCCTATTGTCGATGTCTGGAAAAGCTTGTGCTGTAGTGCCTGCTGAGCACAGATTTTCTAATCTTATAGGTGCGGCACAATACACTTCGCCCTTACGGAAGTGATTCAAGTTTGTGAGCCCGAGCTTTCGATGCAATCCAGCAACCAGTCCAATGACGCTGAATCTATTTCCTCATACGGGATCAAGAACCCCTCAAGAGTGCTCGCGAGGTCGTCAATAGTCATAAGAAACTCAGCGGAAGTCATCTCGTCCGAAAAAGGAATTTGTCCCCCTGAATAATCTAATAGCATCCCAGGCTGCTGAAAAATCACACCGTTCTTCGCAAGAATCGTGAATTCTGCACCCATGTCAAAAGTAAGAGTAGGGTTAAGTATTGCAGGAGCTCGATCTTTTAGTATTTCGATTATCGTTTCTGGGTTCATCCAGATCGCCTCTTGAGGTTTTATATACTAATCAAATGCTATAACGTTTTAGCAATGCGTACATATCAAAAACTAAACCGAATGCTTGCAGAGCATTGGTTTCATAAGGCGTCTTATCAGAAGCTATTCTCCACCATTAGCTCTGGTTCAAAGCAAGAAATCGAGAGTCTATCATTCGCTTATTGTGAAATTAGGCGACGCGGGAAAGACAGCAAAATTGGCATTGCTGAACGTATTTGTGAGGAGCTAGATGTCACGCCTATTCCCTGGTTGGCTGAGGCACGTGGCCGATTATCTCTTTTAGACCCTCCTCCGCGTCGAAATTACACCTGCAATACTTACGTGGTGTTACGTGATGGATACACCGATTACAACGGCACTTACGGAGCGTATGTCGGAGTTACTAGTCTGTCTCCTGAAGATCGATTTCTGCAGCACACTACACCCGGTCACCCTCGGGCTGCTAACGGTCTACCAAAACATGGACTGCTTCTCTTGAAAAGTCTGATGTTTCCGTTTGTTCGAGTCCCAGCCAAAGAGAAGTTGTTATACGAAACATCATTGCATTTGGCACTGTCTTTGGCCGTTCCAAAAGTATCCGGTGATATTCTTGGTGATTTCAGGGAATGGTTGCCAGAATTTCAACCAAGGTTGATGGCTGAGCTAGAAAGAGAAACGTACTAGTGAGCTTTGATATATCTGAGGTTAAGGAATGGATAGAAAAGACCCAAAAATAGTTCCTGTTGACTTTGATGATCGACAGCATGAAGTTACTCTCGATTGTGTGCTGACATTTCGCGGATATGCCCCTTCTGCTAATGATTTCTTAGATAGTGTTCTAACCGATCTTGCTGACTGTATGAATATGTATAACGAACGGTTAGTCGAGATTAAACAAGTGGAAACTGGGCGCGTCCGAGAAGGCACGCCCACAGAAAGTGGAAAAAGTGTCTTGAGGGATTAGATGTCTATTTAATCAGTCAAAAATCTTGCACAACCTAGCACGATAACGAGGAATACCTATGTATGGGGCTATCATTGGCGATGTCGTTGGCTCGCCCTACGAGTTTTCGCGGAATAAACGGAAAGACTTTTCGCCACTGTTTCATCCGCGCGCTGGAATCACTGATGACACAATCATGACTGTTGCAGTCGCGGACTCGTTACTCAATGAAATACATCCCGCTGAGTCTATGAGGGGTTGGGGGCGTAAGGTTTTACCAACCGAGTCACTTGGTGGCTACGGACAAGGGTTTATCAAATGGCTGGCTGCACCAGACATTCAGCCTCCCTACAATAGTTATGGTAATGGTGCCGCGATGCGGGTCTCGCCCGTGGGATGGCTTTTTGACGAACTCGCTGTTGCTTTAGAGGTCGCCAAGATTGTGACCGAAGTCAGTCATTCTCATCCAGAGGGTATTAAGGGAGCACAGGCAGTTGTTCTAGCTGTTTATCTAGCGAGAAATGGAGCTGATGGTGAGGCGATTCGTGAGGCGGTAGGGGACATGTTTGGGTATGACATGGAGCGTAGTGTCGATATTTGTCGTGATGAGCACGTGTACAACGAGACTTGCCAATACTGTGTGCCGGAATCAATCATTTGTGCAATCGAGGCGGAATCTTATGAAGATGCAATTCGGAATGCGATTTCCCTAGGTGGCGATGCTGATACGCTGGCAGCAATCTCGGGTGGTATTGCTGAAGCGATGTTTGGGATTCCCGATGCGCTCATCGCAGAAGTTCAGTCCTACTTAAAGCCGGAACTAGCGCCAGTAATTGCTCAGTTCTATCAGAGAGTCGATGGGAGCCATTGATCCAGCTTCGTTTTCAGAATCTCGTGATTAAGACGGTGCCCTTCACCATCGACCGTCTTAACGCTGCCGATCGTGATTCGATCCAGTTTTTCAGCGAGATCGGGAAGAAAGTGTTCGTCTCTTGAACCGACGATAATATCGAGTATTATTGAGGGGAATGATCGATCATCGATCGCATCTTTCAGGGCGCCTGACTTTGGCGGCTTGAACAGCATACCGGTTGTCTTAACGGCTCCAAGCACTGGAGATATGAAGAGACATTTTCCCGGAAAACATCCTAACTGAAGAATACTGTGGGCGATGAGATATGCGCCAAATGAATTGCCAATCACCAGAGCTTCTGGTGTCCATGCATGAGTCTTCAAGTCGTGTTGAACGACTTCTACTTGCTGCTGAAAGGATAAAGAGGCGAATGGATTTGATTGGTCGCGTGGTCCTGGACCCGCGATTTCTCGGCCAATGAGGTCATAGCCTCTAGCAGAGAGCTCAAGGCCCAGCCCCGCGCTTAGCCGACCGCCACGACCTGGCATGTAATAAATAGCTGGCATGTGAATAGAGTAATCCAGTTTAGTGCCGGCGACACCCATGATTCGAGACACGTTCGAGAGGAGGAGAAATGGGATTTGATTTAATTGGAGATATACACGGTGAAGCACCATCGTTGAGGGCGTTGCTGACAAAGCTTGGTTATCAGGAAACATCGTGCGGGTTTACGCATGATGAAAACCGAATAGCAATTTTCGTAGGTGATCTTGTGGACCGTGGTTCGTGGCAGCGAGAGACGATCGATATCGTTCGATCAATGGTGGCTGCCGGAAATGCGCGATGCGTGATGGGTAATCATGAATTTAACGCGATTGCTTTTGGAACCACCGGTACTAACGGTAAGCCTTTACGTGAACATTCCGAAAAAAATATGAGGCAGCACAAAGCCTTTATTGATGAATTTGCTGATGATCCAACTGGGTATGCAGAGACGCTCGCCTGGTTTAAGACCTTGCCGCTTTGGATTGATCTCCCTGATTGGCGAGTTGTTCATGCGTGTTGGGATCAGAGAGAAATTGACTTCCTGCAGGGGCGATATAGTTCTCAGTACTTGACCGATGAACTACTTGTATCAGCCTCGACCACAGGGACTAGGGAATTTCGTGCTATCGAAACGTTACTCAAAGGTAAGGAAACACCTTTACCTCACGGGGCTTTCTATCACGATAAAGAAGGTACTCGACGCACCGTGATGCGAACGCGTTGGTGGGGCGAAATTGGGACTTATAGAGATTGCTATA
Source organism: Gammaproteobacteria bacterium LSUCC0096 (assembly GCA_008087055.1). GTDB lineage: Bacteria > Pseudomonadota > Gammaproteobacteria > Pseudomonadales > Litorivicinaceae > HIMB30. The sequence continues at coordinate 1,115,119 of VIEA01000001.1, read as the reverse complement.
TGGGTCCAGAAGACGCCAGGAAAGACATTCCGACTGATCCTATGCCTGCAGAAGCTCTCGTAATGTATCCTGAAAGTGATCCTATCGTTTTCATTGGTCACTACTGGCTTGATGGTCCACCCATCCCTCTTGCCAAAAATATAGCTTGTCTTGATTACTCAGTTGCTAAGTCAGGCGGAAGCCTTGTGGCCTATCGATTTGATGGTGAAAAAGAACTTTTGAATGAGAAGTTTATTTCCGTACCCAGAGTGGAAAACCAAAAAATCTAAATTACTGCGAAGAAAATTGTGAGTTGACTCGTTTCTGTAAATGACTGTTCTAACTGAAGCTAAATAAGGAGGCTATATGCAGTTGTTTAAAGAGGCGTACGCAAGTTTAGAGTTTGGTGAGCTGCAAGAGTTCGGCAATTTGAGACTCACTCCAATTTTTATCAATGAAGCCATGCCACCTGAAGGATTCGTTGGTTTTGATGAGTTATTCGATCAAGGGTTAGTTGATGCCTCAGAGTTGTCAGAAAGCGGCGTAGTCGGTCGCATCTCGGTAACGAACAAGAGCGATAGCTACTTGGTGTTGTTAGACGGTGAGGCACTAGTAGGGGCGAAGCAGAATCGCATCGTCGAACGCTCAATGGTAATTGGTCCACAATCTAGTCTGTCTGTCCCAGTGAATTGCGTAGAGCGCGGTCGCTGGTCCTATGATCGTCGAGCGCCTGCCTCTTTCAGAAAGGCGGATTTTGCAGCGACTCCATCAATGAAAATGTCGAAGGCGACGATGATCAAAAACAAGCTTGATCATTCAATTCAATCTGAGATGTGGGCAAGTGTTGATCGTGTTGCTGCATCTCATGATGTGTCGTCACGATCCGATAATTTGGGCGAAATATTCGATAAGTCAGATATCGTGGATCAATACGATATCGAAGTGTACTTAGAGAAGATGAATGCCCATGGTTTTGTTGTAGAGGGAGTGAAGCATCCTTTTATCGAACTATTTTGTTATCCGCGGTTTTGCATTAGTTATTGTAAGAAAGCTGTGCGGTCGTGGCTGAGCGAATCTCGGCTTGCCAGTGAGCTGCGGATATCCAAACCTGAAGAATTGAGGACAGTGAATTGGGAGCTCAGTGAGGCTTTTGGATTGGAGAATGCTTGGGTACCAAAGGGTGATTCCACTGGACGCTTAATTCAAAGTAAATCCGGCCAATTAATCCATATGTTTTGGGGTTCAATGGTGTGATGTGTCTGTTTGAGTACCTAATGATCGCGTGTTACAAACGAATGATGTTGGACCGGAAATCTCAATGGATGAATTAAAAAAGCAGCTGGTAGCCGCTATCCCCCACATGATGGTTTACGCGCGATCTCGTGTGGGACATCCTGATGAGGCCAATGAACTTGTGCAGGAAGCGTTGGAAAGAATATTGAAGCGATTACCGCAACTTGGTGGAGAAGAAATTAACTTCATTGCATACGGAAAGCGCACCGTACGTAACGTGCACATTGAGAAATGGAGAGCTTCACGACGAACGGTTCACCTCGATGACGCTGAGTTTGAGGTTGCCTGCTCTCAGCCAGGTATCTCAACGTCTTACATAGACACGATGAAGGTCTTCCGTAAATTATCAGAGCAGTGTCAGTCCCTTCTGGGATTGGTGGCTGAGCGATATCGGTACGTTGAGATTGCAACCATGCTAGGGATGACTGAGGGTGCTGTAGCCGGAGCAATCAGCAGATGTCGCACCGCATTCCTGACCTTTATGAAAGGAGGTCATTGATGGGACCTAAAGTTCTTACAGCTGAAGAAATTAGTCGCTATGTTGACGGAGAGCTTTCGGATTACGAGCGCCAACAGATCGATTTTCAGGCAGAGTCATTCAATCTCAGTCGGAAGAAACTCGAAGAGCACAAAGCTGTTGCTGATCAAATTGCAGGTTTATTTCAGGAAGTGACTCGCAATGACCCAGCTTATCGTTCATTCGTTCGCATGGTTGAGCAGTATGAACCTCGGTCTATTGATGCGGACATTCAAGCTATCAGAAGGCTTATTCCAGACTCAGCTCGACTCAGGCGAATTCTTGATGAATTGGCTTCTGATATTTACGGAACAGTTTCCGACGTATCCATGAATATGATGAGTATGGAGCGCGCTCCATCGAGACGTGATGACATTGATTTATCTGCAATTGGCGAACGTGCCATTAACCCAGTCCGTATAGGCATAGAGTTGGCTCGCCACTTGGACGAGTTCGTTGGAATCAACGGACTGTTTGTCAGGGCTTTTCCTGAATCAAGTTCAGCACTTCAAAAATTAGAAAATTCTGTGATGACTCTCCGAAAAATTGTGCCGGAGGAGGCCGACCCTGAAATTGCCATGGCTACAGTTTGTATTGAACAGCTGGTTCAGGATGGTTTGCCAGGAGCAAAGATTATGTCGAAGATTATCCAAGGTGAGTCAGTTTTCAAGCGGGATTATCAGATGGCGATGCGTGAAGTCAGTCTTTTTGTTGAATCGAATCGTTAGAGATTAAAGCTTGGGTAACCGATGTTTTGATCGGTCATTAGGCTAAGCGCCAAAACTGTTTGGTTTTTGTGTTGATAAGATCGATTTTGTCGCCAAGTTGACCCGCAACCCAGTATTTAAATGCGTTGGCTTCCTCATCACCACAAAGCATTCTGAGCGATTTGATGACGCGAGTGATTCTAAGGTGGTTGTGGTTATTCGGCAGTTTCCAATCCTTTTCTTGGGTGAGGAATTCTTTGTAACGCTCAGTGCTGCGGCGTAATGAATCTTGCGCCACTTTTGAGTCTTTGATCCACGACACTTCCGGTTCACGGATAACTGGCGCATTGGGTACAGACATGCTTTTCTCATTGAGCGGAAAAAGCCACTGAATAAAATCGTGTTCATTTTCCCATTCATCGTCATGCCAAGCCCAAATATCCGTGATCATTCGTTTTCTATGATCACCAGAGGTTTGTTCCAGAAAATTTAGTACGTCAGTCAAACCTAGTTCCTGTCATCAAATCAGAGGTAAGCCTAAACGGAAATTCGTTTTTAATCATGATTAAAAAATGAAACTTTTTGTTATTGAGAGACTCTAAGAGTTAGATATATAGATTGAGAGTTTATGTCTTTCAAAACGCAATTGATGATGTGCTGTGTGGCTTTTGGACTCACTACGGTTTTAGTTGATTCGTCGGCGAGTGATCACGGTCCATTCGAGACTGTTCAAGACTTTCAGCAATTCAAAAAAGAGAGACGCTTGATGTGGTGTGAGATGGCTCCGCAGCTGTCTGATGACGATAAGTGGATACGGGATGTTCCGTCGTGTTCATTTGGAGGTTACTACCCAGATGGGCCAACGACGCAGTTATAAAAGCACCAAGCCCCCAGGGCGCTAGTGTCCTGAGGGCTTGATTCCGTTGAAGATAAAATACATTCCACTTACTTAGACCCATTCACCCGATTGAAGCGATTCCCGCTGAGACCAGAATGAACCGTCTGTTTTATGACACCGAATGGGCGTCTGTCTGAAATCCTGCATAAGTGATGCCAGCTTTTTCATTAATGACTGTGGTAGTAAAAGACTTAGCGATCTGATATTGCTTTTTTAAGTGATTGTTCTGAGTTTTTAGTTTAAGCGCATAGAGCAAGACCATAAAAAATACTAGTGGTTCAAACACGATAAAAAACCAAACATTAATTTCTTCGTAGGTCATGCCGATCGCGCGAGCAGCAATGATGAGTAATTCAACGCAGTAGTCGAAAATATCGTCGATGATTTGATGATAAGTCATGGTGTGATTTCCTTAGATTCCACGATTGATAGGATTGAATGCTTGATCGGTGCCGCAGCGTTGGTGAACGTAGCCGAGAACGTTGTTCCAGTGATCAAGTCCATAGACTGCGTAAGGGCCGCTTTGAAATGAGCCATCGTCTCTGGCTCGGACGATTGCATCTGCAATACAAGCTTCTGTGGCATTACGAGACTGTCGCAGTAATGCGTCATAATCCACGGCAACGGCATTCACGGTTGTGGATTCAGAAACATGATCGTAGACACCAATCAGTCTGCCCACGCATTCTGTCGGGGCATCACTGATCAGATCACCTGCTTCCCACTCCGGAAAGCTGGCTCTAACAGCATTTTGTTCACGCTTCAGTAATTGACCGAGTGGATTGAGCAGTGCATAAAGTGTTGATGCCTGCGATAGAGCGATCTCCTGACGGCTTGCCATACCCATCAACTCGACATACCCGCCTTGACAGCGATCACCGACGCCCTCAAGAAAATGTGCTGTCAGCGTGTGTTCGGTATTGTTCTGACTGACTCCTGCCAGTGAGCTGAGCTCGACCTCATCGGGAGACCTGGTAAATAGATTGATTAAGAACGGTCCGTTTTGGCCTGCATCATCCTCCGCGAACGAATATCCAACAACCCATTCGCCACCATCTTTGGATTGTTTGGTAGCAGAGACACGAATCAGAGTTTGATCACCAAGTACTGACTTGACGCTTTCGACAACAATTGGGTAGTTCTTGTATTCAGCATGACAAATTTGGAGATTGATTGATGATTCGTATCGATCGTCGATCAGAACACGATGCACACACATAGGATGTATTTTTGAAAATTCAGACGAATAGGCTTTAGCTCGACCATTGGGGTAGGTGACGCCAGCCCATGTCGCAGCGATTACTCCAAACAATAGTAACCATGCAAATACCTGCACTAAGAACACAACGGGATGCTTCATATTGGTACTCCGGTTCAGATCGTGTACGGTTGAATTAAATCAGTACTCGATCAAAAGACATTGGAGTGCTAGCGAAGAAACAATGGAGAAGTCATGGCTTTAAATAACCAAAAGCTGAATTGGTTTGACGCTTTTGTGGAGTTAATCAATGAGAGACCAATTCTCTGGACAGTGAGTTTATTGATTCCAACCTATGTCTTTGCCTTTGTGATTGCTTTTACTGGCTTAGCATTAGATCCGCATTTAGGATCACCGATATTGACGTTCCTCATTTTGATTGGTGCCGCGATTATAGTTATGACCTATCATTGGACGTTTAGCCGCTTTCAGCGGACTAGTTCGGTTGCGCAAGCAATACAGTTTGTTGCTGGACTGATACCAGTGGTTGGTGGATTAGTGGTTCTCTTGATCGCTCAGTTAGCATCTAGCTGATGGGTTTGGGCCGACACACATTTAGAACAGCGTCGAGTAGGTAGACTCGTTATTTCCATAATTTCGGGGTGTGTCCTTTGAACATGCTGTTTCAAAGCCTGTAATTTATTCTTGGATTTTGTTTCAAATCCACAAAAAGGGCAGTGTTGTGTATCACTAAATTCCGATTTCATGGAGCAGGTAAAGCAGTTAAATGGATACGGATAGGCAACGTGACTGAGGCGCTTTTTCAAATAGCCATAGTTAAGCCAAACAATAATCGCTAATGCAGGGAGGAGCAGCAGTTCGGGGGCTTGAATTGTTACTTGAGTCGCCGCATAGCCGGCTAAAATAACGAAAAATGGGATAGCAATAGTCGCAAAACAGCCATAGTTTGCCTCTTCATCCACCCCAAAGGTCGGGCTGTTTTCGTCGTACCAGTCATCAACAAACAAGCCCATCGTAAAAAAAACCGCCAACGCTGCCGGAAGAACAGTAAATGCGGACATGGGCTCCCGTAACAAGAACGAAGTACTTAGTAGAATGGCTAGAAAGACAGAGATGTTCCTGACTAATACAAGGATTTTTGAGCGACGTTTCTTAGCGTCTAAGAATTCGGCTTCAATGTGTCGAATTTGCTCGGCTGTGATCACTCTTATGTCCTGTAATGCAAAGTGTAAAAGTCTGTTTTCAGCTTAAACTAATGCAAGAGTAATGTGTTGTGTCGCTGTTGTGAATGGAAGTCTGTTGAGTGAATCCGTTCAACACTATAACGATCTGAAATAATTCGATAGTCTACGAACATTGGCGATCAGCCTTATAGGTGCTTAAAGTTATTTGCTCTTAGTGTCATTGGTTGTCGAATTTCACGTATTCATAGAGAAGCTTTTGTATGCCGGCTCAGCGTTGGACCATTGAAGAAATCGAAGTTTTGGAGAACCTCATTTCTGAGAGCCATTCGATAGAGAGCATAGCTAAAAAGCTACAAAGGTCAGATTCATCTGTACGCGCTAAATTGAAGGCTTTGCAATCGAAGAATAAAAATGCCCCCTGGTCTAAGGAAGAGGTAGAGACTCTCAAGGCATTGGCTAGCGAGCTGTATCCCATTGAGTCAATAAGTTTAAAAATTGGCAGAACTCCACACGCTGTGAAAGCAAAGCTGGAGTATGAATCCATTGTAGAAAACGCCCGTCTATCCTTATCTGAGGAAGAGAAAGAGGATTACCGCAGACTTGAATACCTGGCAAAACAATATGAGACGCGCGGGATTCTTCGGTCCATCCTGGCCTTTCTTAGCCAATCTGATGAAGATTTATCCAAGCTTGAAACATACAAACTCAGAGATTTAGCAGACCAGGGCGTAGACATGGCGGTAATAGCTGCCAAGATGGGGGCTAGTGAGGCGTCTATTCGGGGCAAACTCGTGTATTCGGGGGTTTATAACCAGTATTTGGTGAAAAATCATTCCGCTATGATTTCTAAGCTTTCAAAGCTAGAGAAGAAACTCGGCCTCGATAGTATAGACAACGGCGATACAATTAATCCTTCAACCGTTTTGGGAATGATTGAGAAGGGTGAGGGGCTCCATACCGAATTTAAGCAGACGTATCGATTTAACACAAAAGCCAAGCGCCTAGATTGTCCGTTGGTCAAAAATGAGGTGGTGAAAGCGGTCAGTGGCTTCATGAATGCGAGTGGCGGGACTCTTTTKATCGGAGTTAAAGATTCAGGGTTACCTACAGGCATATTTGACGACGACTTTAATACACCCGATGACTACATCCGGCACCTCCTGCGCTTTATGCAAAATTGTTTGGGAAAGGTCGTCACAACTCTAGTCAACATTGTGATCGTTAAAATGCCCTCGGGTGAAGAGGTATGCGTAGTAGAGACTAAACGATCAGACAAGCCGATCTGGTGTCAAAATGCAGAATTTAATGCAAGTAAGGGCTATCCAAAAGATCACGAAATTTTCTACGTAAGACACCCGGCAACAACTGAAAAACTTTCCGGAAGTGAAGCTCAAATGTACTGCAGCAAGAGGTTTCAAAATGTCTAAGCCAATGGCTCTTGCACTAGCGATAACGGAATCAGCGGCTTTGAGTTTCCGCTCAACTGGCCAGAAGGTTATCGAAAGATCATGCTGGCATGAAACTCTTGACTCGAAATCGTTTCAAGAACTGGTGTTGAGGAATCTTAAGCCTATTAAGACGCTTTTCACTGTTCAAAATGATACCCCGACGCTTGCAGATTTTCAGGATTTTAAAAATGAGTATGTGGCACACCTACACGAATTCATGCGATGGAGTAGTGTTAGAACGGTTTTTGCGTTGCTCGAGGCTGAGAAAGAGTTGGGAGACCGGGCCCCAGAAGATTATTTCCCGGAAATGGCCTTCGACTATGTCCTTGAGGATTGTCAGGAGTTTCTGGGTGGATAATTGGGTGCAAGTCTCAAGTCTCATCCGTTATTCAAATCACCTAACTTTCGAGCGATCACAGCATTTCTGATTCCTTTCTGGGTGAGATATTTCACGTTGATTATTTCGATTGCAATCCGATCGCAATAGCTGCCCATGCTTCCACTGATCATAGAGCAAATTTTAGCTAGCACGATCCGGGGATTTTTTCCTTGCCGTAGTTCTGTTGAAACTCGGTCAACGTTTCCTGCCGGATAAGGGATGTTAGCGTTTGAGCAGCCTCTGTACTCGGGATGGATCAGGTACAAAGCTGCAATGGTGTTATCGCCATTTAGCTTGGTTTGCAGTTGAGCCAAACATTCAGAGGGGATCGGCTGGCCGTTGACTATAAGTTGGTGCTTGTCGATGCTGATTATTGGTTCGGCCGCCCTAACGAATGACGTAAGTGAGATAAACATTGCTACCTTTGCTACGCATAAAAATACTTTCTTCATATTTGCCGTCTCGTAAATGAGAGGCTGATAATCAGCCTCTTTAACAGGGTTAAACTTGATCGAGATAGAGGTTGCGAAAATAGCCTTGTGATGACCATTTGCCCGGACTGCTAATTGGGTCCCATGACGTGATACGAACCTTCTTCCCGATGAGTGTTTTTGCTTTACGGGTCACAGCTCCGAGTCGATCGAAGGTTTTGGTTTTCATGTACCATTTTCTGCCATCGGACATTGTCAATTTTGTGCAGTGTGATCCTCTATGAAGAATGTTTTCCTCGACGAGTTCTAAAATTGCTTGGTCTGCGATTTGAAGGCTGTTTCCGTCGGCGAGCGCCGCATCTAGTTCCCTCTGAAGTCGGTCATTTTCGGCTCGTAGATTTTTTAGCTCTTCCATCAGGTCTGAAATTTTCGATCTGATTTCACCAATACTTTCCGCAGAAAGTTTGGTGGCGAGAAGTCTAATAAGATCAGCGTGACTTCTCAGTTCGCCTGCGAGATACAATCGATGGTTGTCTAAGAGCCATTGTGGAGTAATTGCTTCCTGTTTGCGCAATAAGCGAATGACCTCAGAAAGATAATATTCGCTGTCATCGTCGTAGCGCCATGCCGTCACTAAAATGTGTGCGCATTGTTTGAGTTCTCGTGTGAGGACAAATTTTCCAGACACTTTTTCGTTTGTATCAGGGTTCGTAATCCATGCTTCGATCATGAATCGATCTGGGCGATTGGCCGATAACTCGTTAGAGATTGGCTCGATTTCTATGATCCGATCATTGGGATATAAAAATCCAAATCTCAGAGGGAGTGAATCGAGGTTACAGTGAGCGTTAGCTTGTATAAAAATTTTGATTTTGTTCATACTTTCCTCAGTATTTGATAAAGCCGAATGGCGCGGCTACATCGATACTTCTCCTTAATACTTGTGATGAATTCGTTTGTAGCGGTAACCCGTTGTCACGAGACATCCGTCATTACTTAACACCGCGTATACGTCAAGGAACCTTGATATCGACTTGACGATCTGTGGACCGAGTTCTTGGCAAAGTTGTTTCTTTCCTTTTTTGTCAAAGAACACGATTTCGCTGCTACCGCTTCTTTCCCGAGTTCCAAAATCCAGAAGCCATTCGATGACAGATTTTGGAATACTTCTCTGTTGCATACGTTTGTTAGCGTGGTCAGTTATTGATACGTTCATTTTGTTCTCCATAGAGGCGTTTATTCGCCTTGTACTAACCAGACGTTTGGGAGGAGAAAAGGTCAGGAAAATAATTAAAAAAAATTTAGGACAACTTTTAAGGGTGACTGCAGTCATGAAAATCATTAACGTGATGTTTATGACTTTTGCAACTGATCAGCAATTAATTGAAGTGATGGCTCGAGGTGGCTTAGCGGCTAAAGAAGCGTTTTCTGAGTTTTATTCTCGATTTGCGTCAAAAGTTAAAAATGACCTGATTTACTTTGAAGGTGTCGCTATAGATGACGTTGAAGATGTATTTCAAGACACCTGTTTGAAGGTTATTCAGTCGTCAGGTTCTTATGCCGGGGGCTCAGTGTTGGCATGGGTAAAGCGAATTGCTCGTAACGTGGCGACTGATTATTGGCGTAGGCAAGGAAAAGTCCGCAGTTTTTCAGAGGGGGAAGAAGAGCAATTGGTCTCTGGCTTTGAACTTGAAAGGGTGGTGTCTGGAAGCGTTGACGATTGCGTAGAGAAATCCCTACTTCGTTTCAGGGAGGCTTATCCAGATCGATACTATGCGCTGAGCGCGCAGTTAGACGGTCTAAGCTTATCGCAAATAAGTGATTTACTAGACAGAACTGTAGCCGCGACGAAAGAATTTATTTCCCAATCTAAAAAGAAGCTCGCTCCTTTTTTGGATGGGTGTCACGCGATGGTTGAGGGTTAGGCAGATGAATAAAGATGATCTAACTAGACTACGCAACAACCTAAGTAAGGACGAATCCTTAGATCAACTTAAGCGCCAGTTCGACAAGATAGAGACCTCGACAGTCCGACGAGTTGCTCCGAATTCTGATGAGGAATTAAACAGAATCATCAATGCGGCTGAGATAACTGGTGTATTTCGAGAAAAGGTGCGCGATAGGTCCTCGATGTCATCGCTTATAAAGCGCATTGTTGCGGGTAGCTTTGAGATACCTTTCGCAGGCGCAGCGTTCGCCTCCGTTCTATGCGTCGGTGTGCTAACGGGTTATTTGCTTGACGTTCAGAAGCCTATCCCCAATCGTGACTCACAATTTGTACTCAGAGGCGAGTCAACTGCGGTTGATGGGTCTACAGTTGGGATAGTTGACGTTTTTGTTGAAGAGCCGCTGACCGTTTTGACTGATATTCTTTATCGTTTAGATGGGGTTGCGGATACGATACAGCTGCAAATAAGGGTGGACGAAATAGAAGTACTGGTTCCCGACACTATAGAAATCCGAACTCTTCTGCTGGACATCGTCGAAGTTAAGACAACAAAGGCCGAATCATTAAAAATTGTAATTAAGCGAATTGAATCCTAATTAAAACCAATTAGCGTAAATGCTGCCCAATACTTGGGATTGGTCTTCCTCGAATCTTCACTTTTGATCGCGTTTTTCATCGCTGTTTGCAGCTTTGCCGCTAGGTGTTTGCCAGGGGTTCTCATCATGTCGAGCACGATTTCCTTTGCTGCGATGCTGTATACAGGCCAATGTGTCGTGAGAACATTTCGTGCACCACGACCAACGAATCTCGACGCGAGCCCACCGTAAGCTTCCTGATTTCTGGTCTCAACTATGTTTGAGGTGTTGCAAGCTGACAACGCTACCAACTTCATTTTTTCAAGAGACATTTGGTCTATCTCTTGGGGAGTTAGATAGCCATCAGTTGAGTGACTTGGCGATAGTAAGAGGGCAAGCGTCCGTCCCATTCCTGTTTTTAATGCGACTGAATGAGTCGAAATAGATAGAACGTCAGGCTTTTGATCCAAACTCTCAGCCAATGCGTCTTCAGTTGCCTGAATTCCCGTATGAACCTTAGATTGAGAAAAATATATTCCCAGTTCAGTTAATTCGTCATACGCGTCTGGTAGCGGTAAGGGTAGGTTCGAGTTGTTTTTTTTGGGTGATTGAATCGGGCTTTTTTCGTCTGACGAGAGAATGTTTGGTGCCCCAATGCCAACGAATCGATTGCTGCTGAAGTTATCGATTGGCGTTGATTGAGCCACGAATCTGGCCGATGGGAGGTGTGCTATCGCATATCGCTCGATCAGCCATCGTGTGTTTTGGCTCTGCTTGATGGGTAATGCCGCCACTGACAACCTAGACATTTCAATCGCGGGTGTTAGGTAAATAGTTTCAATGTTAGGAAAATGACCTAACCCCACCTCCAAGAGATTTGAAAAAATGTATATGCCTTCGGGATTATCATGGGAATAGGTTTCGGTCTCGATTGATTTGCGAATCGATTTGATTTTGTGTCGGAGTTCAGATGAGCTGACAGGGCTTTCAAACATCATTTGATCATTTTTAGTTATTGCCCATGTGACGGTCTTTTTCGTTCCACTTAAGATGCTTATGTAGACGGTAGTTGCGTCTAAACTTTCTTGAATATTTTGTATAGGCTGATCAGCGGCAGCGATCAAAGAATAGTTGGCCGATCTATATCCTGCATAAGCGATTTGCAGTTCTTGATTAAGCTGGAAGACCTGGAATCTTAGGTCTGCAGGTATCGCCTCTATGTTGATTAGGTCAATCACATAGTCCGCCAGATAAAGTTTCTCTTCGACGGATATCGGCCAACCTTCTGAAATGCGATATTTATAACCTTTGAGGTATTCGTCTGCGCCGAAGAGCATCCAAGCTTCATACCAGTTCCTCTTTTTCTGTCTTTCAGCGACTTTTGCAACGAAATGAAGGAAATCGATTTCTCGATGGCGAACACGGCGGTGGTCGGCTTCGCGATGCTTTTGATATGTGGCATGTAGAAGCTCATCAGCTTCTCGGAACAAATTGTTCTCGGCGAGTTTGATGATCCGAATCAAATCGAATCTAAGTTGTTTCTCGAGACTGTTCTGATCCAAAAGCGAACGCGCATGGTGAAATTCAAGCTCCGCCGATTTGTTTGATTGGTATATGGAAAGAATTTCGCCTTCGAGTATGAGGTCTGCTAACAAGTCATCTGGTACACCATGTGATGGAATGCTCTGTACTTTGTTCAGGGCTAGTTTCAAAAGCGCGATCGCTCCATCTCTTTCTTGTATGGCGTCAAGAACGTTGGCGATGGGGTACGCGATCAATTCAAGCTTTGATTGCATTGATACCTTTTGATCTGGTGTGTGCAGAAGCTTGAAACCAACGCTCTTTGCCATCCCCCTTGCAAGATCAAATTCGCCCCTGATCGCATGTAGTCGAGCGCGTGCGATAGTTAATTTTGTATCAAAGAGTTCGTTTTTGAATACTTGGGAATTTTGCATGACACGTAAACGGTCGAAGAATCTTTCGGCGAGTTCGACATCACCTAGCTTTGATGCAAACCAAAAGCCATTAAAGAAGATATCGTCGAGAATATTTTCGGGAGTGGCTTCGATGAAAGCTGTATTCGACCAGAAAATATCGGATAACTGTGATCGCATCATGACCTGCTCATGAGGCGAAAAACTCCGGTCAGGTTCTGTTTTCCCAGTCATCAAAAATAGAATGTCGGCGGCTAATTGCTCTTTGTCTAGCGGTGCTAGATTTTCCACGTTTACGTTGGTGAGGGATTTGATATCTATCTGTGCTTGTGCGAACTGATTAAGTCCACCTGCCAGCAGTAGAATTAGGTATATAAGTTTGGATATTTGGCTATAAATCGTCTTCAAATGATCGTCTTTTTCGCTTGGGCATCGTTCCAAATAATAAACCTTTTCCTTGATCGATGATCATTGAGGCTTTTGGCCTCTTAGACACGTCAACCATCATACTCGTAGCTCCGCAAGCCGAGGCAACGGGAGACTCGATTCTCTCAACCAACTCATCTTCAGCGGTTGAGATCGGAATCCGTCTCACAACACTACCTCCGGACGAGACCTCCATGTCAGTGCGTTCAAGATAGACGACAAATTCTGGGAGTGCTGTTTGTTCCATAATCGTGTGACTCAAAATGAGATCATCGAGATGTTCATAGGTCTTCTTGTACGTCTCTGCGCGGCGCGCAGTGAACTCGATAGCATTCGGGTCGAGATAGTTGGCTGTTGAGCCACTGTAATGGCTCGATGAGTGCAGGATATGCTCATCAGCATAAGCAGTGAGTCCATAAGCATCGCGAGTGACTTGAGCCAAGGTCCGTCGGATATCGTGTGGGGATACATGCTGCAAACCGGAGATGGACCGGATGTCTTCGACCAGTGCTTTGACGGAAGTGATTGCTCCTGAGGATGAGCCTTTCGGTGAAGGGAAGACAAAGTCATTCTTCTTATCGGCTGCAAGGCGCTCGAGTAAAACACCAAGCATCGTAACGATTGGCACAGCATTTAAAGACTTGTCACCTTTAATGGCTTTGCTCTGGAATAGAACATGGGGTACATCATGATCGAGGTGGACGTTCTCCCATTTCAGATTGAGAACGGCGCCGCGTCGTTCCCCAGTCAACAGCATCATCAGGTAGGCATCTTTCATGGTTTGTGGGGCATTGCTACGCGTAAAAGCAGCCCAAAAGCGTGACAATTGATCGAGCGGAACGTACTGACCACTCCGCTTCTTTTGTTTGATGGTGCCAAACACAATTTCGGTCCGATGTGCGAGATCGAAACCCAAGTCTTCCTTTGTGAATCGATCCAGGCCGTTATAAACCTTAACAATCATTTTTTTGATGCGATCAAGAGATGCCCATTGATTTGCGTAGGCGGCTTTCAGGTCGAAAAGCGTTGGTTCGGTAAGACCAAGTAGAGTTGTTTGTCCAATCACAGATTCGATGTTGTTGAGAGTGTTATATTCAAGTTCGAGCGTGCGATCGGTCATTTCTCCATCCGAATGCTTGTTTTTCGCACGAGTACGACCGAGCTGAATGAACGGAGTTTGCAGCGAAGTTAGACGCTGAATTGCTTGGCTTTTCCTTTCTCTTTCCAGATCAAGGTCTTTCCCTTCCCGGATCGCTCTAAAGTATTCGGTATGCAGCTTCTTTGCGTCTTCAAGCTTGTACTCAGGGTACTTTCCAATAGTTTTGGAGCGTGTATTACCTGCTGGATCTTTGGCCTGCGTGACGAATACTTTGGTTCCCGATGTTTCGATCTTGAGACGGAGTCCTGTTTGTCCATCAACCGGTACAAAATATCGCTTACTCCGTGCGCTCCGGCTCCGGATGTCAGAATTGGACTTGATCGGCGGTTCTGAGCGCCGAGGGAGCTTGGTAACGCGCACATCTTGCTGATTCATGGCGATTTCCGGACAACTGACGGACTACCAATATACAAGAAAATGCGGTTGGGACAACCTTGGGACTACTGAGGCGAAAATTGTAAGTTATTGTTTTTAAAGACTTGAGTGGAGCGGGTAGAGGGAATCGAACCCTCATCACCAGCTTGGAAGGCTGGGGTAATAGCCTTTATACGATACCCGCGACTATTAAGAGCCTTTCAACGCCTGTTTTAAAAGAACTGGCCTGAAAGAGGCGCGAATTATATCGTTCACGTGTAAAAAGTACAGCCCTCTGGTAATCGAGGCAGACAGGTCTCATGGAATTTTGTGCATGATGTTGTGAGGCTCGGTGGCTGACCCCATAACCAATGCGTTGGAACCGCATGGGTTTCCCTTTGGGTTCGTGTCGCAACAGTAATCGTAAGTCTGTGAGGGGAAATTCGATGCAGCAAACACAACAAACAATCGTTCTTCTCGACGGCGGTCTTGGTCAAGAGATTAGTAAGCGCGCTAAGCGTTCTGAACCTCATCCTTTGTGGTCTTTAATGGTGATGATGGAAGAGCCTCAGGTTGTTGTTGAGGCGCACCTTGATTTTATTCGAGCGGGTGCTCGCGTGTTAGCGGTCAATAACTACACAGCCACACTGACTCGTTTAACACGTGAGGCGTTACAAGCACAATTTGAGGATATTCATCAACTTGCCGTCGAGCTGTTGAACCAGGCCATTGATGAATCAGGAGTTGAGACGTCGCAGTTCAGTAGAATGGGGTGTCTTCCGCCGTTAGCTGCGAGCTACGTCGCTGATGTTGCCCCAAGTTATGAGATGGCTTATCAGGAATACGTGAAATTGATCACGGTCCAAGAGGGCTTGGTTGACGGGTTCCTTGTGGAGACTATGTCAAATATTGCAGAGATGCGTGCCGCGCGCGACGCTTTAGTTGCGACCGGGCATTCTGTTCGCATCGGAATGACTCTTGCTGACGATGGTTCCAATTGTTTACGATCTGGAGAGCCACTTGAAGAGGCTATAGAGATGCTTGCTGGAGGGGCTCTGGATGGGTGTATGGTTAATTGTAGCCAACCTGAGGTTGTGCTGAGCGCACTTCCATTGCTGGCCTCGCTAGGGTGTCCATTTGGAGCCTATGCCAATGGATTTACAACGGTTGCTCCACTTCAACCGGGTGGAACCATTAAGGACCTAAAAGAACGGATTGATCTCACGCCTGAGGCTTACACGCAGCATGCTCTTGAATGGATCAACGCTGGCGCGACTATTGTTGGAGGATGTTGTGAGATCTCGCCAAGGCATATCGAACATTTACATCAAACGTTGGTTGATCAACACTTCTCTATCGAAAAATTCAATCACTGAGGACGAGGCGAACCTTATGAGGCAGATTAAAACAGTTGTGACCGGTGTTCTGATGTTGTCGGTTGCGTCCTTTTCCAATGCCGAAAGTACATTCAGTCTCACATCACTTACGCCAGACGTCGCGATGAAACTCGCAACAGCAGCGCGTCAATCCTGTAACGATCAAGGGTATCAGGTGGCTGTTGCAGTCGTGGATCGCAGCGGACTGCTTCAAGCATTTATCCGTGACCGCTTTGCGACACCGCACACGGTTGAAGTGGCAGAGCGCAAAGCGTGGACTGCCTTGTCATTTCGAATTCCGACGTCTGAAATGGAAAAAGCAACCAATCAGGATACGGTGATGATGGGGATACGCCACACATCGAAAGCACTCATGGTCGGCGGCGGTCTACCGATCGAGGCGGGCGGTAGCTTGCTAGGTGGTATCGGGATCTCTGGTGCGCCAGGAGGAGATTTGGATGAGGCCTGTGCTGCTGATGGGCTACTCGCAATCGAAGACGATCTGTTGTTCTAACGGTGAGTGCTAAAAAAGGGGCTTTGAGGCCCCTTTTTTTTATGGTTTAACGACGGTTAGCCCAAAGCTTTGCCATGACTGCATGCCACCGCGATACCATTTGATCTTATGTGCCGGATAACCCAGTGTGAGTAATGTGCGGATGTTGGTCGGCGATTGACCGCACCAAGCACCATTGCAATATAAAATCAGTGTTTTGGCGTTTGAATAGTCCCACATTCCGTCCATTGGGATCGCGCCGAACGTACTCTCAAAGATGTCAGAGATCGTGAACATGTCTGACTTTTTAACAGATAGCGTGGTCCAAGGCAGGTTGATTGCTCCTGGGATCATGCCTTTTTCTGCCCAATCTGGCGTTCTTGAGTCGATTAAAAGACCGTCCAGTTCACCAAAATTGATTTTTTCCATCATCGATAAGAGTTCAAGTTCACCAATGGTTTCGACACCTGGCGCCAGATCCATTGGCTGAATACAGAACGGTGGACAGGGGCGCGAAGTGAGAGCGTAATCAGGAGTGATTGTATTGTCGCCATCTTGATTTCGTTTAATCACAACCGGCTGACCCTGATGCATCACCTCCTGTTCCATCAGGCTTGATGTGATCCCAACGGGTTTTTCATGGCCCCCAGCGAGTGCGAGTGACGACATCGCAAAAGCGGTTATCAGTGTTCCAGTGAATCGCATGTGTTGAATCCTCTCCCTAAGTGTTTGACTCGAATCTAAATTGACAATGCGTTGGTGTCTACAACACCTTCATCTCTTCTCCACAATCTCACCCCGATTCCTCCCATCTGTTGATTTTGTTTTGGCATGTAATGCATCCATCGAAAACGGAGGATACTCAAATGAAACGAATCATCACCGCAACAATGTTGGCTCTCTCAGTGACTGCTGCTCATGCAGAAACATCTATATCGAAGATGCCTGAACATATTGGTTTTGGGTCAGGTGCAGCCGTCGGTGCTGCTGTCGCGGGTCCAGTCGGAGTTGTCGTTGGCGGAACGCTTGGCGCGCTGATTGGGCATGACGTTGTGCAAGAACGGGTCTTGGCTCGTAAAAATCAGGAATTGGCTGATCTGAATCGAGAGATTCGTGATGCGAGATCACAGCTCGCGCACGTCAATGCCGAACAAGCAAAGACACAAGCTGAACTGGTTGCACTGCAAGAATTGTTAACTGACTTGTCGGTCGCGGTGCATTTTAATGTGAATTCAGCGATGACGGCCAAGCAGTACAGGCAAGCACTTAAGGCGGTAGCTAAAGCATCTCGTTCAATTGACGGTTTGACCGTCAAGCTTGTCGGTCATGCCGATCCGAGAGGACCCGAGAGCTACAACCAGAACTTGAGTGAAGCACGTGCTTCATCTGTCGGGCAGGTTTTACAAGAAGTTGGAGCGTCACCAATGACCATTCAAACGGAAGGCCGTGGCGAGAGGGAAGCATCAGTCAAAGGACAAGATGTTCATTACGCGTTAGACCGTCGAGTCGATATTCAACTCAGTTTTGATGGGAAGAAAACAGGTGAAGGTCTTTATTCCGTACGTTGATGAATTAAGGGGTGGTGATGCACCCCTTGTTCCTTTTGATAGTCAAGCGATGCGAGTCGTTCGCGTTGAGACGGTAGGAGAACAAAGCGATGCAGTCTGTCAGATCATCATGGAAATTAAACGAGACAACGCCGAATATCATCTCGAGCCAAAAACGCGGTATGGTGACGTTGCGGGCAAGAGAACAACTGGCTTTTGAGTTAACAGGAGGCGCGATGAATTCACATATTGTGGTGGTCGAAGATGACGTCGATCAGTTAGCTAATTACTCCTATGCGCTCAGTAAAAAAGGTTTTACGGTATCGGGTTATGAGTCAGCTGATGAGATCCAGCATGCTCTATCTGGGCAACCAAGTTTGGTGCTGCTTGATATTCATTTGGGTCGTGATCCGGATGCCGGATTTGGGATTTGTCAGTGGCTATTGGACCGCTATCCCGGCTTGCCGGTCATTTTTTTAACAAGTCGTACTGATGAAATTGACCAAATTTTCGGTCTGCGCCTAGGCGCATGGGATTATCTGACGAAACCCATTTCAACAGCATTGTTGGTTGAAAAAGTGGCTGCAGTTTTAAAGCGTGCCAATCGTGCGCGTAATGGAATGGACGCTGTACTAACTGATGGCGGCCTGATCGTTGATCCGGATCGTGCCCAGGTGTCCTACCATGGGGAGCCGGTGAGTTTGACTGTGACCGAGCTTGCGATTTTAGAAGCGCTGATGCGTGCTGAAGGGGCTGTTTTGACCTACGATCAGCTGGCTGAGCGGACCCGCCAGACCGTCGTGACGAATAACACCCTAAGCACACACATTAAGCACATTCGGCGGAAGCTCAAACTCATCGATCAGTCATTTGATGCGTTAATCAATGTGTATGGAACTGGATATCGTTGGGAGTCTCCACCTGGATGAAACTCAGTTTACGGATCAAGCTGTTTTTGTTTGTTCCTGTGTTTGCGTTGGTTCCTTGGCTTGGGTACCAAACATTCCAAAAGCTTCAGCACTTTGCCACCGAGGCGCAGTCTGAAGCTTTACGCGTTCTAGCGGAGAGCCTCAAACCTGAACTTGATGCACTCAATCCTATCGATAAGCAACCAGGATTGCGTCTTGGTCCAGAACCCATGCGTCGACCGCCTGTGCTTGATGGATTTTTTGATGAGTGGTCCGATGGGCCTGATGCTCTGGCTGACGACCGTATTTCTTTAAAAATCGGGCAATTCGATGATCGGCTCGCTTTTGCACTTGAAGTCAAAGATACGACCCGATTTTACCGAGAACCTCTATTTGGTCGGACCGAGGCGGTGCCATTTGACGCGGTTCGACTTCGATTAACCGACAGATCATCTGCGACTGATGTTGTTTTGGCTGCCGAAGCATCTGGCGCTTTTGATGCAGAAGTCACAAATGAGCCGTTGCCATTGAATACCAGCTTGCGAGTGCGTGCGTATTGGTGGGAATTTTCGGGCGGGTATCGGCTTGAGTGGGACATGCCGGTATTCCAGGTCGAGGGGAGACAAATCGACCTTGTTCAATTCGACCATAACTGGATCGAGCCAATCGAGAGGCAGTATCAGTTCACCATTGAGCCATTGAATGCCAGGTTACAGCAGTTAGCGAGGCGTTTGGCGGGTGAAACACGTCAAATCATGGTGATTAATTCAGATGGCCTCGTGATGGCTAAAACAACAGCGCCGGATGATATGCCATCGTTGTTGATCTCTGATGCATGGCAAACGGGTGCGGTGGTCACCGACCAAGATATTCGAGTGAATGTACCGTTAACTACAGAGACTGGGCGCTATTCGATTTTGATCGCAGCGCCAACGAGTGAAATTGTCGGCACAG
Organism: Gammaproteobacteria bacterium LSUCC0096; assembly: GCA_008087055.1. Classification (GTDB taxonomy): domain Bacteria; phylum Pseudomonadota; class Gammaproteobacteria; order Pseudomonadales; family Litorivicinaceae; genus HIMB30. Next base: position 1,095,390 of record VIEA01000001.1, on the reverse strand, counting down.
CACAACAGGCATTGGTGACACTTGCTTGGCAGACTCTGGGTGTTCTTGGTGTATTGATTTTAGGTTTATCTGTGTATTCCGGGCGACTGGCAGAGCGGATTACTCGATTACGTCGTGAGCTTAAATCCTATTTGGATACGCGTGGACGCTTCTCGAGCGAACCATATCTCACCGATGCAACAACGTCTGATGAAGTTGGAGAGCTGAGTCGTGACGTGCAACAGGTGCTTAGAGATCTTGCGCGTTACACCGCGTTTCTTGAACGCATCCCAAGAACCTTGCGTCATGAATTGAGTAATCCGATGAGCACTGTGCAAACGAGTTTGGAACTGCTGTCCGATGAGCGAGACCCAGATCAGCAAGCTCGATTACGTGCAACAGCAGAAAGAGGGATTCAGAAACTCGAATCAACACTTGCAAAGGTGACGGAAGCGGCAAGTCTGGAAGAGGCATTACGTGATGAAGATCAGCACGGTTTTGATGTTGCTCGAGTGACGCGCGATGCCATCGAGAGTATCCAGCGTACGGTCACAGACCGTCAGTGGTCAGTCGATATTCCAGCTGAATCAGTTGTCATTTTGGGGAATGATCTTCGTTTCGAGCAGATGCTTGATAAGTTACTCGACAATGCCAGAGATTATGCGCCAAATGATGGTCTGATTACGATCGGGATCCGAGATCAGATCAATGCCGTTTCTCTTTGGGTTGAAAATGAAGGGCCGTCTCTCAAGATCCAAGATGGTGTTGATGCCTTTCAGATGTTCTCTGGGACTCGTAATGACTCAACTGGATCGCATTTGGGACTCGGTCTCTATGTGGTACGCCTGATTGCAGAGTCGATGGGCGCACAAGTGTCAATCGGAAACACCAAGCGCGGTGTTCGCGTTGAAGTCACAGGACTCCGCGTTCCCTGACATTGTCACATATTGTTCACATTTGTGTGTTGCAGTACCGCTTTGATTGAAGGAGTCGACCATGGCGGACAGCAAGGATTTAGGGCAAGAACTTGAGTTAGAGGACATCTTTGATGAGCTCTACGAGCTCGAATTGGAAGATGATGTTCTGATTTCCAAGAAAGTCCGAGAAGTCTACAAATCGGCCCGTCCACCTGAAATGGACCGTCGTCTCTATCTTAAGGAGCTTCTCAAGCTGCAGCTTGAACTGATCAAGCTGCAAGACTGGGTCGAAGCGACCGGAGAGCGTGTTTGTGTGTTATTCGAAGGACGTGATTCGGCAGGTAAAGGCGGCGTCATTAAGCGTATTACACAGCGTCTAAACCCTCGAATTTGTCGTGTTGTGGCACTGACTAAGCCCACAGAAAAAGAACGCACGCAATGGTACTTCCAGCGCTATGTGGATCATTTGCCCTCAGGCGGTGAAATCGTTCTATTCGACCGATCTTGGTATAACAGAGCTGGTGTCGAGAAAGTGATGGGTTTTGCGAGTTCTGAACAGGTCGACGAGTTTCTATCCGATGCTCCCGAATTCGAGCGCATGATCGTGCGTTCAGGTGTTCGTTTGGTTAAGTACTGGTTCTCGATTACTGATGAGGAGCAGCAACTGCGGTTTTTGATGCGGATTCACGATCCGCTGAAACAATGGAAGCTTTCGCCAATGGATCTGCAATCGCGAGTCCGTTGGGAGGATTACACCAAGGCGAAAGAAGAGATGTTTATGCGGACCAATATCCCTGAGGCGCCTTGGTATGTCGTGGAAGCGAACGATAAGCGCCGCGCTCGATTGAATTGTATCAATCACCTATTGAGCTTAGTCCCCTACGAGGAGGTACCGCATGAAACAGTGGTTCTCCCAGATCGGGTTTCGAACCCTGACTATGAGCGCAGTTCACTTCCCCGAGAATTGTACGTTCCTGAGAAGTACTAATCAGTCGGTCCTCTGATATGCTCAGCATACGGAGGATCTATGCGTATCAGTTGTCTTCAATACACGGCAGAGCCTAATACTGCGGTCTCAGAATCGCGGTTATATCCGTTACTTGACCGGGCGGTCGATGAGGGTGCGAGCGTAGCCTTACTCCCTGAGTGTGCATTATTTCTGTCCGCCAGCCAGGCCTCATCACGTCAGTATGCATTGATGATGGATGCGCCTGAAGTGCAACGACTTCAGGACTATGCAAAGACGCATCAGATCACGCTGATTATTGGTTCGTTGATCATCAATACTGAACAGGGTGTAAAAAATCGCACCCTAGTTATCAATACCGAGGGGGTCATTCAGGCAACCTACGACAAGATTCATTTATTTGATGTGGATTTAGCGTCTGGGGAAAGTTATCGGGAGAGTGCGCTGTTTGAGGCAGGCTCAGAGCCTGTGATGACTTCGGTTCATGGTTGGGCGGTTGGTCTATCGATTTGTTTCGATTTGAGGTTTCCGGCGTTGTATCGCCATTATGGATTATCCGGTGCTGAGCTAATTGTAGTGCCCGCAGCATTTACGAAAACCACAGGGCAAGCGCATTGGTCGACATTATTGCGTGCGCGTGCCATTGAAAACGGCTGTTTTATCGCGGCCTCCGGGCAATGTGGAACTACCTCAGAAGGGCGTGAGACCTATGGGCATTCTGTCATCTATGATCCGTGGGGAGAGTGCTTGGGCGAACTCTCAAATGAGCCCGGCGTATTAACTGTCGATCTCGATTTGGAGCGAGTACAGGCGGTCCGTTCATCGGTGCCGGTGATGAGTCAGCATCGCGAATTTAAGGTGTGATTCGTAAGAGCTGGCCGCGTGTTGAGTCGGTCAATAGATAGATAGCGCCATCTGGGCCTTCCCGAACATCTCGGATACGCCCGAATTCTCCACGATATAGGCGCTCTTTTTGCTTTAGCTGACCATCTTCAAAAGCGAGTCTTACAAGCATCTGTGCCTTGAGTGCCCCTACGAACAAATTGTCTTTCCATGCTGGAAATTGCTTACCTGAATAGAAGGTCATTCCTGAGGGTGCGATTGAAGGGTCCCAATACAATAGCGGTTGTTCGAGACCCTCTTTTTCGACGCCTTCCCCAATTGGAGTGCCAATACCGTAATTGCGGCCATAAGTGATGGTTGGCCAGCCATAGTTCTTGCCGGCTTCGATTCGATTGATCTCATCGCCACCCTGTGGACCGTGCTCATGAACAAACAGTTGGCCTTGAGCATTGAATGCAATACCTTGTGGATTACGGTGTCCGACGGAGTAGAGCTCTGGTCTTGCAGACGTGAGTTCAAACTCTGGGTTGTCGCCGGGAATGGTGCCGTCGAGATTGAGCCGAATAACAGATCCTGCTGCATCGGAGAGATCTTGGGCGCGTTCTCGCTCACCGCGGTCTCCGATTGTTAAAAATACATGCTCTTCTGTGAGCGCAATCCGACCGCCGAAATGGTGCCCAGATGTTGTTGTCAGAGGAAGTGCATAGAGTTTTGTGACGTCCGCAAGTGAGTCGCCAACTAAACGTCCGCGCCAGAGCTCAGTTCCTGTGGTTCGATCCTCTCGTACCCCAGAGAGCGCCAGGTACACCCAAAGTTCCCCTCTGATCGTTGTGACTTGGACATCAAGGAGTCCGCCTTGTCCGATTACTGTGACAGGTGGAACGTTTTTGATTTGCGTCTGCGTGTTGGATTCAAGGTTGAGATGGATGAGCTGACCGGAGCGTTCGGTGATTAATACGTCTGTTGGTTTGATCCAAGCGAGTGACCATGGGCGGTCGAGGTCAGTGGCAACGACTTCGACACGCGGTGCGGCAGATACAGCAAGGCTAAATGCCAAAAATACTGCGGCCACGATCAATATGAAATATCTCGTGTATGGGAACATATGAACTCCGGAAAACTGATGGAAATATGCCAACCGCTCTATCGATTTTCAAGTACACGCAGTAAGCTTTTTCTGAACGATTCTGAGGAGGGATTGATGATGAAACAGTGGCTAGTTGGTGGTGCTCTTGTTCTGGGCTTGACCGGATGTGCTTCTCAAGCAATTGAGAATATGAACGCGGGCCTGAGTCTTGCGATGGGTAAGAACGTGAGTCATTTATCAGAGGCACTCGGTCAACCGATTGAAACAACCGATCAAGGTTCTCGTACGCGGTATCGTTGGTTTAAAGAAAGTCACATCGAGCCCTGCAACGTTGAAGTCTGGGCGGATTCCGATGGGATTGTTCGTAAAACAAGCTGGACTGGTTACCGCGGCGCATGTGAGTCATTTGCCGAGGGGTTGAGTCGCGTATATCCCCTGAAATAGTTCGGCGTATTTGATCGATTGGGTCTGCGCCATCCGGTGTGTGGAAACACCTTGTGAGCGATCAACTTGGGTTTGATGATTTGCATTGGTTGTTGATGGGAAGCCGGATCAAAGCTCCATTTCGCGAGAGGGCGAGCCAGTAGATCGCAGAGTTGGTGTCCTGCGAGGTTCGCTTTTTTGGGGATAAATAATGATTCGAGCGGATATTGGCTGAAGTCGGGTAAATGATGTCCAAGCGGATTGGCTTGGGTCAGGATGTGTCGAAACTCAGTTTCAGCGGCTCGGTCATGGCGTTTTCCGCGACTTTCGAAAATCACTTGGGTGGGCCTGCCTGTCTGATTGTTGACAGCCAGGAATTGACGCGTGCGCTCGAGGCAAAAACGAATGGCTAAATCGTAAGGGTCGAAGGGATGGGCGTAGCGACGTGTTAGCGCAACTTTGTCGATACATGCACTGATGATCGATGTTTCGGTGTTATCAATCCATGTCAGAAGTTGAGCCATCCATCGTTTATGGATTGTTGTTTCTCTCAAAATTGAAAAAGCGCCGGTTTTTCGTCGCATATCTGATTCATGAAGGATGAGATCGGCATGTCCAAAAAATTCCTCTTTCAGTGTCTTGAGTTGAGGAGCGACATGGTCGAAATAATGGTCCTTTCGGATAATACAGAAGACGAGATTGAGCATCGGAAATCTCGGGTCAATGGGATCAAGATTGGCATCGCCAGACTCATCAACAAACACCACATAATCGCCAAAGCATGCGTTGGTTGAGGCATCCTCGAGGATATGGTTGGTCGCTGAGAGTGCATCGATGCGCGGGTTTTCCGCAAAGTGGGTCGGTTTCATAGCATTCCTCCTGAGTGGAGGGTAGATAAATTCCATCGGCATGGCGTCTTGATGTATGAGAAGTCATACAGCTTTGTCAGTGAGTCAGCTTTTCTTTTTTGCAGTTGCGAAAAATTTGCTGAAATTTTGGTTTGAGTCTGGCGATTCAGTGTAAGTGTTCTTATAATCGTGCACCGCTATCGGCATAGGTTTTTATGCCATTAAGTTTGAACGCCTTCCGCAAGAGTCGGAATTTTCAAGGTAGGAATGGACTCGATGATCGAGATCAAAACGGGGCTGGATTTGCCCATCAAAGGATCACCAAAGCAGGAAATCGGAGAAGGTAATGCGGTCACGCGCGTTGCCGTGATTGGATCTGATTATCCTGGAATGAAGCCCACCATGCTGGTGAAAGAGGGTGATCAGGTCAAACTAGGTCAGCCACTGTTTGCTGACAAGAAAAATGAAGGTGTGCAGTTCACAGCGCCAGGCTCAGGAAAAGTCATTGAGATTAATCGTGGCGAACGCCGAGTATTCCAATCGGTTGTGATCGAACTGGATGGCAAAGATACGGCGGTGACATTTWAGTCACATGCAGATCTGAGTGCGCTGACACGTGATGCGGTGGTTGAGGAATTGGTCGAGAGCGGTCTTTGGAGCGCCATTCGTCGTCGTCCTTACGAGAAGATTCCGGCAATCAACGCGGTACCGCATTCGATTTTTGTTAACGCGATGGATACTAACCCATTGGCTGGCGATCAGGCTCTGGCGATCGCTAGGCAGCCTGAGGCGTTCGTCGACGGTATTTCAGTCATTTCTAAGCTGACTGAAGGCACAGTCTTTGTATGTCGAGATCCAAAGGCATCCTTCGATGCAGGATCGGCTCAGGTTGAGACGTTTTCAGGTAAGCATCCAGCAGGACTTGTTGGTACGCACATTCATCACCTGGATCCGGTTGGAGAGGGTAAAGAAGTTTGGCATCTATCAGCCCAAGACGTGATAGCGATTGGTCGTCTATTTAAAGAGGGTGTGTTGTCCACCGAGCGTGTCATAAGTTTGGCAGGACCTTCTGTGAAAGCACCGCGTCTCGTGGTTACTCGAGTGGGCGCATCGCTTGATGAACTGACAGCTGGTGAATTGGAGGATGGCTCGCATCGTGTCGTCTCTGGTTCGATCTTAGGTGGTCGTACCGCAGCGGGCGTATTTGGGTATCTCGGTCGGTATCATCAACAAGTCTCAGTTCTTGAAGAAGGAACGCATCGCGTACCGTTCGGTTGGTTGTCACCAGGTACAAATAAGCACTCGGTGATGGGCATCTATTTGTCGAAGCTCATGCCTGGCAAGTTGCTTGATTACACAACAAACACCAATGGTTCTCCACGCGCCATGGTTCCAGTCGGGGCCTATGAAAAAGTGATGCCACTCGATGTGCTACCGACACAGCTACTGCGTTCGCTGATCGTTGGTGACACGGATATGGCTGTAAAGCTCGGCGCACTCGAGTTGGCTGAAGAAGATCTCGCACTGTGCACTTATGTGTGTCCAGGCAAATATGAATATGGCCCGATTCTTCGGGATAACCTAACAACGATTGAGCTGGAGAGTTGATGATGTCACTACGTGCATATCTCGACCGCATTGAGCCAAATTTCCACCCAGGTGGTAAGTTTGAAAAGTTCTATGCGCTCTATGAGGCAGTGGATACTATTTTTTACGCACCAGGGACGACAACGAAGTCGACCGCCCATGTGCGGGATGGAATCGATCTAAAACGCATCATGATCACTGTGTGGTTCTGTACCTTCCCAGCGATCTTCTTTGGTGCATTTTTCCTAGGCCAAAACGCATCCGAGGCGATCGCAGCAGGTGCAATCGCTCCTGATGGATTGCGTGGTGCATTTATCGAAGGGCTTGCAGGCGCTGAATACTGGAAGAATCCTTCGATCTGGTCGAATTTAGTGTATGGATTTGCTTACTTCCTACCGATTTACGCGACGGTATTTATCGTTGGTGGTTTCTGGGAAGTGCTGTTTGCTTCTGTTCGCGGACACGAAGTCAACGAAGGCTTCTTCGTGACGTCAATTTTGTTCTCGTTGACTTGCCCTCCGGATCTGCCTTTATGGCAAGCGGCACTCGGCATCACCTTTGGTGTTGTTGTCGGTAAGGAAGTCTTTGGTGGTACGGGTAAGAACTTCTTGAATCCAGCGCTGACGGGTCGTGCGTTCCTATATTTCGCATATCCAGCGCAGATTTCTGGCGATGCAGTGTGGGTCGCGGCCGATGGCTACACAGGTGCATCGGCACTTGGCATGATGGCTCAGGGTGGTGTGGATGCGCTCGCCTCAGCGAACCAGGTGATTTCGAACTTCACATGGTTTGATGCCTTTATTGGTAACGTCCCTGGATCGATTGGTGAAGTGTCGACACTGGCCATCTTTATCGGTGGTGCGGTGCTTCTAATTCAGGGTATTGCGAGCTGGAGAATCGTGCTTGGTGTATTCCTCGGCATGGTACTGACTTCCTTATTGTTTAACGTCATCGGTTCTGAAACAAACCCTATGTTCAGCGTGCCTTGGTATTGGCACTTGGTCGTCGGTGGTTTTGCATTCGGGATGATGTTCATGGCGACAGACCCTGTATCTGCATCCATGACAAATGCTGGCAAGTACTGGTACGGCGGACTCATCGGATTGATGGCTGTACTGATCCGAGTAGTGAATCCTGCATTGCCAGAGGGAATTATGCTTGCGATTCTATTCGGCAATTTGTTCGCGCCTTTGATTGACCACTTTGTGGTGCAGGCCAACATCAAGCGAAGGGAGTTGCGTAGTGTCGTCCAATAACGAATCAGTTCAAAAAACCATCACGGTTGCGCTCGTTCTGTGTCTCGTGTGCGCGGTGGTTGTAAGTTCTGCAGCTGTGATTTTACGTCCGGCTCAGGCGGTCAATGAGAAAGCCAATATGCAGATGAATATTCTGCAGGCGGCTGGATTGTATGATCCTCAGCAATCGATCCAAGATCAATTCCAGATCGTGACCACTCGACTCGTGAATCTAGAAACAGGTGAATTCGTTGAGGGAATGGATGCGGAGCGTTACGACCAGCGTAAAGCATCGAAAGATCCTTCAATGAACCGTGTGTTGTCAGGCGAAGAAGATATCGCTTCAATCAAGCGTCAGGCGAAGATTGCGAAAATCTATCTGATCGAAAATGGTGATCAGATTGAGAAGATCATTCTACCGATTCACGGATACGGCCTTTGGTCAACGCTGTATGGCTTTATGGCACTTGAGGGCGATGGAAATACAGTCGCCGGACTTGGTTTCTATGAACATGCAGAAACTCCAGGTTTGGGTGGTGAAGTTGACAATCCAAATTGGAAAGCTCAATGGACTGGTAAGCAGGTTTATCAAGGTGATGAAGTTGGACTTCGGTTAGTGAAAGGTGGAGCGGATCGCTCAGATAGCTATGGCGTTGACGCGCTTTCTGGAGCCACTCTCACATCCCGTGGAGTCGATAACCTATTGAAATTCTGGATGTCAGATGCCGGCTTCAAGCCGTTTCTGGATAATTTGAAACAAGGACGGATCTAATGGCGAAAACGAAAGAACTGTTGTTCGACCCGGTCGTCAACAATAACCCGATTGCCCTACAGGTACTTGGTATCTGTTCGGCACTTGCTGTGACATCGAGTATGTCAGTTGCACTTGTGATGTCGCTTGCGGTGATTGCGGTCACTGCATTTTCAAGCATGTTCGTTGCTTTGATTCGTTCACAAATTCCAAGCTCGATTCGAATCATCGTTCAGATGACGATCATTGCATCATTGGTGATCGTTGTTGATCAGATTTTGAAGGCCTTTGCCTACGAAATCTCGAAGCAGTTGTCAGTCTTTGTTGGATTGATCATCACTAACTGTATCGTGATGGGTCGCGCTGAAGCATTTGCAATGAAGAATGGCCCGATCGACTCATTCATTGACGGAATCGGTAACGGTCTTGGATATGGCGCGATCTTGATGGTTGTCGGCTTTATCCGTGAATTGTTCGGCTCAGGCTCTGTCTTCGGGATTGAGGTCTTAAGCAAAGTGACTGAAGGCGGTTGGTACTACACAAACGGCCTAATGCTATTACCACCATCTGCATTCTTCATCATCGGTTTCCTTATTTGGGGCATTCGTGCATGGAAGACCGCTCAAGTTGAAGTGGATGAGTTCAAAATCGCACCAAACAGTAAGATGAAGGAGGCCTAAGATGGAGCATTACATTAGCCTCTTCGTTAAGGCGGTTTTTATTGAAAACATGGCGCTCGCATTCTTCTTGGGGATGTGTACGTTTTTGGCGCTGTCGAAAGATATTAAAACAGCTGTCGGTCTTGGGATTGCGGTCATCGTGGTTCTCGCAATTACAGTTCCGGTCAACAATCTGATTCTGACTGGACTGTTGCAAGAAGGTGCTCTGACCTGGATTTCACCGGAGCTTGCCAATGTGGATCTGCGCTTCTTAGGCCTGTTGTCGTATATCGGTGTGATCGCAGCTTTAGTCCAGATTCTAGAGATGTTTTTGGATAAGTATGTGCCAGCGCTGTACAACGCGCTTGGGGTCTTCCTGCCGTTGATTACAGTGAACTGCGCAATTCTTGGTGCATCTTTATTTATGGTAGAGCGAGATTACAACTTCGGTGAGTCTGTTGTGTATGGACTTGGTGCAGGTGTTGGTTGGGCTTTAGCGATTACAGCGCTTGCTGGTGTTCGCGAAAAATTGAAGTACTCGGATGTACCGGATGGCCTCAAGGGATTGGGTATTACGTTTATTACGGTTGGATTGATGTCGCTTGGCTTCATGTCCTTCTCTGGCGTATCACTCTAAGGAGCATAGAGCGTGGAAAATATGACCATTATTCTGGGTGTTGTGATGTTTACCGTGGTCGTGATCGGCCTGGTGGCGATCATCTTAGCGGCCCGTTCAAAGCTTGTGTCCTCTGGTGATGTCACGATCACAATTAACGACAATCCAGACCAGAGCATCAAAGTGGCTGCCGGTGGTAAGTTAATGAACACATTGGCTGACGCAGGTATTTATCTGCCATCGGCATGCGGTGGTGGTGGTTCATGCCAGCAGTGTCGCTGCATTATTAAATCAGGTGGTGGTGACATTCTCCCAACCGAGGCATCTGCTTTTACTAAAGGTGAAGCAAAAGAAGGTTGGCGCTTGTCATGTCAGGTTGCTGTGAAGCAAGACATGAATATTGAAGTTGAGCCCGAACTCTTCGGTGTAAAGCGCTGGGAGTGTGAGGTTGTATCGAACCCGAATGTCGCAACCTTTATCAAAGAATTGACGCTGAAGCTTCCAGAAGGTGAAAACGTCGACTTCCGAGCAGGCGGATATGTGCAGCTTGAAGTACCTCCTCATCATGTGAAGTTCTCTGATTTTGATGTCGAAGAAGATTACCGTGGTGATTGGGAGCGTTTCGGCTTCTTTAATCTTGAATCAAAGGTTAATGAGACCGTCATCCGCGCCTATTCAATGGCGAACTATCCCGAAGAGAAGGGCTTGGTGAAGTTTAATATTCGTATTGCAACACCGCCTCCAGGGACTGATTTGCCACCGGGTCAAATGAGCTCGTATGTCTTTAACTTAAAGCCAGGCGATAAGATCACTGTCTTCGGACCTTTTGGTGAATTCTTCGCCAAAGACACAGATAACGAAATGGTGTTCATTGGCGGTGGTGCCGGGATGGCTCCGATGCGCTCGCACATTTTTGATCAGTTAAAGCGTTTAAATTCAAAGCGTAAGATCTCGTTCTGGTATGGCGCGCGTTCACTGAAAGAAGTGTTCTACGAAGATGAATACGATCAGTTGGCGAAGGAAAACGATAACTTCGAATGGCATTTGGCGTTATCTGATCCGCAGCCTGAGGATAATTGGGAAGGCAAGACCGGATTCATTCATAACGTGGTTCTTGAGAACTACTTAAATGACCACCCAGCACCTGAGGATGTTGAATACTACATGTGCGGCCCCCCAATGATGAACGCAGCTGTCATCAAGATGTTGAAAGACCTCGGGGTCGAAGATGAAAACATCATGTTGGATGACTTCGGTGGTTAACCCTCTGGGATCCTTGAAAAATGCCGCCGTTATGGCGGCATTTTTTGTGTTGGGCCTACTTGCTGGCTGCTCAACTGAGCTTGAGATTCAAAAGCTGTCGGGTCGGACTATGGGCACAACGTGGTCCGTTGTCATCGCTAATCCAATTGCTGCACATGACCAAAAAGCGCTGCAGGCTGATATTGAATCCGTGTTAGCAGAAGTGAATCGGCAAATGTCGACTTACGATCCAGGCAGCGAAATTTCGCGATTCAACGAGTCTGATGCATTGGATACGTGGTATCCGGTCAGTGAGTTATTCGCAATGACAACCGCAAAAGCCCTTGGTTTTTCTGAGATCTCGGATGGCGCTTTTGATCCAACAGTCGGTCCGCTCGTGAACCTATGGGGGTTTGGGCCAGATGCGGGCGCAGAAGCCTTGCCTTCAGATGCGGCGATTGAAGCAGCGAAGTCTCAGGTTGGCTTCACTGCAATTTCTGTGCGTGCTCCTGAGGCCGATGGAGGTGCAGCAATCCGCAAGAATGCACAACGTCGATTGGATTTATCAGCAATAGCCAAAGGACTCGGCGTTGATCAGGTGTATGGGCTCTTGGATGACAAGGGTTATGCCAATTTCTTGGTTGAGATTGGTGGTGAAGTCCGTGTGAAAGGTGATAAGGACGGCCTTGGCTGGAAGATCGCGGTCGAAAAGCCAATCAAGGGCGAGCGGGCAGTTGAACAACTGCTCTCCTTAAAGAACGTAGCATTGGCGACATCAGGTGATTACCGAAACTATCGCGAAATCGATGGTGTTGCGTATTCACATACTATCGATCCATCGGCAGGCCGCCCTGTGACGCATCAGTTGGCGTCAGTGACCGTTGCTGATTCCGAATGCGCTTTGGCTGATGGTTGGGCGACTACATTGCTCGTTCTCGGTCCTGAGAAGGGGTTTGAGTTAGCTGTCGCTCGCAAAATTCCCGCGATGTTTATTGAGCGGGCTGGAGATGAATTCGTTGTAAAACAAACACCGCGATTTGAGCGTTTGTTGGCAGGAGAAGTGGAATGAATTTGGGTTTATTTCTCACAGTATTCGGTGTTTTCTCATTTTTGGTCGCAATTATGGCCATTGGCGTGATCATGGGGCGTCGTCCGATCACCGGGAGTTGTGGTGGGATTGGTCGAGTCAATGGTGAAGATGGCGAGTGTGCAATCTGCGGCGATGATCCAGCCAAGTGTGAAGCAGCAATCAATGACAAGAGTGTTGTAGGAACCGCGTCGTTCCGCGATGCATCGAAATCACGTATCAAGGATGATTTAAAAGGAGTGTCGTGAGTGATTGACGTTGATGTGCTGGTCCTAGGGGCTGGTCCAGCCGGCGAAGCCGGCGCCATGAACGCGTCAAAACAGGGAAGAAGTGTGGTGGTTGTCGATCAACGACCGCAAGTGGGTGGTAACTGTACACACAAAGGAACCATTCCTTCGAAAGCATTGCGTGAAGCGGTCAAGCAAATGATCGACTTCAACACCAATCCGATGTTTCGGGAAATCTCAGAACCCCGGTGGTTGCCGTATCCACATGTACTCGAAACAGCGAACCGTGTGGTGTCATCACAAGTTCGTATGCGCTCAAAATTCTATGCGCGTAATCACGTCACCGTGGTGCATGGGACTGCGAGTTTTGTTGACCCTCATACAGTCAAAGTCAGCCAAGAGCAGGGTGACGAACTGTATCGTGCAGAAACTATTTTGATCGCAACTGGCTCTCGCCCGTATCGACCTGAGTTTCTCGATTTCACAAGCGCACGAATTTACGACTCAGATACCATTTTAGAAATGGACCACACACCGCGGCATTTGATCATTTATGGCGCAGGTGTCATCGGCTGCGAATATGCGTCCATTTTTAATGGTCTTGGACTGAAAGTGGATTTGATTAATACCCGTGACCGATTGTTGTCGTTCTTGGATGATGAAATCACCGATGCGTTGTCCTATTACTTCAGAGATTCAGGTGTTGTGATTCGTCATCATGAGGAATTTGCCGATATTTCGATGACTGAGACTGGCCTTGAACTGTCCCTAAAGAGCGGGAAAAAGATCAAGGGTGATGCGCTTTTGTGGTGTAACGGTCGGACCGGCAATACCGATGAATTGAATTTGGAAGCAGCAGGGTTGTCATCGGATAAGCGAGGTCAAATTACCGTCGATGCACAGTATCGAACTGAAGTCCCCCACATCTACGCAGCTGGTGATGTTGTCGGTTGGCCATCGCTCGCCTCAGCGTCCTATGATCAAGGTCGAAACGCAGCCAATGATTTCTTAAATCGTCCATTTAACTTTGTTGATGATGTTCCAACAGGGATTTATACCATTCCGGAAATCTCATCAGTAGGTAAAACTGAGCGTGAACTGACCGATGAGAAAGTCCCTTATGAAGTTGGACAGGCGTTATTCAAAGATATCGCGCGAGCACAGATCACCAATGAATCTGTGGGTATGCTGAAAATTCTATTCCACCGCGATACGCTTGAGATATTAGGCGTGCATTGTTTTGGCGATCAGGCATCTGAGATTGTGCATATCGGACAGGCGATCATGAAACAATCAGGCGATGCCAATTCGCTCGCATTTTTTGCCAATACAACTTTTAACTATCCCACCATGGCTGAAGCCTACCGGGTGGCTGCAATTAACGGATTGAATCGGGTCTCATGACGGAAAGACGGGTACTTGTTACAGGTGGTGCTGGATTTATTGGTTCAGCCGTTGTGCGTCACCTGATCGAAGCGACAGATTGCACTGTACTGAATGTCGATAAGTTAACCTATGCGGGTAATTTGGAATCCTTGGCCTCTGTCTCTGATTCGTCACGATATCGCTTTGCTCAAACAGACATTTGTGATCGAGAGGCACTTACGAGTCTGTATGCTGAGTTTCAGCCGACGCATGTGATGCACCTGGCGGCCGAGAGTCATGTCGATCGATCCATTGACGGACCGGTCGCGTTTATCGAAACCAATATTGTTGGGACTTATACGTTGCTTGAAGTGACCCGGCAGTACCTGGATAGTCTGCAACCGACAGCGCGCGATTCCTTTCGATTTCACCATATCTCGACAGACGAGGTGTATGGTGATCTGCACGGGGTCGATGATCTTTTTACTGAAGAGACACCGTATCAGCCAAGCTCGCCATATTCTGCATCCAAAGCCTCGAGCGACCACTTGGTGAGAGCGTGGCACCGGACGTACGGATTGCCTGTAGTGGTGACTAACTGCTCAAATAATTATGGTCCCTATCATTTTCCTGAGAAGCTGATTCCTTTGGCGATCTTGAATGCCATCGAAGGCAAACCGATCCCAGTCTATGGACAGGGCGATCAAATCAGAGATTGGCTGTATGTTGAGGACCACGCACGTGCTCTCGTTAAAGTTGTATTCGAGGGTGAGCTCGGAGAGACCTACAATATTGGTGGTCACAATGAGCAAACCAACTTACATGTTGTTGAGACGCTGTGTGATTTGTTAGACCAGAGAATTGTCGATAAGCCTGGTGGCATAGAGAGCTTTCGGGAACTAATCACTTTTGTAACTGATCGCCCTGGTCATGACAAACGCTACGCAATCGATGCATCCAAAATTGAAGCAACACTTGGTTGGATACCTGTAGAGACCTTCGAAACAGGTCTCGCCAAAACAGTTGATTGGTTCCTTGCTAACGAGACTTGGTGGCAACGTGTGAGAAGTGGTGCCTATCAAGGACAACGGTTAGGCACTCTTTAAGTTTTCATTCATCAGTTGCACTGATCCCTGCATTTTTTATTTTTTCTGCTTTACTCATTTGGTTACCAACTGATAAGTCTTGATTATTAATGTGTATAATTTGTATTTTTATACACATAATTGGAGAGGCGAATGAGGACCAACATTGTCATTGATGACCAACTGATGCGCGATGCACAACAACTCACCGGGCTATCCACCAAGCGGGATACGGTCGATTTAGCACTCAAAACTCTGGTCCGGCTTAAAAAGCAAAGTCGTATTAAAGAGCTGAAAGGAAAACTTCGGTGGGATAGTGATTTAGATTGGAGCCGGCTCGATCAATGATTTTGGTAGATTCAAGCGTCTGGATTGACTATTTCAATGGGAACCAATCAAATGCGGTGGATAGGCTAGATCGCTATATCGATGAAGAACAAATTTGTGTCGGTGATCTGATTCTGACAGAGGTGCTTCAGGGATTCCGCTCTGACAAAGATTTTTATTTGGCCAAAGAGTACTTGAGCGAATTTGAGACCATTTCATTGGTAGGCAAGAAGCAAGCAGTATTCAGTGCAAGCTTGTATCGGCAATTAAGGAGGCGCGGAAACACACCGAGAAAAACGATTGATGTTTTGATCGCTGCGTTTTGTATCGCTTGGGACGCTCGGCTCTTACACTCGGATCGGGATTTTGATGTTTTTCAATCCTTGGGATTAAAGATCGCGTAACGTGCTTTGAGTTCAGTATAATTAGCTCATGAAATTAGAAACTTTACTTCGCGAATCCTTGATTCAAGACATCAATCCTTCATTTTTTGAGTTGGAAAATGAGAGTCATGGGCATAATGTGCCCAAGAATTCTGAAACACATTTTCGGCTGGTTATCGTGTCGGACGCATTTGATGGATTATCGCGTGTCAAACGTCATCAATTGGTTTACAAAGCAGCCGATGAGGCTTTGAAGCAGGGCGTACACGCACTGGCAATGCAGTGTTTTACAGAATCTGAATGGAATCAAAACCCTGAGCGGCTGACATCGCCGCCATGCAAGGGTGGAATGAAAAAGGATGCATAATGAATCAGCTGGTTGTTGCTGCTCTCTATCAATTTGTTGAGCTTCCCGATTATCAATCGCTCCGTGAACCGCTCCTGGATACCTGTATGTCGCATGGCGTTCGCGGTACGTTGTTGTTAGCAGCCGAGGGAATCAATGGAACGATTGCTGGATCGCGTGAAGGTATCGATGCTGTGAAAGCGTGGCTCGACTCCGATGGCCGCTTTAATAACCTCGAGTATAAAGAGTCGCTAATGGATGCGGATGGCATTCCTTTCTATCGCATGAAAGTGAAGTTGAAGAAAGAGATCGTGACATTGGGCGTTCCTGGTATCAGCCCGAAAATGAAGGTCGGGCGGTATGTGAAGCCAGAAGACTGGAATGATCTGATTCTCGATCCAGAGACTGTGACGATTGATACTCGGAATGATTACGAGTACGAAGTGGGCACGTTTAAAGGCGCAATTAATCCAGAAACAAAAACCTTCCGTGAGTTTCCTGAGTGGGTTGCGCAAAATCTGGATCCTAAGAAGCATAAAAAAGTCGCGATGTTTTGTACGGGCGGTATCCGTTGCGAGAAATCGACCAGTTATTTACTGGACCAGGGTTTTGAAGAGGTCTATCACCTCAAAGGTGGTGTTTTGAATTACTTCGAGGAAGTCCCGCATACTGAAAGTACTTGGGAAGGTGAGTGTTTCGTATTTGATAACCGAGTGACCGTGAATCATAAGCTTGAGCCAGGTGAATTTGATCAGTGTCATGCCTGTCGTCGTCCAATCACGGAAGAGGATAAGCAGCGCCCTGAGTTTGTGATGGGTGTTCAGTGTCATCACTGTATGAACGAACACTCAGAGGCACAAAAAGAACGCTATCGGATGCGTCAGCATCAGATTGAGTTGGCCGAATCTCGCGGCGAACGCCATGTCGGGATGGATGCCCAGACTGTCAAAGATCGTCAAGAGGCTGCTCGCCAAGCACGCGCATTACAGAAAGAAAAACAACGTGAGCTCGAGGCTCAAAAGTTGAGAAAAGCCTAGTTCTTAAGCGGTACGATCACGTGTTCAACAAAAGCGCGCGCACC
This sequence comes from Gammaproteobacteria bacterium LSUCC0096, assembly GCA_008087055.1. Taxonomy (GTDB): domain Bacteria; phylum Pseudomonadota; class Gammaproteobacteria; order Pseudomonadales; family Litorivicinaceae; genus HIMB30. The sequence goes on along the minus strand of VIEA01000001.1, from coordinate 1,078,335 downwards.
TTTGGCGACATTTTCAGCCCAGTGATCTGCTGCATCATCGTTTGCATTGTCTGAGATGTACTTCCAGCATTGGAAATCGATCTCGAAAAGCCGAGCGACTTTAGCAAGCGCATAGGCTTCCATATCAACGATATCCGTCATTAATTCCGGAGGGGTGGTCACAAAATGATCACCAGTCCCGAGTGATACTCCCGGACCTCCGAGATCAATATGACCTGTTGTGTCGAAGGGCGTATGACCTAGCTCAAATCCCAAAGGTCTTACATCCATATCCCGCTGAACGATATGGTTCACTCGATTGAGACCGGTGATTTGCGTATTGAGAGCGCCGGCTGTGCCGTAATTAATCAAATGGGCGGGGCGGGCTTCAAGTACAGCTTCCGTTGCAGCGATCGCTGCATTGACTTTGCCAACACCGGTGTAAAGAACGTTCCAGCCTGGAACTATCTGTGTTGGAAGCTCATCCTCAAGGGCGACGACGATAAGCGTATTGTCTGGATTGATTGCTTGATTACTCATCGTAGACCTGTAGGCTTTTGACGGGCGCTTTGAGGTTGTCGCGACCTTTAAGTAACTCAAGCTCAATGAGAACGACGTTCCCAACGACCTCTGCTCCTGAGTCATTCAGAAGCTTCTCGGTTGCTGCTAATGTGCCGCCAGTTGCTAAAAGATCATCGATAAGTACAACACGCTTTCCGGATAAATCTCGATCCTTTTGAACAGCGAGCGTCGCTTCACCATATTCCAACGCGTAAGATTCCTCACGCACTTCACCGGGTAGTTTTCCTTTCTTGCGTACCATGACAACACCCAGATCCATCAATAAAGCGACCGGTGTTGCAAACAAAAATCCACGGGAATCGATACCAACCAGTACATCCGGCGTCCAGTCGGCGATCGCATCTCGAATCAAATGGCAGACCGATTTAAGGCGCTCAGGGTGTTCGATGATCGGAGCAATGTCGTAAAACAGAATCCCAGGCTTCGGAAAATCTGGATAAGTTTGTATCCAAGCGTCCAAATGGTTCGACATATGAATCCTCAATAATGGGGGGGTGGCGCGGCGTCATCGGCTCCACCGAGTTGTGACATTTGTTCGATGAGTGGTCTAACCAAATTCGCTAATGCATGCAGCTCTTCAGTGAGTTTCTCGTGATCGCGATTGAGTGTTACGACCTCGCGGTTGAGGGCATCAATCTGATCTTCTAAAAATGCGATACGAATTTCGAGATCAGAGACAGTCGAGTCTTGGCTCATCGTCTTGTAAAGTACTCCGCTAGACCATATTTCATAATTACTTTGCTATTTGGAGTTTCTCATGCGTAAGCCACTAGGCCAACTGTTCTTGTCACTTGTTTTGTCGATCATTGGTGCGTTCGTTCTGATGTTTTTATTGCCATCATTCGGAATGGAACCAAAAGCAGGTTCAGAAATAGAAGCTGGTGTACTCATTGCGATCGTTATCGTAGTGGTGTTGTATGCGCAGGGCGCCCTGCAATCTGTGATCGCAAACCGTCGTTTTATTGAATCAGTTCCTACAGGTCCTCGTGAAGAGGGAACGGTGAAGTGGTTCAATTCGACTAAAGGATTCGGATTCATCACAGGTGAAGATGGCGAAGATGTTTTCGTTCATTACCGTTCGATTCGTGGCAGAAACCGCTACCTTCTACGCGAAGGCGCGACGGTGAGCTATGTGCTCGGACGATCTGGTAAAGGACCGCAGGCTGAGGATGTTGACCTCGCTGATTAAATTAGCCAATCAGCTCGGTCATTAGCCCTTTATAAAGATCCTTAAGGCGAGGCAGGTCGTCTATTTTGACCTCCTCGTCGATTTTGTGGATCGACCGGTTGATCGGACCAAGTTCAATGAGTTCACAGCCGAGCTTGGCAATAAATCGGCCGTCTGAGGTCCCGCCCCCTGTTGAAAGATCAGTTTCAATCCCTGTCTGGTCGCGAATGACTTTACTTGTTGCGCTGGTCAGTGTGCCGTGCTTGGTAAGGAATGGCTCCCCTGACAAGTTCCACTCGATGGATGCTTCCATTCCAAGCGCACCAATCAGTTGCTCAACCATGTCTTCGATACGTTCGGCCGATGTTGATGTTGAGAAACGCCAGTTGCACCGAAACGCAGCTGTTCCGGGGACCACATTGGTCGCTCCGGTTCCTGCATTGATATTGGAGACCTGAAAACTTGTCGGTGGAAAATAGTTGTTTGGCTCATTATCCCAATCGGTCTCCACAAGGTCTGCAATCAACCTAGATGCACGATGAATTGGGTTGTCCACAAGCTCTGGGTAAGCAACATGACCTTGGGTTCCATGCACTGTGATGAGAGCATTCAGTGATCCGCGTCGTCCAACGCGGACGACATCGCCAAGAGAATCTTTTGAACTTGGCTCACCGACGATGCAGTAATCAATTACGGGCTCGCCTGACTGCACTTGTCGTTTTCCTAATTCTTCGACAACTGCGACGGTACCATCTGTGGCAGGTCCTTCTTCATCGCTTGTCAAAAGAAAGCTAATCCGCCCGCCAGGCTGTGGTGTTTGTTCAAGAAACTCTTCGCAGGCCACGACCATTGCAGCCAGTGATGATTTCATGTCGGCTGCACCGCGACCTCTGAGATATCCATCTTCAGTCACTGTTGGAATAAACGGGTCAGAAGACCACTCCTTGAGGTCTCCTGTCGGTACCACATCGGTATGTCCCGCAAAGCAGAGCATCGGTCCTTGTTGTCCAAAGGTGGCCCATAGGTTTGAGACGCCCTCACGATCGATCCGCTCGAGTTGAAAACCCAAGCGTTCGAGCCGTGTGCCGATCACAGTCAAGCATCCGGAATCATTTGGTGTGACCGATTCGCGGCGGATTAGTTCTTTGGCTAATTCAAGCACAGGGCAGGTCATGGACGTCCCTTAGTTATTCGCGTGTAGTTCGTCGTTAAGCGCAATTGCTGACTTATTTGCCAAGCATTCAATCTCACCGGTCACTGAGTTGCGACGGAAGAGTAGATCGTCTTGACCTGCGAGTTCACGCGCTTTCACTGTACCAACCGCTTGCCCATCCTTATCAAGTAATTTGACCTTCGAACCCGAGGTTAAATACAGACCCGATTCAATCGTGCAGCGATCGCCCAGTGGAATACCAAGTCCTGCGTTAGCACCTAACAGGCATTGCTCACCCACTGAAATCACGATGTTTCCACCGCCGGAGAGCGTTCCCATTGTTGATGAACCGCCGCCGAGATCCGATCCGTCACCAACGACGACACCAGCTGAAATCCGTCCTTCAACCATTGAGACACCGAGTGTTCCAGCATTGAAGTTGATGAAGCCTTCGTGCATGACAGTGGTGCCCTCACCTAAGTGGGCTCCCAAACGGATGCGTGATGCATCACCAATGCGAACACCTTGTGGAACTACGTAATCGGCCATTCTTGGGAATTTATCCACTGAATGGACCGTTAATACTTCACCGTATGCACGGGCTCGTGTCTGCGCATGTGCGAGTTCTTTGACATCGATCGGGCCTTGGCTTGTCCAAGCGACGTTCGGTAATAACCCGAACATACCGTCAAGGTTGGTTCCATGCGGTTGAATTTTGCGCATCGAAATCATTGATAACTTGAGGTAGACCTCTGGAACTGTCTGTGGCTTTTCATCAGTAGCGAGCGCACAAATCACGAGGGGCTGTTCTGATCCAGCAAGCGGTGTGAGTGCTCGTAGAAGTCCTTCTGCGTCGCCGTCGTTACTGTCTTCGAGAGCTTCTAGAAAGTCGTCGAGATCGTCTGCAGTAATCTGACGCGTGAGGTTTGAACCATCCCAACCGAAGACGTCTGCGATGATGCTGACCACAGCTGGATCGGGCCGGCACAGGGCTTTTGGATAATAGGTATCAAGCCACTGATCTTCTGAGTTTTGGTGTCCAACACCGAGTCCAAATGCAAAACATTCCATGGGGATATCCTTAAGCCTTTAATAAATTTGGGATCGTTGTCCACTGATCAGGATTAAAGCCAACGGTCATTGCGTTGCCATTGACCATTAACGGGCGTTTGATCAGCGTGGGTTTGTCGATAATCGCTTGGATGCGAGTCTGACCGGTGAAATTATTTTTCACATCGTCAGGAAGTTGACGATAGCTTGGCCCACGTGTGTTGACCAACGTATCGCCAACGCCCGCAAGCCACGCCTCTATCGCATCCGCTGATGGGGGATCTTTTTTAAAATCAACAAAGTGATAAGCCACTTCATTGGCCTCAAGCCACTGAAAAGCTTTTTTCATCGAGTCACAATTTTTAATTCCGTAGACCGTTAAAGCCATGGATTACCTCGTGATAAATGCATTAATACGTTCAAGCGCTTCGCGGCACGTATCCGGTTCAGCAACTAATGCCATCCTGACGAACCCAGCACCGGGGTTGACGCCATTCACTTCACGGCCGAGATATTGCCCGGGCAGCACGGTGACACCGGTCGATTTAAATAATTCACGGCTAAAGGTATCACAAGGGACATCAGTCTTGGCCCACAGATAGAAACCAGCTCCTGGATCATGAGTGTCCATGCGATCGCCCAAAATTTCTGCGGCTTGCACAAATTTTTGTGCATAGAGTGCTCGGTTTTCAATCACGTGCTTTTCATCTGCCCATGCGAGCTCAGACGCCTTTTGAACGGCCATCGACATGGAGCAACCATGGTAGGTCCGGTATTTCAGGAACGGAGCTATAAAGTCTTGATCTCCGGCGATAAAGCCTGAGCGAAGACCTGGCAGGTTTGAGCGCTTGGATAAACTATGGAACACCATGCACTTTTTGAATTCAGTGTTTCCACTCTTTGCGCAAACTTCCAAAAGGCCTGGTGGAGGAGTGTCTCGATAAATCTCTGAATAGCACTCATCCGAAGCGAGCCAGAAGTCGTAGGTATTTGCCTTGTCGACCAAAAATGCGAGCGTTGCTTCATCGATCACCGTGCCTGTCGGATTACCAGGTGTGCAAATAAAGCAGAACTGGCAGTCTTTCCAGACGCTGTCAGGGACTGCGTAATAGTCTGGCTGACCTGATTCGGTGATCGGTAAATAGTGAGGCGTCAGCCCGGCCATAAAGGCCGCACCTTCGTAAATTTGATAAAACGGATTCGGCATAACCACCAAACCGCCCTGTGTCCTGTCGGCTGCAGCTTGAACTGCGGCAAAGATCGCTTCTCGGGTTCCGTTCACAGGGATGACGTGGGTTTCAGGATCAATTGGTACGTTTTGAAGAGCAAAGCGTTGGTTCAACCAGTTCGCAATTGCATGACGTAAGGTGTCAGTTCCTTTGGTTGTTGGATACTTTGCGATGAGGCCCATGTTGTCTGAGAGCGCTTCAAGTACAAACTGAGGAGGCGCATGTTGCGGTTCGCCGATTGATAAAGGAATCGGCTTCAGCCCTTCGGGTGCCTCGACACCAGCGAACAGCGTTGCAAGCTGCTCAAACGGGTAGGGCTTTAAACGCTTGAGATCAGGATTCAGCATTTGATAAGGCTCCACTGAGGGCGTTGAGTTCGTGCTCCAACCGTTCTTTCAGACGATGAATGAAATCATCATCATACAGGTTGTCACCGCGACTGTCGGTCACATAAAAGACATCTTCCACACGTTCACCGAGTGTCGCGATTTTCGCAGTGGAGAGGTCGAGGCCAAATTCAGCAAATACACGACCAACCGTGGTCAACAGTCCAGCTCGATCTGGTGCAACAAGCTCGATCAATGTTCTCTTTCCTTCGAGGTCCGGCCTAATTGAGACGTTTGCGGGCAAATTGAAATATTTATGTGCTCGCGGTGTTCGTCGTATTCCTGCATTCTCGGTGTATTGCCCGAGTGCTGCTTGCTCAAGGCCTCGTAATAGCCGTTCTTGATCGTCCGATGCGGTTACTGGCTGACAGGTCGCATCATGTTGAACGATGAAAATATCAATCGACCGACCTGCATCGCTGGTGTGGAGTTTTGCATCCAGAACAGAGAGCCCTAGATCAGAAAAACATGCGGTCAGATCTGCGAAAAGGTGAGCTCGGTTGGGTGTTGAAACGAGCACTTGAGTTGAGCCAGCGTCAGCCGTCGTTTGGTCGGCTGCGATTGCGATGATTGTTTCGCTATCGCTGGCGTCAATCAAGGTTTCGAGATGCCAAGCCAATTCGTCAGATGAATGGCTAACAAAATATTCTTGTGACCATTGGCTCCAGAATGCGCTGGCGCGTGGCCGGATCGATGGCCGAACAAGCGCGAGCGCATCTGTTTTCGTCTCATCGATATACGCGGTGCGTCCGGGTAAGGAGTCAAGGCCGCGTGTCAGAAAATCTGTCGTGCCGTGGTAGAGCTGACGGAGCAAGGCGGCGCGCCAACTGGTCCAGAGTTCAGGGTTTGTTGCAGTGATATCGGCAACTGTTAAGCACAGCAAATAATCGAGGCGGCGCTGATCGCCAACGATTTCGGCGAAGGCTTTTAATTCGTCAGGATCAGAAATGTCTTTGCGCTGCGCTGTCATCGACATCAAAAGATGGTTGTTAACGAGCCAGCTGACGAGTCGCGCATCGTATTCCGACAGTCGATGATGTTTGCAGAAGTTGTAAGCATCGACTGCGCCGAGTTCCGAGTGATCACCACCGCGTCCTTTTGCAATATCGTGAAACAGCGCGGCAAGGTAAAGGAGTTCGATTTTAGGCAAGCGCTGGGTGAGACGGGTCACGATTGGATAATCTTTTTCAACAACACCGGTGTAGAAGCGGGTGATATTCCTGATGAGCTGTAGGGTGTGCGCATCGACTGTGTAAATATGAAATAGGTCGTGCTGCATCAGACCCATGATTGGTCCAAATTCAGGGATGTAGCGACTTAAAATCCCGTAATAGCGCATCCGTCTCAAGACTTCTGGCAACTTTTCTGGATAACGCATCAATTCCATAAAGTAGCTGATATTCACCAAGTCATTTCGGAATGCGTCATCGATCAAATGACGCGCGGTATACATTTGACGCGTTGTGGATGCGCGAAGTCCTTTGAGATCTGGGTTTTGTGCGAGCAGCACAAACGCTTCGAGTAGTGCAGATGGGTGGCGTTCAAAACCGTTGGGGTGAATGAGCTCGAGATGTTGGTTACGAATTTGCCAACGACTATTGATCTCGGTAACGACTGAGTCAGTTGGGTCCTTAAGCACTGTTTCTTCGAAATTTTGCAGTAGCATGTCGTTGAATTCACCGATACGAAGCGTCATGCGATACACCTGCTTCATAAATGCTTCGATGCGTTCTTTGGTGTCTTCGGCTTTAAATCCCATCATCTCGGCGACAGTCGCTTGGAGATCGAACAGGAGTCGGTTTTGTGATCGACCCGCTGCGATATGCAGCGCGAACCGAACGCGCTTTAGAAACTGTTCAGCTTCATCGAGTAAACGAAATTCGTTTTGAGTCAGAAGACCCTCGTCGACCAAGGTAATCAGTCGAGTGGTGCGAAAATGTTTTCTGACGACCCAGATAATTGTATGCAAATCACGCAGTCCACCTGGTGCATTTTTGATATCTGGCTCGAGTCGATTATCTGAATCATCATGCTTGCCGTAACGTTCGTTTTGCTCTGCGACTTTGGCTTGGTAAAAGGCTTCTGTGCTCCAGCTTGAATCATCGAAAGCGAGTGTCTCTAAATCCCTCAGCATGTCGAGATGCGCACTGATTGGGCGAGATTCGATCAGGCTCGTGGCGATGGTAATGTCATCACGTGCGAGGGTTTGACAGTCTTCAAAAGATCGAACAGCGTGACCGATATCCAGGTTGAAGTCCCACAACCGTGTCGTAAAGTTTGTCAGAGCTTCTGATGCTGACTCGATAGCCGATTGTTCACCCAAGATAAGAATGTCGATATCTGAGAAAGGGTGGAGCTCGCCGCGGCCATATCCGCCAACAGCAAATAAACCGAGAGCTTGATCATTCAGGCCGGCGTCGTTCCACAAGGCGCTCAGAACGCGATCCATGACCATGGAGCGAGCACCCAGCAGGTAATCGATAAAAATTCCCTGAGCGAATGCATCTGCCAAGAGTCCGTGTTGTGACTTGAGGTAGGAACGAATTCCTTGCGGGCTGAGATCGCTAGGTTCACCGAGCTCCGTGGATAGCGGGCCTGTGATTAGTGCCATTAGCCAATCCTTGGAAAGGTTTCATCGCCTTCCCGATACGTCAGGATTTCATATCCGGTTGGTGTAACAAGTACCGTATGTTCCCATTGCGCAGACAGTTTTCTGTCCTTTGTTACAGCGGTCCAGCCATCCGATAGGACTCGGGTATGACGTTTCCCCTGATTGATCATTGGCTCAATTGTGAAGGTGATGCCCTCTTTTAAGGTAACCCCAGTGCCTGGACGACCGTAGTGCAGGACCTGCGGGTCTTCGTGGAACACCTTGCCGATTCCGTGACCGCAGAATTCTTCAACCACTGAATAGTAGTTACTCTCCGCATGGGTTTGGATAGCAAAGCCGATATCGCCAAGCCTAGCACCAGGTTTGACGAGCTCGATTCCTTTATACATACATTCTTGGGTAATCTGAATTAAACGATCTGCAAAGGGTTTTGCGTCACCAACGGTGTACATCTTACTGGTATCACCGTGATAGCCGTCTTTGATCACGGTCACATCGATATTAATAATGTCGCCACGTTTAAGTTCTTTCCCATCATCTGGAATGCCATGACACACGACGTGGTTGATGCTAGTGCAAATGGATTTCGGGAAGCCGCGATAATTAAGCGGTGCTGGAATCGCCCGCTGTACGTTGACAATGTAATCATGGCAGATGCGATCAAGTTCGCCAGTGGTGACGCCCGGTTTAACGTGCTCTTCGATCATCAAGAGGCATTCAGCGGCGAGTTTGCCGGCAACGCGCATGCCGTCGATATCAGCTGGTGTTTGGATGCTATGGGCCACGGTGACTCCTTAAATTAGGCGCATAGTATGCCAGATGTGGCATTCCAGTAGAAAGTTGTTATAATTCGCGCCGCGAAAACTCGCGTTACCGTCATCAACCTGTCATGGGGTGCCTTGTACAAGGTCATGACAGGGGCTGTAGCGCATTTGATTTAACCCCTGACAAGGAAATTACACATGGCAAATGTCAGCATGCGTGATCTGCTGAAAGCAGGCGCACACTTCGGTCACCAGACGCGTTACTGGAACCCAAAAATGGCACCTTTCATCTTCGGTGCTCGTAACAAAATTCATATCATTGACCTCGAATTGACAGTTCCTGCTTTAGAAAAAGCAGTGTCGATTGTTCGTGGCATGGCTCAGAGCAAGAACAAAGTTCTGTTTGTAGGTACTAAGCGCGCTGCTGCGAAGATCGTTAAAGAGCAAGCGGAACGTGCGGGACAGCCATTCGTTAACCATCGTTGGTTGGGCGGAATGTTGACCAACTGGAAAACGATTCGTCAGTCGATCAAGCGCTTGAGAGAACTTGAAGCCAAGATGGGCGATGGCACGCTTGAAAAAATTTCGAAGAAAGAAGCATTGGATTTGTCGCGCCAGCTTGAGAAGCTTGATCGATCGATCGGTGGTATCAAGGATATGGGCGGTCTGCCGGATGCGATCTTTGTAGTTGACGTCAATCACGAGAAAATCGCGATTCAAGAAGCGAACAAGCTCGGTATTCCTGTGATCGGTATCGTTGATACGAACTCTGATCCAGATGGCGTTGATATCGTGATTCCAGGTAATGACGACGCAATCCGTGCAATCGAGTTGTATTCATCTGCAATTGCTGATGCGTGCATCGAAGGCGCTGCGGAAAGCCTCGGCAAGAGTGATTACGTTGAAGTTGCAGGCGATGCAGCGGACGAGGCTCCGGCGGTCGAAGTGACTGAGAAGAAAGCGCCAGCGAAGAAGGCTGCCCCTAAGAAGGCCGCTCCTCAGAAAGCCGCTGTTGAAGAAGCGCCAGCTGTAGAGGCTGCTGCTGAAGAAGCGCCAGCTGCAGAGGCACCAGTAGCAGAGGCTGCTGTTGAAGAAGCACCTGCAAAGAAAGCGCCAGCGAAGAAGGCTGCTCCTAAGAAAGCCGCCCCAAAGAAAGCTGCTGCTGACGAAGCGCCGGCTGCCGACGCAGTTGAAGATGAAGCAAAAGACGCATAATTTTTGATTTAAAGAGGACTCAGCATGGCTGCTATTTCAGCTTCAATGGTTAAGGAACTGCGCGAACGCACAGGCCTTGGCATGATGGAATGTAAAAAGGCACTGGTCGAAGCCGACGGTGATCTTGAACTGGCAATTGAAAACCTGCGTAAGTCTTCTGGTATGAAGGCTGCAAAGAAAGCGGGTCGTGTTGCTGCCGACGGCGTTGTCCGTGTGGCAGTCAACGGTGGTCAGGGAACGCTTCTCGAAGTGAACTCTGAAACTGACTTCGTTGCACGCGACGATAACTTCTCTGCATTCGCTGACAAAGTGATTGCTAAGGCTGCATCAACTGAATCAACAGACGTCGCGTCTTTGATGGAAGGCGATCTTGAAGACGCGCGTTCAGCGTTAGTGCAGAAGATTGGTGAAAACATCACGGTCCGTCGCGTTGCGAAAATCAGTGCGTCGGTTGTGGGCACATATGTTCACTCAAATGAAAAGATTGGCGTTTTGATTGGCCTTGACGGCGGTTCAGAAGAGCTTGCTAAAGATATCGCAATGCACGTAGCTGCTGTGAATCCAATGGTTGTCAATCCAGATGATGTTGATCCAGCCGTGATCGAAAAGGAAAAAGAGATTTTTTCTGCTCAGGCAGAAAATTCAGGAAAGCCTGCCGAAATCATCGAGAAGATGATCGGTGGACGTATCCGCAAATTCCTTGCAGAGATCAGCCTTGTTGAGCAACCATTTGTGAAGAATCCAGACCAAACCGTTGGTCAGTTGGCAAAAGCAGCTGGCGCTACAGTAACAGGTATGGTTCGCTTCGAAGTGGGCGAAGGCATCGAAAAAGAAGAAGTCGATTTTGCTGAAGAAGTTATGGCTCAAGCCCGAGGCAGTAACTAATTCGGAATCGTAAAAAGGCCGCTCACGCGGCCTTTTTTTTGGAGGAAATATGGCCAAAGGTGAACGTTCAGTGCGTTATAAAAGAATTTTATTAAAACTCTCAGGTGAAGCGCTCGCTGGAGACGACGGATTCGGAATCAGTCCTCAAGTGCTCGATCGAATGGCACTCGAAATTGGTCAACTGGTCGGAATCGGTGTCCAAGTCGGCTTAGTGATCGGTGGTGGTAACTTGTTCCGTGGTGCTGCGTTGCATAAAGCAGGTCTCGATCGCGTGACCGGTGATCATATGGGGATGCTTGCGACGCTGATGAATGCGCTAGCGATGCGGGATGCGCTCGAGCGGTCATCGATTGCAAGTCATGTGATGAGTGCGATTCCGATGAGTGGCATGGTTGAGCACTACGATCGTCGCCGTGCGATGCGTTATCTCGATCAAAACGATGTTGTAATTTTTGCAGCCGGAACCGGTAATCCATTCTTTACTACGGACTCAGCGGCCTGTCTTCGAGCAATTGAAGTCGACTGCGATTTGGTACTGAAAGCTACTAAAGTGGACGGGGTGTACGATTCTGACCCCGTGAAGAATCCAAATGCGGTAAAATATGACGTTTTAGATTATGAGACTGTCCTGGCAAAGCAGTTGGGTGTGATGGACTTAACAGCAATTTGTTTGGTTCGTGATCATAAAATGCCAGTGCGAGTTTTTAATATGAATAAACAAGGTGCACTTGTATCGATTATTCGTGGTGAAAACGAAGGCACCTTGATTGATGAAGGAACTGATGCGTGATTAACGACATTAAAGCAGATGCTAAATCCCGGATGGAAAAGTCACTTGAGGCCCTAGGTCATGCCTTTGCCAAGATTCGTACAGGTCGGGCACATCCATCGATTTTGGACGCAGTCCGTGTGGATTATTACGGCTCAGAAGTTCCTATTAGCCAGGTCGCAAATATCACTGTCGAAGATGCAAGAACCCTGGCTGTGACTCCTTGGGAAAAGCCGATGGTGGGCGATGTTGAGAAGGCTATTATGAAGTCTGATCTTGGCTTGAACCCAGCATCTGCGGGTGATGTGATTCGCGTTCCAATGCCTCCATTGACCGAAGAAACACGGAAGGGGTACACCAAGCAAGCGCGCGCTGAAGCAGAGCAAGCAAAAGTTGCTGTGCGTAACATTCGCCGAGATGCCTTGGCTGACGTGAAAGACCTTTTGAAAGAAAAGGAAATCACCGAGGACGATGATCGCCGAGCAGGTGATGATATCCAAAAACTGACTGATGAGATCGTGAAACGTATCGATCAGTTGCTACAGGACAAAGAAGCTGACTTGATGGAAGTCTGAGGTTCATGACGGAACCTCATATTCCAGGTCATATTGCCATCATCATGGATGGCAATAATCGTTGGGCAAAACTGCATGGTAAAAGAAAACTAGCAGGACATGCTGCCGGTGCGGATGCGCTTCGTCGTGTGATCCGAAAATGCATCGAACGCGGAGTTCACACGCTCTCAGTGTTTGCCTTTTCGAGCGAGAATTGGAATCGACCCAAATTAGAAGTAGACGGGTTGATGCGATTGTTTGAAAAATCGCTGAATGATGAAGTTCCTGAGCTTGTCGAAAATAAGATCGCAATCGAAGTCATTGGTGATCGATCACGATTTTCGGATTCTCTGATTCACGCCATGGTGCGCGCAGAAGAGGCGACAGCGACTGGTACACGGCTTAAGCTGAATATTCTTGCGAACTATGGTGGACGCTGGGATATTGCGGACACTGCAAAACGTCTGGCAACTCAAGTGCAAGAAGGGACGCTTGAATTGCAGGAGATTAATGAGCAACTGTTTGAAAATAATCAGAATTTATCAGGGCAGTCAAGTGTGGATCTTTTGATTCGGACCGGTGGTGAGCACCGGATTTCCAATTTTTTATTGTGGCAGTCGGCCTATGCTGAACTCGTTTTCAGTGATGTGTTATGGCCTGATTTCGATGGTGAAGCATTGGATGCGTGCCTTCTTGAGTATGCCGGCCGAGAGCGACGCTTTGGCCAGACCTCAGAGCAGGTGAGGGGCTAGCGATGCTGAAAGCGCGTGTTTTGACAGCGTTGGTCATGTTGCCAATTGCTCTGCTGATTTTGTTTGTTCTACCTGAAGATGCATTTGCCATGTGCGTGGGCCTTATAGTGCTCGTTGGCGCATGGGAATGGATCCGTTTATCAGGACTTGTGAGCCGTCTGCTCACTTGGGTGTTGTTGGCGGTTTTCGCCGGTGTATTGATTTGGTCGTATGTACTGCCGACAGTCTATGTTCCGATGCTTTTGGGAATTGGCTGTATTTTCTGGATCGGCGCGGCTGCGATGGTGATGATGTACCCCAAAAGTAAAGAGCAAGTTGGTGGGAAGCGGATGAAGCTTGGCTTCGGTCTCTTAGTTCTTATCCCAGCATATGTTGCTTTGTTATATCTGCGTCGTCACGATGCACATCTTTTATTAATTGCACTTCTCGTTACGATCATTTGGGCCGCTGATGTGGGCGCATATTTTGTGGGTCGTCAGTTCGGTACTGTGAAGCTAGCACCAAATGTTAGTCCGGGTAAAAGTTGGGCGGGACTCGTCGGCGGGATGATCGTTGCTTTAGCCGTCGGTATGCTCGGCGCCTCAATTGGCGAACCTACCGATCATTTATTTTCTCCGGTCGCTTGGTCTGTTCTGATTGGCATCGTCGCAATCACCGTGTTGTTTTCGGTTCTTGGCGATCTTTTTGAGAGTCTGATTAAGCGTGAGCAGGGCGTGAAAGATTCAAGCTCTCTGTTGCCAGGTCATGGTGGTGTGATGGACCGGATCGATTCATTAACCGCTGCAACGCCAGTATTTGCATTGAGTGTCTATCTCACAGGCTGGCCTCTGTTATGACGATCGGAGTCGCTTTATTTGGGGCGACAGGCTCCATTGGTGAATCAACACTATCAGTGATTGAGGCTCACCCAGAGCGATTTCATCTTGAAGTTGTGAGTGCACACAGTTCGGTCGACAAACTGGTCCGAGTTATTGATCGATTCCAACCGAAGCATGTGATTTTGACTGATCAATCAAAAGCCAATGCATTAATGGAAAAGCTTCCAAAAAGCTTCAATGGTTCGCTTGCGTTTGGGGAGCATTCGCTCACTGAAGCTGCTTGTGCATCTGAAGTGGATGTTGTGATGGCTGCCATTGTCGGTGGCGCGGGTTTGGTCTCAACGTATGCTGCTGTCAGTGCAGGTAAGCGTGTGTGCGTTGCTAACAAAGAAGCGCTGGTGATGGGCGGTGAACTGATGATGTCAGAAGCCAAAGCAAAGGGTGCGATGCTTTTGCCTATTGATTCTGAGCACAATGCAATGTTTCAGTGCCTTCCCGATAGTTATCTCGTCGGTCAACCGATCTCTGGATTGAAGCAGTTGGTATTGACCTGCTCTGGAGGTCCGTTCCGTGAGTGGAGTCTTGATGCGATGGCAGCAGTGACGCCCGATCAAGCGGTTGCTCATCCCAACTGGTCAATGGGGCGGAAAATTTCCGTTGATTCAGCGACTTTGATGAATAAAGGCCTTGAGTTAATTGAGGCAACGCATCTGTTCAATGTCCCTGAAAGTTCGATAGACGTTGTGATTCACCCGGAATCGACCGTGCACTCGTTGGTTGAGTTTGTTGATGGATCGATGCTCGCACAGCTTGGAAGCCCTGATATGCGGATCCCTATCGCGCATGCGCTTGGTTTTCCAGACCGATTGGATATTAACGTCGAGCGGTTGAATCTCACTAAATTATCAAAGCTGCACTTTGAGCCAGTTAATCACGACGCGTTTCCGGCTCTAGCGCTTGCCCGTCAAGCAAGCGCTGATGGCGGCGATCGTCCAATTATCCTCAATGCAGCGAATGAAGTTGCAGTTGATGCATTCTTAAATGAACACATTGGTTTTACTGAAATTACTGAACTTGTGTCCGATTGCTTGAATCAGATCGCTATACAGCCTATATCCTCTATTGATGATGTGCTCTCAATTGATAGGATGAGTCGTCAGATAGCGGATGTTTGGATTACGGAGCGCGCATGATTACGACAATTCTCGCGACCATTGTTGCCTTAGGTGTTTTGGTAACAGTGCATGAATTTGGTCACTATTGGGTGGCAAAACGGTGTGGCGTGCGGGTGTTGCGTTTCTCTGTGGGTTTTGGGCGTCCGCTCTACACCTGGAAAGATCAATCAGGAACCGAGTTTTGTATCGCGGCGATTCCGCTCGGTGGGTACGTCAAAATGCTCGATGGACGTGAGCAATCAATCTCAGATGATGAACGTGCAGAAGCCTTTGATCAAAAAACTGTCGGCCAGCGGTTTGCAATTGTCGCAGCCGGACCTGGTATTAATTTGATCTTTGCGGCGCTCGTGTATGCATTGATCAGTATGATCGGCGTTCAGACACCAGTCCCGATTGCTGGCGAGTTACCTGCTGAAACAGCGATGAAAACGAGGCTCCCAGCTGAGGTGGTCTCATTTGATGGTCGCCCAATGGAATCATGGGAACGGATTTCGATCGCTATGGTCGATGTTATTGGGGACCAAAAGACAGTCCAGATTGGTCTTCGTCCGTTGGATTCAAGCATTGTGAATACAGTCACCATGCCTGTACCGGATGATTTAATTACCGATGAGAGCCCGTTGGTCTCGTTTGGGGTGCGTCCATGGTCTCCACCAATTGAGGCCCAACTGGCCCGCGTGATTCCAGGTGGAGCAGGAGAAACCGCAGGTCTTTTAGTCGGCGATCGTGTCACCGCGGTGGACGGGAACCCCGTCGCTGATTGGGCAGAGTTCGTAACGGCCATTAAAGTAGCCTACGGGCTTTCAACCGATCTAACGGTTGAGAGAGCTGGTCTGACACAGACAATTACCGTGATTCCCGAGACGCGCGAAGGTCCAGATGGTCCTTACGGATTCTTAGGTGTCGCGCCCGTCGTCAAGCCACTGCCACCTGAATTAATTCGGACAGTACAAGAAAATCCCGTCAAAGCACTTTGGGTTGGTGTGGAGCGGACCGTCGAAATGAGTTGGTTGACGGTTGAGTCCATCGGGAAAATGATTACGGGTGCGCTATCGCCCGAGAACTTGAGTGGTCCGTTGACCATTGCTAGAGTGGCCGGGGACTCTGCAAGTTCAGGCTGGTACGCCTACTTAAGTTTTATTGCCTATCTCAGTGTGAGTTTGGGCGTTTTAAATCTACTGCCAATTCCTGTGCTTGATGGCGGGCATCTGGTATTTTTCGCGGTGGAATGGCTGCGAGGTAAACCAGTCCCAGAACAGGTTCAGATGCAAGGTATCCGAATCGGCATGGCATTGTTGATGGGTCTGATGTTTTTTGCCTTTTATAATGATTTGATGCGGTTGTAGGCCGTCGAACCAGGAAGTTCATACATGCGTTGTACTTTACCGCTGAGCGCACTAGCGCTTGCACTTGCGATTTCTGCTCATGCTGCAGAGCCATTTCAGGCATCGGATATCCGTATTGACGGTTTGAAGCGTGTTTCGTCGGGTTCTGTATTCGATGCGCTCACGATTCAACCAGGCGATCGCGTTACGGATGCAGATATTTCATTAGCCACTCGTGCGTTATTCGAAACAGGATTTTTTGATCAAGTTGAAGTACGTGCCGATGGTGATGTGCTTGTGATCGAAGTAACCGAGCGCCCAGCCGTCTCGCGGATAGATATTGAGGGCAACCAGGCCATCAAGACAGAAGATCTACTGGATAGTCTTCGTCGGGCTGGGATCGTTGAGGGTGATGTATTAAAGCGCGCGACACTTGATCAGCTTGAGCAGGCGATTCAGCGTCAGTACACCAGTCGTGGCCGCTATGATGCGACAGTCAGTTCAGAGATTATCGAGCAAGACCGTAATCGTGTCGGCTTGAAGATTTCAATTTTTGAAGGATCTGTGGCAACGATTTCTCGGATCGCAATCGTCGGTAATGAAGCGTTTGATGATGATACGTTGTTGGGCGAAATGTCTCTCACAGAGGCTGGTCTATTTACGTGGTTCTCTGGATCAAATAACTACGAGACTGAAAAACTCAATGCCGATGTCGAGGCTATTCGGTCGTATTACTTAAACCGTGGCTATGTGAACGTTGAGGTTTCAGAGCCGCAAGTCGAGCTCTCTGAAAATCTTGAAGATGTGTTTATCACGATCAGCGTTGATGAAGGCAAAGAGTTCCGCGTGGGTTCTGTGAATGTTGGTGGCGATCAACCAATTGATCTGTCGTCTGCAGTTGAAGAGATGACTCTGCAAACAGGTGAGATTTTCAGCCGCCGTTTGGTGAATGAGGCTGTCAGTACCATGAGCAAAAAGCTCGGGGACGCAGGTTATGCGCGAGCTCAGGTGCGTGCGGTTCCTGAAATCAATGATGAAGCACAGACAGTTGACGTGACACTCGTAGTGACTCCAGGTCCTTTAGTGTATGTGCGGCGTGTGGAATTCCGCGGCAACACAGATACATCAGACGTCGTACTACGTCGTGAAATTCCTCAGCTTGAAGCGTCTGTGAGTTCAGCGGCTGCGATTGAAAAGGGCAAGATCAACTTACAGCGTTTAGGTTTCTTTAGTCTTGTTCGTGTTTCAACACGACCAGTTCCTGATCAAGCAGATCAGGTAGACGTCGTTTATGAGGTGAAGGAACAAGCATCCGGTTCATTGTCAGCAAGCGTTGGCTTTAGTCAGGGTGAGGGTGTGCTACTCGGTGCTGCGGTGAGTCAGAAGAACTTCTTGGGATCCGGTAATGCATTGTCATTTAGCCTGCAAAGTTCGAGCTCGACCAAAGAGGCTCGTTTCTCATTTACAGATCCTTACTACACCATTGACGGCGTAAGCCGTGGTATCGATTTATATTTCGCACAAACTGATTTCGATGACACTGGTACCGCGGATTACTCGACTGATGAGACAGGTTTGGGATTGACGTTTGGATATCCGATTAGCGACCAGTCTCGCGTTAGCACTAGCTTTGCGATACAGAATACAAACTTAGATGCTAAGGCTAGTGGCAGCAGGGCAACGTATATTGATTCATTTTTCGTAAGTGAAGGCTTGAGCAGTAGTGCCACGACAGCTGATTTTGTGGAATACAAAGTCGGAGCGGCATACAGCTACGATACGTTAAACAAAGCATTCTTGCCCACGGCTGGAACTCGGCATCGTGTCAGCTTCGATTTGTCGATTCCTGGGTCTGATTTGGAGTACTACACTACTAGTTACTTGGGTGAGACTTATATCCCAGTACTCGATAAAGAAGATGTCAGTCTGAAGTTTAAGACCCGCCTCGGCTATGGTGAAGGCTTAGGGGACTCAGCGGGCCTTCCTTTTCTGAAAAACTTTTTCGCAGGTGGTATTCGTTCGGTCCGAGGCTATACCTATAACAGCTTGGGTCCTGTTGATAATAACCTCGAGCAAATCGGTGGTAACGTGCTGATTACAGGTACAGCAGCACTGCAATTCCCAATGCCGGGCGTTAAAGAAACCGATCAAGCACGCTTGTCGCTCTTTACCGATGCAGGCCAGGTCTACGCGGATAACGTGGAGTTGGGTGATCTTCGGTATTCAGCGGGTCTTGCATTGGCTTGGATGACGCCAATTGGACCTCTCTCGTTCACCTATGCATCTGCGCTCAATAGCGAGTCCACAGACGAAACAGAAGGCTTCCAGTTCTCGATTGGTTCAACGTTCTAATGGCATACACACTCGCTGAGCTCGCTCGTTTAACAGCGACTGAGTTAGTGGGCGATGGATCATTTGAGGTCACAGCATTGGCCTCATTATCTCGGGCGACTGAGTCCTGTATGAGTTTTCTATCCAACGATTCGCGCCGTGTTGAGCTTGAAACCACTCGTGCGGGCGCTGTTGTTGTGTCTAAAGCTTTGGTCGGTGAGCTCAAACGGGGTTTGGTCTCTGATGATCCGTATCGGACCTACGCTGAACTGTCTGTGTTATTCGACGAGAAAGGGATCCCGTTTGCACATGGGGTTCATCCGAGTGCTGTGGTTGATTCAAGTGCAGTCATCGCTGATAGCGTATCGATTGGTCCTGGCGCTGTAATTGGTGCGGACGTGGCCATCGGTGCGGGATCCATTATCGGCCCCAATGTCACTATCTATCCAAAAACACAGATCGGTCTTGATTGCTTAATTGGAGCGGCCACAGTCATCGGGTATGACGGATTTGGTTTTGCGAAGTCAGTTGATGGATGGGTTAAAATTCGTCAGCTCGGTGGAGTTGTCATCGGGGATGATGTCGAAATCGGGGCAGGGTGCACGATTGATCGAGGTGCACTCGACGATACGGTGATCGAGCACGGCGTCAAACTTGATAATCAAGTGCATATTGCGCACGGCTGCCGAATCGGTGCACGAACAGCGATGGCGGGTTACGTTGCACTTGCAGGTGGTACTGTCATTGGTCGTGATGTCACTGTTGGTGGCATGACGGGTTTTACAGGACATCTGTCTGTCTGTGATAAAGTGCACATCGGTGCAAACGCACTGGTGACGCAATCGATTACTGTCCCTGGAGCTTATTTAGGAGGCGCTGGGGGCGTGATGAAAGCTGAGGACTGGCGTAAAAATGCGGTCCGTTTCCGGCAATTAGACGCAATGGCGCGTCGGATACAGGTGCTTGAAAAGCAACTGGATATGAAGAGTAAGGACTCATAATGCTTCTGGATATCAAGGAAATCCGTGAATACCTGCCGCACCGTTATCCATTTCTATTAGTGGATCGAGTGGTTGAACTTGAAGTTGAAAAACGTGTGAAAGCGATTAAGAACGTCACATGTAACGAGGACTTCTTTAATGGTCACTTTCCTGATCATCCGGTTATGCCTGGAGTCTTGATCATTGAGGCTTTGGCGCAAGCAGCCGGTGTTCTCGGATTTAAGACGATGGATAAAAAGCCATCGGAAGGTTCGATTTATTTATTTGTTGGTGCAGATGACGTGCGGTTTAAGCGCCAAGTTGTGCCAGGTGATCAGCTCGTATTGGAAGCCGAAGTATTGCGTGTCCGTGCAGGCGTTTGGAAGTTTGGCTGTCGAGCGAGTGTAGACGGCGAAACGGTGTGTACAGCGACCATCATGTGTGCGGATAGGACAGTTTGACGACGATTCATCCACAGGCACTGGTTGACCCAAAAGCAGAACTTGCTGAAGACGTTGAGGTCGGCCCGTTTGCCATTATTGGACCTGAGGTCACAATCGGTGCAGGAACCGTCATTGGCCCGCATGCGATTTTAAAAGGTCCAACAACTATTGGTGCGCGCAATCGAATATTTCAATTCGCATCTGTGGGTGAAGATTGCCAAGATAAAAAATACAAAGGTGAGAGGACCGAATTGGTCATTGGTGATGACAACGTCATCCGAGAAGGTGTCACGCTACATCGTGGAACGTCTCAAGATCGCGGAATCACTAAAATCGGTTCGAACAATCTGTTGATGTGTTACGTCCACGTGGCACATGACTGTGTGATCGGTGACAACATCATCATGGCAAACAATACCGCAGTTGCTGGACACGTTCATGTCGGTGATGGCGCGATTCTCGGTGGTGGGACCCTGGTTCACCAATTCTGTCGTATCGGTCAGTATGCAATGACGGCAGCTGGAACTGTTGTGTTGCAAGACATCCCGGCTTTTGTCACCTGTTCCGGAAATCGAGCAGAAGCCCATGGCATGAACGTTGAAGGGATGCGTCGACGTGGTGTTGATAGCGATGTCATCAACCGTTTGAGAGAAGCCTATAAGACGGTCTACCGTCGAGGACTGACTCTTGACCAAGCCATTGCTGAACTGGATCAAAACAATACCGGTTGCCCCGAAGTGGATACGTTCTTAGACAGTCTCAAATCATCACAGCGAGGCATCGTTCGCTGATGCAGATCTGTGTGGCGGCCGGAGAGGTCTCCGGCGACCAGATTCTTGCTCCCATTCTTTCTCGCGTTTCTGAGTCAGTGCCTGTGGTCTATAGCGGTATCGCGGGCCCTCAGATGGTTGGGGCTGGAACTTACCCGCTGTTTCCGATGGATCGATTGTCTGTTATGGGGGTGATGGAAGTATTGCCCCGTTTGCCTGAATTGTTATCGATTCGTCGCCAGATGAAGCACTATTTGGCCGCATCACACCCGCAAGCGCTGATTACTTGTGATGCGCCTGATTTCAATTTACCGCTCTGCGTACACGCAAAATCACTTGGTATTCCTGCGATTCATGTCGTGAGTCCATCAGTGTGGGCCTGGCGTAGAAACCGAATCTCAAAGATCGCCAAACAGCTTGATCTATTGTTGTGCCTGTTTCCTTTTGAGCCTGCTCTCTATGCCGATACTGGGCTTCGCTGTGAGTTCATAGGGCATCCTTTGGCAGCTCAAATCACTTTCGATCCAGATCCAACTGGATATCGGACTGCTCTCGATCTTCCCTTAAGCGAGCCTGTACTTGGTATTTTGCCGGGAAGCCGTGAGTCTGAAGT
Organism: Gammaproteobacteria bacterium LSUCC0096; assembly: GCA_008087055.1. Classification (GTDB taxonomy): domain Bacteria; phylum Pseudomonadota; class Gammaproteobacteria; order Pseudomonadales; family Litorivicinaceae; genus HIMB30. The sequence goes on along the minus strand of VIEA01000001.1, from coordinate 1,056,783 downwards.
CAAACGACTCCTGCCACTATTTTTGGCTGCATTTGATCGTTTGGTTGGTGAGATTCCTGATTTGGTGGGTGTGATTCCAGCAGCGACGCACGATCTGTATGCATTGATTCAATCGATGATTGCTTCTCGGCCGGTTCGTGTGGTGCACGGTGAGTCGCGGCAAGTGATGGCTGCATCGACGGCTGTACTACTGGCATCAGGCACGGCTGCACTTGAATCGGTGTTGACCGGGCGTCCAACGGTTGCTGCCTATCAAATGAATCCATGGACCTACCGGATGGTTAAAGGGAAGCTCGAAACAGAGTTTGTGACCTTGCCAAACTTCTTGGCGAATCAAGCATTGATCCCAGAATTGATCCAAGGGGCTGCATCTGTTGATGCGATTGTTCACGCAATTCACCCAATGCTCAACGAGGGCCCATCTGATGATTTTCTGATAGAAGCTCGCAAAATATACGACTCGCTCTCTGGTGATGTGACTGATCGCGCAGCAGACGCGATTGTGGAGTATTTGTCGTGAGTTTGATGGTGGGAGTCGATGAAGTGGGGCGTGGACCGCTTGCGGGGCCTGTCGTGACCTGTGCGGTCTTGTGGCCTGATGATCACGGTATTGCTGAGCTTGATGATTCCAAGAAACTGTCAGCAAAAAAGCGTGAAGCCTTAATTCCATTGATTCGAGAGAAGGCGCTGAAGATCAGTTTTGGGCGCGCTGAGGTGGAAGAAATTGATACCCTGAATATCCTGCATGCGACCATGTTAGCGATGGAGCGGGCGGTTGAAGGCCTTGGTGACTTCGATGCGCCGATTCAAATTGATGGTAATCGGGTACCGGATGGGCTGAAGGGGCGTGCGCAAGCCGTGGTCGGCGGCGATGGACTGGTTGCTGCGATTTCAGCTGCCTCAATTCTTGCTAAAGTGGCTCGAGATGAAGAGATGGCAGCACTGTCTGAGATCTATCCGGGGTATGGTTTGGAAGGGCACGCAGGCTATCCGACCAAGGCGCATATCGAGGCGCTTGAGACGCTTGGGGTGACGCCAATTCATCGACGATCATTTGGTCCAGTCAAACGGATATTGGAGAAGGCATGACGCAGTTTGTCCACTTACGGACGCACTCTGAATACTCACTGGTTGATGGTCTCTTTCGGGTCAAAGAACTCGTTGGGCAGGTGTCACAGTATGGAATGCCAGCTGTTGCCTTAACTGATGAATCCAATCTGTTCGCCTTGGTTAAGTTTTATCGTGCCTGTCTTGCGCAAGGTGTGCAGCCGATTATTGGTGCAGATTGTTGGGTTAAAGGTGCCGATGGCTTCGGCCGTCTGACCTTCATCGCAATGAACCAAGAAGGCTACAAAAACCTTTTGGAATTGTTATCGCTTGGGTGGCTCAAAGGCCAAGATGGCGATTACGCGCTGCTTGAGTGGGAATGGGTCGTCGAGCATGCCGCTGGGCTCATTTGTTTGACCGGAGCGACGGAAGGTGAGATCGGACGTTTGGTTGCTGCGGGCCAAACCGACAAAGCCGATGTTGTACTGGATAAATATCATGCACTTTTTGCTGATAGACTGTATTTCGAACTCACACGTGTCGGTTTGGCTGGTGAGACAGTTCTTGCTCAATACGGTGTCAAAGCAGCTGATCAGCGTCAAATTCCCTTGGTTGCAACCAATGTCGCTTGCTTCCGTGAAGCTGATGATTTTGAGGCGCATGAGACGCGGGTCTGTATCCACGACAGTGTCACTCTCGATGATCAACGGCGTGTGCATCGTCATACTCCAGAGCAGTGGCTCAAACCACAAGATGCGATGGTCGAGCTGTTTTCAGATTTGCCAGATGCGGTTGCCAATACAGTGCAAATTGCCAAGCGCTGTGGTGTTGAACTGACCCTTGGTACCTACTTCTTGCCTGAATACCCGGTGCCCGAAGGAATGACTCTTGACGAGTTTTTTCGGAAGTTCTCCCATGACGGATTAACTGAACGGCTTGATGCTGCCACATCCTATGGGCAAACCCTTGAGGAACAAGAATATCGTGCGCGACTCGATTTTGAAGTCGACGTGATTTTGCAGATGGGCTTCCCTGGATACTTCTTGATCGTCGCTGACTTCATCCAATGGGCTAAAGACCATGAGATTCCTGTAGGACCAGGGCGAGGCTCAGGCGCAGGCTCAATCGTGGCTTGGTCGCTCAAGATTACTGATCTGGATCCCATTGAACACGAATTGCTGTTTGAGAGATTTTTGAACCCAGAACGTGTCTCGATGCCTGACTTCGACGTCGACTTCTGTATGGAAGGTCGGGATCGTGTGATTGATTATGTGGCAGAGCGTTATGGTCGTAACGCCGTGAGTCAGATTGTGACCTTTGGATCCATGGCAGCAAAAGCGGTTGTTCGAGATGTAACCCGTGTTCAGGGGAAACCATATGGCCTAGGTGATCGATTGGCGAAACTCATTCCGTTTGAAGTCGGGATGACGTTGGATAAGGCGTTTGAAGCGGAGCCTCAACTCAAAGAGCTTGTCGAAAACGATGATGAAGTTCGCGAAGTTTGGGACATGGCCTTAAAGCTTGAGGGCCTTTCTCGAAATACCGGTAAACACGCCGGTGGTGTTGTGATTGCTCCCGGTAAGCTCACAGACTTCACCGCCTTATTGTCGGCTGAAGATGGCTCGAGTTTGGTCACGCAGCTTGATAAAGATGATGTCGAAGCCGCAGGTTTGGTGAAGTTTGACTTCCTAGGCCTCAGGACCCTGACCATCATCGACTGGGCGCTCGGATTAATACGGCAAACCCAGGGTGAAGCCCCTGTGATTGAGCGCATTCCAATGGATGATTCCAAGGTGTTTCAGTTGTTATGTCGCGGCGATACGACAGCTGTATTCCAGCTTGAATCACGCGGCATGAAAGAGCTCATTCGCCGATTAAAGCCAAACTCCTTTGAAGATATTGTTGCCTTGGTCGCGTTATTCCGTCCGGGTCCTCTTCAGTCTGGCATGGTTGATGACTTCATTAACCGTAAGCACGGTCGTGCCAAGGTGGAATATCCACACCCAGATCTTGAACCCATCCTGAAAAACACCTACGGGGTCATTCTGTATCAGGAACAAGTGATGCAGATCGCTCAGGTACTCGCAAATTATTCACTCGGTGGAGCGGACCTTCTTCGCCGGGCCATGGGTAAGAAAAAGCCTGAGGAAATGGAGAAGCAGCGTGAGATTTTCCTCAAAGGAACGGGAGAGCGAGGTATTAACGCGAAGCTTGCCGGTTCGATCTTTGATTTGATGGAAAAATTCGCAGGCTACGGTTTCAACAAATCGCACTCTGCAGCCTATGCATTGGTGTCGTACCAAACAGCATTTTTAAAGACTTATTATCCCGCAGAATTTATGGCTGCCGTGTTGTCCTCTGATATGGATAACACGGATAAAGTCGTGCCACTGATTGAAGAATGCCGCCGGATGGGTCTTGTTGTGAGACCACCTGATGTGAACGCTGGTTCATTTAAGTTTTCGGTCAAAGACGGTGAGGTCATCTATGGCCTTGGCGCAATTAAAGGTCTTGGCGAGGGTCCGATTGGTCAGTTGGTTGATGCGCGGAATCAGGACGGAGCCTTTACAGATCTGTTCGATTTCTGTCGTCGAGTGGGTACTGGCAAAGTGAATCGACGAGCGCTTGAAGCATTGATTCGGGCGGGTGCATTTGATTCGTTAACAGAACCACGCTGGGTACTCATGTCGTCGCTTGAAGATGCGATTGGCCAAGCAGATCAAGAGGCGCGCAATGAAGCAGTCGGAATGGATGACATGTTCGGTTTGGGCGGTGGCAATGAATCACAAGCAGCGAGCGATCCTTATCAGCATCATCGAAGCGCTGTGCGTTGGAGTGAGCGTGACGTACTGCGCGGTGAGAAAGAGACACTCGGACTGTATCTAACCGGACATCCAATTGACTGGTATGCCGATGATTTGAAAGGGCTTGGCGCTAAAGCACTCGAAAACCTTGAGCGGACCAAAGACACCGTACGTGTCGCTGGTTTGGTTGTAGGTTTACGCGTGATTCGCAACAAACGTGGAGATTCCTTCGGTATTGTGACGCTCGATGATCGAACTGCTCGCATGGATGTGACTGTGTTTGCTGATTTGTTTGCAGACTGTCGCGAAAAACTCGCTGATGATTCTCTGGTTGTCATTGAGGGGGATGTCAGTTTTGATGAATTCACCAATGGATTGAAGATGCGTGCAAACAAGGTTGAGACCCTTGAAAATGCCCGAAAACAATCGGCATCTGGTTTAAAAATTCATTTGGACATGAAAGCACCTGAGTTCACAGAGACATTGCTTTCGAAAATTCAGCCGCATTTGGGCGGTGAGTGTCCGATCGTTATCGCGTACAATGCAGCCAATGCCAGTGGCGAAGTCGTGTTGGGTGAACAGTATCAAGTGCATCCAAACGATTCGTTATTATTGGAGTTACAGGAATTGCTCGGACAAGACCGGGTACAACTCGAATTTTCTGCAAGGACACAGCAACGCGCATGAATCCAAACTATCTCGATTTTGAACAGCCCATTGCAGATCTTGATTCCAAGATCGATGAGTTGAGACATCTGTCGACTGAATCTGGAATCAATATCGCAGAGGAAGTTGCGCGTCTGCAGGCGAAGTCTAAAACGCTGACCGAAAAGATTTTTTCTGACCTATCGATTTGGCAAAAAGCCCAGCTTGCACGCCATCCTAAACGCCCCTATACCTTTGATTATGTAAAGAATTTGATCGACGGATTTGATGAACTGCATGGTGATCGGTTGTTCGGTGATGACCAGGCGCTCGTGGGTGGCATCGGGGAATTCCGTGGTCGACCTGTGATGGTGATTGGTCATGAGAAGGGCCGGTCAGTGAAAGAGAAAGTCGCTCGGAATTTCGGAATGCCGCGTCCTGAAGGCTATCGTAAGGGCCAACGTCTGATGCAGATGGCCGAGCGTTTTAAGATGCCGGTGCTCACCTTTATCGACACCCCTGGAGCATACCCAGGTATTGATGCCGAAGAGCGTGGTCAGAGCGAGGCGATTGCGAAAAGCTTGGCTGTGATGGCTCGTTTAAAAACACCCATTGTGACCTCTGTGATTGGTGAAGGTGGTTCGGGTGGTGCGCTTGCTATTGGTGTGTGCGATAAGCTGTTGATGCTCGAATTCTCAACATACTCAGTGATCTCGCCAGAAGGGTGTGCATCGATTCTTTGGAAGAGTGCTGCACATGCGCCTGAGGCTGCTGAAGCCATGGGAATCACCGCAGATCGATTATTTTCACTGGGTCTAGTGGATCAGTTAGTTCGTGAGCCCCTTGGTGGGGCGCATCGTGCACCAGAGCAGGCTGCGACATCGCTTGGTGATGCGATTGAAGCGCAGTTGGATATCTTAGGCGGTCTGTCTGAAGAGCAGTTGTTAGAGTCTCGTTATCAGAAATTGATGCAATTCGGTGTCGGTCGCAGCTGAAGGACTGATTCGGCCCCATTGGCCAGGCCCTGATCATCGCGTCCACTTGATGATCAGCGGTGGCGCTGATTCGATGGCGCTGCTCGCGCTAGTCGCAGACTTTTCCAAAGTTGTCCCGAGACAGGTGGTCGTTCATCACTGTCATCACGGTGTAGCCCGCGAAGCCGATGATTGGCTTCAATTTGTTCAAACGGAGACTGAGCGGAGAGGCTTTGACTTTAAAGCCCATCACTTACACCTTGAGTTAGGCCCTGAGTTTGAAGCACGTGCTCGGAAGGCGCGTTATGACGCAGTGATGAGAGAGGTCTCTTCAGGTGAGGTGGTGATGACCGCGCATCATCGTGACGATCAAGTTGAAACACTCCTCATGCGTCTTTCACAGGGGTCTGGACTGATCGGTTTGGCTGGTATCCCTGTGGTTCGTGCATTTGGTCCTGGATTATTGATTCGACCACTCCTGTCATTATCGCGTAAGCAGTTGAAGCAGGTATTAACAGCGCGCAACTTGAAACACATCACCGATCCTTCAAATCAAGATCCATCGTATTTAAGAAACTACATCAGGCTTCAGTTTCTGCCCGCGTTATCGCGTGTTACACCGAGTGTCCGTGATCAGCTGTTACAACTATCAAAACTCGCGACCGATCGCGTATTTAAGGCGGGTGAGACTCTGGGTCAGCGACTGCCTGTGCTCGGTGTCGAAGCGATTGAGTTGGCCTCTACAGAAACATTAATCGCGTGGCAGGTCCGGTTTTTTGCGCAAGCTCATGGCAGATTCGCGCCTTCTGCACTTCAGATCACCGAATTTGTGAGGCAATGTGTTGATGCATCAGACGATCGCTTGCCAGAAGTGCCCATTGGTTCGGATGTTTTGATTCGAAAATGGGGCGGCAAACTTCATTGGGTGGATCAAGAGACGATCGGTGACGAGGCTGATAGTGAGATTGCCCGATTCGAAAAGATTGCACCAAATCAGTCAATCGAATTGTCGTTTCCTAATGGTGTCTTATCACTAAAAACAGGCGCAGCATCTGAGGATGTGTCGGTATTTTGGGGTGTTGAAGGGCGGAGCTTTCGTTTGGGACGGAAACGTCCGATGCAGAGTTTAAAGCAGCTTGCACAGACGCTCTGCGTTCCGCCTTGGTTGCGCAAACGGACGCCTTTAATTGCGATTTCGGATCAAATTATTGGCTGGGGTGCGATCGATTGCAGAGAAGAGGGTTTGATTCCGCATTCTTTACAGTGGGAGTGGCGGTTTGTCCCTAGGAATACGACCGATTCCACTGTATCCTAATCACCCATCCCAAACGACGTTTCCGTCACATTGTTGGCGGGCTTACCAAAAGGATTGTAGGTCAACATGAATCGATTCGTGTTCGTGACCGGCGGGGTGGTGTCTTCGCTCGGTAAAGGAATAGCAGCAGCCTCACTTGGCGCCATTTTAGAAGCGCGTGGCCTTAAGGTCACCATGTTGAAGCTTGATCCTTATATCAACGTCGATCCAGGCACCATGAGCCCATTTCAACATGGTGAAGTGTTTGTCACTGATGACGGCGCTGAAACGGATCTCGATCTTGGTCACTATGAGCGCTTTATTCGCACGCGCATGACGCAGAGAAATAACTTCACTTCGGGGCGTGTGTATGAAGACGTTTTGCGCAAAGAGCGTCGCGGAGACTATCTTGGGGGTACCGTTCAGGTCATCCCGCATATTACCGATGAAATTAAGCACAAAATCATCGCTGGGTCACAGGACGCAGATGTCGCGATTGTAGAAATCGGTGGCACAGTGGGTGATATCGAATCCTTGCCATTTTTGGAAGCTGTCCGCCAGTTGCGTCAAGAGCTTGGTTCATCGCGTGCATTATTGATGCACCTGACTTTGGTGCCTTACATAGCGACTGCGGGTGAAACCAAAACAAAGCCAACGCAGCATTCTGTGAAAGAGCTTCGGTCGATTGGTTTGCAGCCCGATGTTTTGATTTGCCGTTCAGATCATGAAGTCGATATTTCAAGTCGCAAGAAAATTGCGCTCTTTACCAACGTGGAAGAGCGTGCTGTGATTCCATTAAAAGATGCCGACACAATCTACCGTATTCCAAGCATGTTGCACGAGCAGGGTCTTGATCAGCTCATCGTGGATAAGTTGAGCCTCGAGTGTCAGCCGGCTGATTTGAGCGAATGGGTTCGTGTTGTTGATGCACACTTGAACCCGCTGAAGTCCATAGAAATTGCGATGGTTGGCAAATACATGGATTTGCTTGATGCATACAAGTCGCTGATCGAAGCGGTGGTTCACGCCGGCATACAAACGCGGACGCGCGTGAATTTCCGCTATATCGATTCTGAAGATATCGAAAAACGCGGTCTTGATCTGTTGGATGGTGTTGATGCGATTCTCGTTCCTGGCGGCTTCGGTGAACGTGGCATGGAAGGTAAGATCGCTGCGGTCTGTCATGCGCGTGAAAACAAAATTCCATATCTTGGAATCTGCTTAGGTATGCAGGCTGCTGTGATTGAGTTTGCCCGCCATGTTGCAGGCCTTGATGGAGCAACCTCAAGTGAATTTGAACCTGCGGCAGAACATCCGGTAATCGCATTGATTACTGAATGGACTAAAGCCGATGGAACCCGTGAAATTCGAACTGAAGACAGTGATCTGGGCGGAACCATGCGTTTGGGTGCTGAAGAATGTCGTCTAACTCCTGGATCCAAGGTTTCTGAAGTGTATGGAACAGATGTAGTGAGCGAGCGGCATCGCCATCGTTGGGAATTTAACAACGATTATTTAGATCGTCTGTCAGATGCAGGATTGAAGATAGCGGGCCGTTCAATGGATGGAACGCTGGTTGAAGTTGTCGAAGTTGACGATCATCCATGGTTTGTTGGTTGTCAGTTCCACCCTGAATTTACATCGACACCTCGCGACGGACATCCGCTATTCACAAGCTTCGTTGAAGCAGCCATTACCTATTCGAAGACGGGTCAAAAGGAGACATTGTTCTCGTGAAATCAGTGATTGATATTGGCGGCATGCCATGCTCTAACACGTATCCGATGATGCTCTTTGGGGGTATGAACGTGCTGGAGTCGCGAGAGCTTGCTTTTGAGATTGCTGAAGTCTATGTCGATGTCTGCCGTAAGCTCGATATCCCCTATGTCTTTAAAGCGAGCTTTGATAAAGCAAACCGCTCGAGTATCACAAGCTTCCGTGGCCCGGGCCTTGAGAAGGGTCTGACTTGGCTTTCTGATATCAAGTCACATTTCAATGTGCCACTCATCACTGATGTTCATGAGCCCGAACAGGCGAAAGCTGCTGCCGAAGTATGTGATGTGATTCAGCTGCCTGCGTTTTTGTCACGTCAAACTGACTTGGTCGTAGCCATGGCCGAGACCGGTGCGATTATTAATGTGAAAAAAGCGCAGTTCCTTGCGCCACATGAAATGCAGCACATCATCAATAAGTGCGCAGAGGCAGGAAATGATCAGGTGATTCTATGTGAGCGTGGCTCGAGCTTTGGTTACAACAACCTCGTGGTCGACATGCTCGGATTTGGCATCATGAAGCACATGCAAGTTCCTGTGATTTTTGACGTCACGCATGCGTTGCAAAAGCCCGGCGGGCGAACAGATTCTGCAGACGGGCGGCGTGAACAGGTCACTGAGCTTGCACGCGCGGGTATGGCCGTCGGCCTCGCTGGACTCTTTTTAGAGTCGCATCCGGATCCATCGAACGCGAAATGCGATGGTCCGTCGGCGTTACCGCTTGATAAGCTCGAACCGTTTTTATCTCAGTTAAAGGCCATTGATGGTCTTGTTAAATCGTTTGATGTTTTGGAGACCAACAACTAATGACTGCTATTGTCAAAGTAATTGGCCGTGAAGTAATGGATTCTCGCGGTAACCCAACGGTTGAAGCCGATGTGATTTTGGAATCAGGTGCGATGGGTCGTGCCTGCGCACCTTCTGGTGCATCGACTGGTTCGCGCGAAGCGCTGGAATTGCGCGATCAAGACGCGACTCGCTATCTCGGCAAGGGTGTTTTACAGGCAGTTCAGAACGTCAACGGTCCGATTGCTCAGTGTGTGATTGGTCGAGACGCATCCGACCAGCGTGGTCTTGATGATGCAATGATCGCTCTTGACGGTACGGATAACAAATCAAGCCTTGGCGCAAATGCAATGCTTGCAGTGTCGTTAGCGACTGCTCGCGCGCATGCTGAAGATCAGAAGATGCCGTTGTATCAGCACATCGCGAATCTGCATGGAAATACAGGTCCGCTGACACTGCCAGTGCCAATGATGAATATCCTAAATGGTGGCGAGCACGCAGATAATAACGTTGATATTCAAGAGTTTATGATCCAGCCTGTGTCGGCCAAAAGCTTTGCTGAAGCGCTTCGTATGGGTGCTGAAGTATTCCATCACCTGAAAAAAGTGTTGGTTGCAGAGGGGATGAACACTGCAGTTGGTGATGAGGGTGGGTTTGCCCCAAATTTGCCATCCAATGAAGCAGCTCTTGCTGTGATTGCAAAGGCAGTTGCCAATGCTGGTTACACTTTGGGTGAAGACATCACGTTGGCGCTTGATTGTGCCTCCAGTGAATTTTACAAAAATGGCCAATACGATCTAGCTGGCGAAGGTCGAGCCTTTGATGCAGAAGGCTTTGCGGATTATTTAGGTGGTCTGTGTGATCACTACCCAATTGTTTCCATCGAAGATGGAATGGATGAAAGTGATTGGGATGGCTGGGCTTATTTAACGAAGACCTTGGGTTCACGTTGCCAACTGGTGGGTGATGATTTATTCGTGACCAACACTACGATTCTAAGTCGTGGCATTAAGCAGGGTGTTGGTAATTCGATTTTGATTAAGTTCAATCAGATCGGAACGCTGTCAGAAACGCTTGATGCGATCGGGATGGCGCAAAAGGCCGGATTTACTGCGGTCATTTCACATCGATCTGGCGAGACAGAAGATACAACAATCGCTGATTTGGCAGTGGGTACTTCTGCAGGTCAGATCAAAACAGGATCACTGTGTCGTTCAGATCGCGTCGCGAAATATAATCAGTTGCTTCGGATTGAAGAAGCATTGGGCTCCCAAGCAAAATATGCCGGTCGTGGAGCCATCTTCGGACAGTCATGACAGCTAAGGTCGTTCTTGTCGGACTTGCGATTTTATTGGGGTTGTCTCAGTACCAGTTGTGGTTTGGGACAGGGTCCATTTCTGAATTACAACGACTGACAGACGAGCTTCAAAAACAAGAGTCTGAAAATCAGCGATTGATGTCCCGTAACGACGAATTGGTGTCAGAAATTAATGCCTTGAAAACAGATCCAGAGGCGATTGAGGAGCTTCTTCGGTCGCGGTTTGGATATGTCAAAGAAGGTGAAACCTTCGTTCGGTTGTTACCGAAGGGAGAGCTCCCAAGTGAATAAACTTTGGGCGGTGATTCCGGCTGGAGGTAAAGGTCTTCGGTTTGGGTCACAAGTGCCAAAACAATACATGACAGTTGCAGGTCAGCCCGTGTTGGATCACGTGTTACGCGCATTTCTTAAACCGAACATATTTCAGTCTATTGTTGTTCCTGTGCCCCCCGATGATCGTCGATTTCATGAATTAGCGGCCTCAGGTGATGATCGTGTTGTTGCGATAGTGGGTGGTGCTGAACGCGCCGATAGCGTGCAGGCTGGACTTGATTGGATCGAGGCTCAAGGTGCAGATGCCAGTGATTGGGTGTTTGTTCATGATGCTGCAAGACCACTGATTACCCAACATGAACTGCACGCCTTATTGGATGCGATTGACGCAACGAATTGTCCAGGGGCGGTGTTGGGCGTGCCTGCCGCAGATACCTTAAAGCGTGTCGATCAGATCTGCAGTTGTCCTGAGGAGTCAGATAGTTGTATTGCTGAGACCGTTGATCGCACCGGTCTTTGGCATGCGATGACGCCTCAGGTCTTTCGGTTGGGCGAACTATCTAAAGCGCTTCAGATTGCCAATGAGACCAATATGCTTGTGACTGATGAAGCGCAAGCGATGGAGGCAAATGGGCAGCTTCCATGGTTGATCCGGGGTCGGCGATCGAACATCAAGCTGACCTACCCTGAGGACTTAGAATTAATCGAAGCACTCTTAGTAGCTCGTGGGGAGGCCGCACTATGATTCGTATCGGACAGGGCTTTGATGTGCATCGGGTCGAAGCAGGAGATGGCATGACCCTCGGTGGTCTTTGGGTTCCTTGTGAATATCGAATTGTCGCTCACAGTGATGGCGATATTGTGTTGCATGCTGTGATGGACGCCATGCTCGGCGCGCTTGCGCTTGGTGACATTGGCCTGCTATTTCCAGATACCGATTCTCAATTTACGGGTGCAGACTCCGCTGAGTTAACTCGTGAGGTGCGCCGGTTGTGTCTGCAACAAGGCTATTCAGTGTCTAATCTTGATATCACGATCTTATGTGAAGTACCGAAGATTGGACCTATTCGAGAAGCGATGCGCCAGTGCATCGCAGATGTTTTAGAGACACCGTTGGATCGGGTGTCAGTGAAAGCCTCAACGACCGAAAAACTTGGGTTTGTTGGTCGTGGTGAGGGTATCGCTGTGATGACTTCTGTATTGATGCGTGCCCATTGAACACGCTTGTCTACGGATCACGATCAATTGATTTAGCCCATCTACCGAAGGCGCATGGTGAGTCGGTCTTCGAAGGCTCTTATCGATCGGATGCATCTGACTTTGTCGTAACAGAAGATCTTGGATTTGAACCAGAGGGTACGGGTCCACACATTTGGGCGCTGATTCGCAAAACGGGAATTTCAACTGAAGAGGCGTCATCCCGATTAGCTCAAGCATCAAAAACCTCTCGGAAAGACCTGGGGTATGCCGGTAAAAAAGATACCAAGGCAATTGCGACTCAATGGATCAGTCTTCCAGAGACTGCATTGATTGAAGAGGGTCCGATTGATGAAACTCTTGAGGTATTAAGGCTGACTAAGAACCAGCGAAAATTAAAGATAGGTCAGTTGGCTGGTAATCAATTTCAATTGAGACTCCACGGGTTGGTCATCGAAGACATCAATGCGCGTATTCAAGCGATTGCGGAACAGGGTGTACCGAACTATTTTGGGTTACAGCGATTTGGACGCTCTGGCTCCAACCTTGAAGCGGCTCGTCGGCTTGCTCGTCGTGATCCTCAGGGACGGCGACGATTGCATCCAAAAGATGGGATGGCCGCGTCAGCGGCTCGGTCTGCTGGATTTAATGCCATTTTGGCTGAGCGTTTGACAACTAATCGGTGGCTCGAGGTGAGCGTTGGTGATGTGGTGTCCCTAGCTGGTCGCGGTAGTCACTTCGCAGTGTCTGAGACTGAATTGGCCTCTGTCTGTGAGCGTATACGAGCAGGGGAGCTTGATCCAACTGCGCCAATGGCTGGCCGCCAAACCAAAACATCGGTTGAACAAGCAGATTTTGAGAGCTCCATACTCCAGACCGATCCCGAACTGTATGCATGGATGCGTGGTGTGTTTCGGGACGAAGATCGACGAGCAGTCCGAATACTGCCACAGCAGTTGGAAGCAGAGGTATCAGGCAATACACTCGAATTGTCGTTTTGGTTGCCGAAGGGCTCGTTTGCGACAGCGTTATTGAATGAATTAGGGAATTTGCAGGAGGCACATGCACGGTCTGCTTCATGAGCGTGGTCAAAGCCGCTTAGTCGAGACGCTTGGCGATTTGGGGATCAACGATGTGTTCGTCTTGGATGCGTTTCGTCGTGTGCCGCGGCATCTGTTTGTAGATCCTGCAGTGGCTGATTCGGCCTATACCGATGTGACCTTACCGCTTGGATATCAGCAAACGCTCTCGCAACCGTCTGTAGTCGCTCGGATGCTGGAGCTATTACGCGGTGGCCGCCAGTTAAGTCGTGTATTGGAGGTTGGCGCCGGTTCTGGATTTCAGACAGGGCTTTTAGGTCATTTAGCCGAGCAGGTCTTTGCGATTGAGCGAATCGCACCATTAGCAACCGAAGCTAGAAAACGTATGGACACTCTCGAGCTTGAGAATGTCGTCATCCGTCATGGAGATGGATTGCTTGGTTGGCCTGAGTTCGCACCCTTTGATGGCATTATTTTGGCCGCCTGTCCTGAGTCTGTTCCGGGTGCATTGTTCGAACAGTTGGCTGACGGTGGACGTTTAATTGCACCTGTCGGTTTAGGTCAAAAACAGCAGTTGATTTTGTATATTCGTGATGGTGAAACGATTGACGAAATCCCACTTGATACGGCGTTTTTTGTGCCCGCTTTGGCAGGTCTTGAATGAGCTGGTTTTCGATCTGGCTTCGCGGTCTTGCGATGGGTGCAGCCGATGCTGTGCCCGGGGTGTCTGGCGGTACGGTCGCTTTTCTCACCGGTATTTATGAACGGTGGTTAGCTGTTCTGACCTCTGTCACTCCTGAATTGTGGAAAGTCTTTCGGAACGAAGGCGTTCGTGGATTGTGGGTTAAGTTGGATGGCGGATTTGTCGCGCCATTACTTGTTGGCATTTTGATGTCATTGATTACGCTCGCACATTGGATCAAAGATTGGCTTGATAGTGTTCCTGAGCGTGTGTGGGGATTTTTCTTTGGTCTTGTCATTGCGATGGGTATTGCACTCTTGTCTGATCTACGGTCCTCAATGCGGTCTAAGGATTGGGGCTTTTTGGCCTTCGGCGTTTTGATCGCATTAGTCCTCGGACTGCAAACACCGCAAACAGCTGATCCGGCATTGTGGGTTTGGCCTTTGGCTGGTGCGATGGCCTTGTCCGCGATGTTACTGCCTGGGATTTCTGGAAGCTTTTTACTCCTGCTGACAGGTTTGTATCCTGCGTTGATCAGCGCAGTGAGTGCCTTTGATGTCTCGATATTGCTGTTATTCATAAGCGGTGGTGCGATCGGTATTTTGCTGATGGCTCACATTCTGAAAGCGCTTCTCGCCAAATATCACACGGAAGTCTTGAGCTGTCTGACAGGTGTGGTGTTCGGTGCTTTGGTTCGCGTGTGGCCATGGCAAGGTGCAGGTGATGATGGTTCGCTGCTCTTATTGATACCGACGCAAGACATGCTCTGGATTCCTCTGGTATTTGGCCTCGGTGGCTTTATCTTGGCATCATTGGCGCTGAAGTTCTCGGCAGACAATGGGACTGGGGTTCGATGAAACGTCTGTGGCTCGCAATTGGTTTGTTGGTTGGCTGTTCGGCACCGTACGAGGTGCCAACTGACAATTTAGGCCGCCCATTGGAGCGTGTGAAGCCAAAGGTCACCACAATTGATGCCGGCAATTTGGATGCTGAAGAAGCTGGGTCGCGTTATGTCGTCAGACGTGGCGATACCCTGTTTTCGATTGCTTGGCGTTTCGAGCAAGATCCTGATGTGTTGCGTCGTCGAAACCGGCTGAATTCTGATGTGATTACACCAGGTCAGTCGTTGAAATTGAAAGGTGAAGTACCGCCTGAACCGAAACCTAAGGCAATCACTCCGCCACCAATTAAGGCCGAGCCAGAGCCAGTCCAGAAGCCAGCGGTCGCTCAAAAGCCAAAGGTACAACCCAAGAAAGAACCAAAGCCACAACCTAAAGCCTCTCCAGTGCCTCAGTTTACGGGTTGGCAATGGCCAGTGAATGGTCCGATTCTTGAGTCCTACTCTGAAAAGACTCGATTTAGTCGTTCCGTTCAGCTCGGCGGTCGTGCGGGTACGCCTGTCAAAGCTGCCGCCAGTGGGCGCGTGGTGTATGCAGGTGATGGTCTTGTGGGCTTCGGTAACCTCGTGATTATCAGCCATGAAGACAAGCTCTTGAGTGCGTATGGTCATAACCAAAGCTTAAATGTGAAAGTTGGTGACGTCGTGCGTGCAGGCCAAGTGATTGCGCAGATGGGCTCTACGGGGACTGATCGGGTCAAGTTGCATTTTGAAATCCGAAAGCAGGGTAAACCCATTAATCCGATCTCACTACTACCAAAGCGCAGGTCTTAGTCCTTCCGTCCATCACGCTGATCTTCCGAGAGTGAATATAACTGTCCTCTCAAGACAAGGAGATCGTTATGATTGATTCACTCTCAAATGCAACTTACCTAAATCATCTGAACCAACATGAGCTCATGACAGCCAAGGAAGAGCTTGAGCTCGGCCGGCGTGTACGCCAGGGCTGTCAGAAAGCGCGGACTGAATTTATTCAGCGAAACTTAAAGCTTGTCATCAGTTTGGCGGGTCGCTATCGCGGTCGTGGACTGGATGTCGCCGATTTGGTCGAAGAGGGCAATATCGGCCTAATGCGCGCGGTCGATAAGTACGATCCTGAGATGGGGTATCGTTTTTCAACTTATGCGGCCTGGTGGATTCGTCAGGCGGTTGAGCGTGCGCTTATGAACCAAGTCAAAACGGTGCGTACGCCGATCCATAAACAGCGAGAATTTCGGCAAGAGCGAAAAGCGATTGAGGCAGAAAATGAGTCATTGCCTGGATACGCGAAGCGCAACATGGATCATTGGTTTAATCCTAGCGAGCAAATTATCTCACTTGATCAAGCAGTCGATGGTTTAGACGGAACAACCGGTGTTGACCTCTTAGAGTCTGATGCACCGAGTCCAGAAGAGCTCGCGGCTAATCAAGAAGATCGTGAAAATGTAGCTGCTTGGCTCAACTTGTTGCCAGATTTACCGCGGATGGTTGTCACGCGTCGCTATGGATTGGATGGCCGTGACAGCGAGACTTTATCTGCGATTGGTGCGCGTTTGGGGACGACTCGGGAGAGGGTCCGACAAATTCAAGTTGAAGCGCTTCGATTGCTCCGCCGGATGGTCGAATCAGGGCGCATTCCGGCGGATGCTGCAATCTTGAGCTGAATCAACCGCGATCTAAGTGATCGATTTTATTGGGTACACCGTCCCACTCGTCGGCATCGGGGAGTGGGTCTTTCTTTTCCGTAATATTCGGCCAGACACGAGACAATTCGTCGTTGATTTCGATAAAAGCTTTTTGATCTTCTGATAACTCGTCTTCCGAAAGGATTGCACCTGCAGGGCACTCAGGCTCACAGAGCGCGCAGTCAATACACTCATCTGGGTTGATGACGAGGAAGTTAGGGCCTTCATAAAAACAATCCACTGGGCAGACTTCAACGCAGTCTGTGTATTTACAGCGAATACAGTTATCGACAACAACAAATGTCATGGGTCTCTCCTTTGTGCGGCCAAGATTCTATGCGTTTGCGTCTGAATCGCCAAGTGACTCTCGTGCTTTTAATACCAGCGTCTCGAGTGTCGACCACGCTTCTCTCGGTGAGAGATCATCAGGATCAAGGTGGGCTAATTGGCTCACAAGCGGATCTCGTGGTTGGTTGAATAAATCCGCCTGAGGTGCCTGATGTTGGTTGAGAGCGACTTGCTGTGACTCGAGTTCAGCAAGATATGACGCTGCCCGACCAATGATGTCATCAGGTACACCTGCACGTCGTGCGACATGGAGGCCGTAGCTTTGAGAGGTTGGGCCATCCATCACGCGATGCAGGAACACGATGTGATCGCCGGTGACTTGCGCAGTGAGATGCACGTTAAAGGCTGATGGCTCACTCTCGGGTAGGTGCGTCAGCTCAAAATAATGCGTTGCAAAGAGTGTCAGTGCGTGTCGCTTAGCCAGTGCCTCAGCAGAGGCCCAGGCCAACGCAAGCCCATCAAATGTACTGGTGCCACGACCCACCTCGTCCATCAAGACAAGCGACTGATCAGATGCTTCAGCCAAAATTGCTGCGGTCTCTGTCATCTCGACCATGAAGGTTGATCGACCACCCGCCAGATCATCGGAGGCGCCAATACGGGTAAAGATCCGATCGATTGGACCGATGGATGCGTGGTCTGCGGGCACAAAGCTACCAATGCGCGCGAGAAGAGCGACCAGTGCTGTTTGTCGCATGTAAGTCGACTTACCGCCCATATTGGGTCCGGTGATTAAAGCAAGTGAATTGTCATTATTGAGCTGTGTGTCATTCGGTACAAAGGGCTCTGGGCTCGCTTTCTCAATGACTGGATGCCGGCCGTTAGTGATCTTTACTTCGACGGCCTCTGATAATACTGGCTCAACCCAGCGCTCATGGCTCGCGACCAACGCGAGGCTTGTTAAGACATCAAGCTCAGATAATGACTGCGTTAGCGTTTTGAGGTCGTTAATTGCATCCGTGAGTGGATCAAATAATGCATCGAATAGGTGGCGTTCACGACTGAGTGCTTGGCTCTCAGCTGACAACGCTTTGTCTTCAAAGGTCTTGAGTTCAGGTGTTGTAAAGCGTTCAGCATTTTTCAGCGTTTGGCGTCTTTGGAAGTGTAAGGGGGCTTCTTGAGTGGCAAGCGTTGCTTTTGAAATTTCGAAATAATAGCCGTGCACTCGGTTGTAACCGAGTTTAAGGCCTGTGATCCCTGAGTTCGCCCGTTCTGTCTCTTCCATTTCTGTCAGAAGGCTCGATGCGTCACGAGAGAATCTGCGTAACTGATCGAGCTCATCGTCGTATCTTTCGCGAATGACTCCACCGGCGCTGATCACAACCGATGGTTCGATCTCAAGTGCTTCATCAAGTAGTTGGTGGATTGTTTCCATCAACAGAAGCGCATCACCAAGTGCACTCACTGACTGATAAGTTGATTGGGTAAGTCTCGCCTTTAATTCAGGGAGCTCTTTCAGACTGTCTCGTAAGCGAGTGAGGTCACGTGGTCTTGCTGATTTCAAACCGATCCGAGCAATAATCCTTTCGAGATCGCCGATGCGTTTTAAGTGGTTTGTGATTGAAGCAGTGAGTCCTGAATCAATTAACTCGCGAATATTGGTCAGGCGTCGTTTTGGAATATCTGTATCGCGATAGGGTGCAGTGATCCAACGAGCCAGTTCACGACTACCCATGGCGGTTGAAGTCTGATCGAGAACCCAGAGTAACGTGTGTTTGCGTTCGCCCTTTAATGTCCGAATCAGTTCCAAATTCTTTTGCGTGGTTTGATCCAGTATGACTCGATTGTCATCACGGATGAGTTTAGGCCTTGAGAAGTGAGCGAGCTCAGTGCGTTGGGTGTCGTACAAATAGGTGAGTAAGGCAGCTGTGGCTTCAAGGCCTTGATCGCTGACATCACTCAATCCTAAGCCTCTGGCATCGCTGACTTGATAGGTACGCTCGAGCTCCCTAGAGAGTTGATCAAGCGTGTAGTGCCAGGGCGGCAGTTCGACTTGACGAAATTCGGTAGCGAACAGGTCTGCATCGTGTGTGAGACACTCTTTTGGTTCGATCCGTGTAAAGAGACTATCGACGGCTTCACGGCTTAGTTGGTCGTAAATCAAAATCTCGCCACGTGAGACAGATCCCAATGCCACTGAGTAACTGAGACCATGGCTATTCAGAGAGGCAACCCACAGCTCCTGTCCTGAGTCCACAAAGGCATCATCAGTTACGGTGCCTGGGGTAAGGATGCGAGTAACTTCTCGTGCGACAGGTCCTTTGGACTCCCCTGGGACACCAACTTGCTCGCAAACAACAACAGATAAGCCCGCGTTCAATAAACGTGCTTGATAGTTTTCGGCTGCGTGATAGGGGACGCCAGCCATCGGAATCGGTTCACCTGCGGATTGGCCACGACTGGTAAGTGTAATGTCGAGAACCTGCGCGGCTGTTTTCGCATCGTCGAAGAACAATTCATAAAAATCACCCATTCGATAAAACACCAGCGATGTCGGATGTTGTTCCTTAATCGCCAGGTATTGCTGCATCATGGGAGTGTGCTGAGACAGTGGGGCTTTTTGATCCATCGTGGCATTCTAAAGAAAAGACATGGAATGGTGTATGACTTCAGAACTTTTGCCTGTTTTAAATGAACTGCATATGCGTTTGACTGAATCGCGCCAGACGGTCTCGGTTGCTGAAAGCTGTACCGGTGGCTTATTAGGTGCGGCATTGACTGAGTGTTCTGGTTCTTCGGCCTATTTTTTAGGCGGAGTTCAGGCCTATGCGAATTCTGTGAAGGAAGAACTACTGGGTGTGAGTCACGAAACGCTGTTGTCATTTGGCGCTGTGAGTGAGGAAGTCGCTTCTGAAATGGCTATAGGAATACAGCGACTGACGGGGTCGGATTGGGCGCTCTCAACCACAGGAATCGCTGGACCGGATGGTGGAACTGATGAGAAGCCTATCGGTACTATTTGGGTATCGGTCGCGGATTCTGACGGCGTGTACAGCCAAAAGCTTGCTCTTGATGGTAACCGTTCTGAAATCCGTGATCGCACTGTCTTGGAGGCTCTATCCATGCTTTTAGAGCGTCTTTCTGATGATGACGAGGATCTTTAACTTCATTTGGATGCCCCAATTTTGAAATTCGGGTTCTTGGATGGGCCAAGGACCGGTATACTTTCACGTTTTTGGCAAGCAATTGGTCGAGGTCAATATGCCAATTTATGAATATCAATGCGCAGCATGCGGACAACCGCATGATGCTTTACAGAAGTTATCTGACGCACCGCTGGTTGATTGCCCAGCGTGTGGCAAGCCAGAGCTGAAAAAGAAGATCAGTGCGTCCGGATTCCGTCTCACTGGAGGCGGCTGGTATGAGACAGATTTTAAGACTGGTGATAAAAAGAAAAACTTGGCCGGTGACGGTAAATCATCGGATACCAAACCAACGACTTCAAAGAAAACGGAATCGGCTGCTTAAGCCAATTGAAAAAGGAATACACATTCATGCGTACCCACTATTGCGGCGAACTCAATGCCAAGCACATCGGTGACACAATCACTGTTTGCGGTTGGGTTCATCGCCGCCGCGACCATGGCGGCGTGATCTTTCTTGACCTGCGTGATCGCCAAGGGCTGCTTCAGGTTGTCGTAGACCCTGATACCGAAGAAGCGTTTGCGACAGCTGATCGCGCGAGATCAGAGTGGGTAATGCAGATCACAGGACTTGTCCGTGCACGTCCAGAAGGAACTGTGAACGCTGACATGCCAACCGGTGAAATCGAAGTTCTCGGCCGTGAGGTTAAGGTATTGAATACAGCCGACACACCTCCGTTCCAACTCGATGAGCATGCCAAGGTGGGTGAGGAAGTGCGTTTGAAGCATCGTTATATGGACCTCCGTCGTCCAGAGATGCTCGAAAACTTAATGCTGCGTTCGCGGGTCACCACGTTTGTCCGTAACTTCCTTTCCGATAACGGGTTTGTGGATACTGAAACACCTGTGCTGACACGCGCGACTCCTGAAGGTGCGCGTGACTATTTGGTCCCTTCGCGTGTTCATAAGGGTGAGTTTTTTGCGCTTCCCCAGTCACCGCAGTTGTTTAAGCAGCTATTGATGGTTGCTGGTCTTGATCGGTACTTCCAGATTGCAAAGTGTTTCCGAGACGAGGATCTGCGTGCAGATCGTCAGCCTGAATTTACACAGATCGACCTCGAGATGTCGTTTGTGGATGAAGAAGCGGTAATGGGTCTGACGGAGTCGATGATCCGCGAGCTATTCAAAACAGAGATGAATATCGATTTAGGTCAATTCCCAAGAATGCCATATGCAGAGGCCATGGCGCGTTTTGGTAGTGATAAGCCTGATCTTAGGATTCCTTTAGAACTTGTTGATATTAAAGATTTAATGTCATCAGTTGATTTCAAAGTATTCAGTGGTCCTGCCAATGACCCGAATGGTCGCGTGACTGTTTTGAAGGTGCCAGGTGGTGCGACGATCTCGCGTAAAGAGATCGATGATTACACCAAGTTTGTCAGCCAATATGGTGCCAAAGGGTTGGCTTGGGTAAAGGTTAATGCATTGGCAGAGGGTGTCGAGGGTCTGCAAAGCCCAATCCTCAAATTTATGCCTGATGATGTTGTGATGTCCTTGATCGCGCGCGTCGATGCGAAGGATGGAGATATCTTATTCTTCGGTGCAGATTCGACACGCGTTGTATCGGATGCACTGGGTGCTTTGCGAGTGAAGTTGGGTCATGACCTGAACTTAATCACCCATGCATGGGCACCACTTTGGGTTGTTGACTTCCCAATGTTTGAAGATGCAGGTGATGGACAAGTGGCTGCATTACACCACCCGTTTACAGCGCCAACAGTTGAGCCTGCTGATTTAAAAGCGAGGCCATTGGATGCGCTCTCACGTGCTTATGACATGGTGTTAAATGGAACCGAACTGGGTGGTGGATCGATTCGAATTCACGACCAAGGAATGCAACAGGCCGTGTTTGAGGTACTGAATATTTCTGCAGAAGAACAACAAGAAAAATTTGGCTTCTTGCTGGATGCCCTGCGCTATGGGGCGCCGCCGCACGGCGGGCTAGCATTTGGTTTAGATCGTCTTGTGATGCTCATGCTTGGTGCGACTTCAATCCGTGATGTGATTGCTTTCCCGAAAACGCAATCAGCGACGTGCCTGCTTACAGACGCGCCAGGTGCTGTTAGCCCAGAACAGCTGAAAGAAGTGGGAGTACGGATTCGTCAGGATAAAACGGAGTCGATGTAATGGCAGGTCATAGTAAATGGGCCAACATTAAGCACAAGAAGGCTGCGCAGGACGCGAAGCGTGGCAAGATTTTTACTAAGCTGATCCGTGAAATCACGGTCGCGGCTAAGATGGGTGGTGGCGAGCCTGCTGATAACCCGCGTTTACGTGCTGCGGTCGATAAGGCGCTATCGGCAAACATGACGAAAGACACAATTCAGCGTGCGATTGATCGTGGCGCTGGCGGCGGTGATAACGATAACGTTGAAGAGCTGGTTTACGAAGGCTATGGACCAGGCGGCGTTGCTGTCTTGGTTGAGGTGATGACAGATAACAAAAACCGGACAGTTGCTGAAGTGCGTCATGCGTTCAGCAAGTGTGGTGGTAACCTTGGAACGGACGGTTCGGTTGCCTATTTGTTTACAAAACGCGGGCAGATTTTAATCGACGGCGCGGATGAAGATGTGGTCATGGAGGCTGCACTCGAGGCAGGCGCTGAAGACGTCATCAGCCAAGATGATGGGTCGATCGATGTTGCGACGACGCAAAATGACGTTGTCGAAGTCAAAGATGCACTGGTTGCCGCGGGCGTTGAGGTGTTATCGGCTGAAGTTGCTTTGGTTCCATCAACAACCGCTGAGTTGGATGAAGACAGTGCGCCGAAAGTCATGAAGCTGATCGACATGCTTGAAGACTTAGATGACGTGCAAAACGTCTATACCAACGCCAACTTCACTGATGAGTTACTTGAGTTACTCGCTTAATGCGTAGAATCCTCGGCATCGATCCTGGCTCCATTAAAACTGGTTGGGGCGTGATCGAAGTCGAGGGAAGTCGCGTGACCTATCTGGAATCTGGAATCTTACGTCTCGGCTCAGGCGATATGTCTGAACGGTTACTTATTTTGTATCGAGGCCTTTTAGAAGTGATCGAGAGACTCGAGCCCACTGAATGTGCAGTTGAGGAAGTGTTTTTAGCCAAAAATTTTCAGTCCGCATTGAAGTTGGGCCAAGCGCGCGGCGTCGCGCTGTTATCAGCTGGTAATGCGGCGATACCCGTCAAAGAGTTCGCTGCAAAAACAGTCAAACAAGCAATTTGCGGTCAGGGTCAGGCGACCAAAACACAAATGCAGAATATGGTCATTCGGATTTTGAGTTTGTCTGAGAATCCAGGTGAAGATGCCGCTGACGCACTCGGTATTGCGCTCTGTGCGGGGTACAGTAAAGATGGTGTCGGAGCAGATGCTCGTTTTCGTTTGTCATCGCGTTCACGCTCAGGTAGTCGTTGGCGCTTAAAGGAGAGTCCGAAATGATCGGCCGGATTACAGGCACGTTACTGGGAATTGAGCATCAGACAGCGCTTGTTGACGTCGGTGGTGTTGGATACGAGATCGAATGCCCAATCAGCACATTGTGTGAATTGCCGGCTGTTGGTCAAACGGTGACTTTGCTGACACATTTTGTTGTTCGCGAGGACGCACAACTTCTCTATGGCTTTTTGACCCATGACGATCGGGAATCGTTTCGGATTCTAATCAAAATATCAGGCGTCGGGCCGAAGCTTGCGATTGGCGTATTATCTGGTCTTTCTGGTGATGAGCTTGCTGCTGCCGTTGAGCGTGACGATGTGGCCACATTGACGCGTCTCCCAGGTGTTGGAAAGAAAACTGCTGAGCGTTTGGTGGTTGAACTACGAGGTCGAATGACCTCAAGTGGGCGTTCGCAATCGAGTAACGCGGCATCACCTGTTGAAGAAGCGGTTCTTGGTCTGATTGCGCTTGGGTATAAAGAGGCTGAGGCGCGCAAGGCGATTAATGCATTACCTAAAGATCCTGAGGCGACTCCCGAGAGTTTGATTCGGTCGAGTCTGAAACAGATGTTGCGAACACCATGAGCGAGCGGATTATCGAAGGCGATTCGATGCCCGAAGATGTCCGTATTGAGCGGGCGGTGCGGCCGAAAACGTTGGCTGAATATGAAGGGCAACCGAAAGTTCGTGATCAAATGCAGTTGTTTGTGGATGCTGCAAGGAATCGCTCAGAGCCACTTGATCACACCTTGATTTTCGGTCCTCCGGGTCTTGGTAAAACGACATTGGCAAACATCATTGCGCATGAAATGGGCGCCTCGTTGAAATCAACATCAGGTCCAGTTCTTGAACGCGCGGGCGATTTGGCTGCAATTCTGACCAACCTTGAAGAAGGTGATGTCCTCTTTATTGATGAAATTCATCGATTGTCGGCTTCTGTCGAAGAGGTGTTATATCCCGCAATGGAAGACTATCAGCTCGACATCATGATTGGAGAGGGGCCTGCTGCCCGCTCGATCAAACTCGATCTACCGCCTTTTACGCTGGTTGGCGCAACAACCCGAGCGGGTCTTTTAACGAGCCCATTGCGCGATCGTTTCGGCATTGTTCAGCGGCTTGAATTCTATTCAGAGGCTGATTTAGCCAAGATTGTGACGCGTTCTGCGGGTCTAATGGGTATCGAGTGTGAATCAGAAGGGGCTTCTGAGATCGCGAAGCGTTCGCGTGGTACGCCCCGGATTGCGAATCGACTGTTGCGTCGCGTCCGAGATTTCGCAGAAGTCCGCGCTGATGGTGTTATTACTCAACAGGTGTCTGACGGTGCATTGAATCTGTTGCATGTGGATGCACGTGGCTTTGATCAAATGGACCGCAAACTCTTATCGGTACTCGCGAATCATTTTAATGGAGGTCCCGTGGGGATTGAGTCCTTAGCGACTTCCCTTGGTGAAGAGCGCGGTACGCTTGAAGAAGTAATAGAGCCGTATTTGATTCAGCAAGGCTATCTCCATCGAACGCCTCGTGGGAGAACGTTGACGCAGGCTGGTTATCAGGTTGTGGGGCTCAATGGCGGTGCTGACGATTTGTTTCAGGAGTCGTGATGAGTTTTGAGATTCCTGTGCGTGTGTATATTGAAGACACTGATGCGGGTGGCATCGTTTTCTACGCAAACTATTTGAAATTCTTCGAGCGCGCTCGGACTGATTTTTTGCGAAGCATCGGGATCGAGCAGTCGGTGACAATCGATAATAATCTGATTTTTGTGGTTCGACGTGTGTCTGTCGACTATCAATCGCCGGCGAGACTTGATGATGTGCTCTCGATCTCCTGTGCGGTGAAATCGGTTCGTCCGACCCGTGTTATGTTCTCGCAATCAGCGAATCGAGACAGTGACGGGACGAATCTTGTGAACGCAGAGGTGGAAGTTGTCGCCGTCAGTATGGATACTCTCAAACCTCGGGCTCTACCTGATACATTACTCAAAACATTACACATGACTGCTGGAAACACTGATGTCTGAAGAACTTTCTATTCTAAGCCTTGTGCTGCAAGCCGGCCCTGTTGTTCAACTGGTGATGGCGACGCTTATGCTTGCATCAATCTTTTCTTGGGTTGTCATTTTTCAAAGGACTCGTGTGTTATCCCGGGCACAAAAGCACGCGCGCTTGTTTGAAGATACCTTTTGGAGCGGGGCTGAATTGGTCAGTCTGTATAAGCAGGTTGCAAATTCTCCGAATTTAATTGGGCTTGAAGCTGTATTTAAAGCAGGATTTCAGGAGTTCACACGTCTGCGTCAAGATGTGAAGTCTGACCCTGATGCAGTCATGGAAGGTGTCCACCGCGCCATGCGTGTCGCGCGCGCTAAAGAAGAAGAGCGCCTCGAAGCACATCTTCCATTTCTAGCTACGGTCGGATCGATCAGTCCCTATATCGGTCTCTTTGGGACAGTCTGGGGGATTATGAATTCCTTCCGTGGACTGGCTGCTGTCAAGCAGGCGACGCTTGCAACTGTTGCACCAGGTATTTCTGAGGCCTTGGTTGCGACAGCCATTGGTCTGTTTGCTGCGATTCCTGCTGTTATTGCCTATAACCGTTTCAATGCAAAGGTCGACAGTCTTTCGATGGCTTATGAGAATTTTTCTGACGAGTTCGCTGCGATTTTGCATCGTCGCGTCCATCAGCGGGGTGAATGATGGCGCGTGTGTCGCGACGGAATCGGAAGCGCTTAGTCTCAGAGATTAACGTCGTCCCCTATATTGATGTCATGTTGGTGTTACTGGTGATTTTTATGGTGACAGCACCAATGCTGACACCCGGTGTACCTATCGAGTTGCCAGAGGCATCAACAGAGCCGTTACCGGTTGAAACGGATGAAGAGCCCTTGGTCGTTTCAATGAATGGGAAAGGTGAGTTGTTCATCAATATTGGCGGTAATGGTGAGACTCCAGTCACGTTGGGAACCATCAAAGATCGAGTGATGAAGGTTTTGGCGGCGAAGCCAGGCACTCCTGTGCAGCTTCGTGGTGACCAAGGGCTTGATTACGGTCGCGTCATGGAGGTGATGGCCGCACTGCAAGGTGTCGGCGTGACCTCAATTGGTCTCGTAGCGGAGACGCCTTAATGGATCGTCGGGGCGAGAATCTTGTTCGTCCCTTAATGCTCGCCATCGGCCTGCATATCATTTTGCTGTCGACTTTTTTTATCGCGGTCTCTCCTGAGGCAAAAACAATTACGCCACCACCTGTGGTCATCATTCAGGCGACAGAGCTGACATTTGCACCGTCGGCAGCTGCTGAGGCGCGAGCGAAACAGCAAAAAGCAGAAGCTGATCGTAAAAAGCGTGAAGCTGAAGAGAAAAAGCGTCAGGAAGAAGCCAAGAAGAAAGCTGAAGAGCAAAAGAAGCGAGAAGAGGCGAAGAAAAAGGCTGAAGAAAAGAAGAAGCAGGAAGAGGCCAAAAAGAAAGCTGAGGCAAAACGTCAAGCTAATTTGAAAAAGGCTGAAGACGCTAAGAAGCAAGCGATGGCTGAAGCGAAGGCCGAGGCAGATAAGAAAGCCGAAGCAGAAGCCAAAGCCGAATCCGAGGCGAAAGCTGAAGTGATCGAAAAGCAAGCGGCTCTCGAGGCTGAGCGACAGGAAAAAGAAAAAGCATTGGAAGAAGCCTTTAAGCAGGCTGAAGCTGAAGCGAGAGCACTTGAAGAACTGAAGAAAAAAGAAGAGGCGGAGCTTGCTGTTTTAAATGCTTTGGCGTCTGAAAAAGCTGCCGCTAATGTGCTTGATGCAATGACAACTCGCATTACGCGAGCCTGGAGACGGCCTGTTGCGTTCAAGGGTGGGCTCGAGGTGTATCTCCGGATGTCCTTGGCATCTAATGGAGAACTAGTGGATGTTCGTGTCGTTAAGACCAGTGGTGATGTATTGTTTGACCGGTCGGCCTTGACTGCGGTGCAAAGAGCCGCACCATTTGATGAAGTGAAGCAGTTTGATGCTGCGACATTTGAAGAAAAATTTAGATCACTGACCGTGAAGTTTAGACCGGAGGATTAATGCGTTTACTTATTTGGCTCGCGATGGCTTTTGTGGTGGCAATGCCTGCGAGAGCAGAGCTCGTGATCGAGATCACCCGCGGTGTCGAGAATCCGATCAAAATCGCTGTTGTGCCATTTCGGGTAAAAAGCTCCGGTGCGTTCGATGTTGACCTTGCACGGTTAATCGAATCGAATCTTGAGCGAAGCGGCCAGTTTATTCGTGTGAGCCGAGATACCATGCTTTCGCTCCCAGGACCTGAGGATCAGATTTTCTATCGCGATTGGCGAGCAATCGACTCTGAATACACGGTTGTCGGTTCGATCGAGCGTGATGCACAAGGTTTGCTTGTCCGTTATGGCCTTCACGATGTGTTTGGTGAGCGTGTTTTGTTTGCCGAGCGTATTCCAGGGTCTCAAGAATCATTGCGTGATATTGGACACTATATTTCAGATCGAATTTATGAGGCCTTGACTGGAATTAAAGGTATTTTCTCAACGCGACTTTTATATGTGTCTGCTGAGCGTCGATCTGAAAAAGATCAAACCTTTAAGTTGATTCTGTCGGACGCTGATGGCGGTCGCCCTCGAACTATTTTTCAGTCATCTGAACCAATTCTGTCTCCCGCATGGTCTCCCGATGGTTCGCGTGTCGCCTATATGAGTTTCCGTGGCAAGCGTCCCGGTATCTATGTACAAACCTTAGCAACGGGCGAGGTTCAAAAGGTCACTGATTTTAAAGGCCTCAACAGTGCGCCATCGTTTAGTCCCGATGGTCGTAAGCTTGTTTTAACGTTGTCACGTGATGGGAATCCAGAAATCTACATCGCGAATTTGAGGACTGGTGAGCTTGAACGCATGACGAACCATTTTGCGATTGACACCGAGGCGTCGTGGTCACCTGACGGTCGTTCGATTCTATTTACCTCGAGCCGTGGCGGAAAACCTCAGTTGTATATGTTAAATGTTGCTGACAAAACGACTAAACGTGTGACTTTTGATGGCGACTACAATTCAAATGGTGCGTTTACGCCGGATGGTGAAAGTATCGTTTTTGTCCACCGTACGAATGAGCGTTTCCATATCGCTCGGATGAATCTCAAAACCCGGGAGCTCAGAATTCTGACAGAGACCGATTTAGATGAATCTCCGAGTGTCGCTCCGAATGGAACTATGCTAATTTATGCAACCTCAGATGAAGAAAAAGGGCTGTTAGGCCTTGTTTCAATGGACGGAAGGGTGCGAGTTCGGTTACCTTCCATTAGTGAAAGTGTTCGGGAGCCTGCGTGGAGCCCGTTTTTTAACTAAAACAAGACAAATTTCCATCTTAGTCTAATAGGGGTGACGGAATGAATATTTTGAAGCAAGCAAAAGCTGTAGGGATTGCAGCGGTTTTAGCTGTGCTTGCAGGTTGTGCGGGTCAGGTCAATGAGCAAGCTGGTGGTGCAAGCTCAACTTCGGGTGCGACAGCAGCGAATGTTGCGCAGTTGAAAAGCGAAGCGATGGCCGCGGACACTCTGTTCTTCTTCGAATTCGATAAATCAGATCTCAAGCAGGAAGCTCTTGACGACCTGGATGCTCATGCAAAGTATCTTTCAGCAGATCGCACGTCAAAAGTACGTCTCGAAGGTCACGCGGATGAGCGTGGAACGCGTGCGTACAACTTAGCATTGGGTGAGCGTCGTGCAAACTCAGTTGCGCGTTACCTTGTTATCCAAGGTGTGAACCGCTCGCAAATCGAAACAGTAAGCTACGGTGAAGAGCGTCCATTATCACTGTCTCGTGATGATAACGGTTGGTCCCGTAACCGTCGTGTTGAGCTGATTTATCAGTAATCGATGCGGTTAGTTCAGACTACAGGCGCCGCCGTTGTGATGACCGCGGCGTCTTTGTTTTCACACGCTGCGGAACCTATCAATGCGGAGTCTTTAAGACAGTCGCAGGGTGAGCTTTTGCTTCAAATTGAACAGTTGCGCCAAGAGACCCAGGCATTACGTGGGTTAATGGAAGAGCTGTCATATCAGCTTGGGCAAATGTCTACTGATCAGAAAACGCGTTATCTCGATCTCGATCAACGGCTTGGTGAGTTGGTTCGGATTCAGAGGGATGCTGTCGCAACAGCACCATCCCAAGGATCTTCAGTTGCGCCAACGGATAGTGCTGTAGGTGATGAGCTTGGTGAGACGGCCGCTCAGGCTTCGGCATCACCAAGTGCTTCTGATCAGGATGTATACAACGAAGCATTTCAGTTGATTCGAGAGCGCAAATTTGAAGACGCTCTTGTTGCGATGGAATCTTTCATTGAAGCATACCCTGATAGCGAATTGATTCTTGACGCACGGTTTTGGCGGGGCCAAGTATTTGATGTGCTGGGTCGTGACGAAGAGGCAATCGAGGCATTTAAGAGTTTGACGCTGGTTGCTCCTGACTACCGTCGTATTCTTCAGGTGAAGGTGAAGCTCGGAAAGCTGCTAATCAAAAACCAAGATGTGATGAATGGCCGAAAGATCCTTCAGGAAGTCATCACTCAAGCGCCTGAGAGCGTCGAAGCGGGGCTTGCCTCCCGCGAGCTCGAAAAGACCAACTGAGGTCACCATGAGTGAATCGTTGAGCCTCCGTATCACGGAGGTTTTTACGAGCCTCCAAGGTGAGGCTCTCACATCAGGTCTGCCGACCACTTTTATTCGCCTCACAGGCTGTCCTTTACGCTGTGTCTACTGCGATAGCGAGTACGCATTTCAGGGTGGGGTCCAGCGATCCATTACCAGCCTCGTCTCTGAGGCTCGTGACGCCGGCGTGACGCGAGTGTGTGTGACTGGTGGCGAACCACTTGCACAGCCGAATTGTTGGCCTTTGTTGAAATCTCTCTGTGATTCCGGTTTTGAAGTATCCCTCGAAACATCAGGGGCTATGGATATCAACGGTGTAGATGAGCGTGTCTCGGTCGTACTCGACTTGAAAACGCCAGGATCTGGAGAGTCGTCAAAGAATCTTGTGTCGAATCTTGATCTGATCAAATCTAAGGATCAAATCAAAGTCGTTGTGACCAGTGAAGACGATTTTCGATGGTTCGAACTATTCTGTGATGAGTATCCATCAGTCTTCAACGCTAGTGTGGTTTGGGTTTCTCCATCCTATGGCGAGATCGATTTGGCGCAATTGGCCTCATTAATTCTGTCATCGAAACATCCCTATCGGATGCAGTTGCAGTTGCATAAACAAATTTGGGGAGAGGAGAGTGGTCGATGAGTAAACCAAAGGCAGTTGTTCTCCTATCCGGTGGTCTGGATTCTGCGACTGTACTTGCGATGGCGAAAGCACGTGGATTTGATTGTTATACGATTGGGTTTGATTACGGCCAGAAACATAATTCAGAGCTTCAAGCTGCGCATCGAGTGGCGGCGGCTCTCGGTGATCATCCGCACAAGGTGATTCGTCTCGATCTCGGGTCGATTGGTGGGTCAGCTCTAACAAGTGACGAAATCGATGTTCCTGTCGGTGGGGTTGCTGACAGTGGCATCCCTGTGACTTATGTCCCGGCACGTAATACGGTCTTCCTCTCGATCGCTTTGGGATACGGCGAAGTGATTGGTGCCACCCATCTTTTTATTGGCGCTAATGCTGTTGATTACTCAGGGTATCCGGATTGTCGTCCAGCGTTCATTGAGCAATTTCAGAGGTTGGCCAATGTTGCGACGGCAGCGGTTGATGGTGGTGAGCCTTGGGTAGTAGAGGCACCTCTTATGACCATGTCCAAATCGGACATCGTGACTGCAGGAAGCTCCTTAGGTGTTGATTACAGTTTGACGGTATCGTGCTATCAGGCAGACGAGGCGGGTGCTGCTTGCGGTGCTTGCGACGCCTGCCGATTGCGCAGAAAAGGCTTTTTAGATGCGGGGCTTGAAGATCCGACGAACTATCAAAGCGGAATTTCGCCGAAAATCTAAAAAAATGCCCGAAGTTACTTGCCAAATTCATCCCGGCCGGTATCATACGCGCCCTATCGGATTAACTCTAATCCGCCGGTGTGGGTCGTTAGCTCAGCTGGTAGAGCAGTTGGCTTTTAACCAATTGGTCGCAGGTTCGAATCCTGCACGACCCACCATTTTTCAATCCTTAATCCGTTATAGTTGACTGCTTTCTGGGTGAGTGCCTGTGAGCTTATGCTGTCTGTGTCTGACTACCAAGCAGATGATTCTCATGGGCCTGAAGCCATAACTTGTCTATATTTGCCAAGGCATTAGCATCAAACTGCTCAACTGATTCCCAGTACCGCCCCGATGGTACTTGATAGCCCAATGTGCGCTCGCATAACAATACTTTTTCGATCGTCCGATGATCGGGTTCAATGCACTCGACTTTTAACAGACTCTCAAGCTCCGCACGGGGAAACACCAACCGGCTCCGCTCTTTAGACAAATTCAAGCAAGCACATCCGTGTTTTGCGGCGATCAACTGTAACCGAGCAGCCTTGGCTTCCAGGGATTGCAGCGTCACATCTTTGCGTAGAGGGTCCGGTGTCCCTGTTCCATAAAAATGAGTCGGTCCAGATTCTGGGTAGACAAGGTCACAACCAAAAAATGCCATTACATCGGGTTTGAGTGCGCCGAGCGCCCAATAGGCTGTAGTAAAGGCCATAGTGCCGCCTACGTAGACCACTCCGCCAAACTCGTTTTGTTGCGGCACGAATTGCTCCGCTTGAATCAAACGCTGATCTGAGGCTCGGTCAGCCGGTCGATTTTCATCTGGAAAATCTTCTGGAAACACGCAGGCATCCCAATCAGCACGGATTCGCCATGCATTGTTAATGACGACCAGCTGATTCCAAAAACGCGCATCCCATTCGGCTATCTGACTCGCCTTCGGACCACTACCAAGAATCACTACGATTTTCGGCGTGCCTTTGTGTTGCGCTGAGTGCGCACTGAGTCGTTGCATACTGCGTCACACCTTCCTTGGGTACACCTACTCTGATCAACTATGACTCAATGGTACCGTGAACAGAATGGAAGCGAAATCTCAAGCAAGATTGATAATGTCGCTAGTCGCACGTTCCATGAAGTCGGTTGTGGTGACCTGTTGGTCTGCTCGCACAGTTTGAATGTCTGTAATACCGATAAAATTGAATACTTGTCTTAGGTAAGGTGTCGCAAAGTCCACAGCTGAATCCACTGGTACTCCACCTGATGTCATCACGAGAATGACTCGCTTGTCAGAGAGCAAACCCACAGGTCCATTTTCCGTGTAGTTAAATGTGAGTCCTGCGCGACAGATGTGATCAATCCATGCTTTGAGAGCACTTGGTACGCTAAAATTGTAGATGGGTGACGCAAGAATGATCGTGTCTGCCCATTGGAGTTCACTGATAAGCTCGTCAGAGAGACTCAGGGTCTTTTGTTGATCATCTGATCGCGCAGACTGTTCGGTGAAGTTCGCTGAAACCCACTCTTGATTGATACTAGGAAGCCCGCTTGAGAGATTTCGGACTTTGAGTTCAGCCCCTTGAAGCTTTTCAACAATTTGTTGCGCTACTGCAAAGCTCGATGCGTCAGTGCCCTGGGCACTACCAGATACCAAAAGAATATGACTACTCATTGAATTTCTCACCAGTGATTAAATCCTGGTGAAATTATGAGGGTCTTTATTCCGTTTGAAAGGGATGAACAGTTCTTTCATTCGGTCGGAATTAGACTTAATGAGTTCTCCTCGCAGTCTTCAGTGCGTCGGATTATTTGAGATGGTTAGTTCTTGTAAAAAATAGCTGAGCATCGCCATGTTGCGGATCGGGTGCCCGCTGGTGAATCAGCGATCCCGTTCATGACAACTTGGTGATCCAAAATATTTGGTCTTGGTGTGAATTCTGGATACGTCTCCGTCACGAATGCTGGCAGCGCTTGCTCACATGCTTTCTGATTATCAAAGACATTAAGGCTTTTATCTGCGGTCGCGTGATTCACTGAGATAATCGAGGTGTCATCGCTCAAAATCATCAAGATCACAAATAGCTCTTTAATCATCGAGTAATTGCTTAAGCATGGTGTTAGTGACCTCTAATTATTAGTCGGGTAAGGTTAGAGCATAACAATAAATCAATTGGAGCAAAGCGATGAGAAAGCGGCTTTTGATCCGCCCAGTGACAGGTATGGTCATGATCACAGGGCTTATCACGTTTACGCTGACCGAGGGCTTTACGACGACTCCGGAAGAGCTCGTTTTGTTTGACGCAAAAGCGCTGTTTTTCGTGATCTTATTTACCCTGATTTATTCGTTTATGGTCGATAACACCCGAACGATTAACATGGAGTCGATCGGTTTGGGCGCACTCTATGGTGGTATTTTCGGGTTTTTGATTGGCGTCATGTTGATGCTTGATCTTCCATTAAAAGAACAATCCTCTGAATGGAAGCTTGCTGTTCTTCCTTTATTTTATGGTTTGCTTACTAAAGTGTTTGCCGATTCGATTAAAAGTGGGAGTGAGCCAGAAAAGCAGCTGAACCTGTTCTAGGTGGGTCATTTCTGAGGCTTTTCTTAGCAAAGAATATTTTGTATTTTTTCGAAAAGAAAAAGGAGTTGATATGCGCTCAGTTGTATTACTCGTGTGGATTTTCTTTAGCTCTTTCGCGAGTGCTACGGGCTTTGATGACCTGGTGGAACGTGATGGTGTTTACTATGAAAAAGAAACCAGTACTCCATTCACAGGACGCATCGACGGTATTGAGGAAGGGTTGATTCGAGACGGTAAAAAAGAAGGGCTTTGGATCACCTACTTCAGTGACGGAAGAGTATTGAGTAAAGCGCATTTCGAAAATGGTGTACTTAATGGCCCTTTTGAGTCGTACCAAAGTAGTGGTGATGTTCGAGCGACGGGAAGTTACAAAGACGGCAAGCGGTCGGGCGATTGGGTGACGTACCAATCAAGCGGAGAAGTTTGGCAGATGTTATCTGGAACTTTTGTCAATGGCGTGAAGGTTAGCAATAACTAACCCACTGATTAACCCTCTTTTCTCCCATATTTCTTCACTCTCTTACCTTAGATTGTGCAATTTAAAAGGAGGGGGCGCCATGGCTATCCAATTGCAGTATGCGATCGTTTTTATGTGCTTATTGATGAGCGGATTATCGATCTGAGTTTTGTCTGCCCATAACGCATCAAACCCATGAGGCCAAAAGCTTCACGGGTTTGATTCCTTGGAGATTAAAACAGATTACTCGTATTTATCTCTAGACCGACTCACCCAATACATGCGATTCCCGCTGAGACCAGAATGACCCGTCTGTTTTATGACACCGTCTAGGCATCTGTGATGATTAAAGCATAGGTAATGCCAACTTTATTCACTGGACAGCTTGGAAGGTTCGGCACAGTGCTTCATTATCTTTGGTATGTCGTTTATTAGTTATTTGTATGAAGCCTTTTTTGGTTTATCTCGGACGTTGAGGTGGAGTTATTTGCCTCCGCTGATGGTGTATCTCGCAGCCGGTATATCTGGCCTGACGGCAATCGTTGGCACTTTCTTCGTCAAAGACTACCTGGGCCTTTCTGCTGCATTTTTGGCAGGTCTTGGATTTTGGGCTGGACTCCCGTGGGCGTTAAAAATGCCAATCGGCCATCTTGTCGACCTCTTTTGGAAGCGCAAAAACTATCTTGTGTATCTCGGCGCACTGGTGATCGCTGGAAGTCTTCTCATTATGTACGGGCTTATCCAGCACACTGAGACGATGGCAGCAATACTTGCAGTTGAGGCTTGGTATGTTTTAAGCGTGCTTCTAGCGCCAATTGGATATGTGTTGCAGGACGTTGTTGCTGACGCGATGACTGTGGAGGCCGTTCCTGAGTTTGATGAATCTGGTCGTCCTCTTCCGGAGGCTGAAGTTAAAGAGATGCATACCACCATGCAAGCACTGGGTCGCTTTGCTGTCATTGGTGGAAGCCTCCTTGTTGCACTCTTAAACGTGGCTGTATTTGGTGGTGTTGAAGCGTTGGATGAGGTCGAGAAGCGTGCGATTTATGCCAACATCTACCTATATGCATTAGCGATTCCGTGTGTATCCATTCTAGGGGTCCTGCTAAGTCAGTCTCTTCGCCAAGGGCAGGGTGGTCGATTGAATGTGGACGAGCGCAGCGATGTGCGTCCAAACTGGGCTGTTCTGTATGGAAGTCTCGCGTTTGTTTTGTTCTCTGTCTCTGTTGGCGCATCAAGCTTGCCGCTTGCTCAAGAACTCGTCTTTTTGGGATCGATGGTCATTATCGTATTCCTAATGACTCAATTGATTGCGTATCTTCCGCCGAATAAGCGACTGATGGTGGTTGGAACGGCAATTGCAATTTTTGTATTCAGGGCAGTCCCTTCGCCTGGGCTTGGATTAACCTGGTTTGAAATTGATGTGCTCTCGTTTGACGAGCAATTCCTCTCTGTTCTGGCTGCGATTTCCTCGGCGCTAACACTTCTCGGAATTGTATTGTTAAGGCCGCTCGTTGCGCAGTATTCGATTGCTCGAATCATTGTGGTGTTGTCTTTGATCGGTGGTGTTTTATTTTTGCCAAGCATCGGACTGTATTACGGTCTACATCATTGGACGTCATCGTTAACAGCAGGGATTGTTGATGCGCGATTTATCGCGATTTTGAATACGGCGCTTGAGTCACCGCTCGGTCAGATCTCGATGATTCCACTCTTGGCATGGATCGCTAAAAATGCACCCGATGCTTTAAAAGCAACGTTTTTCGCAGTATTCGCCTCCTTTACCAATCTTGCTCTCTCAGCGAGCGCGTTGGCGACCAAATACATGAACCAGATTTTTGTGGTCTCGCGCGAGGTGGTTGATAACGCGACCAACCAAGTAGTGACGTCGGCTGATTATTCAGAGCTTGGGTTGCTTTTAATCGCAGTCGCGCTGATTACGATCGTAGCTCCAATAGTGACGGTTTATATGATTCAGAAGAGTCCACTACGATCTGTCGATTGAGATCGTAATCGAAGACCAAAGATGTTACGGTACGCATGCATCAAGGAAGTCTGTGTGCCCAGCTTATTGGATTGGATGTTTGAGACAGGGTGGTTTCGATTTCCTTCAATCCTCTCCCCATTATTTCCTGAAAGTTCCCCCTAACCAGCAATAATGACCCTTGTTTCGGTTTGGTATTTTTTATGTACAAATGAAGTTTTTCGCTTGTCCGTCGATAATACGATCTGAAAGGTTCGATATTAGTCGTAAGTTACTGATTAATTGTAAGAACCTGTAAGAATCTTGGGTCCAACCTTGGTATCTTGAGATTGGGGCATTGCATATAAATTTTGATCAGTCAGAAATGGCTGCAAAGTTTTCTAGCTAGCGCACGTATGGAATGCCCCACCTGATTTAATTGGTTGGACTGAATAGATTGAACTCAAAGCTTCTGAAAAATCTGCGATCAAAGCCCTTCATCATGCTTGAACCCCGCGTCATGCTTGATGGTGCGGCTGTAGTCGATGGTATTGAGACGCTAACCCAAAGCAGTCCAACCTTGCTGTCTGAACTCGGTCTAACGACGACTCGAGAGTCCAGTGAACAAACCAATCCTTCTGAATCAGACGCGTTGTATCTTGCGCCAACCTCGAGTACGCAGTCAGATCGACGCAATGAGTTAGTGTTCATTGATAGTCGAGTCGATCTGTCATCGGTTGAAGAAATTACTGCTGATCGGACGTTTGTGATTTCCAATGATGTGGATGCGTTCGCGTATATGGCTGAAATCACTGGTTCATTTGAGCAGGTGGATGCCATCCATGTGATTTCTCACGGTGCGGATGGTGAGCTATTGCTTGGTAATGAGACCTATACATCAAACAATTTTGAAACATACCGAGCAGATTTGTCTGCATTGGGTTCAGCTCTGACTGACTCAGGCGACATCTTATTCTACGCTTGTGATCTTGGCGCGACTGACGATGGTCGAGAGTTCATCCAAAAGCTATCGCTAGTTACCGAAGCGGATATTGCAGCATCAGATGATCAAACTGGTGGGGCAGGTGACAGTGATTTGGAGGTGTCTGAAGGCCGAGTAGATGCAGATGAGCTTGCTTTGGCGGATGTTCTGCAGACCTCTTTGAGTACCGAGACTTTTACGCAAGTCGACTTATCCGGCGAAACACTTCAAATAACAGGGTATGCGCCATTGCAAGATTTTGGTGCTCCCGTTGGAAGCGATCAGTTAGGTAATACGGGTACGGGTATCCCATTTACAACATTTGCATATGATTCGGGTAATCCGAATGATCCAAATAACGGTGTTTTAGGTTATGTGCTTAGTCCAGGCGCGGCTAATGAGTCTGTGACAATCGACGTGGGTGACTTGTCGGGGCAGAAAACGATGTACGCGCTGCTTAACAATTTTTCTGGTGATGCTGCTGGAGTGGCTGAGTATAAAGTGCGAGTCAACTTTGCGCCTGCCGAAAGTGAAGTTAGCTTTATAGAATTTTTCGCTACCGCCCAAGAAACGACTCGAGATTTTAATGAAAAGGATTCTAATGATCTGACTTCATCTGACGTAACTGTCTGGTGGAGTAACTATGAAGAGGGAGACGCAGGCGCCGATTCGTTTCAACGTCTCGACGTCCGGAAGTTTGATTTGTCTTTGTATTCTCATAGAACTATTACTAGTGTGCAGTTGACGACTTTAGGTGCCAATGATTCGGATATTGGTGACGCCGATGATTTGGCGATGTTATCTGGCCTCACATTCAGCGACACCACTGAGCGGGATTTTAGTGCGATTCCTCAAGATGGTAAAACGATTGGCGGTCCTAGAATATATGCGGTCGATAATGTTTTGAGGGATTACTCCAAAGGCTCAGGGTTGCCGATTGATTTAGTTTCTTCGGTATCTGTAAAAAATATATCCTCAGCAACAGTGTCCATTACTTCTAACTTTGAGGAAGGCGATTACTTATCGTTTGTAAACGATGAATCTACGATGGGATATATACTCTCGAGCTATGATGACTCATCAGGTGTTTTGTCGCTTACTTCCGAAAATGTCTCCACAGAAGCCGAATGGGCTTCTGCGCTCGAGGCGGTGGAATATTACAACATCAATGCAAATCAATCTCTTGATACTCGGGTGGTTTCTTTTGTTGGAACATCTGTTGATGGGCTTAGCCCGGTCGTCGCGGAGGTTGATATTTCCATAACCCCGGATATTAGCGCTCCTACTAATCCTGCGGTGATCTCAAAGAGCACCATTGAATATTTAGCTCTAGAGCTAATGCCCAATGGTTCGGGAATTACACAGGCCTACGGTGTGGCGAGCGATGGCACATATTATTACGTAAACGACAACGGTCTTAATCTTCGCGTTTACGATATGGCTGGTGCATACGTTAAGTCGGTATCTGCTCCTGAGCTACCTGGAGCGCAACATACACTGACCTATACGAATGGATATTTGTTTTACAGAAATAACAATGGCACAGCATTAGCGGATACATCTGATGATCTTCTATATGCTCGCCCGGTAGATAATCTTGCGACATTAATTACAGTGACTCAGGACGGCACTCATCCTTTGCCCATTCGTGAAGGTTGGAATACCTGGAATATTCTGGGTATGGGAGATGGCCGTTTAGCAGCTTTGGGGGAAAACACATACAACGTTGTTTCCGGAAAATACGAAGCTGTTGTTTCGTTTTACAACGTTTCTGAGGATCGGTCTTCTATTACTTTTGATTCGTCGATCACACTCATTAATGATGATCAATTTCTAGAATATTTTCATGGCCTTGAGACTGACGGTGATCATTTATTTGTGACACGCTTTAAGGATGGTGACGCCTCTGCTTATCCGATACTTGGCGACTACACGAATAGACCTGAAACGTTGTCCTCAGATTCTGGTGGTTATCGATCGTACAGTTTAACGACAGGGCTTGTTGCCTATGACGGTTCTGAAGATGTGACTACCTGGGATTTGCGGGTAGTCGAAGTCGATACGGTTACTTATCAGAACCCAACTTTTCTCGGAAGAAACCCACTAACGGGAGCTTTCTTCTATACTGATTTTGATACTTATAAAAATTCTTTGGCTGTATCTAAAACCACTTCGATAGCCGGTCTCGAAGATACGACCACCAGTTTAAAGGCCTCTGACTTTTCGTCCGTGTATGGCGGAAAAGATCTTGAGAATGTGAGAATTACCCGGGGGCCGGTCCACGGATCACTATATTTGTCGGGTACTTTGGTTGACGAAGATCAAGAAATCGCAATTGATGACGTGGCTTTAATGACCTATGTGCCAGATGACGAATTTTCTGGTATCGACTCAATACTCTGGGAGGGTTACGTTAGCGGGTCGTGGTCTGATCGCAAGGCGGCTGTCATTACCGTTGGGAATGTTGATGATGATCCCAATTTCTCGATTACCTCGTCGAATCCATATTCTCTAGATTTTGATGGGTCCGGTGATTACCTGGACGCTGGCGAACCACTTCTAAATGATCTTTCAACATTCACGGTCTCTTTTTGGATTAATCCTGATAATGCGAAAACGGGCTCACTTCAGAGTCTCGTCGGCCAAAATGATACTTTTGAGATTTTTTTACAAGGGGGTGTAAGCACACCAACTCTGGTGTTTTGGAATAAAACCGCGGGCGGTGTCAGCATTGAGGTTCCTGAAATATCCGATGGAGAGTGGTCTCACATTGGAATCCGAGGTGATTCGGTGGCGGGTTTAGTGGAGGTTTTCGTTAATGGAGAATTCGTGGCAGAAGGAACCCACGTTTCTTCGGTGAAATATGATGGTTCTGACTCTGACTCCCGTACAAAAAATTTCAAAGTGGGTGGATACGTCCAAGATGACCTAGCTCCAGGTTACTTTGCTGGGTCTTTGGATGAGATATCGATTTGGAATATTTCTCTGAATGATGCAGCAATGGCCGAATTAACCAACGAAAAGTTGCAGGGAACAGAAAGGGGGTTGATCGGCTATTGGAACTTAGATGAGGGGTCTGGAAGCACGCTATCTAATCGGGTGCCTTCAGGGGCTAACCTTACTCTAAATGACGATCCAGAGTGGGTGAATTCCACATTGCGACTTGATGGATTGACGTATTCTCAGAATGCCGGGACCGCAATATCTGCAGGCCCCGGATTTACAGTTACAGATGTTGATAGTCTGCTAAAATCGGTTAGCGTTACCATAGCGAAAAATCTCACCGCCGGTGATGTTCTTGCGTTCACTAACGATAACGAATCGATGGGTAATATCGCTGCGTCTGCATATGACTCGGCGACAGGTACTCTCGTCCTGACCAGCTCTGATCAAACCGCAACAATGACGCATTGGGAAAATGCGCTCGGTGCTGTTACGTTCGCTACAACAGCCGAAACTGGTCCGAGTATTCGAGAACTCAGTTGGACGGTAAGTGATGGAATTAATGAAGTAGTTGATGGATCAAAAATTAATGTTGAGTACTTGACTGTTCTAGGCCCGACTGCAGACGAGTATGTCGAAGGTGACCAGCCGGTGCTTTTGATGCCATATGCTAATTTACCGAGTAGTTTGGGCGACACCCTCACAGGGTTGCAGCTGTATATCGACAATGTGCAGTCGGGCGACGTTCTCGACGTGACTGGGACGTCAGCTAGTATTACGACATCATACAACTCTGCCTCGGGACGGTTGTCATTCACAGGGTCAGCGACTCGAGCTGAATATCAGGCATTACTACGCACGGTAACTTTCAAGAATACGGAAACAGATCCTAGCGAGGCGAGCCGCTCGATTGTTCTCCAAGTGTCGCCGCATGTGTCTTTAAACTTCGGCGGCGAATCGCATTACTACGAGTATGTTGCTGATCCCGGAATCACCTGGACCGATGCTGTTACTGATGCTGCCGCAAAGACCATGGTTGATCAGGGTGGTAACACCCTGACAGGTTATCTCGTGACCGTGACGTCAGAGGTCGAAAATACGTTCTTGCAATCTAAGTTGGCCGCCGACGCATGGATGGGTGCGACAGACAGTATTACTGAAGGTACTTGGAAATGGGCTACCGGGCCTGAGGCCAACACTCAATTTTTCCAAGGGCCAGCAACTCCGCCGGTAGGC
The DNA here is from genome assembly GCA_008087055.1 of Gammaproteobacteria bacterium LSUCC0096. Taxonomy (GTDB): domain Bacteria; phylum Pseudomonadota; class Gammaproteobacteria; order Pseudomonadales; family Litorivicinaceae; genus HIMB30. The sequence goes on along the minus strand of VIEA01000001.1, from coordinate 1,015,376 downwards.
GCTACGATTACCGGTGACTTTGGTTCAGTAGTTGCAGGGCAGTATGCGAGCTGGGATTCTAATGAGCCAAATAATTATAATGGCAATGAGGATTATGCACACTTCAAGGGAAGTTCTGGTAAGTGGAATGACTATCCTGTGCAATCCGATAGCATTGCTGGCTACGTCGTCGAATATAACTCCGCGACCGAATACACACCTGTGGGCGGTACTTTTGAATTAGCCGTTTCGCGAAATGCTGCACCGACTGTTTCAGTTACTGCGCCAACGGGTGATGGAGAGTTTAACGTTGGTACTGATTCAACAGTATCGCTTGCTTCTGGAGTTAGTGTTGCTGATACCGATAGTGATATTGACTCCGCGTACGTCAAGATCACAACTAACTATTCCTCAAGTACGGATTCGCTTAAATATACATATGACGCTAACACGATGGGCGATATAACGGGAACCTTCGTATCAGGCACTGGAATTTTAACGCTTTCAAGTGCAAGTGGAGCGACGGATGCTGAATGGGATGCCGCGCTTGCTTCGATTGAGTTTACATCGACTGACGTGAGTTATCCGGCTGCTGACCGCACAATCGTTTGGGGTGTGTCTGACGGTAAGAAAGAAACGACAGCTAATACCACCGTTGACATGGTTTACAACCCGCCTGTTGTGGTCGTTAACGGTACAGAGCACTATTACATTGAGACAGGCTCAACCCATACATTCGCAGCAGCAGATTTTACAGATGAATTCAGCTACACGTCGGATGTTTACGGTTGGACGTCGATTAAAATCAATTCATTGCCAACTGGCGGTTATTTAACGCTCAATGGATCAAGTGTTGCTGTTGACGATACCATTGCCTTGGCGAGCTTGGGTGGTTTGGTCTATACGGTTCGTTCCAGTTTTACAGGCACTGATACATTCGGTTGGAGCGCTGTAGATACCAATGGAGCCCCATCAAATAGCGTCAATTTTACTTTTGAGCTTGATAATGCAGGTGCTCCAGATCTTTCTGCAATTGCGGACGAGACCTATGTGGAACAAGCATCGCCTGTCGAGTTAGCCGCATCCAATTTTGCATCACATATTTGGGAAGGCCTGTTCAATGTGTCAGGTCAAGCCGGCTATATCGATTTTGAAATTACCGCGAATGGTGATGCCGATCGGAATTCTACGGGTGATGTGTTCAGTGTGGTCGCCAATTCCGCTGATCCTGCTAATCCTGTTCACGGTGATGTGCGGGTCAACGGTCGCTTTGTTGAGTATTACGATACGCAGCCTGCTGAGGGTGCGAGTGCCGCTTGGATTCAGGTTGGTCAGATTGATTCAACATACGATGGGGAGGGGGGTACGAAGCTTCGTATTCACCTCTTAACTGACGCAAGTATTCCGGGTTCATCACCGATAACCAATGGTGATTTTAATAGCGATATAGCTCTAGGTTCCCCAGGCTCGGGCTGGACTGTTTACTCGGGTCGAGTCGATTTTGGTTCGCGAATTACCGTAGGAGGTGTGAGCATCGAGACGCCTTATGACCTCGATGATGATGTCGCGGATTGGAAAAAGATGGCGTCAGCACCGAGCATTCAGCAGGATGACAATACCGCTTTTAACTCTGGACCGACCGGTAGAACCGCTGCCATTACCGGTGAAGCTGATTCCCTTTTTCTTTACACTGGATCGATGAATATCGAGTCATATGGGGTCGTTCACGGGCCTGGTGTAATGAGTGACTTATTTGTGGCTAGTGCCGGCGACGTCCTTAAGTTGGATTACTCGGCAGACGGCTCTGGTGACTGGTATCACGTAGCTGGGTATTTGGTTGATTCTTCGGGCGATCTCTACAAAATGGTTTTAAACGATACTGGTAAGAGCGTATCTGATACGGCTTCGGTCACGATCGACCATGATGGCTCTTATCGTTTTGTTTTCATTACTGGCACCTTCGATAAGTCCGGTGGCAAAGCCGCGGGTGCCTCGATGACAATCGATAACATTCGTGCTGAAGATCCATATCCAATCAATGATTGGGTGGTTGAGTCGATCATTCGAGCCGTTCAGTACTCAAACGACTCAGACGATCCAGACACAAACACGAAAGTGATGACTTTGTCAGTCGTTCAAGATTCAACGAGTCCGGCGACTGTCTATTCGGTCACTTCGAATATTGATGTTACGGCTGTCATTGACGCTCCAACGCTAACGGGTAACCCAACGTTACCCGCGATTACCGAGGACGCTTCTCCTGCAGGTACTCTAATTTCATCAAGGTTTAGCTCTGTTTTTGATGATGGTGATAACGACGGGCTGGCTGGGATTGCGATTTCCGGAGATGCATCAAATTCGGGCGAAGGTGTATGGCAATATTCGTTTGATGGTGCGGCTTGGTCTGATGTTGGCAGTGTCACAACGACTTCAGCACTTATGCTTGATGCGTCGACTTTGATACGCTTCCTGCCAGCGGCAAACTACCACGGAACACCAGGTCCGTTGACTGTATTTGCTGTTGATGATGGGATCTCACAAACCTTTAGCGCGGCCGGTGCGTTGGTGTATTTCGATACGGTAGCCAACAACGCTGGGAAAACCGCGGTTTCACTGGAATCCCACGTGAGCTATTCAAGTTACAGTCTGACTCACTCTGTAACTTCTGTGAACGATAGTCCGGTGTTGGATTCGAGGCCGTCGGATATCTCGATTATCCAAGGTGACACCTTCAATACTGATTTTTCAGGTTATTTTTCTGATGTTGATGGCGATACGCTGACCTTTGCTGCGACAGACATCCCTGCTGGTCTTGCATTTGATACCTCTAGCGGGATTCTCTCAGGCACTTCGACAACAGATGATATTCATACTGTATCACTCACAGCGACCGATGCCGGTGGGTTATCAGATAGTGGGCAGATCACGTTTACTGTGAATCCTGATCTACCGACTCGGACAGGAATTGCTGCTCCAAGCAGCGTTAATGTTCGTCAAGGTCAGGATTATGAGTTTGACTTTAACTCACTGTGGACATCTAAACATGCCAGTACGACAGGATTCTCTATCGATGTGATTCCACCCGGCCTTGAGTTTAATACGACGACTGGTGTTCTGACAGGCCGTGTTTCTGTGGCTGGTCCATATTCGGTTACGGTAACCGTTACTAATAGTTTCAATCATACGGCGAGTGTTCAGTTTTCGATGATTGTAACGCCATTGCCCGTGAGTCGTGATTCAGCAGCCGAGGCAGGCGCCCGCGATACAATTAATAAAAACTCTGAAATCATCACAACGAATCAAGAAGCACGATACGCTGGAGCTTTCGGTGCGCAGGGGTCTAATGGAGGTTTGGTTTCCAATCAGTCGAGGAATGACTCAGCTCAATCCACCATTCAGTCCCTCACACAGACTGGATTGCAGGCAGCAATTAATCCTCAATCGGTTTTCAACGGTGGTTATGGAACCAGTACGCCGTCGAACGGGAGCTCAAATATAGCAGGCTCTAATGTAATCACCTCGAGCTCTATTGTCGGTAATAATGCGTCGAATTTGTCTGGATCGTCCCTACCTGGATCAGTCGGTGGGATTCAGTCGCCATTGGGTGGCGCGACAGGCAATGCTGTAGCCGGTGGTGGTTCAACGGTTGCTGGTAGTGGAGTTTCTCCAGGATCATTGGGAGCGCCCGGATCAGCAATAGGAGGCCCTGATGCTACTGTTAACGCATCAACAGCAGGCGGACTCAATGCGCTCGCCCAAAGTGGCGCTGCTCAGAGTAATGGTACTGACGGTGGGTCGGAGAATTTTGGCTTTAACGCGCCGCCACTTGGTGGGGTCGGTGGGCCATCTGCTGCCGAGCGCAGTGGCGAGGGTGACTCTGATTTTGCTGGTTTTGCAGGGCCTGGGTCGACAGGTTTAGCAGGATCTACGAGAGCTGATGGTGGTTCAGGTGAGCCGAATGGTTCTCTACAAACCAATGGTTTGGCTGGTGGACCTGGAGCATCGGCTGCTCAAGATGGTGCGGCAACTGGTGGTGACGGTGGTATCGGCTCGTTGGCGTTTGCGCCACAGGCTGGTCCTGGTTCGGTCGCAAATCAGGCTAGTGCTGTTGCGGGTCCTACTAGTACAAGTGGTGACGCAGGGTCTGCGCAGCCAACGGTCAATGGTGCGCCTGGTACAGTGAGCCCTGGTGCGAATGCTTCAGGTGGAGATACTGGTTCAGCGGATGCTGCTGCGAGTTCTGGAGGCGTTGAGAGTGCGCAAGGAGCTGATGCGGCAAGTGGAGACGCTCAGGCGAGCGCTGGATCGAATCAGCAAGTAGCTGATGGATCGGGTGAGTCTACTCCAGTTGAGGGTGTGGCCAATGCTCAAATCACTCGGGGGCCTGTTGAGTCCGTTGGTGAAGCTGGTACAGCGCCTTCAAATGCTCAAATTACAGCGCAATCGGCTAATCCAAATGCATCGCCTGGCGGTGATGCTCAAGCATCGGGTGGTGACGCCGACGCGCAGACAGCAACAGCTGAGCAGGCGACAGCCCAGCGTTCAACTGAATCGGTGATTGATCCAACAACTGGTGTTGTCGATGCCAAAGTCAGCAACAGTTTAATGAAGATGGGTACAACGATGACCCGTCAGATCGACCGAGTGGTTGTTCAAGTGGGTGCGGATGGCCAGGTGAGCTCATCGACGCTTGCGCGAAATGATGCAGAGAATCCATCGGGTCTACAAATCGTACGTGTGGTGCAAGAAGGGCGCTCGATTGAGGCTGATTTAGCTGACAATAACAACGCTCAGGTTCAAGAGTATCAAGCGGTGTTGGTTGCACCGGATGGATCGCAGCAACCGCTTCCTGACTGGATCAAGATTGATGCAGAAACAGGCAAATTAACTGGAGAACCTCCAGCGGGTGTCGATTCTATTAATCTGGCGATTAAGGCTGTCGACGTAACAGGTGAATCTCGAGTCATCATTCTGAATTTAAATGTCTCTGACGGTGCGACTGAAGCACCTGCTGGAGACAATAATGTGGGTTCGGTTGAATCGTTGAAGTCTCATGGGACTGAACGGTTCACAGAGCAATTAAAGCGAAGCGTGCGCGCTGTCGCTTAATAATGGGCAAATACAAGGGCATAGTCATGGAATGGAAAAATAAGCTGAGTCTCGTCAGTGTATTTTCATTAGTAGTGTTAACGGGCTGTTCGAGCAGTCCAGATTTCTTCTCGCGGCAGGATCTGTTGAAGCTTGCTGAGGAGGATCGCGAAGCACTGTATGCAGATAACGAACCAACGAGCGGTGATCTCACCTTGGAGCAATCGATTTCACGAGCGCTTCTGTATAACCGTGAGCGTCGTGTTCAGATGTTGGAGACAGCATTATCGGCGTCTCGCTTGGAAATGACATCCTTCGATATGCTTCCACAGCTTGCTGTATCAGGCGGCTACTCAAAAAGAAGTAATTTGCCGTGGGCATCTTCAGTCACCATCAACGATGTAAATACCACGGGTTTTATCGCTGGCAAGAGTGATACGGATTTATCTACCGGTTCAGAGCGCGAAAACACTACAGGAAGTGCGGTATTGAATTGGAGTGTGTTGGATTTCGGTTTGTCATATGTTCGTGCCCAGCAAGGGACAGACCGATATCTCATCGCCAAAGAGCGTGAGCGCAAAGCTGTCCATAACCTAATGCAAGATGTTCGCACAGCGTATTGGAGAGCCGTATCTGCCCAGCGGCTTCTTGATCGCGTTGAGCCTTTGGCATCTCGTGTATCAATTGCTATCGAAAATTCGCGTCAAATCGAGCTTGAACAGCTGGAAAATCCACTCGAGGCGCTGCAGTTCCAACGAGACTTATTGGATATTCAGCGAAACCTCGATGGTTTGCACAAGGATCTCGTCGGTGCGAAAAACACATTGGCGAGCTTGATGGGGATGTCTCCAGACGAAGAATATCGTTTGTCAGATAACGGCCCTGGTGCGATGCCTGCACTGAAATATGACGTCAAGACGATGGAGCGCGCGGCCCTTGCGTTCCGTCCTGAGTTGGCTGAAGCGCAGTACACACGTCGTATCACTGATAAAGAGGGTACAGCTGCGCTTTTGCAGTTGATGCCTAACTTGTCGCTGTCAGCTGGAGCGTATTACGACAGTAATATGTTCCAGTTAAATAATGATTGGACTTCGCTTGGCGCTACAGTAGGTGTAAACCTCTTGAACGTGTTTCGGTACCCAGCGCAAAAGCGTGATGCCGAAGCAGCTAAGTCACTCGCAGAAGAGCAGCGTATGGCGCTGACAGTAGGTGTCTTAAGTCAGGTGTATCTATCGCATGTGGCTTATGGTCAGTCGATTGAAGCCTATGAAAATGCTGTGAAATATCTCGATGTCGTTGAGCGTATCCGGGCGCAAATGGCTGCGCGCGTTGGTGCTGAAAACTACACAGAGCTTGATCTCATTCGTGAAGAATTTACAACAATGCTGGCTGAAGTTCGTCGTGATGTTGCGTATGCAGATCTTCAGAACAGTTACGGCCGTATCTTCGTCACCGCTGGCTTGGATCCATTCCCAGCAACGGTGCCTGACGTCACGGTCGATGGACTGGCTAAAGCATTGACGCACCAGTTGATGGATTGGGATGCAGGGCGTCTTGGTCTCGTTGCTGCACCGCTATTTGATCAAGTTCAAGAAGTCTATGAAGGCCCAGGCGATCATGCATTTACGTTTAATACCGAAACGTTTGTATTGGGTGGAAACGTTGCCTATAACGCGCGTCAGGTGAATGGCGAAGCGCTACCAACTTGGTGGACGCTCGATGCTGAAACCCGCACGTTTAAGGGTAACCCACCGGGTGGTATTGAACACCTGGATGTGATTCTGACCGCTTCAAATGATATGGGGCTATCTTCGCAGGACGTTGTCCGCTTCATGTTTGAAGACACAAACGATGTCCCGACTTTATCATCGCTTGATGACATCAAAGTTGAGGCGGGTTCTCTAGTGACTGGTCAATTCCCGCAAACCGATGTGGAAGGGGAACTGTTGGTCTTTGATCTCCTCGAAGGTCCGAAAGGGTTCTCAATCTCTCGTGATGGAATGTGGCGTTACGATCCAACGCAGGAAGATTACAGAATCAAGGCGCTGAACGAAGGTGAGCAGTTGTCAGATCTCGTGAAGTTCCAAATCGTTGACCCGAATGGTGAGCGGAGTGTGGTTGATGTGGACTTCCTGGTCCAAGGCGTGAACGACGCACCAGTTGTCTCCTCAACTTATCATGCTGTGACTTTTAACGAAGACGACACGGCGAGTAAGTCGGTATGGATTCGTGCACATGACCCCGACAAACGCAGTAAGCCTGTGAAGTATCGATTCGATCCACTTTCAGATGTTCCAGAAGGTGTCACGCTGGACGAGTACAACAAAGTTGTTATCAATCCAAGGCAAGAGCGTTTCCAGAAGCTTCGCGAAGGTGAAACATTAGTAGAGCGCTTTAAAGTTGAGCTCTATGACGAGCATGGAGCCATGAGTGACCCGGTAGAGATCGCGATTACAGTCCATGGTCAAAACGACAAACCTGTTCTTCAGGGTTCTGAGTTGGCTGTAACAGTCTCTCCATCAGCCGGTCGCTACATTGGATTTTTGAATTTAGCAGACGTTGTGGATCCAGAAGGGACTCGTTTGGACTATAAGTGGGCGCCACCGAACTTCAACAATTCAATGTATGAATTCTTAGAGATTGAGCCTGTGACTGGCCGGGTTGCGATTAAAACTAAAGAAGACGGAACGCCGTACATTCAAGGTAATAAAAAAGTTCGTTTGGCAGCGATTGACGAAGATGGTGGTGAGAAAGTTCTCGAAGTCGCTTTGACGGTCACTGATCAACCTGACAATTCCGTTGCTTTGGTTGATGTGGACTAAATGATCCGCTTTGCAGTTGTGGTAAGCATGGCGTTGGCTTCAGCGTCATGCTTCGCCGAGTATCCTGTGGTTCTTGAACCCTCGACTCAGGCGACTTTCAGTTCCGAGATCGGAGCGACTATTGCCAAATATCAATTGCGTGAGGGTGATGCAGTTAAAAAGGGTCAGACCCTTATTCGTTTTGATTGTCGTTTACATGATGCAGAAGTGGACCGCGTTAGTTCGGATGTCGACCGTGCACAGGCTCGCCATGACAACATCAAGCGCTTAGAAAGTCTCAAGTCAGCGAGCCAATTGGATGTCATATTGGCTGAAGCGGATCTCAAACAAGCCAAAGCCGAAGCAAATATCGCCCAATTGAATCAGCGTCGATGCACCATTCGAGCACCCTGGCCTGGTGTTGTAGCTGAGAGTCAGGTTAATCAATATGAAATGGTTTCTGTTGGTACACCGCTGTTTAAGCTGATTCGTCTAGATACACTCGAAGGGCGCATTTCTTTGCCATCAGCGGCATTGAAGAGTTTATCGGTAGGTGATGCAGTGACTGTCTATATCGCGGAGATCGATACGCAAATTCCAACAACAATCGCGCGTATTGGTGTCGAGATTGATCCGGTGAGCGAGACGGTTGAAGTCAGCGTTGCGATTCCAGAAGGTATTGGTGCGCTGCCAGGGATGAGTGGTTCAGCAACACTAGAAATTCCGGTTACGGAAGGGTAGTTCAGTTGATCGAAGGCTTGCTCGCACGCGCTGCTCAAACAAAAAGCCTCAAAGAGCTGTCGTTACTTGTAGTGAACGAAGCTCGAGCATTAGTTGCCTGTGAGCATTGCAGCCTCGTTCAAATCCATCACCAGACAGCGAAGGTTGCTGCCGTCTCTCATGTGCCGGTCGTAGATCGCAACGTTCCCTTTGTCCAATGGCTTGAATCTGTATGCTCAGAGCAGCTTGACCGGATGGGGCCTGAGCCATTTGTAGTGAACGTGGCGAATCTGTCGGAGGGTCTCGCTACAGATTGGAACGATCTTTGTCCACCTGCGCTTCTTTTGATCCCCATTTTTGACCCGAATGGTTCGATCAAGGCGGTTCTGGGGTTTGCGCGCCATGACCCATTCAGCCACGGAGAGATGGGTATTGCTCAAACGATCGGTTCTGTTTGGGCCTTGGCAACGCGTAATCAGCGTGAGCGACGAGTTAAAAGGCGCGGTCTGGTATCCACATTTGCACTACTTGGGCTGCTCGGTGTGGCTTCTGTCATTCAGGTGCCGATGACAGTCTTGGGTGAGGCACAGATTGAGGCAGAACAGTCACAAATCGTGACGGTTCCGTTCGATGGCATTGTTGCTGATTTGATCATTGATGATGGTGTTTCGGTGACCGTCGGCGATCCACTATTTTCCCTTGAAAAGTCGCAATTGGAGGCAGATTTAGAAGTCTCTGTTCAAGCGGCCGAGGTTGCTAAAGCAGACTTTAATCGAGTACAGAAGCAGGGTTTTCGAGACGCAGAGGCAAGACGTGCTGTGGCTTCGAAAGAGGCTGAATACCGCCTTCGTCTATTGGAAGCACAAATTGCTGAAGACAGATTAAGTCGTTCACAAATAATTGCAGAGCGTGCCGGGATCGTTCGATTGGAAGAGTCTGACAGTTGGATCGGTCGACCTGTTAGAGCGGGTCAGCGTGTCCTTGAGATCTCTGATCCATCATCTGTTGAAGCGTCTGTATTTGTTCCGGTCAAAGATGCCGTGGCGCTCAAGATTGGGAATACTGTGCGGATTTTCTTGGACGACCGTCCTGATAAGCCAATCGAGGGACAAATTGCTTCGTTCTCATATGCGCCCAAACCTTCTCCATTGAATGTGATGTCTTATGAGGTGTTGGTCAGGTTTCCTGAGCAGCCAACTGATGTTGGCCTTGGTGTAAGAGGAAGTGCCCGAGTGTACTCAGATGATGTTTCATTGTTGTATTACTTATTCCGTAGACCACTGTTGTTTGTGGTTCAGCGTTTGGGTATCTAAATGAACCCGTCTCAAGAGCAGTTAATTCTTCCAAGACTTAGAGAGGATCTGCAGCTCATTGAAGGTGATCAAGATCCAATCACGTTTGAACGAAGCTGGATGATTTATGACGGATTGCAGCATCGTTATTTCAAAATCTCGTCGCGGATTGTCCATTTATTAGGTGTATGGGTTCCTGGTGCAAATGCGGATGAGTTTCGTGATGGATTGGATGGTGATCTGAGCGATGTAACAGATACTGAGTTGAGGGAGTTGGTTTCGTTTCTAGCGAGTCAAAATCTGATCCAGTTAGATTCTGAGGTCGCCTCTCAATACCTCTTAAAACAACATCAATCCAAGCAAAAATCTTGGATTTCTCGATTGATTCACAATTATTTGTTCTTCCGCATCCCCTTGATGCGTCCACAACAATTCCTTCGCAACACAGCCTGGGTCCCAAAACTCATGATGTTGCCGTTGGTTGTATGGGGCATTTGGTTATTCGGACTGTTCGGTGTTGGCTCAATCGTGACGCAATTCGATCAGTTTTGGTCAACCTTTAGTTTGTTACTGAGTTGGGAGGGCGCTGCTTTATATGCAGTCTGTTTGGCTGTCGTGAAATCACTGCATGAACTCGGGCACGCCTATGCGGCAACCCGCTATGGCGCGCGTGTTTCGTCGATGGGGATAGCATTCTTAGTGTTGTTCCCAGTGTTATATACCGACGTGACCGATGCATGGCGTCTTACTGATCGTTATCAACGTTTTAAAATTGCAATCGCAGGCATAGCGACAGAGTTCCATATCGGATTAGTTGCGTGCGGCATTTGGGCGGTATCAGATTCTGACCTCGTTAGATCGGTTGCTTTTGTTTTTGCAACGACATCGCTGATTGCATCGGTCATTGTCAACATTTCGCCGTTTCTAAGATTTGATGGCTATTTTGCGATGTCCGATCTGGTCGGTGTTGAAAATCTACAAACCAGATCGTTTGCGATGGCAAAGTGGAGACTGAGGCGCTTTCTCTTTGGATTCCAGGAATCCCCACCCGAGCAATTTGAACCAACTCTTAGAAGAACGCTTACGCTGTATGCATTTGGGACGTGGATCTATCGCTTCTTCCTGTTTTTGGGTATCGCCGTTTTGGTTTATCAACTGGTGTTTAAAGTACTGGGAATCATTCTTTTTGTAATCGAGATCCTATACTTCATCCTGCTGCCTATCGCGCGCGAAGCCATTTATGTTGTGAAAAATGCGCTAGGGATGCGCTGGACGTCGACAAGTGGTCTTTCGTTGTTGATAGCGGTCGCTTTAATTGGCGCTGTGTTCGTGCCGCAAGTCAATCGAGTCCATATTCCTGTGGTATTAACTGATGCGGACTATCAGCCAGTATTTGCCCCTGAATCTGCTGAACTTAACGAGCTGTTTGTTCGTGAAGGCGAATGGATTGAGAAAGGCCAGTTAATCGCTCGATTGAGGGATCAGCAACTTCTTTTCGAGCGGCAACGTACCCAAATTCTTTTGGAGCGATATGCTGATGAACTCAAGGATGCATCGGTAGCGAGTTCTGGCCAAGAGGGGCAGCTTGTCCTCATGCGTCAAATTGCTCGCTATCAAGAGACCTTCGACTCCATCGATAAACGACTGGCTAATCTTGAGATTCGAGCCAAGACAAGTGGTCAGATCCGAGGCAATGCGACGCCCCATCTCGGTCAGATTATCGAAAAGGGTGCATTACTCTTCGAAATCGTTCCATTGCAGAAGAGTCTCGTTATTGGCTACCTCCCAACTGAATATAGAGACGCGCTAAGTCCTGGTGACTCAGCGACTCTGATCAGAGGGGTAGGTGCTCTCGGTTCGCAGCCACTTCGCGTTGCGACAGTCGATAACGTAGCCGCACAGACTGTTGAATATCCCGAGTTATTATCATCTTGGGGTGGTGAATTGATCGATATGAATCAGTCGGCGCCTTCTGCGAATTCTGAGCAACCAAAGCTATTCGCACCGCATCATCGGGTCACGTTTGAGTTACTCAACACCAATTCAGAACAATCTGTGATACGTGAATCAGCAATGGTTATTGCTGAACAAGATCAGATCTCGTTCGCGCAAAAGTGGTGGAGGGTGATGTACTCGATATCAATTAAGGAACTTCAGTTTTGAGTGCCCGCTATATCGATACTAGTGCAATCGAAAACCTTGAGTATTTGTATCGGGATCGATTTTCACTGCTATCGCTTATTTGTGTTGTTTTGTTTTTGGCGTTGATGCTCGGCGCATCGAATCAATTCGACCGCTCTCAAGAAATCGCTGCGATCACGGCTACGAGTTACTCACAAAACGGTGAAAAAGTGGTCATCGGGCAATCCCAATTCGCAAATCTCGGTTTCACCAAAGACTCACTTGAGTTCGATATTATCTACGCAAATACTGACTTTCTTCGCCGTCAACGCTATTTGTCTGTTGGCCCAAGCTATACCGACTATATCCAAGTGAAGCACTTTGATGCCTGGAATAACCAGATTAAAGTCGAGTGGAAGGGTGACCGGGTCGCACATTCACCAACTAAACGTTGGGATTTTGATTTCGGAAGCTATGTCTTTGAAGTGCCCTCAAATGCCAGTCGTTCAACACTCATGCTTTCAGGGACGGGCAATCTCAGAGCCCATGTGAATGTCCTCAATCAATCAGAGCTGATTCGCGCAACATTCCACGGTGCTGGCATTCAATATTTCGTGCTCGCATTACTATTTTTCGGGGCACTAGCCAGTCTGAGTTTTGGTCTCTTTAGTCGTGATGGGATATTAGTTGCTGTTGGTTGCTATCTGTCAGCGTGGTCTATCCTGCTTTTGGGCCTATCCAATCTTGTTCGGGTCTATTACCCGGAAACCAATCAACTATCTGATTATTTTGTGAGCCTGGGTGCATTGTCTGCGACAGGACTTGGGGCCTATACGCATGCTCGGATCATTGAGTATGGAACACGATCAAAGTTGTTATCGTTGATTTTACGAGCCGTGTCTTTCGCTGCGATTGTATTAATCGCCGCATATATCTTTGGGTTTCAGCGTCAAGCGCTCCAGACCAATATCATCATGATCAGCATTATTCCGCTCATCATGTTCATTGGGGTCTTGATCGTGAAGCCTCGCAACCGAATTGTGGGGATTTTTTGGCGACGCATCCGGGTCTTTTATGCTGGCTTATTTGTGATTGTCTCGGTAACAGCTGTTTCGGGGCTTGGGGTTGGTAATCAATTATCACTGACCTATTTCCATGCATTATTGACCATGATTGTCCTGATGTTCTTAATGTTGACACGGTCATCGTTGGAACGCCGCTTTTATGTCCGTTCCCAAATTCGGAACCGAACATTAAAACAAGCGAAAATGCTGCTCGAGGATCAACTTCAAGATCAGCGATCGTTTGTTTCAATGCTAACGCACGAAATCAAAACGCCTTTAACGACTCTCAAGTTGATGACGCGGAAAATTGCACAGAGCGATGCGGTGGGTGCTCAAATTAATCATATTGACCACGTGGTGGATCAGACTCGAATGCTCGAGATGATGGTGACAGGTTCCACCACCGAGCGAGAAGTTGATTTGCAAAACCTTGTCTTAGCTGAAATCAATCGCTTATCTCAGACGACTGAGAATCCAGCTGAGGTGGTGTTTCGTTGGCGCGGTCAAACATTGATGCAAAGTGATCCGGTGGTCGTTACGACAATTATTCGTAACCTCCTTGAAAACGCCAATAAATACCGAACACCGAATACTCGGATCTTCTTAAGCATTTTCGATGTAAGAGGATACTTGGGATTAAGAATCAGAAATCACACCCTCTACCCGATTTCCGACCCAGCGGATGTGTTTGAGAAATATTGGCGCTCGGATCGTGTCACAGGCATCCGCGGCACAGGTCTTGGATTGTGGATTTTGAAAAAGATTTGTCGCGCAAATGGCTATCAAATCAAATGTAAAATGATTGATGATCAGTTTGTGATTGAAGTTGTTTTCCGGACTGCATATCGATGAAGACCATTTATCTCTGTGAAGACGACTTGGCACTCGGCGAGGCGATCAGTGATTTGTTAATTATTGATGGCGGGTTTCAGGTCACTCGAGCATTTGATGGTGACGAGCTTCGAGAGTTACTCGCTGGTGCAATTCCTGATTTATTGATTCTTGATATTCAGCTACCTGGCGAGTCTGGGATTGAGATCGCTGAATCTATCTCACGTCACTTGCCTTCGATTCCCATTATGTTTTTGAGTGCGTTTGCACATGTGGAGAACCGAATTGCTGCCACCCATGCCGGAGGGGTGACGTTCCTCGCGAAACCATTTGAGCCTGAAGAGTTACTGGCTATCGCTCGACGTTTGACGCGTTTATCTATGAATCACACCCAGAGCGGCGTGATCGAAAATAAAATGCTCCGGATTGATAGTGCTCAGATTCGTTTGACTGATCGTGAAGTGCAGATGATGCGACTGATGGCGCTTGCTGGCGAAGCCGGTGTGGAATATCACGCGCTGATGGACGTGGTCGGTATTTCTTTTGATGAGCGAGGTATTGCGAATCTTGAAGTCGCAATCTCGAGACTTCGTAAAAAATTAAGTGAGGTCACAAGTTCGTCGGTCATTTCAAATAAGACGGGATTTGGATATCAATTAGCGAATCCTCCCGTATTTAAATAGCCCGGTTTGAAAGGGTTTCGGATGGTTAAGCTGTCCTCGAGCAATAGTCTGCACTATATTTCCTTGGTACAAATTCAGTATGCATTGATTGAGCCGTTACAAGCTCCTGGCTCAATCCTGTATCGGGATATTTGCTGCAATATGTCCTGATAGTCTGCTCTGTTATCGTATCAACCTTCTTTTATCGAGAGATGAATCCGGTTTGGCAAAAAAATTACATGTTGATGTTGTGGTGATTGGCGGAGGCGCAGCAGGTCTTTTTTGCGCGTTGACAGCCGGCCAGCGGGGGCGTCGTGTAATGGTGCTCGACAGCAGTAACAAAGTCGGTAAGAAGATTCTGATGTCAGGTGGTGGGCGTTGTAACTTCACAAACCTTCATATTGAGCCTGAAAACTACATTTCGTCGAATCCACATTTTGTAAAGTCTGCGTTGAGCTCCTATACCCAATGGGATTTTATTTCCCTTGTCGAAAAACACGGCATTGCGTATCACGAAAAAACATTGGGGCAGTTGTTTTGTGATGAGTCATCAAAGCTCATCTTAAAAATGCTTTTGGATGAGTGCGCTGATGCTGGCGTATCAGTGAAGACTCATTGTCAGATTGACACTTTGGAGAAGACTGAGCATGGCTTCGTGCTTCATTCCAATATCGGTGAGGTAAGGGCGGACCGTGTCGTGGTTGCAACAGGTGGGCTCTCGATACCGACGCTCGGTTCATCAGGCTTTGGCTATGAACTTGCGGAGCAATTTGGTCTCACCGTACTCGATCGAACGCCTGCATTGGTTCCATTTACCTTCAGTGACTTCATGAAGCCTGTTTGTGAAAACCTCTCTGGGCTTTCTGTCGATGTGATCATGAGTAGTGGTGGTCAGTCGTTTCGCGAGGGACTTTTATTCACGCATCGCGGCCTTTCAGGGCCTGTTGCCCTTCAAATCTCGAGTTATTGGAGTCCGGGAGAGTCGATAGAGATCAATTTGTTGCCGGATGAAGATGCAATCGACTACTTACTGCGTGCAAAAGCTTCCCTGGGAAAGTCATTGCTTAAGTCGGTTTTGAATCAAGTCTTACCGAAGACCTTAATTGTCGAGCTCGAGGGCTTACTTTGGCCGACTTATGCAAGAACACCATTGGCTGAGATCCCCGATTCTGTCATTCGAGCGCTGGGATCAAACTTGCAAGCTTGGACACTGAAGCCTTCCGGAACAGAGGGCTATCGAACCGCAGAGGTCACATTACGTGGTATCGATACACGCCACCTGTCGTCAAAAACCATGGAGTGTTTGGATCATCCTGGACTTTACTTTATTGGAGAAGTGGTGGACGTCACAGGGCATTTGGGCGGCTATAACTTCCAGTGGGCTTGGTCTTCAGGTTATGCAGCGGGAAGCGCGGTCTAGTTAAATTTCATTCGTCTGGGTTTAAAACATTCGATTGATGCCAATCATTAGATCCAGAGCTACAGGAGCTATCGACATGTTTGGTTTATTTAAAGGCGATCCAAAGAAGAAACTGGATAAGGAATATAAAGCACTTTTGGAGCAAGCGATGCAGGCTCAAAGAAGTGGTGATATCCGGAAGTACTCAGAGCTAACGGAACTCGCAGAAGCGAAAAAGAGTGAGCTTGATCGACTCTCTTCTGTTGACTGATCTGTCGATTCCAGTTTCGAGCGCTTATCGGGTTTTTGTGCAATCCACACTTTTACCACTGCACATTTTGACCACTGATTGTCAGGTGACGCCCTAGTAAGCGTCTTTGTTATCGGTGTTAGAGGGTCGATAATAAAAGGCTTGATTGGGAGATGTTAGAAGACAGCTGGGCAGCCAAAGCTGCCCAGAAGAATAATTAAAGTGTTTTTTGATTGATGAAGTTAGCAACTTCAGCAACAGACATCCCTTTGAAATCTCCACTTCCAGCAAGCTGTTGAGCAACTCGAAAGTTCGCATTGAGCTGACGGGACAGAATGATTCCGTCGTACGTCATTTTTGCGATTTGAGCAACTTTATTGCGAATGGTGATGCAGACGTTGCAGGTTGTGTGAAACAAAAAAAAGCTTGTGGCTTGTGCACTAGACATGGTGAAACTCCTTTTGAGAGATTGTTACGATAGGTAACTATACTAAGGTCTAATTATGTGCGATGCAACAAATTAATTGATGGGCGGATAATTGAAGGCGATTTGAGTCAGTCCTGCGATCATCACCATGGCAAAAAAAGCGATCAACATTGCCACTCCACCACCAAAAATAATCCCAATCTTGGGGCGAAAAAACTGAAACACATATTGCCCGATGAAGCCGCCAAGCGCGCAAACAACAATGGCATAGAGTAGACCGAAAGGGTCAGACATAATGGTTCCTGGAGACTGTGCTAAGTTTGATCATAGGTCCACCTATAGCTAGGCGGTGTTGGGCCCTTATTTCTTTCACAGTTGAGAGATTGCTCGTAGGCGTGTGCGGTAAGGCCCACACTTCGGGAAAGGCAGAAAAGACCGCGTGCCAGGGTAGGCGGAACACCAAGCGCCCCGTAGATTGCTGCCGTTGCGCCGTCAATATTCATAGCGATTCGCGTACCCTTTATCCTCTCGATTGCATCTTGAACGGCTTCAGCGATATCGGCAAACCGTTTGTCGATCGATGGGTCTTCATCGGCGCATTGTCGTAATATCGCCATGAGTGGCTGCGCCCTGGGATCTTCGGGCTTGTGGAATCTGTGACCGAAGCCAGGTATGAATTTTTCCCCAGTACCGGTTCGGTCGGCTAATACATCGTCAGTCGCGTCTTGGATCGATTGATGATGGATCATTGTGGTGAGAATTTGCTGATAGAGCTCGAGAGCTTGCTCTCCCGCACCCCCGTGGACATCGCCGAGCATGTTGACACCCGATGCAATGGCGTTGTTAATTCCGACTCCACAGGTGATCGCCATTCGACTTGCAGCGATTGATGGTGCTTGCGGCCCATGATCGACTGATGCGACGAGTGCTGCGTCAAGTAACCTCGTTTGTGCAGGCGATGGGGTTTGCCCCATGACCATCAACCAAATCATTTGAGTAAAAGTCTGAGTCTGGATTAGGTCTTGAATCGGCTGACCTCGAAATTCGATTTCACCCGGTTCCATGCGAATAATCTTAGTCTTCCACCAATCCGTGACGTCACTCATCCAATCGAACCTTCTTCTTTGAGCTTTTTGATTAGATCCGCATCGTATCCTAATTCCGATAAAATCGAATCAGTCGATTCGCCCAAGGTTTCGACAGGTGACTCAGGAACCAAACGCTCTTGGTTCCATAGAAAACCGTTTGTGACGACATCGATTTGCTGACTTGGGTTGCCCTGCTGAAGCGATTGTGTGAACTGTCGTCCTTGAACTTGTTCAAGTTGTAAGGCGCCTTTGACAGAGAGAACCGGTCCAGCCGGAATATTGGCCTCGTTCAACCGCTCTAACCATTCTTCTGTCGTTCGCGTTTTTAAAACGCGCTCTAGCGCATCTTTGAGTTCATAACGATTCGCTTTTCTGAGCTCGCGCGTATGGAATTTTGGATTGTTTTTGAGGCTGGATTGGCCGAGCACCTGTGTTAACAGATCCCATTGACGATCTTGGTTCGCTGCAATGTTGATCAGTCCGTCTTGAGTCTGAAATGCGCCACTTGGTGCAGATGTCATATTTTCATTGCCGACCCGGGTTGGCTCTACGTGATTCATCAGTAAATTTGAGACGGCCCAACCCATGGTTGTCAAAACACTCTCAAGCATGGATACATCGATGTATTGTGATGTTTTTTGATGAAGGGCCGCAGAAACGGCTAAGGCAGCTGTCAATCCCCCGATGGTATCTGCGATTGGATAGCCAACACGATAGGGTGGTGTATTTGCATCGCCGGTGATATCCATGACACCACTCATCCCCTGAATGATTTGATCGTATGCTGGATTGTCTTTGAGCGGACCTTGTTGGCCGAAACCCGAGATTGCGCAATAGATGATCGGATCCTTAACCGCTCGGCATATTTCAAAGCCAAGACCTAGCCGCTCCATTACGCCTGGCCTGAAGTTTTCAATGATGGCGTCTGACGTTTTTAGCAGGTCTTTGAATACCTGTTTTCCATCGTCCGATTTTAAATTGAGTGCAATGGATCGCTTACCGGCGTTTTGCGCGAGAAAAGAGATACCCATTCGCTCTTTATTCCATTGCGCATTAGCACCGAGTTGACGAGCAAGATCGCCATCAGGTGCTTCAATCTTAATGATTTCAGCTCCCAGAAGGCCGAGTTGATATCCACAAAAGGGGCCAGAAAGGACATTGGTAACGTCCAAAATCCTGAACCCTTGAAGTGGTTTATTAGTCACTTTGCTTTTTGGTCCTGTCACGCCATATTGGGTACACCAATAGAACTAAAGCAAGAGCAAGAATCGCAAGGGTCATCGGGCGCTCCCACATAAATTCCATACCACCTGCCTTTCGCATTGCTCGGCCTAAGTTGTCTTCCAGCATCCCACCAAGAATGAATCCGATGATCAAAGGTGGAAGAGGGAAGCCTCCAAATCTCAAAATAGTGGCCATGCAACCCAAGCCAATCATGATGAGAAGTTCCGTCGCATTATTCTGACCGATATAAGCGCCTATCAGTGAAAAGAAAATCACAAACGGGATGAGATAATGACGTGGGACTGTCAGCAATTTCGCGATATATGGGATCAGTGGAAGATTCAATATCAACAGCACGAGATTGCCTAGATACATCGAAATAATGACCGCCCAAAACACCTCGGGCTGATCTTCCATTAACCGAGGACCAGGAGTAATGCTTAAGGCAACAAGGGCACCTAAAAGGATCGCTGTGGTACCCGATCCCGGAATGCCAAGAGTCAACATTGGCACAAACGAACCTGTGCAGGCTGCGTTGTTTGCTGTTTCTGGTGCAGCCAAGCCCCGAATTGAGCCTTTGCCAAATTTTTCGCGCTCGCCCGCTGGTGCGAGGTTTCTCTCAATTCCGTAACCTAAGAACGAAGCCATTGTCGCTCCAGCTCCAGGTAATACGCCGACAAAGAAGCCGAGTAACGACTGACGTGCAATAACAGGTGCAATTTCTTTCGCTTCTTCTTTGGAAATGCGCAAATTCTCAATCTTATTGTTGTTAGCCATGGCCTTACTTCGACTCTTATCGAGAATAAGAAAGATCGCCTCAGGGAGGGCGAATAGACCCATGACAAGGGTGACGAAATAGATGCCGCTTTGTAAATCCATGATGCCCATCGTGAATCGAGCAGCGTTATGTAAAGCAGACTCGCCGACCGTTGCTAGCATGACGCCAAAGACGGTCATACACATGGCTTTGATGATTTTTCCTTTGCCGGCGAATGCAGCGATTGCAGTCAACCCAAGCACCATGAGCGCAAAATATTCAGCAGACCAAAAGAGTTTTGCGACTGTTGAAAGAACCGGTGCAAAAATCATTAGCAAGAGTGCGCCGACAGTACCGCCAGCAAATGAGCATAGTGCTGCGATTGTCAGCGCTTTACCGGCCTGCCCGGCACGTGCAAGTGGATAACCATCAAATGACGAAGCAACGGTCCCGGCAACACCAGGAGCGTTGATCAAAATTGAAGAGGTGGATCCACCAAAAATAGCGCCGTAATACACTCCAGATAGCAAAATGAGAGCAGATGCTGGATCGCCAAGTTGGATCGCAATTGGGATCATGATGGCAATAATGGACATAGGGCCGAGTCCAGGCAACATGCCAATGAACGTGCCTAAAAAACACCCAATGAAAACCATCATTAAGTTAAATGGGCTAATGGCAGCACCAAGCCCCATCAATAGTCCATCAATCATAATGAACCTCCGAGAAAACCAGGTGTTGCGACAAGATAAATTCCGAGCACTTCATCAACGAGATACCAGATAAGCCCACTGGTAATGAGTCCGGTAATTGTCGATCGAAAAAGGTTTGTTTCGCCAAGGACACGTGATGACAAGATGATAAATAGCGTCGTCGAGGCAATGAATCCGATGGGCCGTAGCAAGATGGCATAACCAATTGCTAAGCCGATAAGCAGTGCGGTGTCTTTCCAAGCAAATCCACGCCAGCCTTCTGCATCTTTCGGTGGTTCATCATTGTTGGGTAGCAACAATAAAAGCGATGAAAACAGAATTCCTAGGACGGCTAATCCGAGTGGCATGGTATTCGGCTTGAAGGGCATCCGTGCTTCAAATGGAAGCAGCGGATGCACCCAAGCCAGATACCCGTAACCGATCGAAAACGCGAGCAGAGCTAATGCGATGTAGCGATCTATACGGGCCATGGTTTTACAGGAATCCGAGTTCTTTCATGAGGCCACCAATTTCTGCTTCCTGCTTTTCGAGGAACTTGATGAAATCGTCGCCTGGCTGATAGATGTTCACCCACTTATTCTGTGCGCGCACTTCTTCCCATTCTTTCGTTTTGTACATATCGCCAAGAACTTTGACGTACTTCGCTTTTTGATCGGCAGAGATGCCAGGAGCAGCGAAGAATCCGCGCCAGTTTACGAACTCAGCGTCATAGCCTTCGCTCTTCAATGATGGAATGCCGTCGATCGCTTTTGGCGCTGTTGTGACTAGAATACGAACTTCACCTTGCTCAGCAAGGCCGACTGCTTCTGATAGACCAGTTGAGAGCGCATCAGCTTCACCAGATAGCAAAGACGCCATCGCCTCTCCACCTGCGTCGAACGGAAGATATTTCACTGACAATGGATCAGCGCCTGCTGATTTCATCGCGAGTGCAGCAACCAAATGGTCCATGCCGCCAGCGACTGAACCACCCGCAATTGCGAGTTCATTTGGGTCCTTTTCGTAGATCTTTACCAGATCTTTGAATGATTTGATGTTGCTATCAGCTTTCACAACGAGCGCTGCGTAGTCACCAATTGTTCCTGCGATCGGCGTGAGATCACGGAAGCTCTGTGGGAACACTTTTGTAAGTGAGCGGATCACGATTGGTGTTGAATTCACCATCAACGTACCTGAGTTCGATTTTGCGTTCTCGATCAGATAACCGATGGCCTTACCACCACCGCCACCAGACATGTTTTCGTATGATGCATTTTTAATCAGACCAGAGCGCGTTAGGGCATCACCGGTACCGCGTGCTGTGCCATCCCAACCACCACCGGCGCCGCCAGGGATTAGGAAATGGATGTTGTCGATTTTTCCACCATGACCGCCAGCCTGTGTTACAGGGCTGAAAGCCACGATACTTGCTAAGCCTGCAACCGCTGCAGCCTTAAAAAAAGAAAGTTTCATGCGGACTCTCCTGTTATGGTTTTAATTGAGACACTGATGCGTCTCAGCTATAAAAACACGATAACCTGACACCAAGCTGACATGCGTTTATTACTTGTTGAAGATACTAAAGATTTAGCCGATGCCTTGCTTAAACACTTAAGGCAAGCGGGCCATACTACCGATCATGCCTCCTCACTCAGTGCGGCTGAAGGCTTTTGGTCGTCAGAACGTGATGCCTACGATGTGATTATTCTTGATATCGAACTTCCTGATGGTGAAGGCACAACGCTATTAAAACAGGTGCGAGCTTCAGGTCTTCCCGTCGGAGTTTTGGTTCTCACGGCACGTTCGGAGGTTGAGGATAAAGTGTATCTATTGGATGTTGGTGCTGATGATTACTTAACTAAACCCTTTGTGCTTGACGAACTCGATGCGCGATTACGTGCTGTTAAAAGGCGACATATTGCGAAACCTTTAGTCACGAAAGAAGTAGGTAACTTAGCTTACGATCCAACAAACCGAACCTTATGGTCTGGCTCTGAACAATTACAGTTGAGATCGCAGGAGCTCAAGCTGTTTGAGGGTCTGATTCAGGCCAATGGTTGGACAGCAGCAAAGGAATTTTTGTTTGATCACCTGTATGGACTTGATCAAGATGCATCATCCAATGCGATTGAGGTGCACGTGAGTCGATTGCGGAGGAAACTCGCACCACATGGACTCGATATCGAAACAATTCGAGGTTATGGCTATCAGTTGAAGGTGCGTTCAGTTGAATAGCGGTTGGAGTATCCGAGGCCGGCTATTCGGTTTATGGCTTTTGATGCTAGTGATTGTTTCGATCGCTGTGTATTGGGCAACAAACGCTGTGGTTGAACGATCGTTGCGTGAAGGGCAGGACAGGAATTTACAAGCAGTCGCACAGGTAATTTTAGACAGTGCAGTTAAAACAGACGGCTCGATAAATTTTGAGCTTCCTTATCAAGCGTTTGAAGTCTTGGCATATTCAGCCCCAGAGCGCATTTACTATGCTGTCTTCCTAGGCTCTGAGATCCTATCGGGTTACGAAGACATTCCTTTACGCGAACATGCCGAAGCATCAAGTTTTGGAGACATTTATAGAGGTGAGTCAACGCGCTTCGTCGTAGCAAGTAAGTCGATTCGCCCTGGTAGCTCTGAAAGTTTGCGTGTAGTCGTAGGGCAGACAGAGACGAGCTATCAGAAGCAATCATCGACAATCGCGGCTTGGATTGCTTTTGCTGTGCTGGTTTCTTTTGCGTTATTAGCCCTTTGGGCCGAACTCAGTCTGCGTCACGCACTGAAGCCAGTTGTCGCTATTGAGCAAGACCTGATCGAACGCTCAGCTGATGACTTTTCACCAATTGAGCGTCCAGTGCCGAGTGAAGTTGTGCGGTTGGTCCAAACGCTGAATCGGATTTTTGAACAGCATCGAGGCTTGTTACAAGAAAATCGAGCATTTATTGCTGAAGCAACCCACCAAATCAAAACACCCATCGCTGCAATATTGATGCGGGCCGAATTACTTGAACGCGAAGTGGAACAGCAGTCACGAAGCGCTGTCAGAGATCTGATCATTCGCGCGCGCTATGCGAGCAAACTTACGACTCAATTATTAATGAGAGCAACGCTGACGTACCGAGAGGTACTAGGAGCGAGAGAGCAGGTGGATGTGGGTGCTTTGGTCGCAAGTATTTTAAGAACCCTTGATCCAGTGGCGGAGATTAAAGATGTGGGTCTCGTAGGCGTTGATTTAGAATCTTCTGATCTCATTGTTTTCGGCGACCGAATCGCACTCAGAGAAGCGATCACGTGTTTAATTGATAACGCGATTGATTACGCGCCCATACTGACCGATGTCGAAGTCAACGTATGCCTAGATGACAAACGAGTCCGTGTCACCGTGATGGATCGAGGTCCAGGTATCGACACGGATGAGCTCGGCGAGACATTTGATACAGATAAACGCAGTAGTGGCCATATGGGCCTAGGTCTCAGCATCGTAGAAAAAGTCGCAGCTTCGCATCAGGGGCAGTTATGTATTTCCAATCGGGAAGGAGGAGGAACACAGTGCGATCTCTTGTTTGCTGCGTCTTAATTCTTCTAAGTTTTCAATCCTACTCGCTTGAAATCGAAGGTGAGTTTTTTGTTGGCCAAGGTACAGATGAACTGACTCTCATCGGAACCTCAGACTTTTCCCGCGTACAACCCGTCTTTGCAGGTTTTGTCGCGGTAAATCAATCTGTTCGGATTCATTATTTACAGATGTCCAGTCGAGAAATTGATGCGGCTGTGCGATCGGGACTGTCACCGAACATAGATCTTGTGATGTCTTCAGCGGTTGATCTGCAAGTAAGGCTTGTTAATGACGGTTATGCGCAGCCATTTGATGCACGATTTGATCAACAAATGAGTTGGCGGAACGAACTCGTTCAAGTGGCTATCGAGCCGGTTGTGACTATTTTCAACCGCTCATCACTGCCTCATTTAGGTGCTGTGAAGACGCGGCGAGAGCTTGCGCTAGTACTTGATTCTAAAGAGGAAAAACGTGTTTCAATCACCATGTATAACCCAGCTGTATCCGGCGTGGGGTATTTGCTAAGTCGTCAAGATCTCATTCAAGATGAACATTTCTGGCAATTATTGGAAAAGCTAGAGAGACATAACTTAAAGCCGAATTGTTGTTCTGGAGACATGATTGATCAGGTAATTTCGGGGCAGTCAGCGCTCGCTTATAATGTGTTGGAGTCATATGTTCTTCCTCGTCTTGAGAATGCGCCCTTGTTGGACATTCTAAGATTTGAGGACTATCAGCTGGCTATTCCTCGTACAGCGTTTGTACCAAAGCAGGCAAATGACTCAGATCTTGCCAATAGGTTGGTAAACTATTTCGTTAGTAACGACGGTCAAAGCCGATTGGTTCCTAGTGTGCGTTTGGACATTGTGCAATCCAATCGTAGAGGAGGGCCTATCAAGCCAATTCGAATTACTCCGGCACTGATCGTGCATTTGGATGAGACTAATCGTCGACGGTTTTTTAACCGCTGGAATGACGTTGTTAATGTCCCCTAATTGCACTCGGTATTATTTTGATCATGATCCAAATGCATACAACGCAATCATTGAGATCGCATTGATTAAGAAAAACCCGACAGACAAACCGTGGAGCAACGCGAACTGCTTCTTCGTTTCAGGGTTCGGTTCCGCAACCAGTTGATCTGACACATCATTCACTTTTGGCATAATTACTCGGAGATTTAAATAAGCGAGGAGTGTGACAACCAATCCAACGCTGATGCCGTATTGATAAGTTACACCATGTGTGGAAAGGCCGATGCTTAATCCAATAATGGTGAGACCCACGAGGATTTCGTATTTAAATAATCGAGGGAAGTAAGCTCTTAAAAACGCGCTGGCCTGAGGTCCCTCGAGTGTTGCAAAAACAGTTGGGGAGACTGTTACCGTAAACATTGTAATAGCGCCAATCCAAGCCCAAATGAGTGCGTGTAACGTCTCTAGCATCATAAAGTCTCGAGAGATTCCTTAAGCAACTGGCAAACCGCTTCTGTTGATTGCGGATTTTGACCAGTGATTAAGCGGCCATCGCGAACGGCATGCGACGTAAAATTATCACTGCATTCGAATAACGCTCCCGCTTCGCGTAGTCGCGTCTCCAAAAGAAATGGCTCAACTCCGATAAGTTCAATCTGCTCAGTTTCACGGTTCGTAAAGCTATTGACGTGTTTGTTATGCACCAACGGATCTCCGTTCGTTTCTTTTGCCTGTAAAAGTCCTGAAGGACCATGACAGACCGCTCCAACGATCGCGCCAGATGCCCATGCATCGGTGACAATTTGGCCAATCGTCGTGGTATCAAAGTCCCACATTGCACCGTGGCCTCCTGGTAAAAATACGCAATCGTAATCGGATCCTTTGACGTCCGATGCTTTGATGGTGGTTTCGAGTGCGGACATCGCATCTTGATCATCCATGAATCGTGCAACATTGGGTGGTCGTTTTTCGGGCTCGACGAGTGTTTTTGGATCGGGGAGTCCGGGCCCACCAGCGACTGAAGCCAGAGTGATATCCCATCCGAGGTCACGAATTGTCCAGTATGGAGCAGCCATTTCGTCATAGTAGAAACCTGTTCCACGGCCTGTGTTACCGAGAACGGTGTGTGAAGTCAGGATGAGTAGAGCTCGTTTTCTCATGATTATTCTCGTTTGTGTGTATCTGTGATTAGTAGTACTGCTTAATTAATTTTCAATCGTCGAAAGTTGGCCTGCCAATTGCAAGAACTTCATGGTGTCAATTTTTTGGAGTACGTTTAGATGGACGTTTTTGTTGGAACAATCGGATTTATTGGGATGATCTCGGTGATTGGCTTACTGGATCTCGTGATTGATAAGTATCAATACCGTTCAGAATTAACTGGTTTTTAAACCAAGATCATTTGAAGCTCGCACCCAAGGAACGGGTGCGATTAGACTGAGCCAATTATTCCTTGAGTTCAGTTCGTTGGAAATTTATCTCTCATTATTTGGGTCGTCTTTACTCGCAGCGACACTCATACCTGCGCAGTCTGAAGCAGTTCTTATTGGATCTATCCTACTCATCCCTGATGCATTATTTCACCTGGTCGCTGTCGCGTCTGTCGGTAATGTCTTGGGCGCGTCGATCAATTGGGCTATGGGTCGGTTTTTTAGTGACCGCTGCCAGCGCTTTTTTGATCCGGAGTCAGGTGCTGTTCAGCGAGCGGTTCAGTGGTATCAGCGCTGGGGATGGGTCTCATTGTTTGCGAGTTGGGTTCCAATAATCGGTGACCCCATCACATTTATCTCAGGCGTGATGAAGGAGCCGTTGTGGCGATTTGTTCTTATCGTTACATTCGCTAAAGTCACGCGTTATCTGGTACTAGGATTTCTGACGATATCTTCTCTATGATGTGTGCAATGAAAAAGGGCGATCAGTCACTTCCAGGAATTAACCAATGACCGATACGTTAGGCTTCGATATTCCAGCGCATGTCGGAATGCCTGAGTCTCAAATACAAACACCGTGTCTCGTGCTGGATTTGGATGCACTTGAACGAAACATCCAACGTATGGGTGAGTTTGCATCTTCGCATGGAGTAAAACATCGTGCGCATGCAAAGATGCATAAGTCGGTTGATGTCGCGCGTCTCCAAGAACGATTGGGTGGAATTTCGGGGCTGTGTTGTCAGAAAGTAAGTGAAGCTGAAGTGTTCGTTAATGCTGGCTTCCGTGACATTTTAATTTCGAACCAGATCCGTGATCCAGTAAAGATTGATCGTCTCGCACGACTCGCGACGACAGGCGCCAGGATCATCGTATGCGTTGATGATGTTCTGAATATTGAGGAGCTCAATTTGGCAGCTTCGGCAATAGACGTGCAGATCGAAGTGCTTGTTGAAATTGACTGTGGCGCAGGGCGGTGTGGAACACGCAGTCCAGGAGATGCATTGGCGATCGCGAAAGCAACCATCAGCGCATCGCATCTTAAATTTACAGGGATTCAAGCCTACAACGGCTCGGCTCAGCATATAGTTTCCTACCGCGAGCGCGAAGCCGCTTTTCAACATCTCATCGAGCGAGTGAATGAGGTGTTGGACTGCCTATCGAGTCATCAAATCGCATGTGAGTTGGTGACTGGTGCAGGTACTGGTTCTTATTCATTCGAAGCATCGTCTGATGTGTTTAACGAACTACAATGCGGTTCGTATGCTTTCATGGATGCAGACTACGGTCGGATCGAGGATGCTGAGGCGAATCGATGCGATGAGACCGAGTGGGAGCATGCATTGTTCGTTGTTGCATCGGTCATGAGCCAGCACGATCAGTTGGCAGTATTGGATGCCGGATTAAAATCCATGACCCTTGAGAGCGGGTTGCCAGAGGTCTCAGGCGCGCAAGATTGTCGAGTGCTCAAATGCAATGATGAGCATTCAATGATCGAGGATCCACAGTCGGTTTTAAGAATGAATGACCGTGTTCGTCTTATTCCGGGTCATTGTGACCCCACATGTAATCTGCACGATTGGTACGTTTGTGTAAGAAATGGTGTTGTTGAGGCACTTTGGCCCGTCTCCGCCCGTGGTCGATCGCTGTGATCTGGAGGGCTGATGAGCTTTACGATTTGGGTTGATGCAGACGCCTGTCCGAAACCGATTAAGGCGTTGGTATTTCGTGCATCCGATCGTCTTCACATCCCGGTATTCCTCGTTGCGAATGGGTTCTTACAAAATCCACCACATCCGCATGTGTCGGTCGTGCAAGTCTCGAAAGGATTTGATGTGGCGGACAACGTTATCTTAGAGCGCATGAATCCAGGTGATCTGGTTGTAACACAAGATGTACCTCTAGCCTCTGAGGTTGTGGAAGCTGGCGGCTTGGCCGTCAATCCACGTGGCACTTGGTACGATAAAGAGTCGGTGAAAGCCTATTTACGTCGTCGTAATGAACGCGAAGAAATGCGTGAGGCGGGAATGATTTCAGGTGGTCCTGCACCATTTTCAGCAAAAGATACACAGCAATTCGCACGTGTCTTTGATCAATTTTTGGCGAGACTCAAGCGCTAGCCATGTGGTTTCGAAAGCCAAACAAACCACAACCCAAGGTGATTGAATCAACTCTCAATCTCGCATTTCCCGTATCTGTTCGACGCTCATCTAAAAGGCGATCAATTGAGTTGCGGGTATCTGTTGGAGGCGCTGTCCGAGTGTTGTGCCCAATCGCAATGACTGATTCTCAGATCGGGGCGTTCATTGACTCAAAATCATCGTGGATTGAATCAAAGCTGAGTCAAATTGCATCGAGGCAAGTGGAGTCTCCCCCATTGCTTAAGGACGGTTCACTGTGGCGTTTTCGAGGCCAACAGTTCACATTAAAGCTTGAGACAGGTGATGCACGGGTCCTCCTAGAAGGGAACTTTCTAACTGTTTATTCGGATCTAGCAGATGCTGAGCGTCTTTTGAGGGATTGGTACTACAGGCAAGCCGAAAGCCATTTGCTTAGTCGGACAGCACACTTTTCAGAGCGTATGAATGTTCAGCCCGCGAAAGTGCAATTGAAAGCGTACCGTTCGATGTGGGGGCGATGTAACGCTCGTCACGAGATCGCTTTTGATTGGCGAGTCATCCAAGCGCCTGACAACGTGATTGATTACCTGGTGGTTCATGAGCTTGCGCACTTACATCATTTCAACCATTCACCCGAATTTTGGCAATGTGTTGAGTCGCAACTACCGCGTTTTAGAGACTCGAAACAATGGTTGCGGGAGCATGCTCGTTTAGTCAAAGGAGTCTTTGCGACACGCTAGATCATTTGTCTCGTTGGCTATGGTATTCTCCGGGCCGATTTTTTTATGGTGAATTCATGCTCTCGAGAGACGAGTTATTGCAGGCGATTCAGCCATACGCCACAGTTTCAGAATTCGATATCCAGTCACTTCGCTTCAAAGAAGCACGTGAATATGGGTTTGTGATCGCGAAAGGTTCAGGCTACATCATTGATACAATTGTTATCTCTTCGGGGCTTGAGTCATCGCATATGGTTCGAGAGGGTGATCCGATCGGTTTCGGTGAAGTCCTGACCCGAAAGCAATCATTTTTTACATTCACCTCGACCCGTGATGTTGAGATTTTGCAGATCGATGCTGATTTCATTCGGGAGCGAGTCGCTAAGGCCGGACTCCTTGCGCGTGAAATGATTCGCTACAACTTATCACGGATTTTTGACCGAAAACGTCCACGTCCAAATGCGGTTTTTGAAGACCAATTGCTTGCTGCATATGGCGATCGCGTCGGAGAAGTCGAGGTCCATTCTGGTGAAACCATTTACGAACAATCGGCGTTCGCGACCCACTTCTATTTTATCGAGCAGGGTCAGGTCGGGTTATTTTCCGATAACGGAAATGAGGTTGGTGTATTAAAGCCGACTGAGTGCTTTGGTGAAGCAAGTTTAATCACCAATACACAAAGATCTCTGAAGGCTGTGGCGAACACAGACTGTGTATTGAGAACGTTAGATGCGAAGTTTTTTAAAGACCAAATCGAAGGGGAACACCCACTGGTTCAACTAAGCCTATTGCAGCTGTCGAAACATTTGATGTTCGAAAACCACAGCAAATTGTTTTTAGAGGGCGATAGCATCTCGTGGTGATGTGCGCATTTGCAGCATCTCTAGTCGACCATTCACATCTTGATCATCATGAAAATCAGAGGATACTGAATGCGATCTCTGGTGCTTCTCGATTGAGAAAGTTGCAATGACCAAGAGGGCGCTTCGTAAGAGTCCCGATGAGGGCATCTGTGTTGACAGGTAGACGAAGAATGACAGAGTCCATTGAGTGATTGCGTTCGGGTTCAACCCGAAACATATCCAAGAGGTCAAAAAAGGCTGAGCAGATGCTCGGCCTTTTTTAATTGTGTACCCTCGGTACTATCAGTTGGATGGGGGGCAGGATATGAATGAGAACGACAAACCCGAGAAAGCCTGGTGGATCAACTGGCTTATCATTGTGGGAACCATTGTTGTGATTGCTATCTTGGGTCAGGGCTAAAGGATTTGCTCGCCTTTTTCAGTGAACCATGGTGATGCCGGTTGTTGATCGACGATTTCGAGGAGTTGAGTGATCGGTCGGCAAAGGCGAGTGCCTTTGGGGGTGGTGACGAATGGCCTCTCGAGAGCCGCTGGATTTGCGACAATGTAGTCGATGATGGTTTGCTCATCATCACTGTCCAAAGAAGCTTCCAACTCTTTTGCAGCATCGGCTCGCAGCATGTCTCCCCAAGATAAGCCAGAGTCTGTCTTGAGTGCTATGAGGGTTTCTGCTCTCCATCCAGCATCGATGTACAGAATAATTTCAGGCTGGAATCCTGCATCCTTGAGCAATTTAAGCGCGTCGCGTGACTTGCTGCATCGGGGATTGTGGTAAATCGTTGCTCTCATGGAATCCTCAATATTTTGCGCTTTTTGCAAAGTTGGTATTGTATTTGCATAGATCTCTCTGTGTTAATTTTTTGACGGAGACTCTAAAAATGTCAGCATTAACAAAAATCGAATTCGAACGCGACACGCATTGTGTCAACATCAGCTTGTTTGCTCAATGTCGTGCGCTAATCAACGAGGGTATGGCGGCTGAGATCGATGGTTTGATCGAACGCACCAAAGGTGCCAAATCACAAGCTGAATTAGACAAGATCCAACTGATTAAAGAAGTTGCTCTTGGATCCAAAGCGCTCATTAACTGATTGAGAAACGTCATTTCGGGATTACACTCTTGGTTTTGAGATGAGTGCCCTGAAATGCACGTTGCAATGAGTTCCATTCGGGACCAACTACCATTTGATCCCTTCAAGGCGATTATTTCTCCACGTCCAATTGGATGGATCTCAACCATTTCATCTGATGGGATCCCTAATCTTGCGCCCTATAGTTTTTTTAACGCCCTAAGTAGTGATCCGCACCTGATCGGCTTCAGTAGTGCAGGCTGGAAAGATACAGTTTCGAACTGTGAGAGCTCTGGAGAGTTTGTATTTAACGTGGTGACTGACGAGTTGCTTACCAGTATGAATCGAAGCTCAAGTGCAATTCCGGCGGAGGAGAGTGAATTCGATTTATGTGGATTAGCGATGAGTGACTCTCAGTTCGTGTCGCCGCCAAGAGTTGCTCGCACCCCAGCTGCCCTCGAGTGTCGTGTCGTTGAAATAAAGCAGCTAGCAGATATTGAGGGTAAGTTGAGCCAAACGTGGCTAACCATTGGCCAAGTGGTCGGTCTATACATTGATCCTGATTTCATTACATCCGATGGACGATTCGATACAGCAAAAGCCAAGATTCCGAGTCGGTGTGGATATATGGATTACATGGCGGCAGGTTCTCTATTTGAACTTGATCGGCCTTAAGTCGATAGGGCCATTTTCAGCCCATAGCCTACAAAAGCGCTTCCAGCGAGCGCTTTGGCAATACGCCCAACCCAATGGCCTGTCGTAAAGCTATTTTTCGTAAATACCGCCAAGCCGATAATCGAAGCCAAATAAATCTGACTGACGATTTGTACCAAAATTCCCAAAATAAAAAATGAAAGCAACGGCTCATCGTATTCTGGATCCACAAACTGAATAAAGAATGAGATGAAAAACAAAATCGCTTTGGGATTGAGAAGGCTAATGGTGAGCGCTGTTCGAAAGGGACGCGAATGTCGATGCGTCAACCGCTCTGTCGTTGTGTCTACCGCCTCAGTGTTAGTCCGCTGATATGCATTGCGCAACAGTCCAAATCCAAGCCATGCCAAATAACCGCCGCCCAGGTACTTGAGGATAAAAAACAAAACAGGAGTGGTTTGAATAAGTGAAGCGACTCCGGCAACAGAAAGAATCATCAAGATGCTATCTCCGGTGAAAATACCGAGAGCACCAGCAAAGCCATGTCGCAAACCATCGCGCGCAGCCACGGTCATGACGTACATCGAGTTGGGACCAGGTAGTAGAACGATAATGATCGTACCAACCATAAAGGTAACGAGATCGGTAATGCCGAACATGAAATTCCAGAAAACAATAAGACGGACTTCAGTATACGAAGGTTTCTGCCGATACAAAGAATTGATTGGTTTGGAAGGGTTAAATTCGTGTTTCTCGGTAAACGATTGGTTGCCTTGATTGGTTTTCTATTATCAGTTGGTGTGCAGACTGTTTGCGCACAATCGCTCGGATCGCCCAGCGCGGTACTGGATGCATTGAAA
Source organism: Gammaproteobacteria bacterium LSUCC0096 (assembly GCA_008087055.1). Classification (GTDB taxonomy): domain Bacteria; phylum Pseudomonadota; class Gammaproteobacteria; order Pseudomonadales; family Litorivicinaceae; genus HIMB30. The sequence continues at coordinate 982,744 of VIEA01000001.1, read as the reverse complement.
CAAAATAACGGCACTGTCGTGCTCGCATTTATCGATAGTCCAGCAGATCAATCAAGTCCTTTGCGAAATATCCAAGGCCTGTTGAGCGTTTATGAGGTGTCGTTGAATGGAGAGAATTTAGGTTCAATACGCCGAAATTCAGTGATTCATGCGAGGCCTCGTTTAGGACTTAACCGTCTCACGATTCGCGACGCGTTTGATGACAGTCACTCCACTGAGGTCTCATTCCCAGCAATGCGTTCAGCGGGTGTGCCGACCTCCATTGTGGAAATCCGGACCTCGCGTCAGTTCGCTTGGATGGAAGCTTTGTTATTGAGTGGGAGGGAGGTGCAGGCAATCGAAGACGCATTGCTGAATGATCAGTCGGGTGGAATGGCCCGAGTTCTTCATTTAATTCGATCCCGTGGAAAAGAAGCTGCAAAACCAGAAGCCCAACGTGTGAATTGGGGTCGGAGCGTGGCGACGGTTTCATCAGGCAGTGGTTCCGACAGTGATTCTGGTTCTGACTCGGGCGGTTCGACGGCAACGGTAAGTTCGAATGAAGTAACAGCCCCTGATTCAACAGTTTCAGCATCACCTGACCAAAGTGTCGCAGACACCTCAGAGGCGACAACGGATGCAACCACTGAGGCTGCCTCTGAGACCACCGATAGCGAATCATCTGCCAACGTCTCCGCTGATCGCAGAAGCTATTACTAACCGGCTGAATCACAGTACACTTTGACTGGGAATTCGAAAGGGGCGACCTGTGTCACAGTCAATTGAAGTGAATGTATGCGAAGGCATTCTGTGTGCCGATTTCAATGAGGGGCGCCTGATTATCGATACAGGTTCTCCGGTTTCTCTGGGGCCGGATATTGCTGTACGTGTACTAGGCTCGGTTGTGCAACTGAATTCAAGCTTCGGAAATTATGCTTGGGCTGATGTCAGGGCGAGCCTTCCTTTTGATGCGGTTGGTTTAATCGGAGTTGATGCATTTTCTGATGCTGCACTTGGATTTGACATTGCAAATGACACCATAGTGAGGCTTGAGTCGCCAATTCAGGGAGAGTCTGCAGAGTTTGTGATGGGCTCACCGGTTATTCATTGTCAGATCGGTGAGGACAAGCTGCGCTGTGTTTTGGATACTGGATCCGGATTGTCATATCTCAAACGTCGTGAGGTTGCTAGTTTGGGGCAGGCCCTTGGCAAGCAACACGATTTTCATCCCATTCTTGGCTCGTTTGAGGTTGAGACGGTCGCTTGTGCGATCGTGGTTGGCGAGCAATCAGTAACTGAAACCTTTGGCTTAGCTACAGATCAACTGGGTCAATTGATGGAAACAGCTAAAATTGACGCGATTCTCGGAACATCTTTTTTCCAGCAATCGCTCATAGAGATCGATTATAAGAATGAATTAGTTGGAATCACGTTCGACTAACTTATAAGAGCTCAAGTCGCTTAAAGCCTCCGTGTATGTGTCGAGCCATCAAGATCGAAGCTAGCTGCTGATCGTGCTCTTTGAAAGCCTTGATGAGTTGCTCATGTTCCTCGATCGATTTTTGAATATTTTCGTGATTTGCCAAGCTCCGGCTACGAAATAGAAGAGACTCCCGCATAACCTGATCGATCAGGTTCATCAGTCTAGGTGAATCAGCAACTGTGTGAATAAGTTTATGGAATTGGATATTCAGGTCAAAGTAATCGGCGAGATCATCGCTATTCGCGATTCTTTTCATCTCGGCGTGCAACTCATCGAGCTCCTGTAAATCCGACTCGGCAATGCGCTCTGCTGCAGTGGCGGCGGCCTTGGCCTCAAGCATTTCACGAATTGAAAAGATTTCTTTGACCTCAGATAACAATAACTGACGCACCACAATCTGGCGCGCGCTGATTTGCTCCAAGAGACCAACACTGATGAGCTCCCGAATGGCTTCGCGGACGGGAGCCCTCGACATGCCAAGACGTTCCGCTAAATCACGTTCCGTGATTTTATCGCCAGCTTTCAAGATCCCTTGCAAAATAAACTCTTCGGTTTGTTGTCGAGCTTTAAGACTCAGCGAATCTGACATGTGTGGTCCTTGGTAACGATCAATTATTTGGTATACCTTAATGCTTGGTTTAAGCAGTAAACAAGAAAAAATTCGATTTTTGGTATTGCAAATGTAGAACAACAGGAGCAACATCAAACGAACTTGGTATACCAAGCCATTACTATAAACATAATATTGGAGCACTATCATGGTGAAGCGTTTTAAGACCGGCGTTCTTGCTGGGTTGTTAGCAGCATCCTTATCTGGACTGACCCAAGCTGAAGCTGAATATAAGCTGACTTTCTCAACTTACTGGCCAACCTCATATAACTATCTGATGGACCCAATCTTTTCTTATGCGAAGAAGGTCAAAGAGCGCACCAATGGCCGCGTTGAAATCGAGGTGTTCCATTCCAAGCAATTGTTTGGCGGTAAGGAAGAGTTCGGGGCTCTAGAGCGCGGTGATATCGATATGTCAGCGCCAATGGATACTTACAACACAGGTTCGATTCCAGAACTGGGGATCGCAAGTATGCCGTTCTTATGGCCAAATCCCCGAGCGATGCAGAAGAGTTTGGATGCAGGTCTCTGGGATCTGGGTGTGAACCAGGCGATGGAAGCACGAGGGGTCAAGGTACTCAACGTAGCAGCCGGTGGTCCTTATCAGTTGTATGGTAAAGGCTTCGAAATTCGCAAGCCATCTGATCTTGAAGGCAAGAAAATTGCGGTGAGTGGATCAGCAGCAAGCCGTGCAATGGAGCTCGTTGGTGCATCTCCAACTGCGATGAGTTCAGGCGATCTGTATGTCGCGTTGCAGCGGGGTACAATCGATGCGACCTCGCGTCCACTGATCACAGGTATTGGTCGTAAGCTTTACGAGGTTCTTGATAATGTGACTGTAGTCAACATGTCATATTTCTCGACCGCTCTCGCGATCAACTTGAATACATGGAACAAGCTTCCTGCAGATATTCAGAAGATCATGCAAGAAGCGGCTGATGAACGTGGCCAAGAACAGCTTCAAATGCTTGAGGCATATATGGCAGAGGCTGAAGGGTTGTTCGAGAAGAATAAAGTGAACTACCACGTAGCGACAGATGCGGAGCTAGCTGAGTTCCAAAAGGCTGTTGCACCAGTGTATGACTGGTGGAAAGGTGAAGTCGCTGACGGTAATAAGTTCATCGAGTTTGCCAAGAAAAATCAATAATACCTATCGTTAAATACTGCCCGGTTCGCCGGGCAGTTCGAGGTCAATCCCATGTTAAGTCTCATTCGAGTATTGTCGCTCGTGACCTATCGTGTTGCCCAAATTTCGATTCTGGGCACACTCGCAGTTGTTACAGGAGAGGTTGTTGCTCGGTATATTTTTAATAGTCCGACACAGTCTTCACTTGAGATTACCGAATATTGTTTGGTCGCCATGGGCTTCCTCCCATTAGCAATGATTTACCGGCGGGGCGGTCATGTGTCCGTTGAGCTACTGATTGATTTACTGCCAACTGATGCTAAGACGATCTGCAATAAAGTTTCCGCAGTCATCACTGCCGCCTTCAGTTTTCTCGTGTTTTGGTTTGGTATGGGAATGACTTTGCATGCGTTTGAATCACAAACCGCATCGTCATCGTTAATGGCCTTCCCGATGTGGATTGCGTATTTACCGATTCCGCTCGGATTTTTGGCGCTAGGCTTTCAGTCAGCGTTGGACCTGTTATCTCAGAATGTAGCTCAAGAGGGAGATCAATAATGGATACAGCAACAATGGCAATCCTAGCGATTGCAGCGCTGTTTGCCATGATGGCGATTGGTGTTCCTGTATTCGTGGCGCTTGGTGTTTCGAGTGCGATCGGCATCTTTCTTCTGCAGGGCTTTGATGCACTCAGTGCGTTACCAGGTGTTATGTACGACCGGATGGCAAGCTTTACGCTCGTCGCAGTTCCACTCTTCATACTGATGGGCGAGATCATCTTCGTATCCGGACTTGGTGGCGATATCTATCGCGCGATTCGTATCAGTCTGCATCGTGTTCGAGGATCACTGGCCGTTGCCAGTGTGTTTGCTTGCGCGGTGTTTGGTGCAATGTGTGGGGTGTCTTTGGCAGGCGCTGCGACGATTGGTAAGTTCGCGATTCCTGAAATGTTGAAGGCAGGCTACGCAAAGACAGTAGCGACAGGTGTAATTGCGTCAGCTGGGAGTTTAGCACTCCTCATTCCTCCAAGTGTTGGGCTGATTCTGTATGGTCTGGTCGCTGGGGAGTCAGTTGGCTATTTATTCATTGCAGGTGTGATTCCGGGAATAATCATTTCAGTCATGATGATGGTGTATCTGCTGATCCTTGGATACGTCAAACCTGAATTGATGCCAGCAGTTGATCTATCGGAGCTCGAGGATGGTCAACGTGATAATCCATGGATTGTCACCATTCCAGCTCTTCTTTTGGTATTTGCTGTACTCGGATCAATCTATTTTGGTATCGCAACACCGAGTGAATCCGCTGCAGTGGGGTGTATTGGTGCACTGGCAATTGCTGCCTATAAACGTACCCTCAATTTCGAATCTATTGGCCGAATTATTTCTGATACAACCCGAACTACAGGGATGATCTTAGCTATCTTGGCCAGTGCGCTCGTGTTCGGTTACTTGCTCACTCGGCTGCGCGTTCCTCAGGATCTGGTCGCTTGGATCGTTGAGCAGGGATTTGATAAATACATGGTGTTAGTGGCGATCTTTTTGCTCTTGATTGTCATGGGGATGTTCATGGATGTTGTTTCTGTCATCTTGATCGCAACACCGCTTTTGTTGCCCATCATTAAAAATTTCAATTACGACCCGATTTGGTTTGGGATTGTGATGGCGATCGTGACAGAAATGGCTGTAATTACCCCGCCAGTTGGGCTCAATTTGTTTGTAATTCAGGGTATCTCTCCGGGTCAAACATCGCTCATGACAGTTGCTCGGGGCTCATTCCCATTTTTCTTGATTCTTGTGCTCGCAGTGATTCTCTTCACTATTTTCCCGAATCTCGTACTGTGGTTGCCGTTTGGATAAGGGGGGCATTATGAAGACAGTGCAATCTGGATCGGGACCCTTAACCGGTATTCGAGTGCTTGAGATGGGCTCGCTAATCGCAGGACCCTACGCTGGTGCATTGCTCGCTCAGTTTGGCGCTGAGGTTATCAAGATCGAGCCACCAGGCATTGGTGATCCTCTACGAAAATGGCGAAAAATGGATGGTGACACATCACTGTGGTGGTATTCCCAGAGTCGGAACAAAAAGTCTTTGGCGCTGAATTTGAAGGACTCAGATGCACAGGCTGTATTACGCGATCTCGTCAAGGAAGCCGATGTGCTGGTCGAAAACTTCAGGCCAGGTACTCTTGAAAAATGGAATCTGGGGTGGGATACGCTATCGACGGTGAATCCAAAGCTCGTCATGTTGCGTGTCTCGGGTTATGGGCAGTCGGGCCCCTATGCAAATAAACCAGGCTTTGCAGCGATCGCTGAGGCGATTGGTGGGTTACGTTATCTCATTGGATATCCTGATCGCGCACCAGTGCGCACAGGAGTGAGTATTGGGGACACACTTGCGTCACTCTACGGCGTCGTAGGAACACTGATGGCTTTGCGTCATGCGGAACAAACAGGGGAAGGTCAGGTCGTTGATGTTTCGCTGATTGAATCTGTGCTCGCGGTGACTGAGAGTTTGATCCCTGAGTACGGTGCAGATGGTACTGTGCGAGAGCGAACAGGCTCCAGCCTTCCTGGAATAGCGCCTTCGAATACCTATATGACAAAAGACGGAAGATATCTGGTGCTGGCCGCTAATGGTGACAGTATTTTTCAACGACTGATGCAGGCAATTGGTCGCTCTGATGTGGCTAACGATCCGCGGTTCAAACATAACGATGGTCGTGCGAGAGCCTCAGATCAGCTCGATGAAATCCTTGGCGGGTGGTCAGCTTCCGTCAGTTTGACAGAGGCACTCGATATTCTTGAAGCAGCCGCAGTGCCGGCATCAGGGATTAATTCCGTCGCCGAAGTGTTTGAGGATGAACAGATCAAAGCTCGAGGAGCAATTGAGCATCATGCGTTGCAATCAGGTCTTGATCTTTACATGCCTGCAGCAGTTCCAAAACTCACAAAAACACCGGGTGAAACTCGTTGGCTCGGGCCTCAGTTGGGTGCGCATAACCAAGAAATATTGGAGCGTTTAGGTCTTGATGCAGAGATGATCAGAAAGGTATCAGGAGGCAATGATGAATGATGTGCCGAATGAGGTGATTCGGATTCAAGAAGTTGGCATGCGGGACGGTCTGCAGAGCGCGGGACAATTTGTTGAAACGGCAGATAAGATCCGGTTATTGAACCAGTTATCTCAGACAGGTTTGTCAAAAATTGAAGTGACATCTTTTGTTTCGCCGAAAGCGGTTCCACTGCTCGCTGACGCCGAAAATGTGTTGAACGCGATTGAGCGTGCATCAGGCGTTACATACAGTGCATTAATTCCGAATATCCGCGGTCTTGAGCGTGCTTTGGCTGTGGATCTTGACGAAGTGAATGTCGTGATGTCGGTCAGTAACGCGCACAACATGGCCAATCTTCGGATGACCTGTGAAGACTCGCTGAATCAATTCCGAGAGATTTGCGCTAATCGAGGATCATTGAAAGTAAACGGGACACTTGCAACTGCCTTTGGATGTCCGTTTGTTGGTAAAGTTGAGCCATCATCGGTTTTGGATTGGGCCAAGCGCTATGTCGATGTTGGAATCGATTCGTTAACGCTTGCCGACACCGTAGGGACTGCAACACCGCATCAAATATTTGATGTGTGCAAACAGGTTCTCGACGCATTTCCACGCACGGAGGTGACGTTGCACCTCCACAACACGCGTGGCCTTGGGATTGCGAATGCGCTGGCGGGAATTGATGCTGGTGTTCGACACTTAGATGCGTCAATCGGTGGTATCGGAGGTTGCCCTTATGCGCCTGGAGCGACCGGTAATGTCTGTACCGAAGATCTTGTGCACGCGTTGATTTTTGACGGTTACAGTTGCGATGTTGATCTCGATGCATTAGTGAACATTGCAGGACAGCTTGAAGATCTGTTGTCGGATCCATTGCCAGGTTTGGTTCGCCATGCGGGCTCAAAACTCACAACGCATCCGATGTCAGATGATTTACGTTGTCGTTTAGGCCTCCCAGCTTAAGGGTTCGAGATGGTTCGTGCAGACTTTCAGTTTACTGACTACCTCACCAAGCTCACATGCGGTGATCAATACATTTTCTCAGATGTTGGATTGGATAAAGGTGGGCAGGGGAATGGCTGTCGGCCGCATGACCTCCTTGAAGCCGCTTTGGCATCATGCCTGCAGATTACGATGCGTATGTATGCTAGAGAGCATGATATTGAGGTTGGTGAGTCATCCGTTCGGGTTGAGCTCATGCGATCTGATCAAGCGACACGGTTTGAATACGATATTTGTTTTGATGATTGTTGTGCTGACGATGTTCGAGAGAGAATCCGAGATGTTTTGAGTCGTTGCCCGGTAAAGACAACTTTATCGAGGCAAATTACGTTTCAATTGAAATCGTCTGATTAGCGACAATGGCGGGTCGCCTCGATTTTCTGCGATCCGATGCGCCGCAGCTCGACTGAAAACTTGTTGAGATAATATTCGAGCGCTGCTGTTCGGCAGACAGACATCAGAAACAGCTTTGAGCTCATGGGCATGGATTTAACGGCGATCTGAAACTTATCTTCTGTCCACTGCACCTCAACTCGCCCTGGCTCCATGTAATGCTGGATCAGCTTTTCTTTAGCTGCCTCCGTGTTTGCAGACGAAAGCGGGGCCGTCAATCCAAGTGTCACCGTTGTTACGCAGGCCAGCCAATATCTCATGGCCTCCTCCTCGTTATGGCCTTTTAACAGTCTCACGATATCGCATAAGCTGTTAGGGAGACATGATTTGAATCATTTATGCCTATGAATCTGAAGTTTTGTTTGGCACGGCCGATTGATAGGGTAGGTGTAGCCAGGATCGAGCGATGGGTTGGATAAAGCATCACATGCAAACGTTTGTTGCACTGCTCTGCATTGGCGGGACTTTGTCATTTTGCGCCTATGCAATCATCGATTACGAATCAGACCGGTGCCATTACCGAGAGCTTCGCGGATTTAATGATGTCTTAGGCAAAAAGGGCTGGTGCCGAATTCTCTAGTTAGATGATCCGGCAGGTGCCACTGACGACTTTGGTTCCTGTCCCTGTGTCGTGACGATGGTAGTAGAAAATTCCATTACGGAACATTCCGCCTTCGACTTCGTTCCCAAATCGAAATGACGTCTTCGAACCAAAACCAGTCATTGGTAATTCGTCGCGAGATCGCACTGGAAATCCAGGTGCAATTGTGAGCATTCCATTACCATCTGCTGGGATCTCAAACTGAAACGCTCGTTTAGTAATCACATCAACACAACGATAGGTCAGCGGTGCAGCCGCTTGTGCGATTGATGCAAAGCCGACCAATAAAACGGTGGCAATTGTCTTGATTACTTGTTTCATTCAATCCTCATACGGTTAAAAAGCTCTTTGATGAACACATAGTACCGCGGTTTGTATTTTCAATCATGGTTGAAAATGAGAAGGTTGTGTCATTGCGCCGTAACGCAGCTAGCGGGCCTGATATGAGCTTTAGGGGGTTAAGAAACTTATGAGCGATGACTTAAAAGTCTTAGAGAAGGAAGCCGAAGAGCTTCGTCAGAATTTGTGGGTATGGAAGGGCATCTCCTTTGTTCTTCTCATTTTATATGTCAGTGAATTAGGTGGTTGGTTTAGCTGATGAAAACCATCGGGCTCTTGGGCGGAATGAGTTGGGAAAGCACACGGACTTACTACACGCTCATCAACCGAGCAATTAATGAGAAACTTGGTGGCTTTCATTCCGCAAAGATCGTGATGGTGAGTGTCGATTTCGCCGAAATTGAAAAATGTCAATCAGATGGCGATTGGGATTCGGCTGCAGCTATGCTTGCGTATGCAGCAAAACGTCTCGAGCGAGCAGGTGCAGATTGCATTGCGATTTGCACAAACACGATGCACGTTGTGTTTGATCATATTCGCTCTCAAGTCACTATTCCCTTGATCCACATCGGTGACGCACTTGGCTCCTTTGCAGTGGTTCATAATCATCGATGCCTCGGATTATTGGGTACGCGGTTCACTATGGAAAAACCATTTTTGTCAGATCGTCTGGAAAATAATTTTTCGGTTAACATCATCACCCCTACTGAGACCCAGCGCCATGAAATACATCGAATCATTTATGAGGAGCTCTGCAATGGGGAAATTAATGCTGCATCCCGCAATTATTTTTTAACTGTGATCGGTGAATTATCAAGTCAAGGTGCTGATGGCGTGGTTCTTGGTTGCACAGAAATCGGCTTACTGATTAATCAGTCACAAACCTTAGTTCCCATCCTCGATACAACTGCATTGCACTCAGAAAGCCTTGTTGATTTCTCTTTGAGCAATTGAGTCTTTTTGGCACATAAGGAATACCATATCATTCATTTTGTTGCTCAAATTTTGTTCGAATTTGAGGCTTATGCACTTTTGGTATCCCAAAAAGGTTGTGTTATCGAAGTAAAAGAGTATTCTCGAATCAGTCATTAATAATAAATAACTAAAAACTAGGAGGGTTAGTTATGTGTCAGATTTTTGCTGGGCAAGATCCTGATAACTATTCCTACATCTCTCGAAGCATTCGCCTTGATGGGCAAGTCACAAGTATCCGACTCGAAGGTTTGTATTGGTCGATCTTGGATGATGTTGCTGAGTCGCAAGGTTTTACAACACCGGCATTTATTTCGAAACTTCATCATGAAGTTCTAGAATTAAGAGGTGCCCCACAAAATTTCACATCGCTACTGCGTTCTGCTTGTTTGATTTATATGGACAACCGACTTGCGACCAGGATGGAAGAAGAGCGGCATTTAAAAGCAAGTTAAGTAAACTGCTCTGATCTTTGTAAGGCCGCTTTCGTTTAGCGACGGCGGCTATTCTCTGTTAGCCATCTAAATTATTGATATAAAACGAATATATTTTTATATTTTTTCAAAATGTAGTACTCCAGTGCTACCCCCTCTTGATCAATTCACGTCACTATCAAGCCAAGAACTCGCGTCGTTCCGAATGAGGTTTTTGGTTCGTCGCTTATCGACGGAAGCGATTTCTAGAATAACAAAGAGGAAAGGTAAACATGGAGACGATCACTTCATCAAAGGGCATCAGCCGCCGTGAGCTACTGAAGCGGTGCATGGTTGTTGGTGCGGGACTAGCTGTTGGGACAGGCTTTGTTGCTGGTAGTACCGCGACTTGGGCCATGGAAACCAAGTATGTCGCGCCTAAAGAGATGGCTGCGCTTATCCAGATGGCGCGAGATATCTATCCGCATAACCATGTGGCAGATCAGTATTACGCAGCAGCTGTAAAAGGTTTTGATTCTGAAGAATCCAAAGCGCGTATTGCTGACGGTGTTGCTGCACTCGATGCGGCAGCTCAGGGTCGCGGATACGCGGATTATTTATCCGTACCTTGGGAACTCGAGCGTGTCGAGATTCTTCGAGGGATGGAACAGAGCAGTTTCTTCCAGACAATGCGAGGCAACTTAGTCACAGGCCTCTACAACAATAAAGAAGTTTGGCCGTTATTCGGGTATGAGGGCGAGTCTTACAGCAAAGGCGGTTACATCAACCGCGGATTTGACGACATCACTTGGGTCTGATTATCGGAACTATTGGAGAACATAATAATGAGTGCAAAATTTGATTTAAATGATGATGGTGTCGTCGTTGTAATAGGTTCGGGTGCCGGTGGTGGAACGCTCTCGAATGAGTTGGCCCAAAAAGGTATTAATGTTGTTTGTTTGGAAGCAGGTGGACGTCATCTGCCTCAGGACTATCAAAACGATGAGTGGGGTAGCTTCGGACAGATCAGTTGGCTCGACGCTCGGACAACGTCTGGCGACTGGCGAGTTGCGAAGGACTTTTCCGGATTGCCAGCGTGGATTGTAAAAGCCGTCGGTGGCTCAACTGTTCATTGGGCAGGTGCTTCTCTGAGGTTTCAAGAGCATGAGTTTAAGACCCAAACCGTATACGGCAACGTGCATGGAGCTAACCTATTGGACTGGCCGATCGGTTTGTCTGAACTCGAGCCTTATTACGCCAAAGCTGAGGCGAAAATGGGAGTGACTCGAACCAACGGTATACCAGGATTGCCAGGGAACAATAACTATAAGGTCTTCGAGGCTGGTGCTAAAAAGCTAGGATATAAAAAAGTACATACAGGGAATATGGCCATAAACAGCCAACCAAGGGATGGTCGCCCAGGTTGTCAACAGGTTGGTTTCTGTTTCCAGGGATGTAAGTTCGGTGCAAAGTGGTCCTCTGCCTACACAGAAATTCCAAAAGGTGAGGCAACGGGTCACTTGGAAGTGCGTCCCAATGCGCACGTGCTCAAGATTGAGCATGATAAGAGCGGCAAGGTTACTGGCGTTTTGTATGCGGATTCGGACGGGAATAAGCATCTTCAGAAGGCACGAATTGTTGCCGTTGCAGGAAACTCAATTGAGAGTCCGCGGTTACTGTTGAATTCGGCATCATCAATGTTCCCAGATGGCCTCGCAAACAGCTCAGGTCAAGTAGGAAGAAACTACATGCGTCACATGACTGCATCTGTCTACGGAGTGTTTGATAAGCCAGTTCGTATGTGGCGTGGCACGACCATGGCTGGAATTGTACAAGATGAATCGCGCCATGATCCTTCGCGTGGTTTCGTGGGTGGATTTGAGTTTGAAACGCTATCTCTTGGCCTGCCGTTTATGGCTGCGTTCTTGAATCCAGGTGGTTGGGGGCGTGAGTTTACAACTGCCCTCGATTCCTATGAGAACATGGCTGGTATGTGGCTTGTGGGTGAAGATATGCCTCAAGAAACCAACCGCATTACGCTGAATCATGATGTGAAAGATCAGTATGGTCTACCAGCACCGAATGTCCATTTTGATGATCATCCAAATGACATTGCGATGCGTAATTACGCATGGAAAAAAGGTGCTGAGATCTATGATGCGGTCGGTGCGACACGGACTTTCCCAACACCCCCATATCCTTCGACACACAATCTGGGAACAAACCGCATGTCTGCGAAGGCGCGTGATGGTGTTGTGAATAAGTGGGGTCAGACTCACGATATCCCGAATCTGTTTGTGTCTGATGGATCGCAGTTCACAACCGGTGCATCTGAGAACCCTACTTTGACCATTGTGTCATTGGCGATTCGGCAGGCTGATTACATTGCGCGTGAAATGGCAGCTAGGACCATTTAATCGCAACGTAAATGAAAAGCCCGGTACGCGACCGGGCTTTTTCGTAAGGAGGCACCATGCAGTCCACAATTGTCGCAACAGACCTAGGTTCATTACCTGATGGCGGTTTCGAAGACCAAACGCCAATCTATCAGGCGAACGAACACTTGTTGAAGAAAACGACTCAGAGCGCTCAGGGTTATCAAGACTTGAGCTTTGGTGACAAGCTCGCGTTTCAAATTGATGAGGTCATTTCAACTGACGAGAGTCGACGAATTATTGAGTACACCGAGGCACTCGGTTTTCGTCAAGCTGCTCCCGGAATTCAAACACCACCTGGAATGCGACAAAACACCACTGTGCATTGGATGGCACATCCGCGCGATGTCGACATTTTATTTTCTAGAATTGAAGAATTTGTCCCTCCTGTCATTGAAAATCGCCAGAGTATGGGGGTATTGAGCCATCGTTTTAACACCTATCGCTATACTGCCGGGCAGCAGTTTAGACCGCATCTCGATGGCGATTGGCCTGGATTTTTCGTGAACTCTAAGACTCAAGCTCTAGAGTATTGGAAAAAAGGCCGATCGATGTTGTCGATGCTCCTCTACTTGAACGGACAAGACGAGGGTGTCATTGGTGGAGATACGCTTTTGTTGGATGGCCAAACGGTAATGCGTCGAGTTAACCCGGTCTGCGGAAGGGCCCTATTTTTTAGGCATGGCATCCATACAAAATCAGTTTTACATGCTGGTGATGTACTTGCTGAAGGGGCTTCAAAGTATGTTGTTCGGATCAATGTGATGTATCAATAAGAGTTTATACATCAAATGGTAGTAACAGTTTACTACCAATAAAATCAGCCACTTTGTAACAATTGAAAGGTCAAAATTAGAGGGAAAACACCATGTCAACGTCAGGATTTAAATTGAATCATTCAATGCTGAGAGTGAAAGACCCTAAGCGCTCTTTAGATTTCTACCGTGACAAACTGGGCGCCACCTTAATAGAAACATTTGCCTTTGATAGCATGGGGTTCACCCTTTATTTCTTGGGTTTTGAGGCTGGACTCACAAGCCAAATGCCATCCGACCGTGCGGAACGTATTGAGTGGCTCGCGCAGCAATCGGGTTTATTAGAGTTGACGCACAACCACGGCACCGAGTCTGATGACGATTTTGAGGGCTATCACAACGGTAACAGCGAGCCCAAAGGATTTGGTCATATTTGCGTTTCGGTACCTGATGTTGACGCTGCCTGTCATCGCTTAGAGTCTCTTGGAGTGGAATTTGTGAAGCGGCCAAACGATGGGTCAATGAAAGGGATTGCTTTCATCAAAGATCCAGATGGTTACTGGATAGAGATTTTCTCGCCTGTTGATCTGAAAAACGTGATTTTGGAGCACACCTAAGATTCATCGTCTTGAAAAGTGTTGCTCGATTGATCGATGTCACTGTTTGAATTTCGGTGGATCGATTATCGTTCATCATTTTCGAGAGTGAATTGATGAAAGTATCCCCTAAATTCGTTGGCCCGATCGTGATGGCCTGCATTATGGCAACTATCATGACTGGGTTTGTCACTTGGATGAACCTGGGATTTACCGATGATTTCCTCGTCAACTGGGGGCGGGCATTTGTGTTTGCATGGCCTGTCGCTTCTGTGGCTGCATTTCTTGCATTACCGATCGCACCAAAGATTACGATGTGGATCGTGCATCAAATCAACGGATATCCGTCTGAAAAATAAGGCGCATCAGTCTGCTGTCCTTGAAATTAAGGTCAACATCCCACACTGCTTCCGTATGCAAGTCAGAGGATAAATTCTGTGCGTCGAGCTTTACTGGTTGTGGACTGGTTTCTTACAGTGCTATTTGCGTTGTCTTTGATTGGGGTTTTGATTGTGCTTGCGGGTTTGAGTGACGACCTGGATATTCTGATCTTTTTTGTTGTGCTCGGTGTGCCTTATGGACTTCTAAGATTTGTTGTTCTCGGGAGTCCCATTCCATTTACTGCGCTTCCGAGAGAGAAGTGATTGTTAATTCTCTATCCCTGAGCAGGCGTTACATAAACCATGGATCTCAACTGTCGAGTGTTTTGGGGTTAAGCCTGCGTTCTCAGCAAGTTCGTGAAGTGTCTTTTCGAATTCAGCATTGATGATTTCAGAGACGCGTTCGCACGAATCACAGATAGCAAAGCTTGTGACTTGGTGGGATCCGCAATGGCGGTGTTGGCATGCAACATAACTGTTGATGCTCTCCAACTTATGGATCAACCCATAGTCGATGAGTTTTTCCAGTGCTCGATAGACCTGGGGTGGTGCGCGGAGGCCTGCATCGGTTAGTTGGTCGAGAATCGAGTAAGCACTTAAAGGACTTGGGTGTGATTCGAGAATCCCTAAAACGAGCGATTGATTTTTCGTCAGTTTCGTTTCACTCACGTTATGCCCCTTTTAAAACATTCTGTACGCGATGTGCTATCGGTGTCATCGAGAACAGAAAGAGCGTGACGGAAGCGACGACGATACTAGGACCTGACGGTGTATCTAAGTTCAGTGAGCCTGTTAAGCCTAAAATAACCGCGAATACGCCAACGATAGAGGACAGCACCATCATCTGGCCTGGTGAAGTCGAAATGCGTCTGGCAGTAGCGGCAGGGATGATCAACAATGATGTGATCAATAGCACCCCAACGATTTTGATCGCGACAGCGATGACCGACGCGATTAAAAGCATGAAAATAATTTCTGCACGCTGAGGCTTTAACCCTTCTGCTTCTGCTAACTCACGACTGACAGTTGCAGCGAATAAAGATCGCCACGTGACGAATAAAATAGCGCTGACTGAGACGAGCGTCCCAGAAATGACGACTAGATCTCGCTGCGAAACAGCAAGAATGTCACCGAACAAAAGCCCCATGAGATCGACACGGATCCATGTCATGAGTGACAGGACGACAAGACCGATTGCGAGCGAGGCGTGAGCCAAAATACCGAGGAGAGCATCTGAAGAAATACTCGCTCGTCTCTGTAATAAGAAAAGCGTGACTGCGATCAGTGTGCACACAAGAAATACAGATAGCTCTAGATGCAGTTCAAATAACAATCCCAGCGCAATACCCAAAAGCGCCCCATGTGCCAACGTGTCGCCAAAATACGCCATGCGTTTCCAGATCACAAAGCAACCGAGAGGGCCTGCCATGAGAGCGAGCCCGATTCCAGCGAGGACGGCGCGAACAAAGAAATCATCAATCATGGCTGCATCCAGCATGATGTTCATGGGCTATTGATCCATCAGCAGTATGTTGGTGGTCATGATGGTGTTGGTACAATGCGATATCGGCATGTCCACGCAGTCCAAATAGGGCTTGGAATTCATCAGTCTGAGAGACACTCACTGGGGTACCTGAGCAACAGACATGACCATTGAGACAAATGACTTGGTCAGTTTTAGCCATCACGACGTGAAGATCGTGCGAAATCATGAGGATTCCGCAGTGAAGGTCATCGCGGATGGTCCCGATCAGTTGATACAGCTCGTTTTCGCCTGAAAAATCGACACCTTGGACGGGTTCATCGAGAACCAACAAATCAGGTTCGCGAGCAATAGCTCGAGCAATGAGAACGCGTTGGAATTCACCTCCGGATAGGGATCGAAGTTCTTGGTTCAATAAATGCCCGATACCTGTTGCTTCAATGGCCCGGTGTTGCGCTTGGATTGATGGCTTGCTCGTCAGACGAAAAAAATGGTCAACGTCGAGTGGTAAGGTCCAATCGATCATTAGTTTCTGCGGCACATAAGAGACTTTGAGGCCCCGTGCACGAAAAGCCTCACCAGACGTTGGCTTCAGAATCCCAAGGGCCATTTTCGCCGTGGTGGACTTTCCTGATCCATTCGGGCCAATCAATGTGACGATCTCACCTTGGTTCACAGTCAGCGACACATCGCGCACAAGCCAACGATCAGTGGTCTGATAACCGGCTTTGGTGAGTCTGATGAGTTCTTTCTGCGACATGTGAGCACCGGACCTATTTATTGAGATACGTGTAATGTTATATCATAACGTTTTCAAGTTGGAGATTTCAGTGATCAGGCTGATTGTTTTAGCGCTACTTTCGCAAGCCTTGGTTATCGCGCCAAAGGTTTACGCGGAGCAGTTGCGAATTGTCTCCTCGATTGCACCTGTGCACGCAATCGTGGTGGCGGTCGGTGGCGATCGGGTCCATGCAGATCTTCTTCTTAAAGGATCTGCATCACCACATCACTTTTCACTAAAGCCCTCACAAGCTCAGTTACTTCAGAAGGCTGATTTTGTCGTTTTAGTCGATTTTGGCTTGGAGTCCTTCCTCGAAAAGACACTGGGGTCTCTCACGTCAGGTCGAGCGATTGAGCTAGCTGAAGCGCCTGGTATTCAATTATGGGATACGCGAGAGATTGGAGTGTTGTCTAGCGAACATGTGAAAGCGCATTCGCATGGACACGATCACGGTCATGCGAACCATCACGATGATTTACACCTATGGCTCGATCCGATGAACGCGATCGAGATGGCCAGCTACTTGGCCACCGTGCTATCCGCCGCTGATCCTGCAGCTGAGGCCATATATCGAGAGAATGCTGCGGTTTTTAGAGATCGAGTCGAGAGTGCGACGAAAACGATTCGAAGCCAGTTATCACCCTATAGCAATCAACCCTATGTTGTTTTTCATGATGCGTTTCAGTATTTCGAAAAACGCTTTGGCTTGATGTCGCCTGCTGTCTTAACTCTGAACCCTGAAATGGCGCCGAGTGCGAAGGTGGTGAACGAAATCAGAGAGTATTTGCTATCGTCGGGTACCCGGTGTGTGTATCGAGAACCGCAGTTCTCGCCCTCTATTCTGAGATCGATGACTGAAGGACTTCCGATTACGATCGCGGAGCTCGATCCGCTAGGGGATGGTATGGCCATCGATGCTGACTACTATCCCGAAATTGTCTTGGGTATGGCCCAGTCATTTGAGTCCTGCTTTTCTCAACCATGAGGAAAATTGATACTTCTCAAGGACCGTTTCAAACAACTATGATTTGATCAGCTTTTCAAAGGAGAAAGTGAATGAAAGCAAATGTTGGTGGCGTTGATAAATGGGGCAGAATTTTATTCGGTTCCTTTCTGATTGGTCTTGTGATGGTTGGTGCGATCGGCGCATGGGGTTTGATCGGCATTGTTCCACTGGCAACTGGTCTGTTTGAACGCTGCGGTCTCTATTCCCTCATTGGCATCTCTACTTGTAAACTCGAAAAGTAACGCCTGATCGATAGGTTGGGCTGAGCATTAGTGAGGTCCGACCTTGAATCATTCCATTTCAATTCTTTCTCCGACAGCGATTCTAGGCTACGGATTTCCTGAATCATCATTTGAAGCCGGTTTGGCTCGCAATCCAGATGCGATTGCTGTTGACGCAGGCTCAACCGATCCAGGACCTTACTACCTCGGCTCGGGTGAATCGTTTACTAATAGAGAGGCTGTCAAACGTGATCTAACGCTCATGATTAAGGCAGGGCTTGAGCGAGATATTCCTGTGCTCATTGGCACAGCTGGCGGATCTGGAGCTAGACCGCATTTGCAATGGTGTCTTGAAGTGATTGATGAGGTGCTTTGTGATCTAAACCGCAGTGCGCGGGTAGCCGAGATTGCCTCTGACCAAGACCAAGACTCGGTCATCAATGCATTGCATGCGGGGCGGATTTCAGCGCTTGGTCCGGTTCCTCATTTGACTGAAGATGCAATCACAAATTCCACCTATATTGTTGCTCAGATGGGCGTTGAACCTGTGATTGAAGCACTCGAACACGGTGCGCAGATCGTGGTGACTGGACGGTGTTATGACCCAGCAGTTTTTGCGGCAGTACCGATCAGGGCAGGCTTGTCTGAAGCATTATCACTGCATATGGGTAAAATTCTTGAGTGTGCTGCGATTGCCGCTGTTCCTGGGAGTGGGTCTGACTGCATGCTTGGTGTACTTGATGAGGGCGGTTTTACGCTTGAAGCCTTGAGTCCTGAGCGACAATGCACTGTAACTTCAGTTGCAGCGCATACGCTCTATGAGAAAACAGATCCTCGATTTCTGCCAGGTCCTGGCGGTGTATTGGATTTGACTGCTTGTCACTTTGAACAGCTTGATGAGCGTCGCGTGCGTGTGACTGGTACCCAGTTACAAAAAAGTGACCGATACACCATCAAGCTAGAGGGCGCGCAACCCGTGGGCTTTCGAACAATTTCGATCGCCGGAATTCGTGCTCCTGATTTGATTCAGCAACTCGATGAAGTGTTGCTCGCCGTCCGTGGTCGTGTTTTCACAAACTTTCAATCGATTGACCAAGCAGAGGTTCAACTCTTGTTTCGCGTATACGGGAAGGATGGTGTGATGGGTGAGTTAGAACCTTTTCGTGAGCAACTGCCACATGAGGTCGGTTTGGTGATCGAAGTAGTGGCGAAAACACAATCGCTTGCGGATACCGTCTGCTCATTTGCTCGGTCGACGCTGCTGCATTTTGGTTATCCAGGACGGCAATCAACGGCTGGTAATCTTGCGTTTCCATATTCTCCATCAGATATCTCGCATGGTGTGGTCTACGAATTCAGTGTGTACCACCTCATGACAGTTGATGACCCGAAAAGTCCATTTCCAATTCAGATCAAGGTTAGGGGAGTGTCCCGATGAAGCTATCTGATCTGGCGACAGTGATTCGCTCAAAGAATGCAGGCCCATTTGAACTCACCTTTGATGTGTTATTTGCGACTCATGATGATTTTGAACGGGTGGTGAGATCTGAGGTGTTGTCTGCGGCCAAATTTGCAGAGCTGTTCCAGATTTCGCTTAGCGATGTAATTTCTGTGGTTGAATTTGAGCCAGCACTCGCGATTAAAGTAACGATCAAGCGTTCCAGATCATCGGGTGCATTTGGAGAAACGGACGTCTACGGGGCCCAACAGCATGCGCCGCTGTTGAGCCTTGAGATTCCAGACTAGCGGTAAAGGTCTTCCATCGCTTTTCGGGTTGAAACGGCCTGAGTGGTCATATCAATTTCAACATCGGCCCACGAGATCGGCTGGTCTTTATTGACGTTGTTTTTGAGTTTCACGCGATGTGCGAGGCCGATCGGAAGGCCGCCTAGTGCGAGCGACTTCGTTGCAGGCATTAGTTTTCCGTACACAGTGAAACCGCCTTCGCCATCGAGCATTTCACCGGCTTTCAAGTCACGTTTTGCGGTTGCAACGACGTCACTGTTGAAATCGAGTGTCGAGCCCGTAGGTTTATTGAGAAGGGCAGCTGAAAGGATTGATATGTTGAGTTCCAAGCCAATCAAATGGAAGGGTTTGTACATCGCTGAGTAACGACCTGTTGAGTCGGTATTCATGCCGTACTGCTTAAAACATGCAGATGCATAATCATTTGGAGCCTCAATCACGACATAAACACCCCAGCGAAGATCTTTATAAACAGGGCGTCCGTCACGTTCGACTGAAGTAACAACTTCAACCATGCCGCTGTCATCAAGTTGTCCACCAACAGAGCGAGGCCTGAGAATATGTGCCAGATCATCCATCCCGGCCGGTGGAAAATAGAGACCATCGTCAGGCGCTTTGAGACCTGTACCATTTGAGATGGCTGCCATTTCCAATGCGGACTTTGTTCCGTCCAGGAAGCTATTGAACATTTGGCTGTTCATGCCGGCTGCTGCAGCTTGCTCTGGAGTGAGTCCGTAGTGATCCCAGATCGTATCTGGCGTTGAATAGTGATACTCGGGCATGTATTTGGTGCCTTTGCCTGCTGCGACGACATTGAAGCCTGTTGCGCGAGCCCATTCGACAAGCTCAATCGTGAGAGCGGGTTGGTCACCATAGGCCATAGAATAGACGATGCCTGCTTCTCTTGCTTCTCTGGCAAGAATCCCACCGGCAAGCACGTCAGCTTCGACATTGACCATCACGATATGTATCTTGCTCTCGATCGCCATTTTCGCGTGAGCGATACCAGCCAAAGGATTGCCGGTGGCTTCAACGAGAACATCAATGCCACCTGCATCAATCATGTGTTGAGTATTGTCAAAGAACTCAGTTTGTTTGATGAGCTCCTCGCTCCATCCGACGTTTCGGCAGGCTTGCTTGGCACGCTCTGGGTCCAAGTCGGCAATGGCTTTGACTTCAAGTCCAACGGTCGTTGGGACTTGGCTTAAAAACATGGAGCCAAATTTTCCGGCTCCTATGAGTCCAACTTGAACAGGGCGTTCGGCGCGCTTCGCGAGGTCATCGTAGATATACATGCTAAATCCTTAGGCTGGTTCAGAGAGCAATTGTTGTAGGCAGTCATCCTCGAGCGCTTCGATTGGAGTGAAGTCGCGGTGTGCTATCCATTCTTCTCGATTGAACGCGCGAATGTGGTTACTCGTTTCGCACAGCGATAAATACACAATTGTGCGGCCGAATGGTGAGATATTCGGTGGGCTCGCATGGACGAGTAATGATGAGAAAAGAAGCACGCTGCCGGCAGGACCAGTCGGGGCAACACAGCCTCCTTGCTCTGCAAGTTCAGTAACGGTCTCCCGATCAAGCGTCCATAACGGGTAGCTCGTTGTTTCTAGATCATGTCCCGCTTTGACTACTCCGTGTTTATGGCTTCCAGGAATGAATAGAAGGGGGCCATTAGCGGCCGTCACGTCATCAAGAAAGACACTGATATTCATTGCCCGAGGTTCTGGCATTTCGTCATCGCGCTTCCATGTGCCATAGTCCTGATGCCATTGCCATACTGCGCCATCGAACGGGGCCTTCGCATTGACCTTGTATTGATGCATATACACTTTGCCGTCGAGTAATTGTTCAACTGGCTCTATGAGCCGTGGGTGGGCCCCAAGTCGACGGAATCCCTCATTATAGGTGTGCGCGGCAAATGCTGTTCGTGCGACACCACTTTTCTCTCGCCATACCTCTTTGCGGTCCATCTGATAAATCGTTTCCGCTTCAGTTTTGAGAAAGGCTGCTTCTTCAGGTGAAAAGAGGTTTGGAAGAAATAAGTATCCTTCACGGTCAAATTGTTCGAGTTGTTGTGCGCTCAGCTTCATGGATTGCTCCTTTTTATTGGTTATTGTTCGGTCAAACGTTGATAGGTGATTTGACCGGCTGATTGTGCGTGTGTCGTTGCTCTTTCGCGGGCAAGATCTGCGTCTCCTGTGATAATCGCTTCTGCAATCGCACGATGTTCATCCCATATGCCAGGCCGAAGGCTTGAACTTTCAAGCACCTGATGCATTGAGCGAACCATATGATTCCAAGATCGATCGGCAAAGGATGTGATTTCGGGATTACCTGATCGCTCATATAAAGCGCGGTGGAACGCGATATCAGCAATTGCAAGCGCTTGAATTGATCCAGTCTGTTGTGCATCCTCGCCTTGTTTGATTAATAGCATGAGCTCACGTTCGGTTTTTGAGTCTCGATGAATGGCGCATAGATAGGCAGCGAGGCCGTCGATGGCTCCGCGGACTTCATAAAGATCACGGAGTTGTGTCGGATTAATAGGGGCAACCATTTTGCCTTTTCGACCGTAATCAGAGATCAGACCTTCGCGTTCAAGAAGAACCAGTGCATGACTGATGGGCTGCCGGCTGACACCAAGTTGATCCGCTAATTCTTCTTGGCGCAAAGGAGCTTCAGGTCCAAGCTCACCTGTGAGGATTCGTTGCCTAATGAGTTCATATACCTGATCAACAAGGTCGGTTTTTTGGATCTGCATACGTGTTATTTTTGTGTTCTGAATTCAGAATTCAGTAAATCAAAGAGCGTGTCGGTAGTCAATTAAAAAGCCGCGCCAGCTTGTGGCCGGCGCAGCTTTCTAGTCTCCTTTCAGGACTATTGGTTCCACGGAGCTGGTTGCGATACGGAGTGTTTTATCTCAAATAACTCTTGCGCGTGCTGTCGCGCTTCATCTGGAAGTTGACCTGTATCGACTAAAGAAGTGATCGCGGTAAAAGCAATATGTGTAGCGTTGACTTCAAAAAATGCACGCAATGCTTGGCGATTGGCTGATCGCCCAAATCCATCGGTCCCTAATACATGAAATGGGGCTGTAATGTAGGGACTGATTTGAGCAGGAACAGCACGGACATAATCTGTTGCGCAGACAATTGGATCGATACCTTCGAGAAGTTTCTCAACGTGAGACGTCTCAGAAGACCCGGTGAGTCGCCGATCGCGTTGTACTGATTGCGCGTCACGCGCCAATTCGCTGAATGACGTTACTGAAAAAATCTCGCATCGCACGTCGAAGTTCTCAGTAAGCAAATGGGCAGCTTCAATGACTTGCTTCAAGATCGTGCCTGAACCGAGAAGACGCACACAAGGCGCTTCTGAGGGTCCGGCTGAGTGATAGAGATACATTCCACGAATGATGTCCTCATCAATTCCATCGGGACGAGACGGATGAGGGTAGTTTTCATTCATTAATGTAATGTAGAAAAACTCATCGTGTTTCTTGTCGTACATCCGGTGAATCCCGAACTCCACAATAACGGCCAATTCATATGCAAAACATGGATCGTAGGCACGACAATTCGGAATCGTTGCTGCGATCAAATGACTTGAGCCATCTTGATGTTGAAGCCCTTCACCGGATAGAGTTGTTCTGCCGGCCGTGGCACCGAATAAAAACCCACGGGCTCGTTGATCTGCAGCCGCCCAGATTAAATCGCCAATGCGTTGAAAGCCGAACATGGAGTAGTAAATGTACATCGGCAGGAGTTCGATGTTGTGTGCTGAGTAGGCGGTCGCTGCTGCTGTCCATGAGCTAATTGCTCCGGCCTCAGAGATACCTTCTTCGAGTAATTGGCCGTCTTTTGCTTCTTTATAAGAAACCAAAGAGCCCGCATCTTCCGGCTCATAGGTCTGACCATGTGGCGAATAGATGCCAATCTGATGGAAAAGGGTTTGCATGCCGAAGGTTCGAGCTTCATCTGCAACAATTGGAACGATGTGCTTACCAAATTGTTTATCTCTTAATAAACCGCTGATGATGCGGACCAATGCCATCGTCGTTGACATCTCTTTGCCATCGGCTTCGAGTGCTGATTTTGCATATGTACTGAATGATGGGCGAGTAGGCAGTTGATTCGTAGTGCTTGAAAAGCGCTTTGGTAGGAAACCACCCAGCTCACTACGACGCTCAAGTAGATATTGAATTTCTTTCGAGTCTTGTTGCGGCTTTACAAATTCAAGCTGCTCAACTTGCTCATCTGAGAGTGGTAATTGAAAGCGGTCGCGGAAAGCCAGCAAATTCTCAATATCGAGCTTTTTCGCCTGATGTGCTGTCATTTTTGATTCGCCAGCTCCACCCATGCCATAGCCTTTTTTTGTTTTCGCAAGGATCACCGTCGGTTGTCCTCGGTGAGCTTTGGCGGCGGCAAAGGCAGCAAAGAGCTTTTTGAAATCATGGCCACCTCGTTTGAGGGCGTTGATTTCAGCATCACTCATGTGTTTCACAAGTTCTGCAGTTTTTGGATCTTTTTCAAAAAATTTATGACGGTTGTAGTCGCCATCTTTTGATCCTAAATTCTGATACTCCCCGTCAGGAGTTTCAGAAAATCGCTTCAGTAGGACATGTTCATGGTCCAACGAAAAGAGCGTGTCCCACTCGGAACCCCAAAGTACTTTGATGACGTTCCAGCCGGCGCCAATGAACAAGGATTCGAGCTCTTGGATGATTTGACCATTACCGCGAACAGGGCCGTCGAGTCGTTGTAAGTTGCAATTCACAATGAATGTGAGGTTGTCGAGATTCTCGCGCGCAGCCAAAGTTAAGGCCGCGAGAGATTCAGGCTCATCCATCTCGCCATCACCAAACACTCCCCAGACGTGGCGATCCTGGCTTTCGGTCAACTGGCGATGTTCGAGGTAGCGCATAAATCGCGCTTGGTAGATCGCTGAGATAGGCCCGATGCCCATTGAACCCGTGGGAACCTGCCAGAAGTCTTTCATCAGCCATGGATGAGGATAAGAGCACAGCCCATTGCCGGGTACTTCCTGACGATAGTTTTTTAGATCGTCTTCAGAGAGTCGACCCTCTAAAAATGCCCTCGCATAGACTCCAGGAGCAGAATGCGGTTGAAAATAGACTAAATCTCCGTCAAAGGACTCCGTCCGCGCTCTGAAGAAATGATTAAATCCAAGCTCGAAGATCTCGGCGCATGATGCATACGAAGCAATGTGTCCACCAAGCTCTCCGTAGGCCTTGTTCGCGCGAACGACCATGGCGAGTGCGTTCCAACGCATGATCGAGGTCAGGCGTTCTTCGATGTCGAGATCTCCTGGATAGGCTGGCTGTTCTGCTAAGGAAATCGTATTTTGATAGGCCGAATAGGGTGCCTTGGTTTGGTTGATGCCAAGAACACGTGCTTCATCATCGAGTGCGTCGAGGAGCTGTTTCGCTTGTTGTTTGCCTTCTTCTCGGACCAGAGATCTGAGCGCATCAATCCATTCTTGCCGCATATCGTCGTCGATGTGGTCGGATATCCACTGATCGAGGGGTTGATTCATTTGTGAACTCCTTATTGGTTACCACGCATTATAAAATCGTTAAATTGGTTTTTTTCAGCGAATCCACAATGTAAATGTGGTTTATTTAGTGATTAAATCTAAATTTGGAATCAGTAAAAGAGATATTGGCTATGCTTGATGGTATCGATGGGAAAATTCTGAAGGCGCTCCAGAGAGATGGTCGATTGTCTCAGCTTGAGTTGGCAGATGAGGTGGGTCTTTCCCCGACTCCGTGCGCGCGTCGCGTTAAGAAACTTGAAACGGATGGATATATCCGTGGGTATACGGCATTAATTGATGAGGAAAAGCTTGGCTTTGGATTCAGTATTTTTGTGTCAGTTCGCCTGGATAAACAAATCGATGACAGACTCGTCACTTTCGAGGAGGCGGTAGCTCGATATCAAGAGGTGGTCGATTGTTGGTTGATGACCGGGGGGTTTGATTATTTGTTGCGGGTCGCGGTGTCGGATTTACACGAATTTGAGCGGTTTTTGACCCGTAAGTTGACAAAAATCGAAGGGGTAGCGTCCATTGAGTCTTCGATACCGCTACGCCGAGTCAAAGAGAGTGTGGCACGATTGGTCTGATCATTAATAGGAAACCAACTTGACTCAAGTTTTTGGAATCGCATTCGCTCAATTCCTTGGATGCACTCTATGGTTTAGTGTGAATGGCGTCTCAGCTGCGCTCATTGAGCACTGGAATCTAGAGGCGTCCGATATTGGACTTCTCACCGGTGCAGTTCAGGCGGGCTTTATTGCAGGGACTCTTGGTCTTGCGATCTCGAACATTGCTGACCGTTTTCGTCCATCACTGATCTTTTTATGGGCGTCCTTCATTGGTGCACTAGCGAATCTGTTATTCGCGTATCACGCGGATGGGTTAAGTGAGGGCTTGATCTACCGCTTTATCGTTGGCGTTTGTTTAGCAGGAATCTATCCAATTGGTATGAAGCTCATTGTGAGCTGGTCGCCAAAGCTTCCAGGTGTTGGTCTTGGGCTTGTAGTAGGCATGTTGACCTTAGGTACGGCCTCGCCACATCTCTTCAATGGATTAGCTTGGTCACCTGACTGGCGATACACACTCACTCTAGTCAGTGGGCTTGCGGTGGTCGGTGGGATGCTGGTCATTATGATTGGCGAAGGTCCATTTGGAGCGAAGCAGGCAGGTGCGATCCAATGGGGTGCCGTGTTCAAAAGCTTTGGAATTCCGCGCTTTCGAGCATCGGCGTTTGGCTATTTTGGGCATATGTGGGAGTTATATGCATTTTGGACTCTGGTGCCTTGGTTGGTCGCGTCGGTGGTTGGTGAAGCAAGTCTTCTTGAGATTTCATTGTGGTCTTTTGCTGTCATCGCGATCGGCCTCTTCGGCGCGGTTTGGGGCGGGCTCATGAGTTCACGCTGGGGTAGTGGGCGTGTCGCTTTTGTATCGCTATTGATGTCCGGTGTCATGTGTTTGATTTACCCAATGCTGGCAAATACCTTTTGGATGGCGATGCTCGGATTGATGGTTTGGGGCTTCTTCGTGATCGCGGATTCCGCTCAATTTTCAGCGATTTCCTCCAAATCCTGCCCTGCAGATATGGTTGGTAGTGCGTTATCGATCCAGAACAGCATCGGATTTTTCTTATCGATTGGATCGATTGTTCTGTTGACCAATTGGGTCGATCAACTGGACGTATTTGTGGTCTGGCTTTTAATGCCGGGTCCTGTGCTTGGGTTACTTGCGATGCGTTCGCTGATCCGAGAACCGTTGCCCCGTTCTGAAATCACTGGGTGATTGGTTGAAAACCAGTTACTGTTCCGTCCTCTAAGGGGATCTATGCTCGTATCATTTGTTTTTCCGCTGACCTTTGTGGTGCTTTGGGCATCTGCTTTTGCAACTGGGTCTGTCGCAACACAAGATGCGACGCCATTTGCTGCGCTTGCTTTTCGATTTTCGATTGTTGCTACCGGCTTCTTGCTTGTCGCTTGGATATTGTCTGAGTTTTCAAAGGTTGATCGTCGCGACCTAAAACATTCAGTGATCACAGGGCTCTTGTTCCATGGATTGTATCTTGGGGGATGTTGGTATTCTTTTAGTGTGGGTATCCCAGCAGGGGTATCGGCGCTGATTGTCTGCACACAGCCGATTCTTACAGCCATTTTTGCCGGGCTTTTATTAGGCGAGCACGTTTCGTTTAAGAACTGGGTCGGGTTAAGTCTCGGGTTTGTAGGCGCAGCACTCGTCTTAGGTGTTGATTTTGGCGAGGAGTTCGCCGTTGCCGGTTTGGTCGCCAATGTCATCGCGCTTGGCTCAATCACAACCGCAACTATTTGGCAGCGAAAATTTTCACAAACGCTGCCACTTGCGACGAATAATGCCATACAAGCCGGTTCGGCAGCTGTATTTCATGGGGTGGTCATGTGGTTTCTTGAGGATCCATCGATTGACTTAACCCTAACATTTGGTCTTGCCATGGGTTGGCAGATTATCGCAGTCAGTTTTGGCGCCTTTACGATCTTGATGTATCTGATTAATCATAATTCTGCGAGTCAGACATCTGCATTGTTCTTCCTCGTTCCACCAGTTGCCGCTGTGATGGGCTGGGTGCTTTTGGATGAGGCTCTATCGATGATCGATATCATTGGGTTTACGGTTGCAAGTGCGGGCGTTTATCTCGCAACACGAAAGCCGAAGGAGAAGCCCATTGAGCATTGAGAAGTCGCTTTTTGATGTCTCGCCTTCAGAGCCCATTTTTGAACAAATCGCGCGTGATCTGAAGGGGCAGGGGTACAGCATTCAGCCAAATGCAGTTGATGCAGGTTTGGCTCAGTCACTGTGGAGTGAAGTTAGCGAGCTGGATGATGATTGGTTTCATCGCGCAGGTATTGGACGTGCCAAGAACTATCAACTGAATCGCTTTAATCGGACAGATTCAGTCTGTTGGATCGAGGGATCATCGGATCCATGCAGGCAATGGCTCGAATACACTGATTCGTTGCGCCAGTTTCTGAACCGCTCGCTGTTCCTGGGGCTTTTTTCTTATGAATCACATTACGCACGTTATCTTCCGGGCCAGTATTACAAGCGTCATCTTGATGCATTTCAGGGAGAGGCGAATCGGTTGGTATCGACTGTGTTGTACCTAAATCCTGGGTGGTTGCCTGATGATGGTGGGGAGTTGGTGATTTATGAATCTGAATCCGACCAAACAGGAATCCGTGTGACACCATCGTTTGGAACACTTGTAAGTTTTTTAAGTGAAGAGTTTCCCCATGAGGTGTTGCCAGCAAGGCGCATCCGTTTTTCAATTGCGGGATGGTATCGATTAAATCAATCATCAACAGACCGAGTCGATCCGCCACACTAATTTACGTGTAGAGCTGCGTGACAAGACCGATGATCAGAGAGATGGTCAGGATGCTCGCGGTTGTCGAAATCAATATCGCTATCGAGATCCGTTCGCTCGGAACGTTGTAATGTGTCGCAACCATATATACGTTCCCAGCCACAGGCATTGCAGCACAGGCGATCATCACGGCGCTCGCAAATGGGTCAATACCAAACACCACGAGAGCCGCGATACCTACGAGCAACGGATGCATAATCAGCTTATTGACGGATAAATAAAGTGGCGCAGAAACCTGGCCTTTTGCGGCAAAGGCCATGGATGCACCGATTGCGAAAAGAGCGCCCGGAGTTGATGCGCCTCCGAGAATCGTCATAAAACGATTCAAAAGATCAGGAACCGGAATTTCAAATGCGGCCCACAGCAACCCTGTCGAGATCGAGAGGACCAGAGGATTTTTAACTAAACCGACACCGATTGTTTGGAGCAACTTCAGATTCAGTCGTCCTTCACGATGGGCGACGAGCAGGATTACGATGAGAGGTCCAAAAACTATCAAATCAATAATTAGGACCATAATGACATAACTGATTGATTGCTCGCCGAGCAAAATCGGTAGCATCGCGAGCCCCATCCATCCCATGTTGCCGATGACCGAGCACTGTGCTTCGATTACTGATAGTTCAAACGGCTGTCCTCTGAAGCGAGCGATGAAAGCTGTGGCAACGTAAAGAGCAAGCGATCCAATCAAATATGCTGCCATGAAGTCCCATTCAAGAATCTCTTTGAGTGAGAGGTTGGACGAAAATTTAAAAAGCATGGCCGATAACGCAAAGTAAAAAACGAACTTTGTTAAATGCGCAGTCGCCTCTTTTGAGAAAAGCGAAACCTTGGCAGCGCCGTAGCCCAAGGCAATCAGCGCAAAGAATGGCAATGTGTTGAGAAAGATGTGAAGCATAGAGATCATCAAATGGTTTGCGCGATTAAACCATAAAGGACGGGATCTTGTGGATTCTAAGTTTGCATGCTTTGATGCGAGCACAAGGAGAGAGCTATGACTGTAATCGATCGTCACCGAGCATCTGTGCTTTTAATAGATATGCAGGAGCGATTAGTCCCTGAAGTCAATGCGGGTGTCATGATCGCAGAGATGGCTCGGCAAGTCGTGACATGGCTTGCCTCACAAGACGCGACTCTTGTCATTACTGAGCATTGCGCTGACAAACTAGGAGCCACTATTTTTCAGCCCCCAGAAAGCGCTACGTGCCTGAAAAAACGTGCTTTTTCCGCACTGAAAGAGCATTCATTGCAAGTTGTGGCGCCTCAGGAGCAAGTGCTTGTTTGTGGTATGGAGGCCCATGTATGTGTTCTCCAGACTGTTCTTGATCTTCTTGAAGCAGGTAAACAGGTATTTGTGGTAACTGATCTGGTCGCTTCTCACGATGTAGTGAGCCACGTGGTTGCGCTTGATCGTATGAAGGATGCGGGTGCAATCACAGTGACGACTGAGATGCTTTTGTTTGAGTGGGTCAGGACGGCCGCAAACGAGGATTTCCAAGGAATGCTGCGTCTAGTAAAAGAATTGCGGGCACTCAAAACAAAGTCATCATGGTAATTCGTCAAGTATTTACACCGATTTTGATCGCCGCATCGCTGGTGCTTCTTGTTAGTTTCGCGATTCGAGCGAGTTTTGGTGTGTTCCAAATTCCGATTGCAAACGATTTGGGCTGGTTTCGCACTGAGTTTTCGCTCGCGATAGCGATCCAGAATTTAGCCTGGGGTATTGCCACCCCATTATTTGGAGCGTTTGCTGAAAAGCTCGGCGATCGGAAAGCGATTGTCGTCGGTGTCTTAGTGTATGCGTTGGGTTTAGGCCTCAGTTCCATGGCGTCGACCGCAACAGGACATCAGTTTTTAGAGATTCTAGTGGGGATCGGAATTGCGGGCACGGGTTTCGGTGTTGTTTTGGGTGTTGTTGGACGATCAGCGTCGGATAAAACTCGGTCTCTGGCTTTGGGTGTCACGACAGCTGCAGGAAGTGCAGGGCAAATTGTCGGTCCGCCATTAACACAGTTCATGCTTGACACAATGGCTTGGCAAAGTGTGTTTTTAGTTTACGCGGGCATTATTTTGATGGTGCTCTTCGCGCTTCCTTTCATTAAAGCACCAGTCAAAGCGACAAAGAAAGAAGTCGAAGAGTCGCTCTCTAAAATATTAAATATCGCTGTAAGAGACCCTAGTTATATATTGATTTTTATTGGATTCTTTAGCTGCGGTTTTCAGCTGGCTTTTGTCACCGCGCATTTTCCTGCATTCGTCACCGAGGCTTGTGCGACCATCGATCCAAATGGAATCTTGGCCAAAATGGGTGTGAAAGACACGGCTGATCTCGGTGCAGTCGCAATCGCTGTGATTGGATTCTTTAACATCATCGGGACCATCACGGCCGGTGCATTGGGAGGGCGTTACTCGAAAAGGCTGCTGCTTGCTTGGATCTATTTAGGACGAACTGTGCTTTCAGCTTGGTTCATCTTGACACCAATGACCCCGACAAGCGTATTGATCTTTTCAGCAATCATGGGTTCGTTATGGCTCGCGACGGTGCCTCTGACTTCAGGACTGGTTGCATACATTTATGGCCTAAAATATATGGGTACACTTTATGGCCTTGTTTTTCTTTCCCACCAAATTGGAAGCTTTGTGGGTGTGTGGCTCGGTGGCGACTTCTATGACCGCTTCGGCTCTTATGATGTCGTTTGGTGGGTAGGAGTGGCGACAGGGCTTTTGTCCGCGATTGTCCATTTACCAGTGAAAGAAATGCCCTATCAGTCGCGAGTGCAAGTTGTTTAATTTTCGATAGTTCTTGCATCGCACAACAACAGTCTGTAGTGTGCGCCGCTCTCAGCGTATCGCAGGTTCGCGTTGAGTGATCCCTTAGGTGGATCGTAGGACGGGACCTGCCCACGACGTACAAACGTCAGACAATTTGGATTCCAGATGCGCTTTCAAGACTTAGGGCTTTTGCCTGAACTCGTCTCTAATGCGGGCTATGACGCCGCAACACCAGTACAGGCAAATGCCATCCCAGCAGTTTTAGAAGGCCGAGACGTACTCGCCGGCGCTCAGACTGGAACAGGCAAAACAGCTGCTTTCTCGTTACCCGTTTTACAACGCCTCTATGCCGGTAAGGCAGGGCATGCACCGCGTGCTTTGGTTTTGGCGCCAACGCGTGAGCTTGCGGCTCAAGTTGCAGATAGTGTTAGGAAATACGGGAAAGGCCTTGGGCTTAAACATACCAGCATTTTTGGTGGTGTGAGCTATGGCGGTCAAATGAAAGCATTACGAGGCGGCTTGGATATCGTGATCGCTACACCCGGTCGTTTGCTCGATCACTTGAACCAAGGGTCAATCGATCTGTCACAGGTCCAAACATTGATTCTTGATGAAGCCGATCGCATGCTCGATATGGGCTTTGTTAGTGACATTGAACTTATTATTTCGAAATGTCATCCATCGCACCAGACGCTACTATTCTCTGCGACTTACAACAAGGGCATTAAAAACCTTGCTGCGAAATATCTCTCGAATCCTGTCGAAGTCGCTGTTGCTAAAGACAACACAGTCTCAACATCTGTTGCACAGACATTTGTTCACGTCGATCAACATAATAAGCGCGATCTCCTTACGCAATTGATCGGCCTGAATAACATGCACCAAGTTTTGGTATTTACCAAAACTAAGTTCGGCGCAGATAAGCTTGCGCGAGCGCTGACTGATAGTGGCTTACCTTCGGTAGCGATGCACGGTAATAAAAGCCAGGCTCAAAGAACTAAAGCGTTACAACGGTTTAAGCGCGGCGACGCTCGTATTCTTGTTGCAACCGATGTCGCGGCACGCGGTATCGATATCCAAAAACTTCCTTATGTCATTAATTTTGAATTACCGATGGTGGCTGAGGATTATGTACACCGGATTGGTCGTACGGGCCGCGCTGGAGAAAAGGGCGAGGCGATTTCGTTCGTTTGCGGCACTGAGCATCGTTTGATGCGAGATATCCAGCATCTCCTAAAAGTCGATATTGAATTTGAAGTGGCTGACGGATTTGAACCGCAAATTCCATTTCCAGTGAAGAAGCCGAAAGGAAAGCCGCAGCCGCGTAAACATGGACAGTCGAGTGGTCGGGGTCGACCAGCTCGCAGTTCTGACGCGCGTTCTGATCGAACAGGCGGTGGTGCTCAGGCACGTCGTCGCGATAATACTGAAGGGTATGGTCGTGGACGATCTGACGAGCAACGGACGAGCCAGCGTTCAGAGACGCGCGATTCGCGATCGGATCGCAACGGCGAGCGTTCAGAGCGTCGTGATTGGAATAGTGATCGTTCGAACTCAGGTCAACGGACGGATTCTCGTCAGTCGCGCCCGAGTCGTGAAGGTGAGCGTTCAGAGCGTCGCGATTGGAGTAGTGATCGTTCGAACTCAGGTCAACGGACAGATTCTCGCCAGTCACGTCCGAGCCGTGAAGGCGAGCGTTCAGAGCGTCGCGATTGGAGTAGTGATCGTTCGAACTCAGGTCAACGGACGGATTCTCGTCAGTCGCGCCCGAGTCGTGAAGGTGAGCGTTCAGAGCGTCGCGATTGGAGTAGTGATCGTTCGAATTCAGGTCAGCGCACGGATGCCCGTCAGTCACGTCCGAGTCGTGAAGGTGAGCGTTCAGAACGTCGTGAATGGAATGGTGATCGGTCGAATTCAGGTCAGCGAGCAGAATCTCGTGAATCACGCCCTAACCGTGATGGGGATCGTCCATCTTATGGTCAAAAATCTGGCAAGCCTCGTAATGCAAAGCAAGGTTCAGCAGGCGGTAACTCAAGCCGCTCTTCAGGTACGAAGCAGTCACAGCCAAAACGTGATGGATTCGCGCCACCAAAACGCAAAGCGACTAAGCGCGCAATCGCCGCGCGATAGTATCCTTGGTCATCTAACAGAGTGGTGCAATAATCTCGCCCACTCTTATAGGATGCATCAATGCTGACAGAATTCCTCAAGCAGTTTGTTCACGAGCGGCCATTATTTGTGATGGCTGCATGCTGGCTTGAGGGATTTGTCGTTGGTGGCCTTCTGGTTTGGTGGCTGCTATGAATCCATCACCTTGGATTCTTTCTCATCTCCAATCTCTATCGCCGGGCAGAGCGATTGATATCGCTTCTGGATCTGGTCGTCATGCGTTCGCCATGGCTGATTTGGGCTTCACTGTGGTCGCTGTGGATCGAAATCCAGAACTTGCGTCTGTGTATCACAAGTCAGATATTGAGTTTCTATGCGTGGACCTTGAGGGTCCGTCTTGGCCTTTGTCGGATCAGACATTCGATCTCGTGCTTGTTTCAAATTATCTGTATCGACCCTATTTGCAGCAGCTTTTTGCGCTTGTATCGCCCAATGGTTTTCTTCTGTATGAGACATTTGGAGTGGGTAATGAAATCCATGGAAAACCGAGTAATCCTCACTTTTTGCTAGAACCCGGTGAGTTGGTTTCAGCCCTTGGTTCGTCATTCGAAATCATTGATGAGCGTTTTGGGGAAGTCTTAAATCCTAGCCCGGCTATAAGAGCTGGTGTGTTTGCAAGGCGGATCCGATGACAGCACCCCGTTTATTTGATCTGCCATTTATCGGCTATTTGATCAGTCGATCATCGATCGGTATGGCCAATACTATGCTTGTCATGGGGCTTGGCTGGCATTTGTATCAATTGACTGGGGATGCGTGGAGTATCGCATTCGTGGGGCTGGCCCAGGTGATCCCTGTCTATGCGTTTTTCTTTGTGTCTGGAATTGTTGTTGATTATGTCCCACGTATCTGGGTCGTCAGAACCTGCGCGCTGATTGAGTCGATCGCTATTTTCGGAATTGCGATGCTGATGGTTGATCCGGAACCGACACTCTGGTTGGTTTATGCGTTGGTTTGCCTACATGGGACGGGTCGTGCATTTCATGGCCCTGCACTACAAGCCATCGTCCCTAATATCGTCCATACCGATGTTTTGGATCGCGGTGTGGCTATGTCCACCACGGTTTGGAATACCGCAATGATCGCAGGGCCTGCAATTGGTGGATTTTTGATTGCGTGGTTTGATCGCTCTGTGTATTTCGTGATTGCTGCCGTGATCTTGGTCGCAATCGCTGGCTACTCAGTGATTCCCACGTTTCGTATCACTCATACCACTGATCGAACGTTGAAGTCATTTTTTGATGGGCTTCGCTTTGTGAAAAATCAGCCTGTTATCTTGGGCGGTATTACCGTTGATATGTTGATGGTGGGTTTTGGATCGGTTCTTGTTTTACTGCCCATTTTTGCGATTGATGTGTTGAAAGTCGGGGCTGAGTCGCTTGGGGTGCTGCGCGCAATGCCGGCTCTAGGAAGTATCACTGTTGGCTTGATACTCGCCTCGAGACCGCCGATGGAAAGGGCAGGCCAAAAGCTATTTATCGCTCTGTGTATCTTCGTGGTATCGATCCTTGGGTTTGCCGTATCTGAGATCTATTGGTTGAGTCTCATCTTCCTATTTTTATACGGTGCGTCTGACATGATCAGCATGAATATCCGGAGTGCGATGGTGCATCGTGCGACTCCCGAGCATCTTAGAGGTCGTGTGTCTGCTGTGAACATGCTGTTCATCCAAACAAGTAACGAGGCCGGTGATTTCCGAGGCGGGTCGTTTGCCGCCATGTTTGGTCCAGTCGCAACAGGTATTCTCGGTGCTGGGATCGCGGCTATCGTGCTTACCTGGAGTCGCTGGCAGTTTGCTCCACTATACAAGCTCAATCGAACGGCTGACCTGAAGCCGCCCAAACTATAGTAATAGAATTACAGCGAATCATCGGTCGTCATGGTGAACGATGCTCGCGATTCATATGGATTAGGCGTTGGTCATGCGAGGTTTTTAGCAACAGTAAGCGCGAACTGCTCTGTAGTTAGTATGCCGCCTAAATCAGACGTCCTGGTTTCTGCAGTCATCAGCGCCTGCTCGAGTGCAGCATCAATCGATTGTGATGCATGTATCAGTGCGCTCGATCCATGTTGTGTTCCCATCCATTTTAGGAGCATTGCAACAGACCCTATTAATGACGAGGGATTTGCAATACCTAAACCTGCGATGTTTGGCGCTGAGCCATGCTGCGCCTGCGCCATGGCATGTTGAGTGCCAGCATTAATGGATGGCGCGAGTCCAAGGCTACCAGATAGCTCTGACGTCAAGTCCGAGATAATGTCTCCAAACATATTTGTAGTTACAATAACGTCGAAATCCTCTGGTGTTCTGACCAAATGTGCGCAGGCAGCATCAACTAATATTTCGTCATATATAACTTCTGGGAATCGTGCGGCGACTTCCCGACAGCAATCAAGAAACAGCCCATCCGATACTTTTAATACGTTTTGTTTATGCACCGCTGTTACTTTTTTTCCGCGAGCTACAGCGGCCTGAAAAGCAGCTTCAGCGATTCGCAGTGACGCTTGCCGTGTGACTCGACGGATGGAAATCGCTACGTCGCCAGTGACCATTAAATCACCAATGCCTTCATAAAGGTTGCGATCGGAGTAAAACCCCTCAGTGTTCTCTCGGTAAATAATAAGATCGAAGGGCTTGCCTAACGGGGCTTGGAGTTCTGTGCGAGTTTTCGCTGGGCGAATGTTTGCGAACAAGTCGAGCCGTTTGCGCAGCACTCCTGATGGATTGAGCCCACCTTCTTGAATTGGCGGATAATCGAGGTGCGACACTGGACCCAGTACGATTCCATCACTAGATTGAACAATTTCAAAAGTTTGGTCGGTCAGTGTGCTGCCGTGGCGCTTTAAGGATTTCAAGCCAACATCGGCAAAAATCAATTCGAGTCCAAGTGTATATTTGTCGTTTGCTGCCTCCAGAACCTTGCAAGCTGCTGCGCAGATTTCTGGTCCAATACCATCGCCCTCGAGTATCGCTATATTCATCGCCATGTTAACTTTGAACGTGATTTACTGTTTAGGGCGCGGAAACACGTGACCTGACGCTAATTTCCGTGCGGTGCGTATCAGACCGGCTGAGTGGTGAATAAACTCACCATCTGGGCTGACGGTATAATCGACGATAACATTCATAGAGCCCATCGGGTGGTGAAGAGTTACAGTTGACGGTCTCGTTTCAGGTGCCTGCATCATCCCAGAGGCAACAGTTCCCGGAGCGAGCGCACATGAAGCCATGCATTGGCTTCCAGTAACGGCTAGCGACGGATGAGTTTGCCATGGCATAAAGTATCGGCAAACGATGTGTCCGATATCCTCGGCTTTGGACAATAAGCCAAATTTAGGTGTCACTGATTTCGATGCATCACCCATTCCCATCATGAGAGATGCTTGAAGGCGTATCTGTTCCATCTGTGCAAAAAAATCACGGTTTTTATCGAGTTCTTCGCAAGTCTCGTGGCCACTTAGGCCAAAGCTATTAGCTTTAGCAATAACCATTGGCATTGCTAAATCGATGCAGGTCACCTCAATACCATCAATCACATCAACGAGATTGCCAGTTGGAAATAATGTTCCAGTTGACGAGCCAGCAACATCGAGGAAAAGAAGCTCAATAGAAGCAGATGAACCAGGAACTCCATCAATGGCTTGATCGCCAAAATACGTTAAGCGTCGATTTGGCGTTTGGATTCTCGCGATAATACGAGCACCCGTGTTGACGGCTCTGATCTTAATTTCCGTTATGTCTTCGTCGGCTTCGACCAGACCCATTTCTATTGCGGCAGGGCCGACGCCTGCCAAAATATTTCCACAAGTCGGCCGATAATCCACTGAGTGCTCGAGAACACTGACTTGTGCAAAAAAATAATCGACGTCTGCCCAACTATCTTCTGAACGACTTAACATGGCAACTTTGGTGGTTACAGCATTCCCGCCGCCAATACCGTCGATATTGAGGGGATGGCCTGCGCCGACAACAGAGATAAGAATGTCGGACAACTCATCTCGGTCTGACGGCAAATCATTTCTGTGAAAATACGGGCCTCTAGATGTGCCGCCACGCATGAACCAGAAAGGAATACTTTGTTCTGTCATTCTTTAATACTCACCGTAAAGGCCAAGGAAGAGAGGTGTAGAATTGCAAAAGACCACCCGGAAATTCGCGATTGAGAATCCAACCCATAAAAATCATAAAACATACGCCGCAAACTGACATAAATAGAGCGCGCGGCCATTTCAATTCTGCGCGGAAAAGAAAGAAGCACAGCAGGAATATCGCGAGCGAAATAATAAATCCAACCAAAGAGGTACCAATGAGTAGAGCGATGAACCAACCGATCGTTGCCCAAAGAGGTCTCTCATTGGCTTGAGAGGATTGTATTTCTCCGTCAACGAATAGAGCATCAGTTTCGGGCCTTAGCATCATCTGTGTCATGAGCAACAATAAAATCACGAGAACTGTGCATCCAATAACAAATGGGAATACGGCATCAGTCCATGCGTAGTCTGGGATGGAGCCAATATCCAATAGGAAAAGGGTTGTGAATCCAATGAGTCCTAAAATAAACAAAAATGGAGCGCGCTTCGTTCCAGTCTCTAATTGTCCTTCAGGTTGGATAAATTTCGCCTGACGGATTCCAACAACGATAGAAATTACAGTGATAATGGCAATCACTATGACTATCGGCCCAAAGAGATAGTCCAATCCCTGTCCGAAGCTATTGTCGAAGCGAATATTCGCGATCTGGTATGCATTGTTTGAGAAATTTTCAACAGGATTTGCCAATACAAAACCGATTAGAAAAGCCGGTCTTGACCAGTCAAAGCGTTTCATTAAGATGCCAAGAATCCCGATGCAGAATAAGACAACTAAATCCAGAACATCCTGACCTGATTGAAATGCTGCAAACGTGATGATCATGAACACAAAAGGAGCCACTAATACAAATGGTATGGAAGTGAGTCTCGCAATTTGTGGCGCTAGGATGATGCACAGAACAGTACCTAATACATTGGCAAGTGCGAGCAGCCAAACGATGCTGTAGGTGTAATCTAGATTATCGGTCAACATCGATTGCCCAACTTCGAGTTCACCCGAGCCGAGCAGTGCAAGTGCTCCAATAAAAATAGCCATCGATCCAGAACCAGGAATTCCGAACAATAGTGTTGGAACTAGCCCGCCACCTTCTTTGGCGTTATTGGCACTTTCTGGCGCGATGACCCCGCGGATCTCGCCTTTACCGAAGTTCGATTTATCTCGAGTTGTTTGGATCGCGTGTCCGTAGGCAATCCAATCCACCACTGAGCCGCCAAGGCCTGGTATGACACCAACGAGAACGCCAATAATTGAGCAGCGAATCGATAGCCAACGATGCGCCCACCAATCTTTTACACCTGTAAGCCATCCTGAGCCTAGTGATGGGTTGTTGCTGATGCTTCCGCCTTGTCTCAATAAGGCAACGATTTCCGGGATTGCGAAGATTCCTAGGCCGACAATGACAAGCTTGAAACCATCTAATAAATAAGGGACATCGTAACTAACGAGGCGAAGTTCGCCATTAAAAGGGCCTTCTCCTATGGACGCTACCATAATGCCAAGGCCTGCTGCGGCAACCCCCTTCAACGGGATCTTACCCGCAAGGATACCCACCATGGACAGACCGAAAACCGAAACCATGAGTAATTCTGGAGACTGGAATTCAAGTACGACTGGGCGGGCAACCAAAATAAATACAGTTAAAAATAATGCGCCCACAAGTCCGCCAAATAATGACGAGGCGAACGCAGCTGAAAGCGCTCGAGCGGCATGACCCTCTTTGGATAACGGAAAGCCATCGAGAACTGTAGCCTGGCTTGAGGACGAGCCAGGAATACCCATTAGGACTGATGCGAACGTATCAGAAGTTGGGACGACAGCGATCAACCCAACCATAAGCGCTAAACCAATAATTGGATCGAGACCAAAGATAAACGGAAGCATTAGCGAAAGACCAGCTATGCCACCGAGACCAGGAAATATCCCTACTGACAAACCGAGTGTTACCCCCAATGCAAGGAATAGAAACACTTCTTGATGGAATATGAGCTGTGAGGCGGAGATAAGAGCCTCTATAGCCGTGTAGAGTAAATCCATGGCATTGATTCCTAGCGGGCATCACGAGCAAATGCTCGTGATGCCGCTTTTATGAGAGGTTTATTTAAGGGATACGTTGAATCGATCTTTAAGATACTGAATCGCCCATTTTTTAGCGTCAGGATCCAAGTCAGTCGCAACGTTCGCCGCTTTTTGCGCCCCGGCACCAACAAACATTGGATATTTACCCAAACGTTTTTCAGCTAGCTGAGCGAAATCAGGACGATTTTTAATCTTTTGAAACGCAGCCGCATAGGTGTCAGCAATATCTTTCGGTGTGCCAGCTGGCAAGAAGGCCAACTTTTGGACGGGGAAGCCTGAAATGAAGAAGGCTTTCCAAACTTTGAATTCCTTTCCATTCACATCGCATCCCGCTGTTTTTTCGCAAACTTCTTTGAAGGTTGGAAGGTCTGGCAAGGTTGGATCTCGAACGATATTTCCATCGTCATCCAAAGCTCCCCAAGTCATCATTGCGACTGCTGTACCATCATCAACGAACTTTTTAGACCCTTTCAGGTAGCCAGCTGATGTCTGATAGTCGATATTGGCTTCGCCAGATTCAAACATTTTTCGACCATCGCCACGACCTTTGATCCCCATGACATGACTCACGTCCATTCCGAGCATATCCCAAGCCATTGCAGGAACGAGGTCCAAACCAGTAGCACTCTGATTGCCGTAAATAAATTTCATTCCCTTTAGATTGTTGGCCGAACCATCAAACTTGGCGCCCGCTTCAGCATTTAGGTAAGCAACGCCACCGGTTCCAGATGCCATGACCGGGACCCAATCGGAATACTCATACTGAACTCTCGGATCGTCCAGGAGATATGGGAATTGTGTTGAACCTGATGTGCCAAACATAACTGTGCCATCGGTATGTTTCTGGCGTTGGAACCAGTTTGCGCCTTTAGTAGAGCCTGCGCCTGGCATGAACTTCACAACGACTGTTGGATTTCCTGGCATTGCTTCAGACAGAAGAGGTGCAAAGAAATTTGCCCACTTGGCTGATCCACCGGTTTCCGAAAACGGAATAGTCCACTCAATTGTTTTTCCTGCAAAGTTAACCTCTGCAAACGCTGAGTGCGAAAGAACTGCTGCTGCCAAAGCTCCCAGCAGTTTTGATCTGAATTTAGTCATTTCAGTCTCCTGATTTTATTGTTAGAGAACCACACATTTCTGTCTACGCATGGACGCCCAAGCGGATAATCAACCAATTGGAAACAGAATTAAAATGCATTAATCTTATTAATTAATGCATTTGACGAATAAAAATACGCTATGGCTAAAATTGATATTGATGATTTGATCGCTTTTACAGCGTTAGCTGATCTCGGGTCCTTTAGCGCGGCTGCGGAGCATATACACATCTCTCAACCGGCTTTTAGTCGCAGAATCGACAAGCTTGAAAAAGCGTTGGAATCGCAACTTGTGGAGCGAACCACTCGCCAGGTGATGCTAACGGCGACTGGTCGAGACTTTCATCGCAATATTCAAAGAATATTGTCTGATCTCGATGTCACAATAATGGGCGTAAAAGGTACGGCAGTTGTGAGTCAAGGCGAAGTCATCGTCGGTTGCGTGCCGTCAGCCGTTAATTATTTTGCGTCCGTTGTGATTAAGAAGTTTCACCGGCTTTATCCGATGGTTAAAGTGAAGCTGATTGATTCAAGTGCAAACGACATCTTGCTTGACGTAGCTCGTGGCGACGCTGATTTCGGCATCAATTTTGTTGGCTCTCAGGATAAAGAAATTGAGTTCACGGAACTTGTGACGGAGCATTTTGTCGCAGCTTGTCGCCGCGATCATCCGTTAGCACGAGAAAAGCATGTGCGCTGGTCCGATCTTGAGAAATACGATTATATTGCCGCCGACAAGGGCTCGGGAAATCGGTTGATTATTGATCAAGCACTCGCTTCTCTTGACTCAAAGCCACACAGTATTTTTGAAACTCAGCATGGGACAACAATGATTGGGCTTGTTGAGGCTGGATTGGGCGTTGCTTCTGTACCGTCAATGGCTATGCCGGCTGATGATCATCCGCTATTAATCAGTGTTCCTTTGATAGATCCGGAGGTGAAGCGGGTGGTCGGTTTGATTAAACGGCGAGGCCGTGAGCTGAATCCGCTTGCTCAGCAATTAATGAATATGTTTCTTGATCATCGCACTATCCGTTGAGGTCGGATTCTGAGAGTGGCAAGAGGGATCTGAGCTGAAAGGCGACGCACGTTTTAGGTTGCTGTAAATCAGAAGAGCCAGTTATGACACAAGAAGGCTACTATCGATGCGTCGGCGGCCTGATTTTGAGTGCTTTTGCGCTAACTACAGGTGCTCCCATGATTACAAGAATGATCCTGACCAAATGATGTAGAACAATCACTCCAAGATTACTTCCTGCGGCTAAAGATAGAACTGCAAGCTCAGCTTGGCCCGCCGGCCAAAATGCCAAAAACAAATCCGCACTTCTTAAATTGCTCAATTCAATTGCGATGAATATTGTCCCCGCAGCAATACAGGTGAGAATTACGAGATATCCTAGCGCTGCAAGGATGTCACGTTTTAGCTCCGCAATAGTAATGCCTTTATAATGCACTCCGATTCCAAGACCAATGAAGAACTGAGAAACGAGAATTGCTTCTTGCGGAGGCCGATGAGTGAGGATTCCGGCTAATGCAAGTGGCGCGGAGAACAACAAGGGCCCTAATACAGAGGCTCCAAACATTCCGATACGCTTGCATACTTGCCACCCTAGGATTCCGATTCCAAAGAGAAGTGCGAGCTCTGACAACGGTAGCGCAGCAATCGGATCGCCAAGAGGTCTATTGAGGTGTAAATCAAAGAAATAGACCAAAACGAGCGGTGCAGCTGTTACTAATACCAATACGCGTGTCGCATGGATCAGTGATAAAGAGCGAGGATTTGCTCCCGCTTCGATTCCGAAGATCACCATATCTTGGAGTCCGCCAGGCATCGCGGCATAAAAAGCGGTGGGTAGGTCGTAGCCAAATACGCGACGGAAGTACGGAATGCCGCATAGGGCTATGAGCACAACGTAAAGTGGGATTAGCGCTAGCGTTGTTAAATAACTGGGTATGGCGAGGACTAAAGCCCAACTAAGCGACGTCCCGATTGCAACACCCAGAATCGTTCTGCTCACGGTAGAGCAAATTGGAATCCCCTTCAGGTCTATTCCGAGAAGAGCGCCTATAAGGCAACCACCAAGCGATCCAAATAAAAAGGGCAGAGGGGCACCCAGTCCGTTGAGGACAACTCCGCAAGCCAGACATATTGCTATGGTGGATAGTTGCTGCTTCAACCGAAATCCTTAGTGTTGACACAGTAGTATTCAAACGTATACCGTTGAGCATATGTCAGAAATCAAAGAAAACCAAGCAATTGGTTGTTATCAACAACTTCTAATTCGTATCCAGAAAGGCCAACTCAAGCCCGGCGATTATCTGCGTGAACAGGCCATCGCAGAGGAACTCGGCGTTAGTCGAACACCGGTGAGAGAGGCTTTGAGGCGTCTCGAATCCGATGGATTGGTGATTTCAGAGCCTCGATTTGGCATGGTTATACGGGATCTATCGTACGCTGAAGTGATTGAGCTGTATGAGATCCGGGAAGTTCTCGAACGAACAGCTGCGCAAATGAGCGCACGCGTGATTACTGATGTCGAATTACGAGAGCTTGAGGTTATTCAGGCGTCGATGGAAGCTGTCAGGCACGACGCCCAAGAAATGGCTCTGCTTAATCACACATTCCATGTCGCTATTTTGAATAGCGCTAAAAATCGATATCTTTGGAAGGCTCTCGAGTCGGTTCAAAAAGCAATGCTCATCTTGGGCCCATCGACCATGGAATTTCCTGAGCGTGCTGAAACAGCAATTGATGAACATCGTTCATTGCTTGAAGCGCTCAAAGCGCGGGATGCAGTTTTGGCTGAGAAGGTGATGGGTGAGCATTTAACGAACGCCCAACGTTATCGATTAAGACAGTTTCATGAGCGAGCAACCAATGCCTATCGAAATACCGAAAATTGATCCAAATCTCGAATTAATTCGACCAGGAGAAGGGTCTGTTATTTACGATGTGATCGTTGTCGGTGGGGGAAATGCGGCTCTTTGTGCTGCGATTAGAGCGGCTGAATCCGGAGCCAAAGTCCTGCTTCTCGAACGGGCACGTCGTTCATATCGGGGTGGGAATTCACGCCACACTCGTAATTTCCGATGCATGCATCAAGTTCCCAAAGGCGTCCTAACAAATGCGTATCTCGAAGATGAGTTTTTCGAGGACCTCTTGAAGGTGACGAAAGGAAATACCGACGAGTCACTGGCGAGGCTCGCCATTCGTAGCTCTGAGGAATGTTATGACTGGATGTTAAGTCAGGGTGTTTATTTCCAAGAATCACTGTCTGGCACGTTATCTTTGTCACGAACAAATGCTTTTTTTCTAGGTGGAGGTAAGGCACTCGTTAATGCTTATTATAATCGCCTAGACGATCTCGGCGTAGATGTTCGGTATTTAGCAACAGTCTTGGATGTCGTGGTTCAAGATCGTGTCTTCGATGGTGTCCTTGTCGATATCAAGGGAGAGCAATCCTATATCCGAGCGCATGCAGTTGTTTTAGCATCTGGTGGCTTTGAATCCGATAAAGAGTGGTTAACCCGAGCCTGGGGAGATGCTGCAAAGAACTTTCTGATTCGTGGCACACCCTATAACACTGGTGAAGTGCTGAAGAATTTGTTGGATAAAGGCGCTGATCAGGTTGGTGACCCTACTCAGTGTCACGCCGTTGCAATTGATGGGCGAGCACCTGAGTATGATGGCGGTATTGTCACACGCGTTGACTGCGTCCCGTTTTCAGTTGTTTTGAACAAAAATGGTGAGCGTTTTTACGACGAAGGCGAGGATGTATGGCCAAAGCGTTATGCGATTTGGGGCCGGCTCGTTGCTTCTCAACCTGATCAAGTCG
This sequence comes from Gammaproteobacteria bacterium LSUCC0096, assembly GCA_008087055.1. Classification (GTDB taxonomy): domain Bacteria; phylum Pseudomonadota; class Gammaproteobacteria; order Pseudomonadales; family Litorivicinaceae; genus HIMB30. The sequence goes on along the minus strand of VIEA01000001.1, from coordinate 938,375 downwards.
GATACGCGATTATCGATCAGAAGTCCCATAGTCTGTTCATGCCGACTGTGTTTACGGCAACCAAGGCAGATTCAATTGCTGAGTTGGCTGAACAACTTGGCCTGCCGGTCAAAGCGGTCGAAAAGACGATTTGGGAGTTCAATGCAGCTTGTCAGGAAGGGGCGTTCCACCCGACAGAGCTTGATGGGTTATCTACAAAAGAGCTAGAGCCCGCAAAAACCAATTGGGCGCGACCAATCGATACTGCTCCGTTTTATGGTTATGAACTGAGGCCTGGTGTGACCTTTACCTACCTTGGATTCAAAGTCGATGGAGATGCACGCGTCTCCTTTTCAAACGAGCGCGCGACCAACGTATGGGCAGCAGGCGAGATTATGGCTGGAAGTATTCTGGGAGAAGGTTACTTGGCTGGATTTGGTATGACGATCGGAACGGTGTTTGGCCGTATCGCTGGGAAGGAGGCCGCTGACTATGCAAGCCAAAGCGCTTGAGGAAGCGAATCGCCAATTAGCCATTTGTAATGCCTGTCGGTATTGCGAGGGATTTTGTGCGTCATTTCAAGCGATGACGCGATATCGTAGCTTCGATGATCAGAGCATCATTCATATGGCCAATCTGTGTCATAACTGTCAAGCCTGTTACCACAGTTGTCAGTACACCTGCCCGCATGAGTTCGATCTCAATATTCCGAAAGCGTTGGCTGATGTCAGGGTTGAAAGCTGGGAATCGCATGTCCCGGGCACTGTAATCGCAGAGAAGGTTCAGAGTAATGGTTGGATTATTGCCTTACTCACTGTTATTGCGGCGATTTTATTCGGTTTGATTGGGAATATTCCGTGGGTTTCAGACGCGAATTTTTACAGTTTGATCTCTCATAACAGTTTAGTCGCTGTATTTACGCCACTATTTATCGGTCCACTATTGGTTCTTTTCATGGGTCTCTATCGCTACTGGGATACTGTTGGCGGGGAATGGATCGGTTGGAACGATCTCAGTGTCGCATTCAAGGCAGCGGGAACAATGAAGAACCTTGATGGCGGTATGGGACAAGGTTGTAATTACGAGAAATCTGATCGGTATAGTCAAACACGTAAATGGGCGCATCACGCCACTATGTATGGTTTTTTACTGTGTTTTGCCGCGACTTCGGTAGCCACCATAATGCACTATGGTTTTGGTCTTGAGGCACCTTATCCATTTCTGTCGTTGCCGAAACTGTTGGGTGTGTCCGGGGGCATTTTATTGACTCTGGGCACCACAAAGCTTCTGTATTTAAAAATGAAATCCGATCCTAAGCTTGGGGTCTCCGATCGAAGATCGGGCGAATATGGATTTATTTTAATTCTATGGCTCGTCTCCACCTCAGGCCTTTTGTTGTATTGGCTTGGCGGAACGGCTGCTGCCGGCGCAATGTTAAATATTCATCTCGCTAGCATCGCTGCGTTCTTCGTGACGTTGCCATATACAAAAATGGCACACGGCTTCTTCCGGCTCGCAGCCTTAATTCGAGAAGCTCAACTCTCCAAAGCCTGATATTCAGGCTTTGGGAGCGATGACGTTGATTGGGTTTCCGTCATTAAACGCCTTAAAGGCATTCAGCATTTCGCTGTAGAACACGCGAAATGTCTCTTCGGTGCAATATCCGATATGTGGTGTTACGAGGGCGCGGGGGTGATTGACGATTGGGTCATCTGGCAAGGCCGGCTCTCGCGTCAAAACATCGGTCGCAATCCCAGCAAGTAATCCAGCATCAAGCGCTGTAAGCAAATCCTGATGATTTACTATTTCCGCACGCGATGTATTCACCAGATAACCATTCGGTCCGAGTGCTGTGAGCTCCTTGAGTGTGACGAGGTCACGACTGCGGTCCGAGAGTCGAAGATGAATCGAGACAAAATCTGATCGCTCGAAGAGATCATCCTTTGACACATATTCGACACCTTTTTCGGCACAACTCTCTTGGTCAAGGTTTGTGCTCCAAGCGACAACATGCATACCAATCGCCTGACCTAAGGCCGCGACTTGAGAACCTAAGCGGCCTAAACCCAGTATTCCGAGTGTTTTACCGCGCAGATCATTTCCCATCACTGGCTGCCATTGTTGATCGATCTGCAAGCCATTCACTAGCGGTACGAGCTTTCTGCAAAGACTCATAACAAGTAAAAACGCGAGTTCGGCAGTCGCGTGTCCCGGAGAAGGTGTGCCGCAAACAACAACGTTTCGTTCTGCAGCCGCATTGACGTCAATTGCTGCGTTTTGTTTTCCAGAAGTTACGATCAGCTTTAGATTTGGTAGTGCATCGATAATTGATTTTGGAAAAGGCGTTCTTTCACGCATCAATCCCACAGCATCGTAGGGCTGAAGTGTTTTAATCAACGCGCTTTCTTCAGCGATATAATGATCAATAAAATCAATGCTTGCGAAGTCAGCAGAATCCCAATCGGCATAGGCTCTGGCACGGTCATAGTAATCATCGAGGATTGCGATTTTCATAGTGTTCTCTTCATTTATTGTTGTTAGTAAAGGTTTGGAGCCAGTTGAGCGACTCGTCTGTGAGTCCTTCGAATTTGTACTCTGCGCCAAGCGGCGTTGACCATCCACTTGCATCGATTGCAGCAAATACATCGTGGTAATTGACAACACCTTGATCAGGCGGCCCTCGGTCTGGAACCGATGCGAATTGGATATGGCCGATATGGGAGTAGCATGCGTTGAAGCGCGCAATGATATCGCCCTCGGTGCGACCCACGTGGTAGCAGTCAAACATTAATCTGATATTAGATAGATTTAGCTTATCTAACAGCTCGCATGCATGTGCCGTATCTCGAAGAAAATATCCCGGCATATCAAAGGGGTTAAGGGGTTCAATTAAGACGGACATGTCATGAATTGCAGCAATATCTGACGCATATTTGAGGTTATCCAAGTAGGTTTCCTCAGCTAAATCACCGACAACTTTCCCGGCCATCACATGTACGTTAAGTGCATTGATTTCAGAGCCGTAACGAAATGCTTGATCGATTGCCTGCCTCGCCTCGGTGATTGAATCAGGCAAGGCTGCCATACCAGCATTCAGAGGCCCACGAATGGTGTTCAGTCCGAGCATTGTCAGCTCTGTGTCAGAGAGAGCGTTTTGAACATCCTCGATTGGCTCTTCGTATGGGAAATGACACTCGACAGCATGAAATCCTGCAGACTTTGCAGCACGGATGGCATCAGCTAGGGAGCGATCAGTCCATAAAAAACCGAGATTGGCTGAAAACTGCGGCATTATTTCCACTCCACGTTGTATTGCGTGACTAAATCGTCGACTTGCTCAGGTGTTAAAGCATTCGGTTCAAGCGCGCGTGTGAGATAGGCAAGCTTCGAGGTGGCTTCAAGTTCCTCTGAGGCATACACAGCCGCTTCGATGGTTTTTGCCGAGACAACAGGCCCATGGTTTGCGAGCATGATCGCGGAGTGCTTTCCTGCGAGACCTTGGATTGCTGATCCGATTTCAGGGCTGCCCGGGATGAAGTAGGGTAGGAGTCGAACCTGGCCAAGCTGCATGATTCCATAGGGTGTTAAGTGCGGAAGCCAATCCTCTTCGTTTTGGGTTGGTAATAAAGAGAGCGCTGTGGCGTAGCAACTGTGTAAATGCACAACAGCACCTACTTTATCACCACGTGTCGCGTAGAGCGCTTGGTGCAAAGGAACTTCTTTGGTTGGTTTTGGCCCTGAGATGAGTTCTCCATTTGGTTTAATAACGCTGAGTCCTTCCGGTGTGAGGCGACCGAGAGAGCTGCCGGTTGGAGTAACTAACAGATTGCCATCAGGCAAACGGGCGGACAGGTTCCCCGTGCTCCCATGAGTGAGGCCTCTGTTGTAAAGACTCAGGCCGAATTCACACAATTGCTCACGCAGATCCATGATCAACCCTCAAGCAGTTGCAAAGCGTCGTTGAAAAACGTTGGAGCACCGAAGTTGCCACTCTTCAGGGCTAGCCCGATCAAGCACTCGTCGGATCCACTGAAGACCCAAGGAACACCGGGGCAGATTTCTCGACCGATCATCACTTGAGATACGCCCAGTGCTTGAGTCACAGCTCCAGAGGTCTCTCCACCAGCAACAACAAATCGTCTGACCCCCATTTTGTGAGCGGCTTGTGCGATTGATGCCATCGCATGCTCCACAAGTGCACCAGCTTTAGCGACGCCGAGTTTAGACTGCGCAGCCTTCACTTCATCTGGACTTGCAGTCGCAAAAATCAATGGAGTTTCAGTCGCTCCAATTGATTCAAGCCATTGAACGCAATCTTGAATCGCTTTTTCATCTAACGTTTCTGGATGTATCTGGTAGCTTGGGTTGTTCTCGATATAGTGAGCCACCTGTTGCTGAGTCATTTGGGAGCAACTGCCGCTCAGTACAATGGCTCGAGAGCCTGGTTTTGGATCCACTTGACCCTCGGAAGAGCCGAATCCCATATGGCTTGGCAGAGGCATCGCAAGTGCGCTGCCGCCAGTGAGCAATACGTTAGAGGGTGTGTTTTTGATAAGGAATTCAAGGTCTGCGAATTCGACTGCATCACCGATGATGTGTGTCGCATCAGGTGATTCTGAGCCACTTTTTTGGGCCACCCGATTCCAAATGCCAACATCTCCTTTGACCTGTGGAGCCAGTACACGTGCGAGGTTTGCATCACGCATCGGTGTAAGGGGGTGATCTTTCATGCTTGATTCATTCAAAAGCTGATCGCCAACAAATAAATGACCCATGAACACTGATCGCCCGTTTTCGGGAAAAGCAGGGCAATATAGCGCCTGAGTTTGTCCTGTAATCGCCATGAGTGCTTCGGCAATAGGCCCAATATTGCCTTGTGCCGTTGAGTCAAAGGTAGAGCAGTATTTCCAGTACAACCGTTCGGCACCTCCTGCGAGTAGCCAACGCGCGGCTTCTGAGCAATCGTTGACAGCTTTATCAACCGGCTCTGTACGACATTTCAGGGCGATGATTTCGATATCGGCGTCGCCATTGGATCGATCCTTCGGTAGTCCAAAATGCAACTTGACCGATGCGCCACTGCGTCTTAACAGTCCAGCGAGATCGGTTGCTCCTGTGTAGTCATCGGCAACACATCCAAGCTTCATGTGTTTGATCCTGGTAATGTGACGTTTGACTGTTGTGCCAGGACCTTCACGACAGCACTGTCATCTTGGCCACCCAGACCGGCCTCAGAGGCTTGTCGATACAAGGCAAGTGCGGTTTCAGAGAGAGGCGTGACGACATCATTGCCTGATGCTTCATCTGTCACGATTCCTAAATCCTTGACGAAAATATTGACGCTGGAGAGTGGCGTGTAGTCACCGTCTGCGATATGCGGTGCTCGGTTTTCAAACATCCAAGACGATCCTGCACATTTACTAATTACGTCGATGACTTGGTGTAAGTCCATATCCAATGATGCAGCTAAGTTCATTGCTTCGGCAGCTGCGGCGATATGAACCCCTGCTAACAGCTGATTGATCAGTTTCATTTGTGAGCCACCACCTGGTTTGTCTCCGAGCTCGAAGACGTGCTCAGAAATCGCGTCAAAAACAGGCTTTGCATCGGCCATGGCGTCCGGAGCACCTGAAGCCATGATTGACATGCGTCCCTCGAGTGCTTTGGCAGCACCTCCGCTGACTGGTGCATCGATATAACGAAAACCTTGAGCTTGGACTTTGTTGGCAATGTCCACAGCTTTCGACGGTGCAAGCGTCACGCAGTTGATGACAAGCGCGTTCGGATTGACTCCAGCCAATAGATTTGAGTCAAACAGTACAGATTCAGCTTGAGCGGCATTCACCACAAAGATCAAAACGCAGTCGATGTTCTGGCAGGCATTCAAAGAATGAATAGGTTGACCACCTTCAGCCTTAAAGCGCTCAAGTGCGTCTGGATTCACATCGAACCCGGCTGTTTGAATATTTGCTCTGACACAGGATACAGCGGCGCCAAAACCCATTGATCCGAGACCAATGACCAACGTTTGCATGGGGACTCCTTATAATTCTGTTGATCTTGTTGGTTAGTGTGGGTAATTGTTAGACAAGATCAAACCGACATCATAAAGAAAAGGAGCATCGCGTGGCCAGAATTGTTGTAACAGGCGGGGGTGGTTTTTTAGGCCAGCGAGTAGTTCGTTCTCTATTAGCAATGGAACACATTACGATGAATGGGCTTCGTCACGATGATTTCTCAGTCTGTGTTGTGGATCGGTTCACGCCATCATGGATGCTTGAAGAGGGTATTGAGGTGATCGAGGGTGATCTATTATCCCTTCTTGAATCCCAGCCTGAGGTATTCCAAACAAGCGATGTGGTGATTCATTTGGCCAGCGCTGTCAGTGGAGAGTGTGAGCAAGATTTAAATCTCGGATTACAAACCAATTTGCAGACCGGGATTGTACTCGGGCAGACACTCGCGTCTGCAACACATCGTCCACTACTGATCTTTTCAAGTTCTCTCGCGATTTATGGTGGTACAGACGATTTCCCACTGCCTCTAGTGATCACAGATGAGGTCAGACCCAATCCACAAAATAGTTATGGTTCGCAAAAGCTCATGCTTGAGACTCTGTATGCCGATTTAGCGCGGCGCGGGGCGATTTCTATTCGGACCCTTCGTTTGATGACGGTATCTGTAAGGCCCGGAAAACCAAACCAAGCAGCAAGTGGCTTTCTCTCGGGAATGATTCGAGAACCACTTTCTGGAGAGCCATCGAATGTACCTGTTCCACTCACGACACCAATCGCACTGAATAGCCCAGAGCAGGCTGTCGCTGGTCTGATCGCCGTGATGGGTATCTCAGATGAGGAGTGGGGAACGCCGCTTGGGCTGAATCTGCCTGGTATGCGTCTGACTGTCGAAGAGATGGTGCAAGCTCTGGAGCGTGTGGGTGGTCCTCAGGCGGCCGCGCTGCTGAGATATGAAGAAGACCCTCTCATTAGGCAAATCGTTGCTGGATGGCCATCACACTTTGAATCGGAGCGTGCACAAAGGCTTGGGCTGCAAACGACTGAATCATTTGAAAGCGTCGTGAGGCGCTTCCGCGCGGCTATGTAATACGGCAAGCCTCGTCGAATGTGAGTCGTGCTGCTCTTGGGTGGAGTCTACTTGGGTCACCTTTTCCGAGAAGTACAACACAATTGAATCGCCACCGCGGATTGTCAAAAAAAGTTGTTTCGACAGCTTGGCTATCGAATCCGCCCATGGGTCCACAATCAAAACCTAAAGCGCGGGCAGCGGCGATGAAAAAGCCGACTTGTAGGTTTGAATTGGCAAGCGCATAACGTTCGAGCTGTCCATCTGACCAACTCGCATGTGATGGAGGTTGTTTCATATGTGGTGCAAGTTTAGGGAACTGGGTATAAAAATCGAGGTCATACGCGAGAATTGCCGCTGTTCCGGCTGATCGCGTTTTCTCTTGATTGAAATCGAGAGCACACGATGCGAGTCGTTCCATCGAATCGGGTGTGTTGGTAAAAACAATTCGTAATGGACAGGAATTATTGGCGGTAGGTGCAAACTTTGCGAGGTCGTAAATAGACTGAAGTTCTTCCGCAGTGAGGCATTGCCCATCAAACTGTTTATGAGATCGTGCTTCGGTAAAGATTGATTCTTGTGAGAATTCCATCATGATTCCTAGATCAATAATTATTCATCAGAGTGTCGTTTTCCTATTGGTGCGGCTTAACTGGTTACTTTCAACGACATTAGGAAGCTCATGAAATTCCTCATCGCCAGAATATTAAGATGGTTTATCGTGGCGTCTATGATTTTGGCTGGGTGTTATTTGATCCTGATGCTCGCTGTCTTCATTTTGAACTAACGATGCACAATAGTTCGGGAACCTTCATTACTCGAGCCTTACTGAAGGATGGTCCATCTATTCTCGTTTCGAGTCACGGAGTGTGGCGAGACGTGACACCAATTTGTCCTACGATAGCCCATTGGTTAACTGGACGCGTTGCGACCCAGCATCTTTTCGATCAGACGATGGCGGAGGTTCAGAATACCGAGATTTTAAAGTGGTTAGCGCCGAGCGATCTGCAACCGATCAAGGCGTTTGGTGTGACTTTTGTGACTAGCCTGTTAGAGCGCTTAGTCGAGGAGATCGCTCATGGTGACGAATCAGAAGCTGAGAGCATCCGTTCGCAATTTGAGACAGGGTTTAAAGAAGAGATCAAAGGGCTGACACCAGGGAGTGCTGCGGCTCTCGATTTGAGAGATCGTCTGTTGGCGGCCGGGCGCTGGTCTCCTTATCTGGAGGTCGGTCTAGGACCAGATCCCGAAATCTTTACAAAATGTCCGCCGATGGCTGCTTTAGGACATGGATCGGTTGGTGGTCTTCTTGCTGAGTCTGAGTGGAATAATCCGGAGTCTGAGCTTGTGTTGGTGTGTGATGCGACCGGTACTGCAGTCGGGGCAACGATTGGTAACGATATCAATCTTCGTGATATCGAAGGTCGCTCTGCCTTATTGCTTGGTCGTGCGAAAGATAATCGCGGTAGCTGCGTCATAGGCCCTTGGATCCGTATCTTCGATGATCAGTTCAACCTCGATACCTTGAAAAATGAATCAATCACTCTCGAAGTCACGGGGGATGATGGCTTCGCTGTGTCAGAGTCTGCACCACTCAATGGGTTAGCTCGTGGCTTTAATGCGTTGATCGAGGCTTTATTCGATCAGCATGATTATCCGGATGGAGTGCTCGCTTTTACAGGCTCACCGATAGCCCCTATCTGGGACCGTAGTCAAGCTGGGTCTGGGTTTACGCATCGTGAAGGCGATACCGTTAGGATCAGCATTCCTTCCATTGGGCTTCTTGAGCATCAGATTGCGCGTTGTGATGGAATTGAGCCTTGGCATCAGGGGTTGCTGGAGTTGATGGAAAGCCTCTCGCGTCGGGGGTTTTTGTAGGGTGATTAGTTTCCCGATCGAATTTTTAGTTCTTATCTTTGCAATATTTGTACTCGCTGGTCTTGTGAAGGGAGTCGTTGGTTTCGGATTACCGACTATCGGCATCGGCTTAGGTGCGCTCATTTCAGATATTCCGACTGCAATGATGTTGATTCTGGTACCCACTTTTTTTACCAATATCGTACAGATCATGAGTGCTGGATCGATACGCTATGTGATCGAAAAGTCTTGGGCTTTTCTAGTTGGCGCTGTAATTTTAGTCCCGCTCGGTCTTTGGGCTGTCGTTCTATTTCCGGGCTTCCCCTTCGAGCGATTGCTTGGATTTTCGATTTTTGTGTACAGCTTTGCCTCTCTTCGAGGATTTAATCCCGTGATGCAGATGGAACGGAATCATCGCGTCGGTTTCGGTTTGGGTGTGATTAATTCGATTTTGACGGGGATGACCGGCTCGATGTCAGTCCCTGGAGTGATGTATTTGCGTTCGTTGCAGTTTTCTAAAGATGATCTTCTTTGTGCGATGGGTATCTTATTCTTTATCTCGACCATCGCGATGGGGGGTTCATTATTTTGGGCAGGTCAAGCAACGGCTGATTTATCGTTGTTGTCGATATTAATGTGTGTACCAGTCGGTCTAGGTGTTTGGATTGGCATGCGCGTCCGCAAGCTATTGAGTGAAGAACAATTTAAGAACATTTTTTTGTGGTCTTTTTGTGTGCTAGGTGTCTACCTAATGCTGTTTGGCGAAGTAAGTTGATCGTGTTTTTTGAACCCTTATCGTTGTCATGGAGGCATTTATAAATGAGTCAACATAGTCGACAACCATCCCAGAACCCTGCGATCCGGACAATCGCAATGCCAGCAGATACCAATCCTGCGGGTGATATCTTTGGTGGTTGGTTGATGGCCCAAATGGATTTGGCGGCCGGGAATACTGCGGCGCGCGTTGCCCGCGGTCGAAGTGCGACCATTGCGGTTGATGGGATTCAGTTTTTAAAGCCTGTGTCAGTTGGTGATGAAGTGACACTTTTTGCAGAGCTTGAATCCATAGGACGCACATCGATGAAAATTAAGGTTGAGGCATGGCGTCGACCACGCGATGGGGATGAGACAGAAAAGGTTACAGAGGCACTTTTTACGTTTGTTGCACTCGACCAAGATGGCCGGCCACGCCCGATTCCTGAATCTTAATGAGTGCTCTTTGCGGTTTCGGTCCGATAATCTAATAGCCGATCGGCGATACCTGCTGAGAGCCACATAAATAACAAAGCGATCCATGCTGTGATCGCCATGACAGCCCCTCCAGTGACGCCTGCGCCAACAGCGCAGCCACCAGCTAGCATGCCGCCAAATCCCATGAGACACGCGCCGATTAAGTAACGCGATAGCCCAGTATCCTCTGTAAACGTCTGGACCTTGAATTCGCCGGTCAATTGCGCGGCCAGGAAGCTACCAGCAAATACACCCATGACGATGCCGATATCAAATGACAGAGGGAGCACCGGCATATTAATTAAGCCCATGAGCGTATCGGCCGAAGGCCCTGTGAAACTTACGCTCTTGACGTTAATCACTTCGAATGACCAACTGGCATGCCACGCTGTCAGTCCCCAACCAAGTGCGACAGACGCGCCAACGAGAACAGCGCCGAATTGATACCAGGGCGCTGCGGCGCTTTTTTTTGCAAGCCAAATAGCGGCGAGAAAAAGAATCACTCCAAAAATAAGCGCGCCAAATTCCGGAAGATAGATCGATAGATTGCGATTACTTGAATCAATCAGCCACCAGCTCGAGATTTCGTTGCGAGCAGGGGACAACCCGCCACGTAATGCAGCTTGAGAGACGACGGTAACTACAAGACCGGCAACAAGTGCTCGCAAGTTTCCGGTCGCTGAGAGGACTAGCAATCGACTAGCGCAGCCTCTGGCCATGATCATGCCAGTTCCAAATAAGGAGCCGCCGACAATAGCCCCAGATAGCGAGCCTGTTGTGGTGAGCTGCCGAATACTCGTTGTTTCCAGCAAACCGTTGTGAATCAGTAGTTGTGTCAAGATCAATGCGGTTGAAAAAGTGAAGAGCCAAATCGAGAATTTGGCGTTTGGTCGAGTACGCCAGAATTCGATACAGGCTGACCGTAAGCAAAAGCGGCTTTGTTGAGCGAAGACACCGAATAACAGGCCAGTGAAGATGCCAAGGACAACGGCAACTTGCCCACTTGAGAATTGTTCAAAGAATTCAATCATGCGATTCACACAGTTATTTGTAGACAATAGTGTGCGGGGATAGGTGCTATTTGGCCAGTATTTCGAGAATCTGTCTTGATGAAGATCAAAGTGTTAGCATGCGCGCGCTTTATTTAGGGAGTCACGATGGAAGAACTCGACGTTCGCACGTTATTCGTTGCAACCGGTCTGGTTGTTGGTCTTTTGTATGGAATCGTTGCACAGTCGACCACGTTTTGCGTGCGTCGCGGGATTTCTGATCTAGCAGAAGGGCGTGGCGGTGCGACCTTGACAGGTTGGCTGGGTGCCTTGTTATTGGCGCTTCCGATGACTCAATGGATGATCTTTGAAGGTCATCTGGATGCGAGTCAAACGGTCTATTTTCCTGAAGCCTTATCTTGGTGGACGACACTGATCGGTGCGATCGCTTTTGGATGCGGCATGATGCTGACTCGTGGATGTCCTGCACGGCTTGTGGTGTTAAGTGCTACTGGCAATCTGCGCGCGTGGTTCGGATCATTGGTTGTGGGCGTATCAGCTTATGCAACGTTTAAGGGCTTAATCGCTGAATCTCGTGTCGAGCTTCAGCAAACAGCAACTCTTGAGTTGCCAACTGAATCAGTTTTGTTATCCCTTCCAGGATTCGAGTGGCCTTTGATTGGTCTGGCAACAGTTGTCATCGGGTTTTTCGCACTTCGTCATGGGCTGAACCGCAACTTGATTGGTGGTCTCTTGGTCGGCTTTTTAGTTGCAGGTGCTTGGTCGACGACTGCTTTTTTAGGGGCTGATGATTTTGATCCAATGGCCCCGATGTCTCTGAGTTTCGTGGCTCCAATTGGTGAAGCCATGACTTATCTTCAGCTTGCATCAGGGCTTGAACCGACATTTAACGTGACTCTGATCCTTGGTGTACTGCTTGGAGCGTTCGTTTCATCAGTCGTTCGCGGGGAGTTTCAGTGGCAAACATTCGAGTCAGCTTCTGATCATGCGCGTTATTTTTTGGGCGCGATACTGATGGGTGTTGGTGGCATTTTGGCGCTTGGTTGCAATACGGGACAGGCGATAACAGGACTGGCGACGGGATCCCTATGGTCCATTCTCGTGACAGGATTCATCTTCGCAAGCGGTTACTGGATGCATCAACGAATGAGTCGCTCGTCCTAAGGCTCAAAAAAGTTTGAATGATTCCGATTGATAGAGCATGCGGATCGGAATTCTCACACTCATAGCAGTATTTGCATCTTTTGATGTCAGCGCGGCCTGCCGCACGTTTCACTACGATCATGATGGCAATGCGAACACGCCTCTGAAATTCAGAGTTGCGTGCGAAAAAACCTATGAGATCCGTAAGATTCCAAAGTATCGCGTTCCATCAATTGATGTGGCCTCGGGCAAGACTCGCTTCCGTGATCCCAAACATATCCGGCTTCCATTGCCTAAGCCCAAATGCACGATTCCAAGCGTCTATCAATTCACCATGATGCAGACGCTCTCGCAATGTGTCACAACAAGGTAGACTCTCAGTATCAAGTCATGAGGGGTTACCGTGATTACCGAATCCGAAGCAACTACTTTAAAAGAAAAACAACGCAGCCTTCGTGAAGGCTTTGGTGACAGCTTGGGACTTCGTGTGCACCGCGCGATTAGTTGGTTACAGCGTGCGGCACAGGAACACGATGATCCTGATGCAGCTTTCGTGTTTTTGTGGATCGCTTTTAATTCGGCATATTCGCAAGACATTGGCATTGCATACCATGTCTCTGAGAAAGGCCGTTTCAAGAGCTTTCTGAGTACGCTTTTGTCGTTTGATCAAGATGACCGCGTGTACCATCTGGTGTGGACTCGATTCCCTCACGAGATTCGCTTGGTTCTTGAGAATCAGTTTGTTTTCGGGCCTTTTTGGAATCACCAAAATGGTATAGAAGGCAATGATGATTGGCCGGAAAGACTTGAATCCTCTGTAAAAAAAGCCAAGCTTGCACTCGCTGAAAAAGATACTGAGCGGGTTTTAAATGAGTTGTTTGATCGACTGTATGTCTTGCGTAATCAGATCATCCATGGCGGAAGCACGTGGTCTGGAGCCATCAACCGGGCGCAAGTGCGCGATGGGGCTGAGATATTAGGCTCACTGATTCCTGTGTTTGTGGAGTTGATGATGGATCATCCCAATCACCCTTGGAAAGAGCCGATTTATCCGGTTGTCGATTAGAGGGCCTGACATGAGCGAAAAAAATCTTGCGATTGCTGTCGTTGATGACGATGAGGAGCTCGGATCGTTAATTGGTGATTACTTAACCTCCAACGGTTTTATCGTCTCATTGTTTGAAACCGGTGAAGCGTTTCTAGAATCTGACTTATCTCGAATTAATCTCGCCATTCTTGATGTTGGATTACCTGGAATAGATGGTTTCGCGGTTTGTAAAAGGCTTCGAGAACGATCCCAAATACCAATTATTATGCTTACTGCTGCCAGCGATGATGTTGATCGCATTCTTGGCCTCGAGCTTGGTGCGGATGACTACATGGGGAAACCGTTCAATCCGCGTGAGTTGTTAGCTCGAATTAAGGCCGCTCTTCGTAGAAGTGACCCTCTAGTGGTGCAGGAAAAAAGTTTAAAAATCTATGACCGGGAACGACAAGTAACTTGGCAAGGTAGGCATGTCGAACTGACTGGAGCTGAATTTGATCTACTTATTTTGCTTCACAATAAAATTGGTGAAGTCACAACAAGAGACGAGATTTCCATCAAATTGAAAGGGCACGCGTCCTCACCATTTGATCGATCAATCGACACATTGGTCAGTAGGCTCAGGAAGAAGCTCAAAACAGTTGCCTCGGTTGATTTAATTCGTTCAGTCCGCGGAAAGGGCTATGTGTTGTCGCCATGACAAACCTTCAGTCGTTTTTTGATCGAATTCTGCCGCAATCGATTGTTTCCAGAATGACTGTGATTCTTTTTCTCGGAATCCTAGTGGCTCAGGGTATGGGGATATGGATTTGGGGCCAGCAGCTTAAAGCAGAAGAAAGGCTCCGGGTCAGTGAAGTTGCGACAAACATGGGAGCACGCATCGGCCAAACAATCCAATTCTTTTCTCGTCTCCCAAGAGAATATCGTCACATTGTTCTCGACCAATTGCGTGACATGGGCGGCACTCGCTTTTTTGTATCGATAAATAGTCAGTTCATTTCGTTACAAACAGTCTCAGAGACATCGACGATACGACAAGTTCGAGCATTGATTGATGATTCGATTCGCAGTCAATTGCAACTGTCCGATGAGATGAGTATCGATTTCGTAAGGTTTGAAGATCTGCGAATTCTTTCTGGTGATAATACGATGGTCAATTTGCCTTCCAAGTGGCAGCGATTTGCATTATTGGACTCTGGCGACGAATCACCAGTCGTTGTTGTACAACTGCAAATTGGAAATGATGAGTGGGCTTATCTTGCAACGCAATTTCCGAGCGGCGAATCTTTATATGGATTTCAATGGTTTACCGGTGAAAGATTACTCACGACTGCTCTTATTTCATTCACCGTTTTAATATTGACCATCGTGTTAGTCAGGTCAGTAGTTCGGCCATTGAGGTTGTTATCTCGATACGCTGACCAGCTTGGGCGCGGGCATGCCTATCAATTTCTTCCAACACAGGGATCGTCTGAAATGCAGGCGACGATCAATGCTTTTAACGTCATGGGGCAGCGAATTCAAAAGTTTATTTCTGATCGGGAGCGGCTATTTGCATCGATTTCCCATGATTTGAAAACGCCTCTGACGAAGGCGAAGTTAAGAGTTGAGATGCTTGAGGATAGTGAAGTGAGATCGAAGCTTTACCGAGATCTTGATGATTTAGAGACGATGGTGAAAGCTTCTTTGCAGATGGTGAAGGATGCTGCGATTCACGAAAACACTGAAATCGTAAATCTTTCAGACGTACTCAAGCGTTGTGTTGAAGCAGCTGAGGTTGCGCGGCTGCCTTACTCAATTCGGGTACCTGAGTCTTTGCCGGTCGAGTGCAGGCCGCTAAGCATTGAGAGACTGTTTACTAATCTCATTGATAACGCGCTGCATTATGGACGTTCTGTGGATGTCGAAGGTTTGCTCGACCGAGACGCTGAGAATGTAATTGTAAAGGTCATGGATCGCGGTCCTGGTATTCCTGATGAGTTGAAGTTGTCGGTCTTTGAACCTTATTTTCGGTCGGGCCACAAGCCGAGCGCTGTCCATGTTGGCCTCGGCCTCGGTATTGTAAAAACGATCGTGCAGCTCCACGGTGGCCAGATATCTCTCGGCGACCGTTCGGGAGGTGGCTTAGTGGTTACGGTTGAGTTGCCATTGTCACACTTTGTTACAAATTGAAAAGCTAGACACATTGAAGTGTTTATTCTGAACTGGTCGATGATCGACCAACGATAAAAGGGATAAACCAAATGTTGAAGAAATCAATCGCTGCATGCGTTGCAGCAGCATCTGTAGTAATCGCACCAATGACTCAAGCCTCAGAGGTAGAAGTTCTTCATTGGTGGACGAGTGGTGGTGAAGCAAAGAGTGTTGCGTATCTAAAAGAGCGCCTAGAAGGTAAGGGCGTGTCTTGGAAAGATTTCGCTGTCGCCGGTGGTGGTGGTGAGAATGCAATGACAGTGCTTAAATCACGTGCTGTATCAGGCAATCCGCCAACAGCAGCACAAATTAAAGGCCCTTCAATCCAAGAGTGGGGTGAACTTGGCTTTCTCGCATCAATTGATGATGTAGCCAAGACAAACAAATGGGATTCTCTGCTTCCTGGTGTTGTTTCAGACGTCATGAAGTATGACGGTAAATATGTTGCTGCACCTGTGAACGTTCATCGAGTGAATTGGTTATGGGCAAATCCAGAAGTATTCAAAAAGGCCGGTGCTTCGATTCCGACTACGTGGGCCGACTTCATTGTTCAAGCTAAAAAGATCAAAGATGCTGGGTATATCGCACTTGCGCATGGTGGTCAGGCTTGGCAGGACGCTACTGTGTTTGAAGCTGTTGTCCTTGGTGTAGGTGGCCCTGAGTATTACCAGAAAGCCTTTGTTGAACTCGATATGAAGGCACTCGATAGCAAGACGACTGAAGAGGTATTCAAAGTATTTGGAGAACTGCGTCAGTTTGTCGATGCGAACTCACCAGGTCGTGATTGGAACGTTGCGACTTCAATGGTCATTAATGGTGAAGCAGCGATGCAAATCATGGGTGACTGGGCAAAAGGTGAATTCGTGGTGGCTGGTAAGAAGCCAGGCACTGATTTCGTTTGCGTAGCATCACCAGGTACATCGAACGCATTTACTTTTAACGTTGATTCGTTTGCATTCTTTAAGCAGTCAGACTCTGAAAATCAAAAAGCTCAGAAAGCGATGGCGCAAGAAATTTTGGGTTCCGATTTCCAAAAAGTATTTAACTTAAATAAGGGTTCGATCCCTGCGCGTCTCGGCATGGCTCGTGATGAGTTCGATACGTGTGCTCATGACTCAATGAATGCGTTCGTATCAAGCGCTCAGACAGGCGGCTTAGTTCCTAGCTTTGCGCATGGAATGGCTGTTTCTGAAGCTGTTTCTGGTGCGATCTATGACGTCGCGACTAATTACTTCAACTCTGATACATCAGCAGCTGAAGGTAAAAAGCAACTCGTTGCTGCTGTTCAGTCAGCAATGTAATGACGCAGGCGGGACTCACCTGAGTTCCGCCATTCTCATCGGACATTATCATGACTCAAAATGCGCACAAGCGTAGCGGTATCGCGGACCGACTAGAGGCTTGGCTACCGAAGATCATTCTTGCGCCAACAACGCTCGCAATGATTGTCTGTATGTACGGCTTCATCCTCTGGACCGGCGCTTTATCTTTCACCAAAAGCCGAATGTTGCCTCAATGGGAATTTGTTGGCTTCTTACAGTTTGAAAAGCTGTTTGCGAATCCTCGCTGGGATGTTGCACTGTCGAATCTGGTGGTGTTTGGTTTTCTGTTTATCGCAATTTCGCTACTGATCGGGCTTCTGTTGGCTATTTTTCTCGATCAAAAAATTCGTGGTGAGGGTGCGATACGGACAATTTATTTGTATCCGATGGCTGTCTCATTTGTAGTCACTGGGACTGCTTGGAAATGGATACTGAATCCAGGTTTGGGTATCGAGAAGCTAGTTCGAGATTTTGGATTTACAGATTTTGAGTTTCGATGGTTGGTTGATCAAGAGATGGCAATTTACACCATCGTGATTGCTGCGGTTTGGCAATCGAGTGGATTCGTTATGGCTATGTTTCTTGCTGGCTTAAGAGGGGTGGATGATAGCTTAGTGAAGGCGGCCCAAATCGATGGTGCCAACGCTTGGCAATCATATTGGCATGTCATCCTTCCAATCCTGCGCCCTGTCTTTTTTAGTGCGATCGTTATTTTGTCCCACATCGCCATTAAAAGTTTTGATCTAGTCCAAGCGCTCACGGGTGGAGGGCCGGGCTATGCCTCAGACCTGCCCGCAAACTTCATGTATACGTTTGCTTTCAATCGTGCACAGATGGGTATCGGTGCAGCAAGTGCAATGATTATGTTATTTGGTGTCCTCGCGATTTTGGTTCCTTATTTGTACTCCGAATTAAGAGGGTCAAATCGTGGATAGATCATCGATGGCTATCGGTCGTATTGGGATTTACGCTTTGTTGTTGGCATTTGCTGCAGTGTATCTGATGCCTCTTTATGTCATGGTGATGACTTCTTTGAAAGATATCGAAGAGATTCGCCAAGGCAATTTATTGTCTTTGCCTGAGTCGCCTACGTTCTATGCGTGGGTCAAAGCATGGGGTAGTGCCTGTACAGGCAGTGAGTGCGAGGGGTTGGCACCATTCTTTTTCAATAGCATTCGGATTGTTGTTCCAGCGGTATTAATTTCTACATTGATTGGGGCGCTGAATGGGTATGTGCTCGCAAAGTGGAAATTTCGAGGAAGTGAGTTGCTTTTCGGCGCTTTGTTGTTTGGTTGCTTTATCCCATTTCAGGTAATTCTGCTGCCGATGGCTCGTCTGCTCGCAACGCTCGGGTTAGCCAATACGGTCACTGGTTTAGTTTTAGTTCATGTGATTTATGGGATTGCATTTACAACTCTTTTTTTCCGAAACTTTTATGTGTCGGTGCCTAATGAGCTGGTCAAAGCTGCGCAGTTGGATGGTGCAAATTTCTTCCAAATATTTAGGCATATTTTTCTGCCAATTTCGGTTCCGATTTTCACAGTAACAATCATTTGGCAGTTCACCCAAATCTGGAACGACTTTTTGTTTGGCGTGGTGTATTCGGGTCCAGGAACACAACCAATCACAGTTGCTTTGAATAATCTTGTGAATACCTCTGTCGGAGGAAAGGAATACAACGTTGATATGGCCGCCGCGTTAATTGCGGCACTGCCTACTCTCGTTGTTTATGTTTTAGCTGGAAAATATTTCGTTCGTGGTTTAACTGCGGGCGCTGTAAAAGGGTAATTCGATGGGCTCACTGACTATTTCCAATGTAACCAAGACTTTTGGTTCGACTGAAGTTCTCAAAGGTATCAACATCGATATCGCAGATGGTGAATTTTTAATTCTTGTTGGCCCGTCGGGTTGCGGAAAATCAACTCTGATGAACACGATTGCGGGCTTGGAGGATGTTTCGTCAGGGCAATTGTTGCTCGCGAATGAGGATGTGACTGATCGAAGTCCTAAAGATCGGGATATTGCGATGGTTTTTCAGTCCTATGCGCTGTATCCGACAATGAATGTCGCGCGCAATATTTCCTTTGGACTTGAAATGAGAGGCGTACCCAAGGCTGAAAGGGATCGGAAGGTTGAAGAGGTCTCAACTTTACTGCAAATCAATCATTTGCTCGATCGAAAGCCAAGCCAGCTGTCAGGCGGACAAAGGCAGAGAGTTGCGATGGGAAGGGCCCTCGCACGCTCTCCCCGGGTCTATCTTTTCGACGAGCCGCTATCGAACCTTGATGCCAAGCTTAGAGTTGAAATGCGCACCGAAATTAAGAAGTTACATAAACGTCTTGGAACAACGATCGTTTATGTGACGCACGATCAGATTGAG
Source organism: Gammaproteobacteria bacterium LSUCC0096 (assembly GCA_008087055.1). Lineage (GTDB taxonomy): Bacteria > Pseudomonadota > Gammaproteobacteria > Pseudomonadales > Litorivicinaceae > HIMB30. Next base: position 919,133 of record VIEA01000001.1, on the reverse strand, counting down.
GCAATGACGCTTGCTGATCGGATTGCTGTGATGAAGGATGGTCTAGTTCAGCAGCTCGGTACTCCGAATGAAATCTATGATGATCCGGCGAACCAGTTTGTCGCAGGATTTATGGGGAGTCCGCCGATGAATTTTGTACCCTGCGAGGTGGCTGAGGATGGATCTATAGCCATACGAAACCGGGGAGCAGTGGTGAGTCTAAAGGTGCCGCAGTCAGATCATTTGAAAGGCCAAGATGTTCGTAAGGTAATACTGGGCCTCAGACCAGAGATGATCACTGAACCAAAACCTGAGCGCTCGGGTGAGTGGATTGTAAACATGACGATGGATTTTGATGTGACCGAACCGATGGGAGCAGATACGATTGCAATCGGTGAATGGAATGATGTTGAGGTGCTCGCTCGCCTCTCGCCCGAAGCTGGATTGAGCGCAGGCGAAAACACTTCAGTGCAAGTTGATTTGTCAAAGGCGTGTCTATTTGATCCTAAATCAGGGGAGCGCGTCCGCTAGTGTCAGCAGAGGCCATTGTTGCCGATATTGGAGGAACCAATGCTCGGTTCGGGCTGGTCAATCACAGTGGAGACATTGATCATATTTCTGTTCTGCAATGTGCGGATTTTCTAGGAATTGATGAGGCATTTCGACACTTCGCCAGTGAGGTCGGCCAACCAACTAATCGATTAGCGATTGCTGTTGCATGTCCGGTTCAGCATGATTTAGTCAAATTGACAAATAATGATTGGAGTTTTAGCAAAAAGGCGTTGGTAGACTCCTTAAATCTGAGCGAACTCCTGGTTGTTAATGATTTCACGGCACAGTCATTAGCGGCAGTGTCGATTAATCAAGACTCATTCGAGACACTCCAATCTGGGTCTGCTGATCCCCTTGGTCCTATATTCGTTATTGGCCCCGGGACAGGCCTTGGCGTTGGTGGGCTGGTTGTCGATGCTCAGGGTGAATGGACTCCTCTATCGACTGAAGGCGGCCATGTGACGATGGCTGCGCAGACAGAGGACGAGTGGCGCCTACTAACCATGCTGCGCAACGAGTACTCACATGTATCAGCAGAGCGTCTTATCAGTGGACCTGGACTCATGTTGATTTATCGGTCGTTATGCGCGTTAGAAGGTATAGCGCCCATTATAAATTCGCCTCAAGCGATGATTGATTTGCATGGTGATGACTCGATTGTTCGTCGAACACTCGATTTGTTTGCAGGTTTCTTTGGGATTGTGGCGTCAGATGGGTGCCTGACCCTTGGTGCTACGGGTGGTTGCTGCATTGCCGGCGGGGTTATTCCTAAACTAGGCGACCATTTTCGTCGTGAAATTTTTCTCGAACGCTTCCGCTCGAAAGGCCGGTTTAAAGATTACTTAATTAATATCCCGATTAAGATCCTGTTGGATTCTGAGGCTGGCCTGTATGGCCTGAAGCGGGCGTTAGTAACCAATTCTCTCGATCGTTATGTTGTGAGGGCTTAGCAGTGCGTTTTGCTGTGCTCGGATACGGAAAAATTGCCCGAGAGGTTATGGTTCCAACGATTAGGGAGTCCGGTCATGAAGTAACCGTCATTGGTTCAGCGCGCGGCGTCGCGCCAGAAGGATTTGATGGCTGTGTCGTGCGCGATTATTTTGAGGCTGTCAGGCGTGATGATGTCGATGCTATGTACATCGCGTTGCCGAATCATTTGCACTATGAGGTGACGCTTGAAGCCCTCGAGCTTAAGAAGCCGGTTCTTTGCGAAAAGCCACTGGGATTGACCGCTTGCCAGGTCAGCGATCTAGAGGATGCATCGAGAAACAATGACACATTGTTATGTGAAGCGTTCATGGTTTCGCACCATCCGCAATGGAGCTGGCTGCGTTCGCAGATTGGCGAGGGACAGCAGATTGATATTTCTATCCATTTCCACTACGACAATCGTGACCCAATGAATATCAGAAATCGCTCTGAGACAGGTGGCGGCGCTCGGCTCGATATTGGTTGCTATGCCCTTTGGGTTGCAGACTGGTTGGGTGCAAGATCGTTATTTGAAGCGCACGGATACCAGATTTGGCTAAATGGAGTGGACGTTCAAACGTCTGGGACCCTGTGGTTTGATCAAGGCATTCAGTTGCACTTCGATGTATCAATGCGTCGATCTCGATTTCAGCAAGCTGTGGTCCAGACACAAAATGGATGTTGGGTTGTGCCAAGACCATTTAACCCACTAAATGAGTCAGTTGTGTGGACAATGGATTCGTCTGGAGTAGCAAATGAGGAGCATTTTGTCGCAAACCAATATCAGCGAATGATTGATTCATTTTGTTCTCAAATTAAAAGTGCATCAGGTGCCGATCTATCGAGTTCGCTGCGAATCGCACAATGGTCCGACGAGATTACTAAAATGTTTGAAAGAAGGGTGATTGGATGAATTTGATGACGAAATATACGCCAGCGAGTGCACGCTATCATTCGATGGACTATCGGAAAGTCGGACGCAGCGGTTTGAAGCTTCCAATCATCTCCCTGGGCCTTTGGCAGAATTTTGGTTTTGAGACTTCAATTTCATCGGTTCAGGCAATGCTTCGCACGGCCTTTGATAATGGGATTACTCACTTCGATCTAGCCAATAATTATGGCCCTCCTTATGGTTCTGCTGAAATTCAGTTCAGCGAGATATTGCGTCGAGACTTCTTATCCTTTAGAGATGAGCTTATCATCTCGACTAAGGCGGGCTATGACATGTGGCCAGGACCCTATGGTAATGGCGGTAGCCGCAAATATCTTTTGTCGAGCCTCGATCAGAGTTTGTCCCGTATGGGCTTGGATTACGTCGATATTTTTTATTCCCATCGCGTCGATCCCGAGACGCCGCTTGAAGAGACAATGGGTGCTCTTGCGTCGGCTGTTCAGCAGGGCAAGGCGCTGTATGTCGGCATCTCTTCCTATGGCCCTGAGTTGACGATTAAAGCGAATGAAATTCTGAATCGAATGGGTGTCCCGTGCTTAATTCACCAGCCAAGCTATTCAATGTTTAACCGTTGGGTTGAGACAGAAGGGTTGTTTGATACATTGGATCACGAAGGTATCGGAGCGATTGTGTTTTCGCCGCTGGCTCAGGGGCTTCTGAGCAACAAATATATCAGTGGCGTTCCCTCTGAAGCTCGCGCGGGTCATGCTGGTTCATTCGACTCGAAATTGATCACTGAAGATGTTCGATGGGCGTTACAGGGTTTAAATGAGATCGCCGCAAATCGGAGCCAAACGCTATCGCAGCTTGCGGTTAGCTGGGTCTTAAGAAGGTCGACAGTTGCTTCAGCTTTGGTCGGGGTTCGAACGAATGAGCAGCTTGTTGAATTGATTGATGCGACTAAAAATCTTGCATTTAGCACTGAGGAACTGATAGCGATTGATGGGTTCGCAAAAGATTTTAATCTGAATCTATGGCAAGAATCATCGAAGCGGACATTGGCGGATATGCCTTAATCGCGTTATGCAAAAAAGAGCGGCTTGATAAGACCCGTGAGACTGACAACGACAAGAGCGATACCTAAGACTCTGAAAAATGTGGGCGTCTCTTGCTCTACCAGGTAATTGTGTATTCGGTTACCGAGGAGGTGGCCGATGAACGCACAGGGGAGGAGCCAGACATGGTGTATTAACTGCAAGTCGACCCCTGCAATAACAAATGACGCCAATTTAATCAGCGTTAATATCCACCACAAGACAAACAGCGTGTTTCTAAGCTCATGTTTCGCGACATGCGATGCGACGACTGGGACGATCAATGGTGCGCCAGTGAGAGAGGTTCCTGATACGTAGGCACCAAGGCCTAGGAAGCCATATTCTTGAAATTTGGTTTTAATTTCGATGGGTCTATTGATGATATAGCCGATTGCATACGCTAAAACGATTAAGAAAATAATCGTGCTCATAATGACCGGTGGAAGCGTCAAGAGGCCAATCACGCCAGCAATCTTGGGAATGATCATGATACCCATGCTTCGCTTTAAGTAACCCCAGTTAATGGTTTTCAATTGCTCAGGCCCCTTATTGCGGGCGCTTTGAATCATTATGAGGGTCGAGAAAAAGATGAGGTGAACAGCTATCAGAGGCAGAAATACCAATGGATCGTTAACGATTAGCAATAGAAATGGAAGGGCGAGGACGGCGCCGCCAAAGCCAAGTCCGCTGCGTACGAAACCTGACCAAATAAAAATTAGTCCAATCGCGCCATATTGATACCAGGCGAGTGATTCCACTAGTTATGATTGAGTGAGAACGTAGCGAAGTAGCTGAACGACCTGGTCAGTGGTCTTACACCATGCGTAAGCCGCCTGATCGACCTCTTTAAGCGGGTGCACAATATCTTCGTCATGCAATGTAATGTAAGGAATGCCTTTGGCGGCACAGTAGCCCGCATCAAAAGCTGCATTCCACTGCTTATATTTGTCGCCGAAGCGAACGACCACAAGATCTGCTCGATCGATATCATGGCGCGTGCGAATTGCATTGACTCCGCTTGACTGCTGATCACGCCAAAACCCAGGTTCGACGGGTCCTAAAAAATCACCTGCGGCATCTGACGCTGGGTGATCAGTGACGGGCGCAGTAAAATGGATACCAAGGTCTGTGGTGGCTTCAATGATGTCTTGCCGCCATGAGGTGTGAATTTCGCCTGAAAGGTACACCGTATAACTCATGAATTAGTTTTCCTTTTTGCACGCAAGCGAAGCTGGGCCAGTCGCACCGTTTCTCGCATTGCGAGAGTAACTGTATGGAGCGCCACGCTGATCTTCTCCACGCATACACTCCCAGTTATCTATTTTAATGGCGGCGCCTTCGCCTGCATCAATAGTGGCCTTTGGCGCACTCACAGATGTGTTTGACACGATGATTCCGTAAATCAATATTCCAGCACCCGCAATCACAACAGCAAAGATTGATCCGATAATCCAGCGAAATTCAAAGCTCATAAAACACCTTATTCAATAACACTTACACTATCGGTTGTTTACAGCGCTTCTTCAAGGATTCGGGCCAGAATCTCAAGGTCAAGATCCACTGGATTGGCTTTCATGGATGAAGAGGATTGAGAGGCTGAAGCAACATCAGGGATTTGAAATGCGTTCAGCCCTAATGACTCAAGGCCAACGATCCCTTGTGATTTAACCCACTGATCCAATGTGTCGAATGCGTTTTCTGGAGTTCCGCCCAAGGCATCGGCGATCCAGTGTTGGATGGCATTTATCCGTGTGACGAGATCTGTATCTTCGACATAGCGTTGATGTGCTCTTAGACCGTGAGCCAGAAGTGTCGCACAAATCTCCCCGTGAGCTGCTCCGGTTACAGAGCCGAGGGGGCCGGCAAACCCATGGACAACGCCTAGACCGCTGTTTGCAAGTGCGATACCTCCAGTAACGCTCGCTAGTGCCATAGTATCTCGATCATCTGGAGATTCCATTTGCATCAGATTGGCAAGCGCTTTCAAGGCTTTTGGGATCACAGGCTCAACCAGTGCGTCGGTTAAGGGTGTCCGTTTTTTTGAGAGATACGGTTCAATACACTGGGTGATCGCGTCGAGGCCGCAGGCTAGGGTAATGCGCTTTGGCGAATAATCGGTCAATTCCGGATCTATCAATGCGAGATGAGGTAGTAAACGAGCGTCGCGAAGACTGACTTTACGATTAGCTTCAGGCACGTCGATAACTGCGTTCTTTGTAACCTCGGAACCGGTTCCGGCTGTTGTGGGTATCGCAATCCATGAAATTGGTGTTTCTTCTAGAGGTAGCCCAAGGCCGACTACTTCGAGGTAGGAGATGATGGGTTGTTTTGCTGGAATAAGACCGGACAAGGCCTTCGCCATATCGAGAACCGAACCGCCACCAATGGCGACAACCCCGTCGATATCGAGCTTTTTGGTTGCCTTGAGGTGCTTTTCAAGTTTTGGGGGCGATGGCTCACCGTGAATCTCGATCGTCGCGACAACGTCGGCTGCATCAGCTATGTCTTGGACTAACTGAGCGATCTTGCCACGCACGGATCCGCTCACAATCAAAATACGTTTGTATCCAGCATCCGCGATTATCGGCTGAATGGCCCGGGTTAAGCCGCGCTCAATGCGGATTGAAGGAATATTAAGTGCTGATGGGCGCATAAAGAACCTTGTAGTTACTGGAGCCTAACCTTATCAAAACCTTGTTCGCTTTACAGATGAAGAGGCCTGATATGCGCGTTTTGTTGATTTCACTGAGCCTGTATTCAACAGCAACCCATGCATCGCCACCGATGCAGCCAATCAATGGCTTTTTGATCGATCGAACTGAGGTTTCAATTGCTGCTTTTCAACAATTTGCGACCGCCACTGGATTTGTGAGTCAAGCTGAGCGAGCCGGTGGAGGCGAAGTCTATGGTTGGGGTTGGGAGCAAAAATCGGGATGGACATGGCGAACACCCTTTGGTTTTGAATCAAGCGACCAGCTGCCTGCAGTGCATTTGACATATGACGAGGCGGAATCCTATTGCAAATGGCGTGGTGCAAGGCTGCCGACTGAAAAAGAGTGGCGTGAAGCAGCTTATGTTGAGCACAGAGAACAACCAACATCCGGATTTAACAAAGGCGTGCAGTATCCGTATCCGACTGGAAATTCGCCTGAGGGGGCCAACTGTTTATCGGAATGCAAATACCGTCCTCCTGTCAGTTTCAGTCACCTACTTGATCGTGGCATCGGTCCAGCGCCTGTTGGTTCAACGAAAGAAGGAGTGAATGGCCTGTACGACATGGGTGCGAATGTATGGGAATGGGTTGATAGCGGTCAGGGTGACCAACAAGGGACTGCTGGTGGTAGCTGGTGGTATGAAGCATTTCGGATGCATCGGAGTGATCGCGCAACCAAACCGCGAAATACAGCTGTCGTGTATATCGGTTTTCGGTGCGCTAAAGATAAGAATTAGAGGTTGATACTTGAGTCTTGTTTAATGCATTTCATCGCGACTTCGGTGCGAATTGAAGCGATATGCGGTATTCGGCTTAGTTCATGAGTGAGAAAGTATTCAAGTTCAGATGTATCTTTGAGGAGGAGGCGAAGGGCGTAGTCATAATCTCCGGTCATTCGGAAACAATCCTGGACTCGCGAATTCATCTTTACGGCCCCTTCGAGATAAGTCAGCGTCTCTTTGGTCTGATTTGAGAGTTTGATATAGACAAACACATGTAAGGAGTAGCCGAGTTGATCTGCATTGAGTTTTGCATAGATCCCTCGGATGACTCCGTCGGTCTTAAGGTTTTTGACTCGACTAAGGACTGCTGAAGGAGAGAGATCAATCCGTTTTGCAAGCTCTGCATTGGTGATATCTGCATCCTTTTGTAGGATTTTGGCAATCTCTTTATCTTTCGGTGAAAGCATATCCATTTGACAAATATTCGCTTATTAATAATAAATAATAAATTTTATTCTTATTTTTTTATATGTCAAGATATTTTATGCGGAATGGCGAGATCCCAAGATGCAGTGTGAATTGTGCCAGCGGAAGGCGTCCTTAACACGCCATCACTTAATACCAAAACGAACACATCGATTTGGCTCCGTTCGGTCTAAATATTCGAAGGCGGAACTGAATAGCCTCATCGCATACTTGTGTAAGCCCTGTCATCGACATGTCCATCGGACGCTGAAAGAGCGTGAGCTCGCCGTTAATTTCTATTCCATTGAATTATTGCGCAGTCACCCAGAAATAAAGGCTTTCGTTGACTGGCTTAAAGATAAGCCGGATGATTTCTCACCACGTTTGTCCCGCCGGAAAAAAACATGACACTACAAATGGACGATTACATCGCGACCCGAGCTGATGTCAGAGCATATCTTGATCGTGCGTTGTCAGACGCCGAGTCAGCTTCAAATCAAGAGGCTGAGCTCTATGAAGAAGTTAAACATAAACTTCTTGCCTCTGGTGCTCGGTTGGTGGCGCACTATTATGTGGATCCGGAGCTTCAGAGGTTGGCTGAAGAGACTGGCGGAATTGTCTCAGACTCCCTGGAGATGGCGCGATTTGGCGCTAGTGACCCTGCATCGAAGTTGATTGTTGCGGGTGTTTCATTCATGGGCGAGACCGCAAAGATTTTAAGCCCCGAAAAACGGATTTTTATGCCAACCCTCGAGGCGACTTGCAGCTTGGATCTTGGCTGTCCCGAAGAGGCGTTTAACGCGTTCTGCGATGCGCATCCGGATCGGACGGTTGTTGTATACGCAAATACATCAGCCGCAGTTAAAGCGCGCGCCGATTGGGTTGTGACGTCCTCGATCGCAGTTGACGTGGTCGATGCCTTGGCAGCGAGGGGTGAATCGCTGATATGGGCGCCCGATCGGTATTTAGGGCGTTACGTTCAAAAACAGACAAACGCCGACATGCTGTTGTGGGATTCAGCATGTGTTGTACACGAAGAATTTCGCCTGCACGACCTAGATGCACTGATGTCGATGCATCCAGGTGCGGGGCTCCTGGTGCACCCTGAGTCACCCGATGAAATGATCGAACGTGCTGACGCCGTTGGTTCGACCTCTCAATTAATTGAAGCTGCCGTTCGGCTTCCGAATTCAACCTTTATCGTCGCGACAGATAAGGGGATTTTTTACAAAATGCAGCAGCAAGTTCCCGATAAATTATTATTGGAAGCTCCGACTCGAGGAGCCGGTGGTACATGTCAGAGTTGCGCTCACTGCCCATGGATGGCGATGAATCGTTTGTCTGGTATTAATCGGGTACTCGATTCTTGGGATCCGGCTTGCGAGGTACTCGTTGATCCAGAGCTTGGACAAAAAGCAATGAGGCCATTGATGCGTATGCTCGAATTTAAAGCGAGTCTGTCTGTTTAATTGCGTTCTCAAGTAGTTCAAGTGGTCGTTGGTCAAGTGTTTTAGGCCAGGAATCACGTGCTCGTGACAGTTGCGTTTTGGACGCTTCGAGCTTGCCATTTAATAACGCATCCCAGCTTCGTGCTTCAAATAGCAGATGATCTTGTTTGAAGGCTTGCGCAAAGCGTCCAAGTGCGCGCCACAAATCCAGGCGTCCTGGGCGTTGCACCATGCGCTCCCGGAGTTCGCGGGGAAGTTCTGGGATGCCTTGGGCAATCGTGAGATCGACGCGAGCGATCGTCGGCTGAAGCCATGACGGATAAAACAAAGCAATGGTATCGATTGCTTGGTGTGTTCTGTCGAAATCTCCGGTTTTAATGGTTAGCGCGATTTCAATGTCGAGCCCGCTGAACGTATTTCGTGTGTTACTTGGCAAGCTATCAAACAACGCGAGAGCATCCGTATATCGCTCACCTCTATAGAGCTCTAGAATTTCGTGAATGGAACCACAGTTAGCCTCTGGATTTGTCGTATAGCTGATCTGAAGACCTTCAGTTTGGATACATCGAAACAAAGCAAAATCAATGGCGCCGAGGACTGGAGCCCCGGTATCTTCTTGATTCATTTGAGCGACACGTGCGTCGAGATCCGATTGTCTCTCAATGCCAAGTGGGTGGGTGCTTAAAAAAGCGAGATCTCGTGTTGACTGTGATTGCTTTTCGCTCAGTACTTGAAGCACTTGAGACATTGCCTGCGGGGGATACCCAGCTCCCTGTAATGCAGTCACGCCAATACGATCAGCCTCGCGTTCATAGTCTCGGGAATAAGCTAGGGCAGAAGTCGCATTGGCCGCCTGACCGCCCATAATCAAAGATTGAGCAGCCTGTCCTTGACGCGTCGCGATGGCAGCAACAACGCCAGCCAATGTGGCTAAGGTTCCTGTAGACATTCGCTCTGAATTTCTGAGTCCGCGGTAATGATGGCGTTGCGCGAGGTGGGCGAGCTCGTGTGCGAGAACAGCCATGATTTCTGATTCAGCTTTCAAGTCAAGATAGACGCCTCGATTGACGCCAACAATGCCACCAGGTGCTGCAAAAGCATTAAATTCGGGGCTATTGAGGCATAAGGCTGTCATCGGCATCGTGCCAAGGTCAAATTGGTTTTTGAGGCGGGTGAGCCAGGKTTCTAAGAGATCGGTGCAAAACGGATCAGTACGCTCGCCTAAGCGGCTGCGCATCGATTTCAGCCAAGCCTGACCAAACGCAACCTCGCCATCACGTGTCGCGAGATCGTCGGCGGAGAGCGCCATCGTGCGACCTGCAGTGATCGTAAACGCGACGAATAGTAATAAGAGAGCAAGCTTTCGCATCAACAGGCCCGTTTTGACTATAATCCGAAGTATATAGGAAGGATTATGCGAACACTCGACTGTACAGATTTGAAATGCCCACTGCCGTTATTAAAACTCAAGGTCGCGATCAATGAGTGCTCATCTGATCGCGTGATCCGGTTGGTGACCACAGATCCAATCTCTCTTCGGGATATACCGGCATTTTGCCAACGTGCGGGCCACCAACTTAAATCAATCAGCGAAGGCGATCCGCACGAATTCATCATTGAAGTAGTCGATTAAGATAATCCCTTCAGCGTCTCGAGGACTTCTTCAGCGTGGCCAGGCACTTTCACTTTGCGCCACTCAGCAACCACCTTGCCTGTCTGATCGATCAGGAATGTCGACCGCTCGACACCACGAACTTGCTTTCCGTACATATTTTTCATCTTCATGACATCAAACGCATTGCATAGCGCTTCATCAGGATCTGAAATCAGCTCAAATGGCATACTTTCCTTTGCCTTGAAGTTTTCATGGCTTTTGATCGAATCGCGAGACACTCCAAAAATCTGGCAGCCAAGTGCCTCAAATTTCGCATGCAGCGTTGAAAAATCTTGGCTCTCAGTTGTGCAGCCCGGAGTGCTGTCTTTCGGATAGAAATAGAGAACAGAAAATTGACCCTTTAAAGTTTCAGAGGAAACTTCGGTATCAGAAGTTGCCTTGAGTGGCGCAAATTCAGGGATGGGTGCGTTAACTTCGATGCTCATAGGGCCTCCTTCAATCGATTTAAGTTGTGAGTGGCGATTTTTTTCTGGTTTGCAACCTTGCCGTCTGAATCGCTCGGTCTGTACCATAGAGGGCTTATTCATCTTGAAGGTTTTATTGACATGATTCGAGGCAGTATCGTTGCGCTTGTCACTCCATTTAATGCATCAGGGGCTGTGGATTACGACGCACTGAAACGATTGGTTGATTTTCATGTCAAAGAAGGCACCCACGCGATTGTTGCTGTAGGAACAACTGGGGAGTCTGCAACGTTATCGCATTCAGAGGATAACGATGTTATCAAAGCGACGGTAGAGTACGTGGCCGGTCGCATTCCTGTGATTGCGGGCGCAGGCTCGAACTCAACAGCAGAGGCGTGCCAACTGACAGAGGCTGCGACAAAAGCTGGCGCCGACGCGATTTTGTCTGTTGCTCCTTACTATAATAAGCCACCACAAAGCGGTCTGCTCGCGCATTTTAAGGCAGTCGCTTCCAGCACCGATCTACCAATCATTCTGTATAACGTACCAGGGCGGACTGTTACCGATATCGCTGATGAGACAACGCTAGAGCTGGCTCATGTGGCGAATATCGCGGGAATCAAGGATGCGACGGGTAATCTAGAGCGGGCGAAGTACCTTCTTAAGAATCGCCCGGAGGGATTTGCTGTTTACTCTGGAGATGACCCGACTGCTATGGAGCTATGTTTGCTGGGTGGAGATGGTGACATTTCTGTGACTGCGAACGTTGCGCCACGCCTGATGTCGCAAATGGTTGAACATGCGATGGCGGGTAATCGTGCAGAGGCTGAAGCGCTTAATAATCAACTTTTGGGTCTGCATTCAAAATTGTTTGTTGAGCCAAACCCGATTCCGAGTAAATGGGCATTATCTGAAATGGGGATGATGAGAGCAGACTGCCGCTTGCCGCTTGTGCCATTGACCGATGAAGGAAAAGTCGCTGTTCGCGAAGCCTGTGAACAAGCGGGAATCAGCCTGTGAAACGAGTTCTTTCGCTTGTTGTTATTAGTTCGTTAGTTGGTTGTTCTGGCTCAAATCAGCAAGCCGCTATTCGTGACCGCCAATTGGACTATCAGGCTGCTTATGTAGAGCCAAAGCTTAAGGTGCCAGAAGGGCTTTCTGACGATCGAGTTAATGAATCTTTGAGCATACCAGGGGTCGATGAGCCAACCGCTGGATTGTATGGAGGCTCTTTCGAGGCGCCCCGAGCGGAAGCTGCCCTTCGCACATTGACGTTGCCGACAATTCGTCGGTATCAGTTAGGGGGCCTTCATTGGCTTTCGATACCAGAAGCAACCTCTGCCGTCTGGCCTGAGCTAGAGCGTTTTATTACTGAAAATAAGCTGACTGTGACCTTCGCTGATCAGGCCAAAGGTTCATGGATGATGGAGTCTGGTGTATTCAGGGGTGTTAATACACATTCGGGTAGCCGAATTATTCGTCATTTTGCGCCAGAGGTTGGGGCGGTTGCCTTGCGATTCTCACTTCAATCTGGGTTAAGGCCCGGTACAAGTGAAGTCGGCCTGCAATTGACGAGTGGTCGAGTAGATGATGTGTTGGTTGGTCGCATCCTCGATGAATTCAAATATCATCTCGAAAGACGGGAGGACGAGGGCAAGGCGGTGTCTCGCGCGCTTTCTTTGCTTGAAGTCGGTAATCGGATGTCGTCACGTCGTGTCGAAGGGATGGATGAGTTGATCATCCAAGCAGAGATTCCGCGTGTATTCGGTGTAACGGTGGATGCTGTTCGCGATTTGGGAGCCGCAATTGATGGCGGTGACCTCGAAAAAGGTTTGTTGAATATTCGGTACGTGCGGAAAGCAACGGAACGCCGCTTAGCAACAATGAGTGCGTTAAACCGGGCGATTGCTACGACGATCGAGGACCCCGTGGGGTCTTATCAGGTTCAGATGGAAAAAACTGATGAAGGGCTCGTTGTCAAAATTGTCCCAACAGGTGCCGCTGCATCCATCGGCGGTGCAAACGAGCTGATACGCGAATTCAGGGAGCGTTTGTACTAGTGCGATTCGCATCTCTCGGCAGCGGTAGTCGAGGCAATGGTTCAGTCGTCGCATCCCAAACCACGATAGTACTCGTAGATTGTGGATTTAGTTATAAAGAGGCCGTATTGCGCTTAAAACGGTTGGGGCTTGGACCGGATGACTTGTCTGCAATCGTTGTTACCCATGAGCATAGCGATCATGTGGGTGGCGTTGAGGCTCTTTCCAATAAACATTCGATTCCTGTGTACGCGTCGCGCGGCACTTGGATCGAAGTTGGCGAAGAAAGTTATTCGAATCCAATATATATCAATGATTTATTTTCAATTGGTGACATTGAAGTCAGCCCAATAACAGTTCCTCACGACGCGCGTGAGCCCCTGCAATTTGTGTTTAGCTGTAACGGTATCCGGCTCGGAATACTGAGTGATTTGGGCAGCGTGTCGCACCGCGTCATCGAGGGTTTCCAGGATTTGGATGCCATCTCGATTGAATTCAACCATGATGTCGAATTACTAAATCAAGGTCCGTATCCAGCGTTTTTAAAATCACGAGTTGGTGGTGATTTTGGGCATCTGAACAACGAACAGGCTTGCGCACTTTTGCAGCGAATCGTTAGTGATCGACTCAAAACTGTTGTAGCGTGCCATATTAGCGAGACCAATAATGACTCGACACGTGTTCAAGAGGGACTCGATCGTGTCTTGGAAAATCAGAATATTCAGCGTTTGGTTGCAACGCAATCAGATGGGTTTAATTGGATAGAGATAGGAACATCATGAACGCATTGGATTTGTTATACCAAGGAAAGGCGAAATCAGCATATTTGACAGAAGATCCAGATTTATTGGTTCTGCAATTTCGTGATGACACGTCCGCGTTCGACGGCGAAATTATTGAGCAATTGTCTGAAAAAGGGGCGATTAACAACCAGTTCAACGCGTTCATCATGACACAGCTTGCTGATGCCGGGATTCCAACCCATTTCGTAGAGCGACTCAGTGCGACCGATGCGCTCGTGAAGCGGCTCGATATGATTCCTGTCGAGTGTGTGGTTCGAAATAAGGCAGCCGGGTCTCTCGTTCGCAGACTTGGAGTCGAAGAGGGACTGAATTTCGATCCACCACTTTTCGAATTGTTTTTAAAAAATGACGCGTTACACGACCCGATGATCACAGAACATCATGTTGAAGCGTTTGGATGGGCGACTCGGGAAGAGATGGCTCGTATGCATGAGCTGACACTTCAAACCAATAGCGTTCTCAAGTCGATGTTCGAAGAGGCCGGGCTTCAGTTAGTCGACTTCAAGCTTGAATTCGGTCGCTTCCATGGTGACATTGTTTTGGGTGATGAATTCAGCCCTGATGGCTGCCGTTTGTGGGACAAGGTCACTGGCGAGAAAAAAGATAAAGATCGTTTTCGGCAGAAATTAGGTGGCGTATTAGAAGCCTATCGCGAAGTGGCAGAGCGATTAGGAATCGTATTTGATCATTGATGCTGAGTGGCTGGTTCTCTTAGCCGCTGTTGCTTTTATCGCTGGGTTTGTTGATACGCTGGCTGGCGGTGGTGGCCTCATCACAATTCCAGCTTTTTTGTTTGCGGGATTTACCCCCGCTCAGGCATTAGCCACAAATAAGTGCCAGGCTTTTGCCGGCACCTTAACTGCCTCAGTACGCCTCATGACTTCAGGGCACCTCAAAATACGCGCTTTGTGGCCTTACGCTTTGCTCGCATTCGCGATGGCGCTTGCTGGTGCATGGAGCTTACGGGAAGTGTCTGAGGCGAATTGGCTGGATCGTGTTGTTCCCATTTTATTGTTGGCGGCTGCGGCGTATTTCGGTCTCGTTCGACTACCACAAACTGCGCTTGAGCAAACGCCAACTTTTGGGATGCTCGCGCTGGCAGGAGTCGCTTTCATTGGCTTCTATGACGGTTTTTTTGGCCCCGGAACTGGCTCTCTCTTTGCGTTATTGATGATTTCAGTTCTCGGGCTTGGGCTACGCGAAGCCACAATTCATGCAAAACTCTTCAACGCCATGACCAATATGGCTGCATTTTTGATGTTCGCGACCAGTGATTTGGTTATGTGGTCTGCCGTTATGGTCATGATACCGGCTCAAATCTTTGGCGCTTTGCTAGGAACACGGGTCATGCTAGGTCGTGGAATCGTGTTGATTCGGCCACTTGTTGTTTTGATGTGTAGTCTGATGGCAATCAAACTTGCATCGGAGGCATGGTTACCGTGACAATAGACCTCTCCCGAGCGATCGGGATTCAATGGTGACTCTTGTCGGTCCCCTCGCAATTGGATATTTGTGAACCCCGTCAGGCCCGGAAGGGAGCAGCGGCAGCGGATATTTGGTGTGCCGGGGTGCGGCTGGCAGGAGTTGCTTCCAGTCATAAGAGGCATGCATGAGTCAGCAGGTCTTAGCCAGAAAATGGCGCCCGACCACATTTGAGCAGTTGATCGGTCAAGAGCACGTGCGCAAGGCGTTAACGCATGCTCTCGATTCTGGCCGTTTGCATCATGCGTATCTCTTTACGGGTACTCGTGGCGTTGGTAAAACGACCATCGCACGTATCTTGGCTCGTTGTTTAAATTGCGAGAAGGGCGTCTCATCAACACCCTGTGGTGAATGTTCGAATTGTCGGGCAATCTCTGAAAATCGGTTTGTTGATCTATTGGAAGTCGATGCAGCCAGTCGGACGAAAGTGGATGACACGCGTGAACTCCTAGAAAATGTGAGCTATGCGCCGAGCCAAGGCCGTTATAAGGTTTATCTCATCGATGAGGTGCACATGCTTACAACGCATTCATTTAATGCGTTGCTGAAAACCCTAGAGGAACCACCTGGACACGTTGTTTTCTTACTCGCAACAACAGATCCTCAAAAACTGCTGCCGACCGTTTTATCACGATGCTTACAGTTTCATCTCAGGGACTTGAGTCCTGATTTAGTTGAATCTCATTTGGAGCACGTATTAACCGCAGAACAGGTCTCATTCGATAAAGACGCACTTTGGCATCTTGCAAAAGCGGGTCGAGGGTCTGTTCGTGATGCGATGACTCTTCTTGATCAAGCAATCGCGCATGGCGAAGGCTCAGTCACAACAGCCAACGTGATTGAAATGCTCGGGACTCAAGGAGTATCCGAAATTCCTGCATTACTCGGGGATATTGCAAATGGGCAGGCGGCTGATGCGTTGCAGCGTATTGAGCAGCTCTCCCGAGAAACCCCAGACTGGATGGCGCTAGTGAGTGGGGTGCAGTCGATGCTGCATCAGGTTGCTATTGCTCAGATCAATGATCAAGGGATCAGCCATCTGTCACCAAGCGAGCAAAAAGCAGTACGAGAACTGGCAACGCAGATGTCTCCAGAATTTTTGCAGTTGGCCTATCAGTTTGCGCTAACTGGATATCGTGACTTACCGCTCGCATCCGATGCTCGATCTGCATTTGAGATGTTGGTGTTGCGTATGATCGCGTTTCGGCCAGCTCGGGCTGGCGAGGTGGTATCGGCCTCTGCCTCCTCTAAGGCAACAACCGAATCAGACTCACAGTCGGACCCAGAGCCCGCCCCAAGCGTTGACAGTACAACCGAACAGCAACCAGCTGAGTCAGTTGCTTCGGTGGAGATGCAAGTTCCAGTAGTCGAATCAAAGTCAGATTCAGAGGCAATCCCAGTACCCAAGACCGAAGTGATGCAGACTGTCGCGGAAGAGCCATCGGTTGGCGACAAATCTGACCTGGGAATTCAAGACTCACAGGCTGACAGACCAACAATTCCAACCCAGCCTCAACCTGCTCCAACGCTCGTGAGCGCAGAAATCGGATCGCAATTACTGTCAGATGCGAACCAATACAGCGAGAGTGGGGATCTTGATAACGGAGATGATGGAAACGAACCCCCTCCGTTAGAATTGTCGTTGTCTCCCGATGCTTGGGTATTCGAGAGTCGTTTACTCGATCTCCATGGAATGACTGCATCATTGATCGCCCAAACCGTTTTAGTTTCGGCAGACAGAGATGCTGTCGTGTTGGCTACGAACTCTCATACAGAAAGTTTGTTGAATGACATGCATCGACGTCGGGTCGCTGAGGCTTTTGCGTTACAGTTCGGGCAGGCGCCATCAATCGTTGTTGAAACTCGCACTGATCTACCTGAAACGCCGGAAGGGTACCGCATGCGATTGCAAGAAGAGCGACTCGCTCTAGCAAAGAGTCAATTTGCTGAGGATCCCTTTGTGAGTGCACTTACGGAGCGTTTCGATGCAACAATACGTACAGAGTCGATTGAGCCAAGAGATGGAGGAACACATGTTTGATGGTCCGCTTCAAGAAATGATGAAGCAGGCTCAGAAGGTGGCTGAGCAGATGAAAGAAGCTCAAGCTCAGCTCTCTGAGAAAGAAGTGGTGGGCGAGTCTGGAGCTGGCCTTGTAACTGTGACCTTGAATGGTCAGGGCGATTGTAAGTCTGTCGTGATCAATCCAAATGTTTTGGCAGATGATCCGGAGATTGTTGGCGAGCTCGTTGCGTCTGCAATTAACGATGCAAATCGGAAGCTTGAGGCATTGAAACAAGAGTCGATGGGGTCATTAACTCAAGGCTTGAACTTACCACCAGGGTTTAAATTCCCGTTCTCATGAGTGTTTCTCCGCTATTAACCAGCCTCGAAAAAGCGCTCCGGTGTCTGCCTGGTGTTGGACCGCGATCGGCTTCGCGCATGGCCTTGCATTTACTTGAGAGGGATCGTGAAAGAGGACTGCATCTTGCAGATGTTTTGGCGCAGGCGCTCGAAATGATTGAGCATTGTGAGATCTGCAGTAATCTCACGGAAATCCAACCGTGTCGAATTTGCCAGGACTCCTCGCGTGATCGAACACTTCTTTGTGTTGTCTCATCCCCTAGCGATATTTTGGCAATTGAGCAGTCTGGTTTATTTAAAGGTCACTATCACTGCCTCTCTGGACTTCTGAGTCCACTTGAAGGGCTTGGACCCGAGGAAATTGGATTGTCGCGGTTAATACAGCGCGTGCATGATGAGAAGCCGTCTGAGTGTCTGGTCGCTTTAGCATCAACTGTAGAGGGCGAGGTAACCACCCATCAAATCGTATCGAGTCTCAGTGGGCAAACACGTGTGACTCGCTTGGCGCAAGGTGTGCCCGTTGGAGGTGAGTTGGATCATATTGATGTCTCGACGCTTTCACAGGCGCTTGCATCACGCACAGAGATTAAGTTTTGAGCGTTTCCGGTTGGATCGATCAACAGGCGCAGCTTGATACGCTAGTGAGTGCGATTCATGGCGCATCAACAATTGGACTCGATACGGAGTTTGTCCGTGTTTCGACATTTCACCCTAGGCCGGGCCTCATTCAGGTGGCGATGGATGGGGATGCGTATCTGATTGATCCGCTAGCGAATCTTGATTTAAGTGGATTGGGTGGCGCCCTTAGAGGAACAACCACCTCCATCTTGCATGCGGCGCAAGAAGATTATGAAGTGCTGTTTCGATTAACTGGGTCCATTCCATCACCTGTATTTGATACGCAGGTCGCTTATGCATTACTGAATGACAAAATATCTCTCAGCTTGTCTGCGCTGGTGTCAGAGCTCTTGGGCAAGGAGCTCTCAAAAGAAGAAACCAGATCTGACTGGACAAAGCGTCCCTTGTCTGATGCGCAGTGTCAGTACGCAAAAGAAGATGTTTTAGTCTTGGGTCCAATACACGAGATTCTGTACAGTCAGCTCGAAAAAGCAGGGAGGTTGCATTGGATGGATGAAGAAATGCAGTCGATCCAAGAGCGGAATTCAATCATTTTGTTGGATGGTGACATTGAGACACAGGTACACAAATTTGGGAACGCGTGGCGTTTGAGTCCAGAAGGTATGTCTCGACTTGTGCATCTAGTTCAGTGGCGTGAAGATGCTGCGCGTCGGGTTGATCGTCCGCGCAAGCAAGTTCTGAGTGATCAGTCCCTCTTTTCATTAGCAGCGGCTGGCAACGTCGGTCGTCATCATCAATTAGTCAGTCAGCATGGGTTAACAGATAAACAAGCGGATCGTTTTGGTGGACAGTTGAAGGTCGTCATTGATGAAGCTCTCGAAGCTGGAACTATTTCGCCGCCGCCGCCGCCGCTTTCAAAGCGTTTGAAGGACGCTTTGAAAGATCGGCAAGGCAAAGTTGAGGCCATTGCTAAGGATCTTGGGATTGCGCCTGAGATGCTTGTCAAAAAACGTCATCTCGTTGCTTCTCTTGATGGCAGGCAATGGGTGCCCACCGGATGGCGCCAAGAATTACTAAGGGATGTATTTTGCGTATAGTTGAGATTTTTAAAGGCAATAAAAAAGAAGAGATGTATCTCTACGTCGATCAAAAAGATGGGCTGAAAAAAGTACCTGAAGATCTGCTTGGAACCCTCGGTCGTACAGAATCTGTGATGATTTTGCCATTAACCAAAGAGAAGAAATTGGCTCGCGTTAAAGCATCTGATGTTCTTGAAGGTATTGAACAAAAAGGCTATTTCCTGCAAATGCCACCTCCGCCTGAGGCCCTAGCTGAGGCTCAAATTGCGGCGATGGTACAAGCAGAGGAGCAATTGTCCGAAGCTCAAAAGCAGGAGCCAAAGTAATAGATCGAATCCGAGTAAGCCAACCACCACCAACGAAGCAATGGCTGTCCCTACAATCATCATCGCATTAGCAATGTTATTCACGGCGATACGATCAGCAACCGCTAACTGATCGTCTTGGAGCAGTGTGTATAAGGGGAGCGCAAGAAATCCTCCGCCAGCACTCGTTAGGATGAGCCCTAACGCAGCTATTTCGTATTGGCCTCCCTGCAAAATTAAAGAGCCTGCCACCATGATGCTCGATCCTCCGAGGATTCTCGCAATGATCTGTCGGTCTTTTAATAAAACGCCAAGGAATGCACCAAGTGTGATGCCGAGAACAAAGTAGCTGAGTAGGGTGCCAACCGATTGAGGGGAGAGCTTCCAAGTCTCGACGGCAAGGACAGGAAGGTGGGTCAGCCAAACAGAACCCACACCCCAGAAACCGCTAATACACCAAATGGCAGACATTGAGCGTACGTCTTTTCGTTGTTGATGTACTAACTCCTTAATTGATTGCTGCTCATAGTCTGATCGGCCATCAAACTGAGGTAGAGGGGAAATGCCCGCAATGCCGATACACGCAATCAGCAGGATCAGCGCAATGAGTTCCATGGAAGAGTCAACAATCCAGTCAGAAGCTACCAATGTACCGATGAGAATGGCGACAAATGTGGCGGATTCCATCCATGCATTCTTATTCAATAGCTCTGAATCTTGAGTTAGCCGTGGAATTAGAGAGTATTTCAAGGGTCCAATCAGGGCTGACTGAACACCGAATCCTGCTATGCACAGAAGTAAGAGCCAACCAAGTTCAAAATATATGGCTAGTCCTGAAGCGATTGCTAGTCCGAGCTCTATTGTTTTGAGAGCCATCAGCCAGCGTTTCGGCGGTTGGACATTGGCTTGATGTGCAGAGAATCCTGCTAGAACAATAAAAGGGAGAATGAAGCACAGGGCTGCTGCGTTTGCGAGAATGACCGAGTTGAGCGCAAAAACATCCCATGAGAGCGCGGTAATTGCGACAACAAACGCTGTTTTGACGAGATTGTCATTGGCAGCTCCCGCAAACATGGTCACGAGAAGCCCAATGAATCCTTTATCTCGGATCAGTTGAGCGCCTCGCACGCATTCTCCAGTGCCTGGCGATTTAAGACACGAACTGTCTTACCCTCAAAGACCAAGACCTCCTGCTTTGTTAAGGAAGCAATCAAACGACTGATTGTTTCTGGCGCTAGGGCAAGGAAATCAGCAATATCTGTTCGCGGCATCGGCAAGTCGAACTCCGTCGCTGATAGATGTCGCCTTTGATGATGTGAGCTGATGTCTTTGATGAACAATGCAAAACGAGCAAGCGCTGGAAGATTGGTCCGCGTCACTTGACGCTGTGATTGGGCTGCTTGGTTTGAAAGTGCCTGTAAGAGGCCTTGGGTCAGCATAGGCTGCCTAAGTTGTGCTTCGCGCAATCGATCCAATGGAAGTCGGCAGACAGTAGAGCGATCCAGCGCTTGTGCTGTAAATGCATACTGACCACACGTGAGGCCGCAAGCACCCACAAGATCGCCTGGCATTCTAAACCCAGAAACATGTGAGTCATGACCACAGAGCGGAGTCATAATTTTAAATGCACCGCTTTTCACAACATATAAGTTGTCAGCTCTTTCGCCGTGATTATAAAGAGCCTGGCCCTTTGCGATAGTCACATCATCAGCAACGATTGGTCCGAGTGCTGAGTTGAAACAACCCACGATTCCGGGAAGACAAAGTGCGTGAAGAGCACACTGGTTGCAACGAGCCGATTCCGTTGACTCGATCTGCTTGAACTGCTGTTCTGATCCCATAAGCCATCCTGATGCTTGGTTTCTAGCGTCATTGTGACCGACTTTTGTCTGAGGTCAACAGAATGATTTTTGTTGCATTGCAAAAAAATAGAGGTATATTTGCATTATTGTGCAGTGCACTAACACACTACGTGGAGGCAACTATGTACCAAATTGATACGTCTTTAACGATGTATACGTTAAAGCAGGCAGAAGCAGTCATCGCACAATCGAATGCGATGTTTAGCAAAATGATTGATGATTCTCTTGCGCTCAATCGAGCAATGATGGAGTTTAGTTTTGTCGAGATGACTCCGGCAGAGACCATCGAACTGATGTTTCCCTCCGTTACTTCAAGTGACGCGAAAAAAAAATCAGCTAAGCCAAAGCGTGCATCGGAGACCAAAGCGATTGCACAGGCGCCGGTTCGTCAGGACGACTTAAAGCAAATTTCAGGTGTAGGCCCTGGCCTTGAGAAGAAACTGCAGGATGCGGGAATCACCTCATATGCACAGATTGCGGCATTGACTGATGCCGAGATTAAAGACCTTGAAGCGAATGTTGTTAAGTTTGCTGGTCGAATCAAGCGTGATGACTGGATTGGTCAAGCGCAACAGTTGATGGGCGCGTAATACGCTTAACCACCCTAAGTAGTAAAATCTTGCCGGGCTTACGCCCGGCTTTTTTTTAGTGCAATGGCTTTGCACCGAGCACACAGAATGATCGTTCTGGCAGTGCTCTTTTGAGAACGATGAATCCAACGATAGCCGATAGAATCGATCCAGTCAGAATTCCGAGGCGATCAAGACCTGCGAGTGGATTACCCATTCCACCGAACGCGAGTGAGCCGATAAAGAGCGACATCGTGAAACCGATACCACAAAGCAGCGAAACTCCGAATAACTGACCCCAATTGACGTGTCTTGGCATTTGGGCGATACCCAATTTTAGAATCAGGAAGGAAAAGAGCATCACGCCGATCGGCTTACCCAAGAACAGACCTGCCGCAATTCCCATTGGAACTTGATGGCCGAGAATAGCTAATCCTTGCTCACCGATAGCCACTCCGGCATTTGCAAACGCGAACAATGGCAAAACGATGTAGCTCGAAAAACCGTGGAGTTCATGCTCCAGTCGAACAACAGGCGATGATTCTTGTTTTGGCAACGTGTATGGGATACAGAAACCGAGAGCAACACCTGCTAACGTTGCGTGAACTCCTGACTTCAAAACAGCAACCCACATGATAAAACCAACGAAGAGGTAGGCGGACTTATTGCCTACATTTGAGTAGTTCATCAAGATCAGTACGCCGAGCGCTGCAAAGGCGATAGCGAGCGATCCAATACTCAAATGTTCGGTGTAGAACAGGGCGATGATGACAATGGCTCCTAAATCGTCGGCAACAGCGAGCGTCAATAAAAATACTTTCAATGGCACCGGTACCCTTGGGCCCAATAGTGCGAGGACGCCGACAGCAAATGCGATATCAGTCGCTGCAGGAATAGCCCAACCATGAGCGGCGCCTTCCACACCCTGTGTGACGATGAGATAAACAATCGCTGGTGCAGCCATCCCACCGACGGCTGCGCCGAGTGGTAATAACGCTTGGCGGATATCAGAAAGGTGGCCGACCATGAGCTCACGCTTAATTTCAAGGCCGATTAGGAAGAAGAAAATAGCCATTAATCCATCGTTAACCCAAAGTAAAAAGGGCTTATCAATAACGATCGGGCCAACACCAAATACAACTTTCGTTCTGAAGATGTCTTCATAATAGGATGCCAAGGGTGAGTTCATGATCGTCATGGCTAAAACTGCCATAATGACGAGTAGAATCCCGGGTCCGACTTCTGAGTGGAGAACAGCTTTGATCTGTTTCAGAGGACCTAAACTTTGATTTGGAGAGTTCATGTGCGTCAATGTCTCCTTATAAACGCAAACTTTTAGTTATAGGTGCACAAATTTTATGCGCGTCTTAGGTGTCAATAATGCGAAGGCCGAAGCCCAATGGCAAGAGTTGCCTTCGCCAAAAGTCGAAAAAGGTCAAATTCGGATCCAAGTTGAGGCGGCCGGACTGAACCGAGCGGACCTACTTCAGATCAAGGGTTTGTATCCTGGAAAGGTTGAAGAACCAACCCTTGGTCTCGAATGCTCCGGCATTATCGATCAGGTTGGCGAGGGGGTTGATGAAGCCTGGCTCGGTAGAAAGGTATGCGCATTACTTCGAGGTGGCGGCATTGCTGAGTATGTGGTGTGTTCACCCTCAGTCGTCGTTTCGGCTCCAGAAGGTCTGGAACTCTCATTGGCTGCTGGGTTATGTGAAACCTGGTGTACCGCGCTGTTCAATCTGTGGGACCAAGCTAAAGTGATTCCCAAAGAAAAGGTATTAATTCATGCTGGAGCATCGGGTGTTGGGGTCGCAGCGATTCAGTTAGCACGTTTGCTGGGGGCTGTGCCATACATTACCTGCGGCTCACAAGCAAAGCTCGATTATTGCGTTGCAAGAGGCGCTGAAGCCGGCGTATTGAGATCGCAGGATTGGGCTGCTTATTTCCGAGGTCTTGGGCTCCAGTTTGACGTGATTTTAGATCCAGTGGGCGCGGGTTATCTAAATAAGGATTTCAGTGTTGCGGCAAGTGCCGCGCGAATCGCTGTTTTTGGACTTTTGGGCGGGACGTCTACTGATTGCAATTTGGTGGATTTTCTCTCTAAAAATATCACTTTGTTCGGTCGCACGCTTCGTACGCAAACGGATCCTGTTAAGAGACGCCTATTGGCGGAATTAGAAACGATCGTCTGGCCTGCTGTACAACGCGGCAAAGTACATCATGGGGTCGAGCAGATTGTGATGCCAGATGAAGTGATTGAGGCGTATCAGAATATGCAACAGGGTGATCAGTTGGGTAAAACGATCATCGTTATGAAATGAGGACACTATGAGTCAATACGATTTGGTCGTGATTGGAGCCGGAAGTGGTGGGGTGCGTGCAGCGAGGATGGCCGCAAGCTTTGGGGCTCGAGTTGCTGTTGTTGAAGATCGATATCTTGGCGGTACTTGCGTCAACGTAGGCTGTGTGCCTAAAAAGCTATACGTCTATGGCTCGAGTTTTTCAGAAGCGATTACGGATGCTGCGGGCTATGGTTGGAATGCCTCGATTAAGGGTTTTGACTGGAGTCGACTTCGAGACAATAAAATCAATGAAATCAGTCGATTGAATGGTGTATATGATCGATTACTCGAAGGTTCCGGGGCTGAGTTGGTCAATGGTCGAGGCTCTATAATTGATTCAAATACAGTCAAGGTTGGAGATCGTCTTTTATCGACAAAACGCATCTTGATTGCGACAGGAGGATGGCCGCGGCAGCCAGAGATGCCAGGTATTGAGTTGACGAAGACGAGCAATGAGATTTTTGACTTAGACACTTTACCCAAACGCATTTTGGTGGTTGGTGGTGGCTATATCGCGGTCGAGTTCGCCGGGATTTTTGCAGGTCTCGGTGTTGAAACCACTTTATCGTACCGAGGGCCAAATCTGCTTAAAGAATTCGACCGTGAAATTGTGAACCAGCTCATCGAGGAAATGAAACAGAAAGGTATCGATGTTCGCCTTGATCATCGGCTATTCGGGTTCGAACGGATCAATGATGGAATCCGCGTTGATCATTCCGGGCATGAGGATGATGAACTGATTGTTGATGAAGTATTGATGGCCGTTGGACGCGTCCCGAATACGTTCGGTCTAGGACTTGAGAATACTCAAGTGACAACGCGTGACGATGGAACGATTGAAGTATTCGAAAACTTTCAAACGAGTGATTCGTCGATTTACGCGGTTGGAGATGTCACCGGAAGTGTTGCATTAACCCCTGTCGCATTGGCTGAAGGCATGGCGCTTGCAAAGCATTTATTTGATGGAGCGGAGTCGGCAAGCGTGGATTATGATTTGATTCCAACAACAATTTTTAGCCAACCAAATATCGGAACATTAGGTCTTTCCGAAGACGAAGTCGTCGCGCGTGGTTTGCATGCTCAGGTTTTTGTCAGTCGGTTTAAACCGATGAAACATGCGTTAAGTGGTCGACAAGAACAAAGCATCTTTAAGCTGATTGTGGATGCCGAGAGCAACAAGATTCTTGGATTGCATATGCTCGCCCCAGACGCCGGTGAGATCCTTCAAGGTTTTGCAGTGGCTCTGAAAGCTGGTGCTACTAAAGCCGATTTTGATCGAACGATCGGAATTCATCCCACAGCTGCTGAAGAGTTTGTAACCATGCGCGAGCCGACTCGGGTGATTGGTGCGTAGCGAATCATCGACTGCGCTTTATAGCCTAGTTTTAGTCGGTGCAGGCCACTCGAATATTTCACTGATTCGACGGTTTGCCATGGAACCGTTGGATAGCGTACAGCTGGTTGTCATTAATCCAGAATCAACAGCACCCTATTCAGGGATGCTGCCAGGGTTTTTAGCGGGACAGTATGCTGCCGATGAGTTATTCATCGATGTCGCCGCGTTGTGCAAACAAGCCGGCGCGCGTTTTATTCGTGGGTCACTCGAACAAATCGACGCCAGCGCAAAAATCCTGAGTGTGAAGCATCGAGCGCTTTCAAATTCTCGACAACTGCGTATTCCTTACGACTATGCCGTTCTAAACACTGGAGCTGCACCAGCTGAAAGCTTTCCATCGACTCATCCCGCTTGTCACTACGTTAAGCCAATCGGCCATTTGCTGAGAGATCTTCCGCTTATCGATGAAAAGATGCGTGACAATAACCGATCAATGGTCATCGTCGGCGGAGGTGCTGCTGGGATTGAGCTCGCATTTGCTTTTAGAGCTCGGTATGGGTTTGACGCAGCAATCAGTCTGGTGGCGAAGCGTTCAATCAGCAAGGATAGGGGTTTAAGTGCGGGCGCATCACTGATTCGAAGGGCTCTGAGTTGTAAGCAGATCGCGTTATTTGAATCTGTTGAAGTGACCGAAGCGATCGATAGTGAAGTAATGCTTTCTGATGGCTCATCGCTCAAAGCGCATGTAGTTTGCGTAGCTACTCCAGTCAAGCCGCCGTCTTGGATTGATTTATCTGGTCTTTCTGGCTCTTCAGGATTTTTAACGGTTAACGATGAGCTGCAAGTTGATGGGTGTGATGGCCTGTATGGAGCAGGAGATATTGCTAACCTTCCGTCATCTCGGGAGCGATCGGGTGTAATGGCAGTGAGGGCTGGCCAGTACCTGGCGAGTGCTCTGTGGCGAAAACTTAGAGGGCAGAGCGTATCGCCGTTTCGACCTCAAAAGCACTGGCTACAGTTGCTAAATCTTGGTGATGGTCAAGCCATTGGAGTCAAGGGTGCGTTCGCTTACCAAGCGCGAGCTCTTTTTAGGCTCAAGGATCGAATCGATAAAAAATTCATGTCCCGCTTCAAGCCTCAAATAATGTCTATTGGGGCGGAGATGCGTTGCGAAGGTTGCGCGGCCAAGCTTCCTGGCGACACATTGGCTTCCGTGTTTGATGCTCAATTCGAAGATGGGGCAATAACAACGAGCGAAGGTGTCTCCCGGGTCCAATCGATCGATGCACTAAGTTATCTTATCGACGATCCTTATTTAGTGGGTGTGCTCGCAATGCGCCATGCTGTGAGCGATGTATGGGCAATGGGCGCCATCCCTTCATCAGCTTTGACACTGATTGCAGTTGAGCGAGCGCTCTCAAAACATCTTGAAGCGGCAGAGTTTGCGCAGATTCAAAGCGCTCTTCGAGATGCTTCGGAAGCGTATCAGGTTGAGATTCTGGGAGGGCATAGCCTTGCACTACAGCAACCGATGGTCGCGGTGATGGTTGAGGGCGCAACCAATAAATCGGTCCCCAAGGCAAGAGTAGCGCTTGGTGATGAAATCTGGCTGACCGGTCCTTTGGGTTCTGGAGTTTTGTTTGCTGCTCTCGCGTCGGGCTGTGCCGTTGGTGCATTTATTGATCGGTGGATATCGGATGCGCTGAAGTCATTATTTGATGCGAGCCAAATAGCCGTCAAAGCAGGCGTTCATGCCATGACAGACGTCACAGGTTTTGGGTTAGCAGGGCATCTAAAAGAAATGCTGCAGGGGAGTCGTCTGAACATTGAATGGGCAGACCGGATCGCAACATTTCAAGGTGTTGATGAGAGTATCGCTTTTGGGATTCGCTCGACAGCTCATGCAGACAATGTTCAATACGCACAACATATTGGTTCGAAAGCACCGAGCCCGGTTGTGTTTGATCCCCAAACGTGTGGTCCCTTGATGATCGCAGCGCCTCCTGGCGTAGCAAAATTGGTGGTTGAGCAGTGGAAACTAAAGGGTTTGTCGCCGCAACAGGTTGCAGTGGTTACCACCGAAACGTCGTAAAGACTTTTTCGCAAAATTCGTTCACATTCACTCGATTATGAATTCGAAGCACGTCAAAAGGATCTTTCATGAGCTATCAAAGTGAATACGATCAATCCATTCAAGACCCTCAGGGTTTTTGGCTAGACAAAGCCGATCTCATCGATTGGGTTCAAAAGCCGCAAGTCGGCTTAGCGAATGATATGAATGGTATCGAGCGCTGGTATCCCGATGGCACTCTCAACACTTGTTACAACGCAATCGATCGGCATGTCGAGGCTGGACGGGGTGATCTAGTTGCTGTGTATTATGATTCGCCTGTCACAGACACAAAACGCGCTATCACGTATGCGGAATTAAAAGATGAAGTTGAGCGCTTTGCAGGCGGGCTTGCGTCTTTAGGCGTGACGACCGGGGATCGGGTTGTGATTTATATGCCGATGGTTCCTGAGGCGTTGATCGCGATGCTTGCTTGTGCTCGTATCGGTGCGATTCACTCTGTTGTTTTTGGCGGATTTGCGGCGAATGAATTGGCGGTCCGACTCTCAGATGCTGCTCCGAAGGTGATTGTGACGTCAACATGCGGCATCGAAGTCAGTAAAGTCATCGAATATATGCCGATCGTCAATGAGGCGGTTGAGATATCCGATAAAAAACCAACGTCTGTGATTGTCTTGGAACGTCCACAGGCAGATTTCACGCCCGTTGATGGGCGAGATGTGACTTGGTCTGATCTCATGGCAACTGCTCAACCCATTGATTGCGTTCCAGTGAGTGCGACTCATCCACTTTATATTCTGTACACCTCTGGTACGACAGGTAAGCCTAAGGGCGTTGTTCGTGACAACGGTGGCCATGCAGTTGCAATGACCTACTCAATGGGTGCTGTCTATGACATGAAGCCGGGCGAAGTTTTCTGGGCAGCCAGTGATGTGGGTTGGGTCGTTGGACATTCATATATTGTCTACGCACCACTGTTATTCGGTTGCTCGACCATTCTTTATGAAGGTAAGCCTGTTCGAACTCCAGATGCTGGTGCATTTTGGCGCGTGGTTGAAGAGTATAAAGTCAAAGTGCTGTTCTCAGCTCCGACAGCATTCCGGGCAATTCGCAAAGAGGACCCGCATGCCGAGTTCTATAAAAAATACGATTTAAGCTCATTGAAAGCACTGTATTTAGCAGGGGAGCGCTTGGATCCACCAACTTACCATTGGCTTGATGAAATCTCAGGGTTACCGGTGGTTGATCACTGGTGGCAGACTGAGACGGGTTGGGCGATCGCATGTAATCCAAGAGGGCTTGACTCCTTTACGCCAAAGGCGGGCTCTGCGACGAAGCCAACGCCTGGGTTTAAGGTTGAGATTCTCGATCCCTCTGGAAATCAAGTGGAGGCGGGCGAGCAGGGAAGTGTCGTAATTAAACGTCCACTTCCACCGAGTTGTTTGCCAACTGTGTGGGGAAATCACACGCGGTTTGAAGAGAGTTATCTCAATCCATATCCAGGGTACTACCTGACTGGTGATGGCGGGTTTATTGATCATGAAGGCTATGTGTTCATTATGGGCCGCACGGATGACGTAATTAATGTCGCCGGCCACCGGCTATCGACTGGCGAAATGGAAGAAATTGTTGCGGCACATCCTGCAGTAGCCGAATGTGCTGTGATTGGAGTGGCTGATGAGTTGAAGGGTCAGTTACCACTCGGTCTTGTGGTACTCAAGGATGGCGTGACTCAATCGCATGATGAGGTGGAAAAAGAATTGATCTCCTCTGTTCGCGCGTCAATCGGTGCAGTTGCATGCTTTAATAAAGCATTGATTGTCGACCGGTTGCCGAAAACACGGTCAGGTAAAATCCTACGTGCGACACTGCGGAAAATTGCTGATGGCGAGTCATACACAGCACCGTCAACAATTGAAGATCCAACAGTACTGACTGAGATTGAAAACCGGTTTTAATTAAGCGGTAATCAGAGCAAGACGACTGGCCTCCCATTCGTCTTGTGGCTTCTCGAGCTCGAGAGTCATCCAGACGCATTCTGCGTCAAAGTCGGTTTTCACTTTGAATCCAAGGCTTCGTGATAGTCCTTGCATCCCTTTGTTTTCTATCATGGTTTCACCATAAATAATTCGCGCGCCACGTTCTTTGGCGAGATCGACAGCTGCTTGTAACAGAAGTTTTCCGACACCGCTTCGTTGGAGATCGTCGCGCACGACCATAGCGAATTCAGCTGCAAGTGCATCGGCGTCAAAAATCACACGAATGACTCCAAGCGTCTCAGCACCCTCAGCCTCATTGATACTCACAATTAAGGCGACCTCTCTTGAGTAATCAACATGCGTCATTGCGGCAAGCTCTCGCGCACTGAAACTTTGCTTGTCAGAAAAATAGCGGAATCGAAGGGTGGCCCGGGAGAGCTTTGAGATAAACGTACGATGGGCATTCTCATCTTCAGGACGTAAGGGCCGTAAACGCGCGTGACGACCATCTTTGAGCACGACGGCTCGGTCGAGCGCTTCAGGATAGGGAGTGATCGCCTGTTCAACCCGCGGTCCAAAGCCGAGATCATTAATTGTGGTGTCAACCACCCCACGAGTGACGCTTAATTGAATTTTGAGACTCGCGATTTCAGGGACTCGCGCGAGTAAACGTGAAAACTGCACAAGCGCTTTGGCAGCAATTGCAAATCCTTCAGGGTCAGTATCTTCAAGAGTTCGGCCTGTCGCAGACCGGTGTAGAAGGTCTTCGCCAAGAGCCTGATTGATTGGCGGCAGCGTGACTGCAAGCTTTGGAAAATGTCCTGGTGGTTCATGCAAATAAATGACTGGCCCAAAGACGGGATCCCTCGCTACACCCGCTGCAATTCGAATGAGTGGTAGTTGATTGGTTGCACTGTGCTGGATTCCGGGGATCAGTGTGACAAGGTGGCGCTTGATGTCGGCTGTGATCGCGATATCGTTTGCGCTGAGGTCTTTAAGAAAATCCTCAGCGGGCTTTAATTCATCAAAGTCCGCATCCTCAACTCGTGCATCGACTAAGCGTGTCGCATGATCGTGCCGAGCGAGGCTTAGGAATCCATTGAGGGCTTGCTCGGGCGTTGCATAGGTAGCAAGTCCTGCATCATCCATAGCCTCTCTCAACACTCTCCCGAACACCATTCCAGGAATTGCAAAGTAAAGGGGGCGGTTCAAACGTTTTTCAAATGCAATGAATCGTTGAGCCCATGCAGTGGCATCGTCTGGACCGTCTAGAATCAGATTTTCCGCAACAAGAGGAATCAAGAGCCCGTCGGCATTTTGTTTAAGATCAGACAGTATCGCGTCATCAATAGGAAACGCGCCTGGATTTACAAACCATTCAGGCTTTTTTAACACCTGAAAATCGATACTTCCTTCATTTGCTGCATACAGATGATCGGCTGCAAGAGCCTCGAGTCCATCGCCGCCTCCAAGAATCGTCAACCGACTCCCCTCGTGCATACGCCGTTTTGTGAGGCTCTCAAGCGCCTGAAATAAGTCATCGAGTGTGTCAAGGCCCGATGCGCCGGCGCGCTCAATCGCGGCCTGATACAGCAGTTCCCGATCGAGGAATGTATCTATTTCTGGATCCTGCTCAGTTTGAAAGTCTCGAACCCTCCCTGTATGCAAAACCATGACAGGTTTGTGGCGCGAGCAACTTCGAATCGCACTAATAAATCGTGACGGAATGCGTAATCGATCGATTTGAATCGCGAGAGCATGGCAATGCGGGTCTTGAATAAGGGTGTCGACAAGGTCTGCGATATTCACATCAGACGAACCACCGACATTGATCAAATGAGAGAGACCGATATTCCGTCCAGTCACCCAGTCTCGTATGCACGCGGTAATTGAAGGTGATTGCGCCAATATAGCTATGTTTCCGGCAGCTACATTTGGCACGAGATCCAACGAACCCATTGTTGTCGGTGTTGAAAAGGCTTGGTAGGGCAGTAAGCAGGCTGCGCTATCAGGTCCTATGATTCTGGTCTTGGTTTGTTTCCCTATCTCGACCAAGGCGTTACGGACTTCTTTTGATGCGCGTAGCAGTTCAATTTTTGGAAGCAAGATGAGCGGCCAGTTTTGATCAGCAGCCATCTGAACATAACGCGGGAGAGAATTCGATGTTGTTAACAGGATCAAAAGCGCCTGGTCCTTAGGTACATCGATTTCACTTAAGCAATGACTGTTTAGCACTGTGACAGTCGCTTTGGGCGGGTGCGCAGCGAACCAATCGCTCCAACGGCGTTGGGTCAGATGCTCCGATTTGTCGGGGCTCCACACAACGAGATGTTTCAATCGGAGCAGTTGTTGAAGATACCGTGTGCTCATCCAGCTAATTCGTCGAATAGTGCCATTGATGAAGGACGCCCAGGTTGTTCCAATTCACATTGAACACTCTCTTTAAGTCTTTTTTGTGACTGTTCGTAAGCAGGGTCATAGTGAAATTCGAGAAGGCTGTCGGCGAGCTCCAACCACCGTTGGTCATGAACCATTTCAGACCATTGCGCCATTTGTTTCTTGCTATGCCGAAACTCCAGTCGGTGGATGAGGGCGAGCGTGTCTTCTGAAGCTTGTGTTAGGTGTTCGTATTGCGCCACTAAATAGCGCGCCCGTTTTGATCTGTCGCAAGTTAGCGCGATTGATTTCGAGGAAATGAGATTTTCAGAAAGTGCTTTGGGTAAGTGGATTTCACCAATTTTTGAGGACTCAGATTCCACAAATATAGGTTTATTTAAATCAAGACGCGTCAGCGCATCGAATAACTGAGAGTCGAAGAGTTTTTGTGACGGCTGAGGACGACCAGGTTCTTGCCCGAGAATAGAGCCTCGATGACTTGCAAGCGCCTCGAGGTCGATCACTTGATGCCCTCGTTTTCGCAGTTGGCTGAGTAAGTCAGTTTTGCCGCAGCCTGTCGGTCCAGCAAGAACAACAAAATGAATTTTTGGTAACAAGCGATTGAGCTCTTCCTGAACATGACGTCGATATGACTTGTAGCCGCCTTGTAAAAGCGTCACCGGCCAGCCGATTTCATGCATGACTAAAGCCATTGAGCCCGAACGTTGACCACCGCGCCAACAGTAGACGGCTGGTCGCCAGTCTTTAGGATAATCACTCAGTGTTTCGATATGTTTCGCAATATTTCGACTCGTAAGCGTCGCTCCACGCTTTCGTGCAGTAAAAGGATCTACTTGTTTGTAGATCGTGCCAACCTCAGCACGCTCTTCGTTATCGAGTACTGGTAGATTAATTGCGCCGGTTATGTGGTCATCAGAAAATTCAGACGGCGAACGGACATCAATGACGCAATCATAGGAGTCTCTTGATGCGAGAAAATCAGAAATATCGGTGACTTGAATCTTGCGTTGCATGTTGACTTGATGCGTTCAGACCTTAATAATCCCGCACCCATGCAGGTGTGGCTCAGTTGGTAGAGCACTCCCTTGGTAAGGGAGAGGTCGCGGGTTCAAGTCCCGCCACTTGCACCACCTTTCGGCGGGTGCGTTCATATTACCATATCTACTTGAACTACTTCGTCATCACCTCCACACCTTTATTAATGCATCGGTATGAAGGTAGCTATGAATTTATCGGCGTTAATCCAACGCTATGGTGCTCTTCTTTCGATCGTTGCGTTGCTTTCTGCTTGTGACAAAGGGCGTTGGGATGATGCTGGTGAAAACTGGAAGCGCTCCACAGCGAGAGAGGTTTCAGGCATGATCCAAACTTAAACGAAATAACAATAATCGGAACCTTTGAGTGTTAGTTAGTCCATTCTTAGAGCTTGCGAAAGCCGCGCCCAACGCACCCTGTCTTTACCGACAGACAGACGATAAGTGGGTCTCGTATTCACGGGGGGAGGTCGTTGGCTCAGCAAGGCGATTGTGTGCCCAGTGGAAGGTGGATGGTCTAAGCGCTGGTGATCGGTTGCTTATTCTCATGGAAAACCGAGCAGAATGGGCTGTTACCGCAATAGCAGCCTGTCTATACGGCGTTGTTTTGGTACCTGCATACACCACCCATACAGCCGATGAAATCCAGTATTTAATCGAGAAAGCAGGCGCTTCTGCAGCGGTTGTATCAGATGGGATGCTGCGCAATCGACTGGAAACAATCACGACAAGTGCCCACTTCACGATGTATGTCGTGTCAGACACGGATCAACAGTTGTTTCCTGATCTTGCCGAGAGTGAATACGCGCCTGACGATGACCTTGGCAAAGATGTTCTTTATGCGTTAATTGCAACATCTGGGACCAATGGTTTACCGAAATTAGTGGCGCTCACTCAGAGAAATCTAGAGGCGAATGTATCGAGTATTCTCGAGGTTCTGAGAGAGGCGAATCTTGTTCAGCCGCATCGATTTCTCTCATTTCTGCCACTTGCCCATGCATATGAGCACATGGCAGGTTTGTATTTACCTTTATATCTCGGTGGCGAGATCTTCTATTGCGATAAGATCGACAAGCTCTCCGCAATGATGGCCGAGGTAAGCCCCACGCTCATGACAGCTGTACCGCGGCTCTATGAGCTTTTATACAGTCGCATCACGCTTCAGATGCAAAAAGAAAGTTCGCTCAAACAGCGTCTCTTCGAGACGACCATTCGCTTAGGTCAAAAAGATCAACTTACTGTTGGTGAGCGAATTCTTAACGGCTTATGCGAGCGACTTGTTCGGCATAAGGTACGCCAACGATTCGGAGGTCAACTTCGCTATTTTGTGTCGGGCGGGGCGGCGCTCAATCCAAAAATATCTCAATTCTTTCAGGGTCTTGGCGTTGGAATCTTACAGGGTTATGGTCAAACGGAAGCATCGCCTGTGATCAGTGTTAATCGACCAGGATCTGAGCGCGCTGACACTGTCGGCCCTCAATTGCCTGGCGTCGAAGTTCGCCTCAGCGAAGACGCTGAGTTGCTTGTGCGTGGTGACAATGTGATGACTGGCTACTGGAATGATCCAGAAGCAACGGCGAAGGCCTTAATTAATGGTTGGTTGCATACAGGTGATCTCGCCGAAATCGACCCCGATGGACATATTCGAATTGTGGGTAGGCTTAAAGATTTGATCGTTAATTCAGGTGGTGAAAACATTGCGCCGGCGCCGATTGAGCAAGAGATAGGTTTGTATCCTGAAGTGGAGCAAGTTGTTGTGGTCGGGGATGGGCGCCCTTGGTTGTCCGCCATTATTTGCCTTGCTGAAGGGATCGAAGCACAAGAGCCTAAACAAGTGATTCAAACTATCTTGAAGCGCTACAACCAGGACAAGACCCCCATGATGCATATTCGAAAAGCGATCCCAATGACCGAGCCTTGTTCGATTGAGAATGGAATGCTGACCCCCACACATAAAATTAAGCGAGCACAAGTCATCGCTTTGCATCAGCCACAAATCGACAAGCTGTATTCGACGAAGTCATCATAGTGACATGCTTTTTTGTTTTTCTAGATGCTTCTTCAATTAAGAGGTCGTAATGGCATCCAATCCATTTTCTGTGTTTATTCAATTCTTATGGCTCGGCTGCACATCGTTCGGTGGTCCTGTTGCACACATTGGAATTTTTCGGCGGCAGTTTGTTGAGAAAGAACAGCGATTAACTGATAGCGATTATGCATCATTGGTGGCGCTATGTCAGATGATTCCTGGGCCTGCATCGTCTCAAGTGGGCATGGGTCTTGGGTATCGATTCGCTGGATGGCCGGGAGCTTTAGCTGCTTGGCTTGGCTTTACGCTTCCAAGTGCAGGCTTAATGCTCTGTGCTGCGCTATGGATCATCGATGGCGGTGGTTCTTCAGAGGGTGCTTGGTTCGTTGTCGCAATGAAAATCGTTGCAGTTGGCGTGGTTACGCAAGCCGTTCTCGGCATGTGGAAGCAACTGTGTATCGATCGGGAAACGAAGATTATTGCGCTCATCGCGGCCATCGCTTTTTATTCAGCACCGACGGCTTTTACACAAGTTGCACTCATTGGATTGGCTCTCCTTGGCGGGCATCTATTTGTATCAGGCGCCGGATCAAGCTTAACGCCACAGGATCAAATGAGCCCTTGGAAGCTGAATGCGGCCATATCTGGTCTCGTCATCTGGGGTCTTGGGACCTTGGCCGCCATTACCTTGGGCGATGGATCACTTTGGACTGACATTTTTGCCGGTCATTATTTCAGTGGCGCTCTTGTTTTTGGTGGTGGGCACGTCGTACTTCCGTTACTGGAGGCAGAATTTGTTCCTCCGCTGGAAAAAGATGTCTTTCTCACTGGCTATGGGTTCGCACAAGCAATGCCAGGGCCATTGTTCACCATCGCATCCTACATAGGGGCCGTTATGGCTCCAGAATCAGTATTACTTGGTGCCGGGTTAGGCATCATTGCGATCTTTTTGCCTGGTGCGATTCTATTGATGGTCGCTTTGTGTTTTGGTGACGCACTAGGTCGATGGAAAGAGCGACTGGTTTATGTCAATGCCGTGGTTGTTGGTCTTTTATTCGCAATTTTAGTCAATCCGGTCTTTACAGAAGCCGTGTATTCCGAAGCAACGACTGGTTTGGCTGTCCTGAGTCTCGTGATGTGTATTGGTTTGAAGCGATCTCCTCTTGAGCTTGTCGTTGTAATGGCCGGAGCGACCTATTTATTTCATGTATTGGAGTGGATTTAAATGGCAATTCCAGTGCTTACTTTACTGATTACCAGCACGTTAATACTAATGCAGCTAACCCTTACTGCAATTGTGATTAAAGCGCGCCGCAAGAACCAAGTAGCCGTCGGTTCCGATGGGATGCCCGAGCTTGAACGGGCTGTCCGTGCGCACGGTAATTTCACAGAAGTAACGCCAATATTCTTAATCAGTCTGCTACTGCTTGAACTCGTTGATAGTTACCTGTGGTGGGTTGGGATATTGGGTGTCGTATTTATCGTCGGACGAATTCTTCACGCAAGATCAATCTTGGTGACAGAAGTCCAAACTGGACGTTATCAACAACGCGTGACTGGAATGATGTTGACCCTCGGCAGCCTGATAGCAAGTGCAATCAGCGGTGTTATTTGGGTTATTTGGAGTCTCATATAGCTCTGCCCCGAAGGGCAGAGCGCTCATGACTAGCCGCGGAGATGCGACTCAAGGAAGGTGAGCGTACGCGCAAGCGCTAACGCAGCGTCATCTTCGTCATACCGGCCACCGGTTGGATTTGCAAACGCATGATTAGCTGTGTACCAATGAGTGGTTAGCAATTCGTCCTTACCTGCGTCACGGAGTGTTTGCTGGAAGGCGCCAACCATCTTTGGATTAATGCTCTTATCAAGCGTTCCAAAATGACCAAGAAGCGGCGTGCTTAAAGCCTTCAGCTCATCAGCAGATCCGCCGACGCGGCCGTAATAAATAACGCTCGCGTCAGGGCTTGCTGACAAGGCAGTTTGTAAACTCCAACCACCGCCGAAACACCATCCACAGGTTCCGACTTTGCCATTACCTTGCTTTCTAGCCCACTCAACCCAGGCATTCATCGTGTCTGTCGCTTCGTCTGGATTCAGTGCTTTAATCTGAGCCATAGCTCCGTCACGATCTGTTGCGACAGATCCTTTGAATAGATCCACAGCCAGTGCACGGAATCCTTTGTCTTTAAACTCTTGGGCGACCGCCTTGATGTGATCATTAAGACCCCACCATTCGTGAATCAAAATCACTGTGGGTGCGTTTTTGTCTTCAGGCTCCGCAAGATATCCGGTTACTTCACCCGCCAAGTCAGTTTTAATTGTGACTGTTTCGCCACCATGCGCAGCAGCCTTCGCTAATTCGATGTCCGCGAGAACATAAGCTAATGGAAGCGACGCAACGCCCTTTAAAAACAGACGACGACTTTCAGGGTCGACCGTCAGTGCAGGCTTATTTGATTCATAGCAACTAATTTCATTACACATGGGTATGTATTCCTCAAGTTATTGTGCTGTCCAACCCCCATCGACCGGCAAACTGGCGCCAGTGATCTGGGAAGCTGCATCCGTGCAAAGAAAACGGGTCAGCGCTCCTAACTGATCCGTTGTTACAAACTCTTTTGATGGCTGCTTCTCAGCGAGTAGTGCGCGGCCACCTTCTTCAATGGTGGTATTCAACTCTTCAGCTCGTCTTTCGATCTGCGTTTGAATCAGTGGCGTATGCGTCCAACCTGGACAGATCGCATTACACGTCACATTAATTTCTGCTGTTTCGAGCGCTGTCGCCTTCGTTAGCCCGACAAGCCCATGCTTTGCGGCGACATAAGCGGGTTTGTTTACCGAAGCAACTAAGCCATGAACACTCGCAATGTTAATAATGCGGCCAAAATTCTGTGCCTTCATTGCAGGAAGGCATAACCGCGTCGTATGGAATGCGGCACTCAAATTGAGCGCGATTATTTGATCCCATTTGTCGACAGGAAATTCGTCAACAGGAGCTGTGAACTGCATGCCTGCATTATTGACCAATACGCTGATTGGGCCATCTGATTCAATGAGTTCAGACAGCGCCATGTCGATTGCTTGTGGTTGAGTGAGATCAGTGCCGATATATATAGGAGATTCTGGACCTGCGGCATCAACGTTCGCGAGTGCTTGATCGATCACTTCGGGCTCACCAAATCCGTTGATAATGAGCCGATAACCGGCTTCTGCTAATGATTTTGCGATCCCTAAGCCTATTCCGCTAGTACTTCCGGTAACGAGTGCCAGTTGTGTCATTTTTATCCTTAGCGAACAACGCCCACATCATGCGCTTGTATTTGTGTCAAACGCATGACATTTCAAGTATTCCAATGATTACGTCCGTAACGCACCGATCTCAGCTTCATGAATGCGCTTTTCGAACTCGCGTAAGCGCTTGTACACCGAGATCAATTCAACGATTTTAAGCCAGCTGCGAATAATGTACTGGAGACTTTCGGCGACCTTGCCCATCGCGCGAACTGTCTGACTAACCACTCCAAGGGTTATTGCTCCAGTAATGATGGTTGGTCCTAGAGCAAAGTAGGGGACAATGACCATTCCTTGGAGGTAACTCCACTTCGCCATATTGAAGTAGAAATAGTGTAAGTACGCCTTGAAATGAATTTTTCGAACGTCGTCGAAAAGAAAGTTGACTTGATCTGTCTGCGCTCGCGCGGAGTCATCCTCACCCAAGACGAGTTCTTTTCGGTACGCGGCTTCGTTCTTTTGTATGTCATATTCGATCCCAGGAAGCCTGGAACCAACCAATCCCAGAACAGCAGTTCCACCAATTGCGGTAAGTATGACTACCCAAACAAGACCATGATCGACTGGGCCGATAATCGGGAGTTCAGTCACATTCTTGGAAAGGCCATATAAAATTGGAATGAACGCGAATAGCATCAAAATCGTTTCAAGGAGTCCGACACCGAGATCTTCGGTAATTCGGGCAAATTTCAATGTATCTTCCTGAACTCGCTGGCTAGCGCCCTCGATCAGCCGAGCCTTGTCCCAATGTTCCTGATAGTACTCTGCGATACTGCGACGCCATCTAAAGGTCCAGTGATTCACTAGGAAGCCGTTAAAAATCACGTTAACAACGATGTAGATCCCAGCAATACTAAAGAACTCAAACATATAACCGTTAAATTCTTCGATCGTGAGAGCACCAGGTTTAGACAATGCCAGTTGCAGCGCGTCATAGAAGCGACCAAACCATTCATTGATCTGAACATCGAGTTGCACGCTGTACCAAACCGCCAACACGATTGTAATCGTGCCGCCAATGCTCCAAGGCCACCATTTACGATCGTAGAAAAATCTGAACATGCCTTACATCCTAATTCTTGTAATGTCCGTGAGAGCGACTCATGAGCCTGCAGTGTATGCCGGAATGATAAATCCGTTTGGGTTTTTTTTACGATGCCCTTTGTTCTTGTTCTAATGTTTGCAAGACTATGGCGTCACGTCTAGAAGGATGCAAGATTGCAAGCGCTCGAACTCTTTGATGATGCTCCCCACACTGAGCATGCGGTGACCCTGTTTAATCAGGACTTTCGTCACGCAGGCCAAACTGATGAGTTGACCATCTACCAAGCCGAATACGCGCTAAAGTCCCCGGATTTAGAATGCCTACACTGCCTTCTAGCCGACCAACTCGTTGGTGAGGACGATGAAACTCCATGGCTGAGTGCGCCAGTGATGGCAGCTTATGTGTCTCTCGCAGAGCGCGAGGATGGAGTGCCAGTCCGGCTTGATGACGCAATTTGTATTTTGGAAAACCGGCAAAAGTTGTATTTGGTTCGAATGATTCTACGCCAGGCCACACTTGAGCCGTGGAGTGAAGATGCGGATCTAAGTATCACCATTTATCGAGCAGAATCACAAGATGGTGTGCATCAGGGTTTCTATGACCAGGTGGCCAATGAAGCGCATGACGCGATGGCTGCTTGCCTCTATTGGCATGGTCAAATGGATATCGAAGATGATGCAATCCGTGAGAACCATCAAATTGCGGTCGAAGCATTACAAACTGTGGTACGGGATTTAATTGAGGAATTTAATCAGCAAATGCCAGAAGGTCTTGTCGCGAATCTAGAGCAGGCCGGGATGTTTGATGAAGATTATGAAGATGAATTGGAAGAGGCCGATGATGACGATGGTTCGTCGGAGTCAGGCGCTCCAATTATTCACTGAGGTAGATCGTGAAAGATCAGCTAAGTATCCTATCTAGTCAATGGAATCAATCACTTACGACGCTCTTTAAAAATGATCCTGGTCGCGGTGTTCGTTATGTCGTCGAAGGCGCTGGGTTGCGTCTTGATTACTCGAAGCATTGGGTCGACCAATCAGTTCTTGATGCTTTAATCACAATGCTGGCTGAGTGTGACTTTGACAGCATGCGCCAACAATTGTTCGAGGGGGAGAAGATCAACTGTACCGAGGGGCGAGCGGTGCTTCACCCAGCGTTGCGAGCCAAGTCAAGTGATGAGTTTTTGATTGATGGTGTTTCTATCGTAGCGGATGTCTTGAGCGCGCGCGGGCACGCTTATGCGTTCGCGGAAGATGTGCGTAACGGTGTCGCGACAGGCGCTACAGGCAAGCCAATCACCGATGTTGTCAATATTGGCATCGGCGGGTCCGATCTGGGTCCTTTGATGGTAAGCGAGGCATTAAAGCCTTATATCGATGGTCCTAAGCCACATTACGTATCTAATGTTGATGGCGCGCATTTACATGATGTCTTAACGGATCTGGATCCAGAAACGACGCTGGTTTTGATCGCATCAAAGACGTTCACAACCCAAGAAACCATGCACAACGCAAAAAAGGCGCAGCGGTGGATTGCAGATTCCTTAGGCCAACAGGCAGTCGCTCATCATTTCGCAGCACTTTCGACCAACTCGGATGCGGTCAAAGCGTTCGGTATTAGTGAAGACCGGATGTTTGGATTTTGGGATTGGGTTGGAGGTCGTTATTCAGTGTGGTCCAATATTGGGTTATCGCTGATGATTTCATTAGGGCCTGATGTATTCGATCGATTGCTCAGCGGTGCGCGCGAGATGGATCAGCATTTCAGAGACGCGTCGCCCGCAAGGAATATCCCGGTTCTCATGGCATTGCTTGGGGTCTGGTATCGGAATGGGTTTGGTTTGGAAACCCTAGCGGTTCTGCCATACGAGCAACGGTTACATCGTTTTTCCGCGTATCTCCAACAAATGGAGATGGAATCCAATGGCAAGCGCGTTGATCGCGAAGGTCAATCGATTGATTACGAGACCTGCCCTGTGATTTGGGGAGAGCCAGGAACCAATGGGCAGCATGCATTTTTCCAGTTGCTGCATCAGGGAACGCTCATTTGCCCGATCGACTTCATTATGAGTGCAAGACCCGTGAATACTGATAGCGAATCGCATATGTTGTTGAACGCGAATTGTCTCGCGCAATCCGAATCGCTCGCGTTTGGTAAATCGTCAGACCAGGTTTACCAGGACATGATGGATCAGAACGTTTCTGAAGCCGAGGCCAAACGGTTAGTGCCGCATCGGACATTTCCGGGTAATCGTCCAAGCTCAACAATTATGATGCAGCAGTTAACACCTGAATCACTCGGCTCACTGATAGCGGCATACGAGCATAAGGTATTCACACAAGGCGTGATTTGGAATATCAACTCATACGATCAATGGGGAGTAGAGCTCGGCAAGGCACAATGCAACGCACTTCGTCCAAGCTTCATCTCTGGAGATGCAAGTACATTTTCATCGTCAACCC
Organism: Gammaproteobacteria bacterium LSUCC0096; assembly: GCA_008087055.1. GTDB lineage: Bacteria > Pseudomonadota > Gammaproteobacteria > Pseudomonadales > Litorivicinaceae > HIMB30. Next base: position 877,154 of record VIEA01000001.1, on the reverse strand, counting down.
AAGAGATGCTTCGATGGCTTCTGCAAAACACTCATTGAGTTCAGACGAGATTAGTCGAGTGATTGAAATGGCCTGGGAAGATAGAACACCCTTTGAGGCGATTGAGGCATCATTTGGCTTAAAAGAGTCCGATGTGATTGAGCTCATGCGTCGCGAAATGAAGCTCTCGAGCTTTAAGATGTGGCGTGAGCGCGTTTCGGGGCGTAAGACCAAGCACGTTCAGCGACGAGGTTTCAGTTTTGGCCGCCATGTGTGTCCGACGCAGCGCACTAGATAGAACTAAAAGTTATAAGTATTTAAAAACTTATTCTTTTGAGGTCTATCGAATTCAACCTAATATCCACTCATTGATTTGAGAGGGTATTCGCATGAACGCATGGAAAAGGTTTACAGGGACAGCGGCTCTCGTTTTCTCTGTTTCGACTCAAGCGACCACGCTGACACCAGTGATTGACAGCTTTACATTGACTGACTTGCTCGATAATAACGAGGTCAAAGTTCTAGAGATTCGTAGTGATGAGAAGGAGTATTTAAAGCAACATATTCCTAGTTCAGTTTATATTCCTTACAGTGAGTTTAGAGGTCCAAAACAGAATCCAGGACAATTGCCCGAGCTCAATAAACTCGCCAAAGCACTGGGGTCGCAAGGAATCGATACCACTGATTCCGTCGTAATTGTTCATGATGGTGTGACAACGACAGATTTCGGTGCGGCAGCACGAGTTTATTGGACACTCAAAAGTGTTGGCTTTGATTCGCTAGCAATTTTAAACGGCGGTTTCAGGGCATATCAAAAAGACGGTTTTGAACTCGCCTCAGGCCAAACGGAAGTATCTCCAGTCGCCCCACAACTGGCGTTCAATTCAGCGTGGTACGCGGATACTGCCGAAGTTGAAAAACAGGTGGCAGGCGAAGGTAGTGCGCGCCTTTTAGATGCGCGTCTTGATGATTTCTATGCAGGAAAGGCTTGGCATGACGCAGCTGCACGCCCAGGTATTCTTCCAGGTGCTGATCAATTTGCTTTTGAGGCGTTTTTCGATAAGAACACGCCGTTACTGAAGCACGCTGACGAAGTGCAATCGATTGTTGCCGATAACGAGCTTGACCAATCAGGCACGATTTCTTATTGCAACACAGGCCACTGGGCTGCAACCAATTGGTTCGTTTTAAGTGAGGTCGCTCAAGTTGATGGAGTTAAGCTGTACGCTGAGTCGATGGTTGAGTGGTCGGCGCTGAAAAAGCCGATGGAAAACGTACCAACGTCGGTGCAATTTGCCATCTTGAAAACCAAAAAATGGTTTAACAACCTGGTGAATTAACTCTTGGTCATACGAACACTCCTTATTACTGGACTGCTATTAACGCTCGCTGTTTCAGCGGGCGTTCGTTTTTCACTACTCTTAGCGCTAGGTCTCCTGATCGGATTTAGCCTGGAGCGATTCGGTTTCGGATTCGCGGGACCATGGCGACGCCTCATTCGAGAGCGCAATGCGCAGGGGTTTGTCGCTCAACTTGTGGCAATTGGACTCACAGCGGTTGCCATTCAGCCAATTATCGCTTTCGCACCCGGCACACTGATCGGCGCCATCGCCCCAGTCTCTCTGACCATGGTTGCTGCCGCCTTTGTTTTCGGATTGTCGATGCAGATGATCCTAGGATGCGGATCTGGCACCTTGGTCAATGCAGGTTCGGGCAATGCGATTGCCCTCACAGCATTACCCCTGTTTTGTATTGGGAGCTTTCTCGGAACACTTCTTGTGCCGTTTGCAATTGAAGCCACGCCGCACATACCGATCAGTCTCACTGAGTCTTTTGGCGTCGGAGGAGGTGTCACTGTGACCTTGTTCGGGTTGGTTGGGGTTGGATTTCTAGCATCCTGGTACAGCGCGGGCTCACTTTGGAATAAAAAGCTACTAATCGCCGGGGTAATCCTCTCTGCGCTCGCTATTCTTCACGTATTGGTCGCGGGCCAGCCATGGGGGGTTGTTTACGGACTCGGCCTATGGGTAGCCAAAGCCGCTCAGGGATTTGGTTGGGATGCAGCGTCCGCTCAATTCTGGATTCATCCAATCAATGCGCAAGCGCTCCAGTCATCGATACTGACAGATACAACATCGCTAACGAGTCTCGGGCTCATCGGTGGCGCTGCGCTCGCTGCTTGGAAGGATTCGAGTGTTCAACCATTTAAACAGCCTATCGCCGCCTGGTATTTTGCGGTTGCGGCATTATTTGGTTTATTGCTTGGAATTTCATCTCGCCTTGCCTTTGGTTGTAATGTTGGGGCGTTATTCAGCGGAATTGCCTCTGGATCACTGCATGGATGGCTCTGGTTGATCGCAGGATTCGCTGGGAGTATCGTCGGTGTGAAATGGCGTGATCAACTGTGGCGCCGAGCAAGCGAGGGACTATCATGAGTCGCCGATCAGGAATTGTGATGGCTTTAGTCTTTGCGTTTTCAGTCGTTGGTCTGGATTGGTCCTTAGGTGTTGCCCCAGACCCTTATCGCTCCCCAGACCCCATGGCGTATGGCTCAAAATCTGGTGCATCTGGTGCGATATGTACATTTGCTCCGGGCGCTGAACAATGACCCAAGCCCTAGTTAAAACGAGTCTAGGTCATATCAGACTTGAGTTTGACGGGCCTTATCTGATTCGAGTTGAGCAAGCTCGCTCGATTGAACAGGGTGACCAAATCTCTCAAGACGTGTTGCAACCTGTGATTGACTGTCTTGAGGGGCGTCGTGATGGCTTGGGGATCCCTGTAAAGCTTGAGGGATCGGATTTTCAAATCAAAGTCTGGGAAGCCATGCGTCATGTACCTCCAGGTGAAGTGATCAGCTATTCAGAGCTCGCAAAGCGCGCGGGGAATATGCGAGCGACGCGTGCTGCGGCATCGGCATGTGGACAAAACCCATGTGCCATTATTGTTCCTTGTCACCGAATTGTCCGTCGTGACCGAGGTCTCGGAGGGTTCTTTTGGGGTCTTGATATCAAACGGATGTTATTGAAGCGAGAGGGGGTGAATATCAGCCACGACGGCTATATTGTTTAGTCGCTTTTAAGCTCATCCTCGCCGCTCCATCCGGCTGCCTTCGCTTTCTCGATAGCGGCGCCATGAATACGGAGAAATTTTTCCTTCAAGTCAGCAGGTAAGGCACTGACGCTAAATCCATACGGTTGCCATGCTTTTTCTGTTTTTTCCCAGAGCTGCTCAATACCCTGGGGAAGCCATCCTTCGCATGTCTCAGTTTCTTCAATGATGCCGAACACCTGCGCATCTCGAATAATTTTGCCAGTTGCTGTCATTCCGCCATTCATATCGTTCTGGATGCCAACGTAGCGTCGCTCAGTCATGCCGTCTCCTAACTTGTCAAACTCGCAAAGAGCGTGGGTAGTTTCTCGGGTAGTCTATTGACGTGGTCCAGAATCATATAGTTATTTTGGCCAAAGATACGTTTCACGTAATGATCTGCCTGCGGATCCAGCGTCAGGCAGTAGGTAAAGATGCCTTTACTTGATAATTCTTCAACTGCTTTTTTTGTATCGTGTCTTAAATGCTGTGGATCTCTCTCATCAACATCAGCAGGGGATCCATCTGTCACCAGCAAGATGAGTTTGCGACTTTCGGGCTGTTTCAAGAGGCCAGATCCCGCATGTCGAAGTGCAGCACCCATTCGGGTTGACAGTCCTCCATGCATCCCGTCAAGCCGCGCTTTTGACTCATTATTAAAACGCTGACTAAACTGTTTAAACGTGTAGTAGTGGACATCGTGTCGCCCGTCTGATGCGAATCCAGCGATTGAGAACGGATCGCCAATGCCTTCGATTGCCGTTGCAACGAGTGTGGCCGCTTCTTTGGTAAGATCCAATACCGTGTGATCAGCGCCATCAACCTGATCATTTGTACTCTCGGAGAGATCGAGTAACACAGTGACCGCGAGGTCACGAGATTTAATCTGGTTGCGCATCGTAATCCGCGGGTCAGGTTGCGATCCCATTCGAATCGAAACTAGCGCGTCAACGGCGGCGTTTAGGTCGACCTCATCGCCATCTTCCAAGCCCCGGATTCTCTGAACACCCGTCGGACTTAACATATCGATGATCTTCCGAATTTGAGTAGCAACCGGTTTATATTTCAATAAGATATCATCAATGACAGAGGGATCACCTTTGGTCGCTCGTCGCTCATAGACAGTTGCCCAGTCTGGTCGAAACAACTGAACTTGGTAATCCCATTCTTGATAATGATAAGGGGCGGAAATCGGTTCTTTTCCCCACATTGCATTAAAGCTGACAGTCGCTTCACCCGCATCTTCATAGGGCATAAATTCATCACGACATACCCAGATTTCTTGTGCGTCGTCACCTGCTAATTCGCAATCTACTTCATGCGCCATTTCAAGAACTGAGACATATTTCCGTACCTGTCTTTGAGAAGCGGGGATATATTGGGCGCCGTGCGCATCCCAATTAAACTCCTCAAATTCCCAAATGAATCGATTGTCGTCGCGATAAGGAATCCGAATCGTATTCAATATTCGCAGGCTCGGAACATCTTGGGTTTTAGCGAAGTAGTGATAAAGCTCAAGACCTAAATCCCATGAAATTGAATTACTTAAAGGTGTTTCCGAAACCCTTTGGTGAAAAGATTCAATGAATTGATCGAGTTTTGGGTCCTCAAGTTTTACAGAGGAATCAATGAGACCAACTGCGACACGCTCCAATATCTCGACAGTTGGATGCTCGAGCTTCATCTCATGAGTGAGCGTCAAGAGCGATCCCCATAATTTCTGAAGTCCTGGAAAGGCGCGAACCGCATTCCACTCAACACGCGCATCTTCAATCAATCCGATAAAAAACAAATGAGCTTGAGAGAGTTGCTCTGCAGATAAGGGCTCTGAGGTGTATGCGATATGAGCGGCTTGATGCGCAGCCATTGCACGATAGACATCGTACCCAGAGATGCCTCCAATCGCATCGACAGCATCGGGGAGATGCATTACATAGTGCTCGAGATATGGCCGAAAACCTTCGTAATCAGCGGCAGTTGGGCGCAAGAAGAAATCACGTCCCCATAGCGCGCGCAAATAAAAGTTGATTTTACGTTGCGAATCAATGAAGAGGGTACCGCGACGTTCTTGCTGCAATACTTTTTGAGAATCAGCGCTTTCTAGTGCGAAGTAGCGTGTAAGATTTTGTAGATCCTTACGGTATGCCTCGGCTCCAAAGTTTGCCCAGCGCTTGAGGCCTGACAAGGTCAGCTTGCTCAATAGTTCATCGATATGCGTCAGCATGGGTCGTAACCCACGGGCTGCTTTGGCTGAGAGTTGGTGGATTAATGATAAGTACCCTTTGAGTAACTCGGGATCACCCAGCCGTCTGGCAGCCGTCGGCAATGACGTAAAGAGCAGGGCGATGACCTCGCCACTAGTCATTGATGAGAGTTTCATTGCGGAACCGAGGCAATCACGGATTACATCTTCGCCACATTCTTTGACGACCTCAGGGATATTCTCAAGCCATGCCGAGACGAGATCGTATCCGCGCCCGAGTTGAGCTAGCCCCCTTGCTCCCTCCATATAGTCCGAGAGTCCTTGGGAAGAAAGCGTGCGTGCCGCTTCATGAAAGCAGGTCTCTAAAGTGGATTCAAATCCTTCAGGTCCGCCTGCAAAGGCTTCGCGATAGTCATCAAGGTTGATGCTCATGGTTTGGCCTTAGGTGAAGAAAGTCTCCACCGCAGCCTCTAGCGTCTGGCGCATGTCGGGGTCGTCGGTGAGTGGTGTGACAAGGGTCATATTACATGCGAGCTTGGCATCAACACCTTCAGCAATCATCTGAGCTGCATACACTAGCAAACGCGTTGAGATACCCTCGTCCAATCCATGTCCCTTGAGGTTGCGAGTTCGATGCGCAATTTGCACAAGCTTCATTGAAACATCCGAATCGATGCCAGTCTCTTTGGCCACAATATCAGCCTCTAAGTCTTCAGTTGGATAATCGAAGTCCATGGCTGCAAATCGTTGCTTTGTCGACTGCTTGAGATCTTTCATGAGTGATTGGTATCCCGGGTTATAAGAGATGACCAATTGAAAGTCAGGATGCGCTTCAACTAACTCACCCTTTTTATCGAGGGGCAACTGGCGACGATGATCCGTTAAAGGGTGAATTACAACCGTCGTATCTTGTCGTGCTTCAACGATTTCATCGAGATAGCAAATTGCTCCAATCCGCGCTGCAACCGTGAGTGGGCCGTCGTGCCAGTGTGTACCATCCTTATCGAGGAGGAATCGTCCGACCAGGTCTGAGGCAGTCATGTCTTCATTACACGCAACTGTGATTAATGGCCTACCTAGCTTCCAAGCCATATATTCAACAAAACGTGACTTACCGCAGCCTGTTGGACCCTTCAGCATGATTGGCATACGGCGCGCATAAGCTGCTTCATAAAGAGTGTCTTCGCCAGCGGTCACTTGGTAGAAGGGTTCTTTGGTGATCCGGTATTGATCGATTGTATCTTGATTCATATTCATGCTCCGTCAAAAGCAATGACCCCGGTCGCCCGGGGTCATTTTCGCGTTAGACCGGATTGCCACGATAGACAACCATTTCAGCACCTTTGGACTGTTTATAGTTGTCATATCCGACCAAGCGAACATGGTTATGTGGGTGGGCTTTATGACATGCTTCCGCCTCACCTAGAATACGATCCACGTCAGATTCGCCGAACATTGGAAGCTTCCACATGTACCAGTAGTGATCCATCGCATTTTCCGGCTCGGTATGCTCGACAGCCGGGTTCCAACCTTGCGACACGATATATTCGACTTGTCTCCGAATTCTATCCTTATCCATTTCAGGCAAATAAGAGAAGGTCTCAAACTTGCGGCTGGTAACGTCTGAAAGCGACGATTTATAATCTTGAATAGCGCTCATTGTTCTTTCCTTCTTATTGATTAGCGGTGTTGAACATCAAGTTTGTCGACTGTATCGAATTCGAACTTGATCTCTTTCCATGTTTCCATCGCTGTCGCGAGCTCTGGGCTCGATTTTGCCGCAGCTTGAAGGATTTCCTTGCCTTCTTTTTCGAGTTCACGACCTTGGTTGCGCGCTTCAACACAGGCTTCCAAAGCGACTCGGTTTGCTGCAGCGCCAGCTGCGTTACCCCATGGGTGGCCTAGCGTACCGCCACCAAACTGAAGTACTGCATCATCACCGAAAATGGTGACCAAAGCCGGCATGTGCCAGACGTGAATACCACCAGATGCAACAGCAAAGCCTCCAGGCATTGATCCCCAGTCTTGATCAAAGAAGATTCCCCGTGAGCGATCTTCTTTTACGTAGCTTTCACGTAACAGATCGATCCAGCCAAGGGTCGAAGCACGATCACCCTCAAGCTTCCCAACCACGGTACCCGTATGCAGATGGTCGCCACCAGACAACCGAAGCATTTTAGTTAGCACCCGGAAGTGAATGCCATGATTTGGGTTTCTGTCGAGAACAGCGTGCATCGCGCGGTGAATGTGCAAAAGCATTCCGTTGTCGCGACACCAGTTTGCAAGACCGGTATTCGCCGTAAATCCGCCGGTGAGATAGTCATGCATGATAATTGGTGCGCCGATTTCTTTTGCGTATTCGGCCCGCTTGTACATTTCTTCTGGAGTAGGGGCGGTCACGTTGAGATAGTGGCCTTTGCGCTCACCTGTCTCAGCTTCCGCTTTGTTAATCGCCTCCATGACAAAATCGAATCGCTGGCGCCAGCGCATAAATGGCTGTGAATTCACGTTTTCATCATCTTTCGTGAAATCAAGGCCACCGCGTAGGCACTCATACACAGCTCGACCGTAGTTCTTGCCTGACAGACCGAGCTTCGGCTTGATCGTACAGCCAAGCATTGGGCGACCGTATTTATTCATCAAATCACGCTCAACCTGAATACCGTGTGGTGGTCCTCCACATGTCATGACATATGCAATTGGAATCCTTACATCTTCGAGGCGCAATGAACGGACTGCTTTAAATCCAAATACGTTACCGACCAACGAAGTCAGAACGTTAACGACAGATCCCTCTTCGAAAAGGTCGATTGGATAGGCGATAAACGCGTAATAAGCATCATCGCTTCCTGGTACATCTTCGATCGCGTAGGCACGCCCTTTGTAGTGATCCAGATCGGTAAGCAAATCTGTCCATACTGTGGTCCAGGTACCGGTCGAGCTCTCAGCTGCAACAGCAGCAGCGGCTTCTTCGCGCGGCACGCCTTCCTGAGGAATGATTTTGAAACACGCCAGGAAATCTGTGTCTTTTGGCACGTATTCCGGCATCCAATAGGTTTCGCGGTATTCTTTAACGCCCGCGCTGTAACTCTTTCCCTGTTCTTTAGACATTTCTTATCCTTTTCCGTGGCTGAAAGAATGAAAGTGAGATTAGGGTAGTTGAGATATAAGTAAAAATAGATTATTTATATGCATGACATAGAGGTTTACTTATGCATAAAATCTATTTGCCAACAATTCAGCAAATGAAGTTGTTTGAAGCAGTGTCAAGACTTGGCTCGATTACTCAAGCAGCAAAAGAAGTGAGTCTCACCCAGCCATCCGTATCGATGCAAATCAAGGCGCTCGAAGAAAAGATAGGAATACCTTTAATTGATCAAATTGGGAAAAGTCTCTATCTCACACAGGCCGGCGAGGAGGTTGCTGCAGCGTCTCGTGACATCCTTGATCGACTGGAGGCAATGAAAAGCAACTTGAGCAGTGTTCACGAAGACATCTCTGGTCCTCTGAGCCTTGGAGTCGTCACCACAACCAAGTATTTCCTTCCTCAGCGCGTCGGCGAGTTTAAACGCCGATTTCCTGGTGTTGAACCCCGAGTAGTCATGGGTAACCGTGAGCAGATCATGCAGCGAATGGCTCAAAATCTGGATGATGTTTACATTATGGGAACGCCGCCAGAGCAGCAGGCACTGACTCATACACCGATTTCGGACAATGAAATTGTTTTTGTGGCGAATCCTTATCATCCGCTCGCGGGAGTTTCGTCAATCACGCTCAAACAACTCGTTGAGGCTGACGTGATAAGTCGTGAACCAGGCTCGGGAACTCGGCAAGCAATTGAAAGACGTCTAGCCGAGGAGGGACTCAAACTCAACCCTCACATGGAATTCGAAGATAGTGAGGCTATCAAGCTTGCAGCACTATCAGGTCTTGGTATTGCCTATTTACCATTGCATTCGATGCGCCTTGAGTTGTCTGCGCGAGAGCTGGTGATCTTAAATGTTGATGGTTTCCCGCTCAAACGGCGATGGTATGCGATGCATCACAAAGCAAAGCATCTCTCCTTGGTTGCAGAGCAGTTTCTTGAATTCCTGCACGAGACAAGAGAAAACTCTATGGCTTCGCTCGTTGAGCATCGTTAAATCGCCAGCAATACAGGGCAAAATACGATCGAAATGGCGCGGATTTCTGAACGAACTCAGTTCGGCTCATGCCCGCATCAGCTGCAAGAAGCTCACTTATTCGCTTAAGAATCAGGTCGTTATCGCTCCACTGATCAGCGCTTTGCAAGACAAATAACTCCCACATCGCAACTGACCACGGGCCGAGCCCCCATATTGCGAGCAATGCATCACGGCGCTTGGGCTCAGGGTTTGTAGCAATCTCCGCCATCCAAGCATCCCCGAGATGCATCAACTCGCTGAGCGTTCGCCGTTTTGATGCGGAAAGACCGGTATCGCTGGTTTCTAGATTCCTGAGTGCACCTATGAGGGCTGATCGATCCTGAAACCGCAGTACTAAACGCTCCCAGATAGACTTTGCGGCTTGATTTGACAATTGTTGACCAACAACGATCCGGGCCAAGCCAATCAAGTAATCGTCGCCATAACGACTCGGAATCTCAATTGGGCCGGTCGATTCAACAAATTCCAATAGCTTTTTCGATCCGAGCTTGGTTAGATGACGATATGCGCTTTGCGCTGATTCAGAAAAAATCATAAAGAAAAAAGGAATCCCAATAATGGTTCGCATGATCGCATTAATTCGAGTGAAGAATCTGTCTGACTTTAATACTTATCGAGAGAAAGTTCCTGTGACCTTGGAGCCGTACGGTGGAGAGATTCGATTTCGGGCTGAAAAGCCAATGACACTCGATGATGAGAATGGTCTTGGTGATTTTTCACAAGTCGCGCTGTTTTGGTTTCCAACGGCTGATGCAATGACAGACTGGTATGAGTCAGATGCATATCACGATTTGCTTGAGTTAAGAGCGAGTGCTGGTAACTTCACAATTATTGGTGTTGATCCTGACTCAAATTGCGCATAATCATTATTATGTTAAATAGTAGTTTTGGTTCTGTTTAGGAGCCTTAAAAAGGGAGTCCCTTCTCATGCAAGTAAATCGTTATTTTGATGATCAGGTGCTATCACTGGGGTTTGATAACTCCAATGGAAAAAGCTCTGTTGGTGTGATGGCACCGGGATCGTATGAATTTTCAACTTCTCAAGATGAGCGAATGGTGGTGATCAGTGGTGCTCTTGTAGTACAACGTCAATCAGACCCAGAGCCTGTTCTGTATTCCGATGGAGAGGAGTTCAATGTACCAAAAGATCAAAGTTTTAGCGTCGAGGTTACTGAGCCAACGGCCTATCTCTGCGAGTACAGTTAACAGCCCCTCTTCCCCATCAGCCAACCAAGGATTCTGTGAGCATCTCGTAGAGATACGAGGAATTCAGTTATTCGTTCGAACTCTTGGCGAACCGTCAAATAAAGCTGTCATTTGTTGGCATGGTTTCGCTAGGAATGGGTCTGACTTCCTTTCGCTTGCGCGCGCACTGTCTTCATCACACTTCGTTATTTGTCCTGATACGCCGGGCCGAGGTTACAGTGACTGGGTTGACCCTGATCGATATAATTTCTCTTTTTATCAGTCACTTGCCGTTGATTTGCTAAAGAAATTTAACGTGTCAGGTCGCGCGCACTGGGTCGGCACTAGCATGGGTGGCGCACTGGGTATGATGATGGCGTCAAACCCAAAAACACGCCGTTTAATCGATCGACTGGTCATCAATGATATCGGTCCTGAAGTCCCTGAAGATGCTATTCAGCGTATTCGCGACTATGCGTCAGAATCTCAATATTTCTCGAGTCTTAGCGAGGCTCGCTCCTATTTTGAGCAGATATACGCGCCCTTCGGTTATCTTTCTGATGAAGAGTGGGATTTGCTTATAACGCACTCTGTCCGACGGCTCGATAACGGGATGCTAACGCAACATTATGACCCTCAGATATTGAAGCAATTTGGTGGCGCCCAAAATCCAACACTCGCCTGGACGATGTTTTCATCGATTACTTCCAGGATGCTACTGATACGGGGCATGGATTCGGATATTTTGCCGGCCTCAATCGCCGACCGTATGGTCAACAGTGCGCTAAGAGTGGAGAGACTCGATATCCCGGATACCGGACACGCGCCCTTTTTGAATACTCCAGAGCAAGTTTCTGAAATACGCTCGTTTTTGGACGATTAGTCAGACTAACTATCGCTTGCCTTGATGCGTACGATAAAATCAGCATCTGGGGTGGCCAGACTGTCCGAAATCGCCCAATCTCCGACGGCATAGCCCCCTTCCTCCATCGCTCGCCTGCTACCTGCGATTAAAGGGTGCCACTCGGGCAGCGATTTTCCTTCATGAATTCTTCGATAAGCGCAGCTTTCCGGTAGCCACCGATAATATTCTGGGTCCAGATCGCGGACATTGAGACAGTCTTCAACCATATCAGTACGTTTCTCGTAGACCTCACACTGGCGAGCGGTATTTAAATAACGACATTTCACGCAAGTAAACTCGACCTGCAAGGTCTCAACGTCCTCAAGTTTATGCAGGCAACATAAGCCACAGCCGTCACACAATGACTCCCATTCGGAATCAGTCATCTCAACAAGCGTCTTTTCTTCCCAAAAAGCCATAACAGACGGGGTCTCAACGTAGTTTCTACAGACCTTTTATGACACAATTCCGCTTTGATTGTCGATCTCTGGAGAGCGTCCTGCGATGATTCCGCGTCTTGACCACCGTGAGCCTGTTGCTGAGACCGCGCAGAGCTATGCGCGCGCGCTGCATTCACTCGGGTTTGAGGGTGAAATCCAGTGCGATGACGCGACTCGAACCGTTCTGTCGACAGATAACAGCATTTATCAGGTCTACCCTCAAGTCGTTGCATTTCCTAAAAATCACGAAGATTTAGTTCGCATCGCTCGAGCAGCGCACGAACACGATGTCACCCTCTACCCTCGCGGCGGCGGCACCGGTACCAATGCACAGAGCTTGGGGGCTGGTGTCGTTGTCGATACCAGTAAGCACATGAACGCAATTCTTGAGATCAACGTTGAAGAGCGCTGGGCCCGCGTGCAATGTGGTGCAGTGAAAGACCATCTCAACGCAGAGATTCGCCAGCATGGGCTCTTTTTTGCGCCGGATCTATCAACATCAAATCGCGCAACGATTGGTGGAATGATTAACACTGATGCCAGCGGCCAAGGATCCGTTAAGTACGGCAAAACCCGCGACCATGTCATAAGCCTCAAGGCAGTGCTTTTAACCGGTGAAGAACTGAATACGCGAGTCATGAGTGATGCCGAGCTGGATGCACTTCCCAAGAATTCAGCGGAATTTCGGATTGGTAATTCCCTGCGTAATCTTCATGACTCCAATAAAAACGATATTGCAGCCGGTTTTCCGGAATTAAATCGTTGCCTCACGGGTTACGACTTAAAACACCTTAGAACCAACGATGGTCAACTTGATCTCAATGCAGTTCTTTGTGGTTCAGAGGGAACATTGGCTTTCATTAGTGAAGCAGTAATCAATTTAGAACCACTACCAACAGAAGTCGCTCTCGTTGCTGTTCAGTATGAGTCGTTTATGGATGCTCTACTGGATGCTCAAGAACTCATGACGCATGGGGCAACGTCTATCGAGACAGTTGATTCCAAGGTGCTGAACCTGGCGATGAATGATTTCATTTGGGACAGCGTCGCTGAGTTTTTTCCGCAAACCAGTAAGACACTCCAAGGGATAAACCTTGTTGAGTTCACAGATTTTGACGCAGGCGTTCTAAACGACAAAGTCGATCAGTTTAGCAGGCATCTCGAGACCGTTGCGCAAGGCGGCGGACGTTCATTTGCGCACGCAATTGCACGCGGCAGAAGCCAAGTATCGCAAGTTTGGGCGATGCGAAAACGCGCTGTTGGATTGCTTGGCGGTATTGAAGGCGCTAAAAAGCCAGTCGCATTTGTCGAAGATACGTGCGTCCCGCCGGAAAACTTAGCCCCTTACATCGGCGAATTTCGCGATCTTTTAGACGACCACGATCTTGATTATGGAATGTTTGGTCACGTCGACGCCGGCGTTCTGCACGTGCGTCCACTTTTGGATCTGAAGACTCCAGAAAGCATGGAGATGGTTCGAAAAATTACGGACGAGGTCGTTGCTTTAACAAAGAAATACCATGGTCTTCTATGGGGAGAACATGGCAAAGGTGTGCGCTCTGAATATGCTCCGCTATTCTTTGGCAATCTTTATCCTGCCATCTGCCAAGTCAAAGCACTGTTTGACCCACTCAACCGCTTAAACCCAGGAAAAATCGCTGGACCACATCCAGAGTCAGCCCTTCTCAAAATTGATGAAGTGCCAACCCGAGGAGCAAATGATCGGCGTATCACTCCCGCTTTACAGTCAACAGCCAGCACAGCCTTGCTTTGCAATGGCAACGGTGCTTGCCATAATTACGACCTTGACGACCGAATGTGTCCAAGCTGGAAGGCAACTCGAGACAGGCGATATACACCGAAAGGTCGTGCCGGCCTGATGCGCGAGTGGGTAACCCGTCTGTCAGATCATGGATTGCAATCGATCCCCTCATTAACAGTCGGCCAGCAGATCATGGGGATGCCAGCCCGTGTCATGCGGACACTCAATCGTTCGCAATCAAACTATGACTTCAATCATGAAGTCTTTGAGGCGATGTCAACGTGCTTAGCGTGTAAGTCTTGCACAGGCCAATGTCCGATCAAGGTCAGCGTTCCAACTTTTAGAAGTCATTTCTTAAGTGCCTACTACACGCGCTATTCACGCCCCGTAAAAGACTGGATTGTTGGCACTCTGGAATACGCACTCCCTATCGCAGCCCAACTTCCTAAGGTTTACAACACATTAGTGGAATCTAGGATTGGTAAATGGCTTTTCGCTCGATTCGGATTGGTTGACTCCCCTTCTATTTCAGGGATAGATCCGCATCGAGCAATCGCCGAGGCCGGCTTCCAAATGACTAATCTCGTAAAGCTTACAGAAATGAAATCCACCGATCCTGGACGATTCAGTCGACAGGTAGTGATCGTTCAAGATGCCTTTACGAGTTACTTCGAGACATCTGTGGTTGTCGACTTGTTTGAATTGCTCAAGTTACTGGAATTTGAGCCGTCACTCATGCCATTTCATCCAAATGGAAAACCACTTCACGTACACGGATTTCTAGGCTGGTTCAAACGTCTTGGCGAATCGAATGCACGCAAATTAAGGCAAGTAGAAGCACTCGGTTTGCCGATGATCGGACTCGATCCGTCGATGACTATGACGTATCGCTCTGAATATAAAGAAGCTGACATTGCAGTTCCGCAAGTTGAACTGGTTCAGGAATTCATTGCCAAGCACTTGGTTGAAGGCGCAGTCGCAACAGCATTACCAGTTAAGCGTTTCCGCCTATTTGCTCACTGCACAGAAGCGACTAATGCGAAAGAATCCTTGGGTCTATGGAAGCCAATTTTCGCTATGGCTGGGCAATCGCTTGAGATTGAGTCCGTCGGATGTTGCGGAATGGCTGGTACGTATGGGCATGAAAAGACAAATCTAGAAACGTCAAAAACGATTTATGCACAAAGCTGGAAACCAAAAGTCGAAGACTCGGCGGAGCCAGGTGTAGAGATTTTAGCGACTGGATACTCGTGTCGCTCCCAGGTCAAACGCTTGTCAGATCGGTCGGTTCGCCATCCTGTTTCGGCACTACGCGCAATACTGGCTTCCGTCGCATCCCCACAGCAGGCTTAAGCGTTTTTCCAACTGAAGCAAAGCGCCCGAGTGGGCTTGGCTTACCCGGGATATACGCGTTCCGCTCTTTCTTTGCTCGCAAACAATAGATGGCGCCAACAGGCCATTCGTTCCGGGCCATCCGGTGCTCAAGGTTTTTAAAAAGCTTGCGAATACTTTTCTTAGCAATTGGTAGACTATAGACGGCGTGTCTCGAGAGCTCAGGCACCAGGTTTAATAATCGACACCAATCCTCAATCTGTGATCGGCGCATGAAGCGCGCATGCCATGGTAGCAAACTGTCTAAGGGCGTGGTCAGCATACGCCGTATACCCCAACTTGATGCGGGGTTGAAACCGAACAGTAGCAGCCGACCACCAGGTCGGAGCACCCGCTCTGCTTCACGCAAAACTTGATGAGGGTGTGCGCTTATGTCCAAACAATGCTGAAGGACTAGGATGTCGATTGAATCTGTCGGAAAAGGAAGTAAGTTATCCTCTGCGATAATGATGGGGCAGTGAGAAACTCGAGGCAGATCACCCCCAAAAACGACATGGAATCGAACAGGCGCCAGCGAATCCGCAATTAGAGGAAATCCAGCAGTGCCGCCGACTTGGACAACGACTTGTCCAAATAACCTCCGCAATTCACGCCTTGCAACTCGGCGCTCTTCCACCTGAATTCTGTGCCCAAGGCGACCAGAGATCCAGCGATCCCACGCACGCTGCTTTTCTTGTAACCCGAGTCGAAACACGCTCTGAACTGCCATGAGTTCATGGTAACATTACCCCCTTAGGCTTCAATACTAGAAAAAGGATATGCAATGGGAATGCTCTCCGGCAAACGCGCACTAATTGTTGGTGTCGCCAGTAAACTATCAATCGCATATGGCATTGCAGAGGCAATGCATCGCGAAGGTGCTGAATTGGCATTTACCTACCAAAATGACAAGCTCAAAGACCGTGTTTTGGGCTTCGCTGATGGCTGGGGTACTTCTGCTGACTTGTGTTTTCCTTGTGATGTTGCGAGCGATGAAGAAATAGATGCTGTTTTCGAAGGCCTAAGTAAACAGTGGGATGGAATAGATATTGTTGTTCATGCCGTTGGCTTCGCTCCCGGTGACCAGCTCAGCGGTAGTTTTGTTGATGTAACAACTCGTGAAGGTTTCCGAATTGCACATGACATTTCTGCCTATAGCTTGGTTGCTTTGGCAAAAGCTGCTCAACCAATGCTCGAAGGACGTAATGGCAGTATTATCACACTCTCTTACCTTGGCGCTGTTCAAACGATGCCGAACTACAACGTCATGGGGCTCGCGAAAGCGTCTCTAGAGGCCGGCGTTCGCTTCCTCGCGACTTCCATGGGCCCTAAGGGTCACCGAGTTAATGCGATATCAGCTGGGCCAATTCGAACACTCGCCGCGAGCGGAATTAAGGATTTTCGCTCGATGCTTAACTACAACGCGTCCCGTACACCATTGCGTCGCAATACAACGATCGAAGAAGTCGGCAACACAGCCGCATTCTTAGCCTCGGACTTGGCCGCAGGTATCACCGGCCAGACAATCTACGTCGATAACGGCTTTAACATAACAGCGATGGCTGATTCGGATAACGGATAGTGTTGCAGATCCATCGAGTCCATGCGTTTAACGATAACTACATCTGGGTCATCTCAGATGGTGTTTTTGGTTGGGTGGTTGATCCAGGTGATGCAAAACCCGTGATTGATTTTCTCAACACACACAGGCTTACTTTGTCTGGGATTTTGCTGACGCATTGGCATGGTGATCATCAAGGTGGCGTCGAGGAGCTCTGTTCACATTATGACGACATCGAAGTCATTGGATCAAAAAAAGCCCTGAAAGGGCCTTCTCACCCTATTTCAGAGGGCGAGTCGGTAAATGTTCTTGGTGCCACCTTTAAAGCCCTCGAAGTGCCTGGGCATACACTTGATCATGTTGCGTTTTATTCAGACTCGACATTATTTGAGACTCCTATCGCCTTTACTGGCGACACGCTGTTTGCCGCCGGTTGTGGACGACTCTTTGAGGGCACTGCTGACAACATGTTTGAGAGCCTTCAAAAACTGAACGCTCTTCCAGAAAACACGACCATCTACTGTGCACATGAGTACACTCTGGCTAATTTGAAATATGCTGCATTTGCAGAGCCAGATAATTCAGATGTGCAAAGCCGTTTAGCTTTGGTTGAAAAACTTCGGTCTCAAGACATCTCGACGGTGCCGACCACATTGTTGATGGAACGGCTGACTAATCCATTTTTACGTGCGAGAGATTCATCTGAACTCGCAGCACGTCGATCGCAAAAAGACAATTTTTAATGCCTCTTAAATATTTCTCTAACGGTGCCTTAATCGCCCTCCTCATCTCAATCGCTGGATGTCAAACGATTCCAAGCAACAATGTCTCTGTTAGCGAAACTGATGTCGCCGGTGGGCAAGTAAGCAGTACAGAGCCGAGAATGACTGATGAGGCGATGTACGATCCCCTAGCTATCGTTCGCGAGCTCGGTGAGGCTGTGGACAGTCCCAACGTTACTGAAGCCGTCGATGATGATGGGCTCAGAATTCAATCAGAGACAGATCTTGCTGCGATCGAAGGAACGATTTGGGCAGAGATCATTAATGGATTCGCTCTCGAGGACCTCAAAGAAACAAAATACGCGGATCTCCATCGCCGTCGATTAACGCATAGCCCAGGTTTTTTCGCAGACTTCCTCGTCAAAGCTGATATTTACCTTCCTTATGTTTGGACTGAGGTCAAGCGTCGCGGTTTACCGGCAGAGCTTGCATTACTGCCTTATGTCGAGTCTGCATACAGCCCTTGGGCTGTCTCACGGATGGGCGCGGTCGGTATGTGGCAGATCATGCCTGGTACTGCGCGTGTTCTGAATCTTAAACTCGGACAAACCTGTGATCAGCGACGAGATGTGATCCACTCAACTCGAGCCGCCCTCGATTATCTCGAGCAAATGCATGCCAAATTCGGTGACTGGCTACTCGCAATTGCTGCCTATAACGCCGGCCCAGGGCGCATTGAACGTGCGATAAAACGTAATAGACGAGCAGGCAAGCCGATAGATTTTTGGTCTCTCAAATTACCTCGAGAAACACGACGGTATGTACCTCGCCTTCTTGTCACCCGAAACTTGGTTCTCGATGCAAAAGCGCAAGGGATTGAGTTACCCAATATCGAGCTTGAGATCCCATTTAAAACACTGAGCCTGGAAGCTCCAATGGAAGTGTCCTTAGTCCAGGAGTTAAGTGGTCTCTCCCTCGAAGAGATCCGCCGCTACAACCCCTGCATCCGTTCATGGATCACCCCTGCGCAAGAACCATATCAGCTGGTTCTGCCCAACACAGCAGTTCAAGAGTTTTCAACCCGCCTAGTTAGCGTCTCAGTTCGCGATTACGTCAGAACTCGCCCCTATAAAGTACAGCCAGGTGACACATTGAGTGAAATCGCCGCGAGAATTGGGGCAACTGTCCCTGAGCTTAGGATGCTCAACGGCATGACGAATTCTCGAATTGTGGCCGGGCGAACTATTCGGGTGCCAAGCACAAGTGAAAATATCTCAAAACAGCTTGTTAATTTAGAGTTAGGCAACGCCTATGGTGAAACAATTCGCTACAAGGTGCGAAATGGCGATTCGCTATGGAAAATCGCGCAAAGATTCCGAACAAGCGTTAAGGACTTGAGAAAACTGAACGCCACGTCAAACCTAATTCGCCCTGGCGAGTGGTTAGTAGTTCCAGTTAATTAAGCCGATATTTGACATACGCATCGATCATCCCGCGCGAGATCGATGCATGAGGAGGCAACTTTGGAAGTTTCTTAATGTGAAACCATTGTGCGTCGACGATTTCCTCACCATCAATTTCGATCTCACCCGAATCCCACTCAGCCCAATAACCGAGCATTAGCGAATGCTTAAACGGCCAGCTCTGACTTCCCTGATACACAGGGCTCTTGATGCGAACGCCGACTTCTTCTCGAATTTCTCGATGACAGGCATGTTCTGCAGACTCACCCGCCTCCACAAAACCAGCAAGTGTTGAATACATGCCATCAACAAATCGAGGAGCGCGCGCCAGAAGTATTTCGTCACCGCGTGTAATCAACACAATTACACAGGGTGAAATTCTCGGGTATTGTGTCAACCCACAAGGCTCACAGTGCCGTCCGCGATCGGATACTGAAGCACTTGTCTCCTTGCCACAGCGACCGCAAAATCGGTGCTCTTCAATAAAATCGAGAACCTGCATTGCGGCACTGACTGGAATGAATCCATCGCTATCAAGCTGCACCAAGACAGGCCTAAGAGCTTCATAGTTCAAACCCGCAATTTCTGGGCATCGAACACCGTAATAGGTCACGCCATTCAGTGTGCCAGCTAGATGCGGTTCATAATCTAATATTAGAGGATCATCAATCGCGAGCAGCAAAGGAGCACCATCTTTTCCGACTGCTACAGTCCGTTCAGATGTCGTTAAAACAGCGCGACTAGTTAATCCAGAATTGATACCCGGGAGCCAATCGCTGCTATGGTCGCCGAGCCAATTCATGACTTATTTGAATCCCATATCAAAGAATCGCTACTCTTTCTCAATGTTGTTAAAAACGCATCATGGTTCTCAGACTCACTCTCAGAAGGCGTTCTGATCACCTGATTTCGATGAATCCCGTCTAATTTTTGGATCGACTCAAATCGAGAACCTTGAGACTGGTTCTCTGAGCCACCGAACATACGGCTTTGCTCTCGCGTCATAGCGAGATACACGCGCGTTAACAGCTCGGCATCGAGTAAAGCGCCGTGAAGTGTTCGTTCAGAGGCATCAATTTTGTAGTCGCGGCATAACGCGTCCAGGGAATTCCTTTTGCCAGGCCTTTTTTCTTTAGCCATGGCAAGCGTATCGACCGCTACTCCGCCATGCATTAACGAAAACATGCTCGGCGCACCCGGTATGCGGTTTAATTCAGATTCAAGGAATTTAACGTCAAACATAGCATTATGAGCGATCAGTTCGGCGCCACGAACAAACTCAATAAACTCGTCAGCAATACCGGCAAAATTCGGCTTATCCGCCAAAAACTCATTGGTGATGCCGTGGACTTCGATCGCTTCCTGATCAATGGCTCTTTCGGGATTGATGTAGACGTGAAATGTCCGATCAGTGAGACGACGATTTACCATTTCGATGCAGCCAATCTCGATCACCCTGTGGCCATCATTTGGATCTAAGCCAGTCGTCTCTGTGTCGAGAATTATTTGCCGCATTCCGAAACCACTCCTTGATTGGCAAGCTCATCAGCACGTTCGTTGCCTGGATGGCCCGCATGACCCTTAACCCAATGCCAGTGAACATCATGTTGATTCGCGACATCATCCAATCGTTGCCAAAGATCCTGGTTAGAAACTGGCTTCTTCGCCGCGGTCTTCCAGCCATTTGCTTTCCAATTTGATAGCCATTTTGTGATGCCATCTTTTACATAGACAGAGTCTGTGTACAGGTTAACGGTGCAACGACTCTTCAACGCTGACAATCCCTGAATGGCGGCGATCAACTCCATACGGTTATTCGTCGTGTCGGCTTCACCACCAAACAGCTCTTTACGATGCTCCCCGTACTCAAGCACAGCACCCCATCCACCGGGACCAGGATTACCCTTGCAGGCACCATCGGTATACAGAGTCACCTCTTTACTGGTCACAGTCTGGTGAAATCCTGATTGGTCCGATTGATGTAATTATCAACTTGGTCGACTACCGCAGCTGATGCATCGCGACCAAGACGTGCGGCGAGTGTCTTCTTCTCCACCCACTTCAACGCAAATAAATGATGGTCGACATTCAGGTTCATAAGTACATCATCAGAAGTCGCGATTTCATCACACAGCCCGTTCGCCAATGCGTCTGTACCGTAAAAAATCGATCCATCCGCAACAGCTTCAAGATCGAGTTCTGGACGTCTTTCAGCGATCCATGATTTAAAAAGAGCATGGGTTTGTTCGAGGTCTTCCTTAAATTTTTTGCGACCTTCCGGCGTATTTTCACCCAACAACGTGAGAGTTCGTTTATTCGTACCAGCCGTATGAAGCTCTACATCAACATCGCGATTCTTTAAAAAGCGGTGAATATTCGGGATTTGCGCGACAACGCCAATTGACCCCAAAACAGCAAACGGCGCTGAAATGATACGATCCGCGCAAACGGCCATCATGTATCCACCACTGGCAGCGACTGTATCGACGCAGGCACACAAAGGAATATTTGCATCGCGTAAGCGCGACAATTGCGAACTGGCGAGGCCATAGGTATGTACTAGCCCACCCGGTGAAGTCAACTTGAGCACAACTTGATCTGGCTTTCGCTCCATTGCCAAAATCGCTGAAACTTCTTCGCGAAGATTTGCGACTTGAGACGCTTTCATATCACCTTTGAATTCAATAACGACAGCGAGCTTATCTTTTTTCAAAAGTTTTTGAGAGTCGTCTCGAGATGATTTGCGAAAGCGCTTTTTAAGGCGTTCCAGCAATGAGTTTTTCTCATCCGCCAAAGCTGCGTCAACTGCAACCGAAACTTGTTTTGTCTGATCAGCGAATTTTTTAGAGAGATCAGTGATCTTGATTGCCCCTTTGGGGTCATCACTACCACCTGAAATCTTCGAGCTTGCAGCAATCACGAAAATTACTGCCAATACGATCGTTAGCGTTTCTAACAAAAACAGCCCGTAATCAGCAATAAACTCCATTAGCGCTTAACCAACTCTGCAGCAGCGGTCACAACAGACCAAAACTCACTTCCTTCCTGACTCGTACGGAGCTGGCTCAGTGCGGGCAAGAGATTCGTATTGCTATCAGGCTTGACGTCGAAGTTAATCTGATCAACTCGGGCCACTACAACCGAGTTATTCGCCGGTGCCACGAATGTCGATGGACGCCCTTCACCAGGGGCA
Source organism: Gammaproteobacteria bacterium LSUCC0096 (assembly GCA_008087055.1). GTDB lineage: Bacteria > Pseudomonadota > Gammaproteobacteria > Pseudomonadales > Litorivicinaceae > HIMB30. The sequence continues at coordinate 855,097 of VIEA01000001.1, read as the reverse complement.
GATGCCGCAAATGCTACCGCTAAAGTGTCACGACTCATTGAGTCATCCCCATTACGACTCAAATTGCTAAATTTCCGAGCACTGAGTCCTGACGCATCGGAGGGCAAGCCATCTTTACCTTCCTTCCAGTGATTCTTTACATTTTCAGCTAAGGCATTCGCGGCCTCAGTTGCCTTTTGCTGCTTAAGAATATCAGCAATCTCGCCTTCTACGTCTTCGATAGGACGAACAGCTTGTGGCTCATGACTCTTTACACGGAAAGTCATCCAAAGGCCAGGCTCCACTTCGAAGACATCAGCATTCAGCTCACCGCTATACAACGATTCATTAAATGCGCGGCGAAGTACTGACTCTTGGGCCATTAACCCTTGAGCACTTGAGCGATTGAATAACTCTGTTGACTGGATTTGAACCCCATAGATGCTATTAAGCTCTTCCAGCGTTCCGCTAAATGCAATATTTGAAAACTCTTCAAGTGATGTGGTCAGAAGACGATTAGCTTCACGTTCCTCGAGCTCAACGCGCAAGCGCGGTGCACGCGCATCGAATGTATCGACAGGACGAGCTCTCGTTTCAAGCAGTTCGATAATATGATAGCCATACTGCGATTCGACTGGCTCTGAAACCGTATTGACAGATAATCCTTCAAGAGCGGCCTCGAATTCAGGAACAAACGTACCCTTTGGAGCAAATCCAAGGTCACCACCTGTTTCACGGCTCGCGATATCGTCAGAGTACTGTTTCGCCAAATCGGAAAAATCGGCCCCATCATCTAACTGCCGCTTGATTTCACTGGCTTTTGATAGAGCATCATCCGAACTCGCGATCAAAATATGCCGCGCGCGACGTTCTGTATCGTTTGCAGCGGCCGCAACCTCTGATTCAAATGCTGCTCGCACGTCTTCATCAGTGATTGCCACCTGCTCCTGAAAATCAGTAGCACTCAAAACAACATAGTCCAAAGCAACCGATTCCTCAGTCACAAAAGAATTCTTATTTGATTCGTAGTAAGAATTAATGTCATCGTTTGATACAGAGACCTGATCCATGAAAGGTTCGACATCAATCACCAAGAGTTCACCCGAGCGCGTATGATTTTGCAGTACTTGCAGGCGTTCAAGTTCCGATGGTGTCACGATAATTGAGGTCTCAATCGCTCCTTTCACCTGATACTCAATTAGGTTCCGTTTTAACTCTTCGCGGAACCCAAGCCGAGACATCCCCATACGCCCAATCGCTTGATCAAATAAACGCGGATCAAACCGGCCGTCTGTTTGGAACTGTGGAATTTCAACAATGACTTGATCGACCAACTGATCAGTAACGCCGAATGCTAATTTTTCTGAATACCGCGTCACCGATGCTTCTTCTATTAACGCGTTCAATACGCTTTGTCTCAACAAATCTTCATTTATCGCGCCAGGATCTCCAAGAATGCTTAATAATTGACGGCGTTCCTGCTCGAGTTTTTCGAGAAAACGGCGCTCGGTGATTTCGACCCCATCCACTTCAGCAATGACAGTGTCACCGTCGCTTCCATTGAAAAAATTGACACCAGTGATGACAAATGTCACAGCAATCAGACCGACAATAATTTTTGCAATAATGCCGCTTGAGTTATCACGAATATTTTGAAGCATGTTGAGTTGTAACCTATAGATTCAAAAAAGGGGCCGATGGCCCCTTTACAGTAAAGACAACGATTAACTTAGTTAACAGCGTCTTTCAGAGCCTTACCTGCCTTGAAACCAGGAACTTTGGCGGCTGCAATCTGAATAGTTGCACCAGTCTGAGGGTTACGACCTGTGCGCGCTGCACGATCTTTCACTTGGAAAGTACCGAAACCAACCAAAGAAACTGTGTCACCCTTTTTCAAAGCACCTGTAACTGCTGCCAAAGTCGCATCAAGCGCCTTACCAGCGTCAGCCTTAGACAAACCTGCATCAGCAGCAATCGCATCGATCAATTCTGATTTATTCACTCGTAGTACCCCTATCGGTTTTTTTGTAAATACAGCGGCGCCTTATACATTCTCGTTTTGAGGCAACCTCTTAACTAGCGCTTCGTAGTTATACCAAGCGTTTTAGACTGAAACAACCCGTTAATGCGCCCGTTGCGTGTTTTTTTCCTTTGATTGTTCTGAGTCCGAACTATTTGCACCATCTTGGACCACGAATGGCTCAGGAATATACGCAAGTGCAATATCAAGAACTTGGTCAATCCACGATACTGGTTTGATCACAAGATCCGCTTTCACATTATCAGGAATCTCTTTCAGATCCGGCACATTTTCTTCAGGAATGATCACCGTTTTAATACCGCCACGATGCGCTGCCAGCAGCTTTTCTTTCAAACCACCAATTTGCAGCACTTGACCTCGAAGCGTAATCTCACCTGTCATCGCAACGTCGGCTTTTACAGGAACATTAGCCAAAACTGATACGAGAGCAGTACACATACCAGTACCAGCACTAGGACCATCTTTCGGAGTTGCTCCTTCAGGTACGTGTATGTGTAGATCTGTCTTTTCATGGAAGTTCGGATCAATCCCGAGAGCAATCGCTCGACTACGAGCGACTGTCATTGCCGCTTGAATGGATTCCTGCATGACATCACCAAGCGATCCAGTACGAATCTGCTTACCTTTACCTGGCATTGAAACCGCTTCGATCGTCAGAAGCTCACCGCCAACACTGGTCCACGCCAGGCCTGTTACCTGGCCGATGCGATCTTCTGTTTCTTTAAGCCCATAGGTATATTTTCTAACGCCTGAATAGTTTTCAAGCGCATCAGGAGTGATGACAACCGTTTCGTTATCATTTCCACCGATCTTCTTGTGGCCCTCTTCAATACGCTTTCGGACAACCTTTCTCGCAAGTTTCGAAACTTCACGATCGAGACCACGGACACCAGCCTCTTTCGTGTAATAACGAATCAAATCCGTTAACGTCTGATCAGGAACTTCGATCTCTGTCTTTCCAAGACCATTATTCTTGATCTGCTTTGGCACAAGATATTTTTTGGCAATATTAAGCTTTTCATCCTCTGTGTATCCCGGGATACGAATGATTTCCATCCGGTCTAACAAAGGTGCGGGCATGTTCATTGAGTTGGACGTACAGACAAACATGACCTCTGAAAGATCGAAGTCGACCTCAAGGTAATGATCGTTAAATGTATGATTTTGCTCGGGATCTAAAACTTCCAGCAATGCAGAAGCGGGATCCCCTCGATGATCCATACCCATTTTATCGATCTCATCAAGCAAGAAGAGCGGATTCTTTACCCCCACCTTCGAGAGCTTTTGAATGATCTTCCCTGGCATTGAACCAATATAGGTCCTGCGATGGCCGCGAATCTCCGATTCATCACGAACACCACCGAGTGCCATCCGCACAAATTCTCGATTGGTGGCACGAGCAATCGACTCGCCCAACGAAGTTTTACCAACCCCCGGCGGGCCCACGAGGCAAAGTACAGGACTCTTCGACTTCTTCATGCGCATCTGGACCGCGAGATATTCGAGGATGCGTTCTTTAACCTCTTCAAGACCGTAATGATCAGCCTCAAGAATATCTCGTGCCTTTAAAAGATCATGGCGAACACGTGAGCGCTTAGTCCATGGGCAACCGAGTAACCAGTCCAAATATGCCCTAACTACTGTCGCCTCTGCTGACATCGGTGACATCATCTTGAGCTTCTGTAGCTCGCCTTCAGCCTTTTCCTTACCTTCCTTAGAAAGGCCAGACTCCTCGATGCGTGCCTGCAAAGCGTCAACTTCGTTTGGAGTTTCATCCAAGTCATTCATTTCCTTCTGAATGGCTTTCATTTGCTCATTCAGATAGTACTCACGCTGACTTTTTTCCATCTGGTCTTTAACGCGGCCACGGATACGCTTCTCAACCTGCAAGAGATCAAGCTCCGATTCCATCAAAGCGACAAGGTATTCAAGCCTCTCTTTCACATCGCTTTGCGCGAGCAGCGCTTGTTTCTCTTTTAATGGCAAAGTGAGGTGGGCCGCCATGGTATCGCATAGACGCCCTGGCTCTTCAATGCTTTGTAACGAGGCAAGAACTTCAGCGGGAATCTTTTTGGATGCTTTGACGTACTTATCAAACTGATCCATTAAGACACGCAAAAGTGCTTCTTGGTGATGCTCTTTCAGTGGAATCGATTCAACCACTTCAGCTGCTGCGCGATAATGATCACCATCGAGGTCGAAATTGGAGACCTTTGCACGCTGACCACCTTCGATAAGCACTTTTACAGTGCCGTCGGGCAGCTTGAGTAACTGAAGAATTGAAGCAACCGTACCAAACTCATAGAGTTCGCCCGGCCTTGGCTCATCTTCACTCGCCACCTTTTGTGCCACTAAAAGGATTTCTTTACCGCCATCCATAGCACTCTGAAGCGCTTTGATCGATTTTTCACGACCTACAAATAGTGGAAGAACCATGTGGGGATAGACGACCACATCCCTCAGCGGGAGTAATGGGAGGTCCAGCTGCTGGGTACTCATTTCGTGCTTCCTAAATTAATCGGCTGCGTTGGCCGAGCGTTTTTCGTCAGGTGTTCCCGCGTAAATCTTCAGCGGTTCACTGTCGCCTGTAACGACACCTTCATCGATTACGATTTTAGATACATCGTTATCAGATGGAATATCAAACATGGGGTGCAAAAGGATACTTTCAAGAATCGAGCGTAATCCACGAGCACCGGTTTTACGCTCCATAGCCTTCTTCGCCACTGCGCGCAACGCCTCAGGACGAACATCCAGCTCAACACCTTCCATGTCAAACAGCTCTTTATACTGTTTTACAAGGGCGTTCTTTGGCTCAGACAAGATCTGAATCAGCGCTTCCTCATCCAGCTCACCGAGCGTTGCTACCACTGGGAGTCGCCCGACAAACTCGGGAATCAACCCGTACTTCACAAGATCTTCGGGTTCAACCTCCGCAAATGCCTCGCCTACTGACTTTGACTCATTCTTGGAGCGTACTTCGGCACCAAACCCAATGCCGCCCTTTTCACTACGATCCCGGATCACTTTGTCGAGACCAGCAAAAGCCCCGCCGCAAATGAACAAAATGTTCGATGTATCGACCTGCAGAAATTCCTGCTGAGGATGCTTGCGACCACCTTGCGGTGGAACTGATGCAACAGTGCCCTCAATCAGCTTGAGCAACGCCTGTTGAACACCCTCGCCAGACACGTCTCGAGTAATTGAAGGGTTATCAGATTTTCTCGAAATCTTATCTATTTCATCAATATAAACAATGCCTTGCTGGGCCTTTTCAACATCATAATCACACTTCTGCAGCAACTTTTGGATGATGTTCTCGACATCCTCTCCAACGTACCCTGCTTCGGTGAGCGTCGTGGCGTCGGCCATTGTAAAAGGCACATTGAGTAACCGTGCGAGCGTCTCTGCCAACAGCGTCTTACCGGATCCTGTTGGTCCAATGAGGAGAATATTTGATTTACCTAGCTCAACTTCGCGGGAGCTTCGCTCACCATGCCGGAGACGCTTGTAGTGATTATAGACAGCTACCGCGAGTACACGTTTCGCCCGATCCTGCCCAATCACATAGTCATCAAGAGTTGTTTTGATGACCTGAGGCACAGGGAGACCATCCGATGCTTCAGCATCGTCTGACTCTTGGACTTCTTCACGAATGATGTCGTTGCAAAGATCGACGCATTCATCACAGATAAATACGCTCGGCCCAGCGATCAGTTTGCGTACTTCATGCTGACTCTTACCGCAAAACGAGCAATACAAAACCTTGCCGTTATTTTCCGATGATTGATCTGTTGTATCTGTCATGTGTTCACCTATTCCGCGCCGTCAACAGTGCGCTGTCACGAACGGAAAATCAAGATCCTTTGGTCGAATCAGCGCGATGCTCTAACACATCATCAATAAGCCCGTAAGACTTCGCCTCTTCAGCATCCATGAAGCGATCACGATCTGTATCTTTAGCAATTTGCTTGATCGTTTGGCCCGTATGGTGAGCTAGTTTCGAATTCAGCTTCTCTCGAATCTTTAAGATTTCCTTTGCATGAATATCAATATCGGATGCTTGCCCAGAATATCCACCCAACGGCTGATGAATCATCATACGCGAATTAGGTAGTGCAAACCGCTTGCCTTTGGTACCGCCTGCCAAAAGAAAAGCGCCCATACTCGCAGCTTGCCCGATACACAAAGTTGAAACATCCGGCTTGATAAACTGCATCGTGTCATAGATTGCCATCCCCGCAGTTACTGAACCACCAGGCGAATTGATATACAGATGAATATCTTTGTCCGGATTCTCCGACTCCAAAAACAATAGTTGAGCGACGATTAAGTTAGCCATGTGGTCTTCAACCTGACCAACCATAAAAATTACGCGCTCTTTAAGAAGTCGTGAATAGATGTCATATGAACGCTCTCCACGAGCACTCTGTTCGACAACAATCGGGACTAAGCCTGCCATACGTTTACCTCTAATTACCCCTGACGACTCTTCATGACGTCAGCGTATGACATATCAATGGTCTTTACTTTTGCAGATTCAAGAAGCTTCTCAGCAACCTGTTCCTCAACTGCAAGCGCTTCAACCTGCTTCAGATTCTCGTCATTTGAGTAGTAGAAGTTCACAACCTGCTCTGGATCGTCGTATGCAGCAGCCATTTCGTCAATCAGCGCTCGGACGCGATCCGTATCTGCCTGAAGCTCAAGCTTCTTGACCGTTGCACCAAGCAAAATCCCAAGACGTACTCGACGCTCAGCCTGCTCAGTAAACAATTCATCTGGAAGCTGATGTGGATCGAATTGCTGCCCACCACCAAAACGCTCGACTGCCTGATGCTTCAATGCATGAATCTCAGATTTGATCGCCGCATCAGGGACCGGTGTGTCAGCATTCTTTTCAAGCAACACATCGAACACTTTTGTTTTATTCATGTTCTTTAGAGTCAACGACAGCTCACGCTCCATTTGCTCTTTGAGCTCGGCCTTGAAGTCTTTCTCGTCGCCGGACTCAACTCCGAATGCTTTGATAAATTCTTCATCAACTGCGGGAAGCTCCCCGCGCTCGAGTTTCGTTACTTCAATTTTAAACGTTGCCGCTTTGCCTTTCAGATTCTCGGCGTGATAATCCTCAGGGAACGTCACTTCGATCTCTTTAGCGTCACCCTTCTTCATACCAATGATTCCATCTTCGAAGCCTGGGATCATAGAGCCTGAACCAAGGACCAGCGCATGATCTTCGCCTTTACCGCCATCAAAAGCTTCGCCATCGATAAAGCCTTCAAAATTGATTGTTGCGCGATCACCTTCTTTCGACGCGGCCCGCGCCGACTCTTTCCAAGACTTGCGTTGCTCACGGAGAGTGGCGATCATTTCTTTGATATCGGCCGCACTCACTTTACAGCTTGTCTGCTCGATCTCATCACCGTTTATCAAAGCAGGGTCGAGCTCAGGAAATACTTCGAACGTTGCCTTAAACGAGAAATCTGAACCTTCTTCAAATTTAACGTCATCAATTTTTGGCTGGCCGATTGGCTTGACGTCGTGCTCATTCAACGCTTGGCCCAATGACTTTTCCATCAAATCAGAGACAATTTCCTGACGAATTGCTTGGCCATACCGCTGACGTACTACGCTTGCAGGGACCTTGCCGGGACGAAAACCATCAATGCGCACACGCTTTGCGGTTTCTGCCAACTTGGCTTCGAACTCAGTTTCAACATCCCCGGTTGGGATTGTGATTGTAAATTGGCGCTCTAGTGCGCTCGGGGATTCCAGGACAACCTGCATGGATTAACCTCAGTCATTCAAATTCTTTGAAATTAAACGCGATAGGATACTGCTTTCAGTCGTAGCCGTACAGTGATGGTGCGGATGGAGGGACTTGAACCCCCACGCCTCGCGGCACCAGAACCTAAATCTGGCGTGTCTACCAATTTCACCACATCCGCAACAGAACGCAGAACGCGTTATGAGGCGGCGGATACTGAAGCATTCAACCTAAAATATCAAGCAATATTGAATAAAACCCAGTAATCTCATCGCGTACTGCGTGAGAGACCTTTATGTCAATCGAATCCCTAAATTCACTTCTGCCCGCCAACCTTGAGTCGATTGTAATGGTGATTTTCATTGTCGCAGCAGGCCTGTTTCTTGGATCGATGGCAAATCGCGCTGTGAAGCTCGCCCTAAATCGCACGAAACTTCAAGGGCTAGCGGCAACATTTATTGCGCGCGCCGCTCGGATTGGCATCTATGTCATTGCACTAGTCTCAGCTCTTGGGACTCTGGGTGTTGATACAACAAGCCTTATCGCTGCTCTTGGCGCCGCCGGTCTTGCGATTGGTCTAGCGCTCCGGGATACGCTTAGCAATCTGGCTGCCGGTCTGATTTTGGCTTTTAACGGAGCATTTCGCCAAGGCGACACGATCGAGGTCAACTCTGTCATCGGAACGGTCATGGAAATCGATCTATTAACCACCGAGCTCAAGACACCGGATGCAAAGAAGGTTGTCATACCGAATGGCTCATTAATGCAATCGAGTGTGGTGAATTACAGCGCCTACCCATCGCGACGTATCGAGTTCTTAGTCGGAATCTCTTATGACGATGATATCGAACAGGCAGAAACCATTATTCGACAGGTCATCTCAGAGCAGTCCTTTTGTTTAACTGACCCGGAGGCAGTTGTCGGCGCTGACAATCTCGGAGACTTCGGTCAGAACATTTTGGTTCGCGTATGGGTTAATAGCGATTTTGTGGTCACTGGTAGAATGCAGCTTTTGCGGGAAATCAAAAGGGCCTTTGATCGAGAAAAGATCACGATTCCCTTCCCTCGCTACGAGGTCGCCAATCTCTCCAACTAGCGCGTAGCCGCGCCTTGGCTATTGCAACGCTCTTCAAACGCGGTCGAAAATCGTTCGGATTCATACGTGACATAGTCAAATTTGCGCTGAAGCTCAGGATCTGGCTCCTTACCATCCATTTTTAGATTGATGATCTCTTCACGCGCCTGGCGCACTTGATCAATCCATACGGTGACCCAGCCTTCTAGCACCTCGCAGTCGTCGGGAATCGGACGCTCTTCCGCGACACTAACAGACGAAAAGACCCAAAGGATTGCGATTACGTAGCGAGTCATTACAAGAACCTATCGTTATTTGAGAACAACAATACCGAAAGCAGCTCAGGATTTGTAGATCAGAAAGTGGGGTGGATGATGGGACTCGAACCCACGACGACCGGAATCACAATCCGGGGCTCTACCAACTGAGCTACACCCACCGTCGATGCCAGGCTGGCACGCCTGGCAGGAATCGAACCTGCAACCTACGGCTTAGAAGGCCGTTGCTCTATCCGGTTGAGCTACAGGCGCATGGTCAGTAGTGGTCGGGGCAGCTGGATTCGAACCAACGACCCTCTGCTCCCAAAGCAGATGCGCTACCAGACTGCGCTATACCCCGACTGCCTGACTGAGCACAGTGGTGCCCAACAGTGGGTGCGGAGTATAGTCATCGACTTCAGGCTCTGCAAGGGGATTTTTGGACTTTGGGTTTCGAAAGTGCGAGCCAGTTTCCAGCGATGATAAGCGCTACCGCAACAAAGGCGAGCAAAGTCAGTTGATATCCCTCGAAAAGCACGCTGACCAAAATCGCAACAACTGGAAAGGCAACAGTGGTGTACGCAGCTCTCCCCGGCCCTATTCGGCCAATCAGCGTGAGGTATGACCCAAACGCAATAACAGAGCCAAATATAACGAGATATAACAGAGACCCAACATATAATGCAGTCCACTCAAACCGGATCTCTAAATCGTTAAACAGCGCAAAAATAAAGGTCAACACAGTCCCATACAACATTCCAAATGCCGTCGAATTCCATACGGTCATATCGCGCTTTTGCAAAGTTGCTGACACTAAATTGCCTGAACTCGCTGATATTGTCCCAAGGAGACACAAGAATAAGGCGAACGATCCCTCGCTTTCCCAATCAAACGAGATAAGCTCAGTACGAAACAATATAAGTAGGCCAAAGACACCAATTACACCCCCGGCCAAAGAGCGTGTCTCTAATGGCTGGCCCAGAAAAAATCTGGCGCCCAGAGCGTTCCAAAAAACCATTGTTGAAAACACAACCGAAACCAGGCCTGTCGTGAGGGATAAGCTTGCTGTGTAAAATAAGCCATAGTTAAGACAAAACAAGAACATACCAAGAAGCACACAAAGCGCATGCTCAGATGCCGTGAGCGCCAGCCTTTCAGACCGCGCGATACAAATCACGAAGAGAACCAATGATGCGATCAAGAAGCGCCAGCCAACTGACACAACCGGATGCACCACGCCCAGCTGCCCTAAAATAACAAACCATGTGGTACCCCAGGTTAGAACAGTAATCGCGAAAAGTGCGGCATCGACTCGATTTATTTGCGATGCCACGATGTTCCGCCAGCGCCATCCTCAAGTACAACACCCTGAGCAACCAAGTCATCTCGAATCTTATCCGCAGTTCCGAAATCGCGATCTTTGCGCGCCTGCTCCCGTGCGGTGATCAAGGCATCAATTGCCGCATCGCTCAGACCGCTCTTCTCAGCCTTCAATGCCTGCTGTTGCTCAAAAAATGCCTCTTTTCCACTCGTAAACAGACCAAGTACTTTGCCGATCGCCATGATACTGGATGCAGACTCCGCTGATCCCTCTGAGGCTAACTCGAACAATAACGCAATCGCTCGCGGAGTATTAAAGTCGTCATCCATCAGTGTTTGAAATTCGAAAATTGCGTCTGAGCTCGGTGCAGACAACTCATTGGGCAATGCCTGAACGAGTCGGCCATAGGCCGCTTCTGCTTGTACTAGCGCGTCGTCTGAAAACGAAATTGCACTGCGATAATGACTCTGCAGCAAGAAAAAACGGATCACTTCTGGATGAAACTCTTTAAACAGCGTATCGAGCGTTACAAAGTTCCCAAGTGACTTCGACATTTTTTCTTCATTAACGCGAACGGCACCGGCATGCATCCAATAGCGTGCAAACTTACATCCTGTTGCAGCCTCAGATTGAGCTATTTCATTTTCATGATGCGGAAATTTGAGATCTGGGCCGCCGCCATGGATATCAAATGTCTCGCCAAGTGCATCCATACTCATAGCTGAACATTCGATATGCCAGCCAGGCCTGCCGGGACCAAATTGTGAAGGCCAGGACTCCTCGCCCTCCTTTGCGGATTTCCACAGAACGAAATCCGCCGGACTTTCTTTATCGTCAGCCACTGCAACCCGAGCACCTGCGATCATGTCATCGAGCTTTCTATTATTCAGTTTGCCGTAATCGGAAAATGCACTCACTCTAAAATAGACATCACCAGATGCACCTTGGTATGCGGCGCCTTTTGAAATCAACGTTTCGATTAATTTGAGCATCGATTCGATATTAGATGTCGCTCGAGGCTCTGCATTTGGGGATTGGCATCCCAATCTTTTTTCGTCTTGATGCATGGCATCAATCATTTCAGCGGTCAATTCAGAAAAATCGATTCCCCGCTCTGCGGCTCGGGCGAAAATTTTGTCATCAACATCTGTGATATTTCGGACGTAATTCACATCAAATCCACGAAAGCGGAGATATCGCACGATCGCATCAAATGCCACCATGACACGCCCGTGACCAAGATGGCAGCGGTCATAGACAGTCATCCCGCATACATACATGCCAATTTTTTCAGCTGCTATCGGCTGAAATTCGCGCTTTTCTCGGGCCAAGGTGTCAAAGATCTGCAAACTCACGCGTTATTCCTTGTGGTGAAACCGGTATAGTACCGTCTACTGTAATGAGGAGGAAAACCCGTGATTCTATTTGAAACAACGCTCGGCAACATCACTTTAGAGCTTTTCGAGACCGATGCGCCTGAAACAACTGCAAATTTTAAACAATATGTTGAGGATGGCTTTTACAACGGAACCATTTTTCACCGTGTCATCGACGGTTTCATGATCCAAGGCGGCGGTTTTGAGCCAGGGATGATTCAAAAAGAAACGCGTGATCCGATTGCAAACGAAGCGTCAAACGGGCTTGCGAATAATCGTGGAACGGTCGCAATGGCGAGAACGATGGATCCACACTCTGCGACCGCGCAGTTCTTCATCAATGTAACTGACAATGATTTCCTGAACTTTCGGTCTGAAACTCCCGATGGGTTTGGCTATTGTGTGTTCGCTCGCGTATACGACGGCATGGATGTTGTTGATGCGATTCGAGCTGTCGACACAACGCATCGCGCTGGCCACTCAGATGTACCGAGAGATGATGTCATCATTAACAAAGCGTCTATCATTTGATGCGACGACTCGTCGTCTCCGATTTCCATCTCGACCCTTCTGATCCTGCGCGTTACCGCGCAGTGATGGAAGCACTCAGCCACTGCGTATGCGATCAGCTAATCCTTGCTGGTGACGTATTTGAGGCATGGGTCGGTGACGATGGCGGAGCGGATATCGATCGTGAATTTCTCGAATTCTGCGGCGGTCACAGCGATGACGCGTTATTCATACATGGCAATCGCGACTTCTTGATCAGTGAACAGTATCTTAATGAGTTCAAGATCCGCTTAGTAGATCGTTACGCAACTGATGAGTTCATCGTCATTCACGGCGATGAACTATGCACACTGGACCACGCGTATCAAACATTTAAACAAGAAGTTAGGCAGCCAGCTTGGATCAAACAATTTCTCGAGAAACCGCTTTCCGAGCGACAGGCCATTGCTGAAGGACTTCGACAGGCGTCTCGCGAATCACAGGCCAACCGCCCTGAAGCAATTGGTGATGCAGTCGACTCAGAGATCGATCTTTGGATGAGGAATTTTGGGGCAACACTTATGATTCACGGACATACTCATCGCCCCGCTATCCACCAAGCGAAAACAGGACTGCGCGCCGTCACATCCGACTGGAATAGCTCTGGGATCGGAGTTTTTATAGATACATCAGATTCTATACAGACTGTGAGCTTAGCCCACATCTCAGACAAAGGATCCACGACTGCAGAGCAGTGGTCGCGTCAAATCGGAACGCCTGAATGGAAGCGAAACTCCTGATCCGGGCTCTGAATCAACTGCTGATCAATCTGAAGAAAGTGTGCTAATCGCTCACTGACAGCGCGCTCCTCATCATTCTCTCTGGCAAGAGCCAAATAGTCCTGGTAATGACGTCCTTCTGAGCGAAGCAATGACTTGTAATACCGGCCAAGCGAAGTTGGTAAGTGCGGCCATAGTGCGGCGAATCGCTCACAAGATCGCGCTTCAACGATCGCACCGACGATCAGCAAATCAACCAAGCGACCAACCTCATCGGTCCGCACAGATTCTCTGAGTGTTCTCGCGTAGCGCGATGCACTGAGCGGACGAAATTCCACCCCCATCCGATCCATAAACATGAGAACTTGCTCATAGTGCAACATTTCTTCGCGCACCAAGCGCGCCATGAGCTTTTGCAAACGGGGCAAATTCCGATATTTAGTGATTAGACTCATGCCAGTGGCAGCCGCCTTGTACTCGCAGTTGGCATGATCAACCAGAAGAGTCCCAAGGTCTCCTAAGGCATGACTTACCCAAGCATCTGGAGTGGGAACTTTAAGAAAATTACGAATCTCATCAACGATGGCGTCGATTGACGCCACCTTCGAAACAATCTTATTTGTAGTAGGCATTTTCACGTTGGCTATGATCGGTTACGTCACGAACACCCTTCAGCTCAGGAATTCGATCCATCAATGTCTTCTCAACGCCATCCTTAAGCGTCATATCGACAGCGCTACATCCCTGACAACCACCTCCGAACTGGAGAATTGCAATATCGTCCTCCAGACGAATCAATCGCACCTCACCACCATGCGCAGCCAGACCAGGGTTCACCTCACCAGTCAAAATCTCAACGATCTGTTGCTCAACAGGTCCATCAAAGGCAACCGCTGGCTGTTTGGCCTTCGGCGCTTTAATCGTTAGCTGCCCGCCAAGCTTATCCGCGACGTAATCAACGACAGCCTCATCGAGGTAAGGAAGACTTGGCTGATCCAGATAAGCTGTAAACCCATCACAATCAACTCGCTCATCCTCAGGCTTTTCCTCACCCGGACGGCAGTATGCCAAGCATGTTTCCGCGTACATGGTGCCGGGCTGAGACACGAACAAACGAACCCCAATCCCGTCGACGTTTTGCTTTTCCAACAAACCATTAAGATAGGTTTGCGCGCTTTCTGTGATTGTAATGTCTGTCATGTGTTGAGAATGCCCTGTAATAACCTGATATCTTGATTGGGGCATCTATTCTAATTTCTACTGGGATCAAAAGACCACTCCATGACACACACTCCAATTGCAATCATCGGGGCAGGCGTTGCAGGTTTAGCTGCTGCTCGCGAACTCTCAGATACGGATTACATTATATTTGAAAAGAGTCGAGGCCCCGGAGGTCGTCTTGCTTCTAAGCGTCTCAACGACCTTCGAGCCGATATCGGCGCGCAGTTTTTCACTGTGCGCGACCCTCGTTTTGAAGAAACCATCGCTCTAGCTATGGACGCTGGAGCAGTTCAGCCATGGGCACCTCGCATGGGAACATTCCAGCAATCGAGGGCTGTCGCCTCTCCAGACACACAGAGACGCTACGTCGGAACGCCGTATATGAATGCGCTAGGCCGATTTTTAGCGCAATCAGTTGAGATTCAAACTGAAAAACGCATTGCTGTCGTCAATAAAGATGGAGATCGCTTTATTCTGACGACAACAGCAGGTGATCGATACACGGCAGATCAAGTTCTCATCACAACGCCAGTCGATCAGATGAGCGACTTGCTCGTCGATTTTGACATCGATGAAATCACTCAAAAATTCACAATGGCACCAACCTGGACCACGGTTGTTAGCGCCAGTGAACCACTAGTCACTGACGACGGGGGGATGATCGACGCATGCTTCGGCGGTGATCATCCAGCGTTTGACTTTATTTCAGTCGAACACAGTAAGTCGGGGCGGAACTCAGATCTCTTGGTTATCCACTCTACTTCAGACTGGACGACAACTTATCTTGAAACGGACCCAAAATGGGTGGCTCAAGAGATGTCGGCGCTTCTCAATGACACCTTCAACATACAGTCGAATCCAGTCGTATCCCATCGCTGGCGATACGCACGCCCGACTGATCCAAGGCTCACAGCGCAAAAAGGCATCTATCAAATTGATTCCGGACTATGGATTGCTGGCGATTACTTGGCTGGCGGTCGAGTTGAGGGCGCGTTTTTAGCGGGGATTGAGGCCGCGCAACGACTACAGAGAGTTTAAAAACTCGCTTCTTCCTGTCGAAAAAGCGTCCGACCTCTCGGGCCGGTCACCACCCGAAGCGCTATTAGGAGAAAGATCAGCATGGCCAACTCATACCCCATATAGAGATAAGTTGAATTGTCTTCTGACAATCCCTCCGCCAAGGCAATGCAGCGGGTCAAAAACCAAGATGCGTTAATTACAAATAAACCAACCAGTGAGCGCTTCGTTTTCTTTTGATCGAACATGCCACTTACTGTTAACACGCAAAAAGCAATAAACGATCCGGCAATTAACACCTGGAGTTCGATAATTGCTGCGCGAGACGATCCCATAACACCGAGCTCGCCTAATAGTGTCTCCGGCGTTATGAGAGCCCAAAACGCGAGACCAATAAATGTGACGCAATTTAATGCGATTAAAAACCGTCCGAAGAACATACATTTATCCTCATCGACCGGGGACAGATTGGCAGAGTCCGTTGCGTTTGCCAACCGCGTAGGCGAAACTTCACGCAATATTGCCGACTCGGACGATGGCATAACATTCTTTGCAAGATGCAATTGAGGAGAAGTATGCAACATCGTCTCGTTTGGTTTCGCGATGATCTGCGTGTTCGCGATAACGCAGCCGTCAGTGCCGCACTTAATTGTGACCCGGCAGTTCAAATTACTGCGATTTTTTTAACAGCAGATGACGAATGGGAATCCTTCGGCTACGGCGCTAATCGTCTGTACTACACCGAGCAACTTCTAAAAAGTCTTGCACTTGAGTTAGCTGAACTTGGCTTGCAACTTCAAGTTGTCCACCTTCCAGATTACGCACATCAAGTTCAATGGATCAGTAACTATTGCGAACGGGAGCTAGTGACCGATCTGTATTTCAATCAGGAATATCAGTGGAATGAACGCATGCGGGATTACAAGATCACGACTGAGCTCACTCACGTTAATGTTCATAGCTTTGTGGACCGCGTGGTCTTACAGCCTAGTACCGTGCTAACTGGTGACAACCGCTACTATTCCGTTTTTAGCCCGTTTAAGAAAAGATGGCTCTCTGTGTATCGAGAGAGTAGTCGTGCGCCGTATCAACTTCCGGGATCAAAGAGGCCTAAAACAACGCCATTGTCTTGGACAAGCTTGGCAGACTCGCCTGAATCCGATCTGACTGCGTTTGCAACAAATGAGCGTCAGGCACTCAATGATCTAGACGTCTTTACTGAATCAAAGCTCACGCGGTATGACGCCGCACGTAACCAGCCAGCAATTCAAGGAACAAGTCGCCTATCGGCAGCTCTAGCGAGAGGCTTGCTCTCTCCTAGACAATGCATCAAAGCTGCTGAGGATGTAATGAACCGCCCGATCTGGGATTTCCCTGAAGACGCTTTTTCTTGGATCAACGAGCTGATTTGGCGTGATTTTTATCAACACCTGCTGGTTGGGTTCCCGAGACTCTCGAAAAACAAGGCATTCCGTCCTGAAACGGAGACTCTACAGTGGCGGAACAACACCGCTGAGATAGACGCGTGGAAAAATGGACTCACAGGAATCCCTATTGTTGATGCAGGCATGCGAGAGCTGAAAGCGACTGGCTGGATGCATAATCGCGTTCGAATGATCGTGGCACAGTTTCTGACCAAAAATTTATTGTGCGACTGGCGAATTGGTGAAGCGCACTTCATGCGATATCTCGTTGATTCCGATCTAGGGGCGAATAACGGTGGTTGGCAATGGAGTGCGTCGACCGGCACTGATGCAGCGCCCTACTTCCGTGTTTTTAATCCGGTCAGCCAAGGTGAGACCTATGATTCCGAAGGTGCTTACATCTGTCATTACATCCCTGAGCTCGCAGACCTACCAAAGGCAAAGCGCCATTCGCCGTGGCTTGCATCAGTTCCTGGTGGATATGTCGAACCAATAGTCGATCTCAAGTCATCACGGCAACGCGCGATTGATGCGTTTAAGGACCTCAAAGCATGAATAGCCAAACTCAACCACGCGTTGCCATTATCGGCTCTGGTATCTCTGGCCTGACAGCCGCATACAGACTCCAAAAGGACGTCGATATCACAGTCTTTGAACAAAACGACTGGATTGGCGGCCACACCCATACAGTCGATGTTACCCTTGATGATCAAACATATGCGGTCGATACTGGGTTCATTGTTTTCAATGAATGGACCTATCCGCGTTTTTTGAACTTATTGAGCGAGCTCGGCTTAACACACCAAGACACAGACATGAGTTTTAGCGTCATGTCCGAGACAACTGGTATCGAGTACGCAGGTAACAACTTATCTACATTGTTTGCGCAACGTCGTCGCCTGCTATCACCGAGCTATTATCGGTTTCTGTTAGATATCGTAAAGTTTAATAAAACTGCGATCGATGACTTGGAAAATCATCGAATTGACGCCTCGGTAACGCTTCAGAGTTATCTTGAAAAACTAGCGCTATGTGACTTATTTCATTCGCATTATTTGCTTCCTATGGCGGCAGCAATATGGTCATCAGACCTGAATGACGTGAACCAAATGCCTGCATTGTTTTTCATTCGGTTTTTTAAAAACCACGGGCTTCTCTCAGTCACTGATCGACCACAGTGGTATACGCTCCCAGGTGGCTCGCGAAGTTACATTGCTCCACTTACTGCAGGATTCAGCGAGCGGATACGGTTGAAAACTGAAGTCACTTCGGTCCGACAAACCTCACAAGGCGTTGAAGTCATTACGAATAAGGGCAAAGAGTCTTTCGATGCTGTTGTGCTTGCATCGCACAGTGACCAATCTTTGGGGTTGCTTGACCATTCAGAAACAGCGCTCAAAACTCTGCTCAGAGGCATACCCTATGCAGACAACGAGGTCGTCCTCCATACGGATCGCTCTCAAATGCCAAAGAGTAGTCGTGCTTGGGCAAGCTGGAATTACCAGATTCAAAAAACACCCGACGGGGTCGGCGCTGTGGTGACTTACGATATGAATCGGCTTCAAAACCTTAAGGGGCCTCATCAATTTTTCGTGACACTCAATAACACAAAACACATCAAACCAGAGGCGATTCTTGGCCAATGGACGTATGCACATCCTCAGTTTGGACCAGAGTCACTTGCGATCCAGGCTCAAATTGACTCGATGAATGCAGGATCGAGAATTACTGTTGCTGGGGCGTGGTGCCGTAATGGCTTTCATGAGGATGGAGTCGTATCTGGTGAGAAAGCAGCTGACGCTATCAAATTGACTTTGGGAATCCAGGCCTGATATGACAGAAATAGTGCACGCGTCCGGCCGTGGCACCACATGGCACGCACGACTGAAACCTAAAGAACATCGATTCAAATACCGATCTGCAATGCTTTATTTGGATCTTGATCGACTCGACGACTTTAAAGGCACCTTACTTCGAATCAACCGCTCTGGAATTTTGAGTTTTAAGACCAAACGCCATCTCTGCGATCAGCTTTGCCCAAGTGGCGAGGCAGCACGAGCTCGAGTGAGACAGATTTACGACACGGATGTCTCAGGCCCAGTTAAGTTGCTCACAAATCCGCATTGTTTTGGTGTCGGATTTAATCCGTTGTCAGTCTATTTTTTGCATCAAGGCGATGGCTCACCATCTGCGTTGATTTATGAAGTATCCAATACGCCATGGAACGAAGTTCACCGATACATTATTCCCTATGAGCACGTTGCCTCAGGCCAAGATTACTGGTTCGACAAGACATTTCATGTCTCGCCATTCAATCCAACAACGCAACGCTATGTTACGAGGGTTCAGTGGCCTGAGAGCTCGCAAACCTCAATCTATTTGGGGCTCCAGAACGACGGTGATACTGACATTATGTTTGAGGCGGGCATCACGCTTGACCTGAAACCCTACGATGGGAGGTCATTGAAACCTTTATTTCTAGGAATTTGGCCGCAAACATTTCTTGTACTTGGTGGCATTTACCGAGAAGCTTTCGCGCTATGGCGGAAAGGACTCACTTACCACCCTCACCCTTAAGGATCGATATGACGCAAACAACGACAGAAATGAAGTCTTTAATCGTCCGTGAGTCAAAGGATCTGACAATCGCTCAAAAGCTTGCTCGCAGAGGGCTATTGAGGGCGTTTTCAAAGGCACGTTATGGGCGCCTAACCATTGCTGATGGCGAGGACACCTTTTCATTTGAAGGCTCCGAAGCGGGGCCTGATGCACACATCACAATTCTCAATCCACAAGTATGGTCCGATGTTGCATTCCGAGGCTCAGTCGGAAGTGGCGAGGCATATATGGCCGGTTATTGGATCACAAGCTCACTCGATCAAGTCACTCGGTTCTTCGTCGCGAACAACCACCTCACAGATCAAATGGAGAGTGGTTTAACACGCTTTTTCCGGGCTGTACTTGCTACCGCACATTGGCTCAACAAAAATACGGTCAAGGGTTCAAAAAAGAATATCGAAGCCCATTACGATCTCGGTAATCAACTATTTGAAACGTTCCTCGATCCAACACTGATGTACTCCTCAGCACTGTTTTCGAGCGAATCGACTGACCTAGATAATGCATCAATCGAGAAGTTGGATCATATTTGTCGAAAACTCCATCTCTCTCCGACAGATCATGTTCTAGAAATCGGAACTGGCTGGGGTGGTTTCGCGATTCACGCAGCCGAAAACTACGGCTGTAAGGTCACAACGACGACTATTTCTGAGGAGCAATTTGATCATGCTGTGCAGCTTATTAATGAACGTGGTTTAAGCGATCAAATTACAGTTTTAAAGAAAGATTATCGTGACCTGACTGGCCAATACGACAAACTAGTATCAATCGAAATGATTGAGGCCGTCGGTCATCACTACCTAGACACCTACATCAACACATTATCTGAACGCCTAAAACCCAATGGCCTGGCACTGATTCAGGCGATAACAATTGTAGAACAACGTTATCAATTAGCGGTTAAGAGTGTTGATTTCATCAAACGCTATATCTTCCCAGGTGGCTTCATCCCTTCAATCGGCAGCATCATGCAGTCTGTCGGTCGCGCCTCAGACCTGAGGCTCCTCCATCTCGAAGATTTCGCGAGCCACTATGCGAGAACACTTGCTGAATGGCGCAAGCGTTTTATCGCGGAAAAAGAACGGATTCTTGGCCTTGGATATGATGAGCGTTTTTGCCGGATGTGGGAATTCTATCTCGCGTATTGCGAAGGCGGTTTTCATGAACGACAACTCGGCCTTGCGCAATTGATCCTTGCCAAGCCAAAGGCTCGTCAAGAAGCACCTGTAGTTCCATTGCGCCTCGCCTAATGTGGCCAACAGTCCGTAATCTCGGGGTATTCCAAGCCCTTTGGTTTTTGCTCGTTCTTGAGGGTGATGCGTTTTTCGTGTTCGCCCTCGGTTGGCTTCTCTTGCATACGGTCAGTTTCTGTCGATCTGGTGAATGGCGTCTGTTAGCGGTCTTTACCCTGCTCGGAATTTGCATGGATTCGCTCCTTACGGCGCTTCATGTATATCAGTTCAGTCATAGCGCCTGGCCGATTCCTCTTTGGCTTGTTGGACTGTGGCTCATATTCCCAACAACCTTGCTGCACGGTTTACGGTGGTGTTGGTCTGGACAGCTTTGGATACTTATCGCGAGCGGGCTCGGGGCAGCGCTTACATACACTGGCGGTGCTCGACTGGGTGATCTCTCATTCCCATTTGGCGAATTACCAACCATCTTCATACTCACCGCATGCTGGACGCTGTATTTCGGATTAGTCAGGCTTATGGCTTTACAGAAATCTTAAAAAGCACGTGCGGCGGTTTGCGGTCAAAATCAGCATCGATGCTTTGGCGCGTCATATCCTCGACCACATAAGAGTCTCGAAGCGATTCATCGAGCGAGAATCCTTTGAAGTTATTTGAGAAATAAATCACGCCACCTGGCGCAAGCCAAGCTCTACATGCATCAATTAACCCACGATGATCGCGTTGTATGTCGAGCGTCTGCTCTGTGCTCTTGGTATTTGAAAACGTCGGAGGATCGAGCAAAATCGTTTCAAACTCCGCACGTGGCTCAACAGTAAGCCACTCCAATACATTCGCGCGGACGAACTGATAATGCTTTGGATTCAATCCATTTTTCTCAAAATTTCGATGCGCCCAGGTGAGATAGGTCTTCGACATGTCGACACTTGTGACTGATCGAGCCAATCCTTTTGCTGCAGCAACGCTCAAGGCGCCTGTGTAGCAAAATAAATTGAGCACCCGCTGACCACGACAGGACTCGAGTAATAGGCGCCTTAACGGGCGATGATCGAGAAATAGCCCGACATCAGTATAGGTAGTCAGATTCACCTCAAACTGCATCCCATTCTCATGGACATCGATACAGAGTGGTTCCGCACGCTTCTCATATTGGGAACTACCAGATTGCCGGAAGCGCTCTTTATATACTGCATGTTTTAACGCAATACCGAGATGTTTCGGCACCCACTGACGAATAAGCTGACGCCGATGATTAGCCCTTTTGGGATCAACGGTCTTTGGCGGGCGATATTCTTGAATGTGTAGGTAATCCGCAAACTGATCGATGACGACATTGTACTCAGGCAAGTCTGAATCATATATTCGATAGCAGTCGATTTCATTATTTTTCAATAATTTAGAACGATTCTTGAGATTTTTAGAAAGGCGATTCAGTAGCGGCCAAATTTCTTCTGGCGGGTCTTTATCCTCTTGGATTTCAAAATTCTCAGGCGCCAAACCCAGCGCAAACTTAGCGATGTTTAATCTTAGTCCGCCGGCCTGCATTTCCCATTTCTTATCTGACCGCAACCCAAGCGCCTGCATCAGCTCTTTGTCAGATGTCACGAGACCAAGATGCGCATTTGTAAACTCTTTACAACGATCTCCCAAGAGTCGGTACAAGCTGGCCAAGTCTTCATTCCGTCCAAGTCTTGTGCCATAGGGAGGGTTTGCCAAAATCCAGACTGCATCAGCTTCCGTGACTCCAGTCGATATTGGAGACAGTTCTGCAATCTCGCCGACCTCTACGGTGATTTGCTCAGACAGCCCTGCTCGCTCGATATTCGATCGCGCCCGATCGACCGCATCAGGATTGATATCAAGTCCGATAAAACGAGTCGGACTTTGAATCTCTTTAGTACGCTCTGTCGCAATCAAATCAGTCCAAGAAATTGACTCTAGACCCGTCCAACGTGATAACTGGCTTGATGGTCTTTGACGTTGCGGCGCGATCTGATTCAGGCGCATGCAAGCCTCAATTAAAATCGTTCCAGACCCACAACAGGGGTCAATAATAACCGTTGGCTCGTCTTGACCGATCTTGAGACGCGCAAGCATCACCTGGGCTAACGTTTCCCTGAGAGGGGCTTCACCACCTTCTGTCCGATATCCTCGCTGATTCAAGGGTGCTCGGTTGAGATTTATGCCGATATCAACCTGCCCACGCCCAAAACGTATCGCAATACGAACAGCTGGCTCGTCTGTGTCATATTCAGGGCGAGGCCGCTTGGCCACCATGGCTTGGTCACGAATCGCGTCCATTACCAACTGCCCTGCGAAACGCGTGTCTTTAAGCCAACTCACTTTACCGGTCACATCGACTCGAACGCTTGCTCCCGCATAGAGTTGATCATTCCAATTAATCGTACGTAGTAATTCTCGAAATTGGTCTGCAGCGACGGCTTCACCACGCGCGAGCAACCAAACGACACGATCGCCAACTTGTGTCGTCAAAAGCATCCGATACGCATCATGAAGCGTTCCTTCGGCGGTGACCCAGCCGAGCTGACGCCCTTTCACTTCAAGGCCTAATTGTTCAACCTCATCTGCGACCAAATCATCTGTCGCAAGAAGAGTTCCAATCGCGAAAACACCTGTGTTATGTTCAAACTCGTGGTTCATAAGCAACCATGAGTGACAACCAAGGATAAGGGGTCGGTTTTAGACGCCGACTTCAAGGAGATCACATTCGATGAAAACAATAAAACGTAGCTTAAACGACCGGTTTTACAATCGCGGCTATCGCGCTGGCATCGGAGGCAAATCGAGGGAGATGTGCCCTGCCTATGCTGGTGAAGGCCGCGACGCATGGCTCTCAGGCTGGCGAGATGGTCGAGCGGCTTCCTGGGATGGCCTAACCGGCGTATCCGGGATTCATTGTGACCCGCAAATCGCTTCTTAACGATGCAATGTGCCACGCCCTCACGAGGGGCGTGGTTGAGGCAATCTAAGAACATCGCGTCATCCGAACCGCATCTTTCACCAAGGCAGGACCTCGATAAATCAATCCTGTGTAAATCTGAACAAGCTTGGCGCCGATCTCTATCCTCCGCTTGGCATCATCGCCAGACATCACCCCGCCGACTGAAATCAACGGGAGCGTTTCGCCTAACACCTCAACTGCGAGCTTTAAGCAATGTTCTGATTTCTGAGTCAAAGGAGTACCAGACAATCCACCCGTCTCGTCTCGATGGCGACTCACCAATCCGGTCCGGTCGAGCGTCGTATTGGTCAAAATCACACCATCAGCCTCAGTGCGTTTAAGCGCCTCAAGCACTTGAACTAAATCTGCGTCCTCAAAGTCTGGAGCGAGTTTTACGAATACCGGCAAATAGTTATCTTTTCGGTTCTTCAAATGAGCGCGCGCATCCAAAACCGGGGAAACCACATCCAAAATTTTTCCTGCGTCAGCAAGATCACGAAGGCCTGGTGTATTGGGGCTTGAAACATTGATTGTGATGTAATCGCATACCGCAGCGGCTTTCTGAATACAGGACACGTAATCGGTGTGCGCGGATTCATTCGGTGTATCTTTGTTTTTACCAATATTGACGCCTATCACGCCTTGGTATGGATGATCGACGAGCTCCCGAACGAGTGCATCAATACCCAGATTATTAAAACCAAAACGGTTAATCAGGCCTGCATCTTCAGTGAGTCGAAAGACACGGGGCTTTGGATTTCCCGGTTGAGGACGAGGCGTGACTGTTCCAACCTCGATATGCCCAAATCCAAGCCGAGAAAAACCTGAAATTGCCACCCCGTTTTTATCAAGACCAGCTGCTAAACCAATAGCATTTTTAAACTGCAATCCCGCGATCTCACAGGGACGGCCAGCGAGCGGAGCCGATGGGCCAAAGCACTGGCCAACAGTTTTGAGTGACTGGATGGTTAGATCATGCGCTGATTCTGGATCAATTCGAAATAGCGCAGGTTTGATTAATGAATACACGACATCTCCTTCGCCGTCAGGTGCGAAGTGTACAGAACCTCATGCGCTAGAGCCACGAAATCTAGCTATACAAGTGCCGTTTGCTCGTCATCCAAGTGAAAAGAATCAGGCGATACGAGCGACCAATACGTTCGTAAACGCGGATCCTCGAGAACCCCTTCGCCCGTCAGCAATGCCCCCTCGCTCACTCGCGGGTAGATCTGATCTGCGAGTTTAATTTGGCTTGCTGAAAGACGTCTAACGATGTGACGACGATTCAAATCATCTGGATGGCTGATTCCCGCTGCCCCAAGGAGTTCAGCAACTGCCTCAAGTGTATGTTTATGGAAGTTACGGACACGCTCTGCACGGGTCGGAATATCCAGTGCTCGGTAGCGTTTTGGATCCATGGTTGTGATGCCGGTAGGACAATGTCCTGAACCACAATCCTTAGCTTGTATGCATCCAAGAGCAAACATAAAAGGTCGGCCCATATTGCACCAATCTGCACCAAGCGCGCAGATACGCGAGATATCATAGGCGCTGACAATCTTTGCGGACGCGCCGATCTTAATCCGCTTTCTTAAACCGGCGCCCCGTAGCGCGTTATCGACAAAGACGACCGCATCACGGAGCGGAGACCCGATGTGATCTGAAAACTCAGTTGGCGCAGCACCCGTACCCCCTTCTGACCCATCTACAGTCACAAAATCGAGCATTTGGCCTGTTTCGACCATCGCCTTCACCAATGCCACAAATTCCCAGGGGTGCCCAATACAAAGCTTTATCCCAACTGGCTTCCCACCAGACAGAGTTTTCAGTTGCTCTGCAAATGCTAATAATTCTCTGGGGGTAGAAAATTCGGCATGACTCGCTGGTGATTCACAGGTTTGACCAACTGGGATGCCGCGTGTTCTCGCAATTTCTTCAGTCACTTTCGGCGCGGGCAAGATCCCACCATGGCCAGGCTTTGCTCCTTGACTCAGTTTGATCTCGATCATCTTCACTTGATCTGATTTCGCCTTGATCTCGAATAGCTCAGGATCAAATCGCCCTTCTGGTGTACGACAACCAAAATACCCTGTCGAGATTTGCCAAATTAAATCGCCACTACCTGCTTCATGATAACGCGATAAAGAACCCTCACCTGTGTTTTGCGCGAACCCACCGAGCTTGGCACCACGACTCAGTGATTCCACAGCCGGCGGAGACAAAGCACCGAAGGACATCCCAGAAATGTTCAATAATGACATTGAATAGGTTTTTCCAATCGATGCATCACCGACGACAACTCGGAAATCATGTCCATCGAGTTTAATCGGATTGACCGAGTGGTTAAGCCAGTTGAACTCCTCTTCGTAGACAGCTTTTTCGGTACCAAACGAACGTTTGGCCTGATTGTCTTTCGCGCGCTGATAGACCATCGCCCGCTGATTTCGTGAGTACGGAGTCTCATCCGTATCCGACTCCCAAAAATATTGACGAAGCTCAGGACGAATACTTTCAAGCAAGTAACGTAACCGGCCCATCAATGGATAGTTTGCGCGAACGGGGTGTGTGCTCTTGAAATAATCTCTAAACCCAAGAACCGCGAGTGCCGTAAACACAATCAGAGGCCAAATAAAAATTGAGGCAAACCAGAGCCCGAGCAATGAGACGCAAGCAAGCACAACAGTTGCCGCCCAAACTGAATACCTTCCGAACAGAATCTCTTTTGCTCTCACATTTAATCCACTGATTTGCTTACGATTTCATACAAGTCTTTCGATAGATCCTTTGCGATCATACGACGTAACTCTGATTTCATTGCATCTTGAAAGCCCTTCTCAAATCGACCCCACTGACAGAGTGGCATGACCAAGCGCGAAGCAATCTGGGGGTTCATAGCATCCAGCTTAAGAACAGAGTCAGCGAGCAAGCGATATCCCTCGGGCGTATGGAATGCACGGACATTGCGGTTCGCAAAGGTCCCAAGAACTGCGCGCACTCTATTTGGATTCGTCCACGCAAATCTCGAATGGGATGTAAGTTCTTTAATTCGATCAATTGTTGCAGTTTTTTCATTCATGGCCTCGGTCGACAGCCACAAATCAAGCACTTCATCCGTATCCGCTCGATTCAGGAATTTTTCAGACAATTCTAATGACACTTCATCAGCAGCATCACTCCGAGCAATACGATACGCGGCATAACGCTCTGTCAGGTTAGATGCACTCGCATCAATGTCCTTAAGCAAGTCATCGATCGGCTCAACCTTAGCGAGATAACCAAGTGCTGTAATTGCTAATGAACGACGCCCGATCGCATCCGCGGTGGGTTCGTAAGGACCATCGACACGCATAGCCTCATACAACTCAAACCAGCTCGATGCTCCAGCCCTCGCAATCGATTGACGCAATGCCTTACGAGCCTCCAGGATCTTCTGTGGATCAGCCGGCTGAAACGCATCCCACAAAATATTGTCTTGCGGGAGCGCAAGCATTTCAGCGAGACATGCAGGATCAGCTACCTTGGCTGGATCACTAATTAAATCGCAGATCAATCGTCGCAATGCGTCATCAATTGACGAGTCAAGGTCTTTCAAAAAGCCGCTAATTGCTTGCATGTACAGCTCTTGAATCGCATCCCAACGATTCACACCGTCATCATCAAATCGAGCTAGCGCTACCAACTCATCAACGGAGCGATCCATTTCCAACTTAACTGGTGCCGACAGACCTCGCAAAATCGACACCACCGGATTTGTGGCGATCCCATCATGGGTAATCGATGCCGACTCATCACTCAGCTCAAACAGCGTCTCTGGCACAACAACCGCACCAGTTACCTGATCGATCACCTGATAACTCACCGGGATCACATAGTGAGCGTGAGACTCGCCGCTCGCGACCACAGGCTGTTTTTGCATTAATTGAATCTGCAACTGTTTCGTTTGAGAGTCATGACTTACATCCACCCGCAACCGTGGAGTTCCCGGCTGTCGGTACCAGCGCATGAATTGGGTGAAGTCGCGACCAGAGACATCAGCCATTGCAGCAACAAATTCATTGATAGTAACCGCCTGCCCATCGTGCCGCGCGAAATAGAGATCACTACCCTTCCTGAACAACTCTGGACCGAGCAGCGTTCGAATCATCCGAACGACTTCAGCGCCTTTTTCATAAATCGTCAGCGTATAAAAATTTGAAATCTCTTGATATTCCGAGGGCTGCACTGGATGCGCAGTGGGGCCAGAGTCTTCTGTAAACTGAGCACTCCGCAGAAAATTCACATCCTGAATGCGCTTCACTGCACGTGAGTTTATGTCGGCACTAAATTCACTATCTCTGAATACAGTGAAACCTTCTTTGAGGCTTAACTGGAACCAATCACGACAGGTCACACGATTGCCTGACCAATTATGAAAATATTCATGAGCCACAATCGCTTCAATACGCTGGAACGCCTGATCTGTCGCCGCTTCAGCATTTGCCAGAACACAGCTTGAGTTAAAAATATTGAGGCCCTTATTTTCCATCGCCCCCATATTGAAATGGCTGACAGCAACGATCATAAAGATATCGAGATCGTATTCACGACCATACACGGACTCATCCCACGCCATCGCGCGCTTTAGGCTCTCGAGTGCATAATCAACTCGGTCAAGATCTTTCGGCTCAACATAAATCCGCAAATCAATGCGACGCCCAGACATGGTTACAAATTCATCGTGCTTAACGGCCAGATCGCCACCCACCAACGCAAAGAGGTAGCAAGGCTTTGGAAACGGATCACTCCAAAAGACCTCGCGTCGCCCATCAGGCAAATGCTGATCACTGACCGGATTACCATTAGAGAGAAGTACTGGTCGACTCGCATCTGAAATGATCCGCGTCGTGAAGACGCTCATCACATCGGGCCTGTCTGGATAATATGTGATCCGACGAAAGCCCTCAGCTTCACATTGCGTGCAAAACATACCATTAGACAAATACAGGCCTTCAAGCGCAGTGTTTGCTTCAGGATTAATTTCGGTGACCACTTCAAGTACAAACTCATCAGGTACTTGCCGAACCAGTAGCGTTTCATCAATTTCTACCAACCGATCGGACTGGACCTCAACGCCATCGATTTTTAACGCAACCCGTTTTAAATCCTTACCATTTAATTCGAGTGCGTTGGTACCGTGCACAACGCGACGCACTCTGGAAACTTGAGTCACTCGGGTATGGGTAGGATCAAGCTCAAACGTAAGATCAACCGAGTCAATAGCAAATGGAAATGCCTCGTAATCTGCTAAGCGGGTGATGGATGGCGCAGAGTTCATGGCGCGCGAATCAGTCATTCTCGATGTCCTTCGATGGAATAATGTCTGGAACGGTATCAAGTATCCCAGACGCCTGTTTTTTTCGATGAATAAACCCAGTTCTGTCTTCTTCAGGGAGTTTTAATGCGTCATATAGAATCGTTGCTTCAATCATCAGCTCTTTTTGCTCTTCTGATACGACACGACCATCTGGAAACTTTCCCAGTTCAATCGCACGTTTGAGGTCACTTACCATTTCTGGAGTTAGCGACTCAACCAATTCATCAACTGTATTCATTCATCATCCTGTTGAGGCTCAATGCGACCACCCCACTGCAATTTCGATCGGCACACCTCGTAGTACGAATACCCAGGCGGGTGCAGCAGGGTTAATTGCTCTTCCGATTGCCGAATCAAAACGCGATCACCCAATAGCAGCGAGATGTGCGTTTGGCCATCGCAACTCACTTGCGGAAGTGCCTGATGTTTTTCAGTAATTGTAACGGACACAACACAGTTTGCCGGAACTACGATTGGCCGAGCATTCAATGTATGGGGAAACATGGGGACAAGTACCAATGCATCAAGCTTCGGATGCATGATCGGCCCACCCGCCGATAGCGCATACGCAGTCGACCCTGTCGGTGTCGAGACAATAAGACCATCAGAGCGGCTCGAATAGACAAACTGATCATCGATACAAAGATCAAATCCGAGCATTCGTGCGCTTTGCCCTTTATGCAGAACCACATCATTCAGCGCTATTGCCCTGGCTATCACTTGCTCATCACGAATCACCTCCACCGAATTCAGACGCCTTTTTTCTTCAGTGAACTGTCCAAGAAGGGCTTGCCCAACTTTCTCAATCGCTTCCGAGGGACGAATATCTGTCAAGAATCCCAAGGTTCCCCGGTTAATACCAAGAACAGGAGTATCAAACCGCGCAAGTGCTCGACTTGCACCTAATAGGCTTCCATCGCCACCAACCACGATCGCTAGCTCTACCTTCTGGCCGATGTGTTCGAGCGCGCAATGCGGTAACCCAGAGAATTCACCGAGATCTGCAATATCATCTTCAATCCAGACCTCGAGCTCTTCACTTCTCAAGTACTCGATCAATCGTGCTATGGTCTCTGTGGCCTGCTGATGTCCTGAGCGACCGATCAGCGCGACACGTTTAAATTTGTTCACCATTTTTCCTTGGAAGCCAATGCCCACTTCACCCGTGTTATCAGACGCAAATCATCGGGATGCAATCGAGCGCGAATTACAGTGGCTTCTCGAGGCACAACCGATTTGGTCATCCGGTATAGACACTGATTGTGTGCCACTGATGAAAATTTGCAACGGCTCCGTTACAGAAATTGCTGACTCTCTGGCAAACGAATGGGCTTGGCACGGAGCTCCAAAGCGTTTGGGGCGACGATTTGAGAGCTTATTGACCGCTCTGTTTGAACAAAGTGAGCATGTGAAGCTCCTCGGACACGGGATTGTCGTCAAGGATCAGAAACAAACTATTGGTGAATTGGATTACCTCATTGAATTACCAGGTCAAGTTCTTCATCTCGAAGTTGCGATTAAATTTTACGCTGGCATAGGAACACCAATAGATCGAACTAATACGTCGGCCTGGATCGGTCCAAGCTGCCAGGATCGACTTGATCTGAAGATCAGTCACCTCAACACTCATCAATTAACGATGAGCCAGACATCCCTAGGGCGTCGATCAATCGCTGATGAGGGTCTGGATTACCCAACTGCATCTCTCGGCTTGATCTTTGGCTATCTCATTGAGCCCTGGTCGGACCCGGGG
The DNA here is from genome assembly GCA_008087055.1 of Gammaproteobacteria bacterium LSUCC0096. GTDB lineage: Bacteria > Pseudomonadota > Gammaproteobacteria > Pseudomonadales > Litorivicinaceae > HIMB30. The sequence goes on along the minus strand of VIEA01000001.1, from coordinate 824,471 downwards.
CATCGGCCAATAGGACTCAACATATCAAATCCGAGCTACTGGGCGACGCATCAAGAGGCACAGGCTGCAATGCGACATCTCAGTCGCCCTTACTCCACAGATTATGGCTGGACACGCTTGGAACGCGATCAATGGATTGCCCCGTATACCGGTAAAGCAACTCTACCTCTTGTGATTAAATCGCTCGAGAAGCCTGCTCAGGCAGACTGCTATGTGCTCACATCACGACGTGGGCTGACAACAGAGAAGCTCAGATTATTTGTGATGCATGACGACTATGCGAATGAAGCTCATAAGGCAATGCAAATGAGCTTGGCCGCTCAATAGCGAGCATTACTTTGGATGGATTTCCATACAATAACGCACTTCTCGAAATGCCTTATCAGAGTGCTGTTTAATAATTCGATAATTACCCCATTCGTTCTTTGTGAACGAGAGCTTGGCCTCCCCCTCGCCATCGAACGTTTGAAAATAGCGCATCAAGTCTGATTCGCATTCGGAGCGCGCTTCGTAAACTCCCGAACCGATTTGACCGCCCAATGGCGATGCAGTCCCTTGAAATACTGGATCTGCGCCGAGAACTACAATAATCGTCATCCACATATATGGCACTCCACTGACATTAGCCGTGAAGATACATGAAATCAGAAGGAAGCCTAAACAAAAAAGGCCAATCCTTTTGGGATCAGCCTTTCGGGGTCATATGCTGATGATTGTGTGAACCATCGAGCTTAAACTCTCGTGTCAGAGAGCCTAATGGCGGAGCGGACGGGACTCGAACCCGCGACCCCCGGCGTGACAGGCCGGTATTCTAACCAACTGAACTACCGCTCCAGCGGATCGTTGCCAATTTTTTGGTGGGTGGAGAGGGGCTCGAACCCCCGACCCTCGCCTTGTAAGGGCGATGCTCTTCCAACTGAGCTATCCACCCGCGAGCAACGATGGGGGCGCATAATACTGTCTCTGAAAATTGTGTCAATAGATTTTCTTGCTTCTATGCGGCGCACCTCTACAATACGTGCCTTCATTCACTACAGTTGATGACGAATTGTTATGCGCTTATCGGATCTAAATATTGATGACTATCAGGTGGTTATTACCCCCACTGAGTTGAAAGCAGAACTCCCACTCCCTGAGTCCGCAAGGGATCTAGTCGCCAAATCACGCCAAACTGTCAAAGATATTTTGGATGGGAAAGACAATCGCCTATTTGCTGTCGTTGGACCTTGCTCAATTCATGACACGGAACTTGCACTTGAATATGGCAAGCGTCTGAAAGCGCTGGCGGACCAAGTGGGCGAGCATATCTTCATCATCATGCGTGTGTATTTCGAGAAGCCACGCACGACAGTGGGTTGGAAGGGCCTAATCAACGATCCGCACTTGAACGGAAGTTTTGATATCGAAACGGGTTTACGTAAAGCGCGCAAGCTGTTGATTCAATTATCAGAACTTGGGCTTCCGCTTGCGACTGAGGCGCTTGACCCAATCTCTCCACAGTACTTGCAAGACACCATCACATGGACTGCGATTGGTGCGCGCACAACTGAATCACAGACACACCGAGAAATGAGCTCAGGCCTCTCCTCTCCCGTAGGATTTAAAAACGGTACTGACGGTTCCCTTGATGTCGCAGTCAACGCGATGAAATCAGTTGTCAGCGGACATGCGTTCTTAGGCATCAACCCACAGGGCCAAGTTGCAATCACCAAGACCAAAGGCAATCAATATGGCCATGTTGTACTTCGCGGTGGCGGTGGGAAGCCAAACTATGATTCGGTAAGTATCGCTCTGTGCGAACAAGCATTAGAAAAAGCAAAGCTTCCAACCAATATTGTTGTCGACTGCTCGCACGCAAACTCGAACAAAGACCATAACGTACAACCTCTCGTACTTGACGATATCGCTCACCAAATTAAAGATGGAAATCGTTCGATTTGTGGCGTGATGATCGAATCAAACATCAACGAAGGTAATCAGAGTATTCCTGACGATCTTTCACAGCTTAAGTACGGCGTCTCTGTCACTGATGCCTGCATCAGTTGGGAATCGACAGAAAAATCTCTAAAGAAAATGGCTGACACCTTGTCAGGCCACCTTGAGGGTCGCCGCGCCTAATTAGAGGGCCGGGTTCGCACCCGGCATCAAAAATTCGACATCTGAGGTGTGTGCTGCTTGCATCATATGCAGTGCGGTCTGCCTCACTGGCTTCCCGCCGAAAATCACATCATACAACGCACTTAAAATCGGCATCGCGACACCGTCGGTTGTGCAATGTTCATAGACTAGGCGGAGTGTGTTCACACCCTCAGCTACCTGACCGAGTTCCGCCTCAGCGGATTCGAGAGACTTACCTTCTGCCAAAGCGCGACCGACACGAAAGTTTCTGGATAAAGGTGAGACACTTGTAACGTATAAGTCACCAACTCCAGCAAGCCCCAAAAAGCTGAGTGGGTTACCGCCCATATGCGATGATAATCGTGACATCTCAGCAAGGGCACGCGTGATCAAGAGCGCTTTTGTGTTTTGCCCTACACCCAAGCCATCTGCAAGACCAGCAGCAATCGCATAGATATTCTTAAGCGCCCCACCAAGCTCGACGCTGATTAAGTCCTCAGAGCTATACAATCGGAAATACTTTGTTGCAAAAGCATCTCGCGCCAATTGACGGACTAATGGAGACTGGCTCGCGACGACTGATGCTGTCAAATGACGCTTGGCTATCTCATGAGCCAGGTTAGGTCCCGACAGGACGCCAACGGGATTCTCCGGCAAACGCTCACCAATCACTTGGCTCATTAACTTAAATCCATCCGACCGAATCCCCTTCGTTGTCGACAGAAGCGGCACGCCTGGCTTCAGCACGCCTACCAATTCCTGACAAATTGCATCCATCGATCGTGACGGAACAGATAAAAGCACAAGATCTGATCCTAGAACGACAGATGCGAGGTCACTTGATGCATTAATTGATGCATGTAATTCAAGGTCCGGGTGATACTGTGGGTTGCGGTGGAATGCATTGATTGCATGCACCATTTCATCGCGACGCGCAAAAATACGAACATCGCATTCATTGTGTGCTGCGATATCTGCGAGAACAGTACCGAAGCTTCCTGCACCGATAATGGCTACTTGCATGCTAAATCCTTAAGAGCTACAGCTTAAATGATACGCTGAATTCTGATCAGGCGGCGAACCACCTAACTCTGACGCAATTTGACAGTGTTGACCAACACCTCGATGGATTGCAGTTCGTAGCAACTGAACCGGAGAATAATCTCCTGACTCAGCACTCTCAATCACCTCATCCAGCAACCAATGACTCAACATCCAGGCTGGCGCTCGTTCGCGGGCCGTTTCAATCAGTGATGCTTCGGCCATCGTAGACCATCTCTCTCTGTGCGCCTTAATCGCTCCCTGATCCTCGGCTGGTCTCGAAAGACCTACAAAAGAATCATCAAGCATGCTGGCAAAGAGTTCGGGATAAAACATGTGATTTCCTGCCCAAAACGTCTTGAGGTCGTCCACAAAGTCAGGCAGATCTTCATGCTGAGGATCAATAGCCAATCGACCAGCCATTTCTAGCCGATAGTGATGGCGGTACTTTTCTGGAAATGAGTTCAAGAGTGAGCGGAGGGTCTCTACTGGTACAAACGGTGTCAATGTTTCAGCCAAGCATCCCAAATTCCAATGCATCACGCGGGGTTGCTGTCCGTAAGCATATCGCCCGGTATGGTCTGTGTGGTTGATTACATAATCATCACGGTAAGCCATCAAGAAACCGTATGGTCCATAATCTAACGTCTCGCCCGACAACGCTGTGTTATCGGTGTTCATAACTCCATGCACAAAGCCGACCGCCATCCATTGCGCAACCAGCTTGGCAGATCGATCTATATAGCGTGCAAATACTTCTTCAAGTCGACCAGGCACACCTTCCAAATCGCTATCTAGCTGACGAATCGCGAATTCAATGAGTTCACCAAGCGCTTGATGTGAGTTCTGGTGATAGAAATGCTCTAAATGGCCAATCCGCAAATGACTCTTAGCAAGACGCATCAGTGTTGCGCCTCGTTCGAGTGTTTCCCGTTGTACGGGCGTATCTGAGGCGACCAAGGATAGAGCACGTGTGGTCGAAATCCCAAGCGCATGCATGTACTCAGAACCCAGGTACTCTCGAATCGCGCTACGCAACACTGAGCGCCCATCTCCAAACCGTGAAAATGGGGTCTTCCCAGCACCCTTGAGATGCCATTCGAAACCACAGCACTCCGCGAGATAGAGTCCCCTACCATCACCGAGCTGACCAGCCCACTGTCCGAACTGATGACCACTATAGACCTGGGCAATGGGACGCCAACCATCAAGAACTGGACCGCCTGAAAATGCATCAAGCATCTGAGGGTCTTCAGCATCTAACGGCAGGTTTATTTCTTTGAGTAACGATTCGTTGATATCAACCCAACGCGGGTTGATCAGAGCAGATGGAGACACCTTCGCATAGAAGATGCCTTCATCGAGCATTGTAAAAGGAGAAGTCCAGTGACCCGGCTGTCTCGCCATTTTATTCTTCTAAAAGAGACTCTGGAGCTTGTTCACACGGTAATTTGCGGCCAATAAACTCTTCAATTTCGGGAAGTAAAAACGAGTCATCTTCACAAGCGAAGCTGATTGAAGTCCCTTCTGCCCCCGCGCGGCCTGTCCGACCAATCCTGTGTACATAATCCTCAGCATCTTCGGGCAACGTGTAATTGATTACATGACCAACACCGTCGATGTGAATACCTCGTCCAGCCACGTCTGTAGCGACCAGAATCCGGGTCTTCCCTTCCTTGAATCGATCGAGCGTTTGAATACGCTTACGCTGCGGAACCTCGCCACTTAAGAGCGCTGCGTCAATTCCATCCTTTGTGAGCCGATCAACTAAATCTCGACATAGGTCACGACGATTGGCGAATACCATCACTTTATGCAGGTCGCGAGTATTGATCACATTCTTTAGCAATTGATACTTTGTATCTGCTGTTGTGATGTACACAATCTGCTCAACAGTCTCAGTAGTGACGTGCTCAGGCTCAATCTCGATACGAGTCGGCTCAAAGGTCCAACGCTCAGAGAGCTCAACGATTTGGGGCGTAAAAGTTGCTGAGAACAGCAGTGTTTGGCGCAGTTCTTTACGTGGACACGCTCGAACAATTCGACGCACATCAGGCATGAAACCCATATCCAACATACGATCGGCTTCATCAAGAACCAACACCTCGATCTTGCGAAGGTTGATTTCATTTTGGCCAAGAAAGTCGATCAACCGTCCAGGCGTTGCAACCATGATGTCGCAAGGAGCTTGTCGCAAATCATCACGCTGCTTTTGATAGTCCATACCACCGACAATTGAGACAACAGACAGACGCGTGTATTTGCATAAATTTTCGGCATCCTTCGCGATCTGTACAACAAGCTCCCGCGTTGGCGCGAGAATCAGTGCGCGAGGTGTACCTGTCCGACGTTTACCATCGATTGGCTCACGTAGAAATGTGTCAATAATCGAAATCAGGAAAGCCGCTGTTTTCCCGGTACCTGTTTGCGCCTTGGCAACGATATCCTCGCCATCTAATACAATTGGCAAAGACTCACTTTGGATTGGACTTGCATACCTAAACCCAAGATCTGCAATCGCATGCATCAAGGCTTTTGGCAGACCCAGGTCGTGAAATCGTGTTTTACCCTCTTCTGGCTCAACAACAAAAGACTCCACATCCCAGGAAGTATTCGTGTCAGTCATGATCCCTCGCAACTTGTTATCGAAACGATAAGTTTACACGAGGGATCAATCCCGGTGTGAATTAACGTTCAATCGCGAGTGCGACGCCTTGACCGCCACCGATACACAAGGTCGCAAGCCCTTTCTTCGCATCACGCTTAATCATTTCATGAATCAAACTCACAAATACACGGCATCCAGACGCACCGATCGGATGGCCAATCGCAATCGCACCACCGTTCACGTTGACTTTCGCTGTATCCCAGCCAAGACCCTTATTGACGCCGATCGCTTGCGCTGCAAATGCTTCATTGGCTTCTACGAGATCGAGGTCTTCATGCGTCCATCCTGCTCTCTTGAGACACTGCTCAGTCGCTGGAATTGGGCCAGTACCCATAATCTCCGGATCAACCCCTGCTGATGCATATGCTTTGACCTTCGCCAATATCGGCAGACCCAATGATTCTGCCTTTTCCACAGTCATCAACATCACAGCAGCTGCGCCATCGTTGATGCCTGATGCGTTCCCTGCTGTCACCGTACCTTCTTTATCAAAGGCCGGACGCAACTTGCCAAGCGCCTCTGCAGTCACTCCATCGCGAATAAATTCATCGACTTTAAATTCAATCGGATCTTTCTTACGTTGAGGAACCATGACTGGGACGATTTCATCATCAAAACGCCCCTCTGCACGCGCTTTTGAAGCTTTAGCCTGAGAGGCGGCGGCAAATTCATCTTGCTCTTCACGCGAAATATTATACTTCCTAGCGACATTCTCAGCCGTCATACCCATGTGATACCCGCCGAAGGTATCCGTAAGGCCATCCTTCAACATCGTATCGACCAATGATGCGTTACCCATACGGAATCCATCACGTGATCCAAGCAACACGTGACCAGACTGACTCATATTTTCTTGTCCGCCAGCGATCACCACTTCGGCATCGCCTAAGAGGATTGCCTGGACACCAAGACTTACGGCCTTCAAGCCAGAGCCGCAGACTTTATTGATAGTCATCGCTGGGCAGGTATCGGGGAGGCCTGCATTAATCGTCGCCTTACGTGCAGGATTCTGCCCCTGACCTGCAGTTAAAACCTGACCAAGAATGACTTCAGACACCTGATCCGCCGACAATCCTGTGTCAGCGAGCAACTGACGGATCACAGTTGCACCTAACTCGTCTGCTGATACAGACGCAAGCGATCCAGCAAAATTTCCAACAGCCGTCCGTTTAGCGGCAACGATAGCAACTTGTGACATACGATTTATTCCTCAATGAATTCAAAAGCAGGGAGTTCTTTTAACAGGCTTTGGCCCCAACGGGTATTCACCAAACGGCGATCAAGCATGGTCACTTGACCTGTGTCGGTTTCAGAACGAATTAAACGCCCGACAGCCTGGCGCAATCGAATAGTGGCAGATGGGAGTGACAGTTCGGTGAATGGATCTCGCCCTTGGGTCTTCAAATATTCAGCTAATGTCGCTTCACGCGGGTCATCAGGCGGCTGAAACGGTAAGCGCGTGATCACAACTTCATTCGCTAAATCTCCTGGTAAATCAAGCCCTTCTGCCATACTTTGCAAGCCAAATATAATCGACATAAGACCTTGTTTACGGCGCTTTTCATGCTCCTGGAGTAGGCCTTGTAGTGGCTGCTGCCCTTGAACCAACGTTACTTTTCGAACCGCTTCATCCAATAATTCTTCGACTTGGAAGCACAGACGCCAACTCGTAAACAACACAAGAATTCCAATATTTTCTTCTACGCGTGTGGTGAGATATTCAGCAATACGCGCAGCATGCGCCTGGTCATCACGTGGATCGCCTGAGAATTTCGAGATCACTAAACGCCCCTGTGACTGATAGTGAAACGCACCATCAACGATCAAGCCTGAATTGACAGGAAGACCCAGGGTTCCTGCGGGAACTTCAAATCCTCCATAATGAGCAAGAGTTGCCGATGTAAGGACACAGGCACCAATCCTTCCCCAAAGCGCGTCTGATAGCGCTCCGGCCGGCTCCATTGGACTCACCCAAAATTCCAAATCCGTTGGATCATCTGGAGTCGCATACCGAACATCCTGACCAACGCGCAGCCATCGTGCATCTCCACTCTGAGTCGCATCATCGGAAAAAGCAGCGATAAGTTCTGGAATTGCCTCAAGACGGCCTAGTGCCATTGATATTTGCTCAGACAACAACTCTGCGTCTGTTTCGGGTATTAGGTCTTGGTCACTCTGAGAGACTAGCGATTTCAGCCAATCTCGGACTTTTTGTATGCGTGACAATGTCGTTGTCACCGACTCATAGCCATCGGTCGACACCGGGAAGCTTTCAGATAAAGTCAGACGGTATCGAGAACCTCCGTTTTGAAAGGCAAAGGCCGTATCATCGAAGTCCTTGAGCCGTTCGAGGCAACTCTTGCCCCAGTTCGCCAAGATATGGCCAAAACCCTCGAGTGGCTCTGGAAGTCGTGCAAGGTCATTTGCGATTCGATGATCAGTTGGAAGAATTCCTTGTAACGCTGAAATCACCCGCTCAATCGTCTTAATTGCGCCCAAACTCTGGGCGATGCGACAATGTGCTGTAAATTGATCCGATGCCACACGTGCAAGTTGGTGTGCTTCATCAACAATCAAAATCACTCGCTCAAGCGGCGGCAGCACCACGCCGCCTCCGAGCTTGAGGTCAGACATGAGTAAATCATGATTAATCACCAACAGGTCGGCATCTAACCAAGAATCTCGCTCGTTAAAATACGGGCAGGCTTTAAAATGCCTGCAACTTCGGCCCTGACAACGCCGATGATCGGTCGTAATTGCTGTCTTGACTGAATCAGAGATGACTTGAGGAATTTGATCCATATCCCCTGTCCACTCACCCTGTGCCCATGCCTTTGCTAAATCAGACACAACATCCTTGTCATCTGAATCAAGCACTAAGGTAAGCTCATCTGGATATATCGCCTGGCCATCTGTCAGCGTTTCAAGCGCTGCCTCTAGCCGAGTAGGACACAAATAACGGCGACGCCCTTTCGCTAGAGCGAAGCTCAGCATCAGCCCCGTTGAATCAATTAAGTCAGGAATATCTTTCTCAATAAGCTGAGTCTGCAACGATACAGTGGCTGTGGAGATGACAAGTGGCATCTCACGCTCCATCGCGTAGGGTAGCGCACCAATCAAGTAAGCCAGTGTTTTACCCGTACCTGTGCCGGCTTCAATAAAACCAATCGGTGCGGCCTCGTTATCGCCTATTCTTGCTAGAATACGCGCGACTTCAGCAATCATCTGCTTTTGCCCAAGCCGAGGCTTCAAACTTTTCGCCTCGAGAAAATCGCTATACAGCGCCTGAATGCTTTGTTTGGTACTCGATGAGATTGCTGTCACTAAACTATCTTTGTTGTGCGAAAAGCTGAGTGTAGGGGATTTTAATGAATACGTCTGATATCGCGAAAGAAGCCGTTCGCATTGGTGGGCAAAAAGCACTCGAGTTCTTCAAGGCGAGAGACCAACTAACGATCGATCTCAAAGGGCCCCAGGACTACGTCAGCGAGGCAGATCGTACGGTTGAAGCGTCAATGATCGATTTCCTACAAAGACAATTCCCAAACGACGGCTTTCTTGGTGAAGAGTCAAGCGAGATAAAACAAGCAAGACAATGGGTAATTGATCCAATCGACGGGACTACCAACTTTATTCGCGGCCTCCCCTATTTTTGCACCACCCTCGCCTTGGTAGAAAATGAAACTGTCATTGGTGGCTGGATTTTTGATCCGACCCGAGACGAGCTGTATGAGGCAAGTCTTGGAGGCGGCGCATACTGTAACGGTCAACAGCTTAATCCAACGTGGCGTAAAAGCTTCTCAACCGGATTAGTCGGTATTTGTCACAGTTCTAAACTGACAGCGCAAGAACTGGCGGGTCGGATCACAGGTGCACTCGAACGCGGCGCCATCTTGAGACAACCAGGTGCAGCAGCATTGATGTTGTGTGATCTTGCAGCCGGACGACTGGATGTGCTCTTTGATCAACACTTAAAGCCGTGGGATTCTATCGCAGGTCTTCTTATTGCCCACGAGGCAGGCGCAATTGTAAGTGACTATCTTTCACATCCTGACTGGCGAACAACACCACAAGTCACATTTGCATCTGGGCCAGAGATTTATGGCGAGGTATTAGAACTGTGGCCTGAAACTCGCAATATTTCTCTACTCTCGAATAACGAGCAGCCCTAAAAACCAACCGGTAGGAACACCATCGATGCTGCACCGCGCGCGACCGCATTAAGAGTTCGCTGATCCTTTTTAGCGAGCGCTGTCGACAGCGCATCTTGCAACCCAATCATTTCACCCATCAACTGAGAATATGACGCATTGAGAACTTGATCTTGGATGCCATCTGCATAGAGAAAAGGCTTTCCATTTTCTGCCCGCTGAGTTCTCAACAAATAGGCAGCTGTCTCGACATTCCGTGCTGAGTTATAGATAAATTGAGCTGTTGGTAGATCATCAAGCAAAAGGTATTCGCGACGATGATCAAAAGCATGATTTACCATCGATTGAAGCCCGGCAACAAAGGCGTACACCCTGTCACCCGTAAAATCTGGATGAAATGCCATCCGCACTAACTCATCAGGCTTTGGGCTCCCAAACTCTTGGAGGTTTAATCGTGGGGCCTTGAGTTGTTCAACACGAACTTCGATCGTGGTATTTGATGGTAATTGAACTGGATTTCGACGGTAGAGCTTCACGAGCAAAAGGCTCAGGCTCTGATCAAGCTCTGTCCGGACAGCTTCAACAAAGAATGCAGTGTCACTTTTGGCGAGGTTTTTCACCTCAGGCGGTGCCTTGATCGGCACCGCACAGGCGACGAGCGACAGGCTTATAGCAAACCAAATCGCTCGTTTCGTTAGACAGAAAGCTCTGTTAATAATGCGTTCACCCGTTTGAGATAGCCAGGCGCGTCATCAAGCTTGCCTTCAGCTCCTAGCTGCGCATGGTCAAAGACCAATCGAGCCAACTCTTTAAAGCGGCCCTCATCCTTTTCAGATTCTAACCGCATTAGCAGGCCATGGTCAGTGTTGATCTCAAGAATCGGTTTAGAAACAGGCATCGCCTGTCCTGCTGCCTCCATGATTTGACGCATTTGCGGCCCCATATCATGCTCAGTCAACACCAACACAGCAGCCGAGTCCGTGAGGCGCACCGAAGGCTTCACGTCTTCAACCTCATCTGACAACGCTTCTTTCATCCGTTTAATAAGCTCTTTGTGCTCTTTGGATTCTTTCTTCTGCTCTTTCTTTTCGTCTTTACCTTCACCCGGAAGCTCTAGGCCATCACGAGTGACATCGACGAACTTGTGGTCTTTATATTCCTGAAGATGGCCCATAAGCCACTCATCGATGCGATCAGAGAGTAGAAGAACCTCGATACCACGTTTCTTGAATGCCTCGAGATAAGGAGAGCCGAGCGCGTTTGTATGCGACTCAGAAACCAGATAATAAATATCTTTCTGGCCATCGATCATGCGACCAATGTAATCCTCAATCCCAACCTCCTGCTTCGATGTATTGGTCTGGGTTGAGGCGAAACGCAACAGCTTTGTAATCCGCTCTTTGTTTTGATGATCTTCAGCTGGACCTTCTTTCAAACACTCGCCAAAGGTTTCCCAGAACTTCTGATACTTTTCAGCATCATCTTTAGCCAACTTCGCCAGCATATCGAGCGCACGCCGTGTCACAGCCGACTTCATCGCTTCAACCCGAGCATCCTTCTGTAGGATTTCTCGAGATACGTTGAGGCTCAAATCAGATGAGTCCACAACGCCGCGAATGAAGCGCAAGTACAACGGCAAGAACTCTTCAGCCCGATCCATGATAAATACACGCTGCACATAAAGCTTTAAGCCTCGTGGACTCTCACGATTCCAGAGATCAAAAGGCGCTCGCGCAGGAACATAAAGAAGTCCTGTGTACTCACTCTTACCTTCAACTTTGTGGTGACTCCAGGTCATTGGATCCTCAAAGTCGTGCGCTACGTGCTTGTAGAACTCGTTATATTCCTCATCAGTGATCTCTGTACGAGGACGCGTCCACAACGCAGTCGCCTGATTGACTTGATCCCACTCAGACTTTGCTTCGGAGTCGTCGTCTTTTTCGACCTCATTTTTGAGATAGACAGGAATCGAAACGTGATCCGAATACTTAGTCACCAAGTGACGAATGCGATAGGTTTCCCCGAACTCGCTGGCGTCTTCTTTCAGCGTTAATCGAATCTCAGTGCCACGCTCAGCTTTATCGACTGTCTTAATCGTGTACTGGCCGTCACCATCTGATGACCACTCAACAGCATCTGCAGAATCATTCCCAGCGCGTCGAGTTCTCACAACGACTCGGTCAGCCACGATAAAGGCAGAGTAAAAGCCCACGCCGAACTGACCGATTAGATTCGCATCCTGCTTTGAGTCGCCAGATAAATTCTTGATAAAGTCAGCAGTTCCTGACTTCGCAATCGTACCGAGATTTTGAATCACATCATCTCGGGTCATCCCAATGCCGTTATCAGAGATCACAAGCTCTTTTGTCTCAGGATCAACTGATATACGCACTGCCATTTCAGCATCAGACCCCATCAAGTCTGGTGCATCAAGTGCTAAAAACCTGAGTTTATCGCAGGCATCGTTGGCGTTTGAGATTAACTCCCGCAGAAAGATTTCGCGGTTTGAGTACAAGGAATGCACCATCAGGTGCAAGAGTTGTTTGACTTCCGTCTGGAATCCTAAGGTTTCTTCGTTTGCAGTCATCGTCCTAATCACTGTAGTGGTATTTAAACAATGTCCTGTTAATTTGGGATCATTTTCAAAATTCCAAGTACAAAAAAGCCCCGAAGGAGAACCCGCGGGGCTTTTTGATGGCTGATTTTGAATCAGTCAGACTATTACCAACCAGTCGCTTCTTTCAAAGTCACACCGATTTCGGCAAGGTTTCTGGTCACTGTGACGCCAGCAGCTTCAAGTGCCGCGAATTTTTCATCCGCTGTGCCCTTGCCACCAGAAATGATTGCACCTGCGTGCCCCATCCGCTTACCTGGAGGTGCTGTTGAGCCAGCGATGTAACTGACAACAGGCTTAGTGACGTTTTGCTTAATGAACTCAGCAGCTTCTTCTTCAGCAGTACCACCGATTTCACCAATCATCACGATTGCCTCAGTCTCAGGATCTTCCTGGAAGCGCGCCAAGATATCAATGAAGTTTGACCCTGGAATTGGATCGCCGCCGATACCAACGCAAGTTGATTGGCCGAATCCCATATCTGTGGTCTGCTTCACCGCTTCATAAGTCAAAGTACCTGAACGAGAAACGATTCCCACACGGCCCTTCTTATGAATGTGGCCAGGCATGATACCGATCTTGCACTCATCAGGCGTAATAACACCTGGACAGTTTGGACCGATCAAGACGATGCCAGCGTTATCGCAAGCAATCTTGCACTTCAACATATCAAGTGTCGGAACACCTTCAGTAATACAAACAATCAACTGAATACCCGAATCAACAGCTTCCATGATGGAATCCATCACGAAAGGTGCTGGAACGTAAATCACTGACGCATCCGCACCGGTCGCAGCGACCGCGTCGGCAACCGTATTAAAGACTGGCAGACCCAAGTGCTCAGTACCGCCCTTACCCGGCGTGACACCACCGACCATTTTAGTGCCGTAAGCAATGGCTTGCTCAGAGTGGAATGTACCGTTCTTACCAGTAAAGCCCTGGCAAATCACTTTGGTATTTTTGTTAATCAAGATACTCATGCGGCACCTCCTGCTGCTGCAACCACTTTCTGGGCAGCATCTGCAAGGCTTGAGCCAGCAATAATGTTCAGATCGGACTGACTCAAAATTTCAGCTCCCTTATCTGCGTTTGTTCCTTCAAGACGAACAACAACAGGTACTTCAACGCCAACTTCTTCGACAGCACCGATAATCCCTTCAGCGATCATGTCGCAGCGGACGATGCCACCAAAAATATTTACAAAGACCGCTTTGACGCTTGAATCAGACAAAATGAGCTTGAATGCTTCAGCAACACGCTCTTTGGTCGCACCGCCGCCAACGTCAAGAAAGTTAGCTGGCGCACCGCCATAGAGCTTCACAGTATCCATTGTTCCCATCGCGAGACCGGCACCGTTGACCATACAGCCAATGCTTCCTTCCAATGCGACATAGTTCAATTCCCACTTTGCCGCGATTGCTTCACGCTCATCTTCCTGCGAAGGATCGTGCATTGCTGCCAGTTCAGGATGGCGATACATCGCATTCGAGTCGATAACGATTTTTGCGTCGAGGCAATGTAAGTTGCCTTCTTCAGTAATCACCAATGGATTGATTTCGATCAATGCAACATCTTTTTCGTCAAAAAGCTTCGCTAAGCCCATGAAAATCTGAGTAAATTGCTTCATTTGAGTTGGGTTCAAACCAAGCTGAAAGCCCATTTGGCGCGCCTGATAAGGCTGAGGTCCAACTAGCGGATCGATCGCAGCTTTCAAGATTTTTTCTGGCGTTTCTTCAGCAACCTTCTCGATCTCAACACCACCTTCAGTTGACGCCATAAACACGATACGGCGTGTTGAGCGGTCAACGACGGCACCAAGATACAGCTCGTTTGCGATATCTGTGCAAGTCTCGATTAAGATCTTTGAAACAGGCTGTCCATTTGCGTCTGTCTGATAGGTCACCAAGCGGCTACCAATATGACGATCACAGAATTCACGGATTTCCGCTTCTGTTTTCACCAATTTAACGCCACCCGCCTTACCACGGCCACCTGCGTGCACCTGGGCTTTAACAACCCACATGTCACCACCAATTTGTTTTGCTGCGGCAAGAACTTCTTCCGTCGTATCGCACGCTACGCCATTAGAAACTGGCAGACCGTACTCACGGAACAAAGCTTTACCCTGATATTCGTGAAGATTCATACCCTTTACGTCACTTATTTCTCAGGTCAATAGAAAGCCGACTTGTGGTCGGCCGCTTAACAAAACAGGACATCAGCGGTACCGATGCCCTGCTCACGATCAAGCGCGCTTACGCTTATTCGCAATATGGATCGCGTGGCCATGCACAGCCAAGGCAGCCTCATGTAAGGCCTCTGATACCGTTGGGTGTGCAAACATGGTCATTGCGATATCTTCTGCAGAGGAACCGAACTCCATCGCGATAACGGCTTGTGCAACCATATCACCTGCAGTTGGTCCAACGATGTGAACGCCAAGGATGCGGTCTGTTTCCTTGTCCGCAATCATTTTCACCATCCCTGCTGTTTCATTCGCCGCCATCGCTCGTCCGGATGCAGCAAATGGGAAGACACCAACGTTGTAGTCAACGCCTTCTTGTTTGAGTTGCTCTTCAGTTTTACCAACCCAAGACACTTCTGGGTGTGTATAAATGACTGATGGCACCGTGTCATAGTTAACCTGGGCATGCTTTCCTGCAATCCGCTCAGCAACCATCACACCTTCTTCGGATCCCTTGTGGGCAAGCATTGGCCCACGAACGACATCTCCTATCGCATAAACGCCTGGAACTGCCGTTTCACATACGTCATTGACTTCAATAAAACCGCGCTCATCTTGGGTGACTCCGCAACCATCTGCTAACAAGCCATCAGTAAATGGCTTACGACCAACAGCAACAATGAGCTTGTCAAACGTATCTGTCTGCGAACCGTCTTTGGTTTCAAAGGTCACTGTGACCTTCTTACCTTTCACTTCAGTCCCTTTCACCAACGTGCTCGTCAAAATGTTCAAGCCTTGCTTTGTGAAGATCTTGCGCGACTCTTTTGCAATTTGCTGATCAGCAACTGCCAAAAAGTCGTCCAATGCCTCGAAGATCGTGACTTCAGCACCGAGTCGATTCCAAACCGAGCCCAACTCCAGCCCAATCACACCACCACCAATGACACCTAATTTCTTCGGAACACTTGTGAATTCAAGCGCACCAGTTGAATCAACGATCAAATCATCCGTCAGAGGCGCAGGCGGGATATTTACAGGAACTGAACCGGTTGCGATGATCACATTCTTCGCATCGAGTACGTCAGTTTTTCCATCATGGCCAGTGAATTCGACCTGCTTATTTGGCAAAAGTTTTCCCGTACCAGCAAGGTGCGTCACACCATTTGTCTTGAAAAGGCCGCCAATACCGCCGGTCAAATTCCCAACGATTGTATCTTTTCGCTTCAACATCGCCGCTACATCAAGCTTTGGCTTACCGACACTCACCCCATGCAATTCAAGCTCATGAGACGCTTCTTCAAACTTATGCGAAGACTCCAATAAAGCTTTCGATGGAATACAACCCACGTTCAGACAGGTACCTCCCAATGAAGGCTTACCGTCTTTACCAATCCATTTTTCAATACAGACTGTTTTAAATCCTAATTGTGCGGCTCGAATAGCAGCGACGTACCCGCCAGGACCTGCACCAATGACGACAACATCATATTGTTGGCTCATAATTTCCTCCGATTAGACGTCTAGCAACATACGCGCTGGATCTTCCAACATGTCTTTAATTGCGACTAAGAACTGAACAGCATCTTTCCCATCGATCATTCGATGATCGTAGGATAATGCGAGATACATCATCGGTTGGATAACAACCTGACCATTCACAGCCATTGGGCGCTCCTGGATCTTATGCATGCCGAGAATTGCAGTTTGTGGCGGATTCAAGATCGGCGTCGATAGTAGCGATCCAAATACACCACCATTGGTGATTGTGAACGTTCCACCGGTCATATCTTCAATTGCAAGCTTGCCGTCTTTTGCAGCAACAGCGTAATCCTTGATACCACCCTCTACTTCTGCAATCGACATCCTGTCGCAATCGCGCAGCACAGGGACAACCAATCCGCGCTCGGTCGATACAGCAACACCGATATCGTAATACCCGTGATACACAATATCGTTGCCGTCGATAGAGGCATTCACAGCTGGGAAGCGCTTCAATGCTTCAGCAGCAGCCTTGACGAAGAAGCCCATAAATCCGAGGCGTGTGCCATTGTGCGTCTTTTCAAACAAATCTTTGTATTGCTTACGCAGATCCATCAACGGACCCATGTTCACTTCGTTAAACGTGGTAAGCATCGCCGCATTATGTTGTGCATCAAGCAAACGTTTCGCAATCGTCGCGCGCAGACGTGTCATAGGAACGCGCTTTTCGACTCGCTCACCTGATAATACTGGCGCGGCCGCTTTCGATGGAGTTGATACAGTTGAAGCGGCAGCCTTTGGTGCTGCTAATGCGTTTTGAACATCTTCTTTGAGAATGCGACCGTCCTTACCAGTCCCTTTCACAGAGGCCAAATCAACGTTGTTCTCTTCAGCGAGTTTTTTCGCCGCAGGATTTGCTGCCAGAGCCGCATCTGTTTTCGATTCAGCGGCAGATGCAGTTGATGTCTCAGCTGGCGTCGCAGGAGCACTCGCCACCGCACCGGCTTCGATCTTTCCGATAAGCTCCTGTGACAGAACGATGTCACCTTCCTGCTTCATGATTTCTGTCAAAACACCATCTTCAGCCGCAACGACTTCCAATACTGTTTTATCAGTTTCAATATCAACGATCAGTTCGTCACGACTCACAGCTTCACCAACCTGCTTGTGCCAGGTTGCGATTGAGCCTTCCTCGACTGATTCTGGGAATTGCGGAGCTTTAATTTCAATTGCCATTGTATTTCCTTAACGAGTCACTTGTGGTGACGATTACCCTTCCAGCGCGTCTTGTATCAATGCTTGTTGTTGAGCGACATGCAAAGCCATGTATCCGGCCGCAGGCGTTGCTGCAGCTGGACGTCCTGCATAACGCAGGAATTTGTTTGGTAGATGACGCCACATTGCATTCAACATGTGATGCTGACTTTGGAACCAAGCGCCTTGATTCATTGGTTCCTCTTGACACCAAACCATCTCTTCCATGTTGACGTATGGCGCGAGCGCCTCGACCAGATCATCCTCTGGGAACGGATACAGTTGCTCTACCCGCAAGATTGCACGATCTTCGATTCCGTTTTCCGCACGATATGCTTCCAAGTCGTAATACACCTTGCCCGAGCACAGGATCACCTTTTTGACCTTTTTCGGATCGAGGCCAGAAGTATCTTGAATTACTGTCTGGAACTTACCGTTTGCAAGCTCCTCCAGAGTAGAAACAGCCTCTTTCTTACGTAGAAGCGACTTCGGACTCATCACAATCAAAGGCTTACGTAGCGGACGAATCGCCTGGCGACGCAGCATGTGGAACACCTGTGCAGGAGTCGATGGAACGCATACCTGGACATTATTCTCTGCACATAATTGTAAGAAACGCTCAAGCCGCGCTGAACTGTGCTCGGGCCCTTGGCCTTCATAGCCGTGTGGTAGCAACATGGTCAAGCCGCACAAACGGCTCCACTTGAGCTCACCAGACGTGATGAACTGATCAATAACAACCTGGGCGCCATTGGCAAAGTCACCAAACTGAGCTTCCCAAATTGCCAATCGACGTGGTTCTGTCGTTGCATAACCATATTCAAAAGCAAGCACTGCTTCTTCAGACAGGAACGAATCAAATAAATCAAAGCGCGGCTGCTCTTCAGAGACGTGCTGAAGTGGCGTATAAGACTCACCTGTCTTTTGATCGTGTAAAGTGGCTTGACGATGCGAAAATGTGCCGCGACCAACATCTTGCCCGGTAAACCGTACACCAATGTTTTGATCAAGAAGTGTTGCGTAGGCGAGCGTTTCAGCAAAACCCCAGTTACACGGCAACGCACCAGCCGCCATCTTACGGCGGTCTTCGTAGGTTTTCTCGACCTGCTTCTGCATGACAAATCCAGCAGGGACTGAATTTATTTGTTGACCGAGCTCTTGAAGACGTTTCATCGGGAAGCTCGTGTCATGGTCTGCAGTCCACTCATGCCCGAGATACGGCGTCCAATCCACGAATAATTTACTATCGGGTTCACGTACTAGCGTTTTAACAACAGGCTCACCAGCATCGAGTGCAGCACGGTAACTGTCTTCCATGCCTTTGACTTCTGCATCAGACAGTACGCCCTCAGACACGAGTTGTGATGCGTACAGTGCTCGCGTCGTTTTTTGCTGTTTGATTTGCGCATACATCAGTGGTTGCGTTGCACTTGGCTCGTCTGCTTCATTATGTCCGCGGCGGCGGTAGCAGATCAGATCAATCACAATGTCTTTTTTAAACTCGTAGCGATAATCCATTGCTAACTGAGTAACAAAGTTCACTGCCTCGATATCGTCTGCGTTTACGTGGAAAATTGGCGCTTGCACCATCTTCGCAACATCAGTGCAATACTCAGTTGAACGCGAATCTTCACGACGAGATGTTGTGAAACCCACTTGGTTGTTCACGATGATATGAATCGTGCCACCAGTCTTGAATCCACGAATCTGAGACATTTGGAATGTCTCCATGACCACACCCTGGCCTGCGAACGCAGCATCACCGTGTATCGAAAGTGGCACAACACGATCACCGGATGGATCGCTCCGACGATCTTGACGCGCCCGTACACTACCCTCAACCACTGGTGAGACGATTTCTAGGTGCGACGGATTGAACGACATCGCAAGATGCACTTCACCACCGGGCGTTGATACGTTTGAGCTGAAGCCTTGGTGATATTTCACATCCCCGTGGTTATCGAAAGTGGCCTTGCCGTCAAACTCGTCAAACAAGTCCTGAGGACTTTTGCCAAGAGTGTTCACCAGAAGATTGAGACGCCCACGGTGAGCCATACCGATCACGACTTCTTTGGCGCCATGCGAGCCCGCACGCTGAATTAACTCATCAACACAAGGAACGAGCGATTCACCACCTTCAAGACCGAACCGTTTCGTTCCCGGATATCGTGACTGAAGATATTTCTCTAAGCCTTCGGCAGCGGTCAAACGCTCGAGCAGATGCGTTTTCACCTCAGTTGGGAATTCGGGCTTGCCCATGACAGCTTCAAGACGGTTCTGCAGCCACAACCGCTCTTCCGTATCCACAATGTGCATGTACTCAGCACCGACTGAGCCACAATAGGTTTTCTCCAATGCAGCAATGATGTCTTTGAGCTTCCCTTCAGGCATGCTGAAATTCTGCATACCAATCTGAAATACTGTATCTAAATCAGCAGGTGATAAATCGTGGAACCCAAGCTCCAAGTCCGGAACCCGCTCGCGTTGCATTAAACCAAGTGGGTCAAGTGCCGCACGCTGATGACCTCGAATCCGGTACGCATTGATCAGGCGCTGAACCTGAACCTGCTTACGGTCAAAATCCGATGAAACGGACCCACTACCTGCTGACACAGCACGGTTTCGATCTTTTCCGAGGAGTAAAAACTGTTCTTGAATCGTTGAGTGAGGCACATCGCCCATGACCGCGCCTTCGACTCGTGGCAGTGAATCGAAATACTGCCGCCATTCATTTGGAACACTGTTGGGATCAGATAGATAGTGTTCGTACAGTTCGTCGAGATAATACAGATTGCCGCCCGCAAGATGCGAGGACTTCAGGCTTTGCTCCATTGAGCCTTCAGACATTGATGTGCTCCTCTACACCGGAGCTCGTCTTAACGTCGTCTTGGCGTGGCCTTGTAGGCCATTCTTTTTCCATTTCGGCGTATGCCCCGGTCATTGTCATTACGACCTAAAAAACCAACATGCTCAGAGGATTGCGACTGAGCTTGTAAAAACGGCACCTTCTGGATCGCAGAAAGTGCCGCCATTGTGCGCTTATGAGGCGCACAAGCCAACCTAGACTTAGGTGGCCCGTGACAACAGCATGTCGCGGATATGACCAATCGCTTTCGTTGGATTCAAACCCTTCGGACATACAGAAACGCAGTTCATAATGCCCCGGCAACGGAACACGCTGAACGGGTCGTCAAGTTCTGCAAGACGCTCTTCTGTCGCCTCATCACGGCTATCTGCCAAGAAACGATAGGCTTGCAAAAGTCCTGAAGGACCAACGAACTTCTCTGGGTTCCACCAGAATGATGGGCAACTTGTCGAGCAGCATGCACACAGGATGCATTCGTAGAGTCCGTCAAGCTTCGCTCGGTCTTCAGGTGACTGTAGCCGCTCACGACCACCGGCCGGCGTTGAGTTCTGCAAGTACGGCTTAATCCTTTGATATTGCTTGTAAAACACGCCCATATCAACAACGAGATCACGAATAACAGGGAGGCCAGGCAGTGGACGAACCACCAACTTACCGCCGGTCACAACCTCAGAGACTGGCGTAATACAAGCCAAGCCGTTTTTACCATTCATGTTCACCCCGTCAGATCCGCAAACACCTTCACGGCATGAGCGACGATACGACAGAGATTGATCTTTTTCCTTGATCAGATTGAGCACATCCAGAACCATCAGATCCTTCCCTTCGGGAAGAGATACTTCGACGTCCTGCATATATGGCTCACGGTCCGTTTCAGGGTTATAGCGATAAACACTTACTAACATTTTAATACCCCTTAGTACGTACGCACTTTTGGCTCAAACGTGTCGACAGTCTTCGGCTTGAAGTTCACGTCACGCTTGGTCAGCTTCTTCGTTTCAGGATGATACATCGAGTGGCATAACCAGTTCTTATCATCACGTTCTGGGTAGTCATTACGCGAGTGAGCACCACGACTCTCTGTACGCTCATCTGCGGCGATCGCTGTCGCTTCAGCAACTTCAAAAAGATTCTGAAGTTCGAGTGCTTCCATTCGCGCTGTATTGAACGCTTTCGACTTATCAGAAATCGCAATGTTCGCGACCCGATCACGCATCGCATTAAGCTCATCACGACCTTTCTTCATGTATTCACCATCACGGAATACGCCGAAGTAGTTCTGCATGCAGTTTTGAAGTTCGCGCTTCAATACTGCTGTATCTTCACCGTTGTCATTTGAATCCAATGAATTCAAGCGACCCATCGCACGATCAACATCATCTTCTGACGCCAAACGATAATCGATACCCTGCTGAAGCTGCTCTTCGATGAAGATACCCGCCGCACGACCAAATACCACGAGATCGAGTAGCGAGTTACCGCCAAGACGGTTTGCACCATGTACTGACACACATGCCGCTTCACCACATGCATACAAACCTGGAATGATTTCGTCTTTTCCGTTGACCTGAGTAATCGCCTGGCCGTTTACGTTGGTTGGAATACCACCCATCATGTAGTGACACGTTGGCACAACAGGGATTGGAGCATTCACTGGATCAACGTGCGCAAATGTCTTCGATAACTCAGTAATACCTGGAAGACGTGAGTGCAAGATTTCCTTGCCGAGGTGATCAAGCTTCAAGAAGACGTGGTCTCCATGCTCACCACAACCGCGACCCTCGAGAATCTCAGTCATCATTGAACGTGCAACGACGTCACGGCCCGCCAAATCCTTTGCGTTCGGCGCATAACGCTCCATGAAGCGCTCGCCATCTTTATTGATCAGATAGCCACCTTCGCCGCGACACCCTTCTGTCACGAGCGTACCCGCACCATAAATGCCGGTTGGGTGGAACTGCCACATTTCAATATCCTGTACTGCATAGCCTGCACGCAGCGCCATACCAATACCGTCACCTGTATTAATGTGAGCATTCGTGGTCGATGCATAGATACGACCTGCACCACCAGTTGCGAGAACAGTCGCTTTTGATTCAACAAAAACAACCTCACCTGTTTCAATTTCAATCGCGATCACACCAACGACGACGCCATCTTGGTTACGAACCAAGTCAACAGCAAACCACTCGTTCAAGAAGGTTGTGTTGCTCTTCAAGTTCGCCTGATAGAGCGTGTGGAGCAACGCGTGACCTGTCCGGTCAGCAGCCGCACATGTCCGAGCAGCCTGGCCGCCCGCACCATAATCCTTAGACTGCCCACCAAATGGACGCTGATAAATACGCCCATTTTCAAACCGCGAGAATGGGAGGCCCATATGCTCCAATTCGAACACCGCTTCTGGACCAACTGAACACATGTATTCGATTGCGTCCTGGTCACCGATATAATCCGATCCTTTAACAGTGTCATACATATGCCAACGCCAATCATCATTTGGATCTGCGCTCGCAATAGCACAAGTGATACCACCCTGGGCAGATACTGTATGCGATCGTGTAGGAAAAACTTTTGTTAAGCATGCTGTTTTAAAGCCCGACTGAGCCATCTGAAGCGATGCACGCATGCCTGCGCCACCACCACCGATTACAACAGCATCAAAAGATAGTTTGCGAAGCCCTGTCATGGATTAAAACCCCCACAGAATACTAATAGCCCAGACCACGTAGACGAATAAAGAAATCGCTACGCTCCCCAAAAATGCCACTCGAATGGCGCCTTTCTTCATGTAGTCAGTGGCCACTGTCCACAAGCCAATCCACGCATGACCCGCCAGAGCCAGAACAGTCAGAAGCGTGAAAATACGCATCCAAGTTTGCCCCATAAAGCCTTGCCACTGTGCGAACGTTAATTCCCCACCATTGACGGCTAACCAAACCACCATAACGACCGTGTAAGCCGCGAGAATTAGGGCGCTAAACCGCTGAACGACCCAATCGGCAACGCCGCTACGGCCATAGTTCAATACGTTTGTTACCATACCCAAACCCCCGCTAGCACGATGAGTACAACCGCCAAAGCCATAGAGACTTTTGCGAACACAGGACCTGATTCAAGCGTCTCGCCATATCCCATATCCATAAACAAGTGCTTCACACCAGCAACAAAGTGGTAAGCCAAAGCAGCCAATACTCCCCAAACGACAAAGGCAACAAAACCGTTTTCAAGCAGCGCTAATGCATCTGCGAACCCGGCTTCGTTTTCAAGCGACATGCCTAAAAGAGCCATCAAAATAAAACTACCGAAGAACAAGATGACACCAGACACTCTGTGCAGAATGGATGCAATCGCAGTTATCGGGAAACGGAATGTTGTCAGGTCTAGGTTGACCGGACGCTCACTCGACATAGCCATGTCTTGGAAATCCTCTTCATACCGGTGATCAATTTGGACGACAGTATAATCTTCTCTTTATAACGTTACAAAGGGTAACGCATGCTTCTTTATGACTAAATCGACTATGGTCAATTGACACATGAATTCCCCTGATTATAGTGGGCGACGCTTCCGCACGTTGTGTGCACCGCACAAAGATCTCAGGAATATGATCTAACTAGCGGATTTACAAACAAAGGAGCCGAAAAACATGGCTGAAAAAAATGCCACACTAACCCTCCCAACGGGTGAAGTTGTCGACCTACCAGTTCTCAAAGGATCGTACGGACCGGATGTGATCGATGTTTCAGGATTATTGAAAGCAGGTTACTTCACCTATGACCCAGGCTTTATGTCGACTGCTGCGACAGAATCCAAAATCACCTACATCGATGGCGACAAAGGTGTTTTATTGCACCGCGGCTATTCGATCGAAGATCTGGCAGAAAATTCTGACTACTTAGAGACGTGCTACCTACTTTGGTATGGACAGCTTCCTTCTAAGAAGCAGAAAGACCAATTTGTGAACAACATCACACGACACACAATGCTTCACGAGTCGCTAGCGCATTTCTTTGATGGCTTCCATCATAATGCACACCCAATGGCGATGATGTGTGGTGCTGTCGGCGCCTTATCGGCATTTTATCACGATGTCATGGACATCCGCTCAGATCGTGACCGTGAAATTGCAGCTCATCGTTTGGTAGCGAAAATGCCAACGCTCGCTGCGATGTGCTACAAGCACTCGATTGGGCAGCCTTTCATGTATCCGCGCAACGATTTGTCATACGCTGCAAACTTCCTTTATATGATGTTTGGCACACCTTGCGAGGAGTACACGGTTAGTCCAGCAGTTGAAAAAGCGATGGATCGTATTTTCTTGTTGCACGCCGACCATGAACAAAACGCATCAACTTCAACAGTTCGCCTCTCAGGCTCAACTGGTGCCAATCCATTTGCATGTGTTTCCGCTGGCATCGCGGCTCTTTGGGGGCCTGCTCACGGTGGCGCGAATGAAGCAGTATTGATGATGCTTGATGAGATCGGAACAGTTGAAAATATTCCGCTGTTTATCGAGAAAGCGAAAGACCCGAACGATCCATTCAAACTCATGGGCTTCGGACACCGCGTGTATAAGAACTTTGACCCACGTGCGAAGGTGATGAAAGCATCGTGTGACGAAGTACTCGCTGAACTTGCTGTGAATGACCCACGTTTGGCGGTAGCGATGGAGCTTGAGCGTATCGCGCTGTCAGATCCGTACTTCGCGGAACGCAAGCTGTTCCCGAACGTCGATTTCTATTCAGGAATTATCCTAAGCGCGATCGGCATCCCAACCAGCATGTTCACTGTAATTTTCGCAGTGTCTCGCACCATTGGATGGATCGCTCACTGGCATGAAATGATTTCTAGTCCATACAAAATCGGACGTCCGCGTCAGCTCTATACAGGCGAGACACCCCGCTCATATAAGGCGAAGTAAACAGCGCAAAGCCCCGGTCTAACCGGGGTTTTTTTTGATTATTCAAGGACGAACGATCAAATGACAAACCCCTACTCACTTGCCGATCTCAAACTGCTTTCATATATCGCAAGAACAGGATCTTATCGTGGCGTGTCTCGCATTACCGGGCTTGCACATACAACGATTTCAAGGCGTATCCGACGACTTGAATCAGATCTCGGCATTCCAATCATTCAATCGGATGCGAATAAATTAGTTCTTACACCCTGGGCAAATCGTTTAGTTCAGTCTTGCGATGCACAAATTGCACGTCTCACTGAGACTATCAATGAAGCACAAATCGAATTCATTCAGACGAGCACGATCGGGATTGATGAAGCGCTTCTCGATATGGCGCCGGATTTGTTCGCTGTGATCGAGGCATTCAAAGAGACGCATCCAAGTATCATTATTTCTCCAAAACCAGAGTCTCAATCCAATATTCGCTGGCAATCAGGCGTCAACGATGATGATCGTTTGGTGGCTAGCATGCGCATAACCTGGGCAGTTTTTGCGCATAGAGACGTTCGCTACGATGTTCAACTGTTTCCGCTCTTCAAAACACCGAAAGCGCCCAATATTCTAGAGCTCAAGGTAGCCAATTACAGCGCAATTGAACTTGTCAGTACGTGCGCGCAAGCACTTCAATTGGCTCTACATTGCCAAGGAATGGCATTGCTGCCAATGCATCTTGCCGACGAGGAAGAAAACCTAAATGAAGTCACGGTTGAAAAAGAACGCATCATCGAAAACACATTGCTTTCATTAGGACCCGAAGCGAGGGATTCAGCCATCCATCTCAATTTATTCGAACTACTGGCCTCTCATTGTCGAGGGCGTTAAGCAAATGCGTTTTTGAGGCCATTAAGTCGCGCTGTCAGCAATTCCGAATCATAGGGGATCGATTCACCGACACCCCAAACTGGATTGGGCCATGCATCATCATCAGGGAAACGTGCGATACAGTGGATATGTAACTGCCGGACTTGATTGCCCAAGGCCGCAATATTCAATTTATGTGGCGAAAATTGATCTCGTACAACTCGCGCAACATGATCAATTTCGAGCCAAACCTCGTTCCGCAAATCCGGACTTAAGTCGATCAACTCGACGGCATGGGGAACCCGAGGAATAATTAACAGCCATGGCCAACGCTGGTCATCGACTAAGCGCAAATCACAAACGCTCAGTGAGATCAGTGGGTAGCTCGTTTGCTTAAGTTGAGAGTCGATTTCAAAGGTAACTGCATCCATGCGACAACCCTTAATCCTTTCTTAATGAATGACCATCGAGCCAACGCTGCTCGTCGTCTGGACCAATTTCTTTTTTCCAAATTGGGACCCGAATTTTTAATTGATCAATCGCGTCAGACACGGCTCCAAGAGCATCTTTTCGATGCGCACTACTGGCCGCAATAACAACGCTTGCTTCGCCGACGCGGACAAGGCCGCGAGAATGGATCATCACAAGTTTAACCGGGTAATCAGAACACACGTCCAGGCACAATTCACTCAGCGCCTTCAAGGCCAACTCAGGATGAACATCATAATCTACTGCTGCGGCCGACAAGCCTTCATTGTGATTACGAACCACTCCGAAAAACTGCGCTATAGCACCATGAGCTGGATCTTGTACGAATACATCGAGATCGCTCGTTTGGCATGGCCCATCAATCAGGCCACACAAATACCGTTCACCCTCGTTGCGAGCGAATAAATCCAAGTTACCCTCCAGCTACAGGTGGTAATAAACTGACTTCATGACCTGATACTGTGACATGGTCTTTCAACAATTCCTCACCTTCAGCGAAAACAGAGCGCTTCAGAACACCGTCTAAATCAGAACGATTAATTTCGACTAGATGACGAGAGACTGCCGCTCGAATGGATGCCACGCTGACATCAGATGTCTCGACTGTAAAACAATCGCCAAGGTCTCTAAAAGCCCCTAGACAATGAATCGTTATCGCTGTCACAACCGACCTTTCCGCCCTTGCTTCTCGATCATCACGATGGCTTTTGGGAGCCCTTCGATGAAAATTCCGAAACATTCTTTAACGGCCTGCAAGCTGCCCGGTAAAGTAATCACGAGCGCACGCCCAATCAGACCACCGCCCATTCGCGACAACCATGCGGTCTTTGTGTAGACAGAACTCTCAGACCGCAGCCATTCACCAAGTCCCGGTAATTCAGGATTCAAATGGTCGGCCAGAGCCAGTGGCGTTACGTCACGAGGGCCAGGTCCTGTACCACCTGTGCACAAAATGACGTGCGGGTCATGTTTATCTGAAATATCTGAAATTGTCTTTTGAATCAGATCATAATCATCCGGTATCACCTGATACTCGCAGACGTCAGCCCCTTGTTCAGCAAGCGCTTCGACAAGATACCGACCTGACTCGTCATCATACGCTCCTTCAGACGCACGATCGCTCATTACAACAACTGCTATCTTTCTCTCAGCAAGTGGAGTCGTCGATGGCAAGCGCTCTAAAACCCACTCAGGGATCTGAGCATCCGGATTAATCCATACACCAGACTTTCCACCTGTCTTAGTCAGGAGCTCAAGGTCACTGATCCTCAACACGGGATCAGTCCCTTTACAAAGATCCCAGATGCAGAGAAGTGCTGCATTAGCTCCCGCGAGAGCCTCCATTTCAACACCAGTCTTGGCATGCGCAGCAGCTTCACAAAAGACACGAACTGCCTGAGCAGCATGGTCTAGCTCAAACGATACAAGCACTTGATCTAAGGGTAACGGGTGGCACATCGGAAGGAGGTTGGCACATTGCTTTGCTCCACTCACCCCGGCAATCTCTGCCATCGGAAAACAATCCCCTTTCGGAAGCGTTTTATCTCTAACTTTGACAAAAGCATTGGGGCCTAGGTGAATGGTACCGGCGGCAACTGCACGACGTGTTGTGTGGCGTTTACCACCAACATCAATCATCGAAAAATTCGAAATGAGCTCACGCGCGGCCAAATTAACCCCCTATAGATGCAAAGTGCGGTGTCGCACCCGTGTTATGTTCATGTAATCCATGGCCCGCAACCTTCAAATCGAGCAACTCACAGATCGTTTCTTTCAGTGCTTCTTTATCTGAATCTTTCTGAAGTAATGGACGCAAATCATGCCCACCATCACCAAACAAGCAAAGATGCAAACCACCCTTCGCTGACACGCGAAGACGGTTACATGTTGTACAAAAGTCTTTTGAATATGGTGCGATCAGACCAACACTACCGACATGGTTCGGATGCTTCCAGACCCGAGCTGGACCACCCAACACATCGCGCGGTGCTTCAACCCATCCAGTTGCTTGAAGCTTTTGGACCAACACATCACCGGAAAGGTGGTGTTTTTCGAAATATGCACCGTTTTCGCCCGTTTCCATCAGTTCGATAAAACGAAGATTTACGCCTTCAGCGGCCCATTGGATGAACGCATCAAGTTCTGAATGGTTCAAATCCTTAAGTAGAACAGCGTTTACTTTTACCGGGGAGAATCCAATCTCTTGGCACAGCTTTAAACCATCCATGACTTCTTCGAATCGATTTTTTCCAGTAATCAATTCAAAACGCTCTGGGGTTAATCCATCAATTGAGACGTTGATCGCATTCACACCAGCGTCGAAAAAGCTCTGCGCACGCTCGGGTAGCTTGTACCCATTTGTTGTCATCGCCACGGTTTCAATACCCGGAGTTTGGGATACAACGCGAGCTATGTCTAAAAAGTCTTTTCTAAGCGTCGGCTCTCCGCCTGTTAGACGCACCTTACGCGTTCCGAGCTCAGCGAATCCAGCGATCAGGCGACGAATTTCATCAACACCCAGGAAACCATCTGCCTCACCTTTATATCCATCCGGCAAGCAGTATGTACATTTGAAGTTGCAAACATCCGTGATTGACAACCGAAGGTACGGGAAACTTCTCCCGAACCGATCTGTCAGAATTTTATCGACCATGATGCGCCTTGAATAACGTCAAATAATTATGCGATGAAAGAATCGCATAAAGCGTTATATACGTCAAAATATATCGGGTAGGCCGCGCGGATTTGATGGATAGAAGTTAACCATGTCCCCTGCTTGCATTGATCCCAAATGCTCACTCAATACGATCCAACCGTTCATCTCGAGTAATGGCATCGTCTGGAACGACTCCTGCCCTTCTAGCGCCCGAACGATTGCACCTCCCTTTCCGCGAATACACTGCGCTTTTAAGAACACAGCCAATCCCTCAGGCTTATCAACGTCATTTTCGAGCCGAAGCTTCAATGGTGTTTCAAGTGGCTTCTGCTGCATTACTGACAACGCGTAATGGACATAAAAACGACAGTTCACAACCGTAGATACAGGATTTCCTGGAAGGCCAAAGTACAAAGTCCCATTCGGCAAAATCGCAAACAACAGAGGCTTACCAGGTTTTTGGGTCACCTTATGAAAGACAATTTCTGCACCGACCGCTTCAAGGGCCGGCTTAACGAAATCGTAACTCCCCATTGATACCGCGCCCGAGGAAATGACAAGATCTAGAGACGCTTCCATCGCTCGATTTAAGAATCCAACCATCTCATTAAGCGTGTCACCAACATGCTCGCTCACAACAACGTCACACCCAAAGGAGCGCATCATCGCTGTCATAAAAGGACGGTTTGAATCATAAATCTGACCCGAGCCCGGAGGACCGGATTTCACATCCACCAATTCTTCGCCAGTAGAGCACAATCCGACTCGAGGTTTAGTGTGGACAACAAGCTCAACTACGCCACTCGAAGCAAGTGCTTGAACGTGTTCGGGAATAATACGGCGTCCAGGTTTCAGTATGACTGAACCTTCCGCAATATCAGATCCCTGCGGACGAATCCAGGCCCCAGATTCCGGCGCTTGCTTGACTAGAACCGTTCCATTGTCGTTGAGATCCAAATTCTCGATCATGACGATCGCCTCACCCCATTCAGGTACCGGTGCGCCAGTCATGATTCGAGCAGCGTCCCCGCGAACACCGTTGGCAATCTCTACAGAGTCACCGGCTCGAAGTTCTCCAGCGATAGCTATTGGAGCAGCACTTCGAGCAGCACCAATACCAGTTGCCGACAACACAACACCATCTCGTGCTGAATTATTAAATGGAGGAATCGAAAGTTGAGCGACAGCAGGCTCAGCCAAAATACGACCAACCGCTTCTTCCAAGGGAACCTGAGCCTTCGAAATCAAGCGCTTTCCGGCGCGCTCTTCAATCTCACCAAAGGCCTCTTCCATGGAAATAAATTGCAGCATAAGTCCTCGCTAAGAATCGACATTAACCGGGGTAGGCTCAGTGAGTTCAAGCTCGTAACCTGCTTCAACCCAACCATCCGTTCCTCGCGGCGCCCAAAATACGTTTGTGTAGCCTGCGCGAGCCAAATGTTGCACAGCATTCCAGCCCATCCAGCAATCACTCACACAATAAATAAGGATCGGATACGCCTTGTCACCATCAGTCGCTTCACTGACAGCATCTAAAAAATATTTCAGCATGTCAGATGATGGTTTCCCATACCCGACGTTCGGGAGCCACATGCTTCCCGGTATATTGTACCGAGGCTCGTAATCTGACCATGAGCCATCAAGCTCATCGTAACGCACCCCAGAAATAGACAGCACATCAATTAACACGACACGACCTGAATCAACTAACCGTTTAACGCCCGCAGTATCGACAACGGTTCCACCTGGCACTTCGCTAGGAACAGGATCAGTGTAGTGATGGATTCGTAAACCAGTCTCTGGGTCGAAATCAGACCCTTGAGACAACGCGACCGGAACGGCCGCGATGAATGAGGCAATCAATAGTGCGATTGCCTGAGAAATAATTCGCATTATTTCTGGCTTGCGTAGAACGCCGCGATATCAGCAATATCTTGATCAGAGAGCGCTGCCGCCATTCCGTACATGATTGCTGCCTGGTATCCCTTACGTTCTTGTGTTTTGTACGCTTTAAGCGCACCTTCAAGGTACGCCGCATTTTGACCAGCAAGGTTTGGATAAGTCGGAACCATCGCCTTCCCATTCATACCATGGCAACCTGCGCACGCAGCCACTTTGTTTTTACCAGCAGCTGCATCACCTGCAGCCATCACGCCAGCACTTAGAGAAGCAGCTAAAGCTGCAACGATTAGCTTTTTCATAGTTAACACCTCTTTAGTTATCAATCTTACTGTTGTGAACCAATCACTGTAAGCCCTAGAGACGTCCACGCTTGCATGCCGCCTCTGTAATACTTCAATTTCTCAGCAGGGTACCCCAAGTTCAGCAAAGAATACTTTGCCCGCATATACATCCCCGGGGTTTGACCGCACCAATAGCCGTTACAGTATCCTACTATTGTCTTCGCATTTGAAAAATCAAGCTTTCCGTTATCACGCTCAACAACACCAAAGGTTTCAGTGAGCTGAAATAGTGCGTCATCATAGTTTTCTGCAAAATCAGTGTAAGGCACGTTAATCGAGCATGGAATACGAAGGTTGGCGTGCCACCCTGGCGTTCGGGTATCAACAATCAGTATCGACGAATCGGACTCAGCCTGCTTCATAAGATCAATCAATTCAAGCTCACCGATCGTCTGGATTCCATGACCGAGATTAATCGGCTGGATTTTTCCACGATTTGTTGTGTTGTACATGCCATGGACAGGATTATTTTTGGACTGATTCCGTTCAATAATGCATTCCTCTCCATACAGCGAAACATTAACCGACCGAGTTGACCCCGTGATCATCACAGCACCACCGCTATGACTCTCAGCCATTACAGGGCTCGAAAGCACGCCTACAAGTAAAAATCCACCAATCCATTGGTTTTGCATTGAATATCCTCATCTTTCGCGTTAGAACGACCGTATAAATGCTTGCAAGCAATTTGGTCGCAGTTCAAACTTTAAGCTATATCACACAAACTAAAGGGAATAACAATGCTGAAAACCCGTATCAGTTTATTTGTCGGCGCCTTGTTGACTTCAATCAATCTATCCGCGCAGACACCCGTGACCCATCAAGGTCTTGATGCAGATTTCTACGAAGCAGACGGGAATACGGTCGTGCTTCTTCTCCATGGAACGCTTGCGCATAACCGCATGGAGATCATTTCAACCATCTCTCGCTTGGTCTCAGAAGATTATGGTGTGCCTGTACTCGCACCGAACTTGTCATACAACCTACCAGGGCGGGAAGGCATGCTCGATTGTGGCATTACTCACACGCACAAACATTTCGATGCTCTGAATGAAATCGGCACATGGATAGCTTATCTAGAGGATCAAGGTTTCGAAAATATCATTGTCAGCGCTCATAGCCGAGGCGGCGGACAGATGTCTGCTTACCTTGCTGATAATCCATCAGATAAAATTCGCGGTGCTGTGTTAATCGCACCCGCCGTATTCGACGCAGAATACGCAACAAAAGGATACCAAGAGCGTTATGGCGTTCCGCTAGAAGGTCTGATGGAACAAGCCAAACAACTTGATGGTGACTCCATTATGGAGGTTCCTGGTTTTGTGTATTGCCAACAAGCGAAGGTCAGTGCAGCAAGTTTCATCGATTACTACACCCCAGATACGCGTCGCGACACTCCAACCAACCTCACTCAGGTATCTAATATTCCCGTTGTCGTCGTTGCAGGTTCTGAAGACGATGTCGTTGAACGCCTGCCTGAAAAACTCGAAGCGACCGCTGGAATCGGTGATAACGTAAGCCTTGAGATGATTGATGGCGCGGACCACTTTTTCCGTGATTTATACGCCGACGATGTCGCTGTCATCATTGCTGACATGGTGGAAAGCCTCTAATGCAGCGATTGCTGGGTTTATTTTTAGCCACGGTTCTCTCGGGAACCGTTGTGGCTTCGGATTTAGAAGACCCAAAATTCGATCAACGTGATCCCCGTCATTGGGTTGTGATGGTCACCCAACCAGGATGTTCTTTTTGCGCGCGCTTGGAAAAGGAAATCTTGCAGCCGCTGAGAGCATCAGATTCATTCTCCAGCAAAGTTCGGTTTACTGCAGTCGACATTGGGGCCGCCATTCCAATGACAGATTTTGATGGCTCACGAACAACAACGGTCAAATTCGCGAGTCGTTACCAAGGTTTCGGCACTCCAACTCTATTGTTTATAAGTTCGAATGGCGAGGTGCTCGCGCCACCAAAATTTGGCGTACCAGATATCATCGACTTCTATGCCTACGAAATCGAAGAGACTATTCGAGGACTGCCAGCTGTTAACTGAAATAAAAGTAGATCACGCGTTCGACCATCCAATAAGCCCCTAACCCTCCGATAGCAAGCGAACCAGGTATAACAACAAATCTTCGATAAACATTAGGATTCGCAAACCAAGTCGTGATGGCTAAATATGCGAAAACCAATAACGCGATCTGACCGAACTCAACACCAACGTTAAACCAAAGAAGTGCTGCCACGTACAAATCTTCGGGCAACCCAAATTCAGTCAATATTGAAGCGAAACCCAGTCCGTGCAGAAGACCAAATGCAAATACAACGGGTAACCGAAAGCGACTGAGCCGTTCACTTGCTAAATTCTCAAACGCGACATACGCGATCGATAGAGCGATCAATGGCTCAATCACTTGCGGCGGAAGATTCACCAAGCCGAACACGCCCAATGATAGCGTCAAAGAGTGAGCGACCGTGAACATCGTTGCCTGAAGCAACAGGGGCTTGAGACGCATTGAGATCAAAAAGATCCCTAAGATAAAGAGAATATGATCAAGTCCTTTGGGAACGATGTGCAGAAATCCTGCCTCGATATACATTGCGGCAACGGACCAAAATGTCGGCTTGGTGAATACTTCAGTCAGTGAGAATGGTTCCGAAGGAACATCGTCTTTTACCCATTGATGACCAGACCAGTGATATTCGCCTGCCTCCTCATTGACTTGCCGAACCCTAACAGCTTGATCGCCGAATTTCGCTGGGTAATACCATTGAAGCGACTTGGATCCCTCGGGAATCGTGCCAACCAATCGGATCACGCTGGCCCTCGGCACTTTGGTGTACCCCGGAGGAGCAATATCAATTTCACCCATTTCTAGAGGAACCACCACCCCATCGACGCGTAAATTCACTCCCTCTAATAACACTGGATGAAATGCAGTAAATTCCTTTTGAAGATCCTCAGCTTCAAGTTCTCTCAAAGCATCGTATTCATCTGAATTAGGTGCATCCTGTGTATTCCTGTATCGGCCATTAATTCCTGTCAGCAGTGCCTCGATGCTCGTGCGTATTTCGACACTGACTCGAGCATCAGAAAACACACTGATTTCAACCAAAGCAGGCTTCACAACATCCGCATAAACTGGTACATATAAGCTTATAACCGTTAAGAATAACGAAAGTTTTTGAAGGATCTTTTGCAAACGAATTAAACTCGTGAGTAGAAGTCAGTGAAAAATGGATGCTAGCACAGCATATTCACCCTTCAAGGAATTCATTCAAACGACCGCAAGGACAAGCATGAATACATTGAATCGTCGTCAATTTATGAAGCTGATGGCAGCAGCGGCTGCAGCTGGGTCTCTTCCAGCTATTTACAGCTCACGAGCGCTCGCAAGCAAGTCAGCTCCAGCAGGATTTTATGACAAGCCAATGGAAGGTGATGCGCGAATTCTGCACGTTACTGATGTGCACGGCCAGTTACTTCCTGTGTATTTTCGTGAACCAAACGTCAACTTAGGTGTAGGCGATGCTTATGGTCGTTTCCCGCACATTGTTGGAAAACAATTCCTAGATGCAAATGGCTTTGAGCCAGGCTCGCCAGAGGAGTATGCGTTCACATACCTGAACTTTGCAAAGCACGCCGAACAACTTGGTCGGACGGGTGGATTTGCGCATGTCAAAACGCTTCTTGACCGATTAAGAGATCAAGCCGGCGGGCAGTCAAACACATTGACGGTCGATGGCGGTGACTTGTGGCAGGGTTCAGCGACATCCTTGTGGACACGTGGCGTGGACATGGTTGAAGCGTCGAACATTCTTGGCATTGACGTCATGGTTGGTCACTGGGAATTTACCTACCGCGAGGATGAAGTTCTCTCGAACGTTGCTCTGTTTAAAGGTGACTTCATCGGACAAAACGTTCGCGTGCTCGAAGATTCATTATTCGGTGATGATTATCCTGCACTCGTCGAGCGGTTCGATGGCCGAGGGCTCTACGATGAAGACACAGGGCATGCGTTCCAGCCGTATGTGATCAAAGAAATTAACGGCGCTCGTATAGCGGTCGTTGGACAGGCATTCCCACGAACTGCCAATGCCAACCCGAAAGAGTTCTTCCCGGATTGGTCATTTGGTCTGCGTGAAGACGATATGGCGGAGCTTGTCGAACAGATTCGTGGTGACGAATCTCCAGACGCTGTTGTTTTGGTGTCGCATAACGGGATGGACGTTGATGTCAAGATGGCTGAACGTGTTCCCGGCTTGAATGCTGTTTTCGGTGGTCACACGCACGACGGCTGCCCTCTACCGGTGAAGGTGAAGAACCCAGCGGGACACGATTGCTGGGTAACGAATGCAGGATCCAACGGCAAATTCGTCGGATGCATGGACTTTAAGTTTGGTGATGGAAAGCTCGAAGATCTTTCATATCAGATGTTCCCGGTCATTACTGACTGGCTTGAAGCTGATAAAGAAATGGAATCATTCATTTCTCAGATGCGTCAAACAAAGTACACAGACAAAATCATCCAGAGTCGCCGTAAAGATGCGTTCTACAACCCTGCATGGGTGGGCAAAACCTATGACGAGATCTTGACTGAAAAGCTCGCTAAAGCGGATCGTCTTCTCTATCGTCGCGGCAACTTCATGGGCACATGGGATCAGGTGATCTGTAACGCACTTCGCTGGGAATATGATGCAGATGTTGCGATGTCAGCTGGTGTTCGCTGGGGTACGACAACACTCGAGGGTGACTGGATTACGATGGATGACGTCATGAGCCAAGTCGCCACAACCTACTCTGAAACGTATGTTTCCGAAATGACAGGTGAGCAACTTATGTCAACGCTCGAGGCGGTTGCAGACAACCTGTTTGACCCAGATCCGTATCTTCAATCAGGCGGTGATATGGTTCGCGTTGGTGGTATGGATTACACCATTGCGCCGAAAAAGGGTCTCGGCGAACGAATCACTGATGCTCGGTTGGATAATGGTGAAGCAATCGATCCGAAGAAGACTTATAAAGTCACGGGTTGGGCAACTGTGAACAACACACCGGATGGTCGACTGATTTGGGATATCATCCGGGACTACATCCTAGCGAACAAAGACTCTGATGACGTTCTACGCTTGAAGAAGATCAATCACCCGAAAGTTGTTGGCATGAACGACAACCCAGGGATCGCTGACTACCCAGGAGAAACTGCGTAACAGTTTCTTTAACTAGAGTAGCCGCACGAGCATAGCGCTCCTGCGGCTATTTTTTTGCCTTGAGTAGTTCCATCGACAGAGCTATCGCCACGGGTCTTTCATATGAGAACCGCACTCGCATTGTTATCCAAGCTACGGCCAAGCTCGACACCAAATATATTTAGTGAAAAAAATGCCAAAAAAAAACGCGACCCAGGGGTCGCGTCTTTCGGATGAATACATATTCCACTTATTTTGGAACGCGCATCTTCCAATTTTGAGACTCAACTTGAGCCTGCTGACGGGTCGCCTCAACCAAGTCTAAAGCTTGCTGTGCAAGTTTCTTAGCTTCCGCTTCGTTTCCACCATCCAGTGCCTTTTGAGCTGCCTTGATGACCTTAACGGTTGTGGTCCACTGGTACGTGGTTTCTTTTGAAACCTGCTTATAACCAGCAGTGGCCTCTTCGATTAACGCCGCAGCCGACTTGCCATGACCACCAGCAAATGCTGTTGATGATCCGATAAGTGCAACTAGCGCAAGGCTTTTCAATCCATGTTTCATAAACAATCCTTACTTACGTGCCGCCGGGCCGTTGAATTCCAAACCATTCGACATGTAGCTGATGAAGTACTCGAGGTTACGGTACTCTTCGCCCTGTGCCTTGAAAGGATTCGCACGGATATTGTCATGACAGCCCGCAAAACGGCGATGCAATGTACCCATCTCCTGCCATTTTGCTCGGTACACCGGCCAGTTCGTCGGATGACCAAATGCTGGCGACACCGTTTCTGATCGATAGTTCATACCTGATGTATGCATGTGGCAATCAGCACACGCAAAGTTCAACTGACCACGTTTTGTATAGAAATGCTCTTTACCATCTTCGTACGCAGCGAGTGCACGAGGATCGTCAGATGGAATTTCCACATTTATTACCTGACCGCGCGAGTTATAAGCCATGTATGCGCTAACAGCAGCCATCGCACCTTTCTTATACTTCAATGGCTTTTCACCATTCGCTTCCAGACATTCGTTGATTGCAAGCTCCATGGTCATAACCATGCCACGCTCTTTATTCCAGTGAGGATACTGCTCGCGAACGGCACCATCTTCACCGAAACAATCCTTTAATGATTTGCCGTTGGCAAAAGTCTTGTTAAAGATCTTCTCACCTTCTTCAATCGCAAGCTCATAAGGAGGAAACTCTTCAATCGATTCCCACTGCTCACGTGCTGCTGGAAGAATTGAATACACACCGTTCTGGAAGTCGCCAATAGGCTGCACTTGTGGAAAACGATTCTCATAGAACTTTCGGAAAGCCTGACGGTCTTCCTCAGGACCAGCGACCGAAGCCGCCGATACTGAAAGACCGACTAAACCGAAAGCAACGTTACGAATTATTTTTTTCATTGCCCTGTCTCCAACAACAATTACTTGATTTGGGTTTCAGCAGAATCCGTTGCGCCAGTATTATCTTTCCATGAGACCTTCAGGGTATCACCTTTCTTTCCCGAGAAAGCAAACGCGAGGTACGGATCTTTTGAGATTGACGTATTGAACGCACAAGAGAACACCGCCTTGCCATTTAACTCGGCTGTGACATCTTGAATCCAATGCTCAGGGATCTTCTTACCGCTTTTATCTTTACGAAGACCAGTTTCCATGTCGTGCTTCATCAAGCACTTCACATCCACTTCACCTTTACGCTCTTTAGCTTTGATACGAATTGATGACATGTTGATCTCCTATTAACCGCCGCAGCCGCCGATTGTTACTTTAACTTCTTTAGATGCTGTGTAGAGCTTACCGCCAGACTTCACAACAGCTGTTACATTTGTGGTTTTACCCATACGGCAACGTGTCTTCACAAGACCTTTCGTGCCCGCTGGGATATCGGCAGTCAACGCCAATGGTGATGGGTTACCGTCGATCAGAATCGCAATCGATTCTGCCTGCATATCAGTTTCCACTTCTACAGGAACAACTGCACCGTTTTCAGCGATATCTGGAGCTTTCAGCTTCACCTGATCACTCGGTGTCGTGGCGTTTGCGCCATACACGTTCTGAAGCGCGTCAGCACCACCTTTTGCTTTAAATGCTTTTTCTGTGTAGGCAGCCATTGCCAAACGTGGCATTGCCACTAGAGCTGTTGCAGCTGCTGAAACAACACCTGCAACTTTAAGTACGCTACGACGATCCATCGCAACTCTCCTTACGTGTTAATTAAAGTGAATGAACGTATTCAACAACAAGGTCTAGCTCTTCTTCAGAAAGAATATGGTTCTTTCCAAATGGAGGCATACTTGTCATTGGATTCCGAGCGGTCGGATCCCAGATCTGCGCACGAAGGTCCGCTTTATTTGGATAGCGAGCCTTCATTGCAACCAGTGGCGGTCCAACATTACCCGGCATCTCAGCACCCTCGACCATATGGCAAGTTAGGCAGTTGCCTTTCTGACGGTGCCAAGCAATTTCTTTTCCTTTTGCAATTGCATCTGCATCAGCAGCGCTTGCAAGTGGCGCAACTAAGGCTGAAGCCAGAATTGCTGTTAGGAGTTGCCCTTTCATTATAGTTTCCTCTCCTGATGAATTTTGAAGCGAGCCTTATTGACTCGATTCAACCATATACGCAACGGCGTTTTTCACTTCGTCGTCCGATAATGACATATTGCCACCTTTTGCAGGCATAACGCCATTAGCACCTTGGTAGCCATTGATCGCATGATCATTCAACGTAGCCATACCTTGCTTGATGCGATCAGTCCAACCGGCCACATCGCCAACTTTAGGAGCGCCGGCGACACCCATGTTGTGACAAGCCTGACAAGCCTTATCATACACGGCCTTACCCGCTGTTGCGGCATCAGACATCGCTACTTTCTGAGGTGCAGCCGCACCGCCATTGGCATCTGAAGGATTTCCCTGGTAGTGGTTGGCAGCAACCCCAGAGTCTTCTTTAAAGTGACCAGTCGGTGTAACACCATTAATCGTTGTCACGATTTTGAATGACTTAGGATCAGCACAGTTCTTAAAACAGCGCTCGTTCTTCACGTCAGGGCGATCATCAATATAGAAGTTTGGCTCGTTAGGCATCTTAACCTGTGCAAATGTTTCTTTATTCGCAACAAAATCATCGTCGACGATGTCATTAAGATAAAGAACATATGCAGAGATCGAATACACCTCGTCGTCAGTCAACGACTGTGGCGCTGGGTAAGGCATCGCGCGGTGAATGTAATCCCAAAGAGTCGATGCATACGGCCAATAAGAACCAACTGTCTTTTCTGGGTGCGCCGTATCAAGAGTACCCTCGCCACCGGCTAGGACAGGCCAACGACCTGCACCTTCACCAAACAAACCATGGCAACTAGCACACTTCGCTTCATAGAGACCTTCACCCTCTGCGACGGAACCTTCACCAGCAGGCAATCCAGTTCCATCAGGACGGATATCGATATCCCATCCCGCGATCATTTCAGGAGTTGCTGTTGAACCAATTCCCAATGGGCCAGCGGATACTGCTCCCGACACTGCCAGCGCAACGGCAGCCACTCCAAGATTAAGAGATTTGAACATTGAAGACATCTCCGCTTTCCGTAACGTTCCATGTATGGATTGAGTTCTTGTGATAGATCGACCAGCCGCCGCGCTCATCACGTAACTGCTTCAACGTTGGCTGAACGTAGCCAGTCTCGTCGATTGCGCGTGATTGCAGCAACCAAGGCTGACCGTTCCACTTCGTCTTGAAGCTAAATTGGGTCAATGCTTTCGAAAGGACAAGACCTTTCAGCTCAGCACGCTCCCAATTCACACCACCGTCGAAAGAAATATCGACAGCTTTGATCTTGCCGCGACCAGACCATGCAAAACCACGAATTTCAAGGAATCCTGGTTGAGTCAAAGGATTTTCTGGGCATGGCGAAGTGATCACCGAGTTCGCTTCCTGAACCCAAGTGAAGCGACGTGCACGTCCATCTGGCATCAAGTCTGTGTACTTCGATGTTTCTTCACGGTGGTGCCAAGGCTTATCGCCGATTTCAAGACGACGCAACCATTTGACAGATGTATTACCTTCCCAACCTGGATTTAGCATGCGTAGTGGATAGCCCTGCTCTGGGCGGAGCGCTTCACCGTTTTGTCCCCAGGCGATGATTGTATCGTCAAGAGCTTTCTCGAGTGGAATTGATCGCGACATACCAGATGCGTCTGCACCTTCTGCCAGAATCCATTTGCCCTCTGGCTTCACACCAACCTCATCAAGCAGCGTCGACAATTTAACGCCAGTCCATTCACAGCAAGACAACATGCCATGCGTGAACTGTAGCGCTTCCATTTGAGCGCCACGCCATTCCATACCACCATTCGCTGGACATTCGATGAATCGAATTTCCGAAACCGATGGCATGCGCTTGAGGTCATCCATTGTCAAAACCAATGGGCGTTCAACCAAGCCGTGAATAATCAAACGATGCTGATCTGGATTTACATTTGGAATCCCACCGTGATATCGCTCGAAGACCACACCACTCGGGGTGATAATCCCTTCAAGGTCCTGCAACGGAGTCATCGAGATCGATGAAGCCGCATCAGCAGTCAACCAAGGAACGGTACGACGTTGCAGATCTTCAAATTCAGAAGGCTCACCATATGGCTTGGCAACAACACCACGGCCCAAGTAGCTCTGCCATTCAGGAAGATTCGGTGGAAGATTTGCAGATGCGTTGGCTTTCGGAATCATTTGCACGCTCGAAAGACCTGCTACTGCCGCGATACCGCCTTTGAGAAAATTACGGCGGTCCATGCCTCTCATGCCCTTCGCTTCAGTCGCAATCGCTTCCATCAGCTTCGGTAGAGACGGTTCATACAGCTTCGTCATATTACCCTTCCAAAGAGTTCTATCGTTATTACTTAAAAGAATATTAAAGCAATGTTAAAAGAAACGCGCACGCAGTGCAAAACGTCCTAACCAAAAGTTTGAGACAAATGTTGCTATGCGCAAATTTCCAAATACGTTATGAGCAATGAACCTACCAAAAACAGTGAACGAAGGAAGTATCCATTGGACGCACTCGCTTTTTGCAGCGCATCAAATTTTGAGTAGGGATACCTGAGGGAGGCTATCGCCTGAGTCCTGCGGGACACATTGCATGGTGTACTTCATGTCAAACGACGCCGCCATCTCAAATGCGGCATCGTTGCACTCCGCAAGGGATTCAAACTGCATACCTGTCTCGACAGGTTCAAAACTTCCCGGTACGAAATAGACAAGAACAAAAATTAGTTTCATAACCCACCCTATTTTTATAATTGACCGAATGGTAATGACACCTTAACGATCAATGAGCAGGTTGAAAAGAAATGGTGGAGCTAGGCGGGATCGAACCGCCGACCTCTACAATGCCATTGTAGCGCTCTCCCAGCTGAGCTATAGCCCCATTTCAAGAGGACGCGAAGGTTAGTTCGCATCCTTGACGGTGTCAATGGATTGAAGTGCTTCTTGATAGCTCTTCTCCAATCGCTTGAGACCTTTCTTAGAAACGCCACCCGCCGCCTCTAACCCAGCCCTGACACGAGCGCGCGTTCGATCAGGGCCCAGAAGCACAGCAAGATCAAATGCGCTGATTGCCTGGCGAGTCCCACTCAGGACAATAAATACAACTGGCATCACATCTTTAAGCTTCAAACCGAGTGAATCCGCAACCCAACGAATTTCTGCCTCAATCAGCTCTCTACTCCATGTCGAGATACTCTCAAAACGCCAAATTAGGTATTGCAATGTGTTAGCCAGGACCTCTTTCTCGAGGCCCAATTGATCGAGCGCCTCTTCAGAAACCGGAACGTCCTTGAGCCATAGCGGATTCAACCACTGGCTCGCCTCTGAAAATACATCAATACGGGACTTCAAATGTGGCAACGCTGATTCAAAAAAGGCCTCTGAACACATCCACTCCATCAAACGAGAACGATATTCTTCATCAGTCAGCGTGTTTTTAAGCCATTGACCGTTCAGCCAAGTCAGTTTCTCGAGATCAAAAATCGGCCCGCCAAGAGAGACGCGATCGATATTAAATGCTTCGATCATCTCTTTGAGGCTGAATTGCTCCCGTTCGTCAGGCATCGACCATCCCATGCGACCCAGGTAATTCAAAAGTGCTTCAGGTAAAAAGCCTTGATCTCGATAGAACAAGATTGATGTTGGGTTCTTACGCTTACTTAATTTCGACTGATCCGGATTCCGCAGTAATGGAAGGTGACACAGTTCAGGCATCTCCCACCCGAAATAGTGATAAAGCAACTGATGCTTCGGCGCTGACGGAATCCACTCCTCACCACGGATGACATGCGTGATGCCCATCAAATGATCATCAACCACGTTGGCCAGATGATAGGTTGGCAGGCCGTCAGCCTTCATCAGGACCTGCATATCGACCTGAGCCCAAGGGATCTGAATATCACCTCTCAAGCGGTCATGGACAACGCAATCACCTTCTTCAGGAACTCGCATCCGAACAACATGCTCACGACCTTCAGCCAAGCGCGTAGATACCTCGCTCGCTGCTAAGTGGGCAC
The DNA here is from genome assembly GCA_008087055.1 of Gammaproteobacteria bacterium LSUCC0096. Classification (GTDB taxonomy): domain Bacteria; phylum Pseudomonadota; class Gammaproteobacteria; order Pseudomonadales; family Litorivicinaceae; genus HIMB30. Next base: position 781,185 of record VIEA01000001.1, on the reverse strand, counting down.
AACGACCGTCGTAACGCGGCGTTTGCTTTGCAGCCATCTGTTCCGCTCGCATGGCATCGAGCTCTTCAGATGTACAAAAACAGTGGAATGCATGCCCCGCATCGACTAGCGACTGACAATGGGCTTCGTAATGTTCTCGACGCTCACTCTGACGGTAAGGACCTAAGCCTCCACCAACATCAGGTCCTTCGTCCCACTCAAGACCAGCCCACCGAAGAGCATCTAAAATGGCCTGTTCTGATTCTGCTGTAGAGCGTTTTTGATCGGTATCTTCGATCCTTAGGACAAACTGCCCACCGTGCTGTTTTGCGAACGCGTAATTAAACAGTGCGATATAAGCAGTCCCAACATGTGGGTCACCCGTCGGAGAGGGTGCAATACGAGTACGAACGGTCATTAGATCCTCCAGCAAGCGCGAGAGTATAACGCCAGCTGGAGGCTTTGAAGAGAGCTAGATTGTGATCTGTTCCAAGCGACCGCCGCCGTTCAAGAAAGCCTCAACCCATTTCGGCTTACGACCACGACCAGTCCAAGTATTCTCTGCGTTATTTGGATCACGATATTTCGGCGCAACTGATCCACGCTTACCTGACGGTTTTGTACCCGAGAGCAATTTCAACTCATCAGCCGATAATCCATATTCAGCTGCGATGGATTTAATTTTCTCCAAGCCTTCTTTTCTTACCTGCGCACGTCTTTTCTCCATTTCCTGATCAACCCGAACACGAAGAACTTGGAGCTCACTTAAACTTAAATGTTCTAATTCCACGAAAAGAATCCTCAACAAATAACTAAAACAATAATGTTGAATACAATAATAAGATTACTTTTAAAGTATTCAACAAATAGTTATTTGTTCAATAATAATAATTATGGCAGAAGTGGCTCTAATCACTCAGTTTTCGTTAAACTTCGGATATGACAATTCCTGCATATCGATTCTCAACTGCACCCATGATGGAGTGGACGGACCGTCACTGGCGAGCATTTGCCCGCACGTTGACCAAAAAAGCGCTTCTTTACACTGAAATGGTAACAGCGCCCGCGCTGATTTATGGTGATCTCGAGAGATTAACTGAACACTCGTCAGCCGAGCACCCTCTTGCCCTCCAGATCGGAGGCTCAAATCCAGATGAACTGTATCAAGCAACTCATCGAGTTAAAGAGATGGGTTTTTATGAGATTAATTTGAATCTTGGCTGTCCTTCAGATCGAGTTCAAGCTGGATGTTTTGGAGCAGCCCTGATGGCCAATCCCGCGCAAGTATCTGAATGTTTTAGCGCGATGCAAAATGCCTCGGGGGAAAACGGTCCAAAAATCACTGCAAAAATACGCTTAGGTATCGATGATCAAAACCCAGAAGAGACGCTGCCTGATTTCATGGCCATGCTCAGTCGTGCACAGATTAAACATGTCATTATTCATGCACGAAAAGCGATATTAGGCGGCTTATCACCAAAACAAAATCGTGAGATTCCGCCATTAAATTACAAATTAGTTCACGCAATAAAAAAACAATTTTCGGATATGGAAATTGTTTTAAACGGTGGATTAAAAACAATTGATCAATGCATCAATGAATTAGGCGAATTCGATGGTGTCATGGTCGGTCGTGCTGCATATCAAAATCCACAAATCCTATTGCAAGTCGACCGCGAAATTTTTAACGAAGATCCACCACATCAAACAGCCTTTGAGGCACTCCAGAGCTACCGACCTTACGTTGAGGATATTCTTCAGCAGGGTTTCCCGCTCAAACACCTGACAAGACACTTGGTCAATCTGTATCATGAGGTTCCCGGAGCTCGGCAGTTCCGGCGGATTTTAAGCGAACGCGCTCATTTACCAGGCGCCGACTGGTCAGTCATCGAAGACGCATTGAGAGCTATCCCTAACGTAGAGAACTTATGACAAGCACACTCGACCAATTACGAAAACTAAGTGTTGTTGTCGCAGACACAGCTGACTTTCAAGCGATTGAACAGTTCAAGCCAGTTGACGCTACGACCAACCCATCGCTGATCCTAAAACAGGCGCAGTCCGGTGTAACAGAACACCTGATTGCACAAACAAAAGAAAAGTTAGCAAGTGGAGTTTTTCAGTCGGTTCAAGAAGCAGCGCTAGACCTCGCGGTAAGATTCGGGTTCGAAATCGCTGGACGAATCACGGGCTATATTTCAACTGAGGTCGATGCACGATTGTCATTTAACACCGAGGCATCGATCGAACAGGCGCATCAAATCATCGAAAAATACGCTCAGCTTGGATTGCCTAAAGAGCGCGTATTAATCAAACTCGCATCAACGTGGGAAGGTATTCAAGCTGCAAGAGCGCTTGAAGCCGAAGGCATTGGGTGTAACTTGACCCTGTTGTTCTGTGAGGCTCAGGCGATCGCCGCCGCGAACGCAAAAGCAACACTCATCAGTCCATTTGTTGGCCGAATTTATGACTGGTATGTCGCCAAAGGTGAAACACCAACATCGGCAGAAACAGATCCAGGTGTTTTATCTGTTCGCCGCATTCTCGACTTATACAAGCGACACGGCATTCAAACAATCGTGATGGGTGCTTCATTCAGAACCGCAGACCAAGTGGTCGCGCTGGCCGGATGTGACCGCCTGACTATTTCGCCTTCCCTTCTGAAAGAACTCGCTACAAGAGATAAAACGATCGATGGTCTCGAGCACGCGCAGTTGTCTGGAGTCGCATTAAGAGAGCTATCCCGTGATGAATTCTTGTTAACGATCGCTGCAGATCCGATGGCCAACGAAAAAATCGCCGACGGGATCACCCGCTTTATTCAGGACCAGGAAACCCTCGAGTCGCTATTGAGCGACTGACGGGTCATCCAGGAAGGGATCATCTAGGAAAAGGTCAACGACAATGCCGTCATTGATCTCGTATCGGCGGCGTTGCTCATACGCACTACGCATCAACACGTAAGGATCGCCGACCGATTTCGGTTCCATCCCAAGCAGTTGCGCACGGGTTTGAATACCATCTCCGATCAATAATTCTGTTGTACCGACTTCGTCTTGCCAGCTAATCGGATTCAGCGGGCGATCACCAAAACGCCCCCCAAGATCTCGAAGGTTACTTGGCCCCAAGACCGGCAGGACGAGATACGGCCCTGAGCCAACCCCCCAATAGGCAAGCGTCTGGCCCAAGTCCTCATTTTCACGTTCGATACCCATCGCGCCTGCTACATCGAAAATACCGAGCAAACCAAAGGTGGTATTAAACACAAAGCGAGTCAACGAACGCGCTGCTTTTCCCGGCTTAGCCTGCAAAACCGAGTTAACGGCCGTGATCGGCTCACCAAGGTTATTGAAAAAGTTACTCACTCCCTTACGAACCGGTGCAGGCGTGACAGCTTGGTATCCCTCGGCAACTGGCTTCAGGAAATATTTATCAGCCTTTTGATTAAACGAGAACATCGCGCGATTCCAACCCTCAAATGGATCGTTTTCAGTTTCAGCGTGCACCACTAAGGGCGCGCAAACCAAAGCGATAACTAAGCCAATCGCACGAATCATAGTTCTCGATATTCCCTCAAGGCATTCGATAGCCGTTTAAATGACACTTTATCTCGTGTTTTCAACGTTTGCGCAAAACAGAGTACGCGAAACTCTTCGATTTGCCACCTCAAGTCAACCAATTTTTGGTCCTGCGCCCGCCAGTCCGTTGGATAGGTCGGCCACAATTGCTTCAAGCCAGACTCAATTTGATCGATCTCCCGTTGCCACTGCGCATCGAGTAGCAAACGTGACTGTAATTTCTCCAAACGCATTTCGATTGCGCTGAGATAGCGATCTAGATCAATCAGTCGATCAGGTGGTGTATTACCGAGTATATCGCTACATAATTCGGTGACATGCGCTTTCATTTCGGCAATCGGATTGAGCCAAGCCGGTGGTATCTTCCCGCCGAGGCGTTGCTTCAAATGCCGTTCACGTGTTTTTGCAGATTCAAGCGCGGCAGCGATAATTTTTGCTTGATCGACCAGTACTTCTCTCACACGCTGTTTTGCCGAGACAAAGGCGTCACTATCCATAATGTCAACATCGGGATCTAGACAGGATAGCGTGATCAATCGTTTAAACCGCGCTTGATCGTCTTCGTGGTGACAAACGGAGACCACCGCCTTTTGAAAAGTCACATCTTTAGATTGAATGAATCGAAAGAGATCAGAACAGCGCTCGACAAGTAATTGAGCAACTGCCTCCTTATGTTGAATATCTGCATCTTTTGGATCAAATAAATACGTGAGCACAACGCCTTGGCTTTGCAAAACAAAACGCTCAAACCGCTTCATCTTGACCCCACCAACCTGGGCTGAGGATTCGATCTCCAAGCGCAAACCAGCAGGCCAGTCCTGATAGGTCTCCAATGACTCAGTCACCTGAACCTCTGACACTTGCGAGCCTAATCGGTCCTGCAAGGCGCTCAGATCACGGTCGACATCGATCACCAATCCGTCTGAATTAACCACTTCAATACGTAACTGGAGGCGCGCATCCAATTGGCGATCGGCCCACACAAGTGGATCAATCGCAACACCGGTTCGCTTGGTCACACACCGAGCAACACACTGACTTAGACTAGTTTGATCAGCGTCGATGACCGGCATGATGGTCTTAACGAAGTCAGGAATTGGAACCAATTGCCGGCGGACGGCTTTCGGTAACGCACGAATCATCGCTTCAACTTTCTCTTCAATTGCCCCAGGAACCGTTTTTTCCAAGTGATCAGGCTTCAGTTGCATCAAAGCTTCTAGCGGGACTTGAACCGTTACCCCATCTTCATCACGACCAGGCGCAAATTGGTAACTGGCTGGTAGCGTTAAATGCCCGAGCGCCACTTGTTCGGGATAGTGCTCGGTATCAAGCTGCACATCTGGATCGAGCTTTAAATCATCTAATGTTAAATAGAAACTTGTCTTTTCAGCCGACGTGGCGCTCTTCCACCATGATTCAAGACTCCGTACATCACATACAGACTCAGGGAAGCGCGATGAAAACCAATCCACCATATCATCAGGAGCTTTTATTAAATCCGCTCGGCGTAGCTTCGCTTCAACATCAGATGCTTCGATGAAAACCGATTTGTTATGCGTCACAAATGGCAGACTCGTGCGTATCTCGCCAGCGATTAACCCTTCGGTTATTAATAATTTTCTCGCATGGGATGCGTCGATCTTGGCGTAACCCACAGTTTCTTTTTCGATTAACGCCAATCCAAAAAGGCGCGTGGTGCGATAGCACAACGCACGACCCTGTTTTTTTGACCAGAAAGGTTCTGCATAGGAGTACTTGAGTAAGCGCGGGACAGCATCAACAACCCACTTTGGATCAATTTGCGCAACCGTCCGCGCAATCACGCGATGAGTCTCAACAAGCTCTGCAACCATGACCCACGGCGCTTTGACCTGTAAAGCCGTTTTTGGAACCCGAAAGTGCCGATTCCTGATGCCAAGATAATCATGCTCCTCCCGTCGACCAATCTGACTCGCGAGACCTGTTAGAAGAGCCGTATGGAATCCGATGCGATCCAGCTCATCCGATTGTGCTGCATGCTTTTGGTCTTTGAAGCTAAGAAGCGTCTGACGATGAATTTCACGCCATTCACGCAACCGGTTGTAATTCAATCCTTCAGACACACACCACTGACGGAACTTTGAGTGACTTAGGGTATCGCGAGACTCCTCAACCTGATTCCACAAATTCAGTAAGGTGACAAATTCACTCGATGGATCGGTAATCGTTTCGTTTGAAAAATTAGGCTCACGAGGATCCTGGATCGAGAGTGCGGAAGCGACCACACTGACTTCCCAAAATACACGTCGCGTTTCTGCATCCAGCAAAATTCGGCCGATCCTTGGGTCAAGAGGCATTCGAGCAACTCGACGGCCAAGCGGTGTTAATCGACCCTTCGCTGACACCAGATCCAATTCCCTGAGCTGATGAATACCATCTCGAACAAGCTGTGGCTCAGGCGGATCGACGAAAGGAAAGTCCAGAGGATCACCAAGATCAAGGTCAAGGCACTGCAGAACCACTGATGCCAGATTGGTTCTTAGAATTTCAGCATCTGTAAATTCAGTGCGGGATTTAAAATCGTCTTCGTCAAACAGGCGAATAGCGATGCCGGGCTCGGTTCGCCCGCATCGTCCTGAACGTTGATTGGCACTTGCCTGACTGATCGGCTCAATGGGTAGCCGCTGGATCCGACTGCGGGGCGAGTAGCGGCTAATCCTCGCAAGACCAGAATCGATAACGTATCGAATTCCTGGGACAGTCAGTGACGTTTCGGCGACATTGGTCGCCAGAACGATCCGCTGCATTCCCTGCCCACTCGGATGGAAAATTCGCGTTTGTTCTTTTACGCCAAGCCTTGCATAAAGAGGCAACACGTCCAGCCGATCAACCGCCGCCTGTCTCAAGAATTGAGAAACATCTCGTATTTCACGTTCCCCTGGCAGGAAAACCAAGATATCCCCCATCGGGCGCTGCTGATTCCGGTCAATTGACCGCAAATCAAAGACTGCTTGATGGATTGCCTGCGCGAGCCGAGTCCCATCTAATTTTGAGATATCGACATCCCGAATCGGGTGGTATTGAACTTCTACCGGAAAAGTTCGCCCCGAAACCTGTATCACCGGCGCATTATCAAAGTGCTCGCTAAACTTCTCATAGTTAATCGTAGCCGAGGTCACAATAACCTTCAGGTCAGGCCGCTTGGGGAGTATTGTTTTCAGAACTCCAAGCAGAAAATCAATATTGAGGCTGCGCTCATGAGCCTCGTCGATGATGATTGTGTCATACCGTTCAAGCAAAGGATCATCACGAAACTCTGCGAGTAAAAGTCCGTCTGTGACTAATTTGATCGACGTGTCATCAGAACTCTGACGCTCGAAGCGCACCTGATAACCGCAGAGATCTCCAAGCTCAGTCTGAAGCTCCTCAGCAATGCGATTAGCGACAGAGCGGGCAGCCAAACGACGGGGCTGTGTATGAACAATCTGTTTCTCGACGCCCCGACCGAGTTTCAAACAGAGCTTCGGTAGCTGTGTTGTCTTGCCCGAGCCCGTTTCACCCACAACCACAACAACTTGATGTGACGAGATCGCCTCCTCAATCTCATCCAGCGCGTCTGTTACCGGAAGATCAGGGAATTCCAGCGTCAGTAATGACCTTTGATCCTGTTTCGGATGCGGTATTTCACAAGTAAACGATGCCAAAGTGCTCTCACGTCGATTGGGCGGACGAAAACTGAATGATTCCGAACAAAAAATCAACTCACCGCTTTTTTAGTCACACGAAATATGTAACCCTCAAATCGTCATGTATAGGATCTTTTCATGAATCGCCCAAGCGCTATAACTGAGGCCATTACACTTCTCGAAACCTCAGTTCACCCAAGAAATCATCTCGCTTTTCTGAGCCAAGACGAAGTCGATCGCTTGATCAATCGAACTGATGCGACGCTCTACCCTCTCATACGAAGTTGCGCCCTGGCGGTACTCAATAGCGGTGTCGCGACAGATGACAGTCTCGGTTTGTTTGCTCAATATCCAGACTTCGACATGGAGTTTGAGCGCCATCCACGCGGGCTGAAGGTCATTTTGAAACACGCTCCAGCGCAAGCATTTGTCGATGGCGTTCTGATCGAAACGATTCATGATCAGCTATTCGCAGTCTTGAGGGATTTATTGCATAGCCGGGACTTGTGTCAGGAACCGCAGGAACTCTCTCCTAACGAATGTTCAAATCTTGTTTTTGAACTCCTACGAAACGCGAAAGTACTTGAATCAAATCGAGAACTGTCTTGCATCGTTTGCTGGGGTGGACACAGCATTAGTAAATCGGAATACGACTACACACAAGCTGTGGGACAAGAACTTGGACTACGCAAGCTTGATATCTGTACTGGCTGCGGCCCCGGAGCCATGAAAGGACCGATGCGAGGCGCACTCTATGCCCACAAACGGCAGAACTATGTGCAAGGACGGTTTATCGGGATCAGTGAGCCCGGAATCATTGCCGCCGAACCACCAAATGGGGTGGTATCCGAGCTGGTCATCATGCCGGATATCGAAAAGCGTCTTGAAGCCTTTGTCCGAATCGCACATGGCATTGTCATTTTCCCGGGCGGCGCAGGAACGTTTGAAGAAATTCTCTATTTATTGGCAATCTTGAGCGATGCACGCAATGCAGACGACCCGCTCCCAGTTATTTTAACAGGGCCAGAATCATCAAAGCCTGTCATCGATTCCTACATGCAATTTTTGATCGAGACCCTGGGGCAACGTGTCGCTTCTCGCATCGAAATCATCATCGATGATGCCGTCGCCGTCGCAGAGCGGATCCAGCGCGGTCGAGACGACGTGAAAACACATCGTTTACGAACTGACGATGCCTATTACTTCAATTGGACTCTACATATACCCAATGCTCTGCAATCAAGCTTTGTACCAACCCATGAATCGATGGCTGCGCTTCAGCTTCATGATAATCAAGAGCCACAAGATCTCGCTTGTGAACTTCGTTGTTTGTTTTCTGGAATTGTCGCAGGTAACGTCAAACCAGAGACACGGAGATTGATTGATACTCGAGGGCCATTTGAAATTCAGGCTGCTCCTCGCCTTGTCGCGGCGATTGATAGCCTGCTACAACGTCTTATCAATGAAAATCGAATGAAGATCGACGGAAATTATACGCCTTGTTACAAGATCGTCTCAAAACATTGAAATATATGGAGATAGTTGGTGCAATTTTGCGAGCCATCGTTCGTATTATTTTGCTGTTAGGCTGGTTTTTACTCTCGTTAATTCAACAGTCACTCGGCTTCATTCTGAGAACAGGTGATGGGCGGCATTTACGACTCAGATTTTATCGCGGGGCATTACGGATACTCGGAATTCGTATACGGGTATTCAATGACTTTAGCCCGCGACGTCCATTATTTGTTGTTGCCAACCACGTCTCCTATCTCGATGTGTTTGTTTTAGGCAGTCTCATTCCTGCTGTTTTTGTCTCGAAACAGGAAGTCAGGGATTGGCCTGTGGTGGGCTGGATCGCTTGGCTTCAACACACAATCTTCATTGCCCGGAGACGAACGCGCGCCGGTGACGAACTTACACCACTCGGAGAGGCCTTAGAAAACGGCTTTAATGTCATCATGTTCCCCGAGGGTACATCGACCGACGGGACCGCTGTCTTACCATTTAAAAGTGCTCTTTTTGAGGCACCTAAGCGAGCCAACGCATATACGCAGCCTGTGAGCCTAATCTACCGTGAACGTCATGGCAGTGTGTTATCAGAGAAAGATCGTCAGTTTTATACTTGGGGAACAGACGCACCGTTTTTTAATCATTTCTTAAAACTAATTTTACGACCAGGCGTCCTTGTCGAAGCATGGATTCGGAAACCTATCAGTCCACAAGTCGATCGCAAACAACTCGCCAAAATCGCCGAAATACGCGTGAGTGCGCCCCTAAAACACCGCGTCAATCGGCATTTCAGCTAGTCTTCAATGGTGCAAAAGGCGATAGCATGGGTACGCTCGTCGCTGATACTTAGGTGGATACGGTATTGGCGGGCGCCATCTAACGTTGAATTATTAACATTCAAAGAGACCATTGGCTTCCCAAGCTCATCATGAGTAATTGTGATGTCGTGAAAGCCAAAGCCACGACCGATGCCGGTCCCAAGGGCCTTCGCTACGGCTTCTTTCGCAGCAAATCGTTTCGCAAGGAAAGAGGCCTGCATGGTTTGATTGAGGCCATCAAAATCAGCAAGCTCAGCAGTCGAGAGAATCCTCTGCGCGAATTGATCTCCATGTCGGCTCACCGCTTCGCGGATTCGTTCAATTTCACACAGGTCAACGCCAATACCTATGATCATTGGCACGCACGATCCATAATCTCACGAAATTCTCTCACAGCAGCCGGCAAACCAATCATCAGTGAACGCGCGATCAAACTGTGCCCGATATTTAATTCATTCATCCCGTCAATGGCCGCAATGGGAGCCACATTGAACTTGGTTAGACCATGTCCAGCATTCACAATCATGCCGAGACTCCGGGCAAAGGCGGACGCTTCTTCAAGCCTCTCGAGTTCAGTATCTACCAACTGGGGCGAGCTCGCGTTAGCGTATTCTCCGGTATGTAACTCAATTACGGGAGCACCAATATCATGAGCGGCTTGGATCTGATCTCGATCCGCATCAATAAACAAGCTCACTTCAATTCCGGCATCGCTTAACTTTGCAACCTGCATCCCTAGTTCCGAGAGTTGGTTTACAACGTTGAGACCGCCTTCAGTGGTGACCTCTCGACGATGCTCAGGAACGATACAGCAGGCCTTCGGCATCGCTTTTAGTGCAATTCGAACCATTTCGTCAGTTGCTGCCATTTCAAGATTCATCGGTGTACGCAGATGACTTCTTAGCAACCACACATCTTCATCTTTGATGTGACGACGATCTTCACGTAAGTGAATCGTAATACCATCTGCACCTGCCTCCTCAACAGCTAAAGCCATCTGCAATAGATGAGGGTCTTGCCCGCCACGCGCATTTCGCAATGTCGCAACGTGGTCGATGTTCACCCCAAGCCTCACATACTGATTCATTGTGTTTTCCCGATTTCCATTAACATTTCTCTCGACACCAGACGTCGACCACCTAACGCTATATCAACCAATGCTCGATGCAACCATTTAGCGTGTTTTAGGCTCTGTGGATGGTCATAGCTACCTTCCGCGAGCGCCAACCAATCGTCAGCACCCAATGCATCAGGCTCATCACTACGCACTTCCACCAGTTCTTGATATTGGTGGAGTCGATAGCACGCATCTCGCCGTAATAGATGGCCGGATCGATCGCGATCCAATACAGGATAATGCCCTGCTGCTTCTAACAAGCACCGCTCATAGAGACGGAGTGCTTTTACTTCACCAAGTGAAACATCCGTAACTGATCGTGTATAGGTCGCAAATAGGCTTTCTACCTCAGCCCCTTCGGGGATTATCCAGTGCGTGATTTCATTCAAATAGAGCGCACTAATAAGCTCAATGCCTGACAAAGGTAGGCGCGGGCCTGCAGGTTCAATTTTTGAAAGGTTTGAAAAGCTCTTGTTGGTCGTCAATAAGCCAAATAGCGGCTGAAACTCGCTTAGCTTGCCACCACCTCTGGCAACGCAGCGAACCAATCGATTATCGTCTGTTAGGACGGTGAGTAGTGCGCTTGTCTCGCGGTATGGCTGCTTCCGGATCACCCAGAGCTTTTGCATCAATCAGACTCGAAATAGCCCAGCGACTTTAAAGCTCGCTCATCATTCGACCAGCTTGCTCGCACTTTCACCCAAAGCTTTAATGCGACATGCGCTTCGAGCAAGTCCTCTAAACGCTTACGCGCTTCGATACCTATTTGCTTCAGACGCCCTCCGCCTTCACCAACTAGAATTGCTTTTTGGCCATCACGCTCGACGGAAATCAGCGCATGAATCCCGACACGATCGCCGCTGTGATCGAATGATTCGATCTCAACTGTCGTTTCGTAGGGAACCTCGTCACCGAGCTGACGCATGATCTGCTCCCGGACGATTTCCGCTGCCAAAAACCGCTCTGAACGGTCAGTAATTTGATCTTCATCGTACATAAAAGGCCCTACAGGCATCTGCGTTTTCAACGCATTCAACAAAGGCTCCAAGTTCAGATTCCTAAGTGCTGATACCGGAAAGACCTCATCAAACGGATGCTCTTCAACAATGGCTTGAATGTGCGGCAATAACTCATTTTTATTATCTAGTTTGTCGACCTTATTGATAACCCAGTACTTCGGACAGTCGGCACGCTTTACCTTCTGGTAGACACGTTCATCCAACTCATTCCAAACCTTTCCATCGGTCAACATCACAACAGCATCAACGCCAGACATCGCCTGTTCAGCTGTTTGATTCATCACACGATTCATGGCCTTGGGCTGGTCTGTGTGCATTCCAGGAGTATCTACAAATGCAATTTGGATTTCATCTTCTGTCCAAATACCTAGCACACGGTGCCGGGTCGTTTGTGGTTTGCGTGAGGTGATTGAGAGCTTAAAACCAAGGATATGATTCAAGAGCGTTGATTTGCCAACATTTGGACGCCCAACAATCGCAACGAATCCGAAACGAGAGGTCATGATGCACTCAACTGTAACAATGCATCTGCAGCCGCTGCCTGTTCAGCTTCGCGTCGAGAAGCGCCTGTCCCGACAGGATATTCCTCAAGACCATCGACCTGCACTTGCACACGAAACGTTTGCTGATGAGCAGGCCCCAAGACTTCGAGAACTCGATACACAGGGAGATCTTTCTTTTCTCTCTGCAACCATTCCTGTAACGCAGTCTTTGGATCCTTATCCACCTGATTCGGATTCACTGCAGCCAACTCGGATTCAAGCCAAGTTGTAATACAGCTTTGACAAGCGGCCATTCCGCCATCAAGGAAAATGGCACCAATCACGGCTTCCATTGCATCCGCTAGAATTGAATCTCGACGGCGCCCACCACTCTTTCGTTCACCACTTCCGAGTCTGATGGTCTCACCTAACTGTAAACGTCTGGCGAGTTGCGATAATGACTGACCACGTACTAACGAGGCGCGCATCCGTGTGAGTTTACCCTCACGAGCCTCCGGATAACGACGAAAAAGCGCTTCCGCAACCACAAAATTCACAATCGAATCACCTAAAAATTCAAGGCGCTCGTTGTGCGAAGGTCCCATGCTTCGATGAGTGAGAGCCGATTCGAGGTGCTCAATGTCCTTGAACCGATAACCAAGACGCGATTGTAAGTCGTCGAGATCAGTGGCACTCACTGGATAATCCGCACATCACTGAACGAAGGAATCGACAATAACTTTTCCCAATGCATCCAGACAGCAAATGCGCGCCCAACAATGAGAGAATCATCAACAAATCCCCAAACACGACTGTCGTTTGAGTTATCTCGGTTATCTCCCATCACAAAATATTGGCCCGAAGGAATCTGAATCGGACCAAAATCGCGCCCTTGAGTCATCCGACGCCATATTCTGTGTTCACGATCACCCAATTGCTCGGAGGCTTCTTCAGTCAAAGGTGGAACAACGAGCGAACCATCTGGAGTCATTTGCGTTAACGTTTGAGCTTCACCATTGATGTAAACCACTTTGTTTCGATACTCAACAGTATCCCCAGGAATACCAACAACACGCTTGATAAAATTGATTCGCGGATCTTCAGGGTATTTAAACACCATCACATCACCACGCTTTGGCTCGCCAACTTCAACGACAGTGTTACCAAGCACCGGCAAACGCAATCCATAATCGAATTTGTTCACGAGGATAAAATCACCAATCTTCAATGTCGGAAGCATTGATCCACTTGGAATCTGGAAGGGTTCAAACAAAAATGATCGCAATAGCAGTACTAAAAATAATACGGGGAAAAACGAGCGGCTGTAATCAATAATGATCCCGGGATCACGACCATTTCGTTTGTTCTTAAAGTACAGAAGATCTAAACCGTAAATCACGCCTGATACGAGCACGATAACGACCAATATGAGCGTGAAATCCATTTCTTAATCTACCTTTAATACAGCCAAGAAAGCATCCTGTGGAATCTCGACACGACCCACTTGCTTCATTCGTTTTTTACCGGCTTTCTGTTTTTCTAACAACTTGCGCTTCCGCGTCGCATCGCCACCATAACATTTTGCAGTGACATTTTTGCGCAATGCTTTCACAGTGGTTCGCGCAATAACATGGCGACCAATCGCTGCCTGGATTGCAACATCGAACATTTGACGAGGAATCAATTCGCGCAGTTTTTCGGCCAGTTCACGACCTCTCGATTGCGAATGGTCCTTATGAACAATAGCGGCCAGCGCATCGACACGCTCCCCGTTAATCAGAATATCCAACCGCACTAACGGACAGGACTCAAATCGCACAAAACTGTAATCAAGCGAGCCAAATCCTCGCGTTGCCGATTTCAGTCGGTCGAAGAAATCCATCACAACCTCAGCCATCGGAAGGTCAAACTCGATCTGAACTTGACTACCCATGTACTTGAGATCTCTCTGCATCCCACGCTTTTCCACACAGAGAGTCATCACCGAGCCCACATATTCATTCGGTACCAGAATCGTTGCCGCGACGATTGGCTCACGCATATCCTCGATTGAGCCAATATCTGGAAGCCGTGACGGGTTATCTACGTAGAGCGTTTGGCCGTCGCTTGTCACAACTTCATAAACAACCGTCGGTGCTGATGTGATCAGATCGAGGTCATATTCACGTTCTAGTCGTTCCTGGATAATCTCCATGTGCAACATACCGAGGAAGCCGCATCGAAATCCAAATCCGAGTGCATCAGAGGTCTCGGGTTCGTAAATCAAGCTAGCATCATTCAGTGTCAGTTTTTCCAAAGCTTCACGAAAATCCTCAAAATCATCTGCTGACACAGGGAACAAACCAGCATATACCTGTGGCTTGACCTTCTGGAATCCAGGTAACGCATCGGTCTCTGGGAATTTTGTATCAACCAAGGTGTCCCCGACTGGGGCACCGTGGATATCTTTAATGCCCGCGATCATGAACCCGACCTGGCCCGCTTGCAGCATATCTTTCGAGAGACGCTTTGGCGTGAAGACACCCACGTCACCCACCTGCCAATCACGACCAGTACTCTTAACTCGAATCTTTTGCCCTTTACGCAAGGACCCTTGCGTAACTCGGACCAACGAGACGACACCCAAATAGCTATCGAACCATGAGTCGATGATCAATGCTTGTGTTGGAAGTGTCCGATCAACAGATGGCGGTGGAATCTTTACAATCAGCTGTTCAAGAAGCTCATCAATACCCATTCCGCTTTTGGCAGAGCATGGAATTGCGTCAGACGCGTCGATACCGATGATGTTTTCAATCTCTTCTTTAACGCGTTCAGGCTCGGCTTGAGGCAAATCCATTTTGTTAAGGACTGGAACAACCTCAAGGCCTTGTTCAATAGCCGTATAACAGTTAGCCACCGATTGCGCCTCGACGCCTTGAGCCGCATCAACGACGAGCAAAGCACCTTCACATGCGTACAAAGAACGTGACACTTCATAACTGAAGTCAACGTGCCCCGGCGTATCGATGAAGTTCAATTCGTAAGTTTCGCCATTAAGCGCTGTGTAATTCAGGGTCACGCTTTGCGCTTTGATGGTGATCCCGCGCTCTCGCTCAATATCCATTGAATCGAGAACTTGAGCTCCCATCTCACGGTCTGACAGTCCACCACAACGCTGGATGAACCGATCAGCCAGCGTTGATTTACCATGGTCGATGTGAGCGATGATAGAAAAGTTGCGTATATGTGACGGGTCAGTCAAGACTCCATTGCTCCTAGCGAAAAAATCGCGTTAGTTTAGCGACCTAATCGCAAAGTGAGAAACGTTGAATTACCTCCGCGCACAACAAGTACTGGAATTGGCCGATCCGTAGGCAATGAATCCAGTAAAGTTTGCAGATCTGAGACACGCATTATCTCGCGGCCACCAACCTGCGTAATAATGTCGCCTGCTCTTAAGCCAGCACTTAATGCAGGATCCTCGTTCACCTCTTTGACCAAAATCCCACCTTGAAGATTACTTTCAGCCCGAAGTGACTCAGGAACCTCGTCGACCGTCATACCCAAAATAGATTTTGGCTGCGATGACATGGCCTGCGCCACTTGGTTCGCCTCAGGAAGTTGTTCAATAGTCACATCCAGAGTCAGTCGATCACCTTGACGGACAACATCAACAGGCACTGTTGAACCAGGGCGTACCAGACCCACCATTGGCGGTAAATCAGAAGAACGTTCAACGTCTTTACCGTTGAAACGCACAATGATATCACCTGGCTGTATCCCTGCTTTTCCGGCCGGGCCAGAGCTTGAAGCCTGCGCAATTAATGCACCCATTGGTTTCTCAAGCCCGAAACTTAAAGCAAGATCGCGATTGACTTCTTGAATCAAAACTCCCAACCATCCACGACGAACAACACCATCTTCCTGAATTTGTTCGGTTACATTCATGGCTAGATTCATTGGAATGGCAAACGACAATCCCATGAAACCACCAGATCGCGTGAAAATTTGCGAGTTAATCCCAACGACCTCACCGTCCAGATTAAATAAAGGACCACCCGAGTTACCTGGGTTGATCGCAACGTCAGTTTGAATAAACGGAACATAGCTCTCATCAGGCAAAGCACGCCCAGTCGCACTCACAATGCCAGCTGTGACACTGTAATCGAACCCAAACGGCGAACCGATTGCGACAACCCACTGACCGCGTTTGACATTATCACTATCAGCAATTTTGACCACAGGAAGATCAGTTGCATCAAGTTTTAACACAGCCACATCGGAACGTGGATCTGTACCCACGATTTCAGCAATAAATTCCCGACGGTCGTTTAAGCGAACAATAACCGTCTCTGCGCCTTCAACAACGTGGTTGTTGGTTAACACATAACCATCTTTCGAAATAATGAAACCAGATCCTAACGACCGCCCCTCACGCTCTTGCGGCGGCATCGGGACACCACGCTCAAAAAATTCTCTGAAAAATGGAGGGAGATTTTGCAAATCCGGCATTTGCTGAGGTCTGGAAGCTGGCTGAGAGGAGCGCGTTGAAATATTCACAACAGCCGGAGATACATCATCGACCAGTTGCGTAAAGTCAGGTAATTGCGCTTGCACGTTAAGGCTAACGACAACCACGAACCCAATAAAAAAGCGCATCATTGATTTCATTGATCAATCCTTATCTGAAACGTTTGTGTCCAGTAACGACTGGAGACCCAACCCAAGCCGAGACCAACAAATGCAGCCATTGCTTGGGACAACTCGCTCCATCCCTCCGTCTGTCCAACGATAATCGGTGCAATAAAACCAATTAACGGCAGACCATAGAGCTTAATCATTTGAGCGGTTAACGCTTGCTCATCAATGTTCAGAACAACGATATCACCCGCACTCACAGAAATGGGTTCATTAAGGGGAATTTCAAAGGTTTGGCGAGCAGATTTTATACTGAGCCAATCCGATCGACACCGACCAAGTTCCTGACATGCTGGACACAATGATTGGCTAACTGCTTTCACCGTCAGCGATCCTTGATTGACCGATATCACTTCAACTGATTTTCGACAGCTCACTGTGAGCGACTCAATAAACCTTTTAAGCCATCGACGTCGAGTGCTTCGATAATCGTCTTACCGGTATCAGAGGGGATTTCACCAACCAACGTCACACGAAGTGCACCACCTGACAAGGCGTAGTCTTTACCGAGTGCAACGGTTGGGCCCAGAATCGCCTGCATATCTGGCTCAGGCCTTGAGTTTGTTAACTCGAGAAAAATAGAGAAGCTTCCGAGTCCATCTGTATAGACAAGAGTATACACACGATGACTGCCCGCCCTCGATGGAAGTGCTGAGACCAGTTGATAACCAGCTGGCAACCAACTCGCTGGCGAAAACTGCAACACTGAATCAGGCGCCGTAATTGGATAAACCTTGACCTGTAGAGACTCCTGACCACTCGCGATTTCAACCGATTGCGGTCCAACAGTCAGCTCAGAAAATTCGAACTGCTCGAGCGTTTGATTGTTTGCGTTAAGGGTTTGTGATCTCAGTAACAGTGATGTCTCTTCATCGACCCAAAACTTGTAGGTATGACGATGGCCATCCATCGATTCGACCAATACGAGCTGTGCTGATCGGTCTGCGATCCGCTCGATACCCCCAAGCGTAATTTGATACGGAGCCTCAAAAATCTGACTCGGCTCCGAATTAATCATCCCGGGCAATGGGTATCCTTGACGCAGAACATCCGGGCCTGGAATCGCTTCAATAAGCGAGTCACCCGATTGCGCGCGTTCCAATGGTCGCCCCGACAGGCGTCTCAACCGAGCAGTTTCCTGCCCATTTACAACGTCATGCTGGAAAGCGAGGTTCGCTAAGACATCAGCTCGCTGGTACACAAGCTTTCCGGAATAAGATAGCGATCGGACGGCTACGGCCATCGACCGAAGCTTCTCTTTCGCGGGCTCAGAGCTCATAGCGAATGCTTGCGAGCTCGCAAGCATTAGTGTGCAAAGAAGCACACTAAAAAACCGAGATAGCATTACTCGATTGGCTCGTCACGCCCCATGATTCGTGCGAGCGGAAGAACAGATGTTCCACCAACGACTGCGGTGTTTTCAGCATGGCGGATGAGATACGGACTCAGGCGATTGCTCACCAGCTGCTTCATATCTTGTTCTGTCAGGATTCTTGCAACAGGACGGCGCTCGACCGCATCTTGAGCACTGGTCACACCATCAACTGATACAGTCTCTTTCTGAACAGGCATCTGAAATTTGATAATCTCGAGAGGTTCAGACGCAGCAACAGCAGGTTGTGTATCCACTGGGGCAACGACCTTAACACCCACCACAACGGCAAAGGCAATCGATGCAGCAATTGCCAACTGACCAGTTAACGCTGCAAAGCGGTTAGGTAATGGCTCTTTTGTTGGGAGAAACGTGACATGCGGAGCAACTTCTTGGTTGTAATCGTCAGCTATTGGCTTCGCCTCGGTCACACCATCAAGTTCTGCATTAATACGGTCCAGTAAACTCGTACCAAGCACTGACTCTCCACGCATCGTACTGCTAATCGCCTGACAAGACGCCCAGTACTCCTTGAGATCACCACGTGATTTCGTTGCATCAAGGATTTTACGTGCCTCGAATTCCGTTGCCTCCTGATCAACTAAAGCCGACAGGGATTGTCGCAAGGTCTCGGTCATTCAGTCGCCACTCCAATGTATGGGTTTACTGTATTTAATGTCTTTGACAATTTCATGACAAAAAAGTTCCCGGAAATTTCTGAGAAATTTCTTGGACAACATGATCGCGGGCTCTAAAGATCCGCGACCGCACTGTTCCAATCGGACAATTCATCGCCAGTGCAATTTCATCATAACTCATTCCTTCGAGCTCACGAAGTGTTAGCGCTTGTTTCAAATCTTCAGGAAGTTGCTCGATCGAGTGCAGTATTGCTCGCTGCAATTCCTCAGCCGCCGCTTCATCTTCAGGTGCCGCTAAATCCTGAAGAACTGAGAGTTCGCCAGTTCCGTCATCATCAACAGAAACATCTTTCGATTCTTTAACACGCGCAGCTAAATGGTTTTTTGCGGTATTGACCGCAATCCGATAGAGCCAAGTGTAAAATGCGCTCTCACCGCGAAACGTATTTAAGGAACGGTAGGCTTTTACAAAGGTATCCTGTAAAACATCCAAGGCATCACTTTGATTCGAAACTAGGCGACTAACTAAAGAGAGCAATCGAGATTGGTATTTGAGAACCAATAAATCAAAAGCGTGGCGGTCACCCAAGCGGGCACGATCGACCAATAACTGGTCATTATCAGCCTCCACTTTTTGAACTGGCGATTCCATACCCAATAGCGTTTTCTCAAGAAATTCAACGACTACGATGACATGCACCATCTAAAAGGACAAGCAGAATGAATGCCGAGCCGCAACTTCATCAGGTTGATGTACTGGTTCTCGGAGCCGGCGCGGCTGGTTTAACAGCTGCCCTATCAATCCCCAAGCATCTATCTGTCGCTGTGCTCACCAAAGACCCCAGCGGAGGTTCTACGCGCTGGGCCCAGGGCGGGGTTGCCGCGGTCATTGATGATCAAGACTCGATCGAAAGTCATGTGGACGACACTCTCATTGCTGGAGCTGGATTATGTCATCAGGACGTCGTTGAACACGTTGTTTCGAGTGCTCGAGAAGCGATTGATTGGCTTGTTGACCAAGGTGTCGCGTTCACCAAATCTGAGGAGTCTTTCCACCTGACACGCGAGGGAGGTCACTCGCACCGCCGAATTTTGCACGCAGCAGATGCAACTGGCTGGGCGATTCAAGATGCCCTTGACCGCCAAGCCAGTGAAGCCGAAAACATCACGTTTTATCACAACTTCATCGCAGTGGATTTATGCTTTGACCGAGGCCGCGGGCCGAGAACACGACGTGTGCGTGGATGCTACGTGCTCAACAAGCAGACCGGCGAAGTTGATACTTTTCTCGCTCACGCCGTCATTTTGGCAACAGGTGGTGCGAGTAAAGTATACAAATACACTTCCAATCCAGATGGTGCTAGTGGTGATGGTATCGCGATGGCATGGCGCGCTGGTTGTCGCGTTGCGAATATGGAATTCAATCAGTTCCATCCAACATGTTTATTCCACCCAGATGCGAAATCCTTTCTGATTTCAGAAGCGGTACGCGGTGAAGGTG
Organism: Gammaproteobacteria bacterium LSUCC0096; assembly: GCA_008087055.1. Taxonomy (GTDB): domain Bacteria; phylum Pseudomonadota; class Gammaproteobacteria; order Pseudomonadales; family Litorivicinaceae; genus HIMB30. The sequence continues at coordinate 760,827 of VIEA01000001.1, read as the reverse complement.
GTATTTTGCGGCTACCGGATGGCACTCAATTTATGCCGGGGTTTGATCCGCGCGCGGAACTCGCTCCGCGTGACATTGTTGCTCGCGCGATCGATCATGAAATGAAGCGAATCGGTGCCGATCACGTCTATCTCGATATCACGCATCGCGACCCAGAATTTATCAAAAGCCATTTTCCAACGATTTACCAGCGCTTAATTGAGCTCGATATCGACATGACTAAGGATCGGATTCCAGTGGTACCAGCCGCCCACTACACTTGTGGCGGGGTGCTTGTGGATTTGCATGGTGAAACGGATTTAGCCGGTCTCTATGCTGTTGGTGAAGTGAGTTCTACAGGTCTCCATGGAGCCAATCGAATGGCTTCGAATTCACTCCTTGAATGCATCGTCTACGGCCGATCAGCTGCGCACCATATCGCGCTTACGGTTCATGCAGATGTGGCACATCCCGGTGTCGATCAGTGGGATGCGTCGCAAGTCATCGACAGTGACGAAGATGTTGTGATTGCGCACAACTGGGCTGAAATCCGACGTTTTATGTGGGATTACGTTGGTATCGTCAGGACAGATAAGCGTCTACAACGCGCTCTTAATCGGGTGCAACTCCTTGCGCGAGAAATCCAAGATTTCTACGCCAACTATCGAATTACTGCACACTTAATCGAACTGAGAAACTTGGTGGTCGTTGCAGAACTCATTATCAGGTCCGCATTAAAGCGCGAGGAGTCACGGGGACTTCATTTTACGCTCGATCATCCGGATTTATCGAAACATCCCGACGATACCGTGCTCATTCCGGGAAAAGAGCGCTAAATTCACAGCGTTGCAACGTGATGCCTTAGACGCTGAAGGCTGATGGTTTGGCGCCTCGCTAACCAATGCATCGAGCCGACAGTGCCTCCAAGATTAAGAACACAGTAACTGAATGGTCCAATACGCCACTCGTTGAATGCATCGACACGCATCGCACATTTCTGTCCGTCGATGGAGACCAACAACGCCTTGGCAATGGATGCTATGTTGAGCGTCCGGACGCGTGGTCTAGCGACAAAAAAGCCTTGGGCCTGGGTTAACCAGACGATCGCTTTCATGATTGTTGAGATGTAACCGCAATGTCGCCGCTCGCCTGACGAACTTGCAACACGATCCGAGCCAGATCTTCGTCATCTGGAAGCTTAAACCCACGCAACCATTCCCAAATATCCTGATCTTCACAATCAAGCAGTCTGCGATAGGCTTCTTGGTCATTTTCGGACAAACTCAGATAGTGGTTCTGAGTAAAAGGCATCAACATGACATCGATTTCAAGCATTCCGCGACGAGAATGCCAATACAGTCGGTTGAATTCAGTGCGATCGTCCATACTCCCTCCGTTAAGATGACAGTGTAGCACTCAAGGAAAAACATGACTTCACCATTTGGATTGATTCAGTTCACAGGCGATAAAGCGCTGTCGGTTTTGCAAGGACAGTGCACGCAAAAAGTGACTGACCTCGGTGAAGGAAATGCGCCACTTCTTGCATTTTGCGATCCAAAAGGTCGGATGTACGGCTCAGGTCGTTTGGTTCTTCACAGCAACATAGTCAGCATGATCACACCGACAGATCAAGCTGATGCAGTGCTCGACAAACTGAACCCTTTCTTGATGCTTTCGCGCGTTACTGCCGAACTGACAGCGATACCTGTCGCACTGACGTGTAATCAAGGCCTTGAACCCGGCGCAAGTCAACACGACGCGTCAACCACACGCGTTGGCGAACATGGTGGAACGGATTGGATCATCGGAGATTTGGATGCTCTACACGATCCGCATGCAGACTATTCCAGGCTTGAGAGCGGGCTTGGCTACGTTCGCGCTTATTCTTCTGAGAAATATATCCCACAACAAGCTCACTACCAGATGCTCGGAGGGGTGAATTTCAAAAAAGGATGTTACACAGGCCAAGAAGTGATTGCCCGTCTCGAACATTTAGGCCAAGCCAAGAAACATGTGTGGATCTACAAAAGCCCTAAGCCAATTGATGGCGATGTAGTTGAGATCGGTGGCCAGACATATCCCGTATTTGACACCGCATCGACAAGTGAGGGTTCGATTGCTCTTGTGCTGGCAGCGGTCAATAGCTCGTCAGAACAACTGATCAGTGTGCCCTTTGAGATCATTAGACAAGTCGAGGGGCAGCGTCCAGTCAAGCTCGGATAATCCCTGCTCCTTCAACATATGATTAATCGTTGTGAATGGACGAGAGCCAAAAAAACCCCGGTGAGCAGACAAGGGTGATGGATGTACGCACTCAATGATTCCCTGAGTTTGCGGGATGAGGGTACTCAACTGTCTCGCGTCACTACCCCACAAACAAAATACCCGAAACATTGGATCACCCGCCAAGCGCTCAATTACATGATTCGTGAACAATTCCCATCCAAGGGAACGGTGACTCCCAGCACTACCTGGCTGCACTGACAGCACCCGATTCAATAATAAAACGCCTCTAGAAGCCCATGCGGATAAATCGCCTGACGTTGGAATCTGATATCCAAACTCAGACTGCCACTCTTTTAGGATATTGCGAAGAGATGGGGGGATCGCTATCCCTTGACGAACAGAGAAAGCGAGCCCCATCGCCTGATCTGGCCCGTGATAAGGATCTTGCCCAACAATGACAACTCGACACTGATTTGGTGAGCAGAGTTCAAATGCTCGGAATCGATCCGCCTGATCTGGATAACTTATCTCCTTAAGGAGTCGTGGCGAACATTGCGCGGCAATGGACTCAAGTGTCGAATCGCCAAGATAATCTCGCCAGGTGCTTGGTAGTGCAGAAAATATTGCATCTGATTGCATTGTTATTGCCCATTGTCGGTATAATTGCGGTTTACGGTAAGGATAACGAATGACCGATATTTCTGATATTGAGCCATATAGAGACCAGGACGTCCCACAAGTCATCAATAGACTGATACACGATGATGAGTTCATCAAAGCAATCGGTCAGTTAAAATTCAAAGGCTGGTATCCACTATTTAGTCTGTTTTTAAAACCGCGAATCCGCGCATTTCTTCGTAATCAGGCGAGAGGCGTCGACAGTGTTCGTGATTTTCAAGAGTTGGTCGCGCCACAACTTGCCAAGGTCCTTTCATCAACGACAGAAACATTCACAGTGTCGGGATTGGAAAATTTAGATCCTAAGCAGTCGTACCTCTTTCTGAGTAATCACCGCGATATCGTCATGGACCCAGCATTCGTCAACTGGGCACTGTATAACGGCGGTTTTGATACTGTGCGCATTGCAATCGGGGACAACTTAGTAAAAAAACCATTTGTTGGCGATCTGATGCGGATCAATAAGAGCTTTATTGTAAAGCGAAATGTGTCAGGCCCTCGAGAGATGTTACAGACCTACTCTGCGCTCTCAGGCTACATCAGACAATCGATTGAAGAGTATCATTCAATCTGGATTGCTCATCGCGAGGGTCGTGCCAAAGACGGCATTGATCGCACTGACCCAGCAATCCTCAAAATGCTGGCAATGGCCGGTAAACCTCGCAACGAATCGTTCCAAGAGGCTGTTGCGGCCGTTCGATTAGTTCCTGTCTCTATCTCTTACGAGTTCGACCCCTGCGCTCCGCTGAAAGCACGTGAGTTAGCGATTACAGAGCGTGATGGCGCTTATACCAAGCGCCCAGATGAAGACGTAAAGTCTATCGCCACCGGCATCATGGGTTGGAAAGGTCGTGTCCATCTTCACTTTGGCGCACCCATCACAGAGATCCCAGACACGCCACAAGAGCTTGCAACAGCGATTGATCACCAGATTATTCTCGGTCAACGGGTATTCGATACAGGACGACTTGCAGACGCCCTGCTGACCCAAGCGTCATTACCTGACGACCTATTACCTGATGTCAAAGAGCGTTTTCAGTCGCTCATTTCGGGAACTCCTGAGAAGTATCGCGATAAATTACTGGAGATTTACGCGAACCCGCTCAGGCAATTCACCCTTCATCAGCAAAGCGAGCTCTAACCGATCGCTCACTGGCGTCTTCTGGAAAATATTACTGAGATGAGCTTTTACTGTGCGTTCAGTGACACCCATCTCTCGTGCAATACGTTTATTTGAAAGGCCGCGACCGATCCAAAGTGCCACTTCATGTTCTCGAGGTGATAATTCCTGGCAGAGCGACCCAACCATTGCGTCACGATCGACTGTAATCTCCTCAACCACTCGCTCCATCACAGACCGCGGAACCCAATACGATCCTTTGATGATGGAAGCCGCAATTGCCGCAAAGTTCGGTAAAGCGGTATGCAATGCATAGCCGTGACAACCGGCTTTCACAAGTAACACAGCGATATCCGTATCAAGGGACGGTTCAAACACACAAAACTTTGTTTGATGAGATGAGCTCATTTCAGTTACCGCCCGACTGAGTCCTTGTCGGCCTTCCGAAAATAGATACACACACAGATCAATTCCTTCAATACTCTCAGACGGGCTCAACCGACACATTTGTATTCCAGTTAATCGTCTCCACGCATCCGGTAGCTCAATACCTGAATCACAACGCACACCAACAATAATCATCTTCATTCACCTCGAAATGCAGTATGCAGTGCATGGCAAGAAAACGGGTTACTGAGATGGTGCGCTTTTGCACCGCTCGCACCAGACAGAACGCAACAGCCGGAATCGCTGTGTTACAATATTCGTTCTTATTTGGAACACATAATGAAGACAATTACCCCACCGCTCGGCCTACTCGAATTTTTAGAGCGCGTCGGCAGCAATGCCAAGATTTATGAGATCGAATCTGGTGCGGAACAACTCAGTCTTTCGCTCGGCTGCCAAGAAAACGATATTTTGACTGCGAGTCTCATATTGAATCCTGAACATGCTCCAAGGATCGTGGTTCACCCTTGGAATCAAGCACCGAAGATGAATGCAAACGAGAGACGAGCAAACCCGATGCAGGTTTACCTGTTGACAGGTTACCCAGCACAGTGGATGCCACCGTTTGGATTGCCGCATCTGCTCCAAACTGAAATTGAATCGTCAGTTCTTGAGTCCCCTTGTCTATACATTCCTGCAGGGATTCAAAACGGCTGGATGGCAATTACCCCTGATGAGCTCGTCACCCTCACCGACTACGCGCACTGGAGCCAAGTCTTCGCGGCTTAGTAAACCGCCAACAAACATCCAGCACCCACAAACAACAACCCAAAAAATTGCTCTTGTCGACGCATCAAGTGTTCTGAATTCAGTAATGGGCGTAAGGCGTGCGCAAGCCACGCGTAATTCAGCATGACAGCTGTATCAATCATCAACGATGTCGCAGCAAGGATGACGTATTGCGGTAATAATTCCGCACTCTGATCGATGAATTGTGGAAAAAAAGCAGCCAAGAATACGAATGCTTTTGGATTAGTCACATTGATCAAAATCGCTCGGTTAAATAAGGCAGACCGAGGAATCTGGACCGATTCAGAGGCCAGTTGCGTCTTCGGCCATATCAATTTGGACGCTCCAATCCATACCAAGTACAGAACACCTGCCCACTGCAGCACAAAGAAAGCCCTTGGACTCGTGGCGAAAATCGCACCCAACCCAATACCAACGATTGCCAATTGGATCAGTAACCCCACCTGCAATCCTGCGATCGCAGGAATGGCTTGGCGAAATCCGTAGCTCAAGCTCGTTGAAAGCGTGTTAATACAACCAGATCCCGGTGAGATCGAGATCACAAGCATCGCCAACACATAGGCGATCCACATATCGAAAGTCATGGTTATTCGTCATCTCGCTTGACTGTGACCTGAAACGTTTGATCGGCATCAACAGCGAGCTCGAACAAAATTGGGCAACAGCAGACCTGACAATCCTGCCAATACTCCTGACTACCCGCACTGACGTCGACATCTGTTTGCTGAAATTCCCCACAATAGGGACACATAATTTCAACGAAATCCCACATTTTTTTCGTTTGCTCCCTAGAGGCCTACGAGGCGCACGATAAGCACACCGGAGATGAATTCATTCGAAGGCGAATTATTTTTCTAGGGTCATCATGCCGTGAAACTGAGTATAACCGCCAGATGAACCTAAAATCGATTAAGAAACTCATTAGGCGACAAAAATTTTGCCCTGCAAAAAAAGCCTCTAAACCATTAAAAATAATTGATTTTTTACGCTTGCGACAGCGAAAAAAAGCGATAGACTGCGCGCCTCATTCATATGACTTTAGGAGTAGATGCCGGTGTTGCACACAATCATGCTTGGGCTTGGTTTCGCTGGAGGACTAATTTACCTCGCCGCGTACTTTAGCTTAACGCGTGGCTGGATTAGCGGCACGAGCTATCTCTTCCACGGAACGTCTGTCGTGAGTTGCGTGATGATCGCAGCATCAAGTGCATATTCAGAAGCATGGCCCTCTGCTGTGGTGAATTGCATATTCATCTTTGTCGGTGCCGTATTCATAGCGAAGAAGGCATTCGCAGACGCCACAGCCTGTCCAGCGACTGTAACTGATGCCGCAGAGCTCACATTCCAGTCGGACACTGACGAGCTGACGGCGGCGGCCTAACTTCCCTCTATTCCCCAAATGAATCCCTCGCGTTAGGCTATTGCACTGATGGAGGGTTCAGATGGAATTGAATCGTATCGCCAAACGAAGTTTTCGGGTTATCTCAGACGGATCTCCGATTGGTATTATTCAAAAGCACAAGTCACGACGGTACTGGTATTTCTTACGCTTCGAGGGTTGTGGCATTTCGAAGTCTGAAATGGTCTTCAAGCGCTTGAGTCAACTTAAAAGCTACGTCAGCTACCTGAACCTTCTCAAAACGTCATAACTTTTTGTTCTTTTCATATTTTTTCTTGCACACATTGTAAAAATCACTAAACTTCGCGCTACTTGAGCTGATAACACGAGGATTTATGCTCTTTTAATCGCGCGATACCTTCGGAATCACGGGTGTATCGCATTAGTTATACATTCCATTAGATCCAGGGGGTATCACCTGAATTGAGCACAACCTTGACTGCGGTTGCCACACAAAATTGGCCACAACACGATCAAATCGAAGATCGCGATCAATCACTTGATCACTTCATTTGCAAAGACGGCGAAATCTTCGCTGGTACACACCTCATTATTGATCTCTGGGGCGCTAAAGACCTCGATTGCCTTGAACGGATGGAAGCAGCAATGCGTGCATGCGTTGAGGAGTGCAATGCGACACTTTTGCATATCCACTTACATCATTTCACACCAAATGGCGGGATCAGTGGCGTTGCTGTTTTAGCGGAATCTCATATCTCCGTTCATACCTGGCCTGAGAAAGATTACGCTGCGTTTGACGTATTCATGTGTGGCGATTCAAATCCACACAGAGCAGTTGAGATTTTAGGTCGTTATTTCCGGCCGTCTCGATCAGAAGTAGTTGAAGAACGACGCGGCAAGATCCGCTAATGCGTTTTCAAGAAACTCTGTACTCTGAATGGGGTCAAAACTTCGAGCAGGGACAGACCCTGTTCGAAGCGGCTACCGACCACCAAGAGCTCGTTATTTTTGAAAATCCTCGTTTCGGTCGAGTGATGGCACTCGATGGTGTCATCCAGACCACTGAGGCAGATGAATTCGTCTATCACGAAATGATGGTGCACGTTCCGATGAATACGCACCCATGCCCAAAGAACGTGTTGATCATCGGTGGCGGTGACGGCGGAATCCTACGTGAAGTCTTAAAACATCCAAGTGTTGAGTCAGTCACCCAGGTGGAAATTGATCGCGCTGTAGTCGACATGTGCATTGAATACTTTCCAAAGCATTCAAATGGCGCGTTCGATGATCCGAGATTGAATCTCGTGATCGACGATGGTGCTGCCTTCATTGCCAATAATAGCGAACAGTTTGATGTCATCATCACTGACTCAACCGACCCAATTGGGCCCGGTGAAGTTCTCTTTGAATCGTCATTCTATGCGGGATGCGCGAATGCATTAACGGATAACGGTATTCTCGTGACTCAAAATGGAGTCCCTTATATGCAAGGTGATGAAGTCACAAATACCTATCGCAGATGGAAATCGTATTTTCAAACACGATCATTCTACCTAACTCCAGTACCGACTTATGCTGGCGGTGCAATGGCGATGGGGTTTGCGAGCAAGGCTCGAATCGAAATGCCCTCGATCAATGAGTTAACAGCAAGATCAAATGCGCTGTCTCTTTTGAAGTACTACACGCCTCAAGTTCACCATGGCGCTTTTGGCCTACCACGATTTGTCCAAGACCTGATGATCGATTAATGTCCGATCGAGGTGAGTTGCTCAACGAGTTGAGCGGCCGCCTCTTCCGGTAATTCAATCACAACACTTTTCTGCTTTGATTTCAGGCCGCTCACTAGATTAACGCGACTTTTTGGCACCCCAACCGCTGAAGCAATCGATTGCACAATAGTTTGGTTCGCCCGCCCCTCGATTGGCGGCGCTTTGACAAACAATTTAAGACGACCGTCAAATTCACCCTCAGCGCGTGTTTCTTTGGCACCCGAACGGATCGCGAGTTGTATAAGCCACTGATCATTCCCCCGCCAAATCAGCCATGCAGGACGGTCATCTGAAATTTTGTGCATCGCGTAATTCTCCTTTATGATGCGCGCTCTCAGGGAGGACTCTATGTTACGAACACTGATGTCTGGCAAGCTGCATCGTGTCACCACGACAGCCGCTGAAGTGGATTACATCGGATCATGCGCAATCGATCAAAACTTGATGGACGCAGCTGGCATCCTGCCTCATGAGCAAATCCACCTCTGGAACGTCAATAATGGCGAACGTTTGGTGACCTATGCGATCGATGCGCCACGCGGTTCGGGCATCATCTCGGTCAATGGTTCAGCTGCCCATCGCGCATGCGTTGGCGACATTTTGATTCTTGCGGCTTTTGGTCAATTCACAGAGACAGAAGCACAAGCCCACGAGCCGAAAGTCGTCTTCGTCAACCAACACAATCAAATCATTACCAAAGATGAAGCGACAGCCCTAGGAGTTGTGACTGACCCTGTTCCGAATTCGTGACAGAGTCCACCAAACCAAGCCAATAACGACTGGGGCAACGCCTGCCTTCACCCAGTCTTTCATCGCAGGATCAACAAAGGGCTCAATCATTGGGGAAATCAGTCCAACTGCATAATAAGCAATGGCCACTGTCGAAAGACCCTCAACCGCCGATTGCAGACGGATTTGCCGAACTGCACTTTTATCAAGGCTAGCCAACAAGTCGCGAGTCTGGCTCTGCAAATTCAACTGTAGTTGCGTTCTGAGTAACTGTGCTCTCTCATCGATCTGATCAGCCAATTCAGAGCGCCTACGCATTACCGTTTCCGCAGTCGACACAGCCGGCGTTAGCCGACGCTTCAAGAAATGACGGATGCCGACATAGCCTTCAAAGCCATTAGCGTTGAGCTGATCGAGCCGCTGGAATACAAGCTCATGGTAGGCCTGATTGGCGCCAACACGCCATGCGAGCTTTTCCCATACCGCGTGCAGTTCGCTTTCCTGAGCCGACAACGAAGCCAATGTAGCCATCATCGCGTCATGTGACAAAGTCTCCGTCGTCTCATGCGGTAGATTATTCGCAACTCGTTGTAAGATCGGATGCACGGCGCGGATACGATCCATACCCATCACAGCCAACGTTCTGTAGGTTTCGATTTCAAGAATCATTTGCAGGAGGCGACCGGCTGCTTGATCACCGGGATCTTTCGAAAACGAAACCGTCCACGATGTAAAACCTGCATTATCAGCTGTGAAATTACTGCCTGCAGTTACAACGCCATTCCTTAACGAACTAACCGCCTCAACATCTGGTGGCATCTCACCACCGACTGATGAGGTCACTCGCGCTAGAACAAGCACATCCTGTGGTGATCGATCGATCCAAGTTGCATCAGCGACTTCTGTGAATTGAAGACCCTCGGGAACCACTTGGGTGATTGCAACAAACTCTGTATGACGTTCAACCCGAATCCAGGAGTCAGCCCCAGGACGCTCCCAATGCCCCTGAAAGTCATCGGGAAAATCTTTAATACGCTCTTTGAGCCAAGCTCTGACTTCATCACGTGATTTAGGCGAAACCCGCACGCACAGGTGCACGAGTCTGCAGTTCGCGCTCAGCACGGGAAAAGGACGAGCATGGAGCTCTCTGTTCGCTTCTAAGCGAATACGATGCGGGTCGTGTTGCATAAAATGGAATTAAAAAATTGAAATACAGCCAGTCAGAACACTACACAGGCCGATTAACAACAACAAACGCATGCAAAAACTCCAGTTGGTAAAACGCTACGCGTAGATTAAACCATAGAACTCACTGCGATGGAGTTGCGTTGAAAAACTGATTGCGCCGATGCGTTAAAAATATCACCGCACCAACAAGTAAAGCGCCAAGCACATTACTCATCAGGTGGAGCGGTACGAAACATAAGACTGCACCAGACACCAATAGTGGCCAATGCCAAATGGCTAGCGGCCCTTCAGAGAAGCGCGCGATGATCGCGTTGGTGGCATAAATCCCGAATAACGCGAAGAATCCAATCTGACACATCTCAGCAAATGTGCCATTCACAAGCGGGGTGTATGCAAACAGCAACGGAACAACATAGAGGCCTTTAGCGGCTTTCCATGCTTGAAAACCAGTCGCCATGGGCGGTGACTTAGCAATCCCTGCGGCAGTAAAAGCAGCCAAACAAACGGGCGGTGTCACATTACTGTCTTGGCTTAGCCAAAAGATGATGAGATGAGCGACGAGTAAAAAGCCCATTAATATCTCCGCATCGACGAGCATTGGGCGCATCGTCATTGCAACCTCGAAAGGGACCGCCGCCATTAAGGCTGACGCTTCTTCCAACGTCATTCCAACCATCACTTTCGCGGCATGGGGACTGTCAACGAGCATAAACATCGCTGCTTGTGCGGGGTCTGTGAGCCCTGCCATCAGTTGTTCAACGATAATGGTATCGGCCAGAATTCCTGCAAGCGCTGGCGCACATAAGATCGCAAGAATGATATAAGCGGCTGTCACAGGCAGACCCATTCCAAGTACCAAGGATGCAAGCCCAATCAATAGGATGGCAATCACAAGCGAACCCTGTGACCACTGAGCAATCATGAGTGAAAACCCATTGCCGATACCACTAGTGACGATCGCATTGTTAATCACACCAATCGAGACCATTAATACAGCTGTTAAGATCCCGCCTCGCATACCGAGCAAACAGGCCTCGATGATTCGCTTGACGTTCATGACATTGGTTTGCATATCAGTTGCACCGGTATAGCGACCGATGATCCATGCTATCCAAGACACCACAATAAGCACTGCGATTGCCGTTGATGCAGCAAATGACGGTGTCACACCAGCCATCAAGAAATAAATCATCACGGTCAGTGGAATCACAAACGTCATCGCACCAGCGATAATCTTGGCTCGATTGACCGTCATATCGATGCCCTCACCCACTCGATGCTTCACGGCTTCGATGCGAACCACAAATGCAACCGAGAGGAAATAGAGGAATGCGGGAATCACTGAAACGGCAACAATGGTTGAGTACGGGATTGATGTATAACTCGCCATCACAAAGGCTCCCGCGCCCATAATTGGAGGCATCAATTGACCACCTGTCGATGCTGCCGCCTCAATCCCGGCAGCAAAACGACCCCGAAAGCCACTCGATTTCATTAGTGGGATCGTGATCACTCCGGTTGATGCCGTATTGGCAACAGCTGAACCACTTATTGTTCCAGTCAGCGCTGACGATAAGACTGCGACGAAGGCAGCCCCACCACGCACTCGGCCAGCAACGATCTTTGATAACTCGATGACAAAATCACTCGCTCCCGAGATCACCAAGAATCCACCAAAGATCATAAAGAGTGTGATATTCGACGATGAGATATTCGCAAGAATGCCGAAAAGACCCTCATCGTTATAGATCGTTCGAAACATCACATCATCAAGCGGAAGACTTGCTGCACGGAACACGCCAGGTAATGACTCGCCAAGAAACAGGATGTAAGAAATGGAAATGAGGATCAGAATTGGGATAACCCAACCCGAGACACGTCGCGAGAAATCTATAGCAGCGACAATCAAGACAAATCCGGCAAACCAATCCCAAGCATTAAACTGCCAAGCCTGACCTGTCACGGCTAGGGTATCGGCATAGATTCGGGATTCGGAGGCAATAACCCAGCAAGCCGCCCAAGCGACCAGAATTCCGTAAGATAAGTCAAAAGCAAGTGACTGCCGCCCAAATAAGCGTGCAGGGAAAATGACGCTGGCCAAAATCGCGAATCCAGAGAAATGGATTGCGTTTTGCCAAAGCACAGACTCATTAATCAGCAGATTAGTGGCGATATGCCAAACAGCAAATACAACCGCGAACGCTACGAACATCCATTGCAGCAATGATTTTGGCGCATCACTTTGCTCTAAAGAGAGCCAATCATCGCGCGTTACCTGCGTAACAGATGCCGTCGTATCAACTGAGTTTGAATTCATAAAAAATGAACCTCAGGGCTGGAAAACCAGCCCCAAGATCACGCATTACTTCGCAAGCAAGTGTGACGGAATCGTCAAACCGACTTCTTTGTAATACTTCGCCGCACCTGGATGTAGCGGAACTGGTAAACCAGCCATGGCTTTTTCGATAGCCATTGCTTTTGTTGCTGGATGAATAGCCTGCAGGAATGGAAGGTTTTCATACATTGTTTTGGTCAGCAGATAGACGTGATTTTCGTCGACGCTGTCATTAACAGCCAAGAAGTTTGGCTGGGCAACAGTATTGATGTCTTTGGTCTGGCCAGGATATGTACCTGCCTTGATTGTGTACGGAGTCCACAGCATACGACCGCCATCAAGCTTCTTCGCTTCATCGGCTGTCACATCCAGAATTGTGAACTTGCCTTCGTTACCCGCCATCAGCTTTGTGATCGCGCCCGTTGGTGGTCCAGAAGGAATACCTGCTGCAACGATCTGGCCGTTTGCTAACGCATCAGCTGTTGGACCGTAGCCGCCGTAGACCAATGAAAAATCGTTTTCAATGTCGATACCAAGACCCGACATCAACACCTTGTTCGAACCGAGAGTTCCTGAGTTTTTAGCACCCATGCCCGCGCCCTGGCCTTTAAGAGCAACCATGTCAGAGACGGTTCCACTTTTCACAGCCGAATTTGCAACGACGAATTGCTCAACGTTTTGCCATAGCATCGTCACAGAACGGAGATTCTTCTGTGGCTCAGAAATTGGACCAGTACCTGTCGCTGCATAGGAACCGTAGAGCCCCTGAAGAATTGCGAAATCAGCGGTACCAGCACCCATTGCTTGAACGTTTGCGCCAGAACCCGCTGAGTTAACAGCTGTAAGGCTGAATTTCTGTTTCGGTAGCAACTTCACTTTCGACAGCGTGGCAATCGCCGTGCCGACTGGGTGGTACGTTCCGCCTGTTGAGGCAGTATTTAATACATAGTCTTTCGCGTCAGCGACAGCCATGCCCGACATAGTTAATGAACCAGCCAGCAGACTCGCTGACAAGGTGAGTAGTGAACGACGTTTCATCTTTAAAGGACTCCGTACTAATTTTTCTTTATATGTGTATTGGTCGTCCTGACCTTATGCATTGATGGATCGGATTGCTCCACCATCAACTCGAATCTGACTTCCTGTGATGTAGCCCGCTTGCTCACTGGCTAAAAACGTCAGTACAGAACCGAACTCCCAGGGTTGTCCATAACGCCCGGCCGGAATTGTCGCTATCGAATTCGCACGCGCCTGCTCCTCAGAAATACCGAGGCCCTTTGCAGTCGCCGCATCAATCGCCTGAGTCCGTGGGGTCTCAACGCGTCCCGGCAACACCATATTACAGGTTACGCCGTAAGATGCGACTTGTTCAGCCAATGTTTTCACGTATCCACCGACTGCAGAACGTAATGTGTTTGACACGGCGAGCTTGGGAATGGGAACAACAATCCCCGAAGAACCGACTACCAGGATCCGCCCGAACCCGGCATCTTTCATACGAGCGACTGCCGTATCCATGATCTCAATGAGCCCAACGACCATGGCATCAAACTCTTTAGTCCACACGTCTGAAGCAATTCCAGGAGCCATTCCCGGAGCTGGACCGCCTGAATTTGCGACCAACACGTCGATGCGAGGGAGACTTGCGATCAGTTGGCACAGTGATTGACGAGATTGAGCGTCAAACAGATCACATACAGCGGTCTCTGCTGATCCACCGTCATCAGTAATGCGCTTCTTCACATCATCCAAGACGTCTTTCCGACGAGCGACGAGAACGACATGCGCACCCTCTTTTGCCAATTGAAGCGCTGTTGCTTCACCCAATCCTTGAGAGGCACCCATAACAACCGCGGTACGCCCTTTTAATCCTAAATCCACTTGCAATCCTTATTGTTGGTATGTGTCCAATACGTACTCAGCGAATGCAAAACTTGCTGTAAACGCCGGACTGATCGCGTTCAGAATATGAATCGCACGTTCGTCCGGCACAACGACAAAGTCATTCACCAAGTGCTGTGTCTTTGAATCGAATATTTGCGAACGAATACCAACTTTTGCAAGGCTCCGCTCAAGATTCTGCGGCTCCACACCTGTGATAATTTTCGACAACTCGTCGCAAACGCCGTCGAGGCGCATCAGTTTCATTTCACGTATCGAGAGTGTCCGAAGGCCGTTGGTATTATTTAAAAATTTCCATAGAAGTGAAGCGCTTAGCGAAAGCCCATCGCGCAACGTGACACCTTGGAGACCCTGGTAATTCTCCCGTCCAATCACTGGTGTGGAACTGGGCCCAAAGTAGACATCACCCATCTGATTATGCGCGGTGTGCACACCCAAAAAAGGGAGATTCAAATCAGGAACCGGATAGACCAAACGCCGCATCGCGAATTCTGGATCTTTGTGTTTCCAATACTTCCCCTTAAAAGGCTGAAAACTGTATTGCGTTTCCAAACCGGCTCGCGCTGCCACCTGATCTGCAAACAGTCCGGCTGCGTTGATGACTGTCCCCGCTTCGAACGTACCCATTAATGTTTGTACGGTGCCTCGACGAGAGCCAATAGCCATCGCTTGAGTGCCGTAATGAATTGTCCCACCATCTGAAACCACATCCTTACGGACACGTTCGGCAACTTCTTTCGGATTCACAACCGAAGTGATCGGGATATAAAGTGCTTGATCGAACTGAGGGTTCACTCGCGGTTCAAGCTCAAGAGCCTCCTGCCCTGTCACTTTATGTATTTCCACACCGTTAGCCAAACCACGGTTCAACAACACATCCATAGAATCTAAAGATGATTCAGTTGGTGGCACCAGTAGCTTTCCGCAACGATCATTCCATAACCGATGCGCTTCAACATATTCGAGCATTTTCTGAGAGCCAGACACACACAGCTTGGCTCGCAAACTACCTTCTGCGTAATAAATACCGGAGTGAACGACGCCTGAGTTACGCCCCGTTCCATGTGCGACTGAGGTTGCTTCTTTTTCAAGAACCACCACCTTTGCTTTTGGATGCCTTAGGAGCCACTCGCGGGCTAGAGTCAACCCAATGATCCCGCCACCGATAATCAAACAATCACACGTCTTCATATCAGACTCATCCAATTCATTCTTTCAGCAAACCACAAAACCAAAGGTACCGTTGCGATAGCGAGTACCGTTTGAATCGCGACAATTCCAGCCATGAGCGGTGCATCTCCACCCAACTGTCGCGCTAATATGAAACTTGATGGTGCCGTTGAAACACACATCAATAGCAGACCAACTAATAGCCAGTCTCCCGTGAGTCCAACGAGTGCTGCGATCGAAAAAAATAGAAGCGGCTTGATCAATAACTGAGTCACGACGGAAAAAGACGCTAGACCAATTCCAGCTCGAACTGCACGCCATTGCAATCCGGCACCCAAACAAAGAACTCCCATCGGGAGTGCTGCCTGTCCTACGAGCGCCATCCCTGATATCGGAAACCCAGACGGTACGCCCAGTGCACGTCCAACACCGCCAAGAATACACGCGAGGATTAATGGGTTTCTAGCGAGCTCCTTCAACACATGACCGACAGCAAATCCTGGACGATTCGCCGTCATTACCGAAACACACGCGATATTGATGACGACGATAATTGTCGCAGCTGAAATCCCGAGATGGGGTAATAAGTCCGGACGCAGCCCGGCCATCAAAGCCAGAGAGATAAATGTATTAAAGCGAATGACGCCCTGATAAACCGACGTGAACGATGCATAGTTTGATCCGAAAAGCCGAGCCCACCAGCCGACCAATAAGAAAAGAGTGAGTAATCCCAACACTCCATATAAAGACCCAAGTAGTGATCCCCAAGGAATCGCGATTTCCGGAGCTTGGATAATCACCGCCACTAGCAGACTTGGCATGAGTACCCAATATGAGATCTTCTCAAGACCACGCCAAACGACATCATCAATGCCCGCATAGCGTTTTAATCCAAAGCCTAAAGCAAGAATCCAAGCAATCGGAAGCACGGCATCTGCAATCAAGCCGACCATTTAGTTCGCAACCCCTTTCCGGGTTGACTGGCGCATCCGATAGGTAAACAGACCAATCAGTGCTGTGAGAAGAATCGCACCACCAATAAAATCATTTTCGCGAGGAGCTTCAGAGACCAAAAACCACACAATGACTGGACCAATCAGAGTTTCCAATAACAGATAAAGACCAACTTCAGGTGCTGGTAAATACTTGGGTGCAATCGTAATCAGCGCGAAGGATACGGGCACCGTGAAGCAGGCATTAAACAGTACGAGCCACAACGTGCCTTCAGGAATTGCTACCGAAGGCACCACGAACCAGAGGGCAATCGCCACCAGTAAACTTGCTGCACCATAAATCGGCCAAATCGTGTCACCGGGATGATGTCGAGTGAGACTGATACCAAGACCTGTCAGACCAGGCACCATCAACGCTGCAAGCCATCCTTCGACCGGGGTGTCCATCGGAATTGCTGAGCCGGCAATTGATGCGCCCACAATCGCCAAGGCGATCGCAAGCCACAAAGCAACATCCGTTTGTTCACGGAACATGACCCAGCTCGCAACAGCTGACGCGAGAGGTGTCATCGAAACGAAAACGAGCATTGTTGGGGCGCCGAGATAGGCAACACCAAACACAAACGCCATCGATGATGTGCCAAATGACAGCAAAATACCGAGCGACAACCAACTCGGCGTACTCAGTTGGATAACGAATTCTCGTGGCGAACGGATGAGCGCAAAGCACCAAATCACCGCGCAAATTCCCAAACCTCTCCAAAAGGAAATCACATAAGGATCGCCATCGATTAGGCGCAAAACACCGGAATCAGGTGATAACACCAAAACCCCAATGATCATTAACAGTGTGCCGTACGCATATGTCGATAGTGTTTTCATGGAATTAAAATCAATCCTGCCGCTGCAGTGAGAGCTACCGCTGTAAATCGCGACAGCCATTTCGAACTCTCACCGTCTTCGAGTGTGGTTTGCAACCATCGCCCTCCGAAAGCGTACAGTCCGATCGCTGCCACCTCGATGAGTAAAAATGTACCACCCATGACAGCCACCTGCGGAGCAACTGGTTCAAACGGGTCAATAAACTGGGGGAAAAACGCATAGAAAATCAGAATAAGCTTTGGATTCGTGAAGGCAACTAGAGCCTCTGAACGGGCCATCATCCATAAAGTCTTTTTGCCCTCAACAGGAGAACGAGCCTGAACAACAGCACGCAATGATTGCCAAGCCATCCAGAGAAGATAGGCAGCACCAACGATGCGTAGCCACTGAAATGCATCTGCACTCAATGCCAAAAGTGCTTCAAGCCCTAGCGCTAATAGAATTAGCATCACTACCATTGCGGGCAGTCGAGCAAGCCCGGCTAAGGTCGCAAGACGCGCTGTCGTTCGGGTACCGTGTACGAGTGCGAGCAAATTATTTGGTCCGGGAAAGAAATTCATCCCGATACAGGCCGGTAGAAAAATCCACCATTGAGCCGCATTCATATGGTACCTCTATTCATCAGACGCGGGAGTGTACATCGGATGATTCAACGACGTTGGCAATTGTTTTTCATTTTCTTATTTTCCTTCCAAGCGACAGCGGAGGCAGGGTCGATCAGTCTAAAGGACGCATTGGAAACGCGTGGTACTGTCATCATGTTCCGCCATGCACTCGCCCCAGGATTTGGAGATCCTACGAACTTTCAGGTCACCGACTGCAGCACACAGCGTAATCTTGATACGCGTGGTCGTGAGCAATCGAGGGCCATCGGCTTACAATTTAAAGAGCTCGGCTTCTCCACTGCTGCAGTGTATTCAAGTCCATGGTGCCGTTGCCTTGAAACCGCACAACTGATGGATATCGGACCGGTCACTGCTTTTAATGGCTTGGGTTCATTTTTCGAAGGCCATGTCAATCGCGGTCAAACACTGAAACAGTTGAACAATCAATTGGCCGTAATAGCCAGTGCACAAGAGAAACCCGTGGTCATGGTGACGCATCAAGTCGTTATCAGCGCAGTGACGGGATTGGGTACTTCCTCGGGCGAGGCAATCTTGTATGATCCGAAGAATGATCGATCGAGACGGATACAACTGAGCACCAATGACTGAACAGATCCACACAGACACCTTGATTATAGGGGCCGGAAGTGCTGGCTGTGTCTTAGCCAATCGCTTGTCTAAAAATCCTGACCAGCAAGTTGTATTGGTTGAAGCCGGCGGCAAGGATTCATGGCATTGGATCCATATTCCTGTGGGCTACTTATACACAATGGGAAATCCAAAAACAGACTGGTGCTACAAGACCACACCTCAACCAGGACTCAATGGGCGCAGCCTCGCCTACCCGCGGGGTCGTGTTCTGGGCGGGTGTTCGAGCATCAATGGCATGATTTATATGCGTGGCCAAGAGGCTGACTATGAATCATGGGGCAACGATTGGTCTTGGAAAGATGTACTTCCCTACTATAAGCGTTCTGAAAACTATCACCGCGGTAGTGACGCCTACCACTCCGATGAAGGTGAACTTCTCGTCCAAGAACAACGTCTCAAATGGGATATTCTCGAGACATTCAAACAAGTCTGTGAAGATTCCGGATTCACGGATCGACCCGATTTTAACCAGGGCGATAATAGTGGCGTTGGCTATTTTGAAGTGAATCAAAGAAAAGGTGTCCGCTTTTCATCGGCTCGCGCGTTCCTTCACCCAATCATGCACCGGCCGAACCTTAAGGTGTTGACGAAAACACTCAGTGAACAACTGATCTTCGATGGTGAGCGATGCATCGGTATGGATGGTACACATCGCGGAAAACTGATCTCGATTCGTGCCAATCGAGTGATCTTGGCTGCAGGAGCGATCGGATCGCCCGCTCTTCTTGAGCGCTCAGGCATTGGTTCTGAAAATGTTTTAAAACCGCTTGGTATTAAATTGAAGGCAGACCTTCCTGGAGTTGGGGAGAATCTCCAAGATCATCTACAAGTCCGCTTACAATATCGACTGGAACACGGTGATACGTTAAACCAACGTGCGAACTCATGGATTGGTCGCATAAAAATGGGGTTGCAGTACGCCTATAACCAGTCTGGCCCGTTATCAATGGCGCCAAGTCAACTCGGTGCATTCTTTAAATCTGACGACGCTGTTGATCGTGCTGATCTGGAATTTCATATCCAACCCATGAGTGCAGACAAATTGGGTACCGAGTTACATCCATTTCCTGGCATGACGGCGAGCGTTTGCCAGTTGCGCCCAAAAAGCCGTGGCAACACGCACATCAGCGGAACCAGGGCAAGCGATGCGCCAACCATTGATCCACGCTATCTCTCTGATGCGTACGACCGAGAGGTGGTATGCAAAGCCATCGAGAAAACACGTACGCTAATGGATCACCCGCTACTCGATGAGTTCACTCCAACTGAGCACAAGCCTGGACGCACACAAAAGACGTCCGAAGACCTTATTCAAGCTGCTGGCGAGGTCGCAACCACCATATTCCATCCAGTTGGTACTGCGAAAATGGGGCCTGATTCAGATCCCATGGCCGTTGTTTCCGACAAACTTAAAGTCCATGGGGTAAGCAATCTTTACATCGCAGACGCATCAATCATGCCGACAATCACAAGCGGCAATACGCATGCACCTACTGTAATGATCGCTGAACGACTCGCCGAATGGCTCGATCACTGATCGCGTTGCTTACCGATAAAATCATCTAACCATCGATTGCCTTTAAGCTCTTGAATCCGCTCGACCTCAGCTTTGAGATCATCAATCAATGGCTCTAGCTCAGACTCATGGAAATCAGCAAACTCAACCATATTGCAAAGCTGTATATGCATATTGACCAGCATGTAATACGCGTTATTTTCAACCATTAGTGCCCGCGCACGATCGGGTGATGCGAGCATCAATTGATTTGTGATCTTGGCAAATGCTTCAAAATCGAAGATTGTATTACGCATCAATGTCTCCATAACGATTTAAGAACAACCAAACGAGGTATGTATGGCCAGCGCCCCATTTCATCTAGCATTCCCTGTCTCAAATCTTGAGGCAACCAAAGACTTTTTTATTAACGTACTTGGTTGTGGAACGGGACGCACATCTGAACGCTGGATCGACTTTGATTTCTTCGGACATCAAGTCGTTGCGCACCTAGCTGAGGAAGACCAAATGCCTGCCCCAACAAACCCTGTTGATGGTAAGCAAGTCCCTGCAAGTCATTTCGGCGTGATTCTCGAATGGGATGAATGGCACCAGCTAGCGGACAAGCTTAAGGCTGCAAATATCGAATTCCTAATCGAGCCTAATATCCGTTTCGAAGGCGAAGTGGGCGAGCAGGCAACCATGTTTTTTACAGAGCCGTCAGGTAATGCGCTGGAGTTCAAATCCTTCAAAGATATGTCGCAAATTTTTGCCACCTAACCTTTGATTTGTGCACTGCGAGTGCACTAAGTTAATAAGCGACACCGATAACAATAACGAGGATGGTGTATGAAGACAGAGACTCTGGCCGCAGAGGCTGTTTTGTTGGCCGTTGAAGACAGTGTCGTCAATGGTCACTCACAGGGTATTCATTTTGATTCTTGGGACCACGTGTTTTCAGATGGTGGTCCATTGTTTGACGCACTGATTGACTATGAGGCGTATGAACCGTTCACCGGCTGTGATTTACCCACCCGCGAGCAAGTGCAACTAGTCTACGAAACCTACCGTTCAAGGCTCCACATTTTAAGCTGGATGCCTCCAACCCAAGCTTATTTACAAGCGATACAAATTGATCAATTCTTTCCGACTGGACAAGCCGCATTCGCGGTTCGCCCAGCATCGATCGATGCTCTGAAAACGCTCCTAAAAAGCGAATTTGTGCTTTAAGCGTTTGGTTCAGCCAAGAGATCAGTGATGTCCTCAAGCATCGCATCAGCACCCTGATGGCGCACCGCAATCGGAAAGGCCTCTCCATTATGGATTAACAACACGCTCGGATATCCCTCGACCTGTAATCGCTCTGCCAATTGCCGTTGTTCTTCATGCACAGCTCGAACGTCATCAGATGCCAAGGCTTCAGCGAAACTATCGCGATTAAACCCAAACTCTTCAGCTAAATCACAAAGCACATCAAAATCCCACACATTGCAGGCTTCCATATAGTAAGCGTCTTGAATACGCTCACCGAAGGCTTCTCCACGCCCCGCAAGCCTTTCGGCAGCAATTACTGCTCGACAGCTAATAAATGTTGTTCGCGGTGGCGGTGGCGTCTGGTCCCAATAGGCATAATTAAAGGTAACACCACAGGTTGATTCAATCCGATCCCAAGTACGCTTTAGATAATCCACCATCTCATCAGGCATCGAGACGTCGGAGTCGGCCGCCAACCCCCCAAGTAGAGAGACCACTGGCAAGCCTTCCGGGAGATTCCCCTTCAGAGATTTCCAAGTTGGACGAAATCCATAACACCAACTACACATCGGATCATGAACATAAATAAGGACACTATCTGGAGCGTCTGTTTCAGGTGTCGTCACGAATTACTTCCATTGCATTACGAAGAGAATCAAGCCCCGCGGGAAAGCCACAATACACTGCAATCTGCATACAAACATCCCGAATTTCCTCTGGACTGACACCATTATTCAACGCCCCTCTCACATGACCTTTAAACTCATGTGGACGATTAAGAGCTGCAATCATGCCAAGATTAATCAACGATCGATCTCGATCTGATAACGCTTCTCTATTCCAAATTTCATCCCAAGCGACTCGAGTTACAAAATCCTGCATTGGCATGGTGAGTTCGTCGGCTTGAGACAACGCTCGGTCAACAAACGCATCACCCATCACTTTCCGACGCTTTGCCAGTCCTTTTTCAAAGCTGTCCTGGCTCATAATTTAATCCCGATACATCCGTATTTCGTTTCTAAAAACTCTTCAATGCCATGAGGCCCACCTTCGCGCCCGAGGCCTGATTCTTTCACACCACCAAATGGAGCCACTTCAGTTGAAATAATTCCGGTATTCACACCGATAATTCCATAATCAAGTGCTTCGTAAACCCTAAATGTGCGCGATAAATCTTCGGTGTAGAAATATGCAGCCAATCCATACTGCGTGTCATTCGCTAGAGCAACCGCTTCTTCCTCAAGATCAAAGCGATAAATCGGTGCAACTGGACCAAAGGTTTCTTCTGAAGCCATTCGCATCTCTTTCGTCACACCCACTAAGACGGTCGGGCTATAAAACAAAGGACCTGCGTCATGCGGCGAACCGCCACACACCGCCGTTGCACCTTTGGCGAGCGCATCTTGAACATGCTGCTCCACCTTCGCTTTACCGTCTGCGTTGATCAGAGGACCAATTTCTGAGCCTTCAGTCTTACCATCAGCAACTTTCATCGCCTTAACTCGGGCCGAAAATGCCTCAACGAAGCGGTCATGGATTCCGCTCTGTACCAAAATGCGGTTTGCACAAACGCATGTTTGTCCCGCGTTTCGGAACTTACAAAGCATCGCGCCGTCCACTGCTGCGTCGAGATCTGCATCATCAAATACGATAAATGGCGCATTACCACCCAGCTCAAGCGAGAGCTTCTTGACGCTGTCCGCGCATTGCCGATACAAAATTTTACCGACTTGAGTCGATCCCGTGAACGTTACTTTTCGGACACGACTGTCACCAGTCAACACTTGCCCAATCGCTGGCGCATCCATCCCAGTAACACAGTTGATAACGCCTGCAGGCATCCCTGCTTGATTGGCAAGTTCGCACACCGCCAATGCGGTTAGCGGCGTATCTTCGGATGGTTTGATAACCACCGTGCAACCAGCGGCAAGCGCTGGAGAGACTTTCCGGGTAATCATTGCGAGCGGGAAGTTCCAAGGAGTAATGGCTGCAACCACACCTACAGGCTGTTTAATCGCAAGAATCCGCTTGTCAGCCATATGTGGAGAGATTACGTCACCGTAAATTCGGCGACCTTCTTCAGCGAACCAATCGACAAAACTCGCACCATAGGCAACCTCACCACGTGCTTCTGCGAGTGGTTTTCCCATTTCTTCTGTAATGAGTTCAGCAAGCGCTTCTGTATGCTCTGTGATCAAATTGAACCAACGACGCAGGATAGTTGCTCGCTCCTTGGCAGTTAATGCAGCCCATTTAGGAAAGGCAGTTTCAGCAGCATCGATGGCTGCCTTACAATCGCTCGCTGAGAGATCTGCAACCTTCTCAACGACTTCACCTGTTGCTGGATTAATGACTTCAAAGGTCGCGCCAGATGAGGCGCCCACCCACTGTCCATTGATTAACGATAAGGGTTGATATAACGACATCTCTTACTCACTCAAAACACACAATTTGACGAACCGCTTGGCCTTCAGCCAACCGCTCCAGCGCTGTATTAATTTCTGTTAAATCGAGTCTATGCGAAATCATACGCTCGACCGGAAGCAATCCTTTCTTATGTAAGGCAATAAAATTGGGGATATCGCGCGATGGAACGCATGAACCCACATACGATCCCATCAGTGCACGTTCCTCGGTCACCAGACGCGCGGCAGCAACTGACAATCGATCTGACGGATTTGGCAATGCAGCTGTGACCGTACGCCCGCCACGTCGAGTCACCTCGATCGCCAAATCAAGTGCAGGCATCACGCCTGCAAACTCAGCAGCCAAATGGACCCCTCCAGATGATAATGCTTTGACTTGTGCAACCGCGTCAGGATCTCTGGCATCCACAAAGTGATCAGCACCAAGTTCGAGGGCCAAATCTTTTTTATCCGGATTCGCATCGATTGCGATAATTTGGCGCGCACCGCCTGCATGGGCGCCCAACAGTGCTGATAGACCAACACCACCTAAGCCTACGATAGCAACTCGCTCACCTGCGTGCAGTCTCGCAGTGTTTAAGACAGCCCCACAGCCTGTCAGAACAGCACAACCAAAGACAGCCTGAATACTCGGGTCTAGATCAGAGTCAATCGGCACAAGGCTTCGGCGATGGCAAACGGCATAATCGGAAAAACACGATATTCCGAGATGATGCAGTATCGGTTCACCGTTCACTGATATCCGCTTAGCGCCAGATAACAAAGTACCGTCTGTGTTGTGCTGAAGTCCTGGCTCGCATAATGCAGGACGGCCTTCTGCACAGCAATCACAGTGACCACAACTGGGTACAAAGACCATCGCAACCCGCTGTCCAGGTACTAGATCACTTCCGCCCGGTCCAACGGCGACAACTTCACCAACAGCCTCATGACCAAGGGCTAACGGTGTAGGACGCGGACGGTCGCCGTTGATGACGGAAAGATCGGAATGACAAACACCAGCAGCCAAGATCTTGATCAGTAACTCATCAGCGCCTGGGGCCTCAAGGTCTGCTTCAACAATTTGTAGTGGCTGCGTCTCGTTGTAGGGTCTTGGAATGCCCATCTGTGGGAGTAACGATATACGGGTTTTCACGGGATATTCTCCAGTTTGTTATTGCTTATCCCGTCCGTGGGAGAACTTACCTTAGGTGAGCATCAATAGTGAATCAAGCCAGTTTCCTTCCGATATACACAGTCAGGGCAACAAGCGACGCAAAAATCCACACATCAAGTGTCACAACCTCGCCAATCAAAATACTGCCCCATAAGAGAGTCAAGAAGAGTTGAAGCAGTTGCACTTGACCGACCTCAGCAATACCGCCAAGTGCAAGGCCTGTATTCCAGGCGAAAAAGCCAAAAAACATCGAGAATAATCCAAGCGCTAGTAAGGCTAAAAGTGAGCTCTCAGGGCGTACCCAAAAAAAGTCTGGCCATGCCAGTAGAGTTGCGATGATCGAGACCGGTGACAACAGTACAAGTGACCAGCAGATGACCCATGGACCTGGCCGACGCTTGGCTAGATCGCCTGCAATGACATAGCCAGATGACGCCATTAATGCCGCTAAAACCAGCCAAAGATCAGCCCAACTGACTGAGCCTCCTTGCTCCCGCAAGGTAAATATAATAACTAGACCAGCCCCTGCGACAGCGCACAACCAAAACCCAAAGCGCGCCCGATAACCGTGAACCATCACAGACAAACCGGCTGTCACTAGCGGTAATATGCCGAGAACAACCGCACCATGATAAGACGGGACGGACTGAAGTCCGATCGCCATTGCGAGTGGAAATCCAAAGATTAAACCTAAACCACTCACGATCAGTGGTTTGACTTCCTCGCGTTTAGGTCGCGTTGAGTGACTCAAAAAAATCCAAATACAAGCTGCCATGCCTGCGATGACTGCGCGAATGACGGTAATAAAAGTCGGAGAGAAATCAGATAATGCGATTGTCGTTAGCGGTAGCGTTGCTGCAAAGCAAAGCACACCAACAAAGCCAAGTGCGTACGCATAGGCTGTTTGATGTCGTCTCAGTAGGTTGAACAACGCCCGAAATCCCCAATATCCAAGTCGCCAAAGGAGACTTAATGATGTCTTACATTTTTTCCCAAGAAACCCCTGCTACGTTGCCTGCAATCAATGACGTTTTGGCATCATCAATTGCCGCATGGAATCTCTCAGATCGTCTCTACCGGCTGAGCATCAATGCGTATCGCTACAGTGAATCTGATTGGATCGATCACCAATTCTACGGCCTTCGGGATCAGAACAACACTCTGCTCGCGATCTTGGTTTTAAATGATGATGCGTCAGAGCTTCCAGGTGATCAAAGTTGTCTTCAGATCCATGGCCTCTATGTTCACTCAGATCATCGACATCAAGGTCTCGGGCAACGATTGATTGAAGTGGCGCTAGACCTTGCCAAAAGAAGACACCTCGATGCGTTATTTGTGAAGGCCCACGAGAGCGCTGTTTCGTTTTTTATGAAGCAACGATTCGAGCACATTCCAGTCACTGACGAGGTCCGCGACTATCCTCACCGCTTGGTGCGGTCCATCATATAGCTATCTACATCGAATAGATGCCGTCCTGCGTCAAAGTAAGGACGCATCGAGTCATTCAAGCGTCGAACTTCATCCCGAACAACCGCCTCATCATTCTCGGTCCAGCGTGCTTCAGTCTGTTGAAGGTACGACTGAGACACCCTCTCAAGTTCTGCAAATACCGCGTTATTGTGGAAGCGAAGCTCCGTTTCGATCGCTTGCCTGATCGCTTCATTCTGGGCTTCCATGCGTGCCATTTCTGTCGCAACGTCGGCCTCCCACCACGGGCGATCAGCAGCGATGACAGTTGCAGACTGCAACAGAATCAATGCAAGATGCGTAACGCGTTTTTTTAAAAAATAAAACAACAGACTCAAAGGCACAGCATGACACTCACAGTAGGTTTTATCGGTCTCGGAACCATGGGGTTACCGATGGCTCGTCATATCGTTAATCGGGGTTTCAAACTAAAACTTTATGCTCGACGCGCTGAAGTGTTTGAAGGCAAGGCCAAAGAGCTTATCGACCAAGGAGCAATACCCTGCTTAAGCATCAGTGACGTTGCGACCGATGTTGATGTAGTGATCACCAATGTCACTGGAACAGATGATGTTGAATCGGTGCTGACAGGACCTGACGGTGCAATCCATAGCGCCTCACCGGGAACGCTGTTCGTTGATCATTCAACCATTGATCCGGCCCGCACGATGGAAATCGCACAACGACTTCGTGCAGCAGGCATGGATTTTGTTGATGCTCCAGTCTCCGGCGGTGTGTGGGCGTCAGAAGAAGCTCGCTTGATCGTGATGCAGGGTGGTCGGCCTGAAGCATGTGAGCGAGCAAATCAAATCATCGACTGTTATGCCAAAGCGATTACTCGCGTCGGTGATGCGGGTCATGGACAAATTGCCAAGCTGAGTAATCAAATCGCTCAGACCATCACCATTGAGGGTGTTGCTGAATGCCTGACTTTTGCAAAAAATCTAGGCGCAGATCCACAAGCAGTATTTGAGGCCATCAAAGATGGCATGGGTGGCAGTCAGATGATGTCGCTCATGGCTCCTAAAATGATTGCTGAAGACTTTGATGCTGGAATCGAGGCGCGACTGCATGCAAAAGACGTGGGCATCGCGCTAGAGACTGCAACAGCCCAGAAACTTCCACTCCCCTGCCTCGAATTTGTGGCAAGCCAGTATCAAACGATCATGGATCAGGATCTCGGTACCCGCGATTCATCCATTTTGTTTGATATGTTGAAGCGACTAAAAAATCGCTAGTCCGCTCGCTGCATAACAAACGCGCGCTCTTGGACAAATTCACCTGGAGCGCGGTTGGTTCCATGGGCAAAACCCAAGCTCTCGAGTCGAGTCCTCAGCTCTTTATTGAATTCCGGCGAACCGCAAATCATCACGCGATCCTCTTCGGCCGCCCATGGATCAAGGGCTAAATCGGACCATAACGACCCATTATCCATCCGCTCTGTAATTCGGCCTGGCGTCTGAAAGGCTTCTCTGGTCACAGTCGGGTAGTAGGTGATCGGAAGAGACGACAAGAGGTCAGCATACGCAAGCTCTTGGGTCGTTCGCACGGTATGTGTAACGATCACTTGCTCAAAGCGCTCAAAGGTTTGCGGGTCTCTCACAATGGAAAGAAATGGAGCGAGACCAGTTCCTGTTGCAACACACCACAAACGTTTACCCGGCTGTAGATTATCGAGAACAAGTGTCCCTGTTGGCCGATCACCTACCTCGATTTGATCACCGGCTTGAATATCTTTGAGCCGTTCCGTCAGTGGACCACCAGGCACCTTAATCGAGAGAAATTCAAGATGGTCTTCATGAGGTGCCGAGGCAATACTATAGGCACGCAACACGTCATCATCAGCCATTCCGATCATTGTAAATTGACCGGCTTTAAACGGACGAATGTCTGCACTACGCGTTGTTTTAAACGAAAACAATGCATCCGAATAATGCTCCACCTGAAGCACAGTCTCTAGGTTCATTGGCTGTTAGTCTCTTGTCTGATTGGGACCGATTAATGGCCTATTTCAGAATCGAGCGAGTGGATAAACGCATGAGCGAGACGATCACTAAATCGTCTCAAAAAACTCACTTCAGTGAGCTCAATAGCTTCCTCAGATAACTGATAATTTAATGGCTCTTCGACCAACAAATTATTGGCATCCAGTCGATACACGATCCCGTCTTTATTGATCATGACAGGATTCTGGCCTACATCAAAATACCGCACGAACAATACCTCCAATCGCTTTAATAGGGCTTATTTTAAAATTTTCAGGGTCTTGAGCTCTTTCATGAGCTTCAAGGGATCATCTGTGAACACAGAATCAATCAGATCTACCGGCAATGCGATGAGCTGATCTGCCGAATTCACAGTGTAAACACACACTTTGAATCCGCGCGCGACGGCCAACTCCAACGATTCGGAATCGAGATACTCGATGTCTAAATGAACTGAGGTGAGCTTGAACGAATCCAGAGTATCGATTGCAACATCCGATAACCGGATGGCCGCCAAACCCACTTCAAACTCCGGTCGTTTTGTTCGAATGAGTTGAATCGCATCCAATGAGAATGATGAGAAACGAACCTGTGATGGCATTAATCCCGAACGGTCAAATGCATCCAAAGCAGCAGTCACAACGCGTTCCACTTCGTTATCGTGGACTTTAATTTCAAGATGTAAAAACAAATCGTAGCGCGCGGCTTCTCGCATCCAATCTTCGGCAAGCGGAATGTATTGTGTTGGTCCGATATGGTGCGAAATTAGTGGGATTTCAGTCAATTCAGCGCTTCCCAACGCTAGGACTGAACGAGGATCACCCGTCATCCGACGTAAATATTCATCATGAAAAATCACAGCAACGCCATCAGATGCAACAGAAATGTCGCATTCGATCTGTTTAATATGATGGGATGCTGTGTAGTGAATCCCCGCAATTGAATTTTCGGGCACTCGATTTGCAGATCCGCGATGTGCAATACAGTCCATAATCACCTCGAATAAGGAGTCTGACAGAGTTTTATGACAAAACGTGTTACTGAACTCTCGATCCCGCCCGTATCACTTAGAAATGATGCATTACAAGCGGTTGATAATGGGGAACCCTATGGCCCGTGGGCAGAGCAGTTTGCGTGTTTGGACGAGCTTCAAATCTTTTCTGGCACAACGACCGATCGCGCATCCAATCGATTGCGCATCGGTGCTTGGAATTTAGAGCGAGGCCGAGATTGGTGGGCCGCGAGCCAACTCATCCAAGATCAAGCGCTCGATGTCGTTCTACTCAGTGAAATGGATTGCGGTATGAGTCGATCTGAGCAATTCCATACAACACAAAAGCTTACCGAGAAGCTCGGCTGGCATGGTGTATTTGCTGTTGAGTTTATTGAACTCGAACTCGGTAATGCATGGGAACTGGCAACACCGACAGAGCCTGAAAACACCGCTGGACTGCATGGTAATGCGATCATCAGTCGTTTCCCACTCAAAAGCCCTTGGTTACATCGTTTCAGTCAGAGCGACGGGAGCTGGTGGCATCGTCAATTTCATGAACCACGACTCGGCGGCAGGATCGCGTTAGGCGCAAGTCTTGAGACTGATAGTGGTGATATTCAAATCATGACCACCCACCTTGAAAACAATCAAGGACCCGATGACCGCGCAGATGCACTCGCTGAATTATTCCAAACACGTCTCGACCATCGTCCCTGTGTCTTCGGGGGCGATTTAAATACCTCAACATTTAACCCAACACTCTATACCGACCCGTTTCGCGAACGCGCGCAACTCGGTGCAGTCACGCCGGATCGGTTTATTAACCCAGTGGCTTATGAACCACTATTTGAGCTCGCGCATGCAAAAGGCTTCCAGTGGGGAACCTGTAATACCCACGACTCGACCCAGCGTCCCCGAGAACGTGGCTACCCGAGGCCGCCGCTTGGACGGATTGATTGGCTGATGGTGAAGCAGTTAGTTGCACAACACCCAAAGACAGTCCCTGCACTCGGACCTGACAATCGAACGCTCTCAGATCATGATCTCATTACGTGTGAAATTAAACTTACTTAGTACTGGCTTCTTTTAACTCACACTGCCAAAGCGTTGTGACCATATTCCAGTTGAGCTCGGGATCTTTTTCTTCAAGTCGACGGAGTGTCGATGCGCGAAAGGTGGTTTCACCCATGCGACCGCTGAATTTATCGAGATGGAAAAAACGTGAGTACATGATGTTGACGCGTTGCGTTGCCATGGTTAACAACCCATCGGAATTCACAATCAATGCCAACGGATCAAGTGAGCCCAGTTTCTGATGCTGCCATGCGACTGTTCCATCGGCTTGCGGCATGAACGTCAAATCTTCGCGTTCGGGACTGTCGTGACGACATACCCAAGTTTCAGCAAGAACGATCTGACTTGTCATCAGACTCAACAAAACACACAGTATTCGCACAATTATTCCTCCGTGGTCTTTGAATCGGTCAAAGCACCAAAAACATGATAGCGAAACCAGTGCATTCGACCATCACTTGCTTGCAGTCGCATCGAAACCTGTGCAGGATACTGAGACCAAGGTGGTAAATAACGACAAGGATCGTCACTGACCCGAATCTTCAGGAGTAAGTGATGAATACAAACCACAATCAATCAGGTACGTTCTACCCACACCAGATGTCAAAAGATGAATTCGCGCGTTGGTGGAACCAAATTAATGAGCAATCGACAGAAGCCCCAGAAAAAGCGCCTGGCGTCATCTATCTTGGCCAGGATTCTATCGAGGAAGCCGATTCCCTGTAGTCAGATCGCCGATGCTTTGCCAGTTTAAAGCGTCGGATCAAACGGAACTCACCTACTACGACGGCGGCCATGGACGGCTCGTACTGTTTCAACATGGCTTTGCGATGGACCATCGCCAAGTTCTTGAAGTCTGGCCGGAACTCGAGAATGTCCGTCTTGTCTGTCTCGACACTCGTGGTCACGGCCTCAGTCATCTTGGTCAATCAAACACGCTATCGTTTCAACGCGCCGTAGATGATGTTCGTGAACTCATAGCCCATCTTGGAGACACACCATTCCTGGTTGGTGGCATATCGCTTGGGGCTGCATTCGCTATGGAGTTAACACGCCATCTTGAGATTCAGCATTTGGTGATTTCCCGCCCCGCTTTCTCGGTTGATGGTGATACGTCGCACTTTGATGTCTTTCGAATACTGCGCGATATCTTCAGAACACAACCGAAACATCAGTGGGCAACCTGTCTTGAACAACAACCTGAGTTCCAAGCACTGCAATCGAGCGCTCCTCGTAATCAAGAAACATATCGGCGACTTCTCGAGCACCCAAGGCTTAAAGAGCTGATGATTTGGATGGATGCGCTTGAAACCGAAGCGCTAACACTCACTCCAAATGAACTCAGCCGATTCGACTGCCAAACCGATGTCATTGCACAAGAACACGATGCGTTACATCCTGCTCATCTCGCAGAGGCGCTCGCACAATCCATTCCTAATGCACGCCTTCATTTCGTGGAGTCAAGCCTGTCGACAGATGAAGCCTATCGTGAATCGATGCGAGGCATCCTTGAAGGAATTTTAGCCCCCTAGGTGGAATACCCCGGAAACGGTTTGAGATACGTATTGGATGGCAAATACAAAGGATGCTTGGGTTCGCCATGTTGAGTGACGCCGAAGCATTGCACATCGACGAGGCTATCAACCAGTGAATACCGAAACGGACAACGCGTCGCACCAGCGCCCCAGGCGATGATCACTGTATCAGTCGAAGCGACAGTCTCACGAATGACCGACTGATTTTTATTCGAGAGTCTTCGCGCATGTTTTCCTAACTTTTCAGGATATGGTGTTGACTCAGGTATTAGGTTAATCAGCCAGTAGCCTTTGAATCCTTGCGCACTGAGTAATCCGATCAGGCGACGATTGGTTGGATCATCGAACTGATCATCAGCAATTGATGGATTGAGACCAATGACACATGCGATTGGCCCCTCTCCCCAAAACCGACCCAAACGGTAACGCCGGCGCCCACATGACGACCATTCGCTGAGCCGGGTAATGGAATCAGACGTCAGGCGTGAATCCTTGCGCTTCAATCGCAGCAATTGCTAATTCTTCGTCGTTATCAGAGGTATCACCTGTGACACCGACAGCACCGATGATCGTTCCCGACTCATCGCGCACTAAAACACCACCAGCGACTGGTACCAGCGAGCCATTACAGAGCGCATTCATGGCTTGGATAAAATACGCCTGTTGCTCGGCACGCTCGCCCAGTTTCCGACTGCTAATCCCCATCATGACTGCTCCATGGGCTTTACCTTTTGCGAGATCGATGCGAATTGGCGAGGCTCCATCTTGTCGCTGAGAGGCAATGACCGCCCCCCCGGCATCGACGACGACCGCTGTCATCGGCTTAAGATCGCTGCGCTTTGAAGCGGCATCAATGATGTGATTGACAATATTATTTGCAGTTTTTAGATCAAGCATTATGGACTCCTTAACAAGAGCTACATGATGAGGCATCTTTCAGATGTTTCAATTCTCTGAAATTTTTTAATCCGACGTATTGACAAAATGGTTACCCAAATATCCTGTGGATAACTATTTGGATAAAAACTGAAGCAATCGCGCCAGGCCACAAACCACCTGCACTTGATGCGTTTGCCCAATTTTTGACCATTAAAATAAAATAATTATAATTCAATTACTTAAAACAATTTCCTCAACAGTGTTTTACAAAAATAGCGGAAGCGTTTCTTTTCAACAAACCACAACACTTGACTAATGATCTGTGGAAAGCCGAAGTAGCGACATCACAAAATTCCTTGAGAGACAAACCGCCAATGCCCCCGGAAATCGATCTATATTGCGAACGAACAACCGTAGATATTTTGGATGAGCCACTTGGACTCGTCACCAATTTAGCTTTTTTAATTGCTGCCGCCTTGCTGGCCCGCTCGAGAACACAATCACTGACAAGCTATTTGTTAATTACCTGGCTTACCGCGATTGGAATTGGCTCTGGACTGTTCCATGCGTTTGCGAATTCATTCACGCTTTTACTCGACGTATTCCCAATCCAGGGATTCATCCTGACGGCAATTTGGGTTCTCTACGTGCAACATTTGCAATGGCCAAGATGGATGGTCATTGGAATGATCGTCCTATTTGTTTTTGGCAGCGGGCTCATTCCTTCGGGTGTATTGAATGGCTCGTTAGCCTATGTACCCGCATGGATTCTTCTTGTCATCGCCGCATGGTTGCATCCAAAGAGTATTGTTCGAATGCATCTCATATTTGCGGGCCTGCTGTTCCCTGTCTCGCTCGGATTTCGAAGTATGGACCTACTTGTTTGCGACGCTTTACCGATGGGAACCCATTTCCTATGGCATGTGTGTAACGCCATCGTTTTGTATTGGATTGTCAGAGCACATCAACTCTTTTTAGAAAGCCGTACTGAGGTTGGCCACTCCGCAAGAGGTGCGTATACTTCTGAAAAAGACTAGGGACGGGTTATGAAACCATCAGAATTTAAAGCGTGGCGAAAACTGATGAAAATGACGCAAAAGGATGCTGCGTCGGCTTTGGGACTGAAATCTCGTATTATTCAGTATTACGAGAAAGGCGAGCGTAACGGTGAGAAGTTTGCCATTCCTAAAGCGATTGAACTCGCATGCTACGCCCTGACCCTTGGCGTCGAGTCCTACTCTGGTCCCGAGATCGACAAGAAAAAAGCCAAGAAGAAATAGCAGTGCTCTTCAGTCGAACAGTTCAAGCAATGAGTTCATGACTTTTCGCCAAGACGTCGGCTACACTCATTCCAAAGCGACGGAGGCCTGATGTCCCCTTATAGTGCGCGGATCGCGTTTGTAACAGCCCTTATTTGTGCGGCACTGCTGACAACGGCCTTTTATATGGAATATGTCTCAGGACTCGTTCCATGTGCTCTCTGTCTTGCTCAACGTGTCATGTTTGCGCTGATTGGGATTGCATGTCTTTTCTACATGCTTCCGTTTTACGCATCGCGACTGATCTTTGCATCGATCGGCTTGATCGGTTCCGGACTTGGAATTTGGCTTGCATCAAGGCAACTCTGGTTACAGTCACTTCCAGAAGACGAAGTTCCCGCTTGTGGGCCAGATATTTACTTTATGATCGAACGGTTCCCGCTTGCAGATAGCTTACAGACCATGCTGCTCGGTTCCGGAAGCTGTGCTGAAGTGCAGTGGACGTTCTTGTCACTCTCGATCCCCGGTTGGACTTTGCTATTTTACGTCCTGACTGCTCTAGTCTCGATCTATTTGATGATCTTCCGCGGGCCACGACCGTTTCGGCTGTTTAAGGGTTAAGGGCATGCACGCTCTTCTGATACAACAGAGAGCTCCCCTGCTGCCAAATCAAACCACCACCCATGAAGCGTCAGATCACCTGATACAACACGCTCTGCGATCCACGGAAACGTCTTTAAGTTCTGAACCGATGCACGAATTGCAGCCTGTTCTGCATGCTGCGGTGATTGATCGACATGAGGCTTGACAGCATCAGCTGCGATCGACACCCAGCGCTCGATGAATTCACGTTCAGACACTGCACCCTTCATATGGTTACACAACGCATGGATTCCGCCGCAATTGGAATGGCCCAAGATAATAATTTGCGAGACCTTCAAATCACGTACCGCAAATTCAATAGCGGAACTTGTTCCGTGCAAACGGTTATCTGGCTCATAGGGTGGGACTAAATTAGCCACATTGCGCACGACGAAGAGTTCACCAGGCTCGACTCCGAATAAAATTGCCGGGTCCACACGGCTGTCGGAGCACGAAATCAGTAACGTCGAAGGCTTTTGACCCTGGGTGGACAGTTGTTCAAATAGCGCAGTATCTTTTTCAAAATAGGTTTCGCGAAAATGTGCAAAACCTTCCAGTAACTGCTCAATCTTAGGCATCATCTCATCCCTGAAATTTGTCGATCGTCGGGATCGACCGCTCAATTTTTTTAACGCAAAAGCAATAGCGGAGTGGTCGATTTCGCGAGCATTTTTGTCGTTTGACTCCCCACAAAGAACTGCCGAATCCGTGAGTGTCCGTAGGCACCCATGATCGTCAACTCCATCTGACGCTCTTGTTGATACTCAATTAACGTATCGACTACAGGCCCCTCAAGCATCGCTGAAGAGACTGAAAATCCAGCAGAATCCAGTTGTTTCGACGCACTTTCAAGAGCTGCCTCAATTGCGCCAGAGGACTGTGTTTTCACTGCCACCAAATGACATTCCAACCCCTTAAGCAATGGACTCTCCGCGACCATTTGCAGGGCTTTATCGGCAGTTTCACTCCCATCATAGGCGAGCATGAACCGGTTCGGTGCTTGGAAGCCCTCAGCAACAACCAATACAGGTCGATGCAAGGTACGGATTACACTTTCAATATGACTTCCAATCGCATCAGCAAAGGCTTCATGCGCCTCCCCTTGGCGGCCGATCACAAGAACGCGGATATCGTCTTCAAACTCGCTTAAAGTCTCTATCAAGGCGCCGTGACGTTGCATCGCATTGACCTGATCGACACCCTGCTCTTCTGCCCGCTTCGAGACAGCTGCCAAAACAAGCTTTCCTTGTTTTATTTCAAGTGCTGCTTTCTGTGCCTCAAGCTCGATCATTTCGGACAACAAATCCTCGCGTGCGCCGAGTCCAATCGATCCGGAGAGATCACCAGTTAACGGGGCACTCTCGTGCTCAAGCGCATGCAAACAGGTCAATGGAGAATCCACTCGATTGGCAACCCAGACGGCTGCATCACAAACGGATTCGGTAACGCGCGATCCATCAACACATGCAAAAATCTGCTTCATGACGACTCCTTAATGCGATTCGAGGATATCCGGGACATCCTGCTTATCATGAACACCAAACCGATCAACAATCGTTTGACTCGCCTGATTCATTCCAATGAGCTCAACTTCTGCACCCTCACGGCGAAACTTCATCACGACTTTATCGAGTGCTGCGACCGCTGTCACATCCCAAAAGTGCGCATGATGTAAATCGATAATCACCTTTTCATTCACTTCTTTGAAGTCAAACGAATGAGTGAATGCATCTGATGAGGCAAAGAAAACTTGTCCCACAACAGTGTAGCGCTTGGTCACTGAATCAAGACGCTCAGAGCGAACCCCCATGAAGCGGCCGACTTTGTTGGCAAAAAACAGTGATGCAAGCAATACACCCACAAAAACACCGAGTGCGAGGTTATGTGTAAACACAACGACGATAACCGTCGCAATCATGACCAGACTCGATGAAGGCGGATATTCACGAATCTTACGAATCGAGTCCCAAGAGAATGTTCCAATTGACACCATAATCATCACCGCGACCAAAGCAGCCATCGGGATCTGAGAAATCAGATCATCTAAGAAGACCACCATGATGATTAGGAATAAACCAGCAACAAAGGTCGACAGGCGCCCTCGCCCTCCTGATTTCACATTAATGACGGACTGGCCAATCATTGCGCAACCCGCCATGCCACCAAAGAAGCCCGCAACAATATTCGAGATCCCCTGGCCACGACACTCCTGGTTCTTATCACTCTCAGTGTCAGTGAAATCATCAACAATTGTTGCCGTCATCAAAGACTCAAGAAGACCTACGACCGCCATTGAAATTGAATATGGCAGGATGATCATCAGTGTCTCTAAATTCAGCGGAACCTCTGGCCATAAAAAAACAGGTAATGAATCCGGCAACTCTCCGAGATCACCGACTGTTCGAATATCGATATCAAGGCCAAGTACAATCGCGGTGATCGCGACAATACACACTAAGGGTGAAGGAAGCACACGGCCCACGACAGGGACGTAAGGGAATCCGTAAATAATCCCGAGCCCAACCGCTGTAAACGCATAGACATGCCAGGTGACATCCGTTAACTCGGGTAACTGCGCCATAAAAATCAGGATCGCCAAGGCATTCACAAATCCAGTTACGACAGAGCGCGATACGAAACGCATCAAACTACCAAGACGCAGATAACCGGCAGCGATCTGAAGCACTCCGGTCAGAACGGATGCAGCAAGTAAGTATTGAAGCCCATAGTCTTTAACAAGTGTGACCATTAACAGTGCCATTGCACCGGTGGCGGCTGAAATCATCCCAGGTCTGCCACCTGTGATTGCAATCACAACGGCTATACAGAATGAGGCGTAGAGACCCACTTTTGGATCAACGCCTGCAATAATCGAAAACGCAATCGCTTCAGGGATCAGCGCGAGCGCGACCACCAATCCAGACAATAAATCACCACGGGTGTTGGATAACCAATCCCTCTGAAACGTGTGCAACATGAAAATTCCTTGTTGTGACAATCCCTTGCAAACAGGCGGCGACACTACACGAGACTTTGGTTTGACTCAACCAAGGGTGCATTGCTCTTCGCTCTCTCACTGTGTACAACCGATTAACAGACTCATGTGAGTGAGTCCTCACAATAATGATTAAAGGAATCAATCATGTCGCATGATGTTGTCGTTTTGTCTGCCGCGCGCAGTGCAATTGGAGCCTTTGGTGGCGGTCTGTCTTCTTTTGAACCACAGGAACTTGGTGCCACAGTATTAACAGAAGCTATTCGTCGCTCAGGAGTTGATGCCTCACAACTCGAATCATTGACTTGTGGAAACTGTATTCCGACAGACTCTCGATTCGCCTATGTGTCTCGATGCGTTGCTGTAGGTGCTGGCATGCCGATGGAATCGATTGCCTTAACGGTCAACCGTCTATGCTCGTCAGGTCTACAAGGTGTCGTCACGACCGCTCAACAGATCATGTTGGGCGACATTCAATATGGTGCAGGCGGTGGCGTTGAGGTCATGTCAAAAGGCGGCTACATGTCTCCTGATCTTCGCTTTGGTAAGCGCATGGGCGATGCCCAGATGATTGATTTAATGGTGGCGACTCTCACCGATCCTTTTGGTGCCGGGCACATGGGGATCACTGCTGAAAATCTTGCTGAAAAATGGGGGCTCACCCGCGAAGAGCAGGATGCATTTGCGGTTGAATCACATCGCCGTGCCGCAGAGGCGATCGAGACTGGCCGCTTTAAGGAACAGATCGTTCCGATCATCAAATCAACTCGCAAAGGCGATATCACGATCGATACAGATGAGCATGTTCGCCCAGGAACAACCATGGACGACCTGGCTAAAATGCGGCCTGCGTTCAAGAAAGACGGGACTGTGACCGCAGGTAATGCATCCGGCATCAACGATGGTGCTGCGTTCTTGATCCTCGCAAATCGAGAGCAAGCAGAGAAAGACGGTCATAAACCCATGGCTCGCCTGGTCTCCTATGCCTTGGCTGGCGTTCCGAACCACATCATGGGTGAAGGCCCGATTCCGGCAAGTCAGCGTGCACTCGCTAATGCAGGCTTAAGTGTCGATGATATGGATGTCATTGAGTCGAATGAGGCGTTTGCAGCGCAAGCACTTGCGGTCGCCAAGGGCCTGAACCTCGATATGGGGAAAACCAATCCCAATGGTGGCGCGATTGCCCTTGGGCACCCTGTTGGTTGCTCAGGCGCTTTCATCGCTACAAAAGCACTCTACGAGCTCAAGCGCATCAGTGGCCGTTATGCTCTAGTCACCATGTGTATCGGTGGTGGACAGGGCATCGCTTGTGTTTTCGAAAATCTATAAGGCTTAATTCCCAGTCTCAATGGGGAGATCATCTCGGCTTCCCCATTCAGACCAAGAGCCATCATAGAGCTTAGGCTCAGGTAGGCCTGCAATCTCAAGTCCCAACGCAAGTACACACGCGGTCACGCCAGAGCCACAACTAACTATCACAGGTAAATGATCCACGCCCGCATCAGCAAACCGTGAGCGCACTGCGTCAACCGATTTAAAGCACCCTGTTTCTGAGTCTAATAGATCACTGAATGGCACATTTGCACTACCCGGGATATGTCCTGCACGCATGCCTGGACGTGGCTCGGCAGCTTCGCCTTTAAACCGTGGATTGGCCCGCGCATCAAGAACCAAGTGCTCCTGAGAATCAATGTTATTCAACAGGTCCTCGGCATCAACCACCCACTGAGGATGAACATGCGACTTAAATGGATGTGGAGGCGGGACAACTCGGCCACGACCCGACTCCACTGTCTGGCCGGCATCAACCCATGCCGGTAAACCACCATCAAGAACAGCCACTTCATCATGACCGAAATACCGAAACATCCACCATGCTCGAGCCGCTGAAAAAAGACCAACGCTGTCATAAACAACAACCTGCATGCCAGCACCAACACCTAAATCTTGCATAGCTTCATCGAACTGCTCGGGAGTTGGCAGCATGTGCGGGAGTGTTGCGTCATGATCAGAGATTTCCTCAATATCAAAACGCAGCGCGCCGGGAATATGCTGTTCAACGAACTCAGCATCAGGATCTCTTTTGGCCGTTGGCAGATGATAAGACGCGTCCAACACAATGACGTTTGGGTCATCAAGATGATCATTTAACCAGTCGACAGAAACGAGCGTATTAGGCATAGCAGTGAATCCTTAATTCGAGATACTATCACCTTAAGCCCCTTCGCCCTTCTTCTCAACGGATTCTGTATGGCTCAGGTCAACACACAGCAAAGACCAAGCGAGTTTATTGCACTTGCAGCGTTTTTGATGGCCACTATCGCACTCGCGATCGACATGATGCTGCCTGCGATGGGCTATATGGCGATTGACTTAAATCTGACCGAGCCTCACCGGATTTCATGGGTCATTTTAGGGATTTTTGCCGGTCTTATTTTTGGCCAACTTATTTTTGGCCCTCTATCCGACGCAATTGGTCGCCGCGGATCAATTCAAATCGGCATGGTGATTTTTCTGATCGGAACGGCGATTTGTGCATGGACTGATTCCTTTGCTGTCTTAATCGCGGGTCGCGTACTCCAAGGGTTCGGTGGTGCTGCGACACGCATCGTGACCCAAGCCATGGTTCGTGACCGCTTTGCGGGCCGTGAAATGGCTCGAATCATGTCGTTTGTGATGACAATTTTCATTTTGGTTCCCGTATTTGCGCCAATGATCGGCCAAGTGGTTTTATGGTTTGGCACGTGGCATTTGCTGTTCGTGGCGCTTGGTGGATTTTCGGCAATCATTCTTGCTTGGTTCAGCTTGAGGCAACCTGAGACGCTTATTGAACGACGGACCATTACACGGGGCCATCTAGGCGATGCGTTTCAAACCGTAGTAACTAATCAAAAAACCATGCGCTTTACCATTGCTGCTGGAGTGAGCTTTGGTGGCTTGGTGAGCTATCTCAGTAGCGCGCAACATATTTTTCAAGATATCTACCAAACGGGGGACTGGTTCCCTGTTTTGTTTGGTTCAACTGCAGCATCCATCGCGATTTCTTCACTTGTGAATGCACGCTACGTCAGACGCTTTGGGATGGAAATAATTTGTAAGGCCGCATTCTCGGCCCAAATCCTCTGGTCGGGGCTTTTTTGGCTTTACCATATGAACGGACCAGAGATTGGACTCATTGACTGGCTGATTTATATCGTTCCTGTGCTATTTCTCATGGGCCTGACATTTGCCAATCTACAGTCTGTCGCTCTTGAACCGATGGGCGCAATTGCCGGCACAGCATCGACTGTGATTGGGTCACTCATGACAGCAATTAGTTTGGCTGTTGGGATTATTTTTTCTTACTTCATGGCGGGAAGCGCAGCACCACTGATCGCAACCTTTTGCCTGACCGGGTTGACCGCCCTTCTCTTAATCAATACAAAAGCAGCGCCCCAAATAGCAACTTAGTCTTTCTGAGGACCTGTCGGCCCTTGCAGATGATGATCAATCATGAACAACGAGCCACGGCTTAATTCAAACGCCTGACCAAATCCAACGATATAACGACCAGACTCCGGGTGCAGTTGGAACAAGCRAAAATCAGCAAGACTCCTCAGCGTATCGACCAAACCGCCGTGACGTTCACGCAATGCTGAGACGCCTAACTCCCAGGCGTTTCCGTCTCGAGGACATTCTTCTGCATGCATCTCGTATTGAAGTCGCTCTCTGACATACACCTGAGGAGAATCTTGTTCATCACGAATCACGAGCGCTGAGCATTGTTTCCTCCGCACGAGATTCTGTGCATGCCCAGCGAGGTCACTGACTAAAATCCACAACCCCGACCGATCATCATTGAGCGCAAATGGCGTGTAGGACGCTAACGGTGAGCCGTCTTGATGCACTGTTGCAAGGAGTACGCTTCGTACACTGGCCAGTAGCACATTGATTCGTTCTTGCTCTTCAGATTGGGACTGCGTCACTGTGGTACTTCCTTCTCTCTGCTCTACACAATGCGTTCAAATTTAAGTTAACTAAGCGGACTGATTCAAAAAAGATTCACCAATAAACCCTCACCTCTCCAAGATTCCTCCATTGTATTTGTCGATACTTTACACACTGCAATCAGGAGAGGGCTGAACGATGACTGATGAATTAAGCCGAATTATGTTTGGAATTTGTTTGATCGCCAGTGCCCTGGTCATCAATCTACAGTTGCCCTAAGTGGACACTCCGAAGAGCCAATTTTGAAGGCTCTTATCCCCGATCAGTCGGGGATTTTTTTACTCCGACTTTTCCGCCAGCTTTTTCCTTAAAAAGCGCTGGAGGAAATATGCTTTTAACGCAAAAACAACAATAAATGAGCCAACGCCAAGCACGACGATTTCTGATACCGATAAATCCATCACAGAGCTCCTTCCTCTCCTAATAATCGCACCAAAACCAGGCAAGATGACTCTATTTAATCACTCAGTCCATGCATTTGCTTTTTCACTGGCTATGCTCAGTTTAAACGCGGTTGTTAAAGGCTGGAGAAAATGAATGCAAAATAATAACGTGCATTCATATATCGTTAGAAGAGAGCAACAACTCATGGCCATGCTCACAATCCGCCGCATTCCAGATGAAACGCATCGGGCACTGAAGCAGCGCGCACAAGCTAATGGGCGAAGCGTTGAAGAAGAAGTCAGGCAAATCCTGCGAAGTGAAATGTTTCCAGTCGACCGTTGTCGTCTTGGAGATGCGCTAACCGAAATTTCTTCGGAATATCAGTTAACGAGCGATGAAGAACGGTTGTTCGAGGATACGCGTGACACGAGCCCTGCTAACCCAATGCAATTTAACTAGATGATCATCTTAGACACGAATGTAATCTCTGAAACCATGAAGCGACACCCGGAACCGCGCGTCGTCGAATGGATTAATTCGCAACAAGAGAGCACGCTATTTCTATCTTCAATCACAGTCGCCGAACTGTCTCTTGGTGTCGCAACGTTCCCAGATGGCCAACGCAAAACCTCACTTCAAGAAATGATCCGGCGTGCCATTCAACTTTTTTCTGGTCGAATTCTAGCATTCGACCACGTGGCGGCTCATTACTATGGCTCACTCATGGCGAATGCCCGCCTACAAGGATATGCACCTTCGATGGCCGATGGTTGTATCAGCGCAATTGCAAAAGCTCACAATTGCATCGTGGCAAGCCGAGACACTGATCCCTTTCTGGCAACGCAGACCCAAGTCATCAATCCTTGGGTCAGGTAGCACCAAATACTCACGCCTCGCTAAAATTTCACCACCACTGCGTCTGCAACTGCTTTCGCTTTATCTAATGCTTCGTCGATGGTTGCACCTCGTGCTAGGCCAACACCCATGCGGCGTTTTCCCTTAATGACTGGCTTCCCAAACAAACGCATTTGGGTATCGGGTTGGGCGAGTGCCCGATCAAGGTTAGAGAATTCCGTTTGCTCTGAATCGCCTCTTGGGAGAATCACTGCCGAGGCACTCGGTCCATGTTGGACGATATTCGGGATTGGTAATTCAAGAATCGCACGAACATGTAGCGCGAACTCGGACAAATCCTGTGAGATGAGAGTCACAAGACCCGTGTCATGTGGGCGCGGAGACACCTCGTTGAAGAAAACGTCCTCCCCCTTAATGAACAGTTCGACGCCAAAAATTCCGCGACCATGATCACCACATAAGGCGCCCGTCACCTGTTCAGCAATGTGCTGTGCTGCCTCTAATGTCGCCTCTGACATTGGATGCGGTTGCCAACTCTGCTGATAATCGCCAGATTCTTGGACGTGCCCGATTGGGGCACAAAATGACACACCATCTTTATGCCGAATTGTCAGAAGCGTGATCTCATAATCAAAATCAATCAGTGATTCAACGATGACTTCACTGACATCTTTGGTACGTCCACCGCTTTGCGCGTACTCCCACGCAGGTTCGACTTCACTCAGTTCTCGGACGATGCTCTGCCCTTTTCCTGAACTACTCATAATTGGCTTGACGACAAACGGAAGACCGACAGCGTCGACCGCATCGAGGTATGACTGACGCGTGTCTGCAAACCAATAATTAGAGGTTTTCAATCCAAGCTCTCTGGCTGCGAGTTCACGAATACCCTTCCGATTCATCGTTAACTTGGTCGCCCGAGCAGTTGGAATGACACGAAATCCTTCTTTCTCAAGCTCTAC
Organism: Gammaproteobacteria bacterium LSUCC0096; assembly: GCA_008087055.1. Taxonomy (GTDB): domain Bacteria; phylum Pseudomonadota; class Gammaproteobacteria; order Pseudomonadales; family Litorivicinaceae; genus HIMB30. Next base: position 716,734 of record VIEA01000001.1, on the reverse strand, counting down.
CAAAGTGTCTGTAGCAATCGCTTCAACCTCAGGAATGATAAGATGCGGATTCTCAGACTCAATCACCGCGCGCAAGGCGACGGGGTCAAGCATATTGAGTACGTGACTTCGATCAGCAACCTGCATTGCTGGAGCATTGGCGTAGGAGTCAAGTGCAATCACCTCAACACCCAATCGCTGAAGCTCAATTACAACTTCTTTACCCAGTTCACCTGAGCCACACAACAATGCGCGTCTCGCTGTGCGGGTAAAGGGCGTACCAATAGTGCTCATTGAAGTCTCCTACCGATTAAAAATGAAATTGGAGTAACCAAAAGCCATCCAAGCCTCAAGGCAAAGACCGAGCCTCAAATGGTCTTGGCACATGATCCAAACTTCAGTGTGTTGAATCCACCGTTCAAATGGCTCGTTGAGAATTTAAGACTATTCAAGTCAAACGAGAGGCGATTCTTTATTCCAGTATCACTCGGCTCGGAGGCCCAGAGGATCCCATCGATTTGTTCATCAATTTGGTACAGAAACTGAAAACTTTGACCCTCACGGCTGTATTCGTAAGCAATTGTATTTGCTGCCAAATCAACAACGATTGACGGACTGTGTCCCTCTCTCTCATACACTGAAAGATCGTTGGAGCGACCATAGACAGCCTTTGCAGAGCAACTCAACACCAGCCCTTGAGCAGAAGCAGAAATTGGAATCAAAGCACACAGTGCTAGGAGGATATGTTTTCTTATTTTCATAACGCGTCTCAATCTCAATGTTCTTCTAATAATGGGAAGCAATCACGAAATACAAAGGATAGGACGCGATTGAAGCGAAGATTGGTACTGTACATCTGGCAATCCAGTCTGCATATACCCGCTCATCGGTTCTTTCGGTGCGTTCAAGAGCAGTCGCTTCACCTCATCATGAGCAATCTATCGGCTCCGAATGACGGTATTCAGATGATCCATTCAATTGATCAAGCCATCTCTGTGCTTGCGGATACAATTTGATGTATCACACTGCATGCTCCAAGCCAGTAGATAATCGTCGAGTCAAACCCACACGTGCTAGTATTTAGGGCCCACCTAGAGTGAATCATATGCCCCTAAGCGATCAATTTCGTTTTCTTGTACCTTACTTTTGGGTCTCGCATCGCCCCGACTTGCGTCAACGGTTGATTGGCGCGTTACTTTGCCTGCTCATTGCCAAAGCCAGCAACCTGACAACACCTTGGTTATTGGGTCAAACCGTGGACATCCTCGATCAAGGTGTATTCGTTGATGTTTGGATACTCGGCGCACTGGGTTTGGTCATTGCCTACTCCATCAGCCGCCTGGCAGCGCTCGTATTCTCTGAGTGCCGCGAAGTACTGTTCACATCAGTCTCACAATATGCAATCCGCGCATTAACCGGACATGTGTTTAAACACTTGCACCATCTACCTCTACCATTCCATCTCTCGAGACAGACAGGATCTCTTGATCGACTGATCGATCGGGGGACAAAAGCCGTCGACTTCCTCCTCCGTTACGTTGCCTTCAATGTTGGGCCCACTCTCGTCGAGCTCCTCATCGTATCGGGAATTGTCTGGGCCTTATTCGGCGGAACTTATGCTCTGGTAATTGCTTGTTCTATGGTCGCCTACATCGCTTTGACCCTCAAAGTCACAACATGGCGTCTGCGTTTTAGGCGGACCATGAACACTGCAGACAATCATGTTGCAGGCCGTTTGGTCGACAGCTTCGTAAATATCGAAACGGTCCGACTGTTCGGCAATGAATCCTACGAAACCGCTCGCTTAGATGAGGGATTAGCCACATACGAGACCGCTGCTAACCAGAGCAGGTTTTCATTGATGCTTTTGAATCTCAGCCAGACGCTCGTTGTATTAATAGGTGTCACTGCGGTTCTTATAATGGCGGCACTGGATGTGCAATCGGGAGTGCTGACAGTTGGAGCATTTGTCACATTGAACACCTACATGCTTCAAGCATTTCAACCGTTGAATTTTCTTGGCAGCGTGTATCGTGAAATCCGGCAATCACTGATTGATATGGAAAACTTGTTCGACGTATTGTCGGAACCCGCTGAGACCGAAGTCTCTTCAGACAAAACACTTCCGAAGAGCTCAGTGACCGTCTTTTCAGACATACGGTTCGGCTATCGCGACGACCGTGACGTGCTCAATGGTATTAATTTCACCATCCCTGAAGGCCAGACCGTTGCTGTTGTTGGAGAAACGGGTAGCGGGAAAACGACACTAGCAAGACTATTACTCCGATTTTATGACCCGACTGCTGGACATATCTCGATTGGCGGTGTCGATATCCAAGATGTCTCGAGATCTGAATTACGACGCTCGATAGGAGTGGTACCCCAAGATACGGTTTTGTTTAACGATACACTCCGTTACAACATTCTTTACGGCAACTTCGATGCGACTCAGGAACAATTAGACGAAGCTTTAATGGTCGCTGGTTTGAGCGCTTTTGTTGCTGACCTTCCTGAGGGATTAGACACCATGGTTGGAACCCGCGGGATGAAACTCTCCGGCGGCGAAAAGCAACGCGTTGCAATCGCTCGCGCGGTGTTAAAACGTCCCTCAATCATGATTTTTGATGAGGCAACATCTGCGCTCGACACAACAACAGAAGCTTCGATCCAAGCACATCTTGAACAAGTCGCAGCGGGACAGACCACACTTGTCATCGCGCACCGTCTGAGCACCATTACAAAAGCAGATCAAATCCTTGTTCTTGCTAACGGAGTCATTGTTGAACAGGGTTGTCATGAGGAACTCATCGAGCTTGATGCGCGCTATGCCGCACTATGGAAAGCGCAGTCACAAGAAAACGAGTCGTCTTTTGAGAGAGAATCACCGTAATAAAAGGGTGAGCTACCTACCAATACCCGCCCAAATCAGAAAAATTCATATCAAGCTATGGCTTCAAAGGTCGATAAATTAACAATGCGGTGAGTACATTTCGCCAAAAGAATCGGTTGAAGTTACACATATTTCCAAAGACATTATGAAAAAAATTGTACTGGGCATCCTTGGAGTGCTGGTCTTAGGCGGAGGTGCTGGAGGGGCTTATTTCTATCTCTATTCGGATGTTCCTGACCAGACCAAAATAATTGGCCCCGCCTACTGGGGTCCAATGTGTGAACTATCCCCCACTGGATTCGTCATCTGCTCAAACGAATCCGGACTCCGGTTTGACACATGCTCCACGGATGAGGCGACTTATCGCCTTAAAGTCTCAGTCACGGAGCCGCGATACCACCCAGTCAGCTTAGAAGTTTGGACTGAAAGCCCGCGCAGCTATAACAAACTGACATCAGGCGACATCAGCAGCGAAGGAACAGGGGGATGTTATTTCGAGAGCTATCTGTTTAACGATGCTGGAATTCTGATCAACAAAGGTTCTAATTGCGGTCATCGAACGCAAGCGAATGATGAATTAAACCTCATGTTCTATGTGTCAGATGACAGTGGTTCAATGTCCGCGTGCAAAATAAGCGACACTAAACCACCAGAAGAAGATCAATGAATCTCACGTTTATTCATTACGCCCTTAAGTCATGTATCTACTGAAAAGTACGGTTTACTGACGCTCCATGAAAATTGTCACTTCCGCAACATCGAAACCAAATTTCTGTATGTAAGACCGATTGAATAAACGCCGCTCATCAATTGCCCAAAACCAGTCTTCAAAGCTCACTTCATAGAGTGTGTCATCGACAGGGATATCCATGCGGTATGACCATTGGAAAGCATTACCATGAGTTAACCCACTCGCCTCCCCAATAATGTCGCCAGCTGTTCCCTGATATTGGCCGTTCTCAAGCCTAGCTATTTGCCATACTCGCTTCTCAGGACCTGTTCCAAGAGCGTACTGAAATGTTTCATCCAGTGTGATCTGGTTACCTTGGATGGAGCCTCGAATAACAACCTCAAACTTCTGAACGACTTCACCACTTCGGTTTTGCACAAGCCCCCAAGCTTTCACTTCTCCGTCGAAAAATTGAAATAAGTCGAAAGCGGGCTCAATCGAGCGATATCGATCTCCATCGAGACTTGTGGCACAGCCAGAGAGCCCAACCGTCAGCACACATATAAAAAATAAGCTTTTCATTATCGATCGATCCTTATCAACGATTGACGTAACTCCGGTTCGGATGTTTGTTCTGACAACCAAATATCAAAGTATCGTCTACTCAGTGTTTGATCCAGAATCGTTCCAATCAATTCACCATTCAGAAAGAAACGAGCTCCTCCGGAAGGATCGCTGACACCGATGATTTCATCACCTACAACGACATCTGGGAAAATAATATTTAACTGCTCTTCCCAAGACTTCAAAACAGCCTCATCGCTGACCCCCTGCTGCTTCATTTCTTTGATGGAGCGCTTGGAGATGTCAGTGCCGGAAAAATCTCGGAGATAGCGTACCGACAGAGCAAATGGTTTTTCAGCATGATACGAACCGTCTGTCACATACAAACGGGCATCGTAAACATCCCAAAATAAAAAACTCAAACGACCCTCGCCCAAGAGAGTCAAATTCGAATGACCGATACGATCTAGGGAGTCTGCTTGCACTGAAACCGCGAAGACAATCAACAACAAACGCAACAGATATCGCATCTAAAAAATCTCCCTCATTCGGATACAGACACTCCACAGGTGGTCATCTTAATACACATTGGAAACATCCGAAGAAGCCTAGCCAGACACTGTTATGTAAGCAGTTTGGGCTAGGCGCTAGGTCATGTCAGCCATCCACAGTTGTGGGGAGAGCAGATGATTTGGCGGTGATGTGAAGCCGCCACGACGTGCGATTACCGACGTCTAGATTTTGAGCGAAACTGTCCTGATTTTTTAGAACTACTTAGGCGCTCGACCACAATCAGCTGACGTTTCAGATCAGTGATCAATTCTTTTTTAATCGTGACGCTATGGTTGGGGGTTTCATCAAATTGAACTACTACCGTTTCGCGCTCTTTTCCGATGAAGCCAGTTACAAGACCTTCTTTAGACGAGGCAGCGCCTCCAACAGTAATTCGGTCGCCAAAGTTAACAGGTGATGTTACCTCGATGCTGACCCATTTCTGATTATCGTTAGACATATAGACTCCCTGATATGGGAAAAAAAAGGAGCTACTTCAAAATAAGGTAGCTCGCTTGTATTACTTAGAAATCAATATTGAGATTCGTAGCTGAAGTCTTACCGTTCTGCTCTTGAAGATCGTATGAAATCTTTTGTCCATCATTTAAGGTTCTTAAACCCTTCAAATTCAGAGCAGAGGCGTGAACAAATACATCAGCACCACCATCGTCTGGGGCAATGAAACCAAAACCTTTACTCGCGTTAAAAAACTTAACAACACCTGTAGCCATGATAATTTTCTCGTATAGATAAAGAGTATGCGCTCTGGCCCGCTATTAAATTTAAGGCGCAGAGTTACGGGGATTTCAAAAAGGAATTCAAAGAAGAGTAAGAAACTGCGCTTAGAAGATCTGATGAAAGCGCCGACAGTAGATCACACTGAAGTAATAATAGATACGCATTTCGTCAAACGTTTCTCGAATCATACCTCGACAGGACTCTCGCGGGACTGGTGAATCGATCTTTAATCAGATTGAGCCAACGACTACGTAAGAGAACACCGATCGTCCAACAGACACACAGGTTCACCCAGGCCAAGAAATCTTATGAAACAGTGCAGTAGAAAAATGGCGGAGAGGCAGGGATTCGAACCCTGGATAGGCTATTAACCTATGCCGGTTTTCAAGACCGGTGCATTCAACCGCTCTGCCACCTCTCCGCAGATCGCGATCGCGATAGGGGGCGCATATTAGGTGATTCGTTGAATGGATTCAACTACTCCGACACGCTTCCACTAAATTGAGCCAGAACGAACCCTTGTTATTGCATCGCAACAATTCCCTGATACCTTTACGCACTCAACAGGGATGAGTGCACCATGAATCTTCCAAATACGCTTTTTAAACGGAATCAGTCGGAAACCACAGCCACAACAGACGAGCCAAAAACTCACTGGCACGCTCTGACGACTGAAGAGACGTTACAACAGCTGCATACTCATCCCGAGGGGCTCTCCGACACGGAAGCAGCGAACCGCCAAATCAAGTATGGCCCAAACGCCCTACCAGAGACCAATCAACGCTCACTACTCGAGAAAATCGTTAGCCAATTTCGGAACGTTTTAATTTATGTTCTATTAATTGCCGCACTGATCACCACCCTCCTCGGTCACAGCATGGACGCCCTAGTGATTCTGTCAGTCGTCTTGATCAATGCTGTCATCGGGTTAATCCAAGAAGGCAAAGCAGAGAAAGCACTTGATTCCATTCGTCATATGGTGGATCCAGAGGCGACCGTCGTCAGACATGGTCATCGCCAGCATATTGATGCAACTCAGATCGTCCCTGGTGATGTGGTATTTATTCAGGCTGGGGACCGGGTTCCAGCTGATCTACGCCTGATTCAGACATCCAACCTACAAATCGATGATGCGTTACTTACCGGCGAGTCGATGGTTGTAACCAAAGAGACGAGCGCCAATCCAACTAATGCAGCACTCGGTGATCGTCGATCCATGGCATTTTGGGGAACCTTCGTGTCTACCGGTCAAGGACTTGGCGTTGTCGTCGAGACAGGTTCCGATACAGAGCTCGGCAAGATCAGCACTCTAATCAATCAAGTTGAGACTCTGAAAACACCACTTGTGCGTCAGATGGATCAGTTCGCTGAGCAGCTCACCTGGTTCATTTTGGCCGTCAGTGCGGTCGCATTTGGGTTTGCAACGGTGATTCAAGACTACGCTCTCACCGATGCATTTTTGGCCGTCGTTGGTTTAGCCGTGGCTGCCATTCCCGAGGGGCTTCCAGCCATAATGACTATCACTCTTGCCATCGGCGTCCAACAAATGGCGAGCAAGAACGCGATCATTCGTCGCCTACCGGCTGTTGAGACACTTGGGTCTGTCACTGTCATCTGCTCAGATAAAACAGGCACCTTGACCTGTAATGAAATGATGGTGCAGAACATCGTGACACAGGATCATCACTACACAGTCACGGGAAGCGGATACACACCCAAAGGCTCGATCCAAATGGACGGGCAGACTGTCGATGTAGCTAACCACCACACGTTATCGAGCCTATTAAAGGCCGGAATCCTCAATAATGATGCTGAGCTCAGAGAGGATGAAAACCGTTGGGTTGTTGAAGGCAATCCGATGGAAGCGGCACTTTTATCGGTAGCAATGAAAGCCAACCTTGATCCAATGCATTTACGTCAACTCGAGCCTCGAGTAGATGACATTCCTTTTGATTCAGCACATAAATTTATGGCCACACGCCATGAAATCGCCGATTCCGCTGTCACCTTTGTTAAGGGTGCCCCTGAACGTATCGTTGGGATGTGTGAGCAAGTCCAAACAGCCAACGGCATTGAGTCCATTGATCGATCGTTTTGGGAAGGTGAGCTGGAGAAGCTCGCCGCCCAGGGCAACCGGATTATCGCGATTGCGGTTTTTGAAGGACCCGCTATTTCAGAAAGCCTTGGCATGGATGATATTCAGTCGGGTGGCACCCTTCTCGGTTTTATTGGTCTGGTTGATCCTCCGCGCCCCGAAGCAATCACAGCAATTACTGATTCACATACCGCGGGCATCCGCGTAATTATGATTACCGGTGATCACGCGCTCACAGCGAAAGAGATTGCCCGCCAACTCGGAATTTCCGAGGATCCGGTCGTATGTACTGGTGATCGAGTAGAAGCGGCTAACGACCAAGAACTGCGCCGACTGGTGCACGAAGTTGATGTGTTTGCGCGCACAACGCCTGAGCACAAACTACGCATTGTCACAGCACTTCAGGCTGAAGGTCATATTGCAACGATGACAGGTGACGGAGTGAATGATGCTCCCGCACTGAAGCGAGCTGAAGTCGGAATAGCCATGGGCAAGAAAGGAACAGAGGCGGCCAAAGAAGCTGCTGAAATGGTGCTTGCAGACGATAACTTTGCAACCATTATCCAGGCCATCAAAGAGGGTCGAACTGTCTTTGACAACATTATCAAAGTCATCGCCTGGACACTTCCGACTAATGGTGCGCAGGCCATGACGATCATTACTGCGCTAGTGCTCGGAATGACGCTACCGATTACGCCGATTCAGATTCTGTGGGTCAACATGGTGAGTGCTGTCGCACTTGGGCTGACGCTCGCTTTCGAGCCTCATGAGAAAAATGTGCTCTCGCGCCCTCCGCGACCATCGCAAAGCCCGATCTTAAGTCGACGCCTTATTTGGCAGGTCGCTTTTGTTTCAACGCTGTTTGTTACCGGCACATTTGGCTTATTCCTTTGGGCGTTAGACCAGGGCGCATCGATCGAAGTTGCAAGAACCCTGGGTGTGAATACATTGATTGCGCTTGAGATTGTGTACCTATTCAGCATCCGATATGCCCATAACTCGTCACTGACGCTTGAGGGAATGAAAGGCACGCCGGCAGTCTGGATTGGGATTATTTCGATCACGCTCCTTCAAGCTGCCTTCACTTGGATCGGCCCGATGCAATCCATTTTTGGCACCGCTTCACTCTCGAGCGGCCAACTTCTCGTCATGACCGGCGTTGCAATAGTGACGTTTTTAATTCTCGAAATTGAGAAACTCGTGAGCTACAAAGTCAATCAAAAGCGTTAGGAAAGGCTAGACCCCAAACAAAAACTCTTTTAAATTCTTATCTATAACAAATTTAAAAATCATGAGGAGTTTTCAGTGAGCAACACCAAGTTCATCGTTCCAATCTTTGTCGGGGCAGCAGTCTTATTGATCGGAGCACGATCAATCTCTTGGGAAACCAATCACCCCCCAGTTGGCGCTTGTACTGGCGAATGCTACGAAGCGTACAAAGTGGAAGATGCGAAACGTCGCGAAGCTGAAGCTGCGATGATGGCAGCTGCGAGCCCGGCTGATCTCGGTAAGAAAATTTACACAGCTTGTGCTGCATGTCATGGACTAAATGGTGAAGGCGGTGTTGGTCCAAAACTTCAAGGCCAGACCAAAGATGCGATCGTCTCAATGCTCACACAATACAAGAACGGTGAAACACGTGGCGCTCAAAGTGCTCTCATGTGGGGTCAGGCCGCAGCCCTATCGCCAGATGACATGGCCAACATTGGCGCCTTCGTCGAAACCCTCTAATCGTTATTTAGTGCTTAGCGTCAGTCCTCTCCATGAATGCCATGGTGAGGCTGGTCGCTAAGAACAACACGTGAATCCCTGCAGTAATCCCAATTTCAAGCGGAAAGCTCTGCATCCCCAGTCCATTTTTATACGCCTCTGCAATCTGGAATGCAGTTCCTAGCAGTGCGATCGAGGATAACCCTACGACTGTAGAAATCAGTTTCCCCTTCAGTTGCTGTGGTCGCATCATGCCAAGCTTTTGGATCCCTCGAGACGCTTCTGAATCCATTGATTCAAGATGGTCAATATCATCGACAAAGCTTTGATAGGAGGACAACGCAATGATCGTGATGAGAACTGCAATCAACGCCAAGTCAATCAACTTCAAAAGTAAAATGAAGATCGCTTCCAACGAGCCGGCCGAATCGAATATGAGTGCGACAGCTGCCGATAATTTAACGAGGACGCCGACCTGCGATAGCAAGACAAAAATAAGCCCTGCCATTAACATCACCATCGTGGCTCCGAATAAGAGCAAAAACCCTGCAATGCCCTTTTCTAAAAGCGCTGCGATCTGTGTGTAACCTTTCATTGAATACCTCCGAGCCGAGAGCTTAGCAGGATTTTTTGACAGAACGTGGTCAAAACAGAGTGATTTATTTTCCGTTCAGTCATGAAACAACAGCAGTTTGCTAACACGCATACAATTTATGTTGATTTTTTTCTAAAACTATTGAAATAAAAGGGCTCGAGAAGGCCTTGCAAGATGAACAAGAATCATTACTATAGGTTACGAATCATACGAAAGTTGGATGCATTCAGCATTTGATTAGATATAGGAGATCTTTCGATGAGTGATCGCATTACCCAAGCCACAGTGACGGCTGGATACGGAGTTTCAGAGTCAGCAAGCAAGGTACTGCGCAACACCTACATGTTGCTCTCAATGACTCTATTCTTTAGCGCAGGCATGACTGCGTTAGCAGTTTCACTGCAGGCACCGCCAATGCATTGGCTACTGTCTCTAGGTGGAATGATTGGTCTACTGTTTGCCTTACAAGCAATGCGCAACAGCGTATGGGCTCTTCCACTTGTATTCGCATTCACTGGTTTCATGGGCTGGAGCCTTGGACCAATGATTTCGTACTACCTCCAATCGCCAGGCGGCGCGTCTATCGTTGGTAACGCACTGTTTGGTACAGCAGCAGTGTTCTTGTCATTGTCAGCATATGTACTGACCACAAAGAAAGACTTCAGCTTCATGGGCGGATTCTTGTTCACAGGTCTCATCATTGCCCTTCTGGCATCAATTGGTTTGATCTTCTTCCAAGTCCCTGCTCTAAGCCTTGCATTGAGTGCAATGTTGGTTCTTTTGGCAGCTGGCTACATCTTGTTTGATACAAGCCGCATCATCCACGGTGGTGAAACAAACTATGTCATGGCAACTGTAGCTCTCTACGTCGACATCTACATGCTGTTCACCAACCTGCTTGCGCTTCTGGGCGTATTCTCTGGCGACGAGTGAAGCAATTCGCCATCTTGTTGGCAGTGTCTCCCGATAGCGGAACACTGCCACTAAGAGCAGTTGATACAATGAAGGCCGCGTTATCCAAAGGACACGCGGTCTTCTGCTTTTTGTATGAAGACGGGGTGTTGTTTGCCGACCGAAATCGTGACATCCCTCAAGGGGAAACAGATCCCTGCCAAGCACTCCAAGACATTATCAGTCTGAACTCTTGTGAAGTGGTCGCATGTATTACCGCAGCCGAACGCCGAGGAATCCGTGAAGGCCAATTAATTGAAGGCGTTCGCTTGGGCGGTCTTGGCGAGTGGACAGAAAAACTCCAGTCTGCTGATCGCGTGGTGCAATTTCGATGAAATCAGTCACCCTGGTGATTCGTTCGGGTCCATCTGACTCATTGGGCACTCGCGAGATGGTTGACATGGCACTAGTCCTCGCAACCTTCGAATGCCCTGTATCTGTCGTTTTACAGGACGCTGGCGTCTCATGGGCGTCTCTACCCACAATGCCCGATGACAGTCCGCTTGCTCTCAGTGGAAAACTAAAAAGCCTCCCCTTGTATGACATTGAACACATCTTGGTGGATCAAGCCAGTTGTGAAGCTCGTGGCTTGCAAATCGCTGAGATGTTTCCAGGCATTGCTTGCGATCGCGAAACTATCCGCGATTGTCTGAATCACAGCGATGTAGTGTTGGAGGCCTGATGATTCATCTCGTTACCTCAACCAGCGCCCTACATGATGTGATTGCATGGCTCACTCAAGAGGATGTCCTTGTAATCGCAGGTGATGCTCTGAACTCGGCACATGATCTGAACGGAGTACCGTGTCGAGCGATCACTTTCAGTGAAGACAAAGTGCTTTTCCCACACATTAAGATCGAGACAATCACGACCGATGAATGGATCGATCTACTTGTAGCATCACCCTGCCGTACCTGGAGCTGATATGTCGCTCGAACTCGATGCGGATGGCTATCTAGAAAATCTCAGCGATTGGAACGAATCAGCAGCGCTCGAGCTCGCACAGCTTGAATCCATTGATCTCAGTCCTGCGCACTGGGAGTTGATTGAACTGGTGCGTCGATACTACGACGAGTTTGATCATGCGCCCGCAATGCGACCGTTGGTCAAGTGGATCAAATTAGAAGCGGGACCTGACAAGGGAAACAGTATCTATCTCCACAAACTGTTTCCGACCAGTCCGGCCAAACAGCTCGCTCGAGTGTCAGGCCTACCAAAACCGACGAAGTGTCTGTGATTAAGGCGTGAGTCGATCCGCTTTAATATAAGGCTTCAACGCCTCTGGCACTGTGATTGAGCCATCCTCGTTCTGATAGTTTTCAACAACTGCAATCAAACACCGCCCAATAGCAACACCTGAACCATTCAGTGTATGGAGGAGCTCAGGCTTACCATTTTCATTTCGATAGCGCGCCTGCATCCGACGTGACTGGAAATCTAAACAATTGGAGCACGAACTGATTTCACGGAACTGATCCTGCCCTGGTAACCAGACTTCAAGGTCATAGGTTTTCGCTGCCGAAAATCCGAGATCACCACCACAGAGATCAACCACGCGGTAATGAAGACCTAATCCAGTTAGGACTGCCTCTGCATGAGCACGAAGTGACTCAAGCGCGTCCCAACTCTTCTCGGGATGCGTAATCCAAACCAACTCGACTTTATCGAACTGGTGTTGGCGGAACATACCGCGCACATCGCGCCCATAGGAACCAGCTTCAGCACGGAAACATGGGGTATGTGCAACGTACTGAAGTGGCAGCGATCCCGCATCAATGATTGAATCACGGACCAGGTTTGTTAACGGTACTTCTGCCGTCGGAATCAAATAACGTTCGCGGCCACCACCATCTTCCGGGGCAATTCGGAACAAATCATCTTTAAACTTCGGTAATTGACCAGTGCCTTCGAGAATCGATCCATCCACCAACAACGGCACATAGGTTTCAGAATACCCATGCTGCTCTGTATGAAGATCCAACATGTATTGGATCAATGCGCGATGTAATTTAGCAAAGGCCCCGTGGATGGTAACAAAGCGACTGCCCGAAAGTTGGGCTGCACGATCAAAATCAAGCCCTGAGAACAACTCACCAATCTCGATATGATCACGAACAGCAAACCCAAAGACCGGCTTTTGACCAACAACAGCAACTTCAACGTTGTCATCTTCGCTCAATCCCTCTGGAACACTCGCATCCGGGAGATTCGGTGTTTCCATCAGAATGCGGTCAAGCTCTGCTTGTACCTCATGAAACTGCGACTCAATGGCAGCCAATGCATCACCAATGCCAGTAATCTCAGCCTTTAATTTTTCAGCCTCGTCTTTTTTGCCGTCTTTCATCAAAAGACCAACAGACTTCGACCCATCCTTTCGCTTGTTTTGTAACGACTCCGTCTCAAGCTGTAATGACTTACGCTTCGTCTCTAGCGCAAGGTATGCCGACACATCAAACTCAACACCCTTTCGTGCGAGCTGTGCAACGACTGAATCAAGATCATTACGAAGAAGTTTGGGATCAAGCATGAGTCTGTGTATTCCTTAAAAACCGAGTGAACGGCCAGCGAGCAAACCAATAAAACAAGCGGCCAAGCATACCAGAACACTCGCCGCGATATAGAGCCCGGCCTGCGTAAACCGTCCTTGCTCAATCAAAATAAGCGCATCAAGACTGAATGTTGAAAACGTGGTCAATGCGCCTAGAAAGCCAACCTGAATCAGCGGACGCAGTGCGGGATTGATTTCTGTTCGTCCACCAAGCCATGCAACGAAGAGCCCAATTAAAAAGCTCCCAATAACATTGACAGTTAAAGTTGCATAAGGGAATCCAGTCGCGCCAAGTCGAGCAGCACCCAAAGTCACGCCGTATCGAGAGACGGCACCAAACGCACCACCTATGGCGATATACAACCACATCATTACTGCTTCTGGCCTAAGGCGTAAATCACATCAACACCCTCGGGCGGAGTAAACTGAAACAATGCAGCTGAAGGCTGACCATGCATGACAGCCATCAATGTCACAAGCGAGCGATTTCCGAGCGCATCCTCGATCGCAAGATCCAATAATCGACTTCCATCAAATCGAAGCACAATTTGACGCGTCACTTCATCGGCAGCTCTCGGCTCCAGTTGATACACAGCGATTGTTCCGAAGCGCTCTTCGGTCACCTGAAAGCGCGAACCTAACATCTCAAGATCACCGCTTAAAATCGCAGCAGGAGATGCAGACAAAGCATCGTCCAATGGTCGGACTTGGACCTGATACAGATCCTCATCGAAAACCCACAGGACTTCACCGTCAGCAACAATAATCTGCGAAAATGGCGGATGTGTTTTCCAATAAAAAATGGAGTCTGAGGCAATCGCAAGCTCACCTGTCATCTGATTTATCGGTGAACCTTCAGGGTCGAGCGTGCTTTGTTTGAAATCAGCTGAGAATGCGCGATAAGGCTCTAACAGCCTCGCCAAACTCTCAATCGGTGCCGCGCTGATTGAAAGCGACAACAGCAGACATCCCATCCCAAACAAATAACGCATCAACGTGGTCCTGGCGCCAACACTTCACGGGATCCATTAGAACCCATTTCACTCACCACTCCAGCCGCTTCCATCGCTTCGATCATTCGCGCAGCTCGGTTGTAGCCGATTTTCAATTTTCGCTGAACCGCAGAAATCGATGCACGCCGAGTTTCAGTCACAAACGCGACAGCCTCGTCATATAACGGATCCGCCTCGTCATCACCGTCAAGAAGTGATCCTTGCGCATCACCATCACCGGCAGCCTGTGCGTTAAGTATCGCCTCCTCGTAGGCTGGCTGGCCCTGAACCTTCCAGAAATTGACGACGTTGTGCACTTCATGATCATCCACAAAAGCTCCATGCACACGAACAGGAACTGGCTTTCCAGCAGGCAGATACAACATGTCACCATGACCCAGTAACTGCTCTGCCCCACCCTGATCCAAAACAGTTCGCGAGTCGATCTTTGAACTCACCTGGAAGCTGATTCGACTTGGTACGTTGGCCTTAATCAACCCAGTGATGACATCAACAGACGGACGCTGAGTTGCAAGAATGAGGTGAATTCCTGCTGCTCGTGCTTTTTGCGCAAGTCGCGCAATCAACTGATCCACCTTCTTACCCACAATCATCATCATGTCGGCAAACTCATCAATCACCACGACGATAAATGGCATGGTCTTCAGGTTGGGTGCAGCCTCATTTGGATCAAAGCCCGACGGTACAAAGGTTGGATCAACAATTGGCTCGCCACGCTCATCATGCTCACGAATCTTTTGGTTGTAACCTTCAAGATTTCGAACTCCGAGTGCAGCCATCAGTTTGTACCGACGCTCCATTTCACCAACACACCACCGAAGCGCATTGGCAGCATCCTTCATATCTGTGACCACAGGAGCCAACAAATGCGGAATCCCTTCATAGATCGAGAGCTCCAACATTTTTGGATCAACCAGGATCAGACGCAAATCCTCAGGCCGCGCTTTGTACAACATCGAAAGCAACATCGCGTTGACACCAACAGACTTACCCGAACCCGTGGTACCCGCCACCAACAAATGAGGCATTTTCGCCAGATTGGCACAGGCAGCTTGACCGGAAATATCGTGGCCTAAGGCCAACGACAACACTGACGGATCTTTAGTGTAGGCATCACTTCCAAGAATCTGTGATAAACGCACCATCTCTCGATGCTGGTTGGGAATCTCAATACCAACCGTGCTCTTCCCCGGGATCACTTCAACCACACGGACACTGATCACGGCTAAGCTTCGCGCGAGATCCTTCGCCAGATTCGTAATGCGAGAGACTTTGACACCAGGGGCTGGATCAATTTCAAAACGCGTCACCACTGGGCCTGGATTAATCGCAACAATCTCGGCTTCAACACCAAATTCCCCAAGACGTCTAACCAGCAAATCGCCCATCTCGGTTAACTCATCTTGAGAGAATCCTTTATCTGACGGCGGATCAGCCGGATCAAGTAATGACAAATCAGGTAACGCCATCTGTCCAGCGACGGCTTTACTCGCTTTCACCACTGGCTTTTTGGGAGCCGGAGTCGGTTCGTCATCGAGCAGTGTCTGCGCTTCATTCAGTGGTGCAATCGTGATATTCCGCTCGACAAGCTCAGGCGCTGAATCCGCGCCAATCACTGGATCACGACGGCCACTCTCCATTCCATCTAACGCAGACAGATCGAGACGCGGCCCTTCATTAACAGAGGGCTCTTCTAAATTCACTTCCGGCATCGACTCTTCAGGACGATAAATATCCCGAGTTGCTTTCAATCCCAAGAGCTCAGCTTCAATTTGGGCAACATCTGCTTCAGGCGGTCTTGGCGCAACCTTGGACAACGTATTGCGAACTGTTTTTGGGAGAATGGCGCGGTTAATTGGCGCCAATAAACGACCTAACCATGAGCGTCGGCTTTCGATACTCAACTGCGCTGGCTGACTCTTTCCGCTTAACAGACCAGATATCGATCGACCCGTTTCCATTACCATGTATCCGAGGCCCGCAAGTACATCAGGCCATGACAACGAGAAGACGACTGTCAGCCCCACCAAAGTCAAAACAAGTCCACCAAGGGCCGTTCCGGTGATCCCAAAGTCACCAACCAAGCCCTGACTCAAAACGCCACCCAAAATACCGCCACCGGTTGTTCCGATGGGTAACCAGTGTGAGCCCGCCCCAACATGCAAGCCAAGCACAATACAGAGACCAGGAATCAAGAGCATGAGACCCAGCACTCGTGCGATCCAAATTCGCCCATCTTGGGTACCACGAACAACCCAACGAACGGCAATCATCGGGAGCCAAGCAATAGCAAATGCCGTGTAACCAAACCACGACAACAACCAGTCGGAAACAAACGCACCCACTGGACCAATCGCATTATGAACGTCGCTAATCGCACCTTGATACGACCAACCCGGGTCTTTCACATCAAACGACAGCAACGCTAAAAAAATAAAAATCGATAAGGCAACGCCGAAAAGCCACGTGACTTCACGGATTAAGCGGCTGTACCAAAGCTGTGATGTGGATTCGTTCAACCGAACTCCTTGGAGGATGGACTCATGACCTTTAATCTATACGTCTGAAACGACATTCGCGAAGTTTAACAGAGAAGGACACATCAATCGTGCATCATCAACTTATCATTCTTGGGTCAGGTCCTGCCGGATGGACAGCAGCTGTCTACGCGGCTCGAGCAGGCCTTTCTCCTGTCGTGATCACAGGAACACAGGTCGGAGGTCAGCTCACGACAACCACTGAGGTCGAAAACTGGCCAGGTGGCGTTGCTGATTTACAGGGCCCTCAGTTGATGATGGATATGCAAGCCCATGCGGAACGCTTTGATACCGAAGTCATCAACGATCACATTCATACAGCGAACCTTCAGCAGAAGCCGTTTGAACTTATAGGTGATCAAGGTACTTACACCTGCGACGCGTTAATCATTGCAACTGGTGCAAGCGCTCAGTACCTCGGTCTCGAGTCTGAAGAAGCTTTCAAAGGACGCGGTGTATCAGCATGTGCGACCTGTGATGGATTCTTCTACCGGGGACGCTCAGTAGCTGTCATTGGCGGAGGTAATACAGCGGTTGAAGAAGCGCTCTACCTTGCGAATCTCGCTGACTCAGTCAAGCTCATCCACCGCCGTGACTCACTACGTGCAGAAAAAATCTTACAAGACCGTTTACTCGCGAAAGACAACATCGAGGTCATTTGGAATCATCAACTCGATGAGGTTATCGGTGATGATGCCGGTGTCACAGGCCTTCGTCTGAAATCAACGCAAGATGACTCAACGCAAGAAATCGATGTACACGGGGTCTTCATCGCAATCGGTCACAAACCCAATACAGACCTATTCGCCGGCCAACTCGATATGAATGGTGGCTATTTGATCGTCCGTTCGGGTCTTGATGGATTTGCAACTGAAACATCGGTCCCTGGTGTATTCGCAGCAGGCGATGTAGCTGATCATATCTATCGTCAGGCGATCACCTCGTCAGGCTTTGGCTGTATGGCTGCGCTCGATGCCGAGCGTTACCTCGACGAGTCTGGACACTGATCCCCTGGATTCCTCCCCACATTCTGGATTTTCCAGATGTGACTGAAGCACTCGACGACCCCAACGGGTTGTTGTGTGCTGGGGGTGACTTGTCACCCGAACGCTTAAAACTCGCCTACTCTCGCGGCATTTTTCCCTGGTTCTCTGAAGGCGAACAGATTCTTTGGTGGAGCCCGGATCCACGCCTAGTTCTCGAACCGTCAGCCTTTAAGTTCCGACGAAGCCTCAAACAAGCCATTAAAAAGCAGGGATTTGAGATTCGAATCAATACCGATTTTGAGACGCTGATGCGTTTGTGTGCTTCGACACGTGAGGATCGCGAAGGGACTTGGATCACCGAAGAGATGATCAACGCTTATACCTCTCTAAACCGCCAAGGTTACGCCATCTCATTTGAGACGTATCGCGACAATGAACTCGTTGGTGGGCTCTATGGTGTGAAACTTGGACGCGTGCTGTTTGGTGAGTCGATGGTCTCACTCACACCCGACGCATCGAAAGCAGCATTGGCTGCACTTTGCCAAGAATCTGACCTACATCAGATTGAGCTCATTGATTGCCAAGTCCCGACATCGCATCTTGAGTCACTCGGTGCTAGCCTCATCACTCGCGCTGAATTTATTGAAAGGATCAACGAACTCATATCATGAGTGGTTTTGAAACACTGAAATTTTTTTCCACCGCACCGCACCCGTGCAGTTATCTCGAGGGGCGAGAAGCGACCACTTTGTTCGTAGAGCCAACTACCACCCTCTCTGCAGAGCAGGTCGTGAAACTCGCCGAATCTGGCTTCAGACGCTCGGGTCGCTACACCTACAGGCCACATTGCGCTCAATGCACCGCCTGTATTTCAGTGCGAGTTCCGGTTGAATCGTTCCAGCCAAAGCGACGTCAAATTCGAACACTCAAAAGAAACCAAGATGTGAGCTTCACAGCCCGAACACCGATCTTGGATGAAGAACGCTATGAGTTGTATCGACGATACATCGAGATACGTCATGCCGACGGTGACATGTATCCACCCTCTCCAGCGCAATATGAGTCCTTTCTCGCATCGAGCTCAGCGCATTCATTTTTTTTGGAAGCCCGAATCAATGACCGGCTCATTGCAGTCACTCTGTTCGATGAAATCCCAGGTAACGGACTGTCTGCCATCTATACATTCTTTGAGCCCGACGCCGAGTTTGATGCCCGTAGCCTGGGGCGTTTAATGGTCTTACAACTCATTGAGGTGGCCCGCGGACTTGAACTGCCATACGTCTATTTGGGCTATTGGATTCGTGATTCAAAGAAAATGGCGTATAAAACCGAATACCGTCCAATTGAGATGCTCATCAACAGCAGGTGGATTCGCGCGGAGTAAGCAGGCATAATCGCGCCTTTCTTACAGTCCGAAGGGAGCCAAATGGCAAAAGAAGATTCAATTGAAATGGAAGGCACGATCGTTGATACACTGCCAAATACCATGTTCCGCGTCGAACTCGACAATGGTCACGTTGTCACTGCACACATCTCTGGAAAAATGCGTAAGCACTACATTCGTATTTTGACTGGCGACCGTGTCACAGTTGAACTGACACCTTACGATCTGACGAAAGGTCGTATCACATTCCGAGCGCGTTGATCTTTTGCCATCCCGGAATTCCGGGATGACCTAACCTCACGCTGTTTCTTTCGATTTCACCACACGAGCCGTCATTTCGAACGCGAGCTCGTCATTTTTGTCGACTGTCACAAGCACACTGCCGCCGCCAGCTAAATCTCCAAAGAGAATCGCATCAGCTAATGGACGCTTGATTGAATCTTGAATCAAGCGAGCCATCGGACGAGCGCCCATCGCTTTGTCATAGCCACGCTTAGCAAGCCAACGCATCGCTGAATCATCCAATTCAATCGACACTTTCCGATCGTCGAGTTGTGCCTGGAGTTCAGCAATAAACTTGTGAACAACCTGCTCAATCACATCTTCAGGCAATGCACCGAACTGAACAATCGAATCCAAACGATTTCTGAATTCTGGCGTAAAGAGACGCTTAATTGCTTCCATCGCATCTGTCGTCTGATCCTGTTCACTGAACCCGATGCTGCGCTTCGATAGGCTTTCAGCTCCAGCATTCGTCGTCATGATCAACACCACATGGCGGAAGTCTGCTTTTCGACCGTTGTTATCCGTCAATGTGCCGTGATCCATTACCTGCAATAGCAGGTTAAAAACGTCAGGGTGTGCTTTTTCAATCTCATCGAGCAGCAACACACAATGTGGGTTTTTAGTAATCGCTTCGGTTAAGAGACCGCCCTGATCAAATCCAACGTATCCTGGAGGTGCGCCGATCAGACGACTGACTGTGTGACGCTCCATGTATTCAGACATGTCAAATCTGACAAGCTCAATCCCTAATGTTCTCGAGAGTTGTCGACTGACTTCTGTCTTGCCGACACCGGTAGGACCTGCAAATAAGAAACATCCGACTGGCTTCCCGTCTTGCTTCAATCCCGCACGAGACAACTTGATCGCCGAACTCATGCGCTCGATCGCCTCGTTTTGACCGAAAACAGTCAGCTTCAGGTCCCTCTCAAGGTTCTCGAGAACCTCCGTATCTGATTTCGAAATTTGCTTCGGAGGGATCCGGGCGATATTCGCGACCACTGCCTCAATCTCCGGCACACCAATCACCTTTTTGCGACGTGATGGCGGCATCAGACGTTGCATTGCCCCAGCTTCGTCGATAATGTCGATTGCCTTATCTGGCAAATGCCGGTCGCTCATGTATTTCGCAGACAATTCAACAGCTGAGGTCAACGCAGCCTTGGTATATCGAAGCTCATGATGCTCTTCGAAGCGCGACTTCAAACCATTCAAGATTTTGATCGTGTCTTCAATCGAAGGCTCTAATACGTCAACCTTTTGGAAGCGGCGTGCCAGTGCACGATCTTTCTCAAAAATTCCGCGGAATTCCTGGAAGGTGGTTGAACCAATGCACTTCAATTGACCGGACGACAAGAGCGGCTTTAGGAGGTTCGATGCATCCATCACACCACCCGATGCGGCGCCTGCCCCAATGATGGTATGGATTTCATCAATAAACAAAACCGCGTGTTTTTCTTTCTCAAGTTCGCCGAGTAACGCTTTCAGACGCTTCTCAAAATCGCCGCGATACTTGGTGCCGGCTAAGAGTGAGCCGAGGTCCAATGAATAGACCACCGCATCAGCAATGACCTCTGGAACCTGCCCTTCCTCGATTCGGTAAGCCAATCCTTCGGCGATTGCTGTTTTACCAACACCGGCCTCACCAACTAGCAACGGGTTATTCTTCCGACGACGTGACAGCGTCTGAATAACGCGCGACAGCTCTTCATCACGACCGATCAATGGATCAATGCGGCCCTTCTTCACTTCGGAATTGAGGTTGGTGCAATAGCCATCAAGATTGGATGTACGCTCCTCACCTGATGCTGTTTGATTCGTTTGTGATTCAGATTCAGTCTCACCATCACTGCCTGCTTCTTCAGATTTCGCAATCCCATGGCTGATGTAATTCACGACGTCGATCCGCGCGATCTCTTGCTGCTTTAAGAAATACACCGCTTGAGATTCTTGCTCGGAGAAAATAGCGACCAAAACGTTAGCGCCTGTAACTTCTTGCTTTCCTGATGATTGCACATGGAATACCGCACGCTGAAGTACACGCTGAAATCCTAACGTCGGCTGCGTATCGCGCTCAGAATCTTCAGGTAATGCAGGTGTTGTCTGCGTGACAAATTGCTCAAGTTCTTCACGAAGTTTCGATACATCAGAACCGCAGGCGTTGAGAACCTGCACGGCAGATGCGTTATCCAATAACCCCAATAGCAGGTGCTCGACCGTCATGTACTCATGACGGAGCTCCCTGGCGCGCTTAAATGCGCTATTTAGGGTCACTTCAAGATCACGGCTCAACATACAGTTCTCCTTATCAATCCTCTGCGATGTCGACCTGACACATCAAAGGGTGCTGATTTTCTTTTGCATACTCGATCACGTGCTCCGCCTTCGTTTCCGCGATATCTTTGGGATATACCCCACAGACAGCAGCCCCTTTGGAGTGCACGGTCAGCATAATTTGTGTCGCCTTCTCTTGATCCATGTTGAAGAATAATTCCAGAACATGAATCACAAATTCCATAGGCGTATAGTCGTCATTGAGCATGATGACTTTATACATCGGCGGCTTTTTCAGCTCCGGCTTCGCAACCGCTAGCCCGTAGTCATCATCCGGATCAAACCCAGGGATGTCTGGTTCACTCATTGAATCGAAACGTCCTTTGTTACACAGTCACTTTATGGGGACAAAACCGTCTGAGTAAAGAGAAACACATCGGAAAGTTTGATGCCAAGACCCGAAGTACAAAAAAGATTCCATACACCATGATTTATCAATTCAACGTCGCCCAAATGAAATACTCAAAGGATGCACCTGAAATGCAATCCTTCTTCAATGCTGTTCCTCAAGTACAAAGACTCGCGGAAGCTTCACCTGGCTTTATCTGGCGAGAACTGAATGAAGACGATCCTGTCATCGGTGAACGACTGGGTCTCGATTTCATTGTGAACCTATCCGCGTGGGAGAGTCTGGATGCGCTTTATGCATTTGTATTTAGTCAGTCACACCGACAAATCATGATGGCGCGTGACCACTGGTTCACTCACGTCGGCAAAGCACTCTCTGTTGCATGGTTTGCGAACGAAGCACCCTACCCGACATGGGATCACGCCATTGATCGCCTTGAAACACTTTGGGAGCAAGGTCCAACGGAAGAGGCTTTTGATTACAGTTGGGCACATCGCGAAGGTCTTGTGACACAAACCTTCCAAATTTAGACAATAAAAAACCCCGGGAGCTTTCGCTGCCGGGGCTTTTACTGAAGCGATCGCTTACATGTTCTTGATCATTTCCTGACCAAATTCCGAACACGACATCAGCGTTGCATCATCCATCAAACGTTCGAAGTCATAAGTCACTTTCTTCGACTTAATCGCTCCTTCCATCCCTTCGATGATTAGATCAGCTGCTTCGAACCAACCCAAATGGCGGAGCATCATTTCAGCAGACAGAATCAATGAACCTGGGTTCACCTTATCTTGACCCGCATACTTCGGTGCTGTGCCGTGAGTTGCTTCGAAAATCGCGACTTCTTCACCGATATTGGCGCCTGGAGCGATACCAATACCACCCACCTGAGCAGCCAAAGCGTCAGAGAGGTAGTCGCCGTTCAAGTTCAAAGTTGCAATCGCACTGTATTCAGCTGGACGCAACAGAATCTGCTGTAGCATCGCATCAGCAATCACATCCTTAACGACGATGTCATTACCCGTCTTAGGATTCTTGATGACACACCAAGGACCGCCATCCAGCAATGTTGCGCCAAACTCTTCACGAGCAAGTTCGTAGCCCCAATCCTTAAATGCACCTTCGGTGAACTTCATGATGTTGCCTTTGTGGACCAACGTCACACTTGGCAAATCATTGTCGATTGCATACTGGAACGTCTTACGAACCAAGCGCTGAGTACCTTCCTTCGATACAGGCTTAATACCGATACCGCAATTTTGTGGGAAACGAATCTTGGTTACACCAAATTCGTTGCGAAGAATATCGATCAGCTTGTCAGCTTCTGGCGTTCCCGCTTGGTATTCAACACCCGCATAGATGTCTTCTGAGTTCTCACGGAAGATCACCATGTTGGTCTTTTCCGGCTCTTTCACAGGGCTCGGAACGCCTGTGAAGTAACGAACTGGACGCAGACAGAGGTACAAATCCAACTGCTGACGCAAGGCAACGTTCAATGAACGAATACCGCCACCGACTGGTGTGGTCAGAGGGCCTTTGATACCGACCTTGTATTCTTTAAATGCTTCAAGTGTTTCATCTGGAAGCCACTCGTCAGCGCCGTATGTCGCGACAGATTTTTCGCCACAATAAACTTCCATCCATGAAATAGACTTTGAACCGCCGTACGCCTTCTCAACGGCTGCGTTGACAACCTCAATCATTGGCGGGGTGATGTCGACTCCGATACCATCGCCTTCAATAAACGGAATGATTGGGTTATTTGGGACGTTAAGCGATCCATCCTGGTTCACAGTGATCTTTTCGCCTGACGTCGGCACTTGGATGTGTTGGTAGCCCATCCTTTTCTCCTGTTGTGCTGTATCACGTTTGTATTGCGGGTGCGGATAATACCATTGTTTTGGTCCGACCACTTCAGGAATTATCTTGTTCTTTGGGATAGGTATGCTCGTTATTTTTTACAAACCCTTCGGTGTTCTCTGCCAATTCAGCGGTGAGGGTACAACTCTCAAAGACCACATTGATATTCCCGAAATTTATCCTGCGGGACGACTTGATAAAGACTCCGAAGGTCTCCTGATTCTTACTGATGATGGCAAACTCCAAGACACACTTGCTCACCCCAAACACGGAAAACACAAGGTGTATTGGGTTCAAGTCGATGGCGACATCAATCAGGAAGCCTGTCTAAAATTAGAGCAAGGCGTGGAACTGAACGACGGCCCGGCTCAAGCGGTCCAATGCCGATTCATCGATCCACCAGCCCTTCCTGAGCGCGATCCACCTGTGCGCTTTCGTAAAAACATTCCGACAAGTTGGATCGAATTAACGCTCGACGAAGGACGCAATCGCCAAGTACGCCGTATGACTGCCGCAGTTGGATTCCCGACGCTACGACTCGTACGCACGACCATAGGCGATTACCAGTTGGGTGATTTATCACCAGGTGAGTATCGAGTGATTGATGCAACTCGGGTAGAATCTGCACATGCAAAACAAAGACACCCAAGTCATCGTCGGAATGTCCGGCGGCGTTGATTCATCCGTCACCGCCTATCTTCTCAAAGAGCAAGGCTATGCCGTCAGCGGCATGTTCATGAAAAACTGGGATGAGGATGATGGCACCGAATACTGCACTGCGATTGAAGATCTCAAAGATGCAGAACAAGTGGCTGATACGCTTGGTATCGAATTACATCGTGTCAACTTTGCTGCCGAATATTGGGATGATGTGTTTGAAAACTTCCTCTCGGAGGTCAATGCAGGCCGCACTCCGAATCCAGATATCTTGTGTAACCGTGAAATCAAATTCCGCGCCTTTTTGGATTATGCGCGCGACCTTGGAGCTGATTTGATCGCAACCGGTCACTATGTGCGCCGTGTAGATAGCAAAAATCCATTGCATCGCGGCCTCGATCGAAACAAAGACCAAAGTTACTTCCTCTGGGCGCTAACCGCTGAACAAGTTAACGCTTCGCTGTTCCCAGTTGGTGATTTAATCAAACCCAAAGTCCGTGAAATCGCCGAAAGCCAAGGATTTATCACCGCACGCAAAAAAGACTCAACTGGAATTTGCTTTATTGGGGAACGTCGATTCAGCGATTTTCTCAAAACCTACGTGAAACCGAAGCCCGGCAACATCGTAACGGACTTAGGTGATGTGATCGGACGTCATGAAGGGCTCATGTTCTATACCCTCGGCCAACGCCAAGGACTTGGCATCGGTGGCTTAAAAAATTATTCAGATGCACCTTGGTTCGTTGCTGAAAAGAATCTTGAAACCAATGAACTGGTTGTTGTCCAAGGAACAGACCACCCCAAGCTGTTCTCGAAAGGTCTCCTCGCACGCCAGATCAATTGGATCGGTGAGCCGCCAGTTCTGCCCGGCCGATTCACCGCGAAAGTCCGTTACCGGGCACCGGATGCACCTTGTGCGATTGAAATGCAAGGCGCTGATCTTCACATAACATTTGATCAACCTGAACGCGCAGTTACACCCGGGCAATCTGTCGTCATCTATGATGGCGAAGCCTGTCTTGGAGGTGCTGTCATCGAGGAAGCCCTGGTATGAGTAACCCTAATCGTCTGTATCCATTGTGCGCATTAGCGATGACTGCACAGCTCGTTGATCGCCTCGCAAATACCGGACTGGTGCCTCACGATGAATTCGAGTTACTGATCCAAAGTACGCTGAATTTAACCCCTGATACGCCCCTCGATGTCTATGGCGGAGCATCGGATGGCTTAAAGCCCGGATCCAAAATGATCAGAGAGATGCTCGGCCGCGGTGGGAACAGAAAATATCCTGAAGCCATTCGTTACTTCATCAGTCTGATGCAAGTCGAGCGCCAGCTCGCCAAGCAACCACAATTACTCGACCGACTACGCGGGCATCTTGAAGTAGCTGTGCAAAAAGCAGATCAACTCGGCCCAACACATGAATCGGTGATCGAAACATTAAATACCGCATATCAGGAAACAGTGTCGACGCTCAAATTCCGGATTATGGTGACAGGTAACCATGGCCGGCATCTGCAACAGGGCAACAATCCTGCTAAAGTACGTGCACTCCTCTTAAGCGGAATCCGCGCTGCCATGCTGTATCGACAGCTCGGTGGCGGTCGCCTATCGCTATTATTCCAGCGAAGCCGCGTATTCAAGGAATTAGAATCAATCGGATTATAGGAACATCATGAATTTATCTATGCTGACAGCGATCTCGCCTATCGACGGACGTTACGCATCCAAAGTCGATGCTCTACGACCCATTGCCAGTGAATTCGGCCTCATGCGCGCTCGTGTTGAAGTGGAACTGGCTTGGATTAAGTCATTGGCAAGTCATCCGCAGATCGATGAAGTCGCGCCTCTCTCAGAGCAAGCAATTGCACAAATCGATGCAATCGTTGCTGATTTTGCTGAAGCAGACGGCGAGCGGATCAAAGAGATTGAGCGAACCACCAATCATGATGTGAAAGCCATCGAATACTTCATCAAAGAAAAATTCGCTTTAAGCCCAGAACTCAATGCCATTTCTGAGTTCGTGCACTTTGCGTGCACCAGTGAAGATATCAACAATTTGTCTTACAGCCTGATGCTCACACGGATGCGCGATGATGTACTTGCGCCCAAGATGCGAGAAATCATTGAGTTCCTACGTGCAAAAGCCAATGAGTGGGCAGCGCATCCGATGTTGTCACGGACCCATGGACAAAGCGCCTCCCCAACAACGGTCGGTAAAGAATTTGCTAACGTCGTGGCACGACTTGAGCGTCAGTTAACGCAATTCCAAGCAGTACAGCTCCTCGGAAAACTGAATGGCGCTGTGGGTAACTACAACGCACACCTGTCAGCCTACCCTGAAGTGGACTGGGCGGCTCACGCAGAAAGCGTGATCACCAACCTCGGACTGACTTTTAATCCGTATACAACACAGATTGAACCGCATGATTGTGTTGCCGAATACTTCGATGCTTTAAAGCGCTTCAATACGATCCTGATCGATCTTGATCGGGATTTATGGAGTTACATTTCTCTCGATTATTTCAAGCAGCGGACTGTTGCCGGTGAAGTGGGTTCATCAACCATGCCGCACAAAGTAAATCCGATCGATTTTGAAAATTCCGAAGGGAATCTGGGTATTGCCAACGCCGTCTTTGAGCACCTCGCCGCTAAGCTGCCAGTGTCACGTTGGCAGCGCGATCTCACAGACTCAACTGTTCTCCGAAATGTTGGTGTTGGTGCCGCACACTCGTTGATTGCTTATGAGGCCTCACTGAAGGGACTCAATAAACTCGAGATCAATCTTGCAGTGATCACAGAAGACTTAGGTAAACGTTGGGAAGTATTGGCTGAGCCCGTGCAAACCGTCATGCGCCGCTACGGCATCGAAAAACCATACGAGCAACTCAAAGAGTTAACGCGAGGCAAGCCGATCGATGAGGAGTCGCTACGGACCTTTATCAGTCAACTCGATATTCCAGAGGATGCAAAGCAAGCATTACTCGATATGACACCGCTGACCTACACCGGATCTGCAGAGGCCCAGGCTCGCAACGTATGACCGTTGAGCGTCTTCAGGGTGTATCACTTGCCGATGGAGACACCCTTCAGCGCTACTGGCAAACCACTCCTGTCATTCTTGAACAGGCGGTGGATGTCAGCGCATTGGTTCCGGATACCGACACCCTCATTCAAATTCTGACTGAAACTGATTTACCCAGCCGGCTGTTAACCGGCATCGAAGGCCAGTCATTTACACTTGAACACGGCCCGTTCGAATCATTTACCACTCCTAAAAAGCCTTGGACTGCGCTCATGCATGCGCTTGAGCATCTGTTCCCTGAATATGATCAGATTCGTAAATCGATGGGCTGGCTGCCACATTGGCGATTTGAAGACTGCATGTTGTCATGGGCCTCAGTCGACGGCAGCGTTGGACGACATTTCGATCAATTCAGTGTCTTCCTAATCCAATTGAACGGCCGCAGACGATGGAATATTGGACCCTGGGCGACCCAAACGACTCCGCTCGTTCCAAACCAACCGATTGCTCTGGTTGAACCACAAGAACCGCTAACGACCTGGACTGCAAACCCAGGTGATGTGCTCTATCTACCACCAAATATGATTCATCATGGTGTCAGCCTTGATCCAGACTGCATGACGTTATCACTTGGTTTTCGTGCGCCTGACGCAGGTGCGCTTCTCGAAGGCGCATTAGAAACACTGGATAGCACTCAACAACAGATTCGGTTTAACGACCCGGGCAGACAGCACAACGGAGCACCTGCTGAAATCCTCGCGAGCGATCTCGATAAAGCCAAAGAGGCCATTATTCGATACTTAGACGAGCCTCATGTCCTCGAACACATCCTGGCAACGCGTGTGACAGCGCCTTATCTCGAGATCGACCCAACTGAAGAAATCGATGATCAAGACATCGACCCACTCATCAGTTCAATGACACAATGGGAACTCGACCCAGGCTGCCGGATGGCCTATGTCAATCAAACGCTTTACGTAAACGGAGAACGGATCGGTGATCAAACGCCTTCTGAACTGCTTCACTTGGCCAATACGCGCTCTATTCAATCGAGTGACATCCGGAAGCTGGAAGGCCTCTGGCGTGACGCCGTCATCGAGCTCATCCGAACAGAATCGCTCATACCGTCCGAGAACAACGGTACGTGAAGTCACGTGGGCAGAAGCTCAAGACGCACTGCAATCGATCAGAACCCAAGTCTTCATCGAAGAACAGCAAATCGATCCCGCAGATGAATGGGATCCTGCCGATCAAGACGCAATCCATTTGCTTGCTGAGCGTGATGGTGTGCCTGTCGGCTGCGCACGTATTCTCGATCTAACAAAAATCGGCCGCATGGCTGTTCTGAAAGACGTCCGACACAAAAATGTGGGCAGCAAACTACTACGGACTGCGATTACTAAGATCCAAGATTCAGGGAACACACCAACTCTCGGGGCACAAATCACTGCGATGGGATTTTATGCCAACCATGGATTTTTGCCTGAGGGCCCTGTTTTCGATGATGCAGGTATCCCACATCGAACCATGACACTCACCGGTGATCCCGAAAAAACATTAATGCCATTGGATGCTGAATCACTCCGATTCGATACACCGACTTTACTTGTCGCCATTGAGCCCCATACCACCGATGGTGAAATGCGAATCAATATCTTGAGGCTTTCAGACGATGAGGCGAGCTGGTTGACACCAAGACTTTGCTGTTATGCAGCCACACACGGTGCACACACACTGGTTCTCGAGATTCCCGAAGGCGAAGTCCGCTTTCCGTTAGAGCCACCAGAACGTTTCTCATGCTCCTCCAAGGCCTAACAAGCGGTTGGCCAACTCTGGCTTGGATCGGCATCCAAGTCGTTTTTTGGGCGCTATTCATTGGATCAATCTTTCGCTTGGATCTCAATCACCTCAAACACTTTGCTGATACCAGTGCTTGGGCAACAAGTATCTTGTTCTTCACTTTACTCTGGCGGTTAAGCGCCGGTATCGAGCCCGGGCTCTCATTCCATATCTTTGGTTCAGCACTTCTGACCCTTCTCTTTGGGTTCCCATACATGTTGGTTGGTGGCGTACTTGGGATGATTGCCAATGCACTTTCAGGAGTCGGCTCAATTGTTGATATTCCAGCCTCTGCACTGGCTGTATTGATCATCCCAGGCGGGACGACTTTTCTCGTGTGGAAACTCTCTCTCAGAATCTTACCCCCTAACTTTTTCGCCTACGTCTGGGGATGTGGATTCTTTGGAGCCACAATTGGCATCGCGGTCTCAGCAACCGCAATCACCACACTTTTATGGCTCTCAGGACTCTACCCGTTGGATTATTTATTGGACTTCTACTACCCATTTGCATTGATGCAAACGTTCCCAGAGGGATTTATTACAGGGACCGTACTTGCACTGCTTGTGGTCTACAAACCCGAATGGGTCGCAACCTTCCGCGATGAATTTTACCTGAATCACAAAAACCCGGGAGATGCGCATCATCTCCCGAAACGCGAGTCGTCAGACGATTGACCAGCCTGGAGCGTGGGTCCCGGCTTTGTATGGGAAGAATTCCATCATCTGACCTTCACGGATCCGTTCCTGTAATCCCTTCCAATAATCGGCTTCGAACAAATCACCATGCAACTGAGCAAACTCTTTTCGAATTTGAACTGATGGGAACAAAAACGTCGCGAATTCCTCTGGGAACACATCCTCAGGTGCGATCGTGTACCAAGGCTCTGATGCCATTTCCTGCTCATAGGTTTGCGGCTCAGGGATTTTTCTAAAGTTGACCTCTGTGAGATATGAAATCTCATCGTAGTCATAAAAAACAACGCGACCATGACGCGTGACGCCAAAGTTCTTGAGTAACATATCACCAGGAAAAATATTAGCGGCTGCGAGTTGCTTGATGGCCTGACCATATTCATCCAAAGCAGCTAAACGCTCATCATCCGACGCTTTCTCTAGGTAGATATTCAGAGGCGTCATCCGACGTTCGGTGTAAAGATGTTTAATCACAACCTGGTCATCTTCGACAGAGACCGAGCTTCCACACAATTCCAATAATTCTTTAAGACATTCCGAATCAAACCGTTCAAGAGGTAGCGACAAATTCGAAAATTCTTGGGTGTCCGCCATTCGCCCCACACGATCGTGGACTTTCACCAAATGGTACTTATCCAAAACCGTCTGCCGCGTCACGTTTTTGCTCGGACCAAACTTATCCTTGATCAGCTTGAATACGATCTCAAATGACGGCAGCGTGAATACAGCCATCACCAACCCCTTGATGCCTGGCGCAATCATGAATTCATCATTAGATTCGATCAGATGCCTGTTAAACAACCGCACAAACTCAGTCTTTCCGTGCTTGTAAAAACCAATCGCAGAATAAAGCTCATGCTTTTTCTTAAAGGGCATTAACGTTTGCAGAAATGCCACGAAGTCACTTGGGATCGGCACATCCACCATGAAGTAACTGCGGGTAAAACTGAAAACAACGCTCACTTCCTGGCTATCTGTAATCACCGCATCAAGCTCAACACCTGTATCTTTTCGATGCATCAGAGCAAACACAATGGGATAGAGACCTTGATCAGACACCAAGCGGCCGACTAAATACGCGCCCTTGTTACGGTAAAAAACAGGCTTTAATAGCTCAAGACGTGATGACTCATCGGTGAAGAACTCAAACGGGACAGCCTCTTCAATCCCTTTCATCATCTGCTCTTTAGCGAGCTCTCGGTTTGCCCAACCAACTTTAAATGCATAATCAGTGAGCATCCGATCACAGACCTCGGACAACCGATCGTCAAATCTGTATTGCATGAAAATATCAACCTGACCGGTCGCATTAACACCCTGATCTCCGAACCATGAGTTCAAAAACGCAGTGTCATCATTGATATTTTGATGTTTGAAAATGTCGCAATAAATTGAGTTAAAGAACGTCTCGCACAACTCAGGATCTGTTCGCTCTTGAATCAGAACGACATAATTCCTGCGAGTTTCTGCCCAAATTTCTGAGGTCAGATTCTCATAACCGACACGCTCAGACAAAGTCCGATGGACAGCTTCGACCGCATCTTCATACAGATCGATCCGCTCTTGAGCCGCTTTTTGCACATCACGCCAAGCCTGCTCCTCGAAACGGCTTCTCGCACCCAAAGTGATGTTGATGAACTGATGTCGGTAGGCCGCAAACCCATCCAATATGGTTTGCGCCACCTGCCGTGGTGAATAGATTTTCACGGTGTGGCTTTACTCTGTCCGTACGTCTTAGCGCTGGCTAGAAAGCGTCTTTCGTTTTCTGTCGATACCCGGGATAACACCGCATTTCGGTGCGGGAATCGACCAAAACGCTCAATAATCGCTTTATGCTCGAGCGCATGATCCACAAATGACTGGAATCGCGGCTTGTCTTCATCCGGTGCAAGCTCACATAAACGTGTCATTCCCTGTACACACAATGCCTGATCAGACAAGAGTTCACTATGCTCCAAAGGCATCAGTGCAAACACTTGTTGAATCAGTGGCAACTCATCAAAAATTTCCATCGCCTGGCCACGCCGAGCGAGTTTCACTGCACGGGAGTCGCCTGAAAACGCGCGAGTCGTTCCACGAAAAATATTCCGGGTGAATTGATCAAGCAAAATGATGAGAGCCAGACGACTCTCTGGTTCGCTTTCCCAATCTTTGAAACCACCGGCTAGCGCGAGTTCAACGCGATGCCCAAACCGTTGACCAATTTCTTGATCAACCAGTTCGCCACCCATAAACCAACGCTTGTCTTGCTTGGCAGCAAGATCTCCAGCGGCATATTCGGTAAACCAATAATCGAGGACCTGACGAGCAACCTGGCTCGAAACCACATCATCCATGTGTTCAACTGTCATAGCAGAAGTCTATCCGCGAAGTCCTCAGTAAAGCTAGTCTACCAATTAACGAAACTTCACGATCTCGACACGATCGGGAGATAAGTCAGCAGGAGCGACTAATGGACCCAAACCGTAAGCGCTCTCGATCACAAGACCCGCCTCTCGAAGTAACGCTTGGACATGCTCGGCCCGCGCTGTCGACTGCGTCATCGCATCATCTAGAGATCCACCTGGAGTGACCGCACGATACGCAACAATCGCCAATTCATCAGCAGAGAGTGATTTCAGGTCCGATGCAATCGCAGTAATCGCTGCCCGGCTCTCTGGACTCACCCGATTACCAGCGAACTCAACCGGTAGAATCACACGCCCCTCTGACAGCAAACCTTGAGCACCCTGGAATCGAGATTTATCAATGTCCGGCTCAACCAAACGGATATGTACGTATTGACGGCGGTTGCCGCGCTCAATGCCGTACGCTGATAAATATCGATCTGTTGCTCCTGGTAATTTCGCGGCAAAGTACAACTGATCTCCATTCGGACCGTAGAGCTCACGGACTTTGAATAACGAGTTAGCCCATAACCCACTGACCCCACAACCACGGCTCTCACAGGAAAATAATATCTCAGCGCCCTGCCCAACGACCGCGCGCTCAAGCGTGGCCATGTAGGATTCATAGTCTTCACGCGGTCCAAGCTCATAGGTAATGTCGATCACATGACCTTCGATCTCCAACTCGTTATCAATCACCAGTCGATTATTCACGCGCTCGACACGCTCTAATGGAAAACGAATTGCAGACTGCACACCCTCGCGATACCGAACAATTTCCGAACCCAGCGGCCGTTTAACTTCAGGGAGATCGGAAGACCCCGGAATATCGGCAGCGATCGACCAATGCGACAGTAACATCGAGCCTAATATAATCCACGTCTTCATACCCTAAAATGCCCCTCTAATAACCACTTCGCTATGGCGCTTTCAGCGCCTTCTAAGTGGAGATGGTGACCACCTTCAAAAGTTTCCACCCTTATGTCGCGACAAAGTTTGATTCTGTCTGGTAAAAACAGCGGCTCTTTAAAAAAACCTTGATCACCGAGAACTAGAGAAACAGGTGTTTCCAGACGCTGAATAAATACTTGGATCTGGTTTTCATCCAGTCGAAACAAAGGAGGTAACGTTAAATATTGATCAGCCGACCACGTCCAACCACCCTGTTGTTTCACCAGACCACGTCGCACAATTGGTTCAGCTGCTTCCCGTGTTAACGGCACAACCCCTCCCCGTACGCGCGCATCGATCGCGGCGTCGATTGAGGGATAGATAGGCTTTTGCCGATCCATCACCCGATTCAGTCGATCGGTCGCCGCTCTCAATAAATCAGGTGCTTCGCCGTCAGGATAGGTCCAGGGGCCCAACCCTTCGAGCAACCAAAGCTCGCGGATCCGGTCTGGGTATGCGCTCGCCACAAGCGTTGCGACCGCCGCTCCCATTGAGTGCCCCAAAAGGATGGCTTGATCCCAGCCCAAGGCATCCAAAACCCCAATGACATCAGGAACACCATCCCAAATGTGGTAAGGACGATTTAAGTGATCTGTTAATCCATGGCCACGTTGATCGATTGCAACCACTCGACAACCCGACAATAAAGGACCCAGTCGAGTAAAGGACGCCGCATTATCAAGCCAACCATGCAATGCAAGCACCGGTATGCCATCAGTCGGGCCAAAACATAACCCCTGGAACGTCAGCCCAGCGATCTGAAAACGGATTGATTCAATCATTACGGCTGGCACGCCCCCACAAGCGTAGCCGCGCCTGGCAGAAAGGCATTCAATCGTAAGATGTAAGCTGTCGCGGGGACTGCTCGCGGATGAACATCAAAATTAGGATTTCCTTCGGCGAGATGACCAACAATCTGCGTCAGAATTGGCTGATGAAAAACGAATAGACTCTGATCCACAGCATGTTTCTCAATGATCGCCATTGATTGGGCCCAATCATCTTCGGGTGTGATCCCCTCAAGTACCGAAGGTTTTAGATCCGAGCCAAGGGCCGAAATGACAAGGTCTGCTGTCTGCTGCGCTCGGATTCGAGTTGAGCAGAAAACGATTTCGGGTATCCAGCCGGCCTTTTTTAATTGCGTTCCTGTGTTCGATGCCTCTGCTTTCCCCTTGGGTGTCAGCATGCGATCTGCATCATTCGGTGCAAATGGGACCGCTTCACCGTGACGCATTAAAATGATGTTCATTGAGCCTCTCCTTAGGTCTGATAGTATGCGGCCAAACCTGAGCAGAAAAGACCCTATGAAAATCGTTTCATTCAATATCAATGGAATTCGAGCGCGGATTCATCAATTAGAAGCACTTAAACAACACTTAGACCCCGATGTTATTGGACTTCAGGAAGTCAAAGTTGCTGATGAGCAGTTTCCCTATGACGACCTCGAATTTTTAAATTATCGCTTCGATACACACGGCCAAAAAGGACACTACGGTGTTGCGCTCGCTTCAAAGCCCGAGCCTTTGAAAGTAATTCGTGGCTACTCAACCGATACAGATGACGCGCAGCGACGAATGATTCGTGGCGTGTATGCACTAGCCGATGGAACCGAAGTCACTGTGTTCAATGGTTACTTCCCACAAGGCGAGTCGCGCGATCATCCTGTGAAGTTCCCAGCGAAAGAAGCGTTCTATCGTGACTTATTAACCACTTTAGAAACCGAATACTCTCCGACAGATCACGTCGTTGTGATGGGCGACTTTAATATCGCACCTGTCGATAACGATATCGGGATCACAGACGATGCCAAAAAACGTTGGTTACGCACCGGTAAAACATCATTCCTTCCCGAAGAACGAGAATGGTTTCAGCGGTTAACCGATTGGGGATTGATTGACAGTTGGCGAAGCGTCAACCCGGACATCGACGACCAATACAGCTGGTTTGATTACCGCTCCCGGGGTTTCGAGGACGACCCCAAACGTGGTCTGCGTATCGACCACATCTTAGTGTCCAAACCGTTGATGGAACGCATGACAGATTGTGGAATCGATTACACCTTGCGTGCGATGGAGAAACCATCTGACCACTGCCCGGTGTGGATTACTGTCGAGTAGCGTGCTCTACGGACGCGTGTCGGCCACAAATCGAAGTTCACGATTGGGCCGCACGCGCTCAATGGATTCTTGGTACAACGGATGTGCTTTGAATGAGTTAAGTGCTTCATCCGAGGAAAATTCGGCATAGACAACGACATCGATCTCATTTGATAACTGATCTAGTTTTTCGTTCAACCGAACCTCGACAAGATCCGCATGGGGAATTTTTTCTAGAATTTTCAATCCCTCATACACCACATCCAATTGATCAGGTTGGGCAGAGAAAAAGACAAAATGTCGAATCACAATCGATCAGGCCTTGTACTGTTCTACGAAAGTCATTTTGCACAACTTATGTGCAATGCATCATCATAGCCGATTGACCGAACAAGCGTACAGAAAGATAAGGACTCTTTAACCATGGTTGGATCCGCCAAAAGCGCCCGTCTCACCAATCCTTTTCAAGCACCAGAAGAGAAGCGATTCGAGATTCCAGGAGAGATAGCTCGTGAACCGGGTATCTACGAAGATGCACTAAAAGCCGGCTGGGAACTCCAGCAACGCCCCAAGGGTGCACCTGTCGCTGCCATTGAGCGACAGCATCAGAAAAACCGAATGACCGTCTGGGAACGCATCACCTTGTTGGTTGATGAAGAGCCAACGATCCTCTTTCAAAACTGGGGTCCAAACCTCGATGGCGCAAGCCTTGTCACTGCACTCGCCAAAGTCGGTGGACGCGATGTTGCTGTGTATGGTCATGACTTCACTGTTCGCGCAGGCTCAATGGATGCCACCAATGGCTCCAAACTTGCTCAACTATTTGAAACGGCAGGCAAGCTCGGTATTCCCGTCATTGGATTCAACGACTCAGCTGGTGCATATGTTCCTGCCGGAGTGGGTGGTCTTGATGGCTATGCTGAGGCATTTCGAGCGCTACGAGAGATCTCAGGCCGTGTGCCTTCAATCATGTGTATGTTCGGATTCAACGCAGGTGGTGGTTCCTATCTGCCACGCCAAGGCTCGTTTGTCATCCAACCAAATGAGACATTTTTTGGTCTGACAGGCCCAGGGGTTATCAAAAGCGTACTTGGCGAAGATGTCACACCAGACGAACTTGGTGGTCCCAATGTCCACAGCCAGACAGGCGTTACCGATTATGTCGTTGAAGATGAAGTCCAAGCGATACGTAAAGTGCGTCGATTACTCCGGTTCTTGCCATCGAATAACGAAACCATGGCTCCGTTCCAACCAACATCTGATCCAATCTCACGCAAGACATGGGATGCCGATATTCTGTTGAAGCGCGCTTTTAATTCGCCAAGCGGTTTCAATACACCTCTCGATGTCACCATCATGATCCAACAGATCTGTGATCACGGTGATTTCTACGAATTCCAACCCAATCGTGCACGCAATACGATCTGTGCATTTGGTCGGATCGCCGGGCATGTAATCGGATTTTGTGCAAACAATTCGGCTGTATCATCTGGTCAAATTGATATTGATGCAGCGTTCAAAAACGCGCGTTTCATTCGTTTCTGCAACCTATACAACATCCCGATGTTGTTTATGGAAGACACGACTGGCTTCTTACCAGGCCGTGACCAAGAGAGCCGCGGAATCGTCCAAGCCGGTCGCGCCATGCTCGATGCAATCATTGATCTTCGCGTACCACGCTTCCTGCTTATTATCCGTAACGCCTTTGGTGGTGCGTATGCTGCGTTTAACAACTACAAGCTCGGCGCGGATATGGTGTTCGCTTTACCAACAACCCGACTGGCTGTGATGGGACCTGCAGGCAAAGAGTTTGTGTATAAAGATGAATTGAAAGCGATGCGCCTTGAGGCCAAGAATCGAGCGGCCAAAGGAGATACAGAGGCTGCTCACTGGCTGAAGGAGCAGGAAACGCTGCTCATTCAACGCTACGAAGCTGAAATCATGAATCCAAAAGAAGCACTCTCTTTGGGTTCAATCAGTCAAATCGTGATGCCGCAGGATTTGCGACACACGCTTGGTGAAAACTTCATCCGCTACATCAAGGCATATCAGCCTAAACCGATGACCGCGATCCAGAGGGAGTTCCACTAATGAGCCACGACTTGATTCACCAAAACCGTCGCCTGTCTCAGTCAAGCTCGACCTGGGTCAAGCAATTCGCCTGCGAAGATATTGATTGCTTAATCATCTGTCGCGGACCAATTCGTAAGGAAGTCATGGATGTCTTGACGGAAATGGGCGCCAAGTACGGCATCTTACTGTCTGAAAAAGACTCCATCACCTATCAAAATGCGCTCGCACCAGAGCTTCGTCTGATTTCAGATCCAACCCGCATTCATCGCGTTCCTGACTACACAGGTGCAAGCAAAGAAGAACGTGATCAACGCATTCAGCAAATCATTCAAATTGCGAAAGACAATGGTCATAACTCGATCTTTGCTGGCTATGGGTTCATGGCGGAAGATGAAAGCCTCGTTCGTGCAATTGAAGAATCGGGGCTGACATTTATCGGTCCATGCTCTCGCACCGTGCGCCAAGCCGGGTTAAAAGACGAGGCAAAACGCACCGCACTGGCGGCGGACGTTTCTGTAGTTCCTGGCGTCGACGATCTCACGATACGTACATTGCTTGCAAAAGCAGAGCGCGATGGTGGGCTCGATGCCATTGCAAAAGCGCATAAGCTCGACGCGCCACAAGGCTCAACTGATGCTGACAAAGCAGAAGCATTATTAGCTGCGAGCTACGATGCATTGGTTGATGTCATCACGATTGATGAGATCGCAGCACAAGCAGAAATCGAAGTTACCAAGCTCTTTGACCAACAACCCAATAACCGGATCCGCCTGAAAGCGATCGGCGGCGGCGGCGGTAAGGGTCAACGCATATTGATTGCACCAAAAGACTACGCAGGCGACCACGCCACCCAAGTTAAAGATGCCTCAGCGAAAGTCCCTGCCCTGCTTCGTGAAGTACTCAACGAAGTGAAAGCCACGGGTCGTGGCGACAACAAAAACGTATTGATCGAATTGAATATCGAGACCACACGTCACCAAGAAATCCAGGTCATTGGCAATGGTGACTGGTGTCTCACACTTGGCGGACGTGACTGTTCATTGCAGATGCATGAACAAAAACTGCTTGAGGTCTCGACAACCGTCGAAAGCCTCAAGCACGCAATCGATGCATCGAGTGACAAACCATCGCAAAAGACAGCACTTGAATCTGACCTCATAATTCTTGAGCGAATGGAAGACGAAGCGACACGCTTCGGAACGGCTGTGGGCCTTGATTCAGTCTCAACGTTTGAGTGTATCGTTGATGCAGACCAGCATTTCTTTATGGAAATGAATACCCGTATTCAGGTCGAGCATCGAGTCAGCGAGCTGTGTTACGGCCTCCGTTTTGAAAACCCAAGTGATCCAACAGATGCTTTTGTGGTCAATTCACTGGTTGAAGCCATGGCGATTATCGCGTGGCACAAACAAAAGCTTCCGAAGCCAACGCGCGTTCCCCGTGTGACAGCATCAGTGGAAGCGCGTCTCAACGCAACGAATGCGGGCCTCGCACCGCACGCTGGAGGAGTGATTGAGTATTGGTCTTCAGCGATCGACGGCGAGATCCGTGATGACCAGGGTATTTGTGTCAAAAACCCAGATACCGGCGCATTCATGAAATACACCCTAGCAGGTGCTTATGACTCTAACGTCGCGCTCCTGTTAACCGTTGGTGATGATCG
Organism: Gammaproteobacteria bacterium LSUCC0096; assembly: GCA_008087055.1. Lineage (GTDB taxonomy): Bacteria > Pseudomonadota > Gammaproteobacteria > Pseudomonadales > Litorivicinaceae > HIMB30. The sequence continues at coordinate 677,311 of VIEA01000001.1, read as the reverse complement.
TTTGGTGAGCTATGAGCGGATGGCTGAAGTCTTAAGAAAAATGACGATTGACGGTCAAGATGTTCAAACCAATCTTGAGTTTCATTATGGACTCGTCCATTGGTTCCTGGCTCAAAATCCGTATGCGAAATCAACAACAGCATTTATCCAACCCTATCTCACGTTGACTGGGCTGTTATTCGACGAAGCCAAAAAGCTCGATCTGGATGCAGGTTTCGATCACCTCGCAAGTCAGTCGGCTTATCCCGAGGTATTTGCGCGTAAGCAGACACTCGTTACACGTCCATTGAAACGACTGCTCACCAATCCTCATCTACTGATCGGTTGGATTTCAAAGGTCCGTCAGGAGTGGTCCATCGAAGCTGGTCGATTGACGTGGAATTCGAATCCTTTCAATGTGTTAGCCGATCTGTACCATTATCTCAATATGGATTTTGAGGACGCAGCTCCAGCTCTTGAAGTCATTTGGGACCATGATCAAGCAATCCTTCAAGAAGGCCTCGGTTTCTATCAAGACCTCGAAAATCAACTCGGTACACACAACTGGAGCGAATGGTTAGACATTCTCTCAAGCAATCAAGCGCCAAAGGGAATTGATGCCGCGCTGTGGAGCGATATCCAGGCGGCTCACGCAGGATTCCAGGCCGGCTTGGAACTGATGGGTGCTGTCGCCAAATCAGCGCTTGCTGTTGGCTTTGATGACTTAAAGGTCAATGATGACCTGACAGTCACAATTCCAGATCGCCTCAAAGATTCTGAGCTGACAGAACGTGCACGGAAGATTCTCGTTCCACCCCCTGTAGCCTCAGCAAATGAGATCGTTGCGGTTTCTGGAGGTATGTTCTACGCCCAAGAAACACCGGGCGCGCCTCACTTCCTTGAAGTTGGGACCCACTTTGAAGTCGGCGATCCACTCTACATCATCGAAGTCATGAAAATGTTCAACAAGGTGTATGCTGAATTCTCGGGCACCGTCACCGAAGCACTGATTGAGCGCGGAGATGGGGTGATTGTGAAAAAAGGTGAATCTTTGTATCGCATTGAACCTGATGAAGTTGCCGAAGAAATTGACGAGGAGGCACTAGCAAAAGCGCGCCTTTCTCATACAGTCGAACAACTGAGTACGTTGTGAGGACAGAATGACAGACAAGAAGCAGTGGGAAGAACTCGTCGCTAAGGAGTCAAAAGGACTCACTCCAGACGAGATGACCTGGTTCACCCCAGAGGGTATCGGGCTCAAGATTCTGTACACAGAAGATGACGTCAAAGACCTCGATACACGAAAGAGTATGCCGGGTATGGCGCCCTTTATGCGTGGTCCAAAAGCGACCATGTACGCGGGTCGGCCATGGACAATCCGTCAATATGCTGGCTTCTCGACAGCCGAAGAGTCCAACGCTTTTTACAGAAAAGCACTCGCTGCAGGCGGTCAAGGCGTCTCTGTTGCGTTTGATTTGGCAACACACCGTGGATATGACTCAGATCACCCGCGCGTGTCAGGTGATGTGGGCAAAGCCGGTGTAGCTATCGATTCAGTCGAGGATATGAAAATTCTGTTTAACGGAATTCCACTCGACCAAGTGTCTGTCTCAATGACAATGAACGGAGCCGTCTTACCTGTATTGGCGGGATACATCGTTGCTGCTGAAGAACAAGGTGTCTCGCAAGACAAGCTATCAGGAACGATTCAGAACGATATTCTGAAAGAGTTCATGGTTCGAAATACGTACATCTATCCACCCGAACCATCCATGCGAATCATCGGCGACATTATCAGCTATTGCTCTGGCAATATGCCGAAGTTCAATACAATCTCCATTTCCGGATATCACATCCAAGAGGCTGGTGCCGATGCAGCTCTAGAGCTCGCCTATACCCTCGCAGACGGAAAGGAATACATCCGCACAGCGCTTGCCGCAGGGCTCGACATTGACCAGTTTGCGCCACGTTTGTCGTTCTTCTTCGGTATTGGAATGAACTTCTACATGGAAATCGCAAAGCTAAGAGCAGCTCGCCTCCTTTGGAATGAGATTGTGAATGAGTTCAATCCAAAGTCAGACCGCTCAACTGTGTTACGAACACACTGCCAAACCTCCGGCTGGTCGCTGACAGAACAAGACCCGTACAACAATGTCGTCAGAACCACGATAGAGGCAATGGCAGCAGTCTTTGGCGGAACCCAATCACTACACACCAACTCGTTTGATGAAGCAATCGCGTTGCCGACTGAGTTCAGTGCGCGTATCGCACGAAATACTCAGCTGATCCTTCAGGAAGAGACAGGAATTCGTCAGGTCGTGGATCCTTGGGGCGGTTCATACATGATGGAATCGCTAACGAACGAACTCGCTGATCGTGCGCGTGAGCTAATCGCCGAGGTTGAAAAAGAAGGCGGTATGGCCAAAGCGATCGAAGCAGGTCTTCCGAAGCTTCGAATCGAAGAATCAGCAACCAATAAACAAGCACGTATCGACCGCGGTGAAGATGTCATTGTCGGTGTCAATAAATACACCTTGCCTGAAGGTTCCGAGGACGAATTTGAAGTGCTCTCGATCGATAACGAAAAAGTCCGCGAGGCGCAAATCGACCGCCTCAAGTCGATCAAAGCAACACGTGACTCAGCACGAGCTGAAGCGTGCCTCAAAGCGATCACAGATTGCGCCGCCGGTGCTCCAGGCAATCTACTCGGCCTTGCAGTCGAAGCGACACGCGCGCGGTGTACAGTTGGCGAAATCTCTGATGCAATGGAGGTCGTATTTAAACGATTCCAAGCAACGCACCGGAGTGTTTCAGGCGTGTATGGCAGCCACTTTAAAGACGATGCTGATTGGCAGGCTCTAACGACTCGAATCGCTGATTTCGAGTCCCGTGATGGACGACGTCCCCGAATCTTAGTTGCCAAAATGGGACAAGATGGTCATGACCGTGGAGCAAAAGTGGTCGCGACAGCATTTGCAGATCTCGGATTTGATGTGGATTTGAGCCCGATGTTCTCAACTCCTGAAGAAGTCGCTCGTCAGGCCATTGAAAACGATGTACATGCGATCGGCGTCAGTTCACTAGCAGCCGGGCATCTCACTTTGATCCCTGAACTGAAAGCAGCTCTCGCCGCAGAAGGCGCTGATGACATCGTCGTGTTTGCAGGTGGCGTAATCCCAAGAAAAGATTACGGGGCCCTGTATGATCATGGCGTCGCAGCGATCTTCGGACCAGGAACAAAGATTCCTACCTGTGCCAAATCTGTTCTCGATGCGATTGAGAAAACAGGTGGCTGAGATCGATTTTGACGCGTTACGTAAAGGTCAACGGCGAGCACTGGCCAAAGCGATTACGCTTATTGAATCAACCAATCCGGTGCATCGCCGAGAAGCTGCAACGCTTCTCGAGAAATGTCTTCCGCACTCAGGCAATAGCCTGCGGATTGGTATTTCAGGTGTCCCTGGAGTCGGTAAGTCAACCTTCATTGAGGCGTTCGGTCTTTTCTTATTAAGTCTTGGGAAACGTGTGGGCGTGCTCGCTGTCGATCCATCCTCTCCACTTCATGGCGGATCCATCCTCGGTGACAAGACGCGCATGGAGCACCTCTCTCGAGAAGAGAATGCATTTATACGACCTTCCCCTGCGGGTCGCTCACTAGGCGGTGTCGCCAACAGAACGCGTGAAGCCATCTTAGTTGCGGAATCTGCCGGATTTGATGTCGTCTTGGTCGAAACAGTTGGCGTTGGCCAAAGTGAATATGAAGTGCACTCGATGACTGATTTGTTTCTTGTATTAATGCAGCCAGGCGCAGGAGATGAGCTTCAAGGAATCAAAAAAGGCATCCTTGAACTCGCGGATTTTATTGTCGTAAATAAAGCAGATGGGGATGCTGAGCGTCTAGCCAGTCAATCCGTCGTGCATTACAAAAACGCCATGGGTTTCTTAAACCATCAGGGATTCTGGACTCCAGAAGTCTTGTCTGTCAGTTCTCTTCAACCACGCGGAATTGATACGCTGTGGGAACGAATGGAAGCCTACTGCGAGGCTGGATCCGAAGCCATCCCCGAGAGACGGGCCACTCAAGCCAGTCAGTGGTTTGAGCGGTTACTCAATGACGGCATTACCGACCTGCTTAAAGCAAATGCCAGTTGGGCTTCTCTCTACCACGAACAAAAAGCACGTGTGGCTTCTGGTGAAGTTGCTCCACCAAAAGCAGCACTCGCGTGTATCGAACCACTGGAGAGAGCGCTCTCGTCTTAGTGAGCAGGCTCTTCCTCGGGAATCTCGTAGGCTCTCACCGCGCGAAGCAAATCACTGCGAGATATTTGCCCAACCAAGCGGTTGTCATGATCAACAACGGGAAGGCGTCTGCGGCCAGATATCACCATTTGGTTTGCGGCTTCAACAATACTCGTTCCAAGCGGAACAGTCTCAACAGATGAAGTCATCACATCTGCAACTGATCCACCGACATCGCCTTGGTAGGTTCCGACAAGAATTGCTTTTAAACAATCATGCTCTGAAACCATACCAATCAAATGACCAGATCCATCCACAACCGGAGCACCCGAGATTCCGCGCCTGAGGAGCATGTCGACTAACGCAAGAAGATCCATTTCCTCAGTCGCTGTCGCTAAATTTTTGGTCATAAAGTCATCAATTAAGATCGACCGAAACATCTAAGCCTCCTTTTTCTTATATGCTTAGGGTGAGAATACGCCTACGAGACAGGAGAACAATAGGCATGCTGCATAAAATTGATCACGTTGGGATTGCCGTCACCGATATCGAAGAAGCGATCAAAACGTACCAAGGCCTTGGTTTTACGCTCAAAGGCCGCGATCGTGTCGACTCGCAAAAAGTAGAAACAGCATTTTTCCAGATCGGTGAGTCATGCATCGAACTCATCGCCGCAACTGAGCCTGATAGCCCCATCGCAAAATTCATCGAAAAAAATGCAGGCAAAGGAGGTCTACAGCAACTGGCCATCACAGTCACAGATATCGAGGCTGAGCTTGCACGTCTCAAAAACGAAGGCTACACGCTGATCAACGAGTCCCCCGTCCCAGGGGCGCATGGAACCAAAGTGGCCTTTGTTCACCCGAAAGATACCGAGGGGGTCTTACTAGAGCTCTGTGAGCATCCGACAGAGAGTCATTAATGCAGATCCTGTCAATCACTCGCTACCCCATCAAGGGATTTGCTGGGGAGCAGCTTGAGACAACTAAGATACACCGACTGAAGACACTCCCGGGTGATCGACAACATGCGCTGCAATATGCTGAGCGCATCCCACCCAATTCGGATGGATGGCGCCCTAAAAAATATTTTCTTCAATCTGTACAAACCAATCTGTGCTCAGAAATTCGCATCAACTGGACACCCGCACAGGTAGCGTTTGATCATCATGGGAATTCCTTAGAAATCGGTCGTCATCCTCTCGATCATGATGCATTGACTCAATGGATCAGCTCCCTAGACCCTGAACTGGGCGCATTCACCGTCGAGACACTCGAGACAGGCTTTACCGACGAACGCGATGCCTACATCTCTCTACTGAACCGATCGACTGTGACTGCAATTGCTAAGGCGACATCAACGCGTGATCATCCTGAACGCTACCGAGGTAATCTTTTAATCGAAGGTGTGGCTCCATTTGAGGAACTGACTTGGGTGGGTAAGACGCTACAGATCGGATCGGCAACATTTGAGGTCATCGAACCTATCGTGCGCTGTCGTGCGACTGAGTGCGATTGGCATGGCTCGCGAACCGACGGATTTTTAGATCGACTGGATCAATCTCTGGACACCGATGTCTGCGGATTATTCTTACGTGCAGTGAGTGATGGCGACGTCAAAATAGCTGATCAACTCACCGTACTGAGTTAGAGATAGGTAAGCCCCTGATCTTTTGATTGTTGTTTTGACTGGTTCATTAACATCGGAACGATTCGGGTAATTGACTCAACCCATTCGTCTTCATCAAAAGAATCGAACTTCAACGCCGACTCCATCTCAACAAGTGCACCCTGAACGATCGCATCCAACCACATAGCCCGCTCAAACGGCTTCCCACGCGTACTCGACGAACCAGATAAGACTTGAGCGAGACGCTTTCTCATTTGGTATCGCGCGTCTTGGATTTTACTGAGGGCAGCTGCATCGTCTGACAGAGTATCCACAAGTTCATGGATCAAAAGTGACCGTCTTGCAGCATACAACTGGGCTTCAATCCAGTCAGATACCGCACGTGATGGATCGTTTGAGCGACCAAGTAACTCAATTAACATCGCGAAATAGCGTTCGGCGATCGCAATCAACATGTCACGCTTGCTATCAAAATGCTTATAAATCGTGCCTTTACCGATACCAGTCCGAGCAGCAATCGTATCCACAGAGACTTGGCGCACACCCTTCTCCGCCATCAGACTCTCACAGACTGACAAAATATCCTGTTCACGACGAATGAAAGCCTGTCGCTTACGTTTCTCTCGTTCGAGACGAACAGCTTCAGATAAATTCACGCGTTTGCAGCCCGAAATAAGCGATAAAAGTTCTCTGTCGTTTGCTCAGCAATTGCTTCAGGACTCGTGCCTCGAAGTGCTGCCACAGCTTCAGCGACATGACTCACAAACGCTGGCTCATTGGACTTCCCGCGATGAGGAACCGGAGCAAGCCAGGGCGCATCAGTCTCAATCAACAATCGATCCGAAGGGATCTTTCGACATACCTCATGCACATTGATCGCTTTTGGAAAGCTCACGATTCCCGACATTGAAATGTAGTACCCAAGATCGATTGCTTGTTCGGCCATCTCCCAGGATTCAGTGAAACAATGTAAAACACCGGCAGTCTCAGTCGAACCATGTGCTTTGATCAATTCGATCGTTTCATCACGTGCATCACGTGTATGCACCACAATTGGCAAACCTGCTTGTTTACCCGCCTCGAGATGCGTCACGAAACTCTCGCGCTGCACATCGGTGACAGGGTCGTGAAATCCATCAAGACCTGTCTCGCCGAACGCGATGACTGAATCGGCTTTGGCTAGATCCAACAGGTGCTCGACCGTCACCCCGGGTTCTTCATGCGCGTGACAGGGATGAATACCCACCGTTGCCCATACAGACTCATAGGCTCTTGCAAGCTGTCTCGGACCATCATTTCCAAGGGTAATCGAAATACATAACATCCGATCGACGCCATGCGCGTGTGCCAAATCTAGAACAGACTGAACACCGCCCTCGCGCTCGGACACATCAATACAATCAAGGTGACAATGCGAATCGATCATGAATTTCCTCCGGAGCGCATTGTAACAGCGAACTCCCTGTATTTTGAGGATTCTGCTTTGACAGCACGTTGAGCGAGTCAAATAGTTCGGCATGATCAAGTATCAGGGAAACTGCGATACCGGGAATAAATGGATCAATCACACCACTTGGTGCAATAAAGAAAACACGAACCTGAGTCTCAATCGTCCCAAGTGATGAACCAAGGATGAGAAGTGGATGCACTCCACCAACAATCGATACATCAAACTGACCCGGGATAAACAATGCAGGTCGCAACCCAAATTCAACGTAATGAGTTAACAATTCCTGATCATTAGCGACTGTGAGCGAAAGTTCCATGCCAGAAGCATAGCGGAGGCGTGAGAAAAGGTTTTAACCTTGGACTCGAGTCCAAATAAATCCCCAAGCAGCAAACAATGAACCGAGGGCTAAACCGGCATTCACTGAGATCCCAGCTTGAGCTTGCTTTTTCACCTCGGAAATCCGCTCTTTGAATTGATAGAGCAACGTCACAGGTGGATACGGCGCAACTAATGTTGAGGTCACTGGATTCGAGACATCGCCAAATTGTGCACGAATCAGTTGCTCACATACCCGCTCCATTACAATTGAAGCAACGAGTGCATCGGCTTTCGCGAATGATTTCACGACTACCTGAGAGTCCTCACCATTACGAACACGCGCCATCGCTTTGAGTACATCACGAGCCAGCGTTAACCGCTCAGGATCTGTTTTAATAGCCATGGGTTCAGCTAAGAGCGTTTCGGCGACTAACATATCATCATGTGACACACCCAAACTTTGTGCTGTCTTTTCAAGAATTTCATGTGTTGGCGTCGGGACTTTGACCATCCGCAAACGACTCACAAGGGTCGGCAATAATTTCCCAGGAAGTGCGGTTTGAAACACAAACACTGTTCCCGATGGCGGCTCTTCAACCACCTTCAATAGCGCATTACTCGACGCCTGGTTCAAACAGTCTGCTGGACGCACAAGCATGACACGACGGCCACCCATCGAAGCTGTCGTATATGCGGTCTCAATCGAATCACGAACCGAATCCACTTTAATCATGCCGGCTGCACCCTCGGGTTCGAGAAGAACTAAATCAGGATGCGTCTCCTTAATCCGACATGACACACATTGACCACAGGGCTCGTGATGTGCTGGATTTTGGCACAACAGCAATCGGAGCAATCGATCGGTCAGTTCTGATGCGACCACGCCAGGCGGATGCACAATACACCACGCATGCGGTGGGGCCTTGGATTGCAAGCCTTCAACCACGAGGCGCCATGAAGACTCTAACCAGGGTGACATGACAAATTCCAACGTTTCATCAGTAAGGCAATCATCGTTTCAGTCACCGTATCAACGTCAGCCGACGCATCCAACGTCACCACCCGGTCGATGTTACGGCTCGCGATTTGCTGATACATGGCTCGAACACGCTCGAAGAACGCGATATCTTCTGATTCAATTCGGTCCAACGCACCGCGGCGGCCCGCGCGCGCCAGGCCAATCTCAACGGGTACATCAAAGATCAGCGTCAGATCTGGGCGTTGCGCTCCCTGCACAAGCGTTTCCAACGTTTCAATCCAATCCACAGGCAACTGCCGGCCACCCCCTTGATAGGCATAAGTGGCATCAGTAAAGCGATCACAAACAACCCATATTCCAGATTGAAGCGCAGGCAGTATTTTGGTCTCTAAGTGCTGGGCACGCGCTGCGAACATCAGGAGTAACTCGGTTTTAGCAGATGGAGCGTCATCTGCATGACTCAGTAACAATGCCCGAATTGATTCAGCATAGGGCGTTCCACCGGGCTCACGCGTCTCGATGTAAGCAATGCCATTGGCATCCAACAGGCGACACAATGCTTCTTTTTGCGTACTTTTACCGGCGCCTTCGACGCCTTCAAGCGTAATGAACTGTGCTTTTTGGGTACTCATCGCTTCAACTGATATTTTCGAACATTGGCATTATGCGCCTCTAGAGTACGCGAAAACACATGCCCACCGTTTCCATCAGCCACAAAATACAGCTCCCCGGTGATTTCAGGATGCGCAACAGCGCCAAGTGCATCAGGCCCCACCAGCGCAATCGGTGTCGGCGGCAGGCCATCGATCCGATACGTGTTATAGGGTGTTTTCTCTCTGAGATGCTGACGCGTTAAATTGCCATCAAACCGATCACCAAGCCCATAAATCACAGTCGGATCAGTCTGTAGTCGCATCTTCCGCTTCAGTCGCTCGATGAAAACCCCAGCAATGCGAGGCCGCTCAACAGCAAGCGCTGTTTCTTTTTCAACGATAGAGGCCAGAATCAGTAACTCATAGGGAGATTTCAATACGGACTTCACAACAGGATCGGCATGCATCCAAGCGAGCTCTAACGATTCGATTAATGCCTGGTGCGCTTGGTTCAATAACGCATCTTGAGACAAATCCTGTTGCCAAAAGTATGTTTCGGCCAAAAAGGCTCCTTCATGTGAAGCCCAATTCTTGGTCAGACCTGCCCAGATGCCATCGGATAAAGTCAGTTCTCCGTCTAATGCACCGTGCGAGGCTAACCGAGCGAACAGCTCTGAGGCCGTTATTCCTTCGGGGATAGTTATCCGCTCAACAATCGCATCACCCCTGTGAATTTGCTCCATTGCAGACAATACGGTGGCGCCCGCTGCAAAAGCATACTTCCCTTGTTGAACGTGTGTCAGTTCTGGATATAACGAAAATACGAGCGATCGTTCTCGAGCGGATAACGTCGGATACAGGGCTTTTAACACATCACTAGCAGTTGAACCCGCCGGCACCGAAAGCATCTCGATTGCGACAGGTTCTGAGCGAAGAGACTCAACCCAAACACGCCCTACCACCACCAAACAGCTGATGGCGGCAAGACAGAGGAGTCCAAGGCGGACTAAAGCGGGCATTACACCCGCTTAAAAATCAGTGTTCCGTTGGTGCCACCAAATCCAAAGCTATTGGACAGAGCGACATCAATCGTTGCTTCACGGGCTGTGTTGGGCACGTAATCCAAACGACAACCGTCATCAACTGAATCCAAGTTAATGGTTGGCGGTAGTACCTGATCACGAATCGCCAGTGCGCTAAAACATGCTTCAAGTGCACCTGCAGCGCCGAGTGCGTGGCCCGTCATTGACTTTGTTGAACTGACAGCAATCTTTGATGCGTGCGTGCCCATCAACGTTTCAACCGCCTGCGATTCGGCAACATCACCCAGTGGAGTCGATGTTCCGTGAGCATTCACATAATCCACTTGATCAGCAGACAACCCTGCATCTTTTAAGGCATTTGCCATCGCTGCACGCGCGCCACGTCCATCTTCTGCTGGCGCTGTCATGTGATGCGCATCATCGCTCATACCAAAACCCACCAACTCACAGATGATGTTGGCACCGCGTGCTTTGGCTGATTCATATTCTTCGAGAACCATCGTCGCTGCACCATCGGCGAGAACAAATCCGTCACGATCCTTGTCCCATGGACGACTGGCGGCCTGGGGATCGTCGTTACGTGTCGACAAAGCGCGTGCCGCTGAGAATCCCGCAATACCGAGCTGCGTTGAGGCCTTCTCTGCACCCCCTGCAATGACGATATCTGCATCGCCATAAGCGATCATGCGCGCACCGAACCCGATGCAATGTGTCGAGGTTGTACACGCTGTCGTAATCGCTATGTTTGGCCCCTGGAATCCATACTTGATTGCAAGATTTCCAGCAATCATGTTGATGATTGAGCCAGGAACGAAGAATGGAGACACCTTACGAGGTCCACGTTCATTGAGAAGGAGCGTCGTGTTTTCAATGAGCGTCAAACCGCCGATACCAGACCCAATTGATACACCAACACGGGTTGGATCAAAAGTTGATTCCATCAAGCCAGACTGCTCAACCGCTTGGATGGCACTGACCATACCGTACTGGATAAACGGATCCATCTTACGAGCGTCTTTGACAGACATGTATTGCTCTAAATCAAACTCAGGAACTAACCCAGCAAATTTGGTTGGGTAATCCGTGGTGTCGAATTCTGTAATCGCAGAAATCCCACTCTGCCCGTTTAGAATCGCCTTCCATGACTCTTCGACGGTGACGCCACAAGGACTCAACATTCCCAATCCCGTGACTACAACGCGACGCTTTGACATAGTTTCTCTCTCAATAACCCACACAAAAAAGCCGCGCAGAACGCGGCTTTTCAGTATTTATACGTCGATAGCGAGCCGTTTTACAGGTTTGCTTCGATGTATGAAATTGCTTGTTGAACTGTAGTGATCTTCTCAGCTTCTTCATCAGGAATCTCAGTTTCGAATTCCTCTTCCAAAGCCATCACCAATTCAACTGTATCCAGTGAATCAGCACCCAGGTCATTAACAAACGAAGATTCGGTGGTTACTTCTTCTTCCTTGACGCCAAGTTGTTCACAAACAATTTTCTTGACGCGTTCTTCGATATTACTCATCGTTCAGAATACTCCTAATGATGTTGCTGCCACTGTACGACGTGGCGTCATTATTACTGATGTTCGAAATATTACAAGCACCAGAACATCAGACTTAGGCCATATACATGCCGCCGTTGACGTGTAACGTAGTGCCAGTCACGTAACTTGCCTCTTCACTAGCGAGGAAAGCGACGGTTCCAGCAACCTCTTCTGCCGAGCCTAAACGACCCAGCGGAACCTGTGACAATAGTGCTTCTTTCTGAGCTTCGGGAAGCACGTGTGTCATGTCTGTTTCAATGAAGCCAGGCGCAACAGCGTTCACTGTAATCGCTCGGCTTCCAAATTCGCGTGCCATCGCACGAGTCATGCCTTCGAGGCCTGCTTTAGCGGCAGCATAGTTCACCTGCCCAGCATTACCCATCGAACCCACAACAGAACTGATATTGATAATACGCCCAGTACGCGCTTTGGTCATCGGCTTAATGAATGCCGATACGACCGTATAAATCGATGTCAGATTCGTATCGATCACCGCTTGCCAGTCTTCAGGCTTCATGCGGAGCATCAATGTGTCTTTGGTAATCCCGGCATTGTTGACTAAGACCAATGGACTTTTATCTGCGTCTGCCAAGGACTTCGCGAGCTCGTTCACCATGACTGCATCAGTCACGTTTAACACCCGGCCCTCTCCATTGGATCCTAGGCGATCTGAGATAGCCTGAGCACCCCCTTCAGAGGTTGCCGTTCCAATGACATAAAAGCCTTGTTTGACCAAACGCTCAGAGATTGCCTGTCCGATTCCACGACTTGCGCCAGTGACGAGTGCAACTGTCATCCGTTGATTTCCTGTAATGCTTTGGTGAATAGCTCATGCGTTCCCAGCGGGAAGTGTTGAGCATCGGTTTGAATTCGCTTTGCCAGCCCACAAAGCACAGCGCCTGGGCCAAATTCCGCAGCAGCCTGAATACCGAGTCCTTCGAAGCTCCGAACGGTCTGAGTCCAGCGCACCGGTGAGAATGTTTGTTTGATGAGCTGGGCTCGAATCACCGAAACATCTGACTCTGGCTGAATACTGACGTTTTGAATCACTGGAACCAACGGTGTGTTGACCTCAATCGCATCAAGCTTGTCTTGCAAGCGCTCTGCAGCAGGTTTCATTAACGCGCAATGAAATGGAGCACTGACCGGCAGCGGAAGTGCACGTTTGGCGCCAGCTTCTTTGAGTAAAGGGAGGGATGCCTCAACTGCTACCGCATCACCTGCAATTACCAGTTGTCCTGGTGCATTGTAGTTGACCGCTTCAATAACAAGCCCAGTCTCTGTTGCAACCTGAGTGCAGACAGACTCGATTTTGTCATCGTCTAAACCAATCACAGCAGCCATCGCCCCTGTTCCGTTTGGAACAGCCTCTTGCATGAACTGACCGCGTGCGCGAACGAGTTGCACTGCATCGGCCAGTTGCAAACTGCCCGCTGCTGTCAAGGCGGTGTATTCACCGAGACTATGGCCAGCCATGTAAGACGCGCTCTGACCGTTTGCCTGACTCCAAGCACGGTATAAAGCCACCCCTGCAGTGAGCATGAGCGGCTGCGTGATTTCAGTCAGAGATAATTGCTCGGCAGGCCCCTCTTGAGCTAAAGCCCAGAGATCGTAGCCAAGTGCATCAGACGCTTCAGTGAAGGTATCTTTGACCTCCGGGCAGTCCGACTCAAAGTCGGCCAACATGCCGACAGTCTGAGAACCCTGCCCTGGAAAGAGGGCTGCAAAAGCCATCGACTATTCGTCGTCTTCTGCAACTTCTTCTTGACGTGGTGTCACGACCTGACGACCACGGTAAAACCCGTCTGGGCTTACGTGGTGACGACGGTGGATTTCACCTGTCATCGCGTCAGTTGTCAGCGTAGGACCTGACAGTGAGTCATGCGCACGACGCATACCGCGACGCGAGCGAGATTTTTTGTTCTGTTGAACGGCCATGATGATCTCCCTTCAGGATCCCTGTTCATTCTTTAACGCAGCGAGCACCGCAAATGGGCTCTCTTTTTCCGAAACATCCCCGGGTTCCGGATCCGGTATCCATCCGTTATCACACGATTCATGCATCGGCATAATCGGCAATAACAAAACCATTTCGTCTTCAATGGCCTGTCTTAGAAAAAGTTGACCTTCTTCTATCAGGATTGGATCCAAGTCCTGGTCGAGACTCTGCATTTCCCTCTCGGAAAATACGAGACCCCAGTGAATTGATCCCTGAAGCGCTACTGTGACCGGTTGCAAACAACGCTGACAGGTCATGCTCGCCTCACACTGAAGCTCTCCAGACACCACTCGCGGGCCATACGGCTCTCTGGATCCGCGCACTGTTGCCTGTCCGCCAGGTAACAAAGTCGCCATCTCCGCAAACCTCTTGTAATGTTGAGGTTCTAGAGGGCCAGATAACTCCTCCTTCGCATCGATGAAGCGATTCGCGTTCAGGTGCTCAGGTAGGGTGTCTGAAAACATAGGCGGGGGATTTTAGTGATGCGCAGGCCCTCTGTCAAAGACTAAAGCGCTGAAATTCAACGATGAATCAAGAAGTGATCTTGGCTAGTGAGAGCCAATACAAGAAAAACATCCTCAAACGACTCGAGATCGCGTTTACAACCGACGCTCCAGCAATTGATGAAAGCCCCCAAGGAAGCGAGTCAGCTCGCGCACTCAGTGAGCGATTGGCACAAGTCAAAGCAAAAACCGTCGCTGACCGCCATCCAGACGCCATCGTCATTAGCACAGATCAATCGGCTGAAGTTGACGGTGTCATCTTAGGCAAGCCAGCCACCATCGAAAATGCGTGTGCAATGCTTCAAAAACTCTCGGGGCAAACGGTGTCTTTTTTTACGTCCGTCGGCGTTATCGCTCCAAAACAACCCTGCATCACATATACCGAAGAAGTCATCGTCACACTCAGAGAGCTCGACCCTCTGGAAATTGAGCGCTACGTGATAAAAGATATGCCGCTCGACTGCGCAGGCAGCTTTAAAGTCGAAAGCTTGGGAATCAGTCTTTTTACATCCGTGAAAAGTGAAGACCCAACGGCACTCGAGGGTCTCCCTCTAATCAAGCTCTGTCAGTGGCTAAGAGACCAAGGATTTAAAATTCCTTGACGGCCCAACCAGGTCAGCGCAGTCCCAACACCGAACCCAAACTCTCGAGAGAATTGATTCAAAAGTGGCTCATCTTGAACGTAATACACCCGTTCTTCAGCACCAATCCATTCTCGTGCAACCTCAAGAGGACCTGCGAGCGAATCCACTAAACCCAGAACCAGTGCCTGCTCACCACTCCAGACGCGACCATCAAACACGTTTTCATCACCGGGTGTAAGGCGCTCACCACGACCCTCTTTGACACGAGCGATGAACTGCTGATGCGTCGCATCGAGTAGACCCTGCAAATGCTTTTTATCGCTCGCCGATTCAGGCATGAACGGATCAAGCATTGCTTTGTTTTCGCCCGCTGTGATCACACGACGGTCAACACCCAGTTTTTCGAGGAGCCCGTTGAACCCAAAACCGGACGAAACAACCCCTATCGATCCAACGATTGAAGCAGGTGCGGCATGAATCGTATCTGCAGCCGCCGCAATGTAATACGCACCGCTTGCGCCAATATCTCCAATCACTGCATGCACAGGCTTTCCTGGATATTGCGCTTTCAAGTCTAGGATCGCCCGATACACATACTCTGATTGTACAGGGCTACCACCTGGTGAATTAATCTCCAGCATCACTCCTTTAGAGCCCGGAGCTTCAAAGGCAGCCTCTAAATTCTGTTGAATATCATAGGCGTTCGCGCTCTCGCCCGGAGCAATCACGCCATCAATTGGAACGACCGCAGTGTGCGTATAAGAGCCCATTGCATCGACCGGCAGTTCTGATTGGTTAATTAAGAACAAACTGAGACCGATGATGTAGCCGAATGTGATCGTTTTAAAAAAGATACCCCAACGTCTCGCGCGGCGTTGCTCAATTGTCGATGACGCTAATGTCTTCTCAAGGACAGACCAAAGGCGTTCCGTCTCTTTATATTGATGAGGATCTTTCATGGGTTCATCTCCCTCAGTCCAAGGATTCTCTGCCATTCATCACCTCTCTAATAAATGTCTGGGTCATATCCAGCTTCCACTAAAAATCGCTGCATCGGGTTAGGGATTGGCGCAACAACAGTCACCTGATGCCCCGTCGCTCCCTTAAAGCCAATCGAACGACTGTGCAAACACAGTCCATTAATGCCTCGAGCTCGCCATTGATCACGCGAATCATCATGCTGATATTTAGGATCACCTAATACCGCATGTTTGTAATAGGCGGCATGAACACGTATCTGATGCGTCCGCCCAGTGACAGGTTCGGCCTCAATTAAAGTACAACCGTCTAAATGCTCAAGAATGCGGATGCGGGTATGAGAAGGCTTGCCATTCTCAGTGACCTGAACAATTCGCTCTCCCCCTCGCTCAAACTTCTCAAGCGGCGCTTCGACATCAACAAGATATTGAGGCCATTTTCCAGCAACTAAAGCCACATATCGTTTTTGCAAGGATTTATCTTGATCGCGCAATTGTTTGTGCAAACGGCGCAACGCCGATGGCCTGCGTGCAACCAATAAACAACCACTGGTTTCCCGGTCAAGCCGATGAACCAACTCTAAGAATTTCTCTTCGGGTCGCGCCAGACGCAACTGCTCAATTAACCCAGTTGATAAACCAGAACCACCATGAACCGCTAAACCCGAAGGTTTATTCAACACCAAGATATCTTCATCTTCGTAAATCAGCGCATCAGACAACTTCATCTGAATCCCGCGATGAGCAACCTGCTCTTTGGGCGGCTCCAAATCAACCGGTGGGATTCGAACGACATCACCAGCGGATACACGTGAGTCAGGTTTACAACGTCCTTTGTTGATCCGAACTTCACCGGTCCGGATCATTTTATAAATACGCCCCTTTGGAAGCCCTTTCAGCTGACTTGATAAAAAATTATCAAGCCGTTGCCCTTCCTTGGCGGCGTCTACAGTCACCCATTGGACTTTCTTTTCCACTCACTTTCTCCATGATGCATTGCCGCAAGCGACATGCGCTGTTATGCTCCAGACTACTTTAGGTTGAGTCAAGACTCCCTAAAGCCGAATGAGACCTCCGGTTTTCCGGAGTTGAAATAATCCCGCCCGATCTTGGCGGGCCAGCAAAGCTGGGACAAACACATATCAATGTGTCGGCAGGATAGCCTGCAGTAACAAAGAAATTCCGGGCTCCCGGTATACCGGTCGAGCCCTTTACAATGTGTCTTGTCGCCCGACCGATTTTACGGTTGGGCCATGGTTAGTATAGCTAGCCCTCTGAGATCGTGGCGATCAAACCATGAAGGTTGCCACTTACAATGAAGCGTATATTAATTAATGCACTGCAGGCGGAAGAAATTCGCGTTGCAATGGTCGACGGTCAAAAACTCTACGACCTCGATATCGAGTCATCAGACCGTGAACAGAAAAAAGGCAATATCTATCGCGCGAAAATTTCGCGGATCGAACCAAGTCTTGAAGCTGCTTTTATCGATTTCGGTAGTGAGCGTCACGGTTTCTTACCACTGAAAGAAATTTCTCCCGAATACTTCTACAACACGCCTACTGAAGGTGAGCGTGTGAAAATCGACAAGGTCTTAAAAGAAGGCCAAGAGCTGATCGTCCAAGTCGAGAAAGAAGAGCGTGGAACCAAAGGCGCCGCTCTCACGACTTATATCTCACTAGCTGGCCGTTATTTGGTTCTCATGCCAAACAACCCAGATGCCGGTGGTATTTCGCGCCGAATTGAAGGGGAAGATCGTGCTGAACTGCGCGATAAACTTGCCAACCTGACAATTGCCCAAGGCGCAGGCATTATCATCCGTACCGCAGGTGTTGGGCGGTCTGTTGAAGAGCTCCAGTGGGACCTCGATTACTTAGATACTGCATGGCAAGCGATCCGCAAGGCAGCGCTTTCCGGAGTAGCACCTTTTTTGATCTATCAAGAATCGAATGTCATTGTTCGCGCGATTCGTGATTATCTCCGCCAAGACATCGGCGAAGTTCTTGTCGATAACGAACAAGTCTTCGAAAAAGCAAAAGACCTCATTCAACAGGTCATGCCGTCATACGGTAGTAAGGTCAAGCTGTACCAAGATGAAACACCCCTCTTCAATCGATTCCAGATCGAAGGCCAAATCGAATCGGCGTTCCAACGTGAAGTTCGGCTTCCATCAGGTGGTGCGATCGTTATCGATCCAACAGAGGCATTGGTTTCAATTGATATCAACTCTGCGCGTGCAACGAAAGGCGGAGACATCGAAGAAACAGCACTGCATACGAATTTAGAGGCCGCAGACGAGATTGCTCGTCAACTGCGTCTTCGTGACATGGGTGGTTTAGTCGTTATCGATTTCATCGACATGTCTGCTAACAAAAATCAAAAGGCTGTAGAAAACCGACTAAAAGATGCTCTGAAATCTGATCGCGCGAGAGTTCAAATCGGCCGTATTTCACGATTTGGCCTTCTTGAAATGAGTCGCCAGCGTCTTCGCCCATCACTCGGTGAAACAAGCGGTGTGGTATGCCCACGCTGCCATGGTCAAGGCAGTATCCGTGACGTGCAATCGCTTGCACTGCAGATTCTGCGTTTATTGGAAGATGAGACAGTCAAAGAACGGACGGGTGAAGTCCGCGTTCAGGTCCCTGTTCCAGTCGGTACATTCCTCTTAAACGAAAAGCGCCAACAGCTCGAATCCATCCAACGCCGTCATAAAGTACGTGTATTGGTGATTCCAAATCCAAACATGGAAACACCGAATTACGACCTTCAGCGCCTTCGTGACGATGATCCACAAGTGGCAAACCTCGAGCTTTCGATTGATATTCAATCATCGACTCCTGCGCCTGAACCCGAGCTTGTCCGTGCAAAACAAGCCGAAGAGCGCGAACAAGCACTCGTTACCGATATCAAACCAAAAACACCAGCGCCAGAGCGCGCTCCTGAACCCGTTAAAGTCGAAGAAAGCGATCGAGATGAAAGCATCGGGCGCAAAAAGCGTCCCGAGAGCGCGCGTCGCCGCCAAGGTAAGCCTCAGCAAAAGTCGTTGCTGTCACGTGTCTTCGGTTTCTTGTTTGGTGATGCTGAGGATGAGCAAGCGAATCGCCGCTCAAGCCAAAACAATCGACGTCGCAATAACAAAAACAACGATCGCCGAGATCGCACAGACGGCGATCAAACCAATCGTCCACAAAATAACCGTGGACCTCAGACACAAGAAACAGAGCGCACAGCAGACGGATCACAAGGTGGTCGTCGACGTCGACGTCGACGCAATAAAAACCGCTCTGAGAACCCAGAGGTCATGGAGAACGAGGTTCAAACACCTCAAACCCAAGAAGTCTCTCCAGAGCGTGAGGCTGAGCTCAAAGCACATGACGAAAATCTGACCCCGCGTCCAAAGCGTGCACAACGAAAGCAACGTGGGGAAAACGCCATTGCCAGCCAAGAAGCACAGCTTGAAGCGCATGCAACGACTTCCGGTGAAACGACCATCGATGATGCTCCCGTACTGAACGAAGGACTCATGTCTGAATCAGAAAAACCCAAGCGTGCACGTCGCGGTCGTCGCGGAGCACGTCGAAACGAGGAGTCTGGTAATACAACTGAAACAACAGTGGCACAGACAGAGGTGGCTGAACCTGCAACTGAAGCGAAAGCGCCTGAGGCAGAAACTGTTGTAGAAGTAATGCCTGCGGAAGTAACGCCTGCAGAAGCAACATCTGAAGAGAAGCCAAAACGCGCCAGCCGTGGTCGCGGTCGTCCTCGTAAATCAGGAATTGCAGAAGAGAATAATGCAGACGCCCAGGCCGAACCGGTAGCCACTCAAGCTGAGCCAGAAAACGCGCCAGCAATAGAGACAGAAACAAGCGAGACGACAGAAGAGCCTACGAAAAAACCAGCTCGCAGAGGCCGTAAGCCAAAGGCAAAAGCTGAAGAAACACCAACAGAAGTGGTCTCCGAAGTAGCGTCGCAACCAGTAGCTGAAGAGCCAGCAACTGATAAGGGTGCCGAAACCGAAGTTAACGAGGATTCGGATAAGCCGAAACGTGGACGCGGTCGTGGTCGCCGTCGCGCTGCTACTGAAGCAACAACTGAAAGTAGCGCTGCGCCCTCAGTTTCCGATCTCAAAGCGCAACTGCTCGAAGACAGTGTCGATGCAAGCGCAACCGCATCGACGGAAGACGCCGACAAACCTAAGCGTGGCCGCGGCCGTGGTCGCCCACGTAAAGCGGATACCCCAGCGCAAGGAACGGATTCAGCGCCACAGGAAACAACTGAAACTGAATAAGTTAGGTTCGGTTGAACTGACCCAGTTGGGTTGGTTCGACCGCCAAACTCAGTCCAAATGTGGCTTTGACAGAAGAACGAATCAAAGCCACAAGTTCCTTGAGTTCATCCGCGTTTCCATTCCCATCGTTGGTCAATACCAATGCTTGACGGTCATGCACCGAAAAACCACCCACTTGATGACCTTTAAGGCCCAGTTGGTCTATTAACCAACCTGCAGCTAATTTTGTTTGTTCACCATCAGGATAGGTTGGCATGTCAGGAAACTCAGCCTTCAGACGCTCAGCCACCTCACTCCGAACGACTGGGTTCTTAAAGAACGAACCCACGTTTGGAGTAACAGACGGATCTGGAAGCTTCGATTGACGAATTGATATCACAGCCTTCGCAATATCACACGGATTCGATGGACTCAGATTCTGTTTCTCTAATTCATCTGTGATCGCTCCATATCCCACACGCGGATTCGGAACTGTTGAGAGCTTTAAGGTCACGGTTAACACAAGAAAACGATCCGGTGCCTCTTTCAAAATCGAGTGACGATATCCAAACTTCAGCGCTGACGCTTCGAGCTCGATGACTGCCTCTTCTTCGAAATCATATAACTTGACGCGATGGCAGTGGTCTTTAAGCTCAACACCGTATGCTCCGATGTTCTGAACCGGAGCTGCACCCACCCATCCTGGAATTAATGCGAGATTCTCAAGGCCGAACCACCCGCGCTCTAGCGTCTGCATCACAATGTCATGCCATTGATGACCTGCACCAACTTCTAGGAATATGTCAGACCCCGATTCTGTCACTTCAAAGCATTTAATTTCGGGCCTTAACACAACGCCATCAAATTCAGGCTCCAACACAACGAGGTTACTTCCACCTCCTAAGATTAGACGGGGTGTAGAGCCAAGCTCAGGCATCGAAACACACACATTTTCAATCGATGAGAGCTTCAGGACTGATGCCGCATGAAATGGTAGCTTAAGTGTCGTTAATCCAGTCAAATCAAACACTTGGATTCTCCAAGCACTTCCGGACGAGCTCTAAATCATGTTCAGTATCAACACCCGGCGGGATTGAATCCAATGCAACATCGACTTGGATCAATCGATCATGCTCTAAGGCTCGTAACTGCTCGAGCCTTTCAAACTGCTCAAGCGGCGTCGGCTCCCATGTACGGAAATCACGCAAAAAACCTGCGCGATATCCATAAAGCCCGATGTGACGGTAATGCGTTCCGACTGCGAGGGTCGGGTGACCCGGTATACGCGCTCGAGAAAAATAAAGCGCGCGACCGGATCGACTCTTAACAACCTTCACTTGATTGGGGTCTTCGATATCCGATAAATCATGAATCGGTTCGCACAGTGTCGCTATCGACGCTTCAGGATGCGCCACTAACATGTCAGCGACTTGATGGATTGCAGACGCAGGCAACAGCGGCTCGTCTCCTTGAACGTTGACAATAATCGTGTCAGCGCCCAATCCCAAAATATCAGCGACTTCGGCTAAGCGATCAGTTCCAGTTGGATGATCTGATGCTGTCATCAAACATTCACCACCGAAATTCGTCACCACATCAAAAATTCGCTGATCATCAGTCGCGACAAGCACCCGTTCGGCACGAGAGGACTGCGCACGCGCATAGACATGCTGAATCATGGGTTGACCCGCAATATCAAGGAGTGGCTTACCTGGAAGACGCGTCGATCCGAAACGAGCGGGGATCACCGCAATGAAACTCATTAACGATCAGTCCGCTCATCATTAGTCAGTGTGCGTGCTTCATCGGCAAGCATCACCGGAATATCATCACGAATCGGAAAAGCTAGGCCATCGGCGCGACACCAGATCTCTTGATCATCTTCACGGATCTCAACCTCCCCTTTACACAAAGGACAGACCAATAAACCCTTCAGCTGAGGCGCCAAACTCATACCCTACTCCACTTTTTCAAACGATCGATTAACCAGGCTTCAAATTCCGGTTGATGGCTGTCAAGCGCAACCACCCAGAACGGTTCTTGAAGTAAGTGTACCAATTTCACAGCATCTTTCTCTGTTGTTATCACGCGCTTCAAATGCGATACGTCCGATGCAGTGAACTGATGATGATCTGGAAACGCATACTCCTCTATCGACAATCCAGCCTGCTCCAAGCCTTCAAAGAACCGACTGGGTGAAGCAATACCAGATACCGCATCAAAATCACCATGATGAACAAGGTCACTAATGGGGTGGTGTTCTTCAGGGAGATCGGAACGATACGCATAGGTCATTTCGCCAATCGAGCCAAACACTGGCGTTTTTGTCTCGATACCCATTTCGATCAACATTTCTTTTGGATACTCAGTCCCTCGGACGATGATTGCATCCATTTGATCAACTACAGACAACGGCTCTCGCAACGGGCCAAATGGCATCTCAAGGCCATTCCCAATGCCCTGATCTTTATTGAACACACAGACTGAAAAGTCGCGCC
The DNA here is from genome assembly GCA_008087055.1 of Gammaproteobacteria bacterium LSUCC0096. Classification (GTDB taxonomy): domain Bacteria; phylum Pseudomonadota; class Gammaproteobacteria; order Pseudomonadales; family Litorivicinaceae; genus HIMB30. The sequence goes on along the minus strand of VIEA01000001.1, from coordinate 654,704 downwards.
ACAAACGTGTATTTTGTAAGCCATCATCTGACAGGATCACATTGACTTGATGATGAAAGTGCAATCTCTCAACAGCCTTTGACCGGTCACGGCACACAATCACAGGACAACCCGTTCGCTTCTTAAGCATTAAGGGCTCATCGCCAACCTTTTGCGGGTGACTCGTCTCAGTCACTTCGATCGGCAGCTTTTTCGCATGTCCGCCATAGCCACGACTGACAATGCCTGGCCGAAACCCTGCTTCTTTAAGTCGCAAGGCAAGACTCGCCACTAACGGTGATTTCCCAGAGCCGCCCACCACAATGTTTCCAATACAGATCACAGGAATTTGCGTTGCGACCCTAGGTGCGCTTGCTATTTTCTCGCGCTTTCTGTGCATCCATGAGGCAACAATAGGACTCAGTGCTCGACTGATTGACGTCGCAGGTTTAGACCACCGCTTAGGCCATCCGTGAAAGCCCTTGAAACCACCAAAGCCGAATTTCATGCACTAATTCCCTCTATTTTTGTGCAGAATACCTATGAATTGAGTATGCTCCGCGCTAATCGAAAGGAAAAGGATGATCCGTGTCAATTGAAGGTTGGGGCAAAGCACCGCCATCCACGCCGCTCACTTTGTGGAAATCAATCAAAGCAAATCTGGATTTATGGCTCGTAGACCACGGCTTCCTGAGATCGCTCTACTCGAATCGTTTCTGCCTTCCCGGTCCGCTATACCGGAGCAATCAACCGAGTGTCGCACGAATCCACCGCTACAAACGAGACTTGGGTTTAAAAACCATCATTAATCTGCGTGGGTATAACCCAACACAAGGTCGGTATCAGTTAGAGGCCAAAGCCTGCGAAGAAGCAGGAATCACTCTCATCAATACCCGAGTGCATTCTCGAGGTCTTCCAACTGCAAAGCAGATCAATCTGCTGAAAGAATTAATTGAAGGATTCGAGACACCAGCGCTCGCCCACTGTAAATCGGGGGCAGATCGTGCCGGAATTTTCGCCGTACTCTACTGCCACTTCCGCCTGGGTCAGCCGATTGAAGAGGCCAAAGAACAATTACACTGGACTTATGGTCATTTCAGAAGCGCTAAAACCGGCATCCTCGACCATTTTTTCGAGTCCTACATTTTATATCGCGACCAATGGATGGAAGCCCATCAAGACAAAACAGCGCCGACTTTTTTGGAATGGGTCAATTCAGAATATGATCGCGATACGATGGAAAAACAATTTAAGCCGCGTGGCTTTGCAAGCTTTTGGGTTGACTGGGTCTTAAGACGCGAATGAAAGGTGATATGCGCACCTATGGCCGCCTGATACGAGAAGCGCTGCCATATTGGAAAATCGCTCTAGTAGCCATGCTATCGATGGCAGCAACTGCGGCAATGGAACCCATGCTGCCCGCATTGATGGCGCCTTTGATCGATGAATCACTCATCGACAAAGATCCGAACGCATTAATTCAGATCCCCCTACTGATCGTCGCCGTATTTGTGTTTAAAGGGATTTCCGAATACGTCGCCGCAGTCTCCAGCCAATACGTTGCCAACCGGACGGTTGCTGATATCCGGTCTGAAGTGTTTGCCGTCCAACTCGATCTGCCGATGACAGACCATGATGCGGAAGAAGGCGGTCGACTCTTATCCCGAATCACCTACGATGTTGCCCAAGTCGGAGAAGCTGTTTCTACCGCGTGGATGGTTATCATCAAAGACACACTGATGATCATCGGTCTTCTTGGGTTCCTGATTTATACGTCTTGGCAAATGTCTCTCGCGCTTTTGGTAGCAGCGCCTGTTGTTTCATTTGTGGTCAAGAAAGCCAGTGTCAAAATGAGACGCTCAAACCAAGACTTACAAACCTGGACTGGTCGCCTGACCGGCCTCATCGAAGAATCCTTGTTGGCAGTCAAAGACATCAAAATATTTGGTGGTCACGATAATCAACAAGAGCGTTTTGACGACATCAATAAGCGGTTACGCCACGAACAAATGCGAGTCATCAAAATTCAGTCTCTCAACGTCCCGCTAGTACAAATCTTAGCTGCCATCACAATTGGGATCGTCATTCTGATTGGTACGCAAATGAGTGCGCGCGATCTGCTAAGTCCTGGTGAATTTGTTGCATATATCACAGCCATGGGGATGATTTTCGACCCTGTACGTAGGCTTACCGGAGTCAATGCAACCATTCAACGTGGCCTTGCGGCTGCTGAATCGATTTATGAAATTTTTGATCAAACGCTCGATAATCAGCGCGGGCATTCGAGAAGTCATGAGGCGCTTCCCAAAGCCTCTCTAGCCATTCGAGATGTCACCTACAGCTACCCTAATGCAGAGAGTCCTGCACTTGATTCAGTCTCATTTGATGTTCGCCCCGGAGAAAGTGTCGCCCTCGTCGGCCCATCGGGCTCGGGTAAATCATCGCTTATCGCCCTGATCGCAGGTTTTCTAGATCCTAACGACGGTGAAATTTGCATTAACGATGAACCGCTGACCCAATGGCCGCTCTCCAAACGTCGTCGTCAACTCTCGCTTGTTGGACAACAGGTCAATCTGTTTGACGCATCGGTCGCAGATAACATCCGTTTTGGATGGCCTGATGCCACGGATGAGGAAGTTCGAGAAGCCGCGCGTCAGGCGCACGCGTTGGAATTTATCGAAGCGCTTCCAGACGGGTTTAATACCCAAATTGGCCCATTTGGAAATCGTTTATCTGGTGGCCAACGTCAGCGCATTGCGATCGCACGGGCGTTCATTAAAGACGCTCCAATCTTATTACTCGATGAACCAACCAGCGCACTCGATCACAAGAGTCGCGAAGAAGTTCTCAAAGGGCTCGAGAATTTAAAAGCGAATCGAACCACCCTCATTATCAGTCATCAACCAGAGAGTCTGTTGTCGATCGATCGTACAATTCATCTGATTGGTGGGAAGCTCTCGAACTAATCCAACGTTGTGGATTGTCCTCGCGATAGCGAGCAACCTCACCTGTAGCAAAATCAAAACTCAAAGCGCCGTCGAGATCTGTTCGATGAATTGTCGCGCCACTCGCAATCCATCGCTCCAATACATCGTGATGCGGATGACCATAGCGATTTGAACGCCCAACACTCACAAGCGCATGGTTCGCCCCAATCAGCGATACAAACGAGGGATTCGAGCCATCGCGTGCACCATGATGCGATACGACAACGGCATGAATCCGGCCAATCAATCCCCGCCTGTTCAACTCTTTCACAACCTGCGCTTCTGAAAACCAATCCGCATCACCCATCATCAATAGATATCGGCCTTTTGATGACAATAGATACACACAGCTTTGGCGATTTTCGGACCCCTCCACTGGATACAATGGCCAGAGTAACTCGACAACCACATCGCCCAACAGGTGCTTTTTACGGCAACTCCCCAGCCAACCATCGAGAGAACCGCCGCCTTCAACAACGTTTGGAATTGCAACGTTCTGGATCGTATCAACCAACCCACCGGAGTGATCCATATCACCATGACTAACAAAAATCCCATCAATCGATTGTCCGCGAGAACTTGGCAAAAATTGCCCAATCCTAGACCAACGGCCTGCCTGTCCTGCGGCTAAGTCAAAAATCGCTCGGCTGTGTTGAGATGCGAGTGTTGCGGCTGATCCCTGACCAATATCATGAACAATTAACCGTGACTGATGAGTAGTCCAAGGCTGAATAAAGAGCAGAATCGATAACAATGCGATGAACCATCGTGGACTGAATTTTGGCAACAGCGTACTGATGCCGATGATTAATAGAAGCCCAAGAATCCAATCTGATGGAATGTGGCCAAAGCTGGTTTGAACGAGGAGCCAATCAAGTCCACTTACGCACCAATCAATCAGTGTATTTACTTGCGAGATGAGCCATGACCATTGCATCGTCACACAAAGAGTTAACAGAACGAGAAGGAGTGGCAACAACGGAACAATCAAAACATTTGCAACAATGCCAAGCCATGGATACGCAAATCCAAGACATAAACTTAACAACGTAGCAAGTACGCAACTAAAAGCGATTTGAAACCAAAGAAGCTGCGTCAGGCCTTTCGATCGAGACGCCCAGAGAATCTGAGCAATCAGTAGAACAGCTCCCGCCGACATCAAAAAGCCAGTGGATAAAGCAATCATCGGGTCAAACAAGACAACCCCGATGAGCGTGATTGCGAGAATTTGATACAGCCTAAGTTGGACACCTAAAAGCGGAAGACAACTGATCAGCGAGGCCATCACTGAGGCTCTCACAACACTTGGGCTAAATAACGTCCAAGATGAAATAAGATACGCACCCAAGCAAACGATTAACGCCCTAAAATACATCCGATGCATCGGATGTTTGGGCCAGCCCAAGCGCCCCATGAGCCACCACAAGGCACCGAGAAAAAGTCCAACGTGAAGACCCGATATCGCGAGCATGTGCGATAAACCAAGTGTCTTAAACACATCCAATAACTGTTGATCGAGCGCCTGCTTTTCACCGAATAAAAGCGCTTGCGTCAGTCCACGCAACGGATCAGGCCAATTGATCGTTCGATCACGTGCCGCTGCTCGTTTGGTCTGATCTGGAACGACCACACCCTCGAGCAAAGACGCTTTGGCCAGCCAACCATTGCCTAGTGCATGCCGTCTCGCATCAAAACCACCAGGGTTCTGAAGCCCAACAATCGGTGACAGTTTAAATTGGCCCTCAATATGATCACCGGGTTGTAGTAAATATCCAGGGCCCACCTGCAACTTGAGCCCAGAACCTTGGGGTAACGCTCGACACCCGACGCTCTTCCAAACAGCCGAACCCGATGTGAAATCCCTTGTTTGTGTACTGATACGATCGATAACAACAATGCCCTCGCATGTCTGACTTCGCATCCGCTCTGACCACATCAAATCCACATGATCAGTGATTCGAATTTCTTGAAGAGCCAACAACACGCAAGCGAGTGCAAACCAACGCAGACGAGATAAAACCAGCATGATCGCCAAAAGAATCAGGAAAAAAGGCGATAAAGCGCTTGGAAACCAAGGCAAACTGCTTACAATCAAAGACCAAATAATCATGTGTTAAGCATGAGTAGGAATTCATGCTTCTGCGTGAGTGATTACCTCAAGCAGACGTCAGAGATCGACAAGAAGGTCATGCCGAGAAAGTTCGTTTCGAGAATCATGCCGCCGCCTGAGCAGATCGCACATATGCGTCGTTGGGGATGGGTTGGTCGTCAGCTATTTGCCGATGACTTATGGCATTTAAATCGCCGCTCGGTCGCGCTGGCGTTCTTAAATGGTCTTTTTTGGGCCTGTATGCCGATGCCTCTTCAGATGGTCGCCGCGGCGGTCTTTGCGCTCATACTTCGTTGTAACGTCCCGCTGTCAGTAGGTCTCGTCTGGCTAACAAACCCTATCACGATGCCTCCTTACTACTTCTTCGCTTATCAACTCGGTGCCTGGGTGTTAGGGAGTGATGGTGTGAGTTGGCCGCAAGAAGTCACCCTTGAATGGATCCAGAATCAACTCAACCTCATCTGGTGGCCTCTTCTCACGGGCTCACTGATCATCGGAATAATCCTAAGTATCTTGGGGTTTATCGTGATTCGAATGTGGTGGAGCATACAGGTCAGCTACAATTGGCGGCGACGGAAAGGACGTTTTCTTAAACGCTCTGTAGTTGACCCCGATACAACTCAAACTGCTGATCTGTCTGAGCAGCAACCCGGCGATCGTGAGTCACAATAACGAGACTCGTCTCAGTCGCTTTCGATAAATCAACAAGCATCGACAACACCTGATCTGCCGTCGCCTCATCAAGGTTGCCTGTTGGTTCATCCATCAATAACACCTTTGGATTACCAGCAAGCGCGCGAGCAATTGCAACACGCTGACGCTCACCACCTGATAGTTCTCCTGGTCTGTGGCCAACCCGATGCTCGAGACCAACTTGTGCAAGAAGCCGATGCGCTAAGCGTGTAGAGGCAGCGACAGATTGACCACTGAGCATCGCTGGAAGCATGACATTCTCTTCTGCAGAAAACTCAGGCAACAGATGATGAAACTGATACACGACACCAATCGTTTGACGTCGCAATGCAACCCGTTTGGCATCACTCAATCGCGTGATGTCTGTGCCGTGCCAAACCACAGAGCCCTGCTCAGGTAATAGTAGACCGGCCAAAATATTCATCAGCGTGCTCTTACCGGAACCACTGCGTCCCAGGAGAGCCAGACGTTGTCCTGGCAGAACAGAAAAATTCACATTCTCAAGAACCGAAATCAGGTTCTCGCCTTCGCCGTAGGCGAAACTGACATTTTGGAGTTCTAACAATGAACTATCGCTCATGATTCAAAACCTCCGCAGGAATAATCCGGCTTGCTTTTAATGCGGGGTAGAGCGTTGCAATCAACGATAATCCAATACTGAGGGCCGTCACCAGCCCAACATCCGACCAACGAAGCTCAGAAGGCAAATCAGAAATAAAGTAGGCGCTCGGATTAAAAAGATAAAACCCAAACACAGATTCCAAGAATGCCAAGATTTCAGTGATCGACAGTGCAAGTGGAACACCCAAGATCACACCGAAGACAGTGCCGACGACGCCAACCAGTGTTCCTTGTACAACAAACACACCCATGACACCTGCAGGGGACAGTCCGATCGTTTTGAGGATCGCAATATCAGCACGTTTGTCTGTCACCACCATGACCAGTGTTGAGACGATATTAAACGCAGCAACAGCGATGATCAGAGTGAGCAACAATGCGATCATAGTTTTCTCAAGTTGGATCGCTTCGAATAGATTGCCTTGCGTTCGCGTCCAGTCTTGGTAACGAATCGGTAAGCCCAGAGAAGTGCTCACTTCCTGAGCGATTGGACGAATCAGTTGCGGTGCATCGAACAGGTTGTCGAACTCAAGCCGGAGTGCTGCAACACCCTCACCTAGCTTAAACAGTCGTGCTGCATCAGATAGCTCAACAAAGGCCAGCTGGTTATCTAATTGTGCGCCAATCTCAAAAATACCCGCCACCTGAAGTCGCTTCAGACGCGGTGTTACCCCTGCGAGACTGAGAGTCGCCTCCGGAATCAGAAGTGTCACCTGATCACCCGGGATTACACCGAGATTCGCGGCAACACCTGAACCCAAAATGATGGAAAATCGGCGAGCGTTCAGATCTGTGAATTCGCCTTGAGTCATATGCCTAGGAAGAATCGAGACTTGTGACTCTTTTTCAGGATCAACCCCAAGAACAGCAACAGACACAGTCCGCCCGTTCGCCACCAGCAGGCCTTCACCTTGGTTCAGCGGTGCAACGCCAACGATCGATCGGTTCGTCATCAATTTCTCTGCGATTGGATCCAGATCGGTTCGCGCATCTTCAAACTCAAGTAACGCGTGAGGCACTGTACCGAGGATGCGGGTCCTTAACTCACGATCGAATCCATTCAGTACTGAAAGTACTAAGATAAGAACTGCAACACCCAAAGTTAAACCGGCCATTGAGACCGCGGATATAAACGAAATAAAATGGTTCCGACGCTTAGCGCGGGTGTACCGAAGACCAATGCAAATAGATAACGGATTGAACATAACGCAAGTGTAACTGGCTTCATGCTACAGTTTCTAAAACTTTAAAGGATTTTTCATGAACGCTTTGATTTTGGCCGTTGCCGCTCTCCTTTTCAGCCGCCTTGTTGCATCTGATCGTATTGAGCCATATCGCCTGCAAGTCATTAGCGCGATCGAAAAAGCGACAGATGCATTGCCAAATACGTTGCGTCTCCCACTGATCGTTGGAGGTTCAGTCACACTCGGTGCAATCATCGCTTACATGCCTTTGATTGGTGCCGTGGTGACATTTTGTGCACTGGTACTGATCATTGAGTACGGCCGGGTGACGGAAGACTCCAAAGCGATTTTGACCGAGCTCCGAAGCGGATCGTTTTCGCAAGCACAAATCAAACTCAGTGAATTTTCAGGAACCGATGCAAGCCAACTCGATGAAAACGGTGTTGCACGCATTACAGTTGAGTCGCAGGTTTTAAAGCTCGCGCAAAAAGTGTTTATTCCTCTTACCTGGTTTGCTCTCGGCGGTCTTCCAGGAATTTTGTTGTATTGGACATCAACAGTCATCGCTGACCGTCATGGCTCAGGTGAGACCTCCGAACGCTGGGTGTCGCTACTGAACTGGGTGCCAATACGTTTGATGGCTTTAACACTCGGGTTTATGGGAGATCGTGAGCGATCGCGTGCGATATGGACGCGCCAAGCGAATGACTTCTCTGATCAAGAAGCAGGTGTGTTAATTGCTGCCACAGCTGGAGCACTGCGAGTCAAACTCGGTGGGTCCCGTTGCGTACAAGGCCTCATCAAACAGGAGCCATTGGTTGGCGATGGTGATGATGCAGCTCGCTATCATATTGAAGAAACGCAGTCTCTCGCTGAAAGATCACTGCTTCTTTGGGCTGTTGCCGCACTCGTTATTACTGCCATTTAGCCGAAAGACGAGTTGCATCTAAAACCTCGACCTCTATACTCCCGCCCTTCTCGTTAGGTGGCCGAGCGATCGGCATAACAGGGAATTCGGTACGGCCTAGCCAAGTCCGAAGCTGCCCCCGCAACGGTATGTTCAGTCCTGAATCCTCACGAATGCCACTGTCTTGATGATGGGAAGGTGTGTGTGATTCGACAAATGGAATTGTCCTGAATAAGCCCGGAGACCTACCTAGCGTGTCACGAACTTAAGGCGTGCGGTGGGCGCGGCTAGGGCCAAAAATGAATCTCAAATATATTGCCGCCATACCTGTGGCAGCGTTATTGTCGCAGACTGCAATCGCGACAGAACTAGACATCAAATACGACGTCAAATCCAACCTGCTAAGTAATTCATCACCTGCTAGGTACATATCAAAAGCAGAGATTGAAGCTACAAATGCCAATTCATTGGCAGAACTTTTGCAGAAAACAACTTCTTTCACTGTTTATTCGCTTGGCACCAAAACATCAAAAACGAACATACGGGCGTTTGGACTTGAAGATGAGCACGTTCTCATACTTCTGAATGGATCGCCTCTTACCAACGTTACAGAAGGAGAAGCCCAGCTAGAGTGGATCGATTTAGCGATAGTTCAAGGAATCGAATACTTTTCTTTAGGTGAGGGAGTGGTCTTCGGTTCGGGATCTGCTGGGGCCGTCATCAATATAATTACCGGCGGAACCTCTGTTAAAGATCATGTATCCGTCAATAGCGGCACCCACAATCTTAGGGGATTCACAGTTGCCAAAGCACTGGAGCTTCAAACGAGCAACATCTCTCTAATAGCCAGCTACCAAGCGTCATCTGGTTATGACTCACAGCCAGCGTCGCAGCCTGATAACGATGGTTTTACAACGGGATCTTCTACTATTTCGTGGACTTCGCAAGAGCGGAACGTAGGGTTAACTTCGATTGACCTGTCTAAAAGTTCTACGACAAATGAAATTGATAATGGCCGACTTGACCAAAATCTCGTCGACACCGAAATTACATCAATGCGTATTGCTGGAAAGTTGAACGATACGTTGAATTTCAGTATCGATAGATCGGAACTATCTACCACCGCTTATAATTCTGATGCATCGTCAAAAAATATATACACATCCGATAATAGCGGTATCAATCTCGTATCAAATTACCTAACAAATTTTCAATTTGGCGGGGAATACCGCCAAACTAATTATTCTCCCGGAGGTGACGCCTACTATGCTCTCGCCGACGAACAAAGTCTGACTGGATTATTCGCTTCAGCAAACACCACGTTAATGTCAGTAGGAAGGATATCGGGTTCGCTACGCGGTGAAGAGCATTCAACCAATGGCCTCCAGTCGGCGGCAAACTTAAATGTTGAACTACCGAGCGAAACTGGCACTTCGTCAAAAGTTACATTTGCGAGATCCTTTAGATACCCCACTCTTGCCGACAAAGCTCAGTACGATCTGAGTTGGGCTGTAAGCGACTACAACCAAAACCTTAAGCCAGAGAAGGTTTCGATGATCGCAGTTGAGTCCCTTTGGCCGATTAAAATTGGCTGGATAAAAACAAAAGCTTATCGGACTAAAACTCAGGATTTTATTTCGATCAGCCAAGCGAATGAGGGCAACGCCTCATCAACTGGTATTGAGATTTCTGCGGAATATTTACTTGGCGCATTACACCAAAATATTACTTTTAGTTTGGTAAAGACAGCAGTTGAGAATTACTCTGACACAGCCATGGCCTACACGCCCGAGAAGCAGATTAATTATCGAGCTGAGTACCCATCGTTTGGAGGCATGATTTCTTTGGACCTACATGGTCAATCCAAGATGTATACCAACTACGATGAGCAATCAAATTACGTGCTGTCTGGATATGTTGTCGCTGACGTCAGCTTTTCTCGAAAATTTTCTGACATAAATGTGAAAGCGAATTTAACAAATGCATTCGACAAAGATAGAGTGCTTCACAGTGGCAGCAAGAGTTATGCTCTCCCTGGCAGAGAACTCGAGATAGAACTGAGGTACGAATTTTGAAAACCCATGACACCAACCGATACATTTTCACAGCGACTTTAGCTGTTCTGATGCTGGCAACACGTGGCGCCCATTTCTCGGGGTTCAACGCGCTTCCTGAAGCATCTTGGATGATTTTCATGGTAGCCGGGGCTCTCCTACCTACATGGTCTTTTGCTTGGTTTATGTCTCTGGCAGTCGGTATCGACGCCTACGCGTTTACATTTGGTGGAGTACCAGGCACTTGTTTGTCGGTTGCCTATGGAATGCTTATCCCAGCTTACTTCTCCATGTGGATGGCGGGCCGGTTAGTGAAGCCATACCTGAATGGCAATCTTTCCGGTTTTGCGATGTTCTTTGGATTCGCGATGGTTGGAACCTTGGTTTGTGAACTGATTTCGAGTGGAAGCTTCTATCTGTGGTCAGGGAATTTTGAGCCAACCATGGCTGAGTTTGTGAGCCGTGAACTGATGTATGCACCAGCTGCATTCTCAAGCTCAGCCTATTGGGCTGTCGCCTTCATCGTGGCAAGTGCTTTGTACCGCATGTATTTGCAAGCCAAGGCACCAGAAGCACTACCCCACTGACTTTTTGCTCTTCATTGGGCCAGATGCGTTTTTCAGCATCAATTTAAGATCGGGCGGATCAAAGTATCCGCCCTCTTCATCATGAATCCAGTACTTTTCCTTGGGCGGCTGATTGACCGTTGATAGGATCTCGTCTGTACGACCTTCAACTTGCCATAAGTCATAGCTCAACTGCATTCTGCACCAGAGACCTGGCGAACCACCGATAATTGCACTGAGCCGGATTGCCATCTCGGGGGATATTCCCGATCTAAGGTTCGCAATATCAGATAACTGCTTACGCGAACAACCGAGATACCCAGCTGCTTCTGTGATGGTCCAACCGAGTGCTTCGATATCCTCCCGAACCTGTCGACCGGGATGAGGAGGATTAAACATACGCATCAATCAAATCTCCTAGTGATAATCCAACAAATCCACATCGTGGGCGCCTTCGCCATCAACCCATCGAAAAATAATTCGATAGTTTGCTGAGATTCGAACAGACCAAAAGCCGTTCAAGTTTCCACGCAAACGATGCAGACGATCTTGAGGCCTCGTAAATTGCTCTAGCGAGTAGGCATCATCTAAACGGGACAAAACACTTTCCACGCGAGCTTGGTTTGCAAACCGAAGACCGCGAACGAATCCTGACCTATAAAACCGAGCTAGACGCTTTGATTTAAAACTCACTATGGCGATAAGTGTAACCTCTCACCTATCAAATTCAAGCTGACTGATTGATGAGAAGTTAGTGAAAAATTCGAAGAGAAGAGCTGACTTGGACTTGAGTCCAAGTCAATAACTTAAGAGATTGAACGCTTTGCTGCTTCCAGTGTATTGGCTAAAAGACAGGCAATTGTCATCGGACCAGGACCACCGGGCACGGGTGTGATTGCCCCAGCCACAGTCGACGCATCGTCAAAATCGACGTCGCCAACAAGTCGGCCTTTCCCATCGTCTGTTTCGATGCGGTTAATCCCTACATCTAAAACGATAGCACCAGGCTTGATCCAGTCCGCCTTGACCATCTGCGGACGACCGACTGCCGCAACCAAAATATCCGCCTGACGGCATACGCTTGGCAAATCCTTGGTCTTTGAGTGCGCAATCGTGACAGTGGCTGATTCATTCAAGAGAAGAGCAGCCATCGGACGACCTACGATGTTCGAGCGACCAATCACCACCGCATTCTTACCTGCAATATTGGGCTCAACGGATTTGAGAAGCTTCAGACAACCAAGCGGCGTACATGGAACAAAAGGTTCACCACTGGTCCATAACTCACCTACGTTACTGGTATGGAAGCCATCAACGTCTTTCGCCGGATCAATCGCCTCTATCACATCTTTCGAGTCAAGATGTTCCGGCAGTGGTAACTGAACCAAAATGCCATGCACCTCTGGATCATCGTTCAAAGACTTAATCAAAGCCATCAGCGACTCACGAGAAGTTGATGCATCCAACACGTGGTGGAAAGAGTTCATGCCACAAGCTTCGGTCTGCTTCACCTTATTTCGCACGTACACTTGGCTCGCTGGATCTTCGCCAACCAAAACAACAGCCAATCCCGGGGTCACTCCATGAGCTTCTTGCAGCGCTTTTACACCCTCAGCAACCTCTTCACGAACTTGTTCCGCAAACGCTTTTCCGTCGATTCGGGTTGCCGTCATTTCAATACCACCGTTTTATGTCCATTCAAGAAAACGCGATGTTCGCTATGCGCTTTCACAGCGCGCGAAAGTGCGTAGTTTTCCATGTTACGGCCTGTCGCTAATAACTGATCTGGGCCGAATGTATGATCAACGCGAGCGACCTCTTGATCAATGATCGGTCCCTCATCTAAATCCGCAGTCACATAGTGTGCTGTCGCGCCAATTGCCTTCACACCCCGTTCATACGCTTGATGATATGGGCGAGCACCTTTGAAACTTGGCAAAAATGAGTGATGAATATTGATGCAACGCCCAGCCAAATCCTGACATAACTCATCAGACAAGACCTGCATATAACGCGCGAGAACAACAAGATCGACGCTTTGCTCATCGATTAACTGTCGAATTCGGTCCTCCTGAGCAGCCTTGGTCGCCAGTTTCGATTTCGCTGTTGGCAAGACTTCAAAGGGGGCTTGATGGAAACGCGCCAATGGCTCGAGATCAGGATGGTTCGATGCGACTGTTGTGACATCAATATTCAGTTCGCCAGTTTGTTTTCTGTACAGCAGGTCATTCAAACAATGATCGAATTTGGACACCAAAATCAATGTTCGATGAGGGACTGAGCGGTTAATAAACTTCCAATCCATTTCAAAACGCGAACCGATTTCTGAAAATAAATCCGAGAGCTCATCTGGTGTTCGACCGGACTCAGGCTTAAAGAATTCAGCACGACAAAAAAATCGCCCGGTCTGGATATCGTCAAATTGAGACAACTCCGTGATAAAGCAGTCTTGATCAGCCAAAAATCCAGTAATCGCTGCGACCAGTCCTGTTCGTCCTGGACAGGTAATCCGGAGCAAATAACGTTCTTCTGTATTCATTCCTATCCTTAGGCTTTAGGAAGTGTAACCCCGGTTTGTCCTTGGTATTTACCGCCACGATCGCGATACGTGGTCAGACAACGCTCATCGGATTGGAAAAATAGCATCTGGGCAACGCCCTCGTTGGCGTAAATCTTTGCTGGCAGGTTTGTCGTATTCGAGAACTCAAGTGTGACGTGACCTTCCCACTCAGGCTCAAGGGGCGTGACATTCACGATAATCCCGCACCGTGCATAGGTGGACTTACCTAAACAAATCGTCAATACATCCTCGGGAATTTTGAAATATTCGACAGTTCTTGCGAGCGCAAAAGAGTTTGGTGGAATGATGCAGACATCTGATTTGATGTCGACAAAGCTCTTCTCATCAAAATTCTTTGGATCAACCACCGCCGAGTGAATATTGGTGAATACTTTAAATTCATCGGCACAGCGCACATCGTAGCCATAACTCGATGTACCGTAAGAAATCAGCTTTTCGCCGTCTCGTGTACGTACTTGTCCTGCTTCGAACGGTGTGATCATGTCTTGGGTTTCAGCCATGTGCTGAATCCAGCGGTCGGATTTAATAGTCATGGATTACTCATCAGTCCCTTGGGTTTTCGTAATTAAACTGCTCGAGCCACTGCGCTCGGCAAAAAGGGCAAGTCGCGCCCCTGTGCGTCGAGCAATATCACGGTACGATTGCGCAATCACACCATCTGGATCACTGATCACAGTTGGCTTTCCGATATCTGTCTGTTGACGGATACTCAAATCGAGAGGCAGCGCACCAAGCAATTCGGTGTCATATTCTGCCGCAATTCTATCGCCACCGCCTTCACCAAATAAATGTTCTGTATGACCACACTTGGAACACCGGTGTAATGACATGTTCTCAATGACACCCAGAACCGGCACTTCCACTCGTCTAAACATTTCAATACCGCGGCGAGCATCGAGCAAAGCAATATCTTGTGGGGTCGTCACAACGACGGCTCCATTCACAGGAACTTGTTGGCTCAGCGTCAGTTGAATATCACCTGTTCCCGGCGGCAAATCGATCACTAGGTAATCGAGATTGCCCCAATTGGTCTGTCGGAGCATCTGGGTAAAGGCACCACTCACCATCGGTCCACGCCATATCGTCGGTGAACGCTCTGTGAGCAGAAACGCCATAGACATCACGGGAATCCCGTGCGCAATCACAGGATTAAACGACTTGCCATCGGGAGTCTCTGGACGCTGACCTTGTACACCCAACATCAAAGCCTGAGACGGGCCATAAATATCGGCGTCTAAAAGGCCGACACGAGCACCTTCTGCTTGTAATGCCAGAGCGAGGTTGACCGCTGTGGTTGATTTCCCAACACCACCTTTGCCTGAGGCAACACAGATCACCTGGCGAACACCTGGAATCGATTCTGTCCCCTCACGAGCTGGTGTCACTGGGATTTCGTGACGCACGCGGATAAACGCCTCTTTGACTTCTTTTATCCCCTCGAGCTTTGGTTTTAGCTGCTTGACTAATGATCGTGTCATCCCAGCAAGCGGATACTTAAACGTTAGCTCAACATCAAGCTCACCCTCTTTCAGCTCGCAGCGTGTCAGAGCGCCGCTACGGCCAAGATTTGCTTCGCGATAGGGGTCATCATGCTCTGAGAGAATCGCAATCACACGTTCATGGATAGAAGTCGACAAAATCATCTCCGTTTTCATCAAGAGTCGGCCAAAAACATGGCTAGTACTGGTATATTTGGGGATTAACTTGCACCGCAACAAGGAATTATTTCTGTGCCGACAGATAGACGCACCATTTTAGTCACAAGCGCCCTGCCCTATGCCAACGGTTCGATACACTTAGGCCATATGCTCGAGTATATCCAAACTGACATATGGGTTCGCTATCAAAAGCAATCTGGTAACCAGTGTGTCTATGTTTGCGCAGACGATGCTCACGGTACAGCGATCATGCTCCGCGCACAAACGCTCGGAATTTCTCCAGAGGAATTGATCGCCGATGTCAAAGCGGAACACCAAGCTGACTTCAATGGCTTTCACATCGGATTTGATCACTATTCTTCAACACACACCGATGCAAACCGCCACTATTCAGAACTCATTTATTCTCGCGTGCGAGACGCTGGCGGAATTGCTGTACGAACGATCTCTCAGCTCTTTGACCCAGAGAAAGAACTCTTCCTTGCAGACCGCTATGTCAAAGGAAGCTGCCCTAAATGTGGTGTCGACGATCAGTATGGGGACAACTGTGAGGCGTGCGGCGCGACCTACCAAGCATCCGAACTGAAAAACCCAAAATCAACATTATCTGGGGCAACACCTGTTCTTAAAGATTCCGAGCACTTGTTCTTTGAGCTCGGGCAACACACGGAGTTCTTGAAAAAGTGGACACGTTCAGGACGACTGCAACCTGAAGTAGCCAATAAGCTCGCTGAATGGATTGAAGGCGGCCTGAAGAGCTGGGACATTTCTCGCGATGCGCCTTACTTCGGCTTTGAAGTTCCGGATCACCCTGGCACCTATTTCTATGTTTGGCTTGATGCACCTATCGGCTACATGGGGGCGTTCAAAGAGTGGTGTGATGCCAACAACTTTGACTTCGACTCGGTTTGGGGACCTGACAGTGATGCTGAGGTGTATCACTTCATCGGGAAGGACATCGTGAACTTCCACTGTTTGTTCTGGCCAGCCATGCTCAATCAAGCTGATTTCCGTACACCGACTGGCGTCAATGTACATGGCTTTGTCACCGTTGATGGTCGCAAGATGTCCAAATCGCGCGGAACGTTCATCAAGGCACGCACCTACCTCGATCACCTAGACCCTGAGTACTTGCGCTATTACTTTGCAACGAAGTTATCTGCTCGTGTTGAGGATATCGATCTCTCACTCGAAGACTTCGTACAAAAGGTGAATTCTGATCTCGTCGGTAAACTCGTCAACATCGCCAGTCGAACCGCTGGATTCATCGGAAAGAAATTCGATGGACAACTCTCAGCAGAATTAGCAAATCCTGAGCTGATTGACGCGATACGAGCGAAAGGCCCCGAGATTCGTGATTCATTTGAAAAGCGCGAGTTCTCACGAGCAACACGGGAAATCATGGCGCTTGCCGATGATGTGAATGCTTGGATTGCTGATGTCGCCCCATGGCAACTGGCGAAAAATGAAGACACCCTCGCCCAAGTTCAGCCGATCTGCACGACCGCCATCAATGCGTTCCGGCTGTTAACACTGTATTTGCAACCTGTGATGCCGACGCTTGCTGCAAACGTACAAGTGTTCCTGAATGTCGACTCACTCGGTTATGACACGCTTAACGATACGTTACTCGATCATCAAATCGAGACGTTCAGCCCATTACTGACACGCATCGAAATGAAAGATGTTGAAGCCATGATTCAACCTGATGTGACTGAGGTCAAAGAATCAGCAAAAACAGAGGCGACGAGCAATATCGAACCAATCGCTCCTGAGTGTACGATCGACGACTTCACTAAAGTGGATTTGCGGGTCGCGACAATTATTGCTGCTAAGGAGGTCGAGGGTGCCGACAAACTCCTTCAATTGACGCTCGATCTGGGTGGAGAAACACGTCAGGTATTTAGTGGAATTAAGGCAGCTTATCAAGCTGAAGATCTTGTTGGACGTCAGACAGTGATGATTGCCAATTTAGCACCTCGAAAAATGAAATTTGGGGTCTCAGAAGGCATGGTTCTGGCGGCAGGCCCAGGTGGATCTGAGATTTATCTCTTAGAACCTGATCAAGGAGCTCAAGCGGGTCAGCGAATTCGTTAACGGGGAATCGATGGAACACGTTACCAAAGCAGTTGTTCGCGAAGCTGGGTCTTCGAAATTCTACAACGCGGTTGAAACAGAGGGTCATTCATTTGTGATGGACGAACCTGAGTTTATGGGTGGAACCGACTTAGGCCCCGCCCCCTTTGGCCTTGTTGCTTCCGCACTTGGAGCCTGCACCAATATGACTCTTCGGATGTATGCCGATATGAAAAAATTACCGCTTGATGAAGTGGATACCGAAGTCACGCATACACCATCAAAAGATGGGCATCATTTCCAGCGAGTCATCAAACTCACCGGGAATCTCACGGAAGAGCAACGTCAACGCCTGCTCGAAATCGCAAACAAGTGCCCTGTCCACAAACTCCTCGTATCAGGTGCGACCGTTTCTTCGGAGCTGTCAGGAGACGCCTCTTGACCGATTTGTTGCTGATCATTGTTTCAGCAGCTCTGGTTAACAACTTTGTGTTGGTCCAGTTCCTTGGGTTATGTCCATTCATGGGCGTTTCTTCACGTATCGACAGTGCACTCGGCATGTCGTTTGCGACGACTTTTGTTCTCACGCTCTCATCGGTTGTAGCCTATCTGCTACAAAGTTTGTTGTTGATTCCACTCGATGCCATGTGGCTGAGGACACTCGCTTTTATCGTCGCCATTGCTGTGGCCGTTCAGTTCACAGAGCTGGCTATTAAAAAGACATCCCCACTACTGCATAGCGTATTGGGAATCTACTTACCACTCATTACAACAAACTGTGCTGTTCTCGGTGTTGCGTTACTTAATACCAATCGCGCACACACGCTCGCCGAATCAGCTTTTTATGGAATCGGCGCAGCACTCGGATTCTCACTGGTTCTTGTCTTTTTTGCAGGTGTTCGCGAACGCTTACAACTTGCGGATATTCCAGCACCCTTTCAGGGAGCATCAATCGCGCTCATTACTGCAGGCTTTATGGCGCTCGCATTCATGGGCTTTACTGGAATGATTCGGCTGTGACAGAGGCTCTTTGGACTATTGGTAGCGGTGTTATTGGTCTCTCGGTCGTTGGCCTGGTGGGTGGTGCGTTACTTCAATACGCATCGAAAGCGTTCAAAGTCGACGGCAATCCGCTCGTGGATTCAATCGATGCACTATTGCCTCAAACACAATGCGGTCAGTGCGGTCACCCCGGTTGCAAACCCTATGCTGAAGCGATCGCCAACGGTGAACCGATCAACAGATGCCCTCCCGGCGGCCAAGAGACCGTCGATCGTTTAGCGAACTTGCTCGGTGTGGACTCACTTCCGCTCGATGCAGATGAGACCACCGCCGATCAAGATCTAGTTGCCGTCATCATCGAAGAAGAATGCATTGGTTGCACAAAATGCATCCAAGCCTGTCCGGTCGATGCAATTGTTGGGGCGGCCAAACTGATGCATACAGTCATTGTGGATGACTGCACCGGATGCGATTTATGTGTGGATCCTTGCCCGGTTGATTGTATTGACATGGTCCCACGACCCAAGGCATCGGATTTCTGGATACCCAACCGACCTGACGTCATTTCGTCTGACCGCTTTGGACAGATAGGTATGCAACATGGCTGAGTATCAAATCCGTCATTGTGAGAGACAGTTAGAGGGTGGAATCCATCCCGAGACCTACAAAGATCTCTCAACCTCAGCCCCGTGCGTCTTTATCGATGACCCCAAACGTTTGGTCTTCCCTATTCACTTTTCCGGGGGTGGGCCTGGTGAACCCTTGGTTTCGATCGGCGATACCGTTTCTCAGGGGACGCCCATTATCAAATGCCAAAGCGGCATCATTCACGTTGCATCGCGTGCAGGCACAGTGATCGACATCACCGATCATGCAATCACCCACCCGTCGGATGATGTCAGTGCATCCATCATCATCGAGCCGAACGGATCGAAGGACCAAAGTTATCTTCACCCTCTCTCCTGGCCATTTGATGCAGACACGTTGAGAGATCGTGCAATCGAGGCTGGTATTCTAGGCCTTGGTGGCGCTGGATTCCCAAGCTTTAAAAAATGGTCTGATGGCACTCAAACGCTCATTATCAATGCAGCCGAGTGCGAGCCCTATTTAACAGCTGATGACACCCTAATGCGGATCGATACGCATTCGATGATCCGTGGCGCATGCATGCTGTCTCAAACGCTCGATATCAAAACGATTGTTATTGGGATTGAAGATAATAAGCCTGAAGCGCTCGCTGCAATTGAAGCCGCACTCCAAGAATCACGTTCCGATTGCTTCTTCGATATCGTGTTACTCGATACGAAATACCCATCAGGGTCAGCTCGCCAATTGGTTTGGCTGACGCTAGGCATTGAGGTGCCGACCGGCTCACGCTCGGTTGAATCAGGCGTCATCGTACATAACCCCGGCACCTTAGCCGCGCTATCCCGTGCAATTGATGGCAAACCGATCACAGACCGCATTGTGACATTAACCGGCGAAGCCCTCACGACTCAAAAAAATGTCATCGCTCCGATTGGCACACCGATCCGTCATCTCATTGAAGCAACCAAAACCAATCCGGCTTCGCTGACTTCAATCACGGTCGGCGGGCCGATGATGGGCTATCAAGTGACTGATTTTGAAGCCGGAATCACCAAGACAACCAACTGTTTACTCGCTCGTGAGGTTGAAATCGCTCCCGAGTCACCTTGTATTCGATGCGGTGCATGCGCCACGGCGTGCCCTGTCCGCCTGCAACCACAGCAAATGGTCTCGGCATTGAAAGGCGGATTGCTCGATCGCGCTATCCATGAAGGCCTGACAGACTGTATCGAATGCGCCGCCTGCAATGCGGTCTGCCCAAGCCATATCCCTCTTGCCGAGTGGTTCCGCCTCGGACGGTTTGAGGCGCGAGAGAAAGCAAATGAACAGCGCCTCGCAGCAGAAGCTCGGGAGCGTTTTGAAGCGCGCAACAAACGACTCGAACGCATCGCCCAAGAGCAAGAGGCGAAACGTGTTGCGCGTAAAGCCAAAACTGCAGATGCCCTAAACAAAGCGCGGAAAGCGCGGGAAGAAAGCGCATGATCAAGCGACCAGACTATCCACCGATAGATACAGCGATCGTCATGCGTACAGTGCTGATGGCTTTGATTCCAGGCATCATCGCCATGACTCTATTTTTTGGAGTCGGTGTTCTGTTGAATATCATCACAGCAATCCTTACGGCACTAGCCTCCGAAGCGCTATGTCTCGGCTTACGAAAGCGCCCGATAAACCCACGCCTGACAGATTTATCAGCCGTTCTGACCGGTGTTCTGATCGCTCTCGCGCTTCCGCAAGCAGCGCCCTGGTGGCTGGTGATTGCAGCGACTGCATCCTCGGTCATCTTAGGCAAGCATCTCTATGGTGGGCTCGGACAAAACCCCGTCAATCCTGCGATGCTTGGCTACGCTCTCATGCTGATCTCAGCACCAGTCGCCATGACGACTCTGTGGATCAATCCGCTTACGACTCCAGATATTGCCACTGCTTGGAACGCGTATCTCGGCCAAGCAAGCGATGCAGTGTCAGGCGCAACGACTCTCGATCTATACAAAACCGAATTTCGCTCCCTGACTGCGATTGAAGCGGCTCGTAACCCACTCTTCAGCCAAGCACATCTGGGTTTGATTTACGGCTATGAATGGGTGGCTTTAGCCTATCTGATGGGTGGCCTTTGGCTAATTTATCAGCGAGTGATTACCTGGCACACACCTGTTGGACTCTTAGCAACTCTCGTTGTGATCAGCGCATTTTTCAGCTTTGACCCGGATACGGCGACACCCGTTTGGGTTCATCTAATTGCTGGCGCGGGAATTTTTGCTGCATTTTTCATTCTGACAGACCCGGTATCGGGAGCCACAAGTCCGAAAGGGCGCCTCTGGTTTGCGATCGGAGTTGGCATACTCACTTACCTCATTAGAACCTATGGGCAGTATCCAGATGCCATTGCGTTCGCGGTCTTATTGATGAACTTTGCGGCACCAATGATTGATCATTACACTCGGCCACGCATCATGGGTCGCGAGGCCAGTGTCAAAGGCCCTGGAGGTCAATCATGACATTTCGTCTTGCAACCTTTGGTCTGATCACAAGCCTCTTCGTGGGGGTGATTTACGTCATCACCAAACCGTTAATCATCGCAGCCAAGGAAGAGGCGCGGCTCGAACAACTCTATGCACTCGCTGAGCCTTTACTACTGGACGGAACAATTCAAACGCCAGTACGTAAAGAGTTGCCGAGCAATGCACCAACCACACTGGAAAGGCCTTTGCTCGTCACTCCAATTGCAAACTCAACCAACCAGATCGGATCTGTGATCCCATTCAAGTCAACAGAAGGCTACAGCGGAACAATCCAATTGCTCATCGCCCTCGATCAAAACCAACGGGTTGTGGGCCTGCGCGCGATTGATCATAAAGAAACGCCAGGACTCGGCGACAAAATCGACACACGGAAAACTGATTGGATTCTTTCCTTCAACGGTCTTTCATACAGGGACCTATCGCCAGATGACTGGGCTGTCGATAAAGATGGCGGGCGTTTTGATAGCTTCACTGGAGCAACCATTACACCGCGCGCTGTCGTCAATGCGTTGAAAGACACGCTGCGATATCTCGACGAAAATCCAGAATTATTGGAGGCCTCGCAGTGAAAATCGTCACACTATGGCTTGATGGTCTCTGGGATCGAAATCCAGGATTGATTCAACTGCTAGGACTCTGTCCATTATTGGCCGTGTCCAACACAGTCGACAACGCAATTGGACTCGGACTTGCGACACTATTTGTCTTGGTATTATCCAATGCCTCCATCAGCCTGATCCGAAACCTTGTCGACGATGCAATCCGCCTGCCTGTCTTTGTGTTAGTGATTGCGGCCTTAACCACCTGTGCAGAACTCTTGGTTCAGGCATTTGACTATCCCCTCTACCAGTCACTGGGAATTTTTCTCCCATTGATTGTGACCAATTGTCTGATACTCGGGCGGGCCGAGGCACTTGCTCGTCGCGAGCCATTTTTTGTGAGTACCATGGATGGTCTCGCTCAGGGCCTTGGATTTCTATTGGTATTGGTTAGCCTGGGAGCGCTGCGTGAATGGGCCTCTAAAACCCTTATCCTGGCAGCACTCCCACCAGGTGCTTTTATCGCACTCGGATTGTTAGTGGCATTACATCAAGTGATTCAATCCAAGCTCAAACACCTAAGAGCGAAGGTCATCGCCAATACCAAAGACCGTCGCGTGCGAACCACTGGAGATATTTCGTGAATAAAGAGATCCGAACGGAAATCTTCACACGCTTAAGAGATCAAAACCCCAATCCAACCACAGAGCTTGAGTGGACAACACCATTTGAACTTCTGATCGCTGTATTACTTTCAGCACAAGCAACCGACGTCTCTGTGAACCTCGCAACACGCAAACTCTATCCAATTGCCAACACCCCAGAAGCGATCTTGGCACTCGGAATCGATGGGGTAAAAGAGTGCATCAAGACAATCGGGCTCTATAACTCAAAAGCAGAGAACGTGATGAAAACCTGCGCGATTTTGCTCGAACAGCATGGTGGAGAAATTCCAAGAACACGTGAAGAGTTAGAGGCGTTACCTGGAGTCGGACGTAAGACTGCGAATGTGGTTTTGAATACAGCATTTGGTGAACCAACCATGGCAGTCGATACACACATCTTCCGTCTGGCTAATCGGACTCGGATTGCGCCGGGCAAGGACGTCCGGGAAGTTGAAGACCGACTTGTAAGAGTGATTCCAAAAGAGTTTTTAAAAGATGCGCACCATTGGATGATCCTACATGGGCGCTATGTCTGCAAAGCTCGGAAACCAGACTGTACGAATTGCCTGATCTCCGATCTCTGTGAATACAAAGGCAAACCGAGCCTTTGATTTATTTGCGTAGCGAACGGCCTTTCTTCGCAGCAGTACGTAAACGCAGCGCATTCAGCTTAATAAAACCTTCAGCATCTTTCTGGTTGTAGGCACCCGCATCGTCTTCGAACGTTGCGATCGCTTCATCAAATAATGACTGGTCTGAACGACGACCGGTGACAGCCACCGATCCCTTGTACAGTTTCAAACGCACATCACCATTGACGACCGCTTGCGACTCATCAATCGCAGCCTGCATCATTTTGCGCTCTGGTGACCACCAATACCCGTTGTAGACCAAATCGGCATACTTCGCGATTAAGCTGTCTTTGAAATGCGCAACTTCTCGGTCTAGCGTGATCGACTCCAGTGCACGGTGCGCCTTGAGCATAATGGTTCCGCCTGGTGTTTCATAACAGCCGCGAGACTTCATGCCCACGTAGCGGTTTTCAACGATATCCAAGCGACCAATACCATGACGACCGCCGATCGCATTGAGCTCTGCTAATAAAGTGGCAGGAGACATCGCTTGACCGTTGATGCTGACAGGATCACCGTTTCTAAAGCCTAATATGATTTCCTCTGCTTGATCCGGTGCAGCTTCTGGAGAAACTGACCAACGCCACATATCTTCCTCAGGCTCGGCCCAAGGATCCTCCAATACTGCGCCTTCGTAGCTGATGTGAAGGAGGTTCGCATCCATCGAATATGGTGACTTCTTACCGCGTTTTTGCTCAACAGGGATATTGTGTTGCTCACAATACGCAAGCAGCGTTTCGCGCGATGTGAGATCCCACTCACGCCATGGTGCAATGACCTGTACTGCTGGGTTCAATGCATAAGCACCGAGTTCAAACCGGACTTGATCGTTACCTTTACCTGTCGCTCCATGGCTGATTGCATCAGCACCGGTCTCTTCAGCAATCTCAACTAGACGCTTGGCGATCAAGGGACGCGCAATTGAGGTGCCTAAGAGATACTCACCTTCGTAAATCGTATTCGCACGGAACATTGGGAAAACATACTCAGACACGAACTCTTCGCGTAAATCTTCAATGTAGATTTCCTTCACGCCGAGGGCTTCAGCCTTCGCTCGAGCCGGCTCAACTTCCTCACCCTGCCCTAAATCAGCTGTAAAGGTGACAACTTCACACTGATAGGTTTCCTGAAGCCAACGCACAATCACGCTGGTATCGAGACCACCGGAGTACGCCAAAACGACTTTGTTAATGTCCGACATTGAAAGAAATCCTAAAAATCATGAAAAATCAGGCCGCGCATGATAGCAGAGCGCGCGAAGCTTGCAGAGTGTTTCCGATGAAACGGATGAATGAACAGTCGTTTTCCTCTACCCTATGAGGCATTGAAAAAGGATCAATTCGTGCAACTGACTCTCACACGTCCCGATGACTGGCACCTTCATTTACGCGATGGAGCGGCCTTAACAACCACTGTTCCAGATACCGCACGGGCGTTCTATCGCGCGATCGTGATGCCGAACCTCAAACCTCCTGTGGCGACGGTGGAAGCTGCACTTCAATATCGCGAGCGGATATTGGCTGCACTGCCTGATGGCATGACATTTGATCCATTGATGACCCTCTATTTAACACCGGGCTTGAGCCCCGAAATCATCAGAGAAGCCGCATCGTCCGAGCACGTACACGGAGTGAAACTCTATCCTCAAGGGGCAACAACAAACTCAGATGCAGGTGTTGCGAGCCTTGATGGTGTCATGCCAACACTTGAGACCATGGCTGAGACGGGACTGCCCCTATTAATCCACGGCGAGGTGACTGATCGCTCGATTGATATCTTTGATCGCGAAGCTGTGTTCCTCGATAGAACTCTGGGCCCGCTCATGCAGCGCCTTCCCAACCTCAAGGTGATCCTCGAACATATCACCACCAAAGACTCAGTCGATTTCGTCAAAGCGCACTCGGAGATGGGTGCCACCATCACGGTTCATCATTTAATGTATGAGCGAAATGACATGCTTGCTGGCGGTATTCGTCCACATTTGTACTGTCTACCGATCTTAAAACGAAGCCTGCATCGAGATGCGTTAATTGAAGCCGCAACATCAGGTTCTTCGCAATTCTTTTTGGGAACAGATTCTGCGCCACATGCAATCGGCGATAAAGAATCGGACTGTGGCTGTGCCGGATGTTACACCGCACCTTATGCCTTAGAGCTCTATGCCGAAGTCTTCGAAACCCATGGCAAGCTCGACAACCTCGAAGCCTTTGCAAGCTTTAATGGAGCTGATTTCTATGGTCTGCCTCGGAATACCGAGACAGTTACACTGACAAAGAGCGAGTCGACCATTCCGCTGACAAAACCTTTCGGAAATACTGAAGTACGTCTTCTTCGTGGTGGCGAGACAACAGCTTGGAGTCTCTCATGATCGAGCCAGACGTTATCTCCGACGACGGCAACTCAAACGAAATCAATAAACCGAAAAAGAAAACCCGTCTAGGCGAGCGTTTTCGAGGCTTTTTGCCAGTTGTCGTTGATTTGGAAACGGGTGGATTCAACTCAGAAACAGATGCTCTCCTCGAACTCGCCATGGTGATCCTCGATATGGATGAGGATGGAACACTGTTTATTCGAGACCAAGTGCATGCGCATATCGAACCATTTGAGGGTGCAAATCTCGAGCCTGCCGCGCTTGAGTTCACTGGGATCGATCCCTACCACCCGCTCAGAATGGCCGAGAGCGAGAAAGATGCGCTGACACGGATGTTTAAGCCGATCCGAGACGCCATCAAACATCATGGCTGCAATCGCGCAGTTCTCGTAGGCCACAATGCGCATTTTGATCTCGGCTTTCTGAATCAAGCGATTAAGCGCTCGGGTGTTAAGCGTGCGCCCTTCCATCCATTTTCCTGTTTTGATACAGCGACACTCGGGGGGCTTGCATACGGACAAACGGTACTCGCACGCGCTTGTGATGCTGCTGGGTTGAAATTTGATCATGACGAGGCGCATTCAGCGCGCTATGACGCTGACTTAACGGCCCAGCTCTTTTGTGAAATCGTTAATCGTTGGCGTGATTTGGGCGGGTGGAACCCGCACCAAGACTCAACCGGACAATGATTCAAGATCCAATGAGCGCGCGGCGATCACAGCTTGTGTCCGTGAATGGACTTTCAGTTTTCTGAGAATTGCTGTGACGTGCGCTTTGACAGTCGCCTCGCTCACATCTAATTCATAGGCGATCTGCTTATTCAACAGACCCTGCATCAGCATCACAAGAACACGGAACTGCTGCGGTGTCAGAGATGCAATACCCTCAGCAATCTTGGCTTCTTTGTCATCGACAACAGGTGCATCAAGATTCACATCTTCAGGAATCCACGCTTCACCTTCGAGAGCTGCCTGAACAGCCTCAACCATTGTTTCGAGCGCGACGCTCTTCGGAATAAAGCCAAGCGCGCCATACTCGATCGAACGACGAATCACATTATGATCTTCATTACCTGAGACAACGACGACTGGCATCTCAGGACTTTGACCTTTCAGATACACAAGACTTGAAAAGCCACTGGCACCCGGCATGGTCAAATCAAGAAGAACCAAATCAGCATCATTATGCTCTGATGCCGCGTCTTGCAACTCAGCCATTGTTGAAACCTCAACAATATCGACTTGCTTAGCCGCTTTAGAAACAGCTTGTTTTAAAGCTGCGCGAAACAGTGGGTGATCATCCGCGATCACAATCTTGCAGTGATGCATAACGTAAATCCGTTACTGATTAAGCTTCAAAGATACCAAATTTTAGAAAATATGCGAAAACTACCGCACATTTGTGCACTTTTTGGACAAAAAAACACCCGCAGAGCCTGCGCTCGGCGGGTGCTTTGACATCAATCGCGTATTAGCGGTTCATGCGATTATCGATCAACTCATCAACGACTGAAGGATCAGCAAGGGTCGACGTGTCACCCAGTGCACCGTAGTCGTTTGCAGCGATCTTTCTCAGAATACGACGCATGATCTTACCTGAACGCGTCTTCGGAAGACTTGGCGCCCACTGAATGAAGTCAGGTGATGCAATCGGTCCAATCTCACCGCGAACATGATTGCGAAGCTCTGCGCGTAACTCTTCAGTTGGTTCAATACCTTCCTGAAGTGTGACATAGACGTAAATACCTTCACCCTTAATGTCATGCGGGTAACCAACAACAGCCGCTTCTGCAACAGCATCATGCGCAACCATCGCTGATTCGATTTCAGCTGTACCCATGCGGTGGCCTGATACGTTCAATACGTCATCCACGCGACCGGTGATCCAGTAGTAGCCATCTTCGTCACGACGCGCACCATCACCAGTGAAGTATCGGTTTGCAAACGTCGAGAAATAGGTCTGCTCAAAACGCTCATGGTCGCCCCAGCAACTGCGACCTGATGATGGCCACGAGTCGAGAAGTACCAGGTTTCCATCAGTCGCACCTTCAAGAATATTGCCTTCATTATCGACCAAGGCTGGTTGCACGCCAAAGAATGGACGTGTTGCTGAGCCTGGCTTCGCCGGAGTAGCACCCGGCAATGGAACGATCATGATGCCGCCAGTTTCGGTCTGCCACCATGTATCAACGATTGGGCAGTTTCCTTTACCAATCACGCGGTGATACCACTCCCACGCTTCTGGGTTAATTGGCTCGCCGACCGATCCCAAGATACGCAGTGAAGATAGATCCGAATCACCCAAAACGTCTTCACCTTTCACCATCAGTGAACGGATCGCTGTCGGCGCAGTGTAGAACTGGTTGACCTTATGCTTTTCGATCACTCGGCCAAAGCGTGATGCGTCTGGATATGTTGGAACACCTTCGAACATGAGCGTCGTCGCACCATTCGCTAGGGGTCCATACACAATGTATGAGTGGCCGGTAATCCAGCCCACATCTGCTGTACACCAATAGATATCGCCATCTTTATAGTCAAAGACATATTGATGCGTCATCGAGGTATAAACCAAGTAACCGCCAGTTGTGTGCTTGAGACCCTTTGGCTTACCAGTAGAACCTGAGGTGTACAGAATGAATAACGGATCTTCCGCATTCATTGGCTCTGGTTCACAGTCTGTTGATTGGCCAGCGCAAACGTCGTGGTACCAAACATCTTTTGGCCCCATTTCTACGTCACCGCCTGTGCACTTGACGACGATGACCGTTTCAACGCCTTTACATGCATCCAATGCGACTGCTTTATCCACATTAGTCTTCAAAGCAACCGCACGACCACCACGGCGGCCTTCGTCAGCCGTAATAATGACCTTCGATCCAGACTCTTCAACACGAACAGCCAATGCATCAGGGGAGAATCCACCAAAGACGATCGAGTGCACGGCGCCAATACGCGTACATGCCAACATCGCAACAGCAGCTTCAGGAATCATCGGCATGTACAGGGTGACGACATCACCTTTCTTCACGCCCTGCGCACGGAGACCATTGGCAAAACGACACACTCGCTCGTATAGATCGCGGTATGTGATGTTTTCATCAGAATTTGGATCATCGCCTTCCCAGATGATCGCAGTTTGATCACCACGAGTCGCTAGGTGACGGTCAAGACAGTTTGCTGAAACGTTGAGTAAACCATCTTCGTACCAACGGATATCGACATTACCAGGAGCGAACGATGTATTTTTGATTTTTGTCGGGAATTTGATCCAATCGAGACGCTTGGCCTGCTCGGCCCAAAATGTGTCTGGGTCATCGATGGATTGGCGATACATCGCTTCATAAGTTGCTTCGTCTGCCCAAGCGTTCGCTGCAATTGCAGGATCAACCGGATAGACCTTCGAATCAGTCATGAAAACTCCTTGGTGGTTAAACTTATTCCTAAGAGTGTTATGCCTAACGATAGACAACCCAATACGACAATCGTCTCGACTCAACTAAAGAGATGATCTAGGTCAAAGAAAGTTTTTGACCTGATCGATCATCACTGGAATCTCTGTATCCATAGAGAATAAAGCCATTAGTTTGGCATCACGATCCATCAAATAAATTCGAGAAGAATGATCGACTGTGTAATTTTCAGGATCGTCTCCAACTTTCTGTGCATACACCTGATACTGCCGCATGACCCGTTCAATCTGAGCTTGGTCACCAGACAGACCTTTAAACGAGGGATCAAAAACCTCGGCGTACTCAGTCACGGCTTTCACGGTGTCTCGCTCAGGATCGACCGTCACAAACAAACCAGACACGCGCGTTTGATCCTCGCCCAAGCCCTCATAGATTTGCGCCATCCGAGCAAGCTCAGTGGGGCATACATCCGGACAATAGGTGTATCCGAAGTAAATCAGCATCAAATCCGTATTTAATTGCGCGGTATCAAGCGGACCTGTCGCTGTCTCTAAAACGAAGTGCCCGCCAATTTGCGCACCGGGCATCCCTTTTTCACCGGTTGTGAGATTCCGAATAAATGGAAAAGCAACTAGGCCTGCCATCAAACAGGCAACAAGTAGTGGGGCATAACGCTTCAATGCAACAACCTTCTATGTATCCGCAATTTTTAATAACTGAGCTGGGGGCATCTGTCGTGCTTGCTTCGCAGACCACCGCCCGATAGCACCAACAATAGCACCGGTCAAAACTGGCGCAAACACCCAAATCTGCCATTTAGATGTCCACTCTAAATTGAAAATCTCAGTGTAAACAAGCCAACCAAGAAGCTCTGTACCGACAGCAGCCAATAACCCGCTCATTACGCCAAGGGTCAGGAATTCAGCCCACTGTGATTGCGACAACAACCTGTCTGACCCCCCCAAGCTTCTCAAAATCGCAGACTCCTTGCGACGCTCAGGAAGTGATGTCTGAATACTTGCCGCAAGTACCAAAACGCCCCCGACGAGCACAAAGTAAAGAACGACGCTGACCGCTTGTGATACACGGTCCAAGATTCCGCGGATCTGATTCAATATTGCATCGACTGATAACAAAGTGACTTGTCGAAAGGCTCCGCTAATGGCAGCGGTATCCTCTGACGGATTCGGAAGACGCATACTGGTCAGCCGCGTGGACTCAAAAGGTTCGAGTGTTCCTGGTGAAAAGATCATAAAAAAGTTAGGCAACATCGAGTCCCATTGAACGATACGAGATCCAATGACTTCGGCAGAAATTCGATCGGGGCCAATGGTGTACTGAATCACATCACCAAGTTTTAAATTCAGCTCATCGAATAGCTTTGATTCAACTGTCACTAACCCTGGGGCATCGCTTTCCGTAAAAAACCGCCCTCGATCAATCTGGTTGTCCCGACCAAGAACGCCAGACTCGGTCAAACTGAGCTCACGTCGCACCGACCCTGGAGGCTCAGCACCAGCCAGATGATCTGCCAGTGGAACTCCATTGACCGTCTCTAGGCGCCCCCTAACAATCGGATACAACGGCGCAAGGTCACCGCCCCTACTAGTCACGGTTTCTATAAAACTCGCTTGATCCTGATCTGTGATGTTCAAGGCAAACGTATTTGGGGCATCCTCAGGCACTTGAGTTTCCCAAGTGGTTATCAAATCAAATCGAATCAATGCAACCATTGCAATGGCGAGCGCTGTCAGTGCAAATGCCATCAACTGACCACCTGATGCCTGCGGGTCTCGGACCAGTTGCTGAATACCAAACCGCCATGCTGGCCCCAACTGCTCTAGTGGCCCAAGACTTCCGATCACGATCCGACCCAAAAGACTGACAAGACCGACCAGTATGACAACTGCAAGCACAACCCATCCAGTCAGTAAGACATCATTACTGTACAAGTATCCAAGGATCGCAATCGCAAGTAAGGCGAAGCCGTAACGACCAAATTGACCAACTCCCGATACCTGATAATCACGTTTCAGTACGCGGATTGGTGGTACGTTCGCGAGTAAAATCAGCGCAGGCGCAGCGAAACCAAAGAGTGTCACGAAACCCGTGAGTAAACCGAGAATGGCTGGCTTCACACTTGGGTCAGGCAAACTAATGGTTAAAAGACCGGCGATCGTATCGACCAGAGCAAGTTGAAGCCCATATCCAATCAAGACTCCGAGCCCACTCGCTAACCCACCAAGGACAACCAACTCAGTTGTAAAAATGCGTAATGCCTCCGAACCACTGAGTCCAAACGTCCGAAACAATGCACTATCGGCGATATGGTCTGATGCCCAGCGATTGGCCGTCATCGCAATGGCAGCACCTGACAACAGCACGGTCAGTAAACCGGCCAGTGATAAATAGGTTGTCGCTCGTGTCAATGCGTTACCAACTTCTGGTCGACCATCAACGACCCCGCGGAGACGTTGGCTGATATCGAGCTTTGGCTCAATGAACGCCTTGAATTGCTCAATATCACCATCCGCAAATAGGGTGATATAGCGGACACGACTTCCAGGCTGGATCAATTGAGAGGATTCAAGATCTGCTTGATTCATCAAAAGCCTCGGCGTTAGAGAAACAAACGATCCACCTCGGTCTGGTTCAAACACCAAAATTTGAGTGATCTGAAGCTCAGTTTCGCCAACCGAAACCACATCTCCGACATCGATATCCAGTTTAGATGCCAATTGTGGATCTGCCCAGGCAGTCCCCGGTGCTGGAATACCAGAAGCCGGGTATCCAATACCGACACGGCTATCGGCAATCTCGAGCTTTCCTTTCAGCGGGTAGCCATCTGAGACGACTTTTAGCCCAGTCAACTCAAAGTTTGACTGACTGCCGATTACAGATGGAAATTCAATCGTCTCAGTTGCAGAGACACCCAGTGCGTTAGCTTTATTGAGCCATTCGGGGGCAATCGGGCGTGGCCCCCTAAGCTTTAAGTCTCCGCCTAGAAGCGCTGCAGCATCAGCTCGCATCGCGCGATCAATGCGATCAGTTAAGACCTCTGTCGTTGTCATCGCGGCCACAGAAACAACCAACGCAAGCGCCAACAGACTTAATTGACCACTCACAAACTCACGCCAGAGAAGACGCAAAGCAATCATGCAGCAACCTCATTAAGTTGCCCATCTTCCAAATGCAGCACACGCTGACACTGTGCGGCAAGACGCTCATCATGCGTCACCAGAATCAGTGTCGTGCCCGTTTCTTGATTGAGTTCGAACAGCAAATCAGATACCGCATCTCCGGTCTTTCGATCCAGATTTCCGGTCGGCTCATCAGCAAACAAGAGAGCAGGCTCGTTCACAAATGCCCGAGCAACAGCAACACGCTGCTGTTCTCCGCCTGATAACATCCGAGGACGATGATTTATCCGAGCTCCAAGGCCGACCCGCTCGAGCCAACTTGTGGCTCGTTGCTTGGCATCAGCAACCGACATACCAGTCAGTTCAAGAGGTAACATGGCGTTTTCAAGTGCCGTCAGCCCCTGGAGTAACTGAAAGCTCTGAAAAACAAAACCAATTCGACCACGCCGAATCGCTGCCCGCTCATCTTCACTTAACGAACTAAAATCATTGCCTTTAAAAAGAATTTCGCCTGTTTCAGGAATATCCAAACCGGCTAATAGAGATAACAACGTACTCTTGCCCGCGCCTGAGGGACCAACTATCGCTACACTGTCACCTGGGTTGATCTTCAGCTCGAGAGACTCCAAAACTGACAAACGTTGACCGCTTTGGTCTTCAAACCCATGCGACACATTACGAACATGAAGGACTGGTTGTGCGGACATTGCGAGTAATTTTCCTCTGGTTGAGTTTCATCACACCAGCAATGGGAGCCCCAACGCTTCTCGTCGTCGGTGACAGTCTCAGTGCAGGCTATGGGCTGGACCGCGGTCAAAGCTGGGTTGATCTATTGGCCGCTGATCCTAGAGAAATATTGGGGACAGATGGTCAAATTTTAAACGCATCGATTTCGGGCGAGACAACGACTGGCGGGTTATCACGACTTCCAGGACTACTGGAACGTCATCAACCGGACGCTGTATTGATCGCTCTCGGTGCCAACGATGGATTACGTGGCCTACCACTATCAACAATGCAGGCCAATCTAAAAGCGATGTTTCAACTTGCAACTGATGCTGGCGCCAAGGTTCTTTACGCAGGCATTGAGCTCCCAAGAAACTATGGCGGACCATTCACTCGAGCGTTCCGAAACGCACAAGACCAAGTCGCTCGCGAAACGCGCGTTGCCTACCTACCGTTTTTCCTCGAGCCGGTGGCACTTGAGCGCAATTTATTCCAGGACGATGGGCTACACCCGACTGCCGAAGCACAACCGATCATTGCTAATTATGTCAGGGGATTCCTTCAGGAATCTCTATCAAAATAGCCAAGTCGCGTGAGATCATCCACCAACCGAATCAAATAACGATCCGTCATGGCCGACACATAATCAGTCACACGCATGAGACGCTGATACTTTGAATCGTTGGGTCGCGGTCTAAATTTTCCGAGCCGAGCGACAGCATCTCGTGCCTTCGAGCTAATATATGTTCCATCGCCGCCGGCTTGTGCCAGGGCTTCCGCTCCGTCAATGAGATGTGACAGCACCCCGCGTAAAAGTCGTCCACTCTGCCCTTCATAGGATTGTTTGGTGAGGTCAACATAGACTCGTTCACGCGCGAGAGCCTTCGCCCGCTGAATTACTTCACCAGCCGAGGCACGTCGCCAGTCCAGTAACTCTTCATCAAAGGTTCCGCTCACGATTGCGTCATAGTGTGATTGGAATCGCGCTTCAGCCTCATGCACCAAGGCATCGATTGCAGCAGAACGAAGAAGCTCAAGTTTGGCTTCAGAATCATCAAGTAGCTGCTCATACAGATTGCGTCTTGCACCGCGATCAACCAGTTCCTTCATTAGCGATGAGACTTCTTCATAGTCCAAATGACCGAGCTCAACCGCATCCTCAAGATCAATCAATGCGTAACAAATGTCGTCAGCCGCTTCGACCGCGTAAACCAACGGATGGCGCGCCCAGACATCGGGCATCACTTCAACCAGCCCAAGATGCGAGGCCAATTCTCGCATGAACGGCAACTCCGCTTGATTCACTCCATGTTTGCGCTTGGTTTGTCCAAAGGCCGAGTCTGCGGCAAACGGATATTTTACGAAGGTGCCAAGCGTCGCAGCTGTTAATCGCATCCCGCCATCAAACCAATGTCGTTCAAGACATGTGATCACACGAAAACCTTGTGCGTTACCCTCGAAACCTGTCAGATCGGCCCGTTCAGCGCCAGATAAGCCTGCGAGATATTCAGGATGTGACTCAAAGAATTGACGGATCGCTCGCTCACCAGCATGACCAAAAGGTGGGTTACCGATGTCATGCGCGAGACAAGCCGCCTGCACCAATGCGCCCACACCCGAGCCCGAATGACTATCGGACAACAAACCTTCATCGCGCATCCAATGGCCGAGCCTAGCACCCAGTGAGCGTCCAACAGATGCGACTTCGAGCGAGTGTGATAATCGGGTATGAACATGATCGTTATCTGATAACGGATGAACCTGCGTTTTCACTGCCAAGCGTCTAAATGCACCTGAAAAAATTAAACGATCGTGATCTCGCTGCCATTGACTCCGTTCATCGCCCGACACCGGAAGAGCCCAAAGTCCCTCATGGTCGATACGCGCGGTTGAAAGCAGCTGATTCCAATCCATCATGCGGTCATGATTCCTTGGAACGACGTGCAATCATCATCAGTTAACTTACGTTTCGGATACAAATCAAAGCGTACCGTTTTAGCTTTCACTTGGGATGATGGCACACGACCTCCAAGGACATCCGCCTTAATAGGACGTTTAACAACGACGCGAGCCGCACCAGAATCAAGTGCAGCCTCTAAAAGCCGCTCGGGATCATCTGTGGTCTGCTCGAGCGAATGTAAGACCTGCATCGACAACGACGGAGCAGCTTTACGCTCTTTTGGAAACATCGGATCGAGATAAATGACACCATGCGATATTTGAGACACTGTCTCTGCACTATCAGCATGTCTGAATTGAAGTCGATTACACCATGTAGTCCCTGCTTCCTCAGCGCGACGCAGTGCATCTTGCAGTAGAGCCGCGACTACCGGATGTCTCTCCATTGCAAACACTTCACAGCCTACATTGGCCAGAACGCTCAGATCACCACCAAGACCTGCAGTGGTATCAACAATCGAAGGGCGGAGGCCTTTTTGACACCCCATCGCTCGGGTTAACGCCTCTCCTGTAACAGCTTTGACTCGCCGAGCCTGCGCCCCATGAACAAAATCAAGATGCACGCTCGAGCGCGAATCCAATTCAGCAGCTTTGAGCGCCAGGCCATTGTCATCCCACCAGAAGTAGTGACCAGACTCTGGCGGTGAGGCTTGCCACCGAATTGAGAGCCATGGAATCAAATCCATCGCTTCGTCGCGGCTGACCACTTGATGGAGTGGATCGACACCAACCCATTCCATCACGACCTCACTTGCCCGTCACAAAACGCCATGCGTTATCGAAAAGCCCCATCCAAGGCGTAACGCGTGAAGTCCCTGGCGGCGCAAACGACAACTGAGATCGCAACACAACACGCTCAGGGTGCGGCATCATGATAGTGACCCGACCATCTGTAGAACACAGGCCAGCAAGACCTTCAGCTGATCCATTTGGATTACCGGGATACAAACTCTCCGCTCGCCCTTGGTCATCGGTGTAAATCAAGCTGGTTAAGCCGGCATCAGCGAGTGATTTCACTTGAGACACGGTGTGTTGGAAACGACCCTCACCATGCGCAACTGCAATAGGGAATCGCGTACCTTCAAGATGTGTCAAAAGTACTGAACGGCTCGCAGGCAATGTCGCGAGTGTGAGTCGAGCCTCAAACTGTTGAGAGGCGTTACGAGCCATCGGTTTAAAATGCTCGGCGCCCGGCATAAGCGGTGCAAGCTGAGCCATCATCTGACACCCGTTACAAATACCGAGTGTGACTGTATTTTCACGATGGAAAAACGCACTGAACATCGCCGAGAGCTCATCATTGAAGAGAATCGAGCGCGCCCAACCTGAGCCTGCTCCCAACACGTCTCCATAGCTGAAGCCACCGCAAGCAGCCAACGCATCAAAAGATTTAAGCGTCTGACGACCACTCATTAGGTCTGACATGTGCACATCGACAGCTTCGAAGCCACAATGATCGAACGCGTGCGCCATCTCAATATGACCATTCACACCCTGTTCGCGCAAGATCGCCACGCGTGGCCGCGAGCTAAGGACACGACGCGTTTCTGGAACTTGGGCCATCGCCGGAATCACCGCCGCATTTAAGCCCTCATACGCTCGTGAGATGTGTTGCGCTTCCTGATCGACACATTCTGGATTATCGCGCAATCGTGCCATCGCAAAAGTCACTGCTGACCATGATTGCTGAAGAGCGACACGATTCTCATTCAACAGTAACCGTTCATTCTGGGTGATTAACAAGACATCTGATCGATCGACCTCACCGAGGACATAAGCGTTAAGATTGACTCGATCAAATGCTTCAAGAACTGATTTAATCTCGGTGTTTGCGATTTCAATCACACAACCGATTTCCTCGTTGAACCAAAACGCAGTTGGATCAACGCCTTCTGGTGTCCTCGCTTTCAGACCGCACCGAGATGCAAAGAGCATCTCGGAAACGGTGGCTAACAAACCACCGTCCGATCGATCGTGATAAGCCAGCAAGCGTCCGTCATGAACCAAAGTTTGAATCAGATCAAAACACGCTTTGAGATCCTCAGGTGTCACATCTGGCGGAATATCTCCGAATTGAGATGTCACCTCACATGCAATGGATCCAGCCATTCGCTGTTGCCCGAGATCAATCACGATCAGAGAAGAGTCTTGGCCACTGAGCAATGGTGTAGTTGTTTTCTCAATGTCAGTGACTGGAGCAAATCCAGAGCAAATCAGAGACATAGGACCGATCACTTCATGAGTGCCGGCATCATCGGTCCAACGCGTCTTCATCGACATGGAATCCTTACCAACTGGTATACAGACACCAAGTGCGGGACAGAACTCGCCGCCGACAGCTTTTACAGCCTCATAGAGACGGGCATCCTCACCGTCGGTTCCGGCGGCACACATCCAATTTGCTGACAGTTTGATTTGGCTGACTGCGCCAATTGCTGTGCCTGCCATGTTCATTAATGTTTCAGCGACCGCCATCCGCGCCGAAGCACCTGCACTGACTAGAGCAAGGGGCGTGCGCTCACCCATCGCCATTGCTTCACCTGTGACTGAACCGATCGCTGAGTGCGTTACCGCGCAATCAGCAACAGGAACCTGCCAGGGTCCAACCATCTGATCTTGATGCACGAGTCCTGAGACCGTCCGATCACCGATCGTAATCAAGAAATTCTTGGAAGCGACGGTCGGGTGACTTAATACGCGATGCGCCAATTCTGAAAACTCTATAACCGAGAAAGAGGCTGGTTTGAGATCCACTGAGAGCGTCGACGCATCACGGTGCATCTTCGGAGGCTTGCCAAAGAGCACATCAACTGGAAGATCCACAGGAGCTGATGATTCACCGGTTTTTGCTACCGTCAAATGCGGCTGATCATGGGCATGACCCACAACCGCATAAGGGCAACGTTCACGCGCGCAGATCGCCTCAAATTCATCAAGTTTAGCCGGGTCGACTGCCAGGACGTATCGCTCTTGTGCCTCGTTGCACCACAGTGCCAATGGCGATAATGATGGGTCTGCTGATGGAATCCAGTCCATCGAGAAATCAGCCCCTACGCCACCGTCTTTGACAAGCTCAGGGAGCGCATTCGATAACCCGCCCGCTCCAACATCGTGAATAAAGACAATCGGATTGTTCTGGCCACGAAGCCAACATCGGTCGATCACTTCTTGGCACCGACGCTCCATTTCCGGATTCGCTCGCTGCACAGATGCATAGTCCAAATCACTTCCTGATGTCCCGTCGCCAACTGAACTGGCAGCGCCGCCACCTAAGCCAATCAACATTGCAGGACCACCGAGAACGACCAACGGAGTTCCTTCGGTGAATGGCTTTTTCTCAACCTGGCCTTCAGAGATCGAGCCAATACCACCGGCGATCATGATGGGTTTGACATAACCTCGGCGACGCACACCGATCGCTGTCTTCTCAGATGCCTCATATGCCCTGAAATAGCCATTTAGATTAGGACGCCCAAACTCATTATTAAAGGACGCTCCACCGATTGGGCCTTCAAGCATGATTTGAAGCGATGTTGCCAATCGGCTCGGCATCGGCAAGTCCTGCTCCCAAGGCATCTGAAGACCAGGAATTCGAAGATAATTGACACTAAATCCAGTGAGGCCCGCCTTGGGTTTAGCACCACGACCTGTCGCCCCTTCATCTCGAATTTCACCGCCTGCTCCGGTCGCAGCACCTGGATTTGGAGACACTGCGGTTGGATGGTTATGCGTCTCAACCTTCATCACCAGATGAACAGGCTCTTCAACGGATTGATACACATGCGTGATCGGATTGACTAAAAATCGTTCAGCAGTTGGACCCTCAACGACAGCAGCGTTATCAGCATATGCAGACAACACACCACCTGGCGCGACTTCATGTGTATTCCGAATCCACTGAAACAAACTTTTTGGCTGATCTTCGCCATCAAGCGTCCACGACGCATTAAATATTTTATGACGACAATGTTCAGAGTTGGCTTGCGCAAACATCATCAATTCAACATCGGTCGGGTCCCGGTCGAGCTTTCCATATGCAGATGCCAAGTAGTCAATTTCATCAGCCGATAATGCAAGCCCATGAACTCTGTTCGCATGGTTCAATGCCCCTATCGGATCAGAACCCAACTGAACGATTCCTAATGGTTCTGGCTCACCCGGAGTGAAAAAAGCATCTGTTGGCAAGTCTACGAGAACATCTTCCATCATCGGATCTGACATTAATCCATTCAGAAGCACATGCTCAGCTTCTGATACAGAGCCAGAAACAACAACATGCATGCCACGCTCGATGCGATTAATCGAATCAAAACCACAATTTTTCGCGATTTCAGTCGCCTTGGAACTCCATGGTGACGTCGTCCCTGAACGCGGCAAAACAACGAAACCTGAGCCCACCACCACGGGTTTAGCATCAAGTAATTGCTCTAACTTATTCGCATCACGGATCTCACCCATCACGAAAAAGAGATAGGTGCAGGTCAAATCGTGAATATCGATTCCAATCGCTCTTGCGCGAGTAATGAGTGACTGAATACGAAACGACGAGAGGGCATCTCCTCCCTGTAGAATGAGCATGTCAATCGGTCCTTGATGCGATCGAAAATTCAAAAACGAGAGTTTAGCAGAGCCGACCGCTCCGCCGGAGTGTTCAGTGGATTTTTTTACTCAGCATCTATTGCTGAAGTCGAGCGCCGAGCCTTAAAAAAGTTTTTCAAAAGGACAGCAGATTCATCAGCGTACAAACCACCCTGGACCACTAGCTGATGATTGTAAAAAGAGGCTTCAGGTAATTGTAACTGCGATTCCAAAACCCCTGCTCTCGGTTCTTTGGCGGCAAACACAACACGCTCAATACGTGCATGAATCAGGGCACCAAAACACATCGTGCAAGGTTCGAGTGTGACGTAAAGAGCCGTATTTGGAAGCCGATAATTTTGAACGTTACGACATGCATGACGAATAGCTGCAATCTCTGCATGGTGACTTGCATCGTGGTTTGAAATTGGCGCATTCCAACCTTCTCCGATGATCTCACCGTCACGGACGAGGACCGCACCAACAGGCACTTCATTGAGTGACGCTGCATGCTCAGCTAACTCAAGCGCGCGACGCATGAAGCAGCAATCACCTTCGCTAAATTTCGTCTGTGTCATCGATTCCTCAACGATCCGTCGGTTGACGATCTTGCCTGAATGGGGTTTCCTGCACTTTCTGGCTATTCGTGCACAACACAGGATAACAAACGATGTCGGCAATATATCCAAAGATCGATCCGAACGGACTACTTGAGTACTCAGTGGTGTTCACAGATCGCTCAATGAATTCCATGTCTAAAGCGTTTCAAGGCGTGATGTGTGGACTACATGAGGGGCTGACATCTGTTTACAACACACCGTCCTGTGTTCTCGTTCCCGGCGGCGGAACCTTTGCAATGGAATCTGTTGCACGCCAATTCGCGAAAAACCAAAAAGTTCTCGTTGTTAGAAACGGTTGGTTCAGTTTCCGCTGGACACAAATTTTCAATCAAGGTGTCACCCCA
The DNA here is from genome assembly GCA_008087055.1 of Gammaproteobacteria bacterium LSUCC0096. Classification (GTDB taxonomy): domain Bacteria; phylum Pseudomonadota; class Gammaproteobacteria; order Pseudomonadales; family Litorivicinaceae; genus HIMB30. Next base: position 614,190 of record VIEA01000001.1, on the reverse strand, counting down.
TCGCACGCCGAGGTCGCAAAGGCACGACCAGATACTGATGCGGCGGATCAGCAATTCGCACCCGTCCCAGTTGAGGAGGTATGCGCGCAGATTCGAGCAGACAAACCAAATCTTGTTGTTGCACCGCATGTTGAAACATCCGCAGGAATGCTCTTGCCAGACAGTTATATTCGAGCATTAACTGAAGCTGCCCATGAAGTCGGAGCGCTATTCGTTCTGGATTGCGTCGCGGCCGGTGCGCTCTGGGCCGACATGGACTCACTAGGCATCGATGTGCTGATTACCGCACCTCAAAAAGGTTGGACTTCGACTCCTTGCTCCGGAGTCGTGATGTTGTCAGCACGAGCAATCGAGCGTCTCGAGACAACGACTTCCGACAGTTTCGCGCTAGATCTCAGAAAATGGCATAGCATCATGGCTGCATACCTCGACGGAGGACACGCCTATCACGCAACAATGCCAACAGATGGTCTTGCGAGCTTCCTAGATACGTACGAAGAGATGGCATCGATCGGCTTTGACGCTCTAAAAACAAGGCAGATCGAACTTGGTCGTCAAGTGCGCGAGCTCATGGAGGGGTATGGATTTAAGAGTCTCGCAGCGGACGGATTCAAATCTCCAACGGTTGTTGTTTCTCACACGGATCGAGCAGACTTTAAAAACGGTAGTGCATTCGCAAGTGTAGGACTTCAAATCGCTGCAGGTGTTCCGCTCGAGTGCGGAGAATCAGCACAATTTCAGACGTTCAGAATTGGTTTGTTTGGGATGGACAAGCTGATGAACATAGATCGCACTGTGTCACATCTCGACGACGCTCTAAGGAAACTCGTTTAGCTCGAGTGTGGTGAGTTGAATAAATTCACCAAAACGACACCAGCAACAATTAAGACAAGCCCAACCAAGGCCTGCCACTGAAGAAACTGTTTGTAAAATAGCGCGCTGAAAAGAGCGATCAAAAACACGCCTATTCCACTCCAAATCGCATAGACGATTGCGATTGGAATATCTCTGATAGCAAACGTGAGGCAGTAAAAAGCGATCGCATAACAACAGATCATCGTGATTGTCGGCACAATCCGCGTAAAATTCTGAGTCGCTGGGAGCAACAGTGTTCCAATCACTTCACAAACGATTGCACCACCTAAGAATAAATAACTCTTCACAGGTCACCCTTCTGATCTGTCATATGTAATTCTGTCAAAGGCTCAGGAGACCAGTATCCGGATAGTTTTTCCATATGATCCTTAAAGTGCTTCAGTTCTCGGCGAGATTTTCGATCCTGAAGCCCACAGCCTGTCTCCACCAGGTATTCAATCCACGCGAAGAACGAAATTCGACTGGGAATATAGTCCATGGAAATCTGATCCATGACCACCACTTCATGAGCAAGGGCACACAACGGCGATTCAGAGCTGTCGGTCACCGCTACGATTCGAATACCTGTTTCCTTGGCCATCTTTGCAACTTTAATCGACTGCGAGGCGTAAGGGTGTGTCGAGAAGATGACAAGCACATGGTCTGGGCGCGCCAGCATCAGATGATCGAAGGCTGCGCTCTCTGAATTTGGGACCAAGAATACATTGTGCTGAATCATATTCAGAAGATACGCGAGATAGTGTGACAGGCTGTAGGCGCTCCGAAATCCAGCAACATGACATGGTGATTGGAATATTAAGCGCGCGATCCGATCTACCTGCTCTCGCTTTTCCGGAACGAAAACGCTGTCCATTGCAACGCGAAACGAATGCTCATGTTCACTTTCTTTGGGAGTTGAAAGCGGCTGAGATGCACCAAAAAACTCGCGCCGAAAAATAGTTTGGAGGCTTTGGTAGTTATCTAACCGTAACGATTTCACTAACCGCATGACGGTCGACGGCGTCACCCCCGATCGTGCGGCCAACTGCCTCACGCTCAAAAAGGGAATATCGGAACCATGACGCAACATGAATCGACCGACACGTTGTTGAGTCGGCGGGCACCCTTCAATTTTTGCTCTCATTGCATGAATATTCATGATTCACCTGCGGAACAATTGTTCCAAAATTATTAGACTTTTGAATAATTCGATACAAATGTACCACAAAGTTTGCGATCGCCTTACGACTCAGTGATAGTTTCGTATGTCTTGTTAGGACATAAAAGTACAACAATAAGGAGTACATCTATGAAGATTAAACACTTCGCCCTCGCGTCTGTTGCAGCGTTCGGTTTGACTGCGGGTGCAGTGCAAGCTCAGCAGTTCATCTCAATTGGTACTGGTGGTGTAACAGGTGTCTACTATCCAACAGGTGGTGCAATCTGCCGTCTAGTTAATAAAGATCGTAAAACGCACGGTATTCGTTGCTCAGCCGAATCAACTGGTGGTTCTGTCTACAACATCAATACGATTCGCGCCGGCGAGCTCGAGTTCGGTGTTGCGCAGTCTGATTGGCAGTACCACGCGTACAACGGAACATCAAAATTCAAGGATCAGGGCGCATTTAAAGATCTGCGCGCTGTGTTTTCGGTTCACCCTGAACCATTCACATTGCTAGTTCGCGGTAAGTCATTCAACAACGTTAAAAAGTTTGAAGATTTGAAAGGTCTGAAAGTCAACGTTGGTAACCCTGGTTCAGGTCAGCGCGCAACGATGGAAGTTGTCATGGATGCGTTTGGCATGAAGATGAGTGATTTCGCGGTTGCAGCCGAGCTTAAGGGTTCTGAAATGGCTCAAGCACTATGCGATGGCAAGATCGATGCAATGATCTACACCATTGGCCACCCTGCTGCGGCGATCACAGAAGCGACAAACAGCTGCGATGTTCGTCTTGTATCAGTCAAAGGTGCTCCAATCGACAAGCTAGTCGCTGACAATCCATTTTATCGCGTAGCAACAGTCCCAGGTGGGATGTACAAAGACAACCCGAATGACACAACAACATTTGGTGTTGGTGCAACGTTTGTGACGTCAACTAACGTTTCTGACGACGTGGTTTACACGGTTGTCAAAGCGGTATTTGATAACTTCGCGGACTTCAAGAAACTCCACCCAGCATTTGCGAACCTTGATGAAAAGCAAATGATCAGTGATGGACTTTCTGCGCCTATCCACCCAGGTGCGATGAAGTACTACAAAGAACGCGGTTGGAAGTAAAAAACCGCTTATGCCGAGGGGGCCCTCGCCCCCTCTAACTTACTGGCACGACTCACCATGAACACAAACCAATCTCTCTCTATTGCAGAGGATCATCGCCATCCTCCACTGGGTAGTGCGCGGACATTGATCCTAACCTTGTGTTTCTTGTGGTCCGTATTCCAGTTGTATGTAGCCTCAGTTATCCCATTTGTTTTGACAGAATGGACGGGGCTTAGCCTCGTATTCAACAATCAGGAAATTCGACAGATTCACCTGGCCTTTGCGCTCGCACTTGCCATGCTCGCATTTCCCTTAAGAAAGAATTCAACGCACCAAACAACACCATGGTATGACTATGCAGCAGCTCTTATCGCGGCATCGTCGTGTCTCTATCTTTTGATATTCAAAGATCAAATTTCAGATCGTGCAGGTCTTCCAACAACCAGTGATCTTTGGATCTCTGCGATTGGCATGTTAAGTCTGGCTCTCGCACTTTATCGATGCCTTGGATTGCCATTACTACTGGTCTGCTCATTCTTCTTGTTCTATGTGTTTTTCGGCGACCAAAGCTTCATGCCGGAGACAGTTCAATGGAAAGGTGCTTCACTCAATAAAGCCCTATGGCACTTTTGGATGCAAACAGAAGGCGTTTTTGGTGTAGMTCTCGGCGTCGCATCGTCGATGATTTTTCTATTTGTTCTTTTTGGCGCACTGCTCGAAAAAGCAGGCGCGGGAATCTACTTTATTCGCTTAGCATATGCGCTATTGGGGCACATGCGTGGTGGCCCAGCGAAAGCGGCTGTTGTTGCTTCGGGCCTTTCGGGAATCTATTCGGGCTCATCAATTGCGAACGTGGTTTCTACAGGCACTTTTACCATTCCATTAATGAAAAAAACTGGTCTGACACCTGAAAAAGCTGGTGCCGTGGAAGTTGCCGCATCTACCAACGGGCAGCTCACGCCACCTGTGATGGGAGCCGCTGCGTTTCTGATCGCAGAATTCACAGGTATTTCCTATCTAGAACTAATCACCCACGCGGTGCTTCCAGCAATCGTTTCCTACATTGGATTGATGTACATCGTTCATTTGGAAGCGGTCAAATTAGGATTACAAGGGTCAGATAAGTCGTCACGTGCCCTTCCACTGGCTCAAAAACTAGGTGGCGTGATCGCTGGGTTTGTTGGATTCGGTCTGCTTGGAGTTCTCACGCACTTGTTATTCGGTTGGACCCAAGACATGTTGCCGGTAGCAACGATCCCAGTTGCAGTTGCGATATTCTTGGTTATTTATTTGGTGACCCTGAAAGTTGCCGCGAAGAGTAAAGATCTCGGCGACCTACTCGCTGATGAGCCATCGATCCGAGATATCCCCGCCCGCGAAATTCTTGTGCAGGGTCTCCACTTCCTTGTACCCATTATCGTCTTGTTGTGGTGCGTTCTAATCGAACGCTTATCACCGGCTCTCTCGGCCTTCTGGGGAACGATGGCGATTTTATTCGTGATCCTCACGCAAGAACCCCTCAAAAACTATTTTCGCGGAAAGCAGTGGACCGCTGCACACTGGAGTAATGGAGCTCGCGCAGCAATTTCTGGAATGATCCAAGGTGCTGAAAACATGATCAGTATTGGTGTCGCCACCGCTGCTGCAGGTCTCATCATCGGCACCGTATCGCTCACTGGTGCGCATCAAGTCATCGGTGAACTCGTTGAAGCACTGTCTGGTGGAAGTCTGATTTTGATGTTGCTCCTCGTAGCGGTCATGTGCTTGGTTCTAGGCATGGGGCTACCAACAACAGCAAACTACATTGTCGTCTCTTCATTGATGGCTCCTGTCATCGTCAGTGTAGGAGCGCAATCCGGTCTGATTGTTCCATTGATCGCAGTGCACTTATTTGTGTTCTACTTCGGTATTCTCGCTGATGATACCCCTCCTGTTGGCTTGGCCGCCTTTGCTGCTGCTGCAATTAGTCAAGGCGACCCAATTCGCACTGGTATCCAGGGGTTCGCTTACGATATCCGAACCGCGATCCTACCGTTTATATTTATATTCAATACTGATCTTCTCTTGATTGACGTCTCTTGGATCCAAGGAATTACCATCTTCATTGTGGCTGCATGCGCGATGATGTTGTTCGGAGCGGCCACACAAGGATTTTGGATCGTCAAATCACGTTGGTGGGAAACAGCAGCACTCTTGCTCATCGCGTTCACTTTGGTACGACCAGGCTACTGGATTAATCAAATTCAAGAACCCTGGGTTTCGTTTGAGGCGAGTGAGACCGCACTGAGCCGATCTGACCTTGATGGCCAAGTAAGACTTACGATCGAAGGCCCTGATTTCGATAATCCAGACCAAACTACGCAATTGATTCTTCTGGTCAAAGCATCAAATTCACAGTCACTATCCAGTGCTCTCGATGGTGCTGGTATTCTCGCGCGTATCGAAGAATCAACTGTTCTTTTAGATGAACCGTTCCCAGGAACTGAAAATTTCCAAACGATGCAACGTTTTGATTTTTATGGTGATACACCTGTTCAAATCACAGACTTTGCTATTGAGCAAACAAACCGACTGACCAAGGAATGGATGTACTTACCTGCACTATTTCTACTATTGATCGTCGGCTGGTCACAACGAACACGTGGTTCGAAGGAGGTATAAGTGGCCGCTTCTCATTCTGTTTTTGGCCGAGCCCCTCGCGTATCGCTGCCCACAGCGGTTGCAGGTGACGGAATTTATCTTATTGATTCTGATGGTAAACGCTATCTCGATGCCTGCGGTGGTGCAGCCGTTAGTTGTCTCGGTCATACGCCGAAGCGCGTGATTGACAGAGCATGCGAGCAGTTACAGCAACTCGCTTTTGCCCATACTGGATTTTTTACATCAGAGCCCGCGGAGCAATTAGCCAACGTGCTCGTCGAGCATGCACCCGACGGAATTGAGCATGTATATTTCGTTTCTGGTGGTAGTGAGGCGATGGAAGCTGCACTCAAGCTCGCGCGGCAATACTTCCTCGAGATTGGCCAACCAAATCGCACTCATATTATTGGACGTCGCCAAAGCTACCATGGCAACACGCTTGGAGCCTTGGGTAGTGGTGGTAACCAATGGCGGCGTCGGCAGTTCGAACCATTATTACCAACCCACATGAGTCACATCAGCCCATGTCATTACTATCGTTGGGCCGACGCTGGCGAAACTCCCATCGAATACGGACAGCGGGTTGCAAATGAACTTGAGACAGAAATTCTGCGCATCGGCGAGGGAAATGTCGCCGCATTTGTTGCGGAGCCTGTGGTTGGAGCAACAATGGGAGCCGTCCCTGCGGTGGAAGGTTACTATGCACGGATCCGCGAAATTTGTGACCAGTATGGTGTTTTGTTGATTCTTGACGAAGTCATGTGTGGCATGGGGCGGACCGGCCATCTTTACGCCTGTGATCACGATCAGGTCAAACCCGACATGCTCTGTATTGCTAAGGGCTTGGGTGCAGGCATACAGCCTATCGGTGCGATGCTGTGTCAGGATTTCATCTACCAAGCGATCGTTGAGGGTTCCGGGTTTTTCCAGCATGGCCATACCTATATGGGCCATCCGACAGCCTGCGCTGCTGGACTTGCTGTGATGGAAGAACTCTCAAAACCGGGGATGATGGAGCATGTTCAATCGATGGGAACGCTACTCCAGGCCTCTCTCAATGACACGCTAGGCTCACACCCGTGGGTTGGTGATATTCGAGGGCGCGGTTTGTTCGTTGGTATCGAACTTGTCAGTGACAAAGGGACAAAAGCCGCCCTCGATCCCAGTCTTAAGACAGCAGCACAGATCAAAAAAGTCGCGATGTCGCATGGGTTAATGTGTTATCCGATGTCTGGAACGATTGATGGGCAATTAGGTGATCATGTTCTTCTTGCACCTCCATTCATTATTGAAGCCTCTGACATCCGAGCAATTACGGAGAAGTTGTCTCTCTCAATCAGTGAAGTGAGCGGTCACACGGAACGCGCTGCATGACATTCATCATGGTTGCACCAAACGGTGCACGCAAAACAACACAAGATCATCCAGCTGTTCCTGTGACTGATGATGAGCTTATCGCGACTGCAGTTGCTTGTTTTGAAGCAGGTGCCCGCGGTCTCCATGCGCATATCCGCACGGCTGATCAAATACATCTACTCGACGTTGAACGCTATGAAGCGTTGATTGAAAAACTCAGTCACCGGTTACCAGAACTTGGGGTCCAAGTCACATCTGAGGCCGCAGGTATTTATGAATCCGACGCGCAAATCGACTTACTGTCGCGGATTAAAGCACCCTGGGTATCTGTCGCAATTCGAGAGATCCTACGATCTCAAGAACCGCATACTCTGCAGCCGTTTTTTGAACAATTAATTGCCAAAAGCCGTGTGCAGTTCATCCTCTATGATGCCGATGATTTACACACCCTGACCTCATTAGTTGACCAAGAAATTATCCAAACCGAGTCACTCGAGGTGCTGTATGTGCTTGGTCGATACTCCGCAAACCAAGAAAGCACTCCAGATCAGCTTGATCCATTTCTCGCTGTCAGGGATGAATTACCTGCGCAGTTAAAACCTGCAGGTGAAATGATTTGTGCATTTGGGAAAGGCCAAATACCCTGTTTATTGAGAGCTGCATCCGAGGGAATTGATTTACGGATAGGCTTTGAGAACGGTATCTGGTTACCGGATGGCCAGATTGCAGAAGACAATGCAGCGCTTGTTCGGACGCTAGTTGATTTGCTTCCTGCGTGATCCGCTCGACCCGATCATAACGATGCCTGATCCGATGATCAGACTGCTTCCTAAAATCATCATCGCATTCACGTCCTCATCAAAAAAGATCACTGCGAGCACCAGTGCGAACAGGAGCCGTGTGTAGCGAAATGGCGCGACAACCGCAACATCGCCACCACGGGTTGCCATCACAACACAGAAATACGCACCTGTTCCAGCCAGAGCCGAGAGTACTAATAAACCCAGATGATCAGCCTCGATCGGCCCAAATGCTCCAAAAAATGGAATCGTGACCACTCCTGCCATCAAAAGTGCAAAAAACGCCCAAAATGAAACAGCAATTGCGGGAATGGAAATAGAAATTGAGCGGGTTATTGCATCACGGAGTGCAAGGAAAATAACACCTAAAACAGCCGATAACGCGGCTGGTTTAAAGCCATCAAAACCTGGCTGAATTACACACAGGACACCGATAAATCCCATAGTTATCAATACCCACTGTTTGAAGCTCACGTGCTGCTTCAAAAATAGAGAAGCCGCCAATGAGACCGCTAACGGAGTCGCCTGCAGAATTGCAGAAGCCGCAGACAGAGAGGCGTATACAATTGCAATCACAAAAAAGATTGCTGACGCCAATTCAGAGACAGTTCGCACGACAAACCAAGGTTTAACGATCTCAGCAGAAATCAGGCGAACGCTCGAAATGTAGGATGTGACTCCAAAAATCATTACGCCGCCAAGGCCGATTAACATCAGCACTTGCGAAATCGGCATCGAATACGACAACTGTTTAATCACAGAGTCTTCGATGGCAAAGCCCGCCATGGCAATGACCATAAAGCCGATACAGCGGATATTTTCATGTGAGTGTGATGGATTACTCACACGACTGAATCTGATACCCGGCAATAGGTAGATGCACAACCACATCCCCTACCTCTGGTGCGTGATGATCGATTGAAACTCGCTCGCGATCAATGTAGCGCAGCCGACCAATTACTGGAGGATCGGATGTTTCGGCTTGTGGCTTAATTGTGACGCGCATGCCTTGTTCAAGCGTCACACCACATTGCGCTGTCACACCACATGGCGAAGCAGACTGCGAACGCTCTGCGATGACAAGCGCCTCCTCAGCAGACAACTCCTGATGGTTTTCTTGCGCAGCCGCGTGGACCTCTCGCTCAATTCGCTCAATATTTGGAAACTGCTGCAAAAATTCAGGCCCTTGATCCCATCGACCACGGATAAACCACGCGAGATAGGCAATCGTGATATCAGCATACGATAAATCATCAGACACATAACCACCTCGACCGCTCAATCCTTGATCGATAGAGTTGAGGTGCGCAGCGAGTTGTAAAATCACACCTGGAAGCTGAGATTTGAGGCCTTGAGGAGTCCAGTTCGGACCGAAATACAAACCCCCTCGGTCTTGGATAAATTCCGGAGGAGCCGTGTCCAGTGCTGAGGTCAGTACCACTCTAGCTGCTAAATTAAAAACAGCCCCATCGGCCCAGTCCGTAAAGGCCAGGATTGTTCCTCGCCGATCGTCCGGTAACAGTTTTCGGTCGTCTGTTAATTCCGACAACGCACGAACGATGTTCTGAGTGTCGCAATACACATCTGCTCCGCTTTGAAGAACTGGCGTTCTTCGGTAACCCGCGGTTAAAGGCATTAATAATGGCTTTGGTGGTACGCGAGGAATTTCTACTGACTTCCATACGGCTCCCGAGAGCCCGAGAGCTAATCGGATTTTGTGCGCAAATGGTGATGGCCAATAATGGTGCAATATAAGGTCTTTCATTTTAGAGGGTCCATCTGAGCCTGAGACGACTGAATATTAAAAAAAGAGCAGTTAATCTATACCCACTCAAGTGTGGAATACATATAAGTATTTTATTTTATGAACATTTATTTTTTATATTCGAGCTACTTCCTAACTTCTCTCTTTGGACGAATTACCAATTCACCGTTACAGTTTTTACACGTTTGATTAAGGCTTTTTTGCACAGTCAATACAGTACGTGCATTCAAATGAACAGATCATTGCATCTGAGGAGTCGGATAAACCCTTCTCGCAAATCTCACACTCTGATTTCATGTCTAACACACTTCACTCCCACTCAATAGTAGCAGGAGGTTTCGAGCTAACATCATATACAACACGACTGACATCTTCGATTTCGTTGATGATGCGACCAGACACTCTTTCGATGAATTCGTACGGCAAGTGAGCCCATCGCGCAGTCATAAAATCAATTGTTTCAACCGCGCGCAAAGCAATCACAGGCGCATATCGACGCTGATCACCAACAACGCCGACTGAATTCACGGGTAAAAATACTGCAAACGCTTGCGACACCTTGTCATACAGATCAGCCTTACGCAGTTCTTCGATAAAGATGTGGTCCGCCTTTCTCAGGATATCAGCTGAGGCTTTATGTACCTCACCGAGAATGCGAACACCGAGTCCTGGACCTGGGAATGGATGACGATAAACCATCGACGGAGGGAGTCCTAAGGTCACACCCAAGATACGTACTTCATCTTTAAACAATTCACGTAATGGCTCGACGAGTTGCATACGCATGTCATCAGGTAATCCGCCCACATTGTGGTGACTCTTAATGACGTGCGCCTTACCTGAAGCGGCTCCTGCTGACTCGATCACATCAGGATAAATTGTGCCCTGTGCTAAGAATCGAACATCAGATAATTTGGCTGCTTCTTCCTCAAAGACCTCAATAAACGTTCGGCCAATGATTTTTCGCTTTCGTTCTGGATCAGCCTCGCCTTTCAACGCCGTTAAAAAGCGTTCTTCAGCATTTGCACGAATCACTCGAACACCCAGATTTTGAGCGAATGTTTCCATCACCTGAGCACCTTCGTTCAAACGCAACAATCCGTTATCAACAAAGACACAAACCAACTGGTCACCGATCGATTTGTGCAACAAGGCGGCAACAACCGACGAATCGACTCCACCAGACAATCCGAGAAGTACCTGCCCATCACCGACTTGCTCTCGCACTTGCGTAATCGCGTCGTCGATAATGTTTTCAGGGGTCCACTCTCTACCGCACCCACAAATAGCGTGAGCGAATTTCGCGAGCATTTCTGATCCACCCTCAGAATGTGTGACTTCTGGGTGGAATTGGAGACCATAGATCTGACGCTCTTCATTAGCCATCGCGGCAATTGGAGCATGAGCGCTGGACCCTATGACGATAAACCCTGGAGGTAATTCGGTGACGCGATCACCATGACTCATCCAAACAGACAACGATCCGGTGTCAGATAGTCCGGCTAGCAATGACTCATCGTTCTCGATGATCAGATCAGCATGCCCAAACTCGCGCAAATCACTGGATTCGACGCGACCACCGAGTTCTTGAGCCAGCGCTTGCATGCCATAACAAATACCAAGAATCGGTACCTCGAGGTCATACACCTCTTTTGGGATCTTCCACCCAGCAGAATCTGTTGTTGATTCAGGACCGCCAGATAACACGATGCCTTTGGGGGCGAATTCAGTAATACGCTGCGGGTCAACGTCGCAAGGTAAAATCTCGGAATACACACCATGTTCACGAACACGCCGTGCAATCAATTGAGTGTACTGGGAACCGAAATCGAGAATTAGCAGGCGGTCAGCATGGATATCCATCATTATTTCACTCGGTAGTTCGGTGCTTCTTTGGTAATCGACACATCATGTACATGTGACTCTTTCACGCCCGCGCCAGAGATCTTTACGAAACTTGGATGCGTTCTCATCTCCTCGATGGTCGCGCATCCGGTATATCCCATGGCGGCCCGCAAGCCACCCATCATCTGATGGACGATTCCAGAGAGAGGTCCTTTACAAGGCACACGCCCTTCGACACCTTCGGGAACTAATTTCTCAGCCCCTGCGCTCGCATCTTGGAAATAACGATCAGAGGAACCTTCACGTTGTGCCATTGCGCCCAATGACCCCATACCACGATAAGACTTGTAAGCTCGTCCTTGATACAACTCAACTTCGCCCGGTGCTTCGTCTGTGCCGGCCAACAGTGAACCGACCATAATAGTTGAAGCACCAGCTGCAATCGCCTTCGCGATATCACCGGAATATCGAATACCACCATCTGCAATGAGTGGAATACCTGACCCCATTAGTGCTGCTGCTACGTTCGCAATTGCGGAGACTTGAGGTACTCCAACGCCCGCTACAATTCGTGTTGTACAGATAGAACCAGGACCAATACCGACCTTGACAGCATCTGCACCCACTTCGACTAGTGCTTTGGCGGCTTCACCTGTTGCAATGTTGCCTCCAATCACCTCCACCTGAGGGAATGTTTGCTTAATCCAGGCGACCCGGTCCAATACGCCTTGTGAATGACCATGTGCGGTATCGACTACTAAAATATCAACGCCCGCTTCAACCAATGCACTGACTCGATCTTCGCCTTCAGCACCAGTTCCAACAGCGGCAGCAGCCAACAACCGTTTCGCAGCGTCTTTCGCAGCATTCGGGTGGCTCTCTGCTTTCATCATATCTTTAACCGTAACGAGACCCTTCAAACGGAAGTCGTTATCTACAACCAGCACCTTCTCAATCCGATGTTTGTGCAGTTTCGTTTGGATTTCCTGATGACTCGCTCCTTCGGTAACAGTTACAAGGCGATCTTTCGGAGTCATCACTTCACGGACTTGGACATCAAGGTCCGGAACAAACCGAATATCTCGTCCGGTCACAATACCGACAAGATTGTCACCTTCGACGACAGGTACACCACTGATATTGTGATGACGGGTGATCCCGAGCAGCTCACGGACCGTGATATTCGGAGAGCACGTCACTGGATCTTGAATAATCCCCGTTTCAAATTTCTTTACCTTTCTGACTTCCTGAGCTTGCTGCTCGATCGTCATATTCTTGTGCAGAATGCCAAGACCACCCTCTTGCGCCATCGCAATCGCTAGCGATGCTTCAGTTACGGTATCCATCGCCGCCGACAGCAACGGCATGTTAAGCTCGATATTGCGCGTGATTTGAGTTTTCAGGCTGACGTTCGCTGGAATGATGTTTGAATACCCCGGAACGAGCAGCACATCATCAAAGGTCAGGGCGTCTTCGGCAATCCGTAACATGAGTAAGTCCTTGAAGGTGGCGGGTAATCGCATAGTTTAAGGAGTTAAGGGGTGTCGGAACAAGTGAGCGAGAGCGAAAATGCCCTCACAGTGTCTACACTGGCCGCATTACTCACACAAGCACTGACCGAATTCTTCCCGCAAGCCGTCACTCTTGACGCCGAAATTAGTAATTTTAAGACCTACCCGTCAGGTCACTGGTATTTCTCTCTCACCGATGGTGACGCATCTCTCAGTGCAGTGATGTTTAAGGGAGCGAATCGGCTCGTTCGACTGGTTGCTCGGGACGGCGTCAAAGTGAGAGTCCGTTGCGAAGTTAATTTTTATCCGCCCAATGGGCGACTCCAACTGATCGTAAAACACATGGCCGAAGCTGGGGTCGGCGACCAAAAAGCGAAGCTCGAAGCACTAAAAGCCAAACTGATCGCTGAAGGACTTACTGATCTCAGTAGAAAAAAACCACTCCCAACGATTCCCCGCTGCATTGGTTTAATTACGTCATCGAAAGGCGCTGTCATTCAAGACATGCTGACGATTCTGCGACGTCGCTGGCCGCTCGCATCAGTGCGGTTGTATTCAGCCGCGGTACAAGGTGATGTTGCCCCTGAAGAATTAACAAAGGCCCTCGGCCGAGCGTGCGCCGATGACCTAGCAGATGTACTCATTATCGGTCGCGGCGGCGGAGCCTCAGAGGATTTAAGCGCGTTCAACGACGAACAATTGTGTCGAGCCATTGCATCCTGTCAGATTCCTATCATCTCGGCAGTCGGCCACGAAACTGACACAGGACTCACAGACCTTGTGGCCGATATTCGAGCAGCGACACCGTCACAGGCAGCCGAAATAGCAACGCCCGATCGTTCCGATATCACACGCCGACTTATGCAATATGAGGGCAGACTCACATCACGTGCCGACACACTGATCTCTCTCGCCCAACAACGGCTCGAACTTGTGACACACAAACTGTCTTCAGCTATCACCAAACAAACAAGCACGTCTCGAGAACGCTTAAGGCACGTGGAGAGTAAATTGGTCGCTCCGACGGAATACATTGCTTTGAAGCGACATGATGTGAGTTACCTGTCAAAGCGCTTATCGCAAGCTACCGAGCAAATGATGAAAAACTCCCACTCCACACTTGCACATCTGTCCGCCCAGCTCGACACGCTAAGTCCTCTAGCAACTCTCGGCCGCGGATACGGCATTGTGTTAAAAGGTGACACAGAGACTGATCGCTCGATCGGCTCAGTCGATGATGTAGCAGAAAAGTCTTCGGTTGAAATTCGACTCAAAGATGGCAGGCTTAATGCCACAGTTGACCATATTCAAAAGGATCCCTCATGAGACGCTCTCTCGTCGGACTCATTACTCTATTGATCTCTGCATCAGCAATCGCGATCGAAGACTCCCGGGTGCCAGGCGGAGTTGCCATTATCCCGATCGAGGCTAACGACCGCCCCACGTTCAATGGAAAGCCCGTGTTGACGATTCAAGAAAATGGCCAGCATGTTGCCGTAGTCGGCCTTGCATTATCGCTTGACCCTGGCGAATACACGTTGCAGAACTCCGGAAAACAGATCCCATTCACAGTGAGCCCCAAAAAGTATCTCGAACAACGCATTTATCTTGAAAATAAGAGACATGTGACCCCGAATACGCTGGATTTAGATCGCATTAAAGGTGAGTCACAAAAACAACGCGGAGCACTTAACGCATTCGATGGGAATCTCGAATCAATCCGAATGATCCTTCCTGTTGAAGGTCCAATTTCTGGGCCTTTCGGCAAACGTCGCTTCTTCAATGATCAACCTCGCCGCCCTCATTCAGGCACAGATATCGCCGCTCCAACCGGTACACCGATCAAAGCAGCAGCCTCCGGGCGAGTCAGTCTCGTAGGCGACTTCTTTTTCAACGGTCGTCTTGTTGTTATCGACCATGGAGAAGGTTTAAAGACCATGTACAACCACATGGATCGAATTGATGTCAAAGAAGGTCAGGTGGTCTCACAAGGCGAAGCAATCGGGACGGTCGGGGCAACAGGTCGAGTCACAGGTGCACATCTTCACTTAGGCGTCATTCTTAACGGCGTGTCTGTGGATCCAGCGCTTTTTGTTCCGCAAATTCGCTCACTACCTCAGTGATTAGCTCATCAAACGGAAAAGCATAAATAGGTGACAGCCGGCGACCACGTACGCAAGGCGCGGACGCATCTCGAGATACCACGATGGAATAGGCAATTCTGCCAAAATTGGGCGATCCACAAACCACTGCGCGATAAAACCACCACCGAGAACAGCAAGCGTCAGGTGTGCAGGCAAGGTCATTAAACAAATCCAAGCAGCAATGACCGGGACCACAGAAATAAGAAGTCGTGCGCTCTGGCGGGTACCGGTAATAAGCGCGAGCCCCCAATGAACCCCGCCCATGAATGACAGGATCGCAAGTGAATAAAGCACAAAAGCTTGGAGCGCGATAGACGCCAATTCGTTCGAAAGAAGTGCAGCGACAGCGCCAGCAACGAAAGGCAAAAGACCCAAGTACCCTAAGCGAACACCCATGGCTTCAATCCGAGTCTGATCGTCATCTGCTGTCATTCTAAATCCAACGCTATTTGTGAAGAGGATGCCTTTTTACCATAACGCGGGCGTACTTGCTTCAAACGGCTACCGTGCGCCTTCAATACACGCTGGGCCTCAGGCCTTAGATCGTGTGAATCAATCCATAATTTGAATTTGGTACGCGCCTCACGCGCGAGTTGCTGAGGATCACCAATAGGCTCCGGGTAATGCAACCCAATCTGACACCCATATTTGTGCTGCAGGCTTAAGGGCATACGCCAGGGCTGATGTATCCACTCAGTAGGAACATCAATCAATTCAGGAACCCAACGCTTAATAAAGATGCCATCCGGATCCTGATCTTCTGATTGTTTGACAGGGGAGTACATCCGATTTGCATTGATGCCAGTTGTTCCTGATTGCATTTGAATTTGAGACCAGTGAATGCCTGCCTCAAAATCAGTAAACCACCGAGCCATCTGTGACCCAGTTTTTCTCCAATCAATCCACAAATGATAACTTGCGATAGAAACAAGCATTGCCCGCATCCGAAAGTTCAACCACCCTGTCGCAGATAGGCTTCGCAGACAGGCATCAACGAATGGCCAGCCAAGCTGTCCTTTCTGAAAACGATCGAACCGCTCCGATTCTAGCTCGTAGGGAAGATCTCTTAGGCCAATGAAACCGCGATGTAGCTCTTCAAACTCAAGCCGCGGTTCCGACTCGAGCTTCTGAATAAAATGACAATGCCAATGTAAGCGTGATTGAAATGATTTCAGACTCCGTAGTGTACGACTTCGTCCTGTCGCCTCTTTCAGCTCTGCTCGCCGATTGAGCGTCTGCTGCCATACTTCGCGGAGACTAATCGTCCCAAGTGATAAGTGCGTCGACAGACGT
Organism: Gammaproteobacteria bacterium LSUCC0096; assembly: GCA_008087055.1. Lineage (GTDB taxonomy): Bacteria > Pseudomonadota > Gammaproteobacteria > Pseudomonadales > Litorivicinaceae > HIMB30. The sequence continues at coordinate 597,721 of VIEA01000001.1, read as the reverse complement.
GAGCATACTGTCTCGCCTGTCAAAGGACTCGACATACCTCCTCGATAGGTTTCACATCGATCATCTAAAAAGCTACCGAGAAGCTCAAGCCCCCGATCCCGCCCTCCTTCTTGGCCGGATACTAAAAATTCATCTGCGATCGAAACGCCTTTCAGAACTTCAGAAGCGGGCTTCGGAGGCGCTCCAACACCGAGGAATGAGTGATGGGATTGCGCTTGAGCATCGTCCATCAATGATGCCCATTGAGCAGCCCAACTTTGTCTCTCGCGGAGCCCTCGAATCACCCCATGCTGTCGGTATTCATCCCAGATCACTCCGTGGTCATTGCACCATCGCTTCACACGAAGATCACGTTGAAATGTCCAATCAGGACCAGTTTCTTGGTGAGAGACTATCTTTCGGAATTGAAACCGCTGGTGAAGACGCTCCAACACTTCTTCCACATGACCAATTGCCGTCCATAATGGCTGGCCTCGAGAAGAAAGATCAGCATCCAGGCTCAATACCGAGTCTTTCAGAAATGACCACTGCCGTCCTGAGGTGTAGTCGTTTGCCCAATAATCCGGTTCAACAACATATAGTGGGATGATTGGACCTTCGCTTACAGCTGCATCAAGTGCCTCATGATCATCCACTCGAAGATCACGCTTGAACCAGACAACAATCGGTGCGGTCATGGCAACCAGCGTCTCCGATAGGATTGGTCCGGATCATATCGATCAGCTTGATCGTTTAGATTGAATATCCGACCACCACGAGGATCTGGACCAACACCTGCGATGTAAGCCCAATTACCCCAATTACTCGCCACGTCAAAATCGACCAACTGACTCTCGAAATAAGAGGCACCGAGCCTCCAGTCAAGATTAAGTTCATAAATCAAATGGCTCGCAACCAACTGCCTTGCGCGATTACTCATCCAACCGGTCTCATTCAGCTCATGCATCGCTGCATCCACGATATCGCAGTTGGTTTGTCCAGTTTTCCAAGTCTCAAAGCGCCTGGCATTTTGATCGCTCGATTGCTCGAGATCGTTCGGGCCTTTGCGCCGGAACAGAGTCCAGTCGAATGCCCTTGAATACCAACGAAAATACTCTCGCCACAACAACTCAAAGCGAAGCCAATAGGTCGAGTCATTGGCTCCATTTTGCGCCTCGTAAATCAAGGTCTCCGCCCAAATTTGCCGAGCAGAAATACATCCGTGCGCGAGCCATGCTGATAAGTGACTCGATTGCATTGGGCCGCAGAACGCATTGCGTGTTTCCTTGTAATGCGACAGTGCTTTCGCATCTAAATATTCAGCCCAATGCGCTTGAGCTGAACGCTCCCCACCGAGCGTTCGCACTTCGGTTTTGGGAGACAAGACGTAGTCAAAGGTTTCGGTCCATTCAACTGGATCTGGCCAAGGTTGAGCGATACAAGACGCTAACTCTGCAATCTTTAAAGGAGCGTCGGGAACTAAACCGGGTTTTTTCTCGACAACCTTTCTGAATTTTGAAAAAGTCGCGGGAAGCTCATCGAGCTCAAACGGCAATTGCTCAAATCGAAAGAGTTCATCAACATCACAGGTAATAACTGAATATCCCTCAGCCTCAATACGTGCCGTTTCCAAACGTTCTTCAGTAGCGACAGGGCGATCACAGACAACATGGACAATATTCATACTCTGTTGTGCACGATCCAATGCATAGACAGGTTCTTCAGCACTAACCCAGAGGTCACTCCCATGAGTCAGCAAATCATCTCTCAACGCACGAAGACTTTCAGAACGAAATCTCGCCCAGTGCTTCCCTATCCGTGGCATCCCGAACTGTTGATCAGCCCAGCGCCTCGGTTCAAGACATGCCAGCGGTACGAAATAAACACCGCGTTCTTTCGCAATTTTGGTAGCCAAATTAAGGGCTGGATTATCGTTTAAACGGCACGTATCACGAACTAACCAGATGACGACTTCAGGTTTCATGCGGTATTCCTTGTCGTCGACACCGTTCGCTGCAATACACAACCGAATCCCAATCGCGCTCCCATTTCTTTCGCCATGTGAAAGGGCGCTCGCACACTGGACACATTTTCTCGGGTAAATCACCCTTCTTCACAGTCTTGCCACCGCACTTCATAGCAATTGATCTTGTGGTGACTGAAGAGCATCACCTCCGCATGTTTGCACACGAGCCCGGAAATCCGAGGCGAGAGTCTGGATTGTGCGCACCTTCTCGTCGCCAAATCGATCCAAATTTTTCAAAATCATTGCCATACGTGGATTCCTGCTGAATCGATCTCGATGACGATTCAAAAAATCCCAATAGAGATAATTAAAAGGACAGGCATTTTCGGTTTCTGTTTCCTTCACGTTGTAGCGACACCCCTTGCAGTAGTCGCTCATCCGATCAATGTATTTCCCGCTCGAGCAGTACGGCTTTGAAGCCATCACACCATCATCAGCAAACAAAGCCATCCCTAAGGTATTCGGTAACTCCACCCATTCATACGCGTCGGCATACACAGACAGATACCAATCGCAGACTTGCTCAATCGAGCATCCTGCGATCAACGCGAAGTTCCCCGTCACCATGAGCCGTTGAATATGGTGGGCATATGCATTTTCACGTGTGTTCCGAATCGCTTCAGATAAACACACCATATCGGTTTTGGTTTCATCCCAGTAAAACGCAGGCAACGGCCATTGTGCATCGAGTGAATTGCGCTCTTTGTAGCTAGGCATGTAGGCCCAATACAAACCTCTTACATACTCACGCCATCCAATAATCTGACGGATAAAACCCTCAACTGCATTGATCGGTGCCACTCCACCGTGCAATGCATCTTCAGCCGCTCGACAAATTTCCATTGGGCTCAACAGTCCAAGATTGAGACTGGTCGATACTAAACTATGAAATAACGTATCCTTCCCACGAACCATCGCATCCTGAAAGTCACCAAAGGAAGCCAGCCGCTCATTGATAAAGTGATCAAGCATCAGAAGCGCCTGATCACGATTCACCGGCCACATAAAACGCTCCGAATCCAAATCCCCGAAGTGATCGGAGAACCGGTCATTGACAAGCTCAATCACTTTTTCTGTCATTGGATCTAACGGCCAAGAAGGAGGCGTCGGGGTCTGCCGGTTATCAAGCGCCTTTCGATTGTCGTGATCAAAATTCCACTGTCCACCTATTGGATTCTTACCCTCCATGAGAAGACCTGTCGACTGGCGAATCTTCCGGTAGAAGTGTTCCATCCGTGGCTGTTTTCGACCTTTCAAAAAGGCTTCAAATTCTTCGTGAGAACAAAGGAACCGGTCATCTGGCAAAATCTGAATTGGAACGCTCAGTTCAGTAGCTAACGATTCAAATTCTTGTTTTAACCGCCATTCACCAGGCTCTGTCACAACCCATGCATCGAATTGATGACTCGCTTGGGCTCGCAGTACCTCAGAAACCAAATGATGTGTATTTTCTGGATTAGTGAGCTCAACGTAGAGAACACGCCGTCCAGAGCGGGTTAACTCCTCTGCAAAATGTCGCATTGCACTAAAAACAAGTGCGATTTTTTGCTTGTGATGCTTGACATATGAGGCCTCCGACCAAACCTCTGCCATAAGAACAACATCTTCCGGCTCAAGAAGATTCAGTGACGACAAGCTGACTGATAACTGGTCCCCAAGGACGAGGCAACAACGGGCCAAAGATGTACTCCTGTAACAACGAGATTGACATCCATGAACCTCAAAAAACTCAGCATCCAATGCTTAACAGTGGTGATCAGTATGACGACTTTAAAGGCAAACGCAGCATGCGCTCCTCTTCTTGATCATTCTGTCCGGCAGCTTGCCGGTGATCAAGTCGATCGCTTATGTGAAGTGTACCAAGGCCAAGTAGTGATGGTCGTTAACACAGCATCAAAATGTGGTTTTACACCGCAGTTTGACGGGCTCGAAGCACTCTATCGCAAATACAAAGATCAGGGATTTGCAGTTCTTGGTTTTCCGTCAAAAGATTTTGGTAACCAAGAATACGGAACCGAAGAAGAAGCTGCTGAATTTTGCAGACTAACCTACGGTGTTCAGTTCCCGATGTATGCAACGACGCATGCTAAAAAAGGCAAGGCGGATCCACTATTTAAAGGGTTGGCAGAAGCTGCTGATGGTGACTATCCATCTTGGAACTTCCATAAATACATTCTGGATCGTGAAGGCAATCTGGTCGGAAGTTTTGGATCATTCACAGGACCTTCGTCACGCCGGGTCGCTCGCGTGATCGAAGACGCCCTGTAAGAGCGATTAATGCGGGTGTTCGGCACCCGCATAGCCGGCGCGGCGAGCTGACAAGGTAATCGACACCGAATCGGAAAAACGTAATGCGTGAGGCTTATCAATAGTGACATCGGCCCACATCACTTGTGGGTCCTCCATCACGAGCGACAACACCTCATCAGTCATCCGCTCGAGTAGCAAGAATCGATTTGACTCAACATGCTTGATGACTTTTTTTGTGATTGTTCGGTAGTTCAGCGCTTCATCAATCACGTTAAACGTTACTGCTTTTTCAGCGTGATAGTGAATACGTATGTTAATCACAACATCCTGCTGATTCTTTTTTTCGTCGTCATTGATGCCGATATAGGTCCTGAGACGTAAATCTTGGATATTGATTTTGGCTATTTGATCTCGCTGAAATTCACCCATCAAGGCTTACCGATCAATCGTAAAAATTCACTTCGAGTCGCCTGGTGCTCTCTAAAATCGCCAAGCATTACAGAAGACGCCATGGTCGAATTTTGTTTCTCAACACCACGCATCATCATGCAAAAATGTCGAGCTTCAACGACGACCGCCACTCCACGGGCTCCAGTCACTTCCTGGACAGCTAAGGCGATCTGCCGCGTTAAGTTCTCTTGAATTTGTAAGCGTCTCGCAAACATATCGGTGATACGCGCGAACTTTGATAAACCAAGTACCTTGCCATTTGGTAAGTAGCCAATGTGACAGCGTCCAGTGAATGGAAGCATGTGATGTTCACACATTGAGTAGAGTTCGATGTCTCGAACCACAACCATCTCATCGTTATCAGACTCAAACACAGCACCATTCACAATGGTTTCAAGATCTTGACGGTAACCAGAGGTTAAAAAGTCGAGCGCTTTCGCTGCACGCTTTGGGGTATCAAGAAGGCCTTCCCGTTCTGGATCTTCGCCGATAGCTCTGATCACATCCCGGTAGGATTCAGATAATGAATCAATCATGGGGTCTCCAATTTTTTCAGTGGTTAGTCAGCATTTGGATAGATAACGCGTTACCATCCGTGATCGCAGACCAACCGATGCCTTATACCTATGGCCCCATTGAAAGAAAACAACAGATTGAAAACGATTCAGTTCAAAATAATCGTAGCCACCTTACTTTTAATCGCTACGATCTGGGTTGCGTCGAGTGTTCTCGACCTGGCCGCTGTCGTCACAGCCATCGTTTCACTGCCAGCACAAACTGCACTGGTCATTTTTTTATTGGGCGCCATCAGTTGGCTTCTGAGAGGACTGCGGACCTGGATCTTATTCGAACAATTACCTCTGACTGAAGCGCTCGGCATGAGCTTTGTTCACAATACAGCAAATAATCTCGCCCCAATGCGACTTGGAGAGCTAGCGCTTCCAATGCTTGCGCGCTGGCTTGGAAACGTCGAATTCTCTGTGGGCCTGACCAGCCTTCTTTGGATCCGACTGTTAGATCTGATCAGCCTCGTCGGTATCAGTGTGTGTATTGTTTTCTTGCCTACCGCTGGAACAATCATGCTCGCGTTGCTTGCTGCATTGATATTTCTCACCCCGCTACTCATCGCCATCGTTGTTCCAAAAACGCAGCACATTCGATTACCACAAATACTCGAACAGGCCAGAAGCCAATTGATGTATGAAGCGCAGAACGGAAAGCGCCTACACCGCATGTGGCGTCTGACAATTCTCGCATGGCTGTCAAAAATCATGGGTATGGGTGTCTTACTCGCCACCCTGTCCGGTATTCCGATGACTGATGTCATCACGACTATTTTAGGCGCTGAACTATCATCCATATTGCCAATTCATGGGCTTGCCGGCGCAGGCAGTTACGAGGCAGGTGGCATTATTGGTTCAACATTCATGGGACTTTCGCCTGTTCTCGCTCTCGAAATGACAATTCAACTGCACATTTACGTACTGAGTCTGACCGCCGTCTTCGGTATACTCGGCGTTTTATTACTATTAAAACGGACTTTACATGGCTGACACCTTGCCCCGTCTGTCGGTTGTCGTTCCCCTTTACAAGGAAGAAGACAACGTTGAACGCCTAGTTGATGAACTCCACGCTGCGCTAGAAGCGTATCCAGGCGAATTCGAACTCGTGTTAGTCGATGATGGCAGCACCGATCGAACACGCGAAATGTTACTGGAAGCGCGTTCTAACCGCGGCGATCACATCATGGTAATTTCTCATCGACGTAATCTCGGTCAGACTCAGGCCATGCAAACTGGCCTTCAGGCAGCTCGCGGGGACGTGATTGCATTCATGGATGGCGATTTACAGAATGATCCGGCTGACATTCCGGCCATGGTCGAAAAACTCGAAGCTGAACATTTAGATCTTTTATGTGGCTGGAGAAAGAATCGCCAAGATACGCTCGACCGAACACTGCCATCACGCATGGCGAATTGGCTCATTGGGCGAGTCTCCGGTGTCGCCCTGCACGATTATGGATGCAGCCTTAAAGTCGGACGCCGCGATGTACTCGAGGGGCTCGATCTTCGCGGTGAAATGCACCGATTCATTCCATTGTGGGTTGCCAATCTCACACATCCAAGTCAAATCGCAGAGATTCCGGTCAACCATCGAGCACGCGTCGCTGGTACATCGAAATACGGAATTTCGAGAACGCCTCGTGTCATTCTTGACCTACTCGCAGCCTGGTTCTTTTTACGCTTTAGAGAGCGTCCGGGGCACTTCTTTGGCGTTGCCGGTTTAATCACAGGCGGATTGGGCGGCATTGCACTCACCTATCTATTCGTTCTGAAACTGGTTGGAATGGATATCGGTAACCGCCCACTCTTGATTACTGGCGTGTTGCTAGCGCTTGTTGGGCTGCAATTGATTACCACTGGGCTTGTGGCGGAGATGCTGACGCGACTCAGAAGCCGTGGGCAACCGCCACTGACAAAACAAACAGATGCCATGGGCTGGACCAAAGGATCAAATGATCGCGCTGAATAAGCTCGATTGGCGCTTATTCCTGTGCCTAGTCGCGCTTGGCCTTATTGGAACGTGGGTTCCTTTATTCGATCTGGATGAAGGGGCTTTCCTTGAGGCGACTCGAGAACTGCTTGATGGCGGGCATTGGGCCGCAACGACTCTGGATGGCGAGCCACGCTACGACAAACCTATTTTTTCATACTGGCTACAAGCATTCTCATTATATTCATTGAGCTGGATGAGCCCCTTCATTCCAATTGAAACAATCGGACGTTTACCCTCAGTTATCGCAGGCGCACTGTGGGCATTAGTGCTCGGACGATTCAGTGCTGAAGTGACCAAAAAGCCCGCTCTCGGTGTCTTCGTTGCCATCGCTCTAGCAACCACACTGGGTACGCTTGTAATTGCGCGTGCAGCCACTGCAGATGCGCTCCTTAATTTGTGGTTCGCTCTTCTTTTTGTGGATATCGCTCGTTATATCCAAGACCCTCGAGACTCTACCAGGCTTCGTGTTTTCCTCTGGTTTGGTCTTGGCATCCTGACCAAAGGCCCTGTCGCAATCTTGATACCCGCAGGAGCTTTTGGCCTCTGGGTTCTCCTATCGAATCAATGGCAGGTTTTGTGGCAAGCATTAGGTTCCTGGCGTGCCTGGCTATTACTCGTCGCGCTCTTAACTCCATGGCTTGTCGGTGTTTATGACGCGCAGGGAATGGCATTTTTTGAAAACTTTATTTTACGTCATAACGTTGAGCGATTTTCCGGCAACCTTCATGGCCATGGCGGTCACCCACTGTATTACCTTTTTGTCATGCCACTGGTCTTGCTTCCATACAGCGGCCTCGTTATGGCGATCTTGTTGAGACTGCGCGATCATTGGGAATGCCCAATCAATCGATTCGCTCTGATTTGGATCGCATTTGTCGTGGTTCTGGTTTCTCTGTCAGGGACCCAGTTACCGCATTACGTACTGTATTCAACCGCTCCTTTATTCGTTCTTTACGCTCGAGTTTTACCGTCATTGACGGGACGCTTTTGGGCATTGCCTGGGCTCTTCGTCCCCAGTCTCATTGTAGCGCTTGGGGTGATGCATCACATGATCCCTGAACCCAAGCATATTCGTGATCAAGAACAATTGATTCTGCTGCTCCAACTGATCGCGAACTGGTGGTGGCCTCTCGTACTGGCGACCTTGAGTCTTGTCTTACTCTCCTTGATCGCTCTGTTCGCTCCTGGTTGGCGATTAAGCCAGCGATTAATCGCAATGGGCGGTGTTCAACTGGCCTGCATTGCGTTGATTATCCTGCCTCTATTATCTGAAGCGCGTCAGCGGCCACTCAAGGAAGCAGCTCTGATCGCCAAAGAGGCTCAGGCGGACGTGGTATCCCAAGGTGTTCGGATGCCGAGTTTCTCTTTCTATCGAGAAGCGATCACACAAGAAAAAGCACCCGTTGTCGGCCAGTGGGTATTGATTTCGGTGACTCGCATCCATGAGCTACAGTCACGACAAATTCCATTCGAAATCAAGGCGGCTGGGCCCGGATGGCGTTTGATTGCTCTACCTGGCCCTAAAGCGATTTAGTCTTTCTCTTTTAACTGAAGACTTGCCGAATTAATGCAATATCGAAGACCGGTGGGCGTAGGGCCATCATTAAAAACATGTCCCAAGTGAGCATCACACACATCACAGGTCACTTCTGTTCTCGGCATAAAGAAAATCGAACGATCATCGTGTTCGCCGATCACATCATCATTAATCGGCTTAAAGAAGCTTGGCCATCCTGAGCCAGAGTCGAACTTGTGGTCAGAATCGAATAGCGGAGTGTCGCAACACACGCAGTGATAGATGCCCGCTGTTTTCAAATCGTGATAGGTATTCTCAAAGGGTTTTTCGGTCCCTTTTTGACGTGTGACACGATACGACTCGTCGGATAACTGCGCTTTCCATTCCGCATCCGATTTTTTTACCTTTTTTTGTGCATTCACAACTTGAACTCCGCTTGGAAACCAATATCTTCTTCTTGACCCAAACTGCCTTAAGGAGAGGCTGACATGTTACGGATAGCATTGTTTCTTTTAACCAACCTAGCCATTGTGATCGTCGCAAGCATCACCCTAAGCCTTTTGGGCTTTGAAGGATATTTGGCTGCAAATGGTGTCGATTTAAACCTCTCTAGCCTTTTGGTGTTCTGTTTTGTGTTTGGCATGGCGGGAAGCGTCGTCAGCCTCCTTCTATCGAAAACGATGGCAAAGATGGGTACAGGCACTCAAATCATTCAGCAACCGCGTAATGAGGATGAAAAGTGGTTAGTTGAAACGGTTGCAGAACTGGCCAAAGATGCAGGAATTGGAATGCCCGAAGTTGGTATTTTCCAAAGCCAAACAAGTAATGCATTCGCGACTGGATGGGATCGCAATAACGCTCTTGTCGCTGTGAGTACTGGCTTACTGAGTCGGTTCAGTCGTGATGAAGCAAGAGCTGTGATGGCTCATGAGATCGGTCATGTTGCAAATGGTGACATGGTCACCCTTGCCTTGATCCAAGGTGTCGTGAATACCTTCGTCATGTTTTTCTCTCGTGTCATCGGTCACACCATTGATCGGGCTGTATTCAAAACTGAACGTGGTCACGGGCCAGCCTTTTACATCACAACATTTGTCGCTGAAATTATCTTAGGCGTCCTCGCTTCGATGATTGTGTTCTGGTTCTCGCGTCAGAGAGAGTTCAGGGCAGATATAGCCGGCGCTCAACTCGCTGGAGCACCAGCAATGATCGGTGCATTGGAAAGACTGAGAGCAGAACAAGGCGCCCCATCTGAACTCCCAGACACAATGGTCGCGTTTGGAATTCGGACTGGTGGTAACACGATGATGCGTCTCTTTATGACGCACCCCCCTCTCGAAGAGCGCATCGCCGCGCTTAAGGCAGTCGGCTAATCAGTTCTAACCTGTGAGTGCGGAAAAACCGCGCTCACAGTCTTGGATCAAATCATCAACAGATTCAAGACCAACCGCAATGCGAATCATGTTCTCAGAGATTCCCATCAACTGGCGATCGGACTCATCAATTCTTCCATGCGTACTCGTCGCGGGATGACAAACTGTCGTCTTCACATCGCCCAAGTTTGCAGTCAACGACATCAAACATGTCGCATTTAAGAATGACCATGCATCCTCGCGCGAGCCATTCTTGAGGGTAAAACTCAATACGCCGCCGCCCGCTTTAGCCTGTCGCTGCGCGAGCACGTACTGAGGGTGTGATTCAAGTCCGACATAATTCACGCGCTCTACTTGAGGCTGCTTCTCAAGCCATTGCGCCACGGCAAGTGCATTTTCACTGTGCGCTTTCATACGAACACTCAAAGTTTCTAACCCTTTGAGGAATATCCATGCATTAAACGGGCTCATCGTCACACCGCCTGAGCGAATGAATGAAGTCACGGGCTCTACCAAGTCTCGCCGACCAAGCACAGCACCGCCCATCGCGCGACCCTGTCCATCCAAATATTTAGTCGCAGAATGAATCACTAAATCGGCGCCCAACGCCAATGGCTTTTGAAGAACAGGCGTCATGAAACAATTATCGACGACTAACAAACAGTGCTTGGCACGACACAACGCTGACAAACCCTGGATATCTACGAGCTCGATGGTTGGATTTGAGGGCGTCTCACAATAAGCCAATTTGGCAGGCTTCGATAATGCTTCTTCCCAAGCTCGGAGATCTGTAGGAGAGACCAATTCAAGCTCGATACCATATTTTATAAAGTAATTTTTGACCAAGTTGAGAGTCGCACCGAATACTCCTGTCGACATCAACACACGATCACCAGACTGACAGTGCGCCATCAAAGTCGATAGCACGGCACCCATCCCTGTCGCAGTCGCTTCACAAGCTTCGGCACCCTCAAGAACAGCTAAACGTTTGCAAAATCCATCGACTGTTGGGTTGTCAACACGCGCATATATGGAAAGACCTGAATTATTTACGAATGCGTCAGCCATGGTCGCCGCATCAGGAAATACAAAGCTCGAAGTCGTAAAGATTGCTTCCGAATGTTCCCGTTCAGGCGTACGGTCCGGCCCTACACGAATTGCCTGAGTCTCTTCGGAAAGTCCCAAACTGATGGCTTTCAGCCGTTTGTCTCGATCCATCACGAGGCATCTGCCCGTAGATCAAGGCAGGCATCTTCAGAGTCAGCCTGTGCCTCTTGCTTCGCTCCATCACTCCGCTTTTTGGCAAGCGCTTCAAGGTAAGCATCATCCACTTCTTTGGTGATATAGCATGCTGAAAAAACCGAATCCTCGAATGATTTCAGGCTTGGATTCAATTCCCGAACCGCATCGACGAGATCATCAAGATCCTGATAAATCAAACCATCAGCGCCAATCAGCTGATTGATCTCTTGTGCACTGCGACCATGCGCAATCAACTCACTGGCTGCTGGCATATCGATTCCGTAGACGTTTGGAGAAACAACGGCAGGGGCAGCTGATGCAAAGTAGACTTTCTTCGCTCCAGCATCTCGAGCCATATCAACGATCTGATGACAGGTTGTTCCACGAACAATTGAGTCATCCACAAGCAATACGTTCCGGCCTTTAAACTCTTGAACGACTGGGTTCAGTTTCTGCCGCACAGATTTTTGGCGTTCTGTCTGACCAGGCATGATAAATGTGCGACCGATATACCGATTTTTAATGAACCCTTCTCGGAACAACACGCCCAATTTCTGCGCGACTTCCAGTGCACTGGTACGGCTCGTATCGGGTATTGGAATCACCACATCAATATCGTGATTGGGCATTTCCTGCAAAATCTTATTGGCAAGCTTCCGGCCCATATTGATCCGCGCTTGATACACAGACACGCCGTCAATGACTGAGTCAGGGCGCGAGAGATAGACGTATTCGAAGAGACAAGGATGGGATTCCCGTTTGCCCGCACAGAGCTTACGATGCAGATGCCCCTCGCTATCGATGAATGCGGCCTCACCCGGTGCGAGATCATCAATCAATACAAAACCTGCACAATCCAAAGCAACAGATTCACTTGAAATCATATATTCGACGCCTTGCTCGGTCTTCCGCTGTCCAATACAAATTGGGCGAATTCCGTAAGGATCGCGGAATCCGAGAATTCCATGACCATTGATCAATGCGACCACGCCATAGGCACCGCGGCAGCGACGGTGCACACCTTCAACCGCAGCAAAAAAATCATCCGGTGTCGGCCTAAAATTCCCACGCGCTTCCAGTTCGTGCGCAAAAATGTTCAGCAATACTTCTGAATCGCTGTCCGTGTTGATATGACGCATATCATCTTCGTACAGCTCTTTCATCAGATCAGATGTGTTGGTCAGATTGCCGTTATGCGCCAAGCTGATTCCATAGGGACTATTCACGTAAAAAGGCTGCGCTTCAGCTGATGAACTTGTTCCGGCTGTCGGATAGCGAACATGACCAATACCCATATTACCGATTAGGTATTGCATATGGCGCATCCTGAAGACGTCACGCACCAGACCGTTATCCTTACGGAGATGGAACTTACCGTTAGCTGACGTCACCATGCCAGCTGCATCTTGGCCTCGGTGCTGCAGTACTGTGAGTGCATCGAATAACGCCTGATTGACGTTACCGCGACCGAATATACCAACCACTCCACACATGATCGAAATCCTTCTCGTCAGCTAATTGACGGTTTGAAGCCAGAGGCTGACAGTTGTTCCAAAGCCCATTGAGCGACTGTCTCAAAATGGGGCACAAGTGAAGCGTTAGTGTACCAACTGTCATTCACCAATGGGGTTAGATTTAATAATCCAATCACCACCGTGACAATCAGCGCACCGCGCGCAAACCCAAAAACCATGCCTAACACACGGTCTGTCGATGACAAACCCGTCGCATTGATGAGAGCACCGAGCAAAAACCCAAGCGCAGCTCCAACCAACAAGGTCCCAATAAATAAAGCGGCAAAAGCTGCAATCGAGCGCATCAAAGAATCAACAATTTGGGTCTCAAGCAGTTGGTCCATCGGCCCATGAAACTGACGCGCAACGACAAAGGCAGCAATCCATGTACCGAGACTTAATGCTTCTTTGAGAAAACCGCGACGCAAACTCATCAGTGTCGAAATCGCGAGAACAGCAATGATAGCCCAGTCAAATGGTGCTAAGCCGAAGCCCGAATCAAGCTGTTCGGTCATGTTTGCCCGTGCTCACGCACATCATACTGTTTTATTTGTGCCTTCAATGAGAGTTTAGTTTGAATCCTACTTGAGGCTGATTCCGCAGTCGCTCGATCAAGAAGAGGTCCGACATACACCCGAGTCAGTGACTCTTCGGTGCGCAAATACACTCTGCCTACGTCGAGAGCTTCAAGCTTTGTCTGAAGGGCTTGAGCATTCTCTCGATTTTTAAATGCGCCGACTTGAAGAATAAAACTCGCCTGAGACTCATCACCAATAGGAGCACCCATCAACGCATCGAGTTTATCGCGACTCGCATTCAGTGCATCTTGGTCGATCACAGGAGGAACGACCGGTTCAGATGCCATTGCTGGAGGGTCAGGCAAACGGGCAAGTTGAGGCCCTTGTTCTCGAATTGATTCAAAACGCGGTGTTAAAAGCCAAGGTAAAACAAGTGCTGCCAAAGCCACTAAAGTTGCCGCACCAATCCATTGATGCTTGCGCCGATGAGAGGTCGGATTTGTTTGCGCTTGTTCAGTTGAAGAGGTCATGCCTAAGTGCGTCTGCCACTAATACAAAGGATCCTATGACCAGTATCTGATCATCTAAATTCAGTTCAGAAGGAAGCTCCCTCATCGCATCGCCAAGTGTAGCAAAACTACGCCAACACGTCTGTTCAAAAAGAGACAGCCAAGAGGCATTCAATCCATCAATAGACCGACCACGAGCACCATCAATTCCCACCAATACAATACGGTCAGCATAGGCTTTCAAGATTGGTAGCATCGCATCGACATCTTTGTCAGCTAAAGCGCCAAATATGACAACACGTTGTGGGCGTGGAATTACCGCATGAAGTGACTGGGTCACAAATTCGCATGCTAAGGCATTATGACCAACATCGAGTATGAATTGTCGCCCGCCAAGCACGTGACGCGACATCCGCCCTGTGACCACTGCTTGATTTAACCCGGCTTCAATTGAGCGCGACTTGATGTGTCCAAGTGCATCCATCGCAAGACAAGCTAATGCGACTGAATTATTTGGCAAATGTCCATCCGATAGATCGAGTTGCAATCCAGCTATCGGCAAATTAAGTGTGCAACCATCGAACGCCTGATCAAGCCAAGACAAGGTGGCGCTGTAACGAGCAGCTTCTGTATTTAAGGTCTCTCGGACATTTGATGCGGCAGAAAACGTTTGAACGTCTTTCCGCATCACACCCGCTTTTTCGGATGCGATAGCCTCTATCGAATCTCCCAAATACGCCTGGTGATCAAGACCAATCGAGGTGATCACTGATACATCAGGGTCAATGATATTGACCGCATCAAGGCGGCCTCCTAGACCAATTTCTAAAATCCACAGATCCAACTGTGCTTCATCAAAAAGAACAAAACACGCTAACGTCAAGAACTCAAAGTACGTTAAAAAAATACCTGACTGAGCAGACTCGACTGTTTCAAACGCTCGAATCAGCTGATCATCCGAGACTATTTGACCATTGATGCGTATCCGCTCATGAATGCGGTGGATGTGCGGAGAGGTGTATTGCCCATAAGAGAGCCCCGCATGATCTGCAATAATACCTGCAACCTCGACGGTTGAGCCTTTACCATTCGTGCCAGCGACAGTCACAACTTGCAATGGACCAGAACGCTTAAGGCGCGACCATACCGCTCCAACACGCTCAAGGCCTAATTCAATATGAGAGGGAGGCGAGAGCGTCTCGAGATGACGCTCCCAGTCAGATAGCGTTCTCAATGGCTCAAACGAGATAACACACGAGCGATAGTGTCACGCATCTCCGGACGCGGGACGATCATGTCCACTGTGCCATGCTCTAAAAGAAATTCAGCCCGTTGAAAACCTTCTGGCAACGTTTCACGAACAGTCTGCTCGATCACTCGAGGGCCCGCAAAGCCGACTAGGGCCTTAGGTTCCGCAATATTCAAATCACCAAGCATTGCAAATGAAGCCGAGACACCACCAAACACAGGATCTGTTAATACAGAAATGTAAGGAATACCCTGCTCACGCATTTTTTCAAGGACAGCAGACGTCCGCGCCATTTGCATCAATGACAATAAAGCCTCTTGCATACGTGCACCGCCAGAGGCAGAAAAACAGACAAGTGGAATTCGTTTCTCCAGGCAAAGTTCAGCGGCCCGAACAAATTTTTCACCGACGACCGTACCCATCGAACCACCCATAAATCCAAACTCAAAAGCAACAGCTACAAGAGGTTTGGACTTGAGAGTACCTTCCATCGCAATTAATGCATCATTCTCGCCGGTGGCTTTTTGGGCCTGAGCAAGGCGGTCTTTATATTTTTTTTGATCTCTGAACTTCAGGCGATCATCGGCGACCAAGTCCTTAAATAGTTCTACTTGAGAACCTTCATCAAGGAATCCTTGAAGGCGCGCTCGCGCACCCAGTCGACCATGATGTCCACACTTCGGACAGACACTCTGATTACGCTCGAATTCTGGTTGGTATAGCACCGCTTCACACGCACTGCACTTTGACCAGAGTCCGTCAGGAACGCTCGCTTTCCGTTCGACTGCTTTTGAACGAACAACGGTTGGTACGATTTTATCGAGCCAATTACTCATGCATTCTCCCTGCGACTAAGCGTTTGCATCCATTGCATCACGCATTGGCTTCAAAATTGATTGTAGGGCTTCTGGAATCTTAGTTGGTTCATTCACCAACGCCTCAACCTGACTCACAAGCACAGATCCCACGATACTTCCATCAGCTGTCGAAGAAATCGCAGCGGCATCTTCCGCAGTGCGAATCCCAAAACCGACACAAATCGGCACAGAGATGTGTTGACGCATATGTTCGATTCGCTTCGATACCTCAGTTGTATCGAGCTTGGATGAGCCTGTAATACCTTTCAGTGAAACGTAATAGAGATATCCAGAGGTTGCTTGGCCGATTATTGCTAAACGCGCATCTGTGGTTGTTGGCGCTGCTAGATAAATCAAATCCAATCCGCGAGATTTCGCGGCCTGAACCAGTGAACCTTCCTCTTCAGGTGGCATATCCACAATCAGGAGTCCATCAACACCGGACGCTTGGCATCCATCACAAAATGCAACTTCACCCATAGCGATCAATGGATTGAGATAACCCATCAAAACAACTGGAGTATCTTGATCTGTTTCTCGAAACTCAGAAACGGCATCCAAAACACCACGAAGCGTCATGCCACTGGCGATCGCACGCTCGGCACCTCGCTGATTCACGGGGCCATCAGCAAAAGGGTCTGAAAATGGCATGCCAAGTTCAATGATGTCGGCTCCAGCCTCAACCATCGCATGCATTGCAGGCACAGTAACGTCGGGCGCTGGATCACCAGCAACGATGTATGGAATAAGCGCTTTGCGGCCAGACGCTTTTAATTGGTCCATGCGCTGTTGAATACGGTTACTGCTCATGTCAGCGAGATTCCTTCCATTTTAGCGACCGTAAAGATGTCTTTATCGCCACGCCCCGACATATTACAGACCACGGTCTGATCTGGACGCATCGTCGCCGCGAGTTTCTTTGTATACGCCAACGCGTGAGCCGTTTCGAGTGCAGGAATGATGCCCTCAACTTGCGAGACCTCATGAAACGCAGCCAAAGCTTCTTCATCAGTGGCACCCACATAATTAGCGCGACCGATATCTTTCAAATACGCATGCTCTGGACCAACGCCAGGATAATCGAGTCCTGCCGACACAGAATGTGTATGGGCAATTTGACCATCGCTGTTATCCATCAAATACGTTTTTGCTCCATGCAATACACCTGGACGCCCTGAGCATAAAGGCGCTGCATGCTCATTCGTCGAGAGACCTCGACCTGCGGCTTCAACGCCATAGACGGCGACTTCCGTGTCTCTTAAGAATGGATAAAACATACCGATCGCGTTCGAGCCACCTCCAACACATGCCACTAAGGCATCTGGATACTTGCCAAATAATTCTTTAGATTGCCATTTTAGCTCACGCCCGACCACGGCATTAAAATCACGCACTAATTGCGGATACGGCGCTGGGCCCGCGACAGTACCAATGATATAAAATGTGTCATCGACATTCGTTACCCAATCACGCATCGCTTCATTGAGTGCATCCTTCAAAGTCCGCGAACCCGATTCCACTGGAACTACTTTTGCGCCCAGTAACTTCATGCGATACACATTTGGAGACTGCCGCTCTACGTCATCGGCACCCATATAAACAACACACTCAAGACCAAGGCGAGCGGCCACGGTCGCTGATGCAACACCATGCTGACCAGCTCCAGTTTCAGCAATGACACGAGGCTTTCCTGAATACTTGGCTAAGAGCGCTTGACCAATCGTGTTGTTAACTTTGTGCGCTCCAGTATGGTTGAGATCTTCTCGCTTGAAGTAAATCTGTGCCCCGCCGATCGCTTTCGACCAACGATCCGCATGGTACAAAGGGGATGGACGCCCAACGAAAGAGGCCAAATCCGCATCGAACTCTCGCTGGAAATCGGGATCATTTTTTAGTTTCTGGTAATTCTGATCAAGCTCACTTAAAGCTGCCATTAATGTTTCAGAAACATAGCGCCCACCGTAATCACCGAAATGCCCGCCGGCATCAGGTTCATAGTCCAGTGATCGTAATTCGTGTTCTGTCAGTGCCATAGTGCTCTCAGATTAGTTGCGACACGCGTTCATAAAACGCGCCATTTTATCAGGATCCTTGCGTCCTGGCTTGGTTTCGATGCCACCGCTGACATCTAAAGCCCAGGGTGCGACTTGCTCAATCGCGTCCTTCGCATTATCAGGCGTTAATCCACCTGCGAGTATGATTGGTACGTCGGATTGAGGAATCAGACCCCAATCGAAGCGCTCTCCAGTTCCACCTGGCTGCCCTTTCACGTATGCGTCCAATAGAAATCCGGACGCATTTGGATATCGATCCATTTCAGCTCGAAGATCCATCCCCTGCTGCACACGAAACGCCTTGATATAAGGTAGCCCCAAAGTGTCGCAAAATTCAGGTGTTTCATCACCGTGATATTGGATCAAATTCAGTCGAGCGGTCTCAAATATGCGCTTTATAGACTCTGCTTGTTCGTTGACAAACAAACCCACGCGAGTCACAAAGGCAGGTACCGAACGCGTTAAGTTTGCCGCATGTTCAGGCGTCACATAGCGAGAGCTCGGTTCGTAGAACACAAAGCCTAAGGCATCAACACCCAAAGTGACCGCTTGGGCTATATCATCTTCTTGGGTGAACCCACAAAACTTTACTCGCGTCATGCTCCACACTCTAACGGATCTGTACGCAAAATGTCTCTGGCTATCTGCGGAATTCTGACAGTCTCTGGAAGGTCAAACGAAGCATCGTATGTTGGACCAAGAAAATACAAACCATGAGGTGGCGCAGTCACACCTCCCTCAGTGCGATCTTTCGAGTCCAGCACTTGTTTCGCCCAGCTCACTGGCTCTTCTTGCGCACCAATTGCTGATAGTACACCGACAATATTCCTCACCATGTTTTGTAAAAATCCATTGGCTTCAACGTGAACTGCGATTAGCCCACCGTGATAATGCACACTCAAACGGCTGAGAGTCCGCACGGATGTTTTTGCCTGACACTGTGCAGACCGATAGGCATTGAAGTCATGTGTACCAACAAGACACTGTCCAGCATCAGCCATTAATTGCGGATCAAGATTTTTGTGAGTAAACGTCAACGAGTTACGCATGAGCGCGCTCCGAAATGACGAGACCTGAATCAGATACACATACTGCCTCGATAATGCACCGAAACGCGCATGAAACTTCGGATCAACCTGTTGCGCCCAAGACAAAGAAATATCATTCGGTAGTTGCGTATTCACTCCCATGACCCAGTTGTAAGGATCACGAATAGCGGTTGTATCGAAGTGACAGACTTGTGAACATGCATGAACCCCAGAATCCGTCCGTCCGGAACACGTTACTGCAACTGATTCATCAGCAATTTTAGAAAGTGCTTTTTCAACTTCAGTCTGCACAACTTGCGGGTCATGTTTTTGCGCCTGCCAACCGCGATATCCTGAGCCATCATACTCAACGGAAATCGCAATTCGGCGAGACAGACAATCAGCTTCGGTTGACATCAAGAAGAGCGCGAGCCTTCTCAGCGCTCGCTTGATCAGGAGATACCGAAACGCGCTCTAAGAGCTCGATGGCCGTCTGAGTCATACCCATATCGAGGTAATTTTGGGCCAACTCTAACTGATGAGACGCAACATCAGCCTCATCATCAGGATCTTCACCCCATTCAGGGTTTTTATTCAATGCATCCGCAGAAAACGCATCGATCAATGCGTCATCACCCGCGCTGTATAATTCTTCTGCTTCCTTGAGCTTCTCAGGGTCTTCAATCTTAGATTTCAGCCGCTCTATTGCAGTCTCTAGCGCTTCAGAGTTGTTGTCGGCATAGCTTGACGCGGGACTCACTTCAGCGTCTTCGACAGTTGGTGTAGCGGGTACTGGTATCTGAGGAGTCTCGACTGGCGCGGCTTCATCGGATACGGCAGCTTTTCCGCCAAAGAAACGCGAACCAATTAACACGATGGCTGAGAGCGCCACAAAAATCAGAACGCCTTTACCCACATCGGTGCCCATAAAGGCTTCGATTTCAGCCCGCGTCGGCATCCAGGCATCTCTGGTTTCTGACTTGGTACTCTCAACTTTTGGCTCTGGTAAAGGCAGCGGTGAGGGCTTATTCGCTTGAGCCTCGTTCGCTATCGCTTCAACTTTGGCATCCACTGCGTCGAGCTTATTTTCCAAGTTCGTAATTTTTTCAAGAAGCTCTGTAACTTCAGGACTGATGACCGTAACCACTTGTGGCGGCAGCTCTGCGATCACGTCCTTCTCGGCCGCAGGAGCAGGAGCAGGAGCAGGAGCAGGAGCAGGAGCAGGAGCAGGTGCTGGTGCTGGTGCTGGTGCTGGTGCTGGTGCTGGTGCTGGTGCTGGTGCTTCAGGAGCATTCACTACGGTCTCATTAATGACCTTTGGTCCTGTTTCGATTGCATTTATTTTCGCTTGAGTACTCGGCTTTTCAGGGGCCGCTTCAACTACAACTGGCTCAACTCTCGTGGTACGCGGAAAGTCCTTTTTTGGAGCCTTCATATGCGCGTCAAAACGCTGTTTCGCAGCCAGCGCGGATTCTTGTCCCATCCTTGCCACAGTGGGGACATTCAAGGTTTTTCCTTTTTCGAGCGCATTCACATTGTTGTACTCAAACGCACTCGGGTTCTCGTCATACAGCGCCATCATGACTTGTTCAATCGTCAAATTCTTAGGCTGAACACGCTTCGCTAAACGCCATAACGTTGAACCGTTACGAACTGTCAGGGTTGTTGGCTTCGTGACCTCTGGTTGAACAACCTCTACCTCGGGTGCTTTAACGGCCACTTTGGCTTCCGGCGGCTTAGGCTTAATGACAGGTATCTTTTTAGGCGATTCCTGCGCCAACTTAGGCTTTGCCAAAGGCTTTGGTCCAACGCCCACAGACACCGGAATGAGTACAGGCCCGTTAGGAGTGAAGACTTCTACAAGCGTTGTGAGCTCTGGCTGTGTCCAAGCCGTGGCTGTCCTAATAATCAGCTCAACTCGTCCATTAGCCGAATCCACAGCATATGTCAGCCCTGACAAATACTCTGGCCGATCAATACCACGCGCTGTAAATGCAGATTCAGATGCGAGAAGAGGAAATAATTGTGTTGGTGTCACCGGGCCAAGATTAGTGACTTCAAGGCGTACTTCCAGAGGTTCCCCCTGATGGGAGACGACCGTGGGACCCTTCCACTCGAAAGCCGACGCCAACATCGACCAAAAAAGGATCGGGAAAAGAATAAGGCGCTTCATGATGCGATCCCTAGTTCGTTAATCAAGACACTTTTCGCTTCCTGCGCCCATATTGTTTTCTCAAGATCGGCAGTCACCATCAAATGAACCCAATCGTCCGATATTTTGCGTGCAAATACCCGCATCGCCGCATCATGATCGACTCGACCTGAATTCGGTGAAATACTGATGCCTGCTGCATATGTATCAGTTGCTTTGGCCATCATTGCATCAATCGCTTTAGAGTCAGCCGCCTTTAGCCATAGACTCGCGTGAACGGTATAAAAAGAATCTGATTGTAACCGTTCAAGTGAAATATCGGCGTTATGCAGTGCATCTAAACCCTGAAGCGCTTCGACCAAAGCCGCTTCATCTAGCGTGCGCGCATTAAATGCGAGCGTACCCCCAAACGGTTTAGGCTCCGGATCACGACCGTTAAATAACTGCGTCACCTGACCGGCAAGCGCTTCGACGCCTTGGTACTGCTCTACTGCGGGCTCTCGGACCACGCCATGTATGGTGCTGATGGAATTGGTACCAATATCACTCAACAAACGCTTTAGCATCACGAAAAGAGACAACTTGGGCGCGAATACAGCAGCATCACCGCTGTAGGTTTGGTTCAGATCAAAAACGACATTCGCTGTCGACAAATCCGCTTCACTCTCGAGCTCAATAACAATAGTCCGACCCTGAAACCGGCGCGCCTCACCAGCGGATTCCATTGAGTCCACAAGGCGAAGACGGTAATCCCCTTCGACTCCATCGATGACTTCAAGGATTGAGTCACAAAGGCCAGACCCGGCGCCCGTAATAACAAGTTCGATCACTGACTGTCCCTAAGAATGGAAAGCATCCGCTTCAATGGCTCAGCAGCACCCCAAAGTAACTGATCACCCACTGTGAAGGCATTAAGGTACTCAGGTCCAAGATTCATCTTACGAACACGCCCTACTGGAATTCGCAAAGTTCCTGTAACGGCTGCCGGTGTAAGCATCGCCATCGATTCTTCACGCTCATTCGGAATCAGATCAGTCCAATCAGTCCCGTTTGCAAGAACGTCATTGATCTCATCCATTGGAACATCACGTGTTAACTTAATCGTCAATGCCTGCGAGTGACAGCGCATTGCCCCAATACGAACACAGGTTCCATCAATCGGCATTGGATTCGACTCACGACCAAGGATCTTGTTGCACTCAGCCATCGCTTTCCACTCTTCACGACTCTGGCCATTCTCGAGCTTGGTATCGATCCATGGGAGAAGACTCCCTGCTAGTGGATAACCAAAGTACTGCGTAGGAATGCCATCACCACGAAGCGCATCGGTCACTTTACGATCAATGTCCAGAATTGCAGAAGATGGCGTCGCAAGCTCGGAAGCCACTTGGGACTCGAGAAAACCCATCTGAGACAACAGCTCGCGCATGTTATTTGCGCCTGCTCCACTGGCCGCTTGATAAGTCATTGCGGTCATCCACTCGACCCACCCCTGACGGATCAGGCTTCCAACCGCCATGAGCATCAAGCTGACTGTGCAGTTACCACCGATGAAGTCTTTTCGGCCATCAGTAAGTGCTTGATCAATAACGTCCCGATTGACTGGATCTAAAACGATTACGCTATCCGATGCCATGCGAAGCGCGGATGCTGCATCAATCCAATAGCCTGTCCATCCAGACTCACGTAATGGGCCATAAACAGCTTTCGTGTAATCGCCGCCCTGACAAGTGACGATCGCGTCACAACTTGCGAGCGCAGTCGTCGACATCGCATCTTGCAACGTTTTTTCAGTCGCCTCAGAAGGAGCATCCTGACCTACCTGTGACGTTGAGAAAAAGACGGACTCAATACCGGCAAAGTCGTTATCAGCGCGCATCCGGTCCATCAAAACCGAACCAACCATTCCACGCCATCCTACAAATCCAACACGCATCATCATTCCTTAATTCAAAGCCTTGAGCACAGCTTCACCCATTGCACGACACCCAACGATTTGCTCGCCCGATGCACCTGTCGCAATGTCTTTTGTTCTGAGTCCAGAGGCCAATACAGATTTCACCGCGTCTTCGATCGCTTGCGCAGCTTTCGGCGCATTCAATGAGTGCAACAACATCATTGAAACCGACAAAATCGTCGCTAACGGGTTGGCCAGATCTTGGCCGGCGATGTCAGGAGCCGATCCATGACACGGCTCATAAAGCCCCTGCTTCTGGCTATTCAAAGATGCCGACGGCAGCATCCCGATTGATCCAGTAAGCATCGCGGCCGCATCAGACAAAATGTCTCCAAACAAATTACCAGTCACCATCACATCAAATTGTTTGGGCGCCCGGACAAGTTGCATAGCCGCGTTATCGACATACATATGCGACAACTCAACTTCAGGATATTCCTGGCCAAGACGGTCCATAACTTCGCGCCATAGAACAGTCACCTCAAGAACATTTGCTTTATCGACCGAACACAGTTTCTTATCACGCGCCATTGCCGCATCAAAAGCAATTCGACCGATCCTTTCGATCTCTGGCTCTGAATAACGATCCGTGTTGTAACCAACGCGCTGACCTGGCTCTCCCTCAATACCTCGAGGCTCGCCAAAATAAATACCACCAATCAATTCACGAACGATCAGCAGATCAAGCCCACTTACCACCTCTTCCTTTAGGGTCGAGGCAGACGCGAGCTCAGGGTACAAAAGTGCGGGCCTCAAATTCGCAAAAAGATCCATACCTGCGCGGATTTTCAACAACCCCTTCTCAGGGCGCTTATCCATCGGAAGGCTGTCCCATTTCGGTCCACCCACAGCGCCCAACAGAACAGCATCTGAATTCTTGGCTTTTGTGAGTGTCTCTTCAGGTAGTGGCTCACCTGTAGCGTCAATCGCAGCACCGCCAATCAAACACTGTTCAGTCGATACTCCTAATGCATGCTGCTGGTTGACTCGATCGAGAACGCGACCAGCCTCAGCCATAATTTCTGGGCCAATACCATCACCCGATAACAAAATAATATTCGGCATCAGTCGTCCTTAATCTCGAAATAACCAAGGTGCATCAACAGCACGCTTCGTTTCATACGCCTTGATTGAGTCTGCGTCTTTGAGCGACAGACCAATCTCATCCAGACCCTCTAACAAACACGTTTTACGAAATGGATCGATGTCAAACGAGGCACTGAACCCCTCTGGCCCCGTCACAGTCTGTGACTGCAGATCGACCGTGATTTCAACAGGAGTCTCACCAGTTGCCAGCGCGAACAAAGTATCCACTTCATTTTCGGCCAAGATCACAGGTAACAAGCCATTTTTAAAACTGTTATTAAAGAAAATATCGGCATAAGACGGCGCAATTACTGCTTTGAAGCCATATTCAAGAATCGCCCAAGGTGCGTGCTCTCGACTGGATCCACAACCAAAATTATCGCGCGCAAGCAAAATACTCGCGCCTGAAAAACGTGAATCATTCAACACAAAATCGGGATTCAAACGACGCTTCGTGTGATCCATGCCCGGCTCACCCGGATCCAAATAACGCCAATCATCAAACAGATTGACGCCAAAACCTGTCCGCTTAATCGATTTCAAATACTGCTTCGGGATGATTTGATCGGTGTCGACGTTCGCACGGTCCAAAGGCACAACCAAACCGGTTTCTTTTACAAACTGCTGCATCATTTGCCCCTTACAACCATTCTCTGACGTCAACGAAATGACCAGCAATTGCTGCCGCCGCAGCCATCGCAGGACTCACGAGATGAGTCCGTCCGCCGGCACCCTGACGACCTTCGAAATTACGATTCGAGGTTGAAGCACAATGTTCTCCAGGCCCGAGTCGATCAGCATTCATCGCCAAGCACATTGAGCACCCTGGATCTCGCCACTCAAAACCCGCTTCCCGGAAAATGACGTCCAAACCTTCTTTCTCAGCCTGCTCTTTAACCAAACCAGAACCTGGTACGACCATCGCCTGAATCACTGAATCAGCGACTCGCTTACCATCAACAACTTGAGCAGCTTCGCGTAAGTCTTCGATCCGTGAATTCGTACATGAACCGATAAACACACGGTCCAAACGAATCGATTCAATCGGCTGATTCGGTTCAAGGCCCATGTATTTCAGCGCTCGCTCGGTCGCACCGCGATGAATCGGATCATCGATTGCTTCAGGATTTGGAACATGACCAGAAATGCCCGTCACCATCTCAGGGTTTGTACCCCATGACACTTGCGGCTCAATCACCGTGCCATCAACGACCACTTCATGGTCAAACTGGGCATCAGAATCACTGACTAAATCTGTCCATGCTTCGACAGCACGATCCCAATCGGCGCCTTGAGGCGAATATGGTCGACCTTGAACGTATTCGATTGTCTTCTCGTCAACCGCAACCAATCCAACGCGGGCGCCAGCCTCAATTGCCATGTTACAGACTGTCATTCGGCCTTCCATCGATAGCGATTGGATACCCTCACCAGCAAACTCAATTGCGTAGCCCGTGCCGCCAGCCGTTCCAATCTGACCAATGATCGCAAGAATCACATCTTTTGCTGTCACACCAAATCCTAGCGGACCAGTCACTGTGACACGCATATTTTTCATCTTCTTGGCGACGAGACACTGTGTCGCGAGCACATGCTCAACTTCACTTGTGCCAATACCGTGGGCTAATGCACCAAAGGCACCGTGTGTTGCCGTATGGCTGTCGCCACAAACAACAGTCATGCCAGGAAGTGTTGCACCTTGCTCTGGCCCGATCACATGGACGATACCGGCACGTGGATCACCCATTTTAAATTGAGTGACATGAAACGCATCACAGTTCTGATCAAGCGTCTGAACCTGCAAGCGACTAGTTGGATCTTCAATAGCTGAGACACCTGCTGATTGGTTTTCAGTTGGAACATTGTGATCCACGGTCGCGAGATTCGCTGCGAGTCTCCAAGGTGTTCGACCAGCCAATGCAAGGCCTTCAAACGCTTGCGGAGAAGTGACTTCATGCAACAAGTGTCGATCGATATAGATCAACGCACTACCGTCATCTCTTTGTGTTACGAGATGACTATCCCACAGCTTGTCGTATAAGGTGCGACCGGCCATTTCTATCTCCTTGGAAAAATAAGCCGTACAGTTTATCAGAAATCCAGCCAGACCAAAGGATCTCGACTAGAAAGATTGCGCCCCAAGTCG
This sequence comes from Gammaproteobacteria bacterium LSUCC0096, assembly GCA_008087055.1. Classification (GTDB taxonomy): domain Bacteria; phylum Pseudomonadota; class Gammaproteobacteria; order Pseudomonadales; family Litorivicinaceae; genus HIMB30. The sequence goes on along the minus strand of VIEA01000001.1, from coordinate 571,259 downwards.
CGCATCTCGGAGACTAAACCAGGCTGTAATCGCGGTGCAGCCCGTGATCAAACTTGCGCACAAAAATGTGGCGCTTCCACCGAGTGATTCCCATGCAATCCCAGACAAGGTTGCACCTAAAGATCCGCCAATCCCAAATACACATCCGCTATACAAAGCCATCCCTCGACCAGAGAGCTTTCCCGGGAACCAGCGCCGAATGAATTCGATACTTACAGAATGAATCGCACCGAAAGTGAATGCATGCAACAACTGCAACACAATCACTAACCATACAACATCAGGATAGGCTCCAATCAATAACCATCGCATCGATCCAAGCGCCAGCGATAGGACAAGCAGGACGCGAAGATCGAGCGTGCGAATAAATCGTGGCAAAACGAAAAATAAAATCACTTCAGCAAACACCCCGAGCGCCCACAGCTGGCCCGCTTGAAATGCGCTGTATCCATGATCTTGCACGTAAAGGGTAAAAAATACGTTCAAGGGTCCATGCGTAAGCTGATTCAAAGACGCAACGACAAAAAATATCAAGACCGATGGGTTGGTCAGCCGACTTCCTATCCCCTCACCACTCTCCTCAGGGGGATGGGTGTGCCCGTGTCCCGGCAACGTCATAGAGATCGCTGCAGAGACCATCAGTCCAGCAATAATCAACCATGGCAGAATTCCATATTCGACGTCAGAAAACAGCCAACCCGAGGCCAGCATCATGATGATGAATCCAATTGATCCCCAGACACGGATTGATGAGTATTGGTGATGATTTTCAGCCAAATACTCAAGCGTCAACGTATCAAACTGAGCAATGATGGCATTCCAAAACACGCCAAACAGAGCCAATACGAGACAAAGGCCTAAAAAATCGACATCCAGCAGTAGTAAACTAGCAGCCAATGACGATCCGACAATGCCGAGCTGTACCACCCGAAGTCGATTTGGAAGTAAATCGCCTAGCGTACCCCAGAGGTAGGGCGCAATAATTTTTGAGCCAGTGAGTACTCCAATCGCTATGCCGATTTCAGACGCACTAAATCCCAGTGACTGAAAAAACGGGCCGAACCACCCAATACTCAGAGCAACGACAGCGAAATACAAACCATACAAACTGCCAAGTCGAACACTTGGCACAGCAACTGTCACGTCGATGGGAATCCCGGAATAACAGGTGTATCGCTCATCACGTGACCATTTTGCCCGCGATGGCGAAGCGCGTGATCAAGAAGAACCAAAGCGACCATTGCCTCTGCAATTGGCGTTGCACGAATGCCAACACAGGGATCGTGGCGACCTTTAGTGATGACGTCTGTCACGTCGCCTTGTTTATTAATCGTTTTACCTGGCGTCGTTATTGAACTGGTTGGCTTTAAGGCCAAATGCGCAACGAGTGGCTGCCCCGTACTGATACCACCCAAAACACCGCCTGCGTTATTGGTGAGAAATCCTTCTGGAGTCATGACATCGCGATGCTCTGAGCCACGGCGATTTACAACAGCCATACCCTCTCCAATTTCGACGCCTTTCACGGCATTAATCGACATCAACGCGTGAGCAACATCAGCATCTAATCGGTCAAACACAGGCTCGCCCCATCCTGGTGGCAATCCTTCCGCAACGACGGTCAATCGGGCGCCGATAGAGTCTTCATCTCGCCGTAACTGATCCATGTAAGACTCAAGCTCCTCTATCCGATCCGGATCCGGACTAAAGAATGGGTTGGCGTCGACAATCGACCAATCTTTGATTTCGCATGTGATCGGGCCGAGTTGAGTCAAACAACCGCGGACTTTGACCGAGAAAAGATGTGACAACACTTTCTTCGCGATCGCTCCCGCTGCCACACGCATCGCAGTCTCACGCGCGGAACTCCGACCACCGCCTCGGTAATCACGAATTCCATACTTATGCTCATAGGTGTAATCAGCATGCGCCGGACGAAACACATCTTTGATATTTGAATAATCTTTCGAACGCTGGTCTGTATTTCGAATCAAAAGCGCAATCGGTGTCCCGGTTGTCATCCCCTCAAACACACCGGACAAAATCTCAACTTCGTCAGCTTCACGCCGCTGAGTCGTGTGTTTGCTCTGGCCTGGCTTTCTGCGATCCAGATCGATTTGAATATCTTCAACTGACAGCGGGATTAGAGGAGGACACCCATCAACAACAGCAACCAAGCCAGGGCCGTGGCTCTCACCTGCCGTTGAAACTGTAAACAAGGTGCCGAATGTGTTCCCGCTCATAAGTATTTCCGATTAAAACGCCGAGTATAGCTTGTTCAGTTCATGCTTTGAGAGCACGCAAACACCATGCCCTCCAAATTCGAATTCGAGCCATTGTACAGGCTCACCAGTCCGCACGGTGACTTCCCGATCAAGAAGCCCCCAGGTATTACCGACCTCGAGGATCATGATTCCATCATCGGTCAGCCAATCAGACGCCTGGCTAATGAGACGCCTTACAAGCTCGAGCCCGTCTTTACCTGAGGCTAGAGCGATCTCTGGCTCTTTACGGTATTCCGGAGGAAGGTCAGCCATATCCTCTGCATCGACATAGGGTGGATTGCAAATGATGACATCAAACGCGTCATCGAAAAGATCATCAAATCCATCCGATTGAATCACTTCAAGCCGATCTCCGAGCTGATGAAAATCAACATTTTCACGCGCGACCTGGCAGGCACCCGACTCAATATCAGCTAAAACACCTGTGCTCTCAGGAAATGTCAGTGCAGTCGTGATTCCAAGACATCCAGAACCAGTGCACAAATCGAGGACTCGAATCGGTCTATCACTTGGCGCATCAAACCAAGGCTTAAATTCAGTTTCAATCAGCTCAAAAATCGGACTCCGAGGAATCAGCACACGCTCATCAACAATGAATGGAAGGCCGGCATACCATGCCTTTTTGGTCAGGTACGGAACAGGAATCCGTTCGTGTACTCGCTTCTGAATTAAATCCATCACATGACGTCGCTCGTCAGATGTTAGCGTCGCGTCGAGCAAGCGCTCATCACCATCTGGCGGCAACGACAGCGCACCAAAAATTAAAGCGAGCGCTTCATCCCACAGAGAGTCGGTACCATGCCCGAGCTCAATCGGGTAACGTCCGAACTCAGAAAGAGCAAATCGAAGAAAGTCACGAATGGTAAGAAGTTCAGTCATGCCGGAAGACTAGACAGATGCTGCTTTGAGAGCAAGAAGACTTTGAAAGTTTAGATTCACCCCCTATGGTTACAACATGTCTAACGATTTATTTAAATCATTGATGCAAGAGACGGGGGTCGAGCCGATCGAGCGCGATATCCGTATCCGCCCGAAAAAAGTGCTCTCTTCTGATGAAATCGAGACGGCTCGTGCTCGTGCTGAAGATACAGTCGCCGCTCGAGCTCATCATGGCTTATCTACCGAGGAGCCGCCTCCCATCGATCCTCTCAAACCTTTGGAATATGTGGCTTATGAGGTTGACCGCCGGGTTCTCGGCTTACTCGACGAGGCGCCCTTTCCAGCGCAATATGAAATCGATCTACACGGCTACACGGTTGATGAAGCTGCTTATGCAATCACAGCGCTTTTCCAGACCATCAGAGAGCGTCGCTTAACCCACATCAGAATCACACACGGTGTTGGTCGACACAGTAAAGATGGGCGTCCACTGCTCAAGGCCTACGTGAATCGGTGGTTGAAAAACAATCCTGACATTGTCGCATTTGCCAGTGCTCGCCGCTCAGACGGCGGTGTGGGTGTAGTAAACGTAGTGACAAGCGGTCTTTTTGATGACCGCTGGGAGCGAACTTAGTTACTTTTTCTGTTTCACAAATTTCATCAAACGTCGCTTTCGCTGAATTTGACGATCAGTGAGTTTGTTTTTACGCCCTGCAAACGGATTCTCACCCGATTTGAATTCAATTTTGACTGGTGATCCTGTGATATTCAGCACCCGACGATAGATATTCTCTAAATACCGTCGATAGGCTTCTGGCACATCTTTGGTCTGATTCCCGTGAATAATGATTCGAGGAGGATTCATACCACCTTGGTGTGCATAACGCAGCTTGATTCGTCGACCACGTACAAGTGGTGGCTGGTGATCGGCAACTGCATCTTCCAAAATGCGCGTTAGCGCATTGGTTGAAAATTTCGTGGTAGCCGCTTCATACGCTTCTTTGATTGAACCATATAAATCACCGACCCCGGTTCCATGCAGCGCAGAGATATAGTGAATTTTCGCCCAAGGTATAAAACTCAGTCGACGTTTTAAGGTCTCACGAATCTTCTCTCGCACATCAGGGTCTAAATGGTCCCATTTATTCACAGCAACAACCAATGCACGACCGGAATCAACGACGGTTCCCATCAGATGCATATCTTGTTCAACGAGACCTTCCTGAGCGTCAACAACCAAGATCACGACATGCGAGTCTTCGATGGCCTGAAGGGTTTTCACAATAGAAAACTTTTCGACTGTCTCACTCACGCGTCCACGACGACGTACACCCGCTGTATCAATGAGTGTGTAGGTTTCATCATGACGCTCATACGGGATATAAATTGAATCGCGCGTTGTACCTGGTAAATCAAAGACGACGACCCGGTCTTCACCAAGCATACGGTTCACAAGCGTTGATTTTCCGACGTTCGGACGACCGACAACACCAATCCGAATTCCAGGTGCATTCTGACGCTCAGCATTTGCGTCGAGCGGCTCAACGTCAAGCAGACCAAAATGCTCCAGCAGTTGATCACTTAGCGTACCCACTCCACGACCGTGGGATGCAGCGATTGCCTGTGGTTCACCGAAACCAAGCCCGTAAAAGTCGGCCAAGGCCACATCTGCATTTTGACCATCAATCTTGTTAGCGACGAGCCAAACTGGCTTATCTGTTCTCCGAAGCATGTCGGCGACTGTTTGGTCGGATGCTGCAACACCACTGGTCGCATCGACCATAAAGACCACTGCATCGGCTTCCTCAATCGCTGCTTTGGACTGCTCCGCCATTGCTGCATCAATTCCGGCCTCGCCGCCGGTCAGTCCACCAGTATCGATCAAAAGAAACGGATGACCGGATAACAACGCCCGTCCATATTTGCGATCACGCGTTAAGCCCGCGTAATCAGCAACAAGCGCGTCACGGCTTCGCGTGAGTCGATTAAATAACGTTGACTTACCGACATTGGGTCGACCAACGAGGGCAATGACTGGGGTGTTCAACGAATCACTTCCACACGGCTTAATCGGCCATCGAGCAACTGAACAAGCACGCCATTCTCAATCGCGACTGGAGCAACTTTTCCTTTGTCGCCACCGACATCAATACGGCCAATGATCGACCCATTGGCTGGGTCCAAGAGATGCAGTTCTCCTTCAAGATCGACCACACCTATCGAGTCAGCAATAACAACTGGAGGACTTAATTCTCGATATTTAAGCGCTTCAGTGGTCCATAATGATTCACCAGACTGCGCACTATAGGCTGAGATTGTTCCGTCAGTCTCAACAACCGTAACTGCGTTAAACGCGAGTAGTGCGCCAGGATATGCATCAGAGTCTAAACTCCAGATCAACTGACCGTTCCGCGCATCCAAAAGACTCACCTGTCCGTTACGGGTCGCAGTCGCAACAAGGTTATTGCGTACCGAAGGCGCACCTTTTGAGTCAACAATCCGCTCAAGCGGGCTTCGACCGCGCGAAACAGCCACTTGTCGCTCCCACAGAATACGGCCAGTCGCTGCTTGATAACTGACTATCCGGCCAGACTCCCACAAGACAAACAGTACATCATCGACGAGTGTCATCGGTGCACCTCCACGGATACCGACCCCGCTCTCTTGGGCTTCTTCGAACCAAACAGTGTCACCGGTTGATGCGTTTAAGGCGAGCAACTGACCAATCTGAGTTTTCACAAACACCAGTGTGTCTGTCGCGATCGGAGGCACGGTCGAATTACTCGGAAGTGCAACTTCGAATAGCACATCACCTGTCTCTCGAGACAACGCGACTAGAGCCGCGTCTGCGGTTGCAACATACACCGCCGAACTGTTGAGAGCTGCTCCACCGACGATCGATCGATCGATATCGACATCCCACAACTCATCCAACGCTGGGTTGAGCAAATACACATCACCCCCAGCGGATGCAGCAGCGATCACATCGCCATCAACTGCAGGACTCAACCCGGTTTGATCACCACCTCCGAGAGACGCTGATTCAACATCATCCAGCTCAACAAGCTCGGTAATTCGCTCAAGGGGAGTGGGATCAGGCTTTTCAGGAGCGCTCGAGCACCCAGCTAGTGCAAGCACAACGCCCAAACTCAACAAACGATGCATTAGGAACCCTCAGGTAATGCAGATAATTTTAGATCGACGACAGCGGTGTTTAACCCCGCCTCGGTCAGCGAGGCTTGAGCTTTCAAATACGCATCACGCGCCTCAAGCGGTTTCTCTAAAGCGACCAGAATATCGCCTTCCAGTTCACTACGAGAGCCTTTAAAGAACTCGGCTGACATTGAACGCACGCGACTCAGCGCCGCATCACCTTGGCCAAGTTCGAGTTCAAGCCGCGCTAAGCGAAGTGACGCCATTGCTTTTAATTCTGGTAACTCAAGTTCAGCTTCTGCATACGTTAGCTGACTCACTGCCAAATCAAAATCACCACGCTCGACTGCTTGCGCAGCAACAATCCCTGCACCCAGTGCCGCATAGTTACTGCCAGCATGTGACTGACGAAGACCGTCAGCAACTGTTAGTAGACGTTCATAGTCTGCATCCGTATCTTGCTCGGAAAAATTGACCGCAGACAGCTCAATCAGTTCTTGATATCGACCTGCAGCATCTGACTGCTGATTGATTTGATATTGCTGCCACTGCTGATATCCAAGAACTGACCCAACACCAACTGCAATCGCAATCAATAAACCAAGACCATTTTGGGCAAGCCAGCGTTTGAGGGCTTCACCCTGTTCTTCATCGGTCTTTAAATAATCCATCATGCATCCTTTAATTCTGAAATTCGGTGAAGCAGTTCAGCTTCGGTCAATGTTTCTTGGTCTCCACCACGCAGTGGCTTATAGACAATGTGGCCACTCTCAAGTTCCATTTGCCCGATAATTATGCCGATTTCAGCTCCTGACTTATCCGCCTTTTTCAACTGACTTTTCAGGCTGCCGCCACCGATGTGGGTCATGACGCGAAGGGTAGGAAACTGAGATCTAAGATCGCGCGCCAATCGTCGAATACTAGACTCACACTCAATCTGTTGTGGCATTAAATATACATCGGCTTGGGTCTGATAAGAATCTGGAATCACATTTAACGATTCCATCAAAAGAACCACGCGCTCCATTCCAAGCGCAAAACCAACACCGGGAGTTGATCGTCCACCAAGATGCTCGACCAGCCCATCATAGCGACCACCACCACAAATAGTGCCCTGGGCTCCGAGGGCTTGGGTGGTCCACTCAAAAACGGTGCGCCCGTAATAGTCGAGACCACGCACTAACCGGGGATTGATACGAAACTCAATTCCAGCTTCTTCGAGCGCTTGGGTTAAAACGGCAAAGTGTTCACGATCATCGTCTGTCAAATAATCCATCAACGACGGCGCATCACCCAAGAGCGCCTGTGTTGATTCGTTTTTTGAATCCAGAATACGTAGAGGACTCCGTTCAAGGCGGGACTGGCTGTCCTCGTCCAACTGATCTTTCCGCGATGACAGAAAATCAACAAGCGCAGCACGGTAGCGGGCTCGGGCTTCAGGTGATCCAATTGAGTTGAGCTCAAGCGTCACTGAATCACGAATCCGCAACTGTTTCCATAACTGATCAGTCATTTCGATCAGTTCCGCATCCATCAATGCATCAGAAATACCAAAACACTCCACGCCAATTTGGTGGAACTGCCGATACCGGCCTTTCTGTGGCCTCTCATGTCGAAAAGCAGGTCCTTGGTACCATAGACGCTGTGTTTGGTTATGCAGGAGGCCGTGTTCAATGGCAGCCCGCACAACGCCCGCGGTGAGCTCTGGCCGCAGGGTTAGGCTGTCACCCGAGCGGTCCTCAAAGGTGTACATCTCTTTTTCGACAATGTCGGTGACATCACCAATTGATCGAGCAAATAAAGCGGTATCTTCGACGATTGGGGTACGTATTTGCGTTAAACCATGCGCGCTAAAAATGCGTTGCGCTTGCTGTTCAAGATAGCGCCACGCGCCCGCCTGTTCGGGGAGAATATCTGGCATTCCCCGCACTGATTGAATCGCCATTAATGTGTGTCCGTTGAATGCGCGATCAAATCGGTGCGCGCATGTTCCTTAATCTCAGCTTGCTTTCGAATCATCGACTCAAGTTCATCGAGAAAATCTGACCCAGGAAGTCGTGCTGCCGGTTTACCATCGATGAATAACGCGAGACTGTCGGGATTTCCCCCAGTAAATCCCAAATCAGCTTCTTTCGCTTCACCAGGACCATTCACAACGCAGCCAATAACAGCGACGTTCAGAGGTGTTTTCACATCTTCAAGTCGTGCCTCAAGCTGATTCATGGTGCCGATGACATCAAACGTTTGGCGCGAACAACTCGGGCACGCGATGAAATTGATGCCACGTGAACGCAATCGAAGTGAGCGCAACAAATCAAATCCGACTTTCACTTCCTCGACCGGATCAGCAGCAAGAGAGATACGTAACGTGTCGCCAATTCCATCCATCAGCAACATACCAAGGCCTGCTGCCGACTTCACAGTCCCGCTACGCAAACCACCAGCTTCCGTAATTCCTAAATGCAGCGGTTGCTCGATTTGATTCGCGATCTTTCGGTATGCCGCGACAGTCATGAAGATTTCGCTCGCTTTCAGACTGACTTTAAATTCCTGGAAATCCAAGCGATCGAGAATATCGATATGACGCATCGCCGATTCAACAAGCGCATCGGGTGTTGGTTCGCCGTACTTTTTCTGCAAATCTTTTTCGAGCGATCCCGCATTGACCCCGATTCGGATCGGAACACCATGATCACGGCATGATGAGACGACTGCTCGAACACGATCTTCTCGACCAATATTCCCTGGGTTGATACGCAAACAATCAACGCCAAGTTCAATCACTTTCAGTGCAATTTTGTGGTCAAAGTGGATATCAGCAACCAGTGGCACGGACACCTTTGAGCGAATCTCGCCAAACGCATCGGCGGCCTCCATTGTCGGCACAGACACTCGCACAAGATCAGCACCTGCATCCACGATTGCCTCGATTTGCGCCACAGTAGCTTCAATATCGCAAGTATTGGTGTTGGTCATTGATTGCACAGCAATCGGGGCATCGCCTCCGATTGCTACAGAACCAACGTGAATTTGACGGGATTGACGGCGCTTAATCGGCGATTCGATCAATTCGTCTCGGCTCCTAACGTAATGCGAGCGACGTCTTGGTACGCCTTCTTTTTCAGATCCTGCGTCTCACCATTAAAGGTGACAGTACTCAAACTCACAGCACCCACCAAGACTTCAACTGGCCCGTACGTATCGAGATTAACATCTTTTTCAGGTGTCATCAGGTCAGCCAGTATGAGGCGACCTCTTGCATCACGAACCTCGACCCAAGACTCACCCGTAAACTCAATCTCTAGACGCCCGCGCGCGCCCATGGCAAGTTGATCTGCAGATGGGCCGGTAACAGTTTCTGATAACACCCGCAATCCATCATCCTGGCCTGGACTTACTTGAGTCGTCTGAACGGGCTCAGTTGGCGCTGGTGCAAGACCACTTGCTTCAGCGATCACACGACCGCCTTGACTCAAATTACCCGAAGATACAACAACCGGTTGCCTCTCTTCGGGTGTCTCGACCTTTTCAGCAACAGGCTTTTCAATTTTTGGCTCAACTTTTTTGACCACTTTTGGAGGCTCAGCCGGTTGAACAGGCTTCTTAGGCTCTGGCTCCTTTTCCACCTGAGCAACGTCCTCGACCTTTTCGATTTCAGCCAACTTTTGCTTTTCGGTAGCTGGCGTCTCAGTAGCGTCTTCCGCTACGGCTACTTGATCCCCTTGAGATTCGGTAGAAGCTGTCTCAGCACCTGCAATCACAGTCTCGCTTATGTTTTGGTCCGCTGTTGTATTGTCGCCAGATTCTGGTGCGGTCGGCAGCGGCAGATCGGAGGGCTCATTTTGAGGCAATACCACTGCGACTTCAGGCTCTGGTTCGTCAGAATCCATATACGAGATCACAGCACCCGCGACAATTAATACAACGACAACAGCCGCAGCGGCAATCATCGTGCTCTGACTTGGTCCAGAAGATGGCTCTTGGACCCCAACCCCTGCAGTCGACGTGGCTTGAACTGGCTCACCCGACTGCTCAGCCTTCCAGCGGTCGAATGGCTCAACAACGTCTGATTCATTCACCCCAAGCTTTTTAGCGTAAAGTTTCAGATAACCACGGACGAAACTTAACCCCGCAAGTTCAGAATAGTCGTCAGACTCGATTCCACGGATGACTTGTTTTGTGAGGTTTGAAATTGCTGACATCTCATCGATTGTCAGCCCTTTCTCTTCGCGCGCTTGTCTCAAAAGAGACCCTGGCAATCCAGTTGATGGATTCACAGTTGTTTCAGTGTTTTCTGTCGACATACAACTTTTCTGAAATGAGTACGAAAGAATCATACATCAGAAGTTGTTTTGACCAAAATCCCGTCCAACAATCTTTAATTGACCCCGAATCCTCTGAAACTCTTTTTCGACTCGACGGACCTCTGGTGTCATCTTTTGAGTGCTCGTCAGCGCTTGATACAGGAGCGCTGCTTGCTCAATGGAACCACGCTTCAGTTCGACCTGAATGCGTAGCAACTGAATCTCTGAATCTGCTATTTTCATCTTAGCAAGCTTGGACAAATCACTAGCTGCTGCATCGAATTGTCCTGCATCAATCAATAGTGAAGCCCGAATCTTGAGTGCCTCATAGCGATTGACAAAATCAACTGATTCACAGGCAACAGTAAGCATATCAAGTGCTTGATCAGGCGCTCCAGAGTCTTTCAGAAACTTCGCATAAGCCAAACTGACAGCCGGTGAGTGCTCATCCAATCGCTCATATAACCGGGCCGCATGCATTAAGTCTCCCTGACGCACTAGGATTTGTGCTCGTTTGAGCTGTACGGACTCAACGTCAGGTGCGATTGACTCTGCTTGAATGACCAAGGGTAATGCCCGAGTCAGATCGCCTCGCGCAATGTGAGCATCTGCGAGATCAAGAAGTGGGCGAACACGACTGAAATCATCAGATGTGCTTGTAGGAAAAATCTGACAACCACTGAGTAAGAATTGACAGAGGATGGTGCATGAAAACACCATCCGCCGGATCAATGCGTCACCTGTTCCGTAACGTCTTGCATTTGAATATAGCGAGCAGAACGCTTGGTTTTATCAGCAACCTGTCCTGCCAACTGACCACAGGCTGCATCGATGTCATCACCGCGGGTTTTTCGCACTGTCACAACGTGACCATCATTCAAAAGAATCCGCTGGAATGCATAAATTCTATTTCGAGAACTCACTTCGTATTGCGTGCCTGGGAAAGGATTGAACGGGATCAAGTTAATCTTGCACCGAACTGTCTTTGCAAGCTTAGACAGCTCACGGGCTTGTTCATCTGAATCGTTGACACCTTTCAGCATTGTGTATTCGAAAGTCACTGATCGGTTATCGCTCAAACCATCCAGGTAGTTTCGGATACTCTCAAACAGCACTGCGATCGGGTATTTTCGATTAATTGGGACCAACTCATCACGAAGCGCGTCAGTGGGTGCATGCAGAGAAACAGCCAAAGCAACATCGGTCACTTTTGCCAGTTCATTCAGATTTGGAACAACACCCGATGTCGACAAAGTCACCCGGCGCTTGGACAAACAGTAAGCCTGATCCTCAAGCATCAAACTCATCGCGTCGACCACCGGTTCAAAGTTCAACAAGGGCTCACCCATGCCCATCATCACAACATTCGTCACAGCGCGTTTTTGAGAATCTTTGACAGGCAATCCAAACGATTTCGCAGCTAAAAATACTTGGCCGATGATTTCGGCAGCAGTCAGATTCTTATTGAAGCCCTGCTTGCCAGTTGCGCAGAAGCTGCAATCAAGCGAGCATCCGACCTGTGAAGATACGCACAAGGTTCCGCGGTCACCCTCTGGGATATAGACAGTCTCAACCTTTGAACCACCGTCCACTTCCATCAGCCACTTACGAGTTCCATCTTCGGAATCACCCTGGAAAACCACTTGGGGCGGCCTGACTTCGGCCATTTCTTTGAGTCGATCTCTTAACGGCTTGGAGAGATTCGTCATTTGATCGAAGTCTGTGACGCCTTGCTGGTGAATCCACTTCACCATTTGTGCGCCACGAAACTTCTTCTCACCGATTGAGAGGAAGAACTCTTCCATTTTTGGAAGGGTTAATCCAAGCAGGTTAACCCTCTCAACCGATGAATCACTCATTTAGCGCGAGCAGATTTCAGACGCTTGGAAGAAATAAGCCACTTCACGAGCTGCACTCTCAGGGCTATCTGAACCATGCACAGCATTCGCATCAATGCTTTCAGCGAAATCAGCGCGGATCGTTCCTGCCGCCGCTTCTTTGGGGTTTGTTGCACCCATTAATTCACGGTTCTTCGCAATCGCGTTTTCACCTTCTAGAACCTGAACAACGACAGGGCCAGAAGTCATAAAGCCAACCAAATCTGCATAAAAAGGACGCTCTTTATGCTCGGCATAGAAGCCACCGGCTAGCTCGTCGTCGAGCTGCAGCATTTTCATAGCAACAATTGTGAGACCCGCTGCTTCAAAACGGCTTTCGATTTGACCGATGACATTTTTCGCAACAGCATCAGGCTTGATAATAGATAGAGTACGTTCGATTGCCACGACGGCTTCTCCTTAAAACTTGGTTCGGACTATTCCGGGCGCGGATTATAGGGGAACAGAGGCCCCAACCGCAAAGCTCTCGCCACATCCGCACTCACTGACGACATTCGGGTTATCGAAACGCAAGGTTCGATTCACACCTTCAATCTTCAAATCCACCGTCGTCCCGGCAAGAAGGGGCTCAGAAATTGGATCAACAACAATAGTGAGCCCATCGACATCAATTAGGCGATCAGCGTCTGTTGGCGCTTTGGCATAATCAATAACATAGGCATAACCAGAGCAACCGGAAGTTTTCACACCTAACCGTATGGCTGTCGCATCTGTGTTGCGCGCAAGCGCACCTTTCAGATGATCTACCGCCTCAGGCGTAACAACGAGATTCATGCCGTACTCCTTAATTGAGAAACTGCGTTCGTAAGCGTATCGATCAGGATAGACACTTCATCCGATGTCGTCATCCGTCCCAAACTAATCCGCAGAGAGGATAGTCCTTCATGTCGGTTGAGTCCCATGGACTGAAGGACATGTGATGGTTCAATGGTTGCTGAATTACATGCGCTTCCGGTTGAAACTGCAATTTGCGGCATCGCTGCCATTAACCGTTCAGCATCAACTCCATCGATCGTAATGTTTAAGATGTGCGGCACACCGCGTAATCCGTTGCACCGTATGCCTCCGACTTCATCAATAGCCGATTCCATGCGATCACGAAACTGATTCAAACGCTCAATTTCTGCCTCACTTTCTAACCTAGCAATCCGATACGCTTCACCCATGCCTACAATCTGATGCGTGGGTAGCGTCCCTGAACGCATCCCGCGTTCATGCTGGCCACCGTGCTGCTGCTCAGAAACACGACATGAACCGCGACGCACATAGAGTGCTCCGATTCCTTTAGGACCATAGGTTTTGTGAGCCGATAGAGACCCGAGATCAATTCCAAGCGAATCAACGGTCCAAGAAAGCTTCCCAACAGACTGCGCCAAATCAGAATGCATCAATGCACCGGCTTGATGCGCCCTATCTGCAATATCAGCAATTGGCTGAATAACGCCTGTTTCATTGTTGACAAGCATTACAGATACCAAGAGCACCCTGTCATCAAGCACTTCAGCCAACGAATCGAGACTGAGCAGTCCATTTGATTCTGGTTTCAGATAAATCACATCTGCATTATGGAGATGGGCACAGGTATCAAGGACTGCTTTGTGCTCGGTTTCCATCGTAATGATTTTGTTTCGACCCGTGCTTTCTGCCATTGCTTCAAGCACACCCCGAATTGCCAAATTATCAGATTCGGTCGCACCACTCGTCCACACAATTTCACGAGGATCCGCACCAATCGTTTCAGCAACTTTCGAGCGCGACCATTCGACTTCTTCAGATGCCATCCAGCCAAATCCGTGCGTCGTTGATGCTGGATTCCCAAAGGTGCCATCTGCGCCTAAGCAGGCTCTCATTTTATTAATGACACGCGGATCGACCGGAGTCGTTGATGCGTTGTCAAAATACGCCGTCATCATTCTGTCTTACCTGGCGCACGCTCAGGCACACCCAGTTCGCCCATTAATTCTTTTTCATCCAATGTCGGCAAATCTTCATCACAATACTTCGGGTTTACTTGGCACAAATGCTCTCCCATTGTATGCATTTTCTGATCGACGCGATGCAACTGATCGAGGATTGCGTGAATAGAGCGAGCGAGCGGATCTGGCACATCTTCACCCAGGGCATACAAATCGAAACCAGCCTTTTCGTGCATATCTCGACGACGTTTCTCCACTTCAAACTCAGGATCAGCCTGTCCCTTTGTCACGAAGCGAGCAGGGATGCCCATCGCTGTGGCCTCTGATGGCACCGGGCGAGTCACCACGGCGTTTGATCCAATACGAGCTCCCTCACCAATTTCAATTGGACCCAAGACCTTTGCTCCAGCACCAACAACGACACGGTCTCTCAGCGTGGGATGGCGCTTACCTGGGTTCCAAGTGGTCCCTCCAAGGGTTACGCCATGGTAGAGCGTGCAGTCATTACCAATCTCGGCTGTCTCACCAATGACGACTCCCATGCCATGATCAATAAAAAATCTTCGCCCAATCCTTGCACCTGGATGAATTTCGATCCCAGTCAAAAAGCGTGATGTTTGAGCGATAAAGCGCGCGAACCATTTGAGACCACGACACCAAAGCCAATGAGACAAACGATGGATCCAAATGGCATGCAGACCTGGACTCGTTGTAACCACTTCGAACCAATGACGAGCAGCGGGATCACGATCAAAAACAGCACGAACATCTTCCCGCATTCCGCTAAACATCATCCTGCTCTCCGTCCTCAAATCCATAATTCTCCTGAATAGTCCTTTGATTGGTGGGAGGATCCATCTTTTCAATGCTATTTAAGATTCCGCGCAGAATATTGATTTCTACCCGATCAACGCGTGCACGATTAAAGAGTCGTCTGAGTCTTGCCATTCCCAACATCGGATTTTTTGGATCGAGGAAACCACTGTGCCGAGTAGCCCGCTCAAAATGCTCAATCAAACCATCGACTTCGCGCGCTGTTGCAGGTTCCTCATCCCAAGATTCGCAACCAAATCGCTCAAGATCATAGGTTGGCGGCCACGCTTCTTTCGACTCGATCCCACTTCGACCTTGGCGTTCTAAAAATGCCAGACGAAGTTCATAAGACATGACCTGTACAGCCGAGCCTAGATTGAGACTCGAATACTCAGGATTCGCAGGGATTTCAATATGGTAGTGACACCGCGCAAGCTGTTCGTTGAGTAACCCACACTCCTCACGCCCATAACAAACCGCTACGCGACCTTTCTCAGCTTCCTCAATCAAAAGAGGGGCGATTTGCCGAGGGGTGACATGCGGATAGGCGAGCGAGCGCAAACGGGCTGAAGTACCAACGACCAGTCGACAATCTGCAATCGCCTCATCAAATGTTTCATACAGGGATGCACCATTTAAAACATCGAGCGCACCAGATGCTCGTGCCGAAGCGATTGGTGAGGGATAGTCATCCGGACTGACCAGTCGGCACGACGTTAGCCCCATCGTTTTCAGAGACCGAGCAACTGCTCCGATATTTCCGGGATGAGATGGAGAAGCTAAAACCGAGATCAAATTACTCGGAAGGCTATCGGGGAGTTCGTCCAAACTGGTATCCTTTTGTGTTTACAGCCAAGATTATAGCGATGCATCCGTCTAATTCACTCTTAGTTCCAATTCTTCACAAACACAGCGAGCGGTTATTACGCGCTCAAATCGAGGCTCATGCCAAAGAGCTTGGACCCGAGGATCGTAAAAAATTCCTTGGAAAACAATTCGATGCAGTCACCGACACAATCGAAGAAAAGCTAGCGATGTCCTATAGAGATGCGCCGGTATTAACGGCATGGGATTCACAGACGATCAAGTCATCTTTGAAAAGCTGGGTCATTTTTTTGGCTGGTGAAGCAAACTTCACACTCGGAATCGATGATTTCTCACTCGGGGTAATGCAGTTAGAACTCGGGCGCCCCGTGAGCTTTTCCGCGATTACTCCATCGACGCAGACCGAAATTCACGGTCATCGCAACGAAGGCGTTTTTGTCAACGGATACCGCATCCGGAAAACACTCTCAAAAGTTGAATCAAAGCTGTGCGTGATTCTTGGACCAGAACGCTACTCTGGAGATGACATCCAGTCGTTTGACTACGTGCGTCAGAGCGGCAACGAACTCGAAGATATGCTGTTAGTGCTAGGGGGACGTGCCCAGAAGCATTTCGGAGAGCCGGGTGATACCACGTTAAAAACGCTGATCACCCATTTCCTAACACCTTAGAGCTTATTCAAACTCCATCCGCTCAAATACGCGGCCTGCATTGCGGGCTGCGAGCTCATCATAGGTGTGCCAATGTTTATACTGGCTTTGGTCAATCTTGTAGGCATCATCCAACGATCCGCCGTCATCTAAAATCTCTTGGACCTTTCCACGTAAAAAGACCAGATAATCCTTAGTACCAGCAGTCACTGTCGCAATATCAGTGGGCCCGCCATGCCCTGGAACGATTGTCCAATCCGACACCTCATCAGCAAACAGATCAAAACTTTCGAGCCAAAGCGCTGTATCTGTGTTGTCAAAAATGGGGGGCATCCGCACGTGAAATGCCATATCACCCGCTAGAACCACTTGATCCGAAGGTATCAAAACACTCACATCGCCCGGAGAATGAGCCGACCCATACACTTTAGCGACGACTGGCAAGTCCCCTAGATCCAACTCATACTGCTCATCAAACGTGACATCGAAATTCACGAGATCCGTATCTTCTGCGAATTCTTTTGCGTACTCACGCATCCGTGAGAGACCACCAAATCCTTTCTCATCGATTTCATGCTGAGCATCAACGTGACCAATCAAAGTCGCACCCTGAGACTTCCAGTAGTGATTGCCATAGACTGCGTGACCTTGCCCATTTTCGCTGATGACATACTTCACCGGAAGGTCAGTGACTTTCTTGATCTCAGCATGTAAGGCCTTTGCTAGTGCATTATTTGAGCCGCCGTTCACGACAAGGACAGCTTCTGAACCAATCACAAACGATAGATTGTTGTTGTGGCCGGCATTTTCATAAGTTGGAGGCTGTGTTGCGCCGATTGCACTATATACGTGCTCACTGACTTTGACCGGATAGTCATACAAAGCAGATTTCGGCGCTTTATCCAGTGATCCATATTCGCCGCGCTCGAGCGCTGTTTTCTCTTCGGCTTGCAGTGGCAAAGACAGCACACTAATCGCTGCAACTAAAATCCATGAACGCATTGTTATTCCTTTTCTAATGATTCGATCGTTTAATGTACGTATTTATCGCTTTTGATCAATCCGAACCGCACTGAAAATTGCCTAGGATCAAGGGTTACGAATCGCTTCACCTTTCTCAAACGCAAGTTTGGTCGCTGGACGGGCAGAAATTTGATCAAACCAGCGCTTCACATTCGGATACGTATTTAAATCCATCTCTTGCCACTCGTATCGTGCGATCCATGGATAACAAGCCATATCAGCGATTGAATACTCGTCAGCGATAAACTCACGATCCTCTAAAGCACCATCCAACACACCGTACAAGCGAGCGGTCTCCGTACGATATCGTTCGATTGCATATGGAATCTTTTCCGGAGCAAAACGACCGAAGTGATGATTCTGACCAGCCATAGGTCCTAGACCGCCCATCTGCCACATTAACCACTTCACGACGAGATAACGTGCACGCAAATCCGTTGGAAAAAACTTTCCTGTCTTCTCCGAGAGATAGAGCAAAATAGCCCCCGACTCAAATATATCTAATGGCTCGCCACCACCAATCGGGTCATGATCGACAATCGCGGGCATCCGGTTATTGGGCGATAATTTGAGAAAATCAGGTTGAAACTGATCGCCTGCAGTAATATTGATCGGATGGATGGTGTAGTCGAGCCCACACTCTTCGAGCATCATCGTGATTTTGTTGCCATTTGGGGTTGGCCAGTAATACAGGTCAATCATTATCATCTCCTTGGTTTTCAAGGAATGTGGCCCCGCTTCGAGCGAAAAACAAGGATTTTTATAAGATTCAACTATGAGTTCACTTCGACAAACGCTTCTGACACTTGCAAACCGATTACTTGAAACACTGCCTGAACCCGCACCCTCAATCGACTGGCAAGACACATTGGGCGCCCGTTGGGTTCATGATCGCGCGAACATGGGTCATCTTCGTGCTCTCAAACCACGACTTGATCAAACATTCGAGGGTTTGATTGGTGTTGACCAACAAGCCTCCCAATTCAAGGCCAACCTCGAGCTATTTCTTAAAGGGTTGCCTGCAAACGCGACGCTTCTCTGGGGCGCACGCGGCACAGGAAAATCATCCATGGTTCGTGCTGCACTGACGGCCTACCACGAGCGAGGGTTAAGAATCGTTGAGGTCGAAAAAGCCCACCTCGGTGACTTACCCGCCATTGTCGAGCAGGTGCGCTCAGAGCCATTTCAGTTTTTGATCTATTGCGATGACCTCACGTTTGAAGATGGCGAACGCGAGTACTCCGGACTTAAAACAGTTCTGGATGGGACTTTGGAAGAATTTGGTAGCAATATCTTGGTGGTCTGCACCAGTAACCGTCGACATCTGGTTTCTGAACCGATGAGCGACAACCAGCATGCAACAGTGGTTAATGGAGAAATCCATCAAGGTGATGCCATTGAGGAGCGAGTTTCATTGTCTGACCGCTTCGGACTTTGGCTTTCTTTTTATCCATATCCCCAAGAGATATATATCGCAATCGTCAAACACTGGTATGACGAGCTCGGTGGGGATTTACAATTACCCGAATTCTCAGAAGCGATGGCTGTTGAAGCCAATCGCTTTGCAATTGGCCGTGGTGGTCGAGGTGGCCGCGTCGCGCGTCAGTTCGTCATCGATTGGATGGCCAAACAATTGCTCGAAGCTCGAGATTAAACTGGTGAATATCGAAAATGATCTGGGTCAAATATGATCCAGCTTTCGGTATATTGCATCGCACAATTTGATTAGTGTAAGCCTTTCCAACTGAAAAGGAACGCACGATGCAAACCAAGAATCACGCTCAGCTCATGCAAGACGTTAATGATGTTCTGGGACCTTTCCGCTCATCGAATAAAGAGTTGATGCAGGGCTTTGGCGGCATGGCAAAAGCTGCAATGACCGATGGCGAAGTGAGTGCAAAACATAAAGAACTCATGGCGCTCGCTGTCGGTATTAGCCAACACTGCTCTGCCTGTATTGCATTTCATATGAAAGCGCTGATCGGTCTTGGTGTGACACGCGGAGAGCTTGAAGAAACCTTGGCTGTTTGCGTCTACATGGGTGGCGGGCCATCACTCATGTACTCAGCCGAGGCTCTGGCTACTTACGATGAGCTCACAAGTTCGTAATCATTGATTTAAATCAACGACACCTCAGGCAACCGAGGCGATACTCATCGCTCAATGCCCTGGATGATCGCAAGGTCATCTACTTTTAGGGGGAGCTCTGCTCCCCTTTATTTTGCCCAAAAAAAACCCGCAAACCATATTGAGATGCGGGCTATCGAGGGTGTTTGTTCAACTAGGCAGTCAACATTCCATAGAGCTGATCTTTCAGATGGACTCGCTGTACCTTGAGGGCTTCTTCTTCTGCACTGGCTGCAGGAGTGACTTCTGTTTCCATATTTTCAATTTGCTTTGAGAGCTCTGTGTATTCATCGTGCAGTTTTTTGAAATGATTATTACTCATCTTCATTTCATGGATTTGTTCTTTAAGCTCTGGAAATTCTAATGAGAGGCAGTGATGTTCGACGTTTTGCATGTCTCGCTCCTTTTTGATGTGTTGAGTCTGACACAATTGAGCAAAAATCCCTTTGAGATGCATCAAGTTCATGACAGATTGAACCCGGTCACAGAGGAGATTGAAGAATTATGATCGGAAAGGCCACGTTGGGCTGTGATGAAAGCGCTGTACGAAAGCTCTTTTACGACACCTTCGCTCATAGTGAGGGAGCTGATGAAGGACGGATCATCAGCGATCTTGCATCTGAACTCGCGCGCCAAGTGAGTCAACGCCATGCTTCGTTCTTTGGGCTATCCAACACAGATGATGCGCTCATTGCTGGAGCCTTCACTTCCAGTCTCTCCAATGATCGCGGGATCAACGCAAAACTTATGGCACCGGTCGCGGTCCACCCTGATGCGCAAGGTCACGGACTATCACGACAATTAATTGAGCAGATCATTGATACTGAGTCGAAAAATGCGGCTGTCTTAGTTACCTACGGCGATCCCAGTTTTTATGGACGCTTTGGGTTTCGAACTATTTCGACAGCGGTCGTCAAGCCACCCTACGAGGTTCAGTATCCAGAAGGCTGGCTCGCAGTTCATTACACCAACAAATCAGCGTCTGACCTAGCCGGTCAATACAACTGTGTTGAAGCGTTTCGTGACGAAAGGCTTTGGTAGCCCGGCTCCGAACGAGTAACCCTTTTTAGTATGGAGGCGCGTACCGGAATCGAACCGATGTCCACGGATTTGCAATCCGCTGCATAACCACTCTGCCAACGCGCCTTTGTGGAAGGCCGCGAATACTACAACCCTCGGCCCTGTGTGACAAGAACCTATCACACGAATAAAAAAGCCCGCGGCTAAGGCGGGCTTTCTCAATCAGTACCTGATTATGGCTTGACTGTAGTCAAACCGAGGTTTGCCCAGTTTTGCATACCACCGCGGTACCATTTGATCTTGTGCGCTGGATACCCGAAATCTAGCAACGCATTGATGTTGGTTGGAGACTGGCCACACCACATACCGTTACAGTACATGACAAGAGTCTTCGCCTTACCGAACTTCCACAAACCATCGAATGAAGTTGCACCGAACTCACCTTCCATGATTTCACCAATTGAGAGAGGATCCGCTCCCTTCGCTGTGTTCAGCTTAGTCCAAGGGATGTTCACAGCACCAGGAATCTGACCACGCTCAACCCAATTAGGAGTACGTGAGTCAATTACAAGGATTGAGTCATCACCCGCTGTCATCTTTTCAAGATAGTCAATCATTTCATTTTCACCAATTGTCTCAACACCAGGTGCAAGACTGATTGGTTGAATACAAAATGGAGGGCAAGGACGTGATGTCTTTGCGAAAGACGCGTCAACATTGTTGCCATTGTCCTGTACACGCTGGATCGTAACCATCTTTCCTTTGTGCATGACCTGCGCAGTTGATTTACCACCAAACGTAATATCAACTGGCTTGTTTTCCGCATGTGCTGCAAATGGAGCGATCGTCATCGCTGCTGCAACCAACGCTCCTGCGAGAGTTTTTTGAATACCCATGTTCAATTTCCTTATCGATTTTTTTCTTCGAAGATGGTTATCCGTTAGAGCGACTGCCCCTCATCTGAACACGAATCTTCGAGATCAGCATCTGATGGGCAAGGCTTGCCATCTGCGCATGTTTTTGGCTCTTCAGCAGCCGCTGTGCTCACCAGTGAGGGTAATGGTAGTAATCCTAGACCCATCACAATGACCAAGGCTTTTAGAAGATCAAAACGCATAAAGCACTCCTTTGTTTTCGTTCTAACGATATAACCAACAACTACAGTAACGATAATCGACAACCCAACCAACCCTTCTGCATCCAAAGTTTCACCTCAATGATGCGGCGCATCATTGCGATTGACAGGGAAAGCGTTCTTGCATCATTTGAATCAATGCATCCGGAGCCTTGATCGAAAAATCGGCGACCTGAGGCCAATACTCCAAATACGCCGTCACAAGCACTTCATCAGCATCGGATTGCCAAGGAACGGTAAAGCACCCTCCCTCTGCCTGTGGACCCTTTTTGGCGTCGACAATCCCCAACAAATAACCGAGCGCAACTTGCGACTGTTGCGACAATGCATCGTAAAGATCTTGAGCACTCATAAACGCATAATTGTCATGCGTTTCAGATGATCGCGCCGGCATTGATACGGTGAGCATAAAATTACAGCTGAGCGCCATAGTCATAACAACGCGGATTAGCTTGTTATTGTTTTTCACAGAAATCCTCTAAACTTGCCCAACTCTCGAAAGGAAGCGGTATGCGAATCACTCAACAGCGGATGGCTGAAATAATGAACAAAGGTCGCTTCGGTGATCGTATCAGCAAACGTGTCGATCTCGCTCTCTCGCTATTGATTCTTGCCAATTTAATTGCTGTATGCCTCGAGTCTGTCGACAGTATCGCGGCGGTCTATGGTGCGCAACTGTTTGCATTTGAAATGATGTCTGTAACCGTCTTTGCTGGTGAATATGTCTTGCGCCTCTGGTCCGCACCAATGCGCTCAGACCTCGAGGGAAAGTCGGCAACAGGCAAGCGCCTTAACTATATGTTGAGCTTCACTGGGATTGTCGATTTACTCGCACTCCTCCCCAGTTTTTTACAATGGCTCATACCAGGAGCTGATCTGCGCTGGCTTCGCGTGCTACGGATGATTCGACTGCTAAAACTAAGCCACTATTCATCTGCACTGGAAGATCTCATTTCAGCGATCTATGAGGAACGAAGAGCATTTGGAGCCGCACTTTATCTTCTTGGAATTGCATTGTTTTTAGCGAGTGCTTTGATCTACGTTGCTGAGAATAAAATTCAACCTGACGTTTTTTCATCGATTCCAGAAACCATGTGGTGGGCAATCATCACTCTGACTACTGTTGGGTACGGAGATGTATCACCCGTGACACCCCTCGGTAAACTCATCGGAGCGCTGACTGCGTTGATGGGAGTCTGCACAGTTGCGCTTCTCACTGGGATTGTCGGTAACGCGTTTGCGAACCAGTTACAGAAACGTAAAGCGATTTTCGAAGCAGAAGTCGATCATGCGCTCTCTGACGGAATCATCACCTCAGATGAAGCTGCACATATCGATCGACTCAGACAAGAGTTCAACCTCTCAGAAGAGCATGCTCGAGCCATCATCGCATCACTCACTGAACGTCACAAGAAAGGAAGCAAGTAAGAATCGTTCAGTTCTGCACGCTCGCAGTCTCAATTCTTCGGCATAAACTTACACCACTGCAAGAATAAACCAAAAAATCATTAAAATTCAATCAATTAGTCGAATACCCATTCCAACAAACATTAAATTTATTTACCGTGACAGTGCCTAACAGGCTAATTGAGGTGTGCTTGTTTCAGTTACATAATCTGTGGGGGATTATCGACGCTGAAACACTCGATGGATCGGGGTTGGAGGCATGAGGCCTTAAGTAACACCAAACCGCTGCTCTGCAGCGGTTTTTTTTATGGTGCCGGTGGCCAGACTCGAACTGGCACGAGGTTTCCCTCTCCGGATTTTAAGTCCGGTATGTCTACCAATTCCATCACACCGGCGTGCGACCCTTGGTCAGTGAAGGGTCGGAATTATACAGTCTTCCACTGGATTTAAAAGCAATCAGTTCGAACTGTTCGCTTGGACTCGAGCGACATCTGAGCCTAAACCCAAATCGATCGCTGTGAGACCCATGCTAATTCCAGTATTAGTCGCAACGTCCGCGAGAATACGTTGATTACTCAGGGGCGCGTAACCGCAGGCTTCTCGCATCTGAGACGCATTCTTTCGGTCCGCATAGTCGAGTGCCGCATTTGCACCTAAAAGTGCTGGAATCAATCCAGCTGAAGCAACCGTCAGGACAGGTGTGGCGATCATGCGACCCCACTTCAGCTCATCATGTGAAGACGCTGTCTCAACGGCCTCGGAGCATGATTCCCCAGATACAGCAATCTGCTCAGGGGCCATATCGCGAGCCGTTTGATGACTGACGCTCGAGCACCCAGAGACCACGAGTGCTGAAGCTAAAATAATCGAAGCAAGCTTATCCATGTCGATTCCATTCGATCCCGAGGGCACGGTTATACCACTGTTTTAATGTCACTAGTTAGATCTAGTCGGACTCATTAGTCGATAGACTTAGGTGCGGCCATGCAGCTTTGAGGTAGGTACCCATCGACCATAACGTCAAAAGAGCAGCGATGACCAAAATCCATAAACCTGGGTGCAATAGAGTTTCTTTGACAGGAAGAGCGAGACATACCGTAATTGCGAGCATCTGTGTCGCAGTTTTTACCTTGCCGAGCCAACTCACAGCAACATGTGCACGCTGCCCAATTTCAGACATCCACTCACGCAAAGCACTGACAACGATTTCCCGACCAATGATAACAATCGCCGACAAGGTCACTAACACTGAATCAAACGCATCGACCAACAATACCAAAGCAGCGGCCACCATGAGTTTATCGGCAACCGGGTCAAGAAATGCCCCGAAAGCGGATTCCTGCTTCCACCGACGTGCAAGCCAACCATCAAGCCAATCTGTAAACGCTGCGATAACAAAGATCAGTGCAGACAGTTCTCCCGCATATTGCGACGGAATAAACCACGCAAGAACCAGCACAGGAATGAGCACGACACGCAACAGTGTTAAAAAATTCGGTAAGTTCACTCAGATCTCTCAGTCGTTGTGCAACGCAGAGTACACCAATTCAGCCGTTTGTTGACTCATTCCTGTCACCTTTGCGATGTCAGAAACACTCGCCCGCGCCAGTTCTCTCATCCCTCCAAAGTGCCTTAACAGCGATTGCCGCCTCTTCGGACCTACGCCAGGAATACCCTCGAGTGGGCTTTGGGATCGCGCTTTTCCACGGGCCTGACGGTGCTTAGTGATTGCGAAACGGTGCGCTTCATCCCGAATATGCTGAAGCAAATGTAACGCGGGCGCTGATGCCGGAAGCGTTAACTCTTCACCCGTATCAGCTCGATGCAAAATCTCAAAACCTGCTTTCCGAGACGGCCCTTTAGATACGCCAAGTACAAACACATCATGCACGCCAAGTTCATTCAAGATAGCTATCGCCTCAGACAATTGCCCCTTGCCGCCATCAATCACCAATACATCTGGTAAAGGAACCTCGCCAGACTTCACTCTGCGATACCGCCGAGTCAACGCCTGACGCATCGCCGCATAATCATCACCTGCTTTCACGTCGGTAATATTAAAAATCCGATAATCGCTTTTCAGTGGTCCAGAAGAATCAAATACGACACAACTTGCGACGGTTGCCTCACCTGATGTGTGACTGATGTCAAAACATTCAATACGTTCCGGTGCGTCAACCTGAAATCGCTCGGCGAAGTCCGTTAACCTTTTGGCTTGACCATCTCGGGTAGAAAGACGAAGGGCGAGGGACTCCTCAGCGTTTGTCTTAGCCAAATCCAAAAATTGCTGACGTACACCGCGAACAGCGTGAGCAATTCTGACTTTTTTTCGGCAAGCCTGACCAAGTGCCTCTGAAACTAATGTCGCCTCATTGACCTGATGTGAACAGATCAATTCTGGCGGAATAGCCCGAGCGGAAGACAAGTAGTACTGCGGAATAAAGGCATCCAAAATCTCTTCAGGTGATTCCAGAAGACCCGCATCTGGGAACTGGCTATTCACTCCCAGAACTCGACCACCGCGCACACTCAAAATGGCGATGCAAATTCCGCCGCTTTGTTGAAAAACAGCAATCGCATCCAGATCAGCAGAATCACTCTCCATGACTTGCTCAGCTTGCACACGACGTACTCGTGAAATCGTATTGCGGTAGCGTGCTGCCTTTTCAAACTCAAGTGATTGGCTCGCCTCATCCATTCTAGCTTCAAGCGATGCAATCAATTCACCACTTCGTCCCTCAAGAAAAAGGCGGGTATCGTCGAGATCTTCTGCGTAGTCAGACTGATTTACAAAACCGACACATGGCGCACTGCATCGACCAATCTGATATTGCAGACACGGACGACTTCGATTTTGAAAAACACTCTCTTCGCACTGCCGAATTTGAAACGTCTTCTGTATCAGATTCAGTGTTGACTTGACTGCGCCAGCCGATGGGAATGGGCCGAAGGTCTTGCCGGTACTCTGACGATTTCCTCTGCGATAATAGAGCCCAGGATAAGAGTGCTCGGTATTCATGTAAATGTAGGGGTAGGACTTATCGTCACGTAACAAAATGTTATAAGGCGGCCTTGAGTCCTTAATGAGATTTTGCTCAAGCAATAAGGCCTCCACCTCGTTACGGGTGATCGTAATATCGATGTGCGCAATCTTGGCGACCATCGCCATTGTTTTCGACGCAAGACCACTGCCACGAAAATAACTCGACACGCGAGCCTTCAAGTTTTTCGCTTTACCGACGTATAAGACCTTCCCTTCGACGTCTTTCATTTGATAGACGCCAGGGCGGACAGTCAGGTTTTTTAAAAATCGTGATGAATCAAACTCGGCCATGCGAGGATTCTACTCCCTTCATGCCGTGGTTGTAGGCTAAGTGTGTTAACTCAACATCAGAAGTGATACCGAGCTTCTCAAATATTCTGTATCGATAGGTATTAACCGTTTTCGCTGAGACAGATAGTTGCTGCGCAATATCAGGAGCTCGACTGCCCTCGATCACAAGGTCGCAGACGGTCAGTTCTCTGGGCGACAATTTCTCAAATGGATTCGCTGAACGAAACCGGCTCAATGCAAGCGCTTGAGCGACTTTTGGCGCCAAGTGAACCTCTTGTCGTTTGACTTTCCGCAACGCAGATACAACGTCCTCAGTTGAACAACTGATATCAATCAGCCCAGTGACTCCAAGCGATAGCAATGACTGACATTCAACGGCACGTATTGACCGGAGATAGACCAATATCAATGTGTCGGGGAGCATTCGTTTCACCCGATCGACCATCACGAGTGAGCTTTGCTTTGGGCAACCCCCATCAAGGATCAAACAACGCGGTGGTGTCACCACAAATTCATCCAAAGCCAAGCGTCCTTTGAATGGAAATGACATGATCTGGAATTCAGAGCCACGAACTGCAGCCTGCAGCGCTTCGAGCAATAAGATTTGGTGCGATACCGCAACCACAGAAATATGCATTGGATCCCTCCTCAATTTTAGTGGAGAGACTGTAGCCACTGAGCGCTCTTACAGAAGCTGATAGGACTTCAGACCAATGTCATACAAGGAGAACGAGTAAGATCAGACCGAGCGCTAGGCGATAAGCCACAAACGGAAGTAACCCGACTCGCTGGATAAACGCTAAAAACAGACGAATACACAGATAGGCTGAAACAAAACTGACGACAACACCGATCGCAATCAGATCCCACGCAACCGGCTCTGAGGTTTCGAGCAAATCCTTGGTCTTGATCAGTGCTGCACCCAAAATGATGGGTATCGAAAGTAAAAACGAAAATTTCGCTGCGACTCGCCGAGACAAACCGAGCCAAAGCCCCGCCGTCAGCGTAATGCCTGAACGCGAGGTCCCAGGAATGAGAGCGAGCGCTTGAGCCAGCCCGATCACCAAGGCCTCCTGGACCCGAATTTTAGCAAAACCACCCTGGCCGGATTGATAGTGCGCCCACCACAGCAACAATCCGAACCCGATCGTGGCCCAGGCGATTACAAGCTCACTTCGAAGTTCTGTTTCGATAAAATCTTTGGCTAATAAGCCAGCAACAACAGCTGGCACTGTTGCCAACCCAATGAGCCATCCGAGCCTTGCATGCCTTGGGTAGCGCCGCCCCATCCCCACAAGCATTCCTGTTGCCACCCTCTGGATCTCAAGACGCAAACTTAATATCACAGCCCCCAGAGAGCCAAAATGAACCGCAACATCGAACGCCAAGCCTTGATCCGGCCACCCAAAGACAGCTGATGGCAAAATCAAATGTGCAGAGCTCGAGATCGGAAGAAACTCTGTTAAGCCTTGTATCAGCGCAAGGAAAAACGCGTATTCAGTGGTCATATAATTTCGATGGCTGCTCAGAAAGTGGTTTCCATGAAACGGTTTGTCTCACATACAAAGGCGTCAGTTGATGTCCTGCGATCCATTTCGATGAATCCATTCCGGCAGCCAAACGTCGCAACGTCTCAAGCGTCGGAGAAACTGGATTCATCTGTATCGAAAACCGATCAATTTCCTCCGAATGACACACCCATGAGTACGTTTGATCGAGCGCACTCACTGGCATGAGCTCAAGGCAACCAAAAGTTCCATCGGCCTGTCGATCTGAACCCACATAGATTTCATCCATACGCGCATCGAGTAGTGCGCAATCAACGTCTGTGTCACTCGCCGCAGCCAATAGTGAGAGTTGATCAATGGGTAATACCTGTAATGGATGCACGAGGTCTAGCGCATGAATGCAGGATACGGCGATTCGAAGACCCGTGAAGCTTCCAGGTCCATTAACCACAACACATTCCGTTATTTGACCGATTGACTGACAAGACTCTTCACAAAGCACTCGAATTGATTCGAGTAACACCTGATCATGGCGACCCTCAATCGCATTACGGGCTATCCAAATTGATCCAACTTCAATACCAACAGACAGCCGATCGCGTGATGCATCAAGAAACAAACGGCTCATGAATTGGTAGTCTCAAACTCAGGTTTCAATTCAAACAAACACTCGCTCCATGCGAGCTCCAAGGCGTGTCAAACATTCATACCCAATTGTATTCGCTTTTTCCGCAATCGTATCAACGGAAATACCTGAGCCCATGATTTCGACCCACTTCCCTTCTTTAACACTTCTGAGCGAACTGACATCAACAGTAATCAAATCCATGCTCACTCGGCCCACAATCGGACAACGCTGTCCCTCGATCAGCACCTCACCTTTATCACTCAGTGCGCGCAAATAACCATCAGCATAACCAAGTCCTATCGTCGCTAGTCTGATGTCACGAGGCGCAACGTACGATCCACCATAACCAACTGTCTCGCCTTTGCGCACATGCTGAAGCTCGATCACTTGAGCCTGCCAGGTAACAACGGCCTCAAACCCTTTAGAATCGCTCGGATCTGGCGATCCTCCATAGAGTCCTATGCCCGGCCTAACGAGATCATAATGATACGCATCACCAAGCAATATACCGGCGGTATTGGCCAGTGAACTGGGCGGGCAGAGTGCTCCAAGACTCGCACGAACCGACTCGAATACATTCCGTTGTTGCTCGCTATCTGGACGCTCAGGCTCGTCAGCTGAGGCTAAATGACTCATTAAGAGTGACGGCTGACAGAGAGACACTGCGTCAAGAAGCCGGTCGTGTTGATATTGCGGGATACCCAACCGACGCATTCCCGTATCGACATGGATAGCAGGTCTCAGTGCTTCGACTCCAGGAATGAATAACTCATCTAATGTATTTAAGACGGGTCGAATTTTCGAAGCCAACGCAATATCAAACGCATCTGGGCCAAAGCCGTGGAACACATAAATGTCAGCGTCAGGTACGAATGATCTGAGCGCTAACGCTTCTTCGAGGTACGCAACGAAAAAGGTGCGGCATCCAGCCTCCCACAACACAGGAGCAACAAAATCGACACCAACCCCATAGGCATTGGCTTTAATCGATGCAGCACACTCTGCTTGACCTGAAAACGACGACAGGCGTTGGTAGTTTGCTACCAACGCCTGTCTTGAAAGAATAAGCCGAGGCTTTCGGCTCATTGACTACTCACCTCTAAGTACTGCGAAGATTTCGTCTCGAATTTCTTCAACCTGACCAACACCCTGAACGCGATTCATGGTCGGTGCGCCAGCTGGATCTGATTTAGCCCATGATGAATAGAAGTGAATCAATGGCTCTGTTTGCTCATGGTAGACAGACAAACGATCGCGAACGACCGATTCTTGATCGTCAGTACGCTGAATTAATGGTTCACCTGTTTCATCATCAAAACCGTCTTTCTTTGGTGGGTTGTAGATGATGTGGTATGTGCGTCCAGACGCTAAGTGCACACGGCGACCCGCCATCCGCTCAATGATTTCTTCGTCATCGACGGCAACTTCGACTACATGATCAATATTCACACCTGAATCACGAAGTGCTTCAGCCTGCGGAATAGTGCGAGGGAAACCGTCAAACAAACAACCATTGGCACAGTCTGGTTGTTCCAAACGCTCTTTGACAAGCCCGATAATAATGTCATCTGACACCAGTCGACCAGCATCCATCACTTCTTTTGCAGCAAGCCCTAGAGGGGTCTCAGCCTTAACAGCTGCTCGCAACATATCACCAGTAGAAATCTGAGGAATACCGAACTCTTTACAGATGTATTGAGCTTGAGTTCCTTTACCTGCGCCTGGCGCGCCTAACAGAATGACTCGCATGTGCCATCGCACTCCTTATTGAAATAATCTAAAACCCTATCCGGATTTCTAGTGTTTGTGCAAGTTATCTAATGGTGCAACTAGCCCGTGTTGCGCATCCCAGCAGCGATTCCTGCAACAGAAGCCATCAATGCTCTCTCAACGCGAGGTTGCTCAGGATTTTCTCGATCGCGGCGCAGCAATTCTGCCTGCAAGATATGCAAAGGCTCCATATACGGATCACGAATAGCCAAAGATCGAGCGATTGCGGGATCACGTTCTAACAATTCAGCGACTTGCTTGATCTCAGAGATACACTGAATCGCAGAGTTTAGACGCTGACGCGTCAACCGACCCAGCGCATGCTCTCCACCAGAAAGAACACTTTCATAATGTGCAGCAATATCAGGATCCGATTTTGCTAACACCATTTCCAACATATCGATATAAACCTGAAAAAAGGGCCATTCGGCATACATATCACGCAGCAATTCGGTACGACCATCACGCAGAGCATCCGACAACGCTTCGTCAGACCCAAGCCAAGCTGGGAGCATCAACCGAATCTGCATCCAGGCAAAAATCCATGGGATCGCGCGCAAGCTCTCGATACCGCCATCTGCTTTTCGCTTCGCTGGCCGTGAACCGAGAGGTAACTTTCCAAGAGCTCCCTCAGGGGTGACTTGGCGAAAATACTCGACAAAATCAGGATGATCTTTGACTAGAGCACGATACGATTTCACAGATTCACCAGCTAAAAAGTTCATCGCATCAACAAACTCAGCCCGAGGCTCTTCCGCCGGGTTGAGAGTCGCTTGCATGACTGACTGAACGTAAGAAGTCAGCGTCTGCACCGCAATGTCGGGCAAACCGAACTTCCAGCGAATCATTTCGCCTTGTTCAGTCACGCGAATCGCATTGTCTACTGAACCCGGCGGCTGCGCCAAAATTGCGCGATGCGCAGGCCCACCACCTCGACCGGCTGTTCCACCACGACCATGGAATAACACCAGTTTGACGCCATGCTGTCGTGCGATTTTAGATAATGCATCTTGCGCACGATATTGTGCCCAAGCAGCTGCTAGCGTGCCGGCGTCCTTAGACGAATCTGAATAGCCAATCATCACGTGTTGAACACCACCGATGGCTTCGATATAACTCGCATCGGACAGTAACGTTGCAATCACAGAGGGTGCGCGCTCTAGATCATCGAGCGTCTCAAAGAGTGGCGCGACAGGCAGTGGCTGACTCACTCCACAGGCCTTCTGCAACAACATCACGGCAAGCACATCAGAGGATTGACGCGCCATTGAAATTACATAGCTTCCAAGACTTGCAGGATCAGCATCTGCGATCACCGCACAGGTATTGAGTACTTCTGCCACATCATCTGATGGTTCAAATTCATAAGGAATCAGAGGCCTCGGATTTGCCAACTCGTGTTTGAGAAAGGCACAGCGTTTCGCCTCATCCCAAGACAAATAATCACCCAACTCTAATGCATCGGCGATTTCAGCAACCGCTTCCGCATGTCGACCAGATTCTTGGCGAATATCCAAAGTGACCAGATCAATCCCGAACGTTGAGATTCGCCTGAGCGTATCGAGCAAATAACCATCCGCAATTTCACCCATACCGCACGCATGCAACGATTCCCACATCACAAGCATCGGATCAAACAAGTCAGCGGTCTCACGAATGCGACTGAATCGCTCGACGAGCTCTCCACGGAGCGTCGCCTCTAACTCCATTCTTAAAACGACTATTTCCTCTCGTAAATTTTTCAATACGCGCCGATATGGCTCAACTTCGTCTTCACCGGCGATCGACCGAAGAACATCAGATGCTTCAGACATCGAAAGATCCTGAATCAATCCTGTCAAATCGCGGTAATAGAGATCTGCCGCAGCCCATCGTGCGAGCAATAAGACTTCTCTCGTGACTTCATGAGTGACGTTCGGGTTTCCATCACGATCCCCACCCATCCAAGAACATAAGCGGACTGGCGCAACCCACGGCGGGAGTTCTTCACCGGTTACTTGCGCGACTTGTGTACTCAGTTCTCGCAAGAAATCAGGCACTGCAAACCACAGCGAATTTTCAATCATTGCGAAGCCCCACTTGGCTTCATCAATCGGTGATGGCCTTGTAGCACGCATGTCGTTGGTGTGCCAACACTCACTAATGAGACGTTTTAAGCGCCGCTTAATGTGCGCATCTCGCCGTGCTGACAACACACCACCATCGAACTCAGATAAACACTCCGCGATCTTTTCGTACTTCTGGATCAGCGTACGTCGCATCGACTCGGTCGGATGAGCTGTTAAGACCAGATCGATGTGCATTTCGGAGAGCGTCTCTACAATAGTCTCGGGACTGTTTGTCGTGACGATGGAATGAAACAAATCAGGAAGCGCGGATTCATCGAGATACGGATCACTATCCCCAAAATCACCACGTGTTTTGCGAACTCGGTGATGCTGTTCTGCGATATTGGCAAGATTCAAAAATTGGGTGAAAGCGCGAGCCACAGAGACCAACTCGTCATCATTCAACTCGCGAACCTCGTCAATCAAGCGCCCGCGTGCGCCATTATCGCCCTGATGAACCGATTTAGAGAGACCCCGGAGCCGCTCGATACGGTCGAGAAAATTAGATCCTTGGTCAGATACCATAATTTGACCAAGTTGCTCGCCTAAAAGGCGCACGTTATCGCGTAACGATGGATGCAGTTCCATAACTTCCAATCCTGTGGATAGTGATGAGATCAAGCGTTTTTAGCCTGATCCCATAGTCCATTTTTTTCGTTGTCGGTTGCGATCGTTAAGTCGATCCCTTGCGCTCTGGCGAGTCGTATGACCTCAGCCATTCGGGATTCAAATTTTTGTGTTGCAAGTCGAAG
Organism: Gammaproteobacteria bacterium LSUCC0096; assembly: GCA_008087055.1. Lineage (GTDB taxonomy): Bacteria > Pseudomonadota > Gammaproteobacteria > Pseudomonadales > Litorivicinaceae > HIMB30. The sequence continues at coordinate 537,724 of VIEA01000001.1, read as the reverse complement.
CGCTTGCTCTCCATCGATGCCAAGATGCCTTGCTAGGCTGACCATTGTAAAGAGCAAGTCACCATATTCTTCTCGGATTGCATCGAACTGCCTCTCTAGTCGAGCCTCGTGCAACTCATCTAATTCTTCATTGATTTTGTCGAATACGCCGTCAATTGATGGCCAATCAAAACCAACTCGCAACGCACGCTTTTGGATTTTTTGTGCGCGAGATAACGCGGGTAATGCCATGGGTACGTCATCAAATAGATCAAGCTGACCTCTGCTTGCTCGCTCTTCGGCTTTTTTCGATTCCCAAGTTTGCTTGATTGCGGAAACCGAGGCGCCCGAATTCTTACCGAAGCTCTCGAAGGTTGCATCAGGAAACACGTGTGGATGCCTTTTGAGCAATTTAGACACAATAGCCTCAATGACGTCATCCAACGTAAACCGCCCATCTTCCTCCGCTAGCCGCGAATAAAAAATGACCTGAAATAAAAGATCCCCAAGTTCCCCGCAAAGCTCATCAAATGCACCACGCTCGATGACATCACCAACTTCGTATGCTTCTTCTAACGTGAATGGAACAATACTTTGATATGACTGACTTCGATCCCAAGGGCACCCGTGATCTGGATCGCGTAAACACCCCATTAACTTAACTAAATCAGATAGTTGATAACTCATGCCGCTCGAATCCGTTTGGCAAAAATCACGTTATGAATTCGTTGGACTCGATCAAGTACATGCGACAACTGTGACAACCCATCCACTTCGATCGACAACTGAAGTCGAGCCGTATTGGCTGAGGCATCGGTCATCGTTTGCATGCCAGTCACATTCACACGCTCATTGGCAAGCACTGATGTCACATCTCGCAAAAGACCCTGGCGATCATATGCATTGATCTCGATCTCCACAGGATAGGTTTCAACCTGCGTCTCACCCCAAGACACCTCGATGATCCGTTCAGGTGATTCATCTTCAAGACTTAATAGGTTAGCGCAGTCATCACGATGAATACTCACGCCTCGATTCTTTGTGATATAGCCAACGATCATGTCACCGGGCACTGGGTGGCAGCAGGTGGCTATTTGAGTCAATAACTTACCAACACCCCGGATCTGAATACCATCGGTTCGCTCTTGAGGCGATGCCTGCCGCGGTTCAAGATCGAGTTCTCGTTGGGTCGCTCCAGACAGTCGACTCACTGCGCCAACTACTTGCGATACGCGCACATCACCAGCACCAACGGCCGCATACAAGTCTTCAGTTGTTTGAAGATTCAGTGCTTGAGAAACTGCCTGCAAATCAAACGAACCCAGTGCGAGTCGCTTCACTTCAGAATCGATTAATTGCTTACCAGCAGAGACATTTTGATCGCGATCGAGTTGCTTAAACCATGCTTGGACTTTTGCTCTGGCACGAGAAGTTTTCAGATACCCAAGACTTTGGTTCAGCCAATCCCGACTCGGTCGGGCTTCGCTTTGCCGCAAAATGTCGACCTGATCGCCCACTTTGAGTCGGTAGGTTAGCGGTACTATTTTTCGATTAACTTTCGCACCTCGGCAAGAATGACCGATTTCTGTATGGACCTTGTACGCAAAATCGAGCGGAGTCGATCCAGAGGGAAGATCAACAACATGTCCGTCACGGGTAAATACATAGATACGATCTTCGAGAACGTCTTGTCGGAGGGCATCAGAGAGTTCTCTTAAGTCTCCGACTTCATCATGCCAATCGAGGACTTGTCTCAGCCAAGCAATTTTCTCTTCGTAGGCCTCGCCGCTGATCTCGGTGTCAGTTCCCTTGTATTTGTAATGCGCGCAAACACCGTATTCCGCCTCATCATGCATTTGTTGGGTACGAATTTGGACTTCAACAACTTTCCCTTGTGGGCCAATGACTGCTGTATGGAGCGAGCGATAACCATTGGGCTTCGGTGATGCGATGTAGTCATCGAATTCATGTGGGATACTCTTATACGCACCATGCACAAGACCAAGCGCGGCATAACAATCGCGTACAGAATCAACCAGTATTCGAATCGCTCGCACATCATAGATTTGTGAAAAATCAACTTGCTTCCGCTTCATCTTTCTCCAAATCGAGAAGATGTGTTTGGCACGCCACGTGAGATCCGCCCGAATCTGTTGCGAGGTGAGGGTCGCCGAAATCGAATCCACTAATTCCTGAATGTATCGTTCTCGGTCCTCTCGACGCTCAGCAAGCGCTTTTGCGATCTGCTTATAAGCATCTTCCTCGAGATAACGGAAGGACAGGTCTTCGAGCTCCCATTTTAGATGGCCAATACCGAGGCGATGTGCAAGCGGTGCATAGACCTCAGACACTTCTCGAGCAACCTTGAGTCGACGCGCTTTATCAGCTGATTTTACTGCACGAATCGCAGCTGTTCGCTCAGCGAGCTTGATGAGTGCAACTCTGACATCATCGATCACGGCGACTAACATCCTGCGAACCGCATCCGCCTGATTTTCAGCCGCTCCCAAGAACTGTTTCGGGGCATCCTGGCGGGTCTGACTGATGATCGCCATTTGCTGAACACCTTCAATCAGCTTGGCAACTGTCTTCCCAAAGTCCTCCCGGACGTCACGCAAATGGAGACGACCAATCCGAACTGATCGATATAACAAGGCAGCGACGAGCGCATCTTCGTCAATCGGCATAGTCGATAAAATATCTGCCATTTCAAGACCAAAGCGGTGCGCATCGGGACCCTTCCAGTCTTTAGCTGTCGCATCTTTGGATTCAAGCTCTTCAATGAGACCAATGGCTTTTTGAAGCTTAGCTGAAGATTCGAGGTGTGCTTCACGCGCAAACCGCTCAGCCCAATTTTCTTGAGATAGATCAGAATCGAGTTGAATCGGATGCAATTCGCGGGCTTTAACCACGAGCCCCTCGCTTCACAAAAAGCGCCATGGATTCGACATGCGCTGTATGTGGAAACATATCCATGATCCCTAGATGAGTCATTGAGAAACCTCGATCGACCAGTATCTTCGCATCTCTCGCAAGAGTTGCTGGATTGCATGACACATACAACACGCGAGCAATTTTGTTCAGAGGTATTTCCTCAAGCACTTCCTTGGCACCAGATCGCGGAGGATCCACAATTAGCGTATCCCATGATTCCGCGGCGAATGGTTGGTCTGCAATGGACTGCGTTAAATCAAAAGCAACCGCTGACACATTATCCAGAGAATTATGACGAGCATTTTGCAAAACTCTTTCGACCATCGTTTTGGATACTTCGACCCCGATGACTGACGCACAACGCGTCGCTGCGGCAAGCGTGAAGTTACCGAGCCCACAGAATAAATCCAACACGCGCTCGGTTCCCTGCAAATCAAGCAGATTAATCGCTTGTAGTATCATTGCGCGATTAATGGTCGCATTAATCTGCGTGAAATCTGTCACCGCAAATTGATACTCGAGACCGAATTCACCAATGCGATAAGTTAAGCGCTCAGGACCCTCTGATGGCCACAAACGGGTGATCGTATCCGGGCCTTTAGGCTGCAAGTAGACATGCCAGCCTGTCCGCTGCCCAAGTGTTGCGAGAACGCTTCGATCGGCCTCTGTCAGCGCTTCAAGATGTCGAATGATAATTGCGAGAGTGTCGTCACCTGCCGCAACTTCAACTTGAGGAATACGATCCGGTTGAGAAAGCGAGGCGATTGCTGTTTCAAGGGTACTAAGTGATTGACCGATCCGTTGATCCAGCACCGGACATCCATCGATATCTGCAATGAAATTCGAGCCTCTCTCCCGAAAGCCGATCAATACTCGATCTTTGGCATGCACCCATCGAACGCCTAAACGTGCGCGCCGGCGATACCCGAGCGTTGGTCCTTGCAGTGTGGGAAGCCTCTCGACTTTATCAAGTGAAACACCCTCACGGATCATGAGCTCATCGAGCGTTTTCGATTTGTGCACAAGTTGAGCCGCGTGCGGGATGTGTTGCAGCGAACAACCACCGCATACCTCAGCATGCGGGCACTCTGGCTGACCGCGCTCTGGTGATGGCACCAAAATGTCTTTCGCGATTCCCTCGGCAGTACGTGAGGATTTACCGGTGACTCGAACAGTCACGAGCTCACCGGGCAAGGCGCCATCGACAAATAGCATTCGCTCACCCCAACGAACTAAACCTCGCCCTTCATGCGAGAGTTTCTCAATTCGAATTGGGAAGTCAGGTGTTTGTTTACGACGTGGGGGACGTTTTCGCGTGCGTTGATTCATCGTGGAAATAAGTCCGTCGAAAGATATCGGTCACCGCGATCGCAAATGATACAAACCACCACACCGCTGGTCAGTTCGCGTGCAACGCGCAACGCCCCAGAGACAGCGCCACCCGCACTGACACCACAGAAAATTCCTTCTTTGACGGCAAGTTGTCTAGCCATATCCTCCGCCTCCTTCTGATCAATATCTAAGGTGACATCAACACGCGATGGATCAAAAATTTCAGGACGATACTCAATAGGCCAGCGACGAATTCCAGCAATTTTTGACCCGTCACTTGGCTGAAGACCAATAATCGTGACATCAGGGCTCTGTTCTTTCAGATACCGGGATACCCCCATGATGGTTCCTGTTGTGCCCATCGCACTCACGAAGTGGGTCACATCACCATTTGTGTCGTTCCAAATCTCCGGGCCTGTTGTCTCGTAATGCGCACGTGGGCAATCTGGATTCGCAAACTGATTTAAAACGCGTCCTTGGCCTTTCTTTTCCATATCAAGCGCGAGATCACGCGCCCCTTCCATCCCCTCTTTTTCGGAAACAAGGATGAGCTCGGCACCGTAGGCGGTCATCGCCCGCTTACGTTCGTCAGATAGGTTGTCCGGCATAATCAGGGTCATACGATAGCCAAGAATGGCTCCAACCATCGCTAACGCGATTCCAGTGTTTCCGCTCGTCGCTTCAATCAAGCGGTCGCCCGGCTTGATTTCCCCTCGCGCTTGAGCGCCTTGGATCATGTAAAACGCAGGTCGATCTTTGACTGAGCCAGCCGGATTGTTGCCTTCCATTTTACAAAGAACAGTGACCTCAGGCGCGAGGCCTTCATTCAGACGCTGTAACCTTACGAGCGGCGTGTGGCCGAGGGTTGATTCAATGGTTGGATAATGCACATAGACCTCCTGTGGCGCGATAGAATACCGCACTCAGCGAGCGAAGGCTTTAAGGATTAGTCGAAGGCAAGAGGTTGTCTAAAGTACCGCTCATAGTGACCTTCAGACACTGCGAGATATTCCGAATTCATTGAATCCCAAATTTCCCGATATGACATCGACTCCACTTCTGGAAGTTTTGCTAATCCAAGATCTGCCAATCGCGCAAACTGACCTCGCGTCTGCCTGAATAAATCATAAGCCCAGCATTCGGGTGGCTGATCCTTTCGATATCGAAGTCCGTGACTATCTAATGCATGTTTTAACATGCCCTCGTCAGTCACCAACACATAACGGCTGAGAACCTCTGACATCAATTGCGTCAGCCGGGCTAAAACAGCCGCTTTCTGAATATCATCGTAACGGTTCCAGTCCACAATTTCGTGAGCAAACCGCTTACAACCGCGACACACTGAATCGCCGTAGGTTGTCGAACAAAGCCCAACACAGGGGGTAGGCACTCGCGTTTGCATACTTAAGACCGATCTCTTTAATTCAGTATTAGTTAAGTGTTAGGACTTTGCTTCAAAAAACAATCGTGCACTGCGGAAAATAATTTCATGACCGTTTATTATTAAACGGTCATTTTTAATTCATTATTCCCAATTCAGTTGATTTTAGTCTCGTCGAGCCCTCACAATCACTAGCTGAGATTTAAGGGAGGACACACTATGTCACGAGATCTTGTCAACGAGTCCATGGAAGACTGGAACAGCAAAATCGCTGCTGCCGAAGAAATGATGCCGATCATCGGACGTCTTTTCCGCGAAAAAGCGATTGAGACATCCATCTTCGGACGACTGCTCAACAATCGCACAGTCATCAACATCATCAAATGCTGCCGCTTTGCACGCCAAGTTGAAAACGAAGAGTTGTCTGCTGAAGAAGCTCGAGACGTCTTACTTGAAGTCGCAAAATTAGATCTGAATCCATGCCACGTCGATATCGGCAAACTGGCTGTTAATTTCCGTCGGCTTGGTGCCGGGCGAAGCCTCAACGACTATGTCGCAGACGAGCTGAAAGGGGCAACCGGAGACGCGCCTGTCGGGAGTCAAAAAACAGACATCGTTCTGTATGGTTTTGGCCGAATCGGTCGACTGCTTGCGCGCGAATTGATCGCTAAGTCAGGCTCAAAAGAAGCAATTCGCCTACGCGCTATTGTGATTCGAAAAAATGGTGATAACGATCTAATGAAGCGCGCGAGCTTACTACGCCGCGACTCAGTCCATGGATCTTTTGACGGTACAATCACTGTCGACCACGATAGCAATACCATTATCGCTAATGGGCAACGCATCCAGGTCATTTATGCATCAAGCCCCTCTGAAGTAGATTACACCGCATACGGTATCGATAACGCGCTAGTCGTCGATAACACCGGCAAATGGCGTGATCGCGAGGGATTGTCACAGCACCTCCAATCAAAAGGTGCAAGCCGAGTCCTTCTAACAGCGCCTGGCAAAGGTGACCTGAAAAATGTTGTGCATGGTGTCAACCATGAAGACATCACAGACGCCGACGCGATCATCTCTGCGGCAAGCTGCACAACGAACGCAATCACACCCGTCTTGGCAGCCATTGACGAAAAATATGGCGTCCAGAATGGACACGTAGAAACCGTCCACAGTTACACCAACGACCAAAATTTGATTGATAACTTCCATTCAGGTGACCGTCGTGGTCGAGCAGCTGCTTTGAACATGGTTATTACCGAAACAGGAGCGGCCAAAGCTGTTGCCAAAGCATTACCTCAGTTGAAAGGCAAGCTTACTGGCAATGCGATTCGCGTTCCCACACCAAATGTCTCCATGGCGATTTTGAAGCTTAACCTCGACAAACCTGTTGAAAAAGATGAACTCAATGACTATCTGCGCCACGTTGCAATTCACTCGAAATTGCAAAAGCAGATCGACTACTCAAACTCTCCTGAAGCGGTGAGTTCAGACTTTGTCGGTTCACGAGCCGCAGGCATCGTTGACGGTCTTGCGACTATCGCGACCGGGAATAACAGCTGCGTTGTCTATGTCTGGTATGACAATGAATATGGCTACAGTTGCCAGGTGATTCGCTGTCTTCGCCAAATGACTAAGGCAACGCTGCCGGCGTTCCCAATCGAAAATTAAAAAATAGGAAGTCTGCGACCAAGTATGGACGCAGACTTCTCAATTTTTCTGATAAAATCTCGCCTCCCGGCGCGCCGTGATCCGGTTCCCAAAAGGACCCACCCACCGCGCTCAATTCAACCTGAACAAGGACGATGATTGTGCTTGAAGAATACCGCAAACATGTCGAGGAACGTGCCGCTGAAGGCATCGTGCCTAAACCACTCAGCGCTGACCAAGTGGCTGGACTTGTAGAACTTCTGAAAAACCCACCTGCAGGTGAAGAAGCTGTTCTACTGGATTTATTAACAAACCGCGTTCCTGCGGGCGTGGATGAAGCTGCTTATGTAAAAGCTGCCTTCCTGACTGATGTTGCCAAAGGCAACACGGCATGTAGTCTGGTTTCCCGTATCGAGGCGACACGCTTACTCGGCACCATGCTCGGCGGCTACAACATCCCACCGCTAGTTGAATTACTTGACGATGCAGAAGTCGGAAAAACATCCGCCGAAGCACTCAAAAGCACTCTATTAATGTTTGATGCATTCCACGATGTGGAGGAAAAGCGTCAAGCAGGCAATCCATTGGCTCAAGAAGTCATGGAATCATGGGCAAACGCTGAGTGGTTTTTAAATAAGCCTGAAGTACCAGCTGAAATCAAAGTCACTGTGTACAAGGTCCCTGGTGAAACAAATACTGATGACTTGTCTCCTGCCGTTGACGCGTGGAGCCGCCCAGATATCCCACTGCACGCGCAAGCAATGCTCAAAGCACGCATGGATAAGCCGCTTGAAACAATTGAAGAATTGAAGAAAAAAGGTAATCCACTCGCTTATGTTGGCGACGTTGTTGGAACTGGTTCTTCACGTAAATCGGCGACTAACTCAGTTCTATGGCACATGGGTGATGACATCCCATTTGTGCCAAACAAGCGCTCAGGTGGTGTGTGTATTGGCGGGAAAATCGCTCCAATTTTCTTTAATACAATGGAAGACGCTGGCGCTCTGCCAATCGAATGTGACGTCACGCAAATGAACACAGGTGATGTCATCGTCGTCAAACCTCACGAGGGCATTATTACCAACGAACAAGGCGCAACCATTGCTGAATTTGCATTGAAGAGTGAAGTAATCCTTGACGAAGTTCGCGCAGGCGGCCGAATTCCATTAATCGTTGGTCGCGGACTCACAACACGTGCACGCGATGCGCTCGGTCTAGGTACTGCAGATTTCTTCAGAACGCCTAAAGCTCCAGTTGAATCAAACAAAGGCTACACACTGGCTCAGAAAATGGTCGGTAAAGCATGTGGTGTCGAAGGCGTTCGCGCTGGCACATACTGCGAGCCTCGCATGACAACTGTGGGCTCACAGGATACAACTGGCCCGATGACGCGCGACGAACTGAAAGAGCTCGCATGTCTTGGTTTCCAAGCTGACCTGACAATGCAGTCGTTCTGTCATACAGCTGCCTATCCAAAGCCAGTTGATGTCGATACCCAACACACACTGCCTGACTTCATCATGAACCGTGGCGGCGTTTCTCTCCGTCCAGGCGACGGCATCATCCACTCATGGTTGAACCGGATGTTGCTCCCAGACACAGTTGGTACTGGTGGTGACTCACATACCCGTTTCCCAATTGGTATCTCATTCCCTGGTGGCTCAGGCCTTGTCGCATTCGCTGCGGCAACAGGTGTCATGCCATTGGATATGCCTGAATCTGTGTTGGTGAGGTTTAAAGGAAAAATGCAGCCAGGCATCACGCTCCGTGATTTGGTCAACGCGATTCCTTACGCTGCGATTCAACGTGGACTTCTAACGGTCGGCAAAGAAGGTAAAAAGAATATCTTCTCAGGTCGCGTTCTCGAAATTGAAGGCCTCTCAGAATTAACAGTTGAGCAAGCGTTTGAGTTATCAGATGCATCGGCTGAACGCTCAGCAGGTGGCTGTACGATCAAGTTAGATGAAGCACCAATTCGTGAATATCTCGAATCAAACATCACACTGTTGAAGTGGATGATTGCTGATGGCTATGGCGATCCGCGCACGATTGCACGCCGTATCAAGGCAATGGAAGCATGGCTTAAAAATCCTGAACTACTGGAAGCCGATGCTGATGCTGAATACGCAGAAATTATCGAAATCGATCTCAATGAAATCAAAGAACCATTACTGGCTTGCCCGAACGACCCAGATGACGTGAGACCGCTATCTGAGGTTCAAGGTACCGCCATTGACGAAGTCTTTATTGGTTCGTGCATGACCAACATTGGTCATTACCGTGCAGCTGGCGAACTTCTAAAGAAAGTCGGCTCGATTCCAACTCGGTTATGGATTGCTCCACCAACACGTATGGATGAGCACCAGTTGATGGAAGAAGGCTACTACTCAATTTACGGTAAAGCGGGTGCACGCACTGAAATGCCGGGATGCTCACTATGCATGGGTAACCAAGCACGTGTTGCTGATAATTCGACTGTTGTTTCAACATCGACACGTAACTTCCCGAACCGCCTTGGTAATGGCGCCAATGTTTATTTGGCAAGTGCTGAGCTCGCGGCTGTTGCATCAATCATCGGTAAGTTGCCGACCGTCGCTGAGTACATGGAGTTTGCCAAAGATATCGATTCAATGGCTGACAATATCTACCGCTATATGAACTTCCATCAGATTGCCGAATTCCAGGCAAAAGCGAAGGAAGCGAATATTCCTGTGACAGAGATTGCCTAAACGCCATCAATAAAAAACCCCGGCACCTTGCGGTGTCGGGGTTTTTTTATGCCTAAATATGAGCGTCTTAAACGTCGAGAGCGACTGGTGACACCACAATTCCGTTGTTGTCGCACGCAATGAAATCACCAGGGTGGATTGTTACACCGGCAAATGTCACAGCAACATCGATGTCACCGATGTCTTTCTTTTCGGTCTTCATCGGATTTGTCGCGAGCGCTTGAACACCAAGATCCATCGCACCCAGCTCATCCACATCGCGAATCGAGCCGTAAATCACAAAACCCGCCCAACCATTGGCGAGAGCATTCGCGGCAATCATATCCCCTAACAATGCACGCCGAAGTGAACCACCGCCATCAACAACCATGACACGGTTATTACCCGCAGTACCTGCGAGCTCTTTCACTTTGGAATTGTCTTCAAAACATTTGACCGTGACGACTTCGCCATAGAAACGTTCACGACCACCAAAGTTAGTAAATAGAGGTTCGAGGACGGAGATTCCGCCCTCATACACATCACACAAATCCGGCGTGGATTTCATCACTTGTTATCCTGAGCATCAGCCAGGAAGAACCAAGTCTCCAAGACTGTATCTGGATTCAACGAAACCGAGTCAATCCCCTGCTCCATCAACCAGAATGCAAGATCGGGATGATCCGAAGGTCCCTGTCCACAAATACCGATGTATTTACCGGCTTTGTTACATGCCGCGATCGCACGAGACAATAAGAACTTCACCGCTGGGTTCCGCTCGTCAAAGGCATCCGCGATGATTCCAGAATCTCGATCAAGTCCCAGCGTCAACTGCGTCAGATCATTTGAACCGATGGAGAAACCATCGAAATACTCAAGGAACTCATCGGCCAAAACAGCATTTGATGGAAGCTCACACATCATAATGACTTCAAGGCCATTCTTACCGCGCTCGAGACCATTCTCTTTCAATAGTTCAATCACAGCTGCCGCTTCATCGAGGGTTCGAACGAACGGAACCATGATGGCAACATTAGTCAGCCCCATCTCATCACGCACCTTCTTCAGGGCACGACATTCGAACTCAAAACAAGGGCGGAATGCCTCCGAAATATAACGGGATGCCCCACGGAATCCGAGCATTGGATTTTCTTCTTCAGGCTCGTATAACGGTCCACCCACCAGATTTCTATATTCATTGGATTTGAAGTCTGACAAACGCACGATCACGCGCTCCGGCGCAAAGGATGCTCCAAGCGTCGCAATACCCTCGACCAGTTTTTCAACATAGAAATCTGTCGGGCTTGCATAGCCACCGATACGCTCTGCTATCTCTTCTTTTAAGTCAGCAGGCAGGGTGTCGTAATCCATCAGTGCACGCGGATGCACTCCAATCATTCGGTTAATGATGAACTCTAAACGTGCTAGCCCAATGCCCGCATGCGGCAGACGCTGGAAATCAAATGCACGATCAGGGTTACCGACATTCATCATGATTTTAAATGGGAGTTCAGGCATTGCATCGACGCTGGTTACGCGGTGATCGTACTTCAAGATCCCGGCATAGATATGGCCCGTATCACCTTCAGCACAACTGACAGTCACATCAACGCCAGTCGAGAGCAACTCGGTTGCATCACCACACCCAACCACGGCTGGGATACCTAATTCGCGAGCGATAATCGCGGCGTGACATGTACGACCACCACGATTAGTCACAATCGCAGATGCACGCTTCATCACAGGCTCCCAATCAGGGTCTGTCATATCAGTAACAAGGACATCACCCGGTTGAACTTCATCCATCCTCGAGATGTCTTTGACTAAACGAACGGTACCCTGGCCGATCTTTTGACCAATTGCACGACCTTGAGCGAGCACTTCGCTCTTTTCCTTAAGAACAAAACGTTCCATTTGGCGACCGTCTTGTTGACTTTGAACGGTCTCTGGTCGCGCTTGAACGATGTAGAGCTGACCATCATCACCATCACGAGCCCACTCGATATCCATCGGACGGCCATAATGTTTTTCGATAATCAGCGCTTGACGTGCAAGTGACTCAACTTCTGCATCGGTCACACAGAACTGGCGACGCTCTGCTGGATCGACGTCAACAGTCTCAACTGAACGACCTGGCTTCGACGAGTCCGCATACACCATCTTGATCAACTTTGAGCCGCGTGTTCGACGCAAAACTGCTGGACGACCTGCATCAAGCGTTGGCTTGTGCACATAGAATTCATCTGGGTTAACGGCACCCTGTACAACCGTCTCACCTAAACCATAGGCAGCGGTCACAAATACCACATCACGAAAACCGCTCTCTGTGTCCATAGTAAACATGACACCCGCAGCACCCGTCTCGGAACGGACCATGCGCTGGATACCTGCTGACAACGCTACGAGTTCGTGCGCAAACCCTTGGTGAACGCGGTATGAGATCGCACGATCATTGAACAATGAAGCAAATACTTCCTTGATCGCATGCTTAACGTTCTCAATCCCAGAGATATTTAAGAATGTTTCCTGCTGACCAGCAAAAGACGCGTCAGGGAGATCTTCTGCAGTCGCAGATGAACGAACTGCAACTTTCATCCCTGCGTTGTCGGCCGTCATTTTGGCAAAAGCGTCTTCAATTGCTTTATCGAGAGCAGGTTGAAACGGTGTATCAATGATCCATGACCGAATCTCTGCGCCTGTTTTAGCCAACGCGTTGACGTCTTCAACGTCTAATACCGCCAGCGCCTGATTAATGCGATCTGCTAGGTTTTCGTGGGCCAAAAATTCACGATATGCATGCGCAGTTGTCGCAAACCCGTTCGGCACGCTCACTCCAGCTCCAGCCAGATTCGAAATCATTTCGCCAAGTGATGCGTTTTTTCCACCAACGCGCTCAACATCATTCATGCCGAGCTCATCGAACCAAAGGATATAATTGTCCAAAAGGAATCCCCTTCCGTCTTGTGTCTTAGAAACCGCTGACGCAGACTAATCTTGAGCTCGCTTCCTTGCACTGCCTCGAGAAACGTCAAACGGCCATCGATAAAGCGAAACAGTATAAATGATTTGGAACCAAATATGACCTCAGAAATTCGTCCAGTATTCTTTATTTCAGATGGAACTGGTCTGACCGCCGAAGGCTTAGGACAAGCTTTATTGAGCCAATTCAACACAGTACAGTTTGATAAGACCACACTGCCTTATGTCGATAGTGTTGAAAAAGCGAAAAAAGCAGTGTCAGAAATCAACGCTGCCGGTGTCGAACACAACGTTACGCCGATCGTTTTCGACACAATCGTGAATCAAGAAGTGCGTGACGTTCTTGCTGACTGCAACGGTTTTTTGGTGGACATCTTCCAAACATTCCTCAAACCACTTGAAAGAGAGCTTGGCCACGGTTCGAGTTATTCAGTGGGAATGAGTCACGCGGTCGCGCCTGATGGCCAGTATGCACGACGCATTGACGCAATTAACTTTGCGCTTGATAACGATGATGGCGCTCGAATTCGTTATTATGACCAAGCAGATCTCATACTCATTGGTGTATCGCGCTCAGGTAAAACGCCAACCAGCTTGTATCTAGCAATGCAGTACGGACTTAAGGTAGCCAACTATCCTTTGACTGAAGATGATCTTGATGACGACCAACTTCCTGACACACTAAGAAAACACAAAGCCAAGCTATTTGGATTAACGATTGACCCAGAAAGACTGCAAGCTATTCGAGAGATGCGCCGGCCCGAGTCAAGATACGCTTCGCTCAAACAGTGCCAGTACGAGGTCAACGAAGTCGAAGCACTCTACCGTAGACATGCGATTCCTTTTTTATCGACAACCGAACGGTCTGTTGAGGAAATCAGTGCCCGGATTCTTCAAGTCACTGGCAAGCGTAAAGTGGCACGTTAACGACCAAAGTGAGCACAAATAAGGTCTGCACACACACCCGGTTTTTGATAAGGAAGCGCGTGATCAACGCCTGGGACTGATTGATAAAACCAGTCGTCTCTCGAAGCCGCCAGGATTTGATGAAACGCATGCGCATCATCGATACTTTTTGATCCCACAAGACTCAATGTCCGCGGCGATTGATCAATCAACTTCATTCGATCGATGTGCCATGCAGCTTCATTCACAGCCATCAGTGCATAAGCCAGACCCTTGGGGCGGCTCGCCAAACGCTGAACCGTCATGCGCTCGACGCGGGGATGCGTTGAACGATTGGGTGAAATCAGATCCAAAAATTGCGTCACACCAATGACCGGATCATCTTCCACCAACAAAGAAGACGCAGCTGTCGCATAACGCGATCGCAAATCCCGCAACTCTTCGAGCGACGAGCGCTCTAAAAGCGCAGGTTCCAGGAGCACCAAATCATCAACAACGCCCGGGCTTAACGCATTCACCATCAATGCAATCAGCCCACCAAAACTATATCCAACCATCTGACACTGCTTGACCGAGAACTCATCGAGTATTGCATCAACATCATCGGCAACGATGCTTGCACTTATTGCACAATCTTCGAAATCCAGTGCGTGAGACCGACCCATGCCACGTAGGTCTGGGCATATCACGCGACGGTAGGACTGAAATGCGGAGAGCAGGGGATACCACGTCGCTTCAGAGGCAACACCAGCACCGTGCAGCAAAATAAGATCCCCGCAACCTTCTCGGTTTTCAGCGATATGAATAGCTAGCCGATAATCTTCACGATCGATAAACCGAACATCAACAGAGGGTTGAGATATCAAAGCAGTGGGACGTCAACTGACTCAAAAATCTTTTCAGCTTCGGCGCGACCTTGGCTTCTGAGGAACTTACCGATCACTTCGCGCGACAGGTGAGGCGCAAACAAATTAACAAATCGATACATGTACCCTCGAAGGAATGTCCCGCGACGAAACGCTATCGACGTTACACTCGGGCTGAACAGATGACTCGCATTGACTGTTACCAAATCACCATCTGTCTGGGGGTCATGCGCCATATCAGCGACGATCCCAACCCCTAGACCTAACCGAACATAGGTTTTAATGACATCCGCATCAGCCGCCGTGAACACCACTTTCGGAGACAAACCTTCCTGCTCAAACGCCTCATCTAACCGCGAACGCCCGGTAAAACCGAAAACGTATGTCACGATCGGATAACGAGCAAGCTCGGACAGTGTCAGCGGCCCATCAAGCTGAGCTAATGGGTGGTCTTTGGGAACAATAACGGCCCGATTCCATTGATAACAAGGCATTAACAATAGGTTGGAAAAGTGTTCTAAACCTTCTGTGGCGATAGCAAAATCAACATCGCCCCCAGCCGCCATTTCAGCGATCTGCGCTGGCGTTCCCTGCTGCATCTGCAATGACACTTCGGGATACTCGCGCATAAATTGATTAATAATTGGTRGAAGCACATAACGAGCCTGAGTGTGCGTTGTCGCAATCGAAAGCACTCCCTTGGTCTCATCTGAGAATTCTTGGRAGATTTGTTTGATGGCATCTACTTTGTGGAGGATTTCGCTTGCAACCCTCAACACCTCTTCACCTGCAGGTGTAATCGAAACCAAATGTTTGCCGTTTCGAGCGAACACTTCCACACCCAACTCCTCTTCAAGGAGTCGGATTTGCTTAGAAATCCCTGGCTGAGACGTGAATAAACTTTGTGCAGTGGCAGACACATTAAGATCGTGATTAGCGACTTCACAAATGTAACGAAGCTGTTGCAGTTTCATCTAATTATCGGCTTCTTGATATAACTCAATAACAAAATCGGTGGATCGTGGCTTATAACCGTTTTATACTAACCTTTCCCGTCATAATAACCACAACATGCAGTGAAGTCGCATTTTTTTCATGAACGAGCCCATATCGCCCGTCTGATTTCTCACAATGCTTCCACCTGCGCATATAACTAATTAAACTAACTATAGATATTTTTGTCATAAAAGGAAGGATCAGGATGTCTAACGCTGTAGCACACCCTGCTTATGACTACAGGACCGTTCGCCACTTTGCGATCATGGCTGTTGTCTGGGGTATTGTTGGAATGGCTGTCGGTGTGCTCATCGCGGCTCAGTTGGTCTGGCCCGAGCTGCTTGCCTCTGAATGGACCCACTTTGGACGACTCCGTCCACTGCATACAAACGCGGTGATTTTTGCGTTTGGTGGATGCACGCTATTTGCCACGTCGTATTACATCGTCCAACGGACATGTCATACAACGCTCGCATTCCCTAACCTTGCCAGATTCACTTTCTGGGGTTGGAATCTTGTGATCGTGCTTGCTGCCATTACACTCCCACTCGGCATGACAACAACGCATGAGTACGCAGAACTCGAATGGCCAATCGACATCTTGATCGCAGTCGTTTGGATTTCGTATGCCATCGTATTCTTTGCAACGATTGCTAAGCGGACAACGTCGCACATTTACGTCGCGAACTGGTTCTTGGGTGCATTCATTCTCGTAATCGCAATCCTGCACATCGTCAATAGTGTTCAGTATCCGGTCAGCTTCACAAAGTCTTATTACGTATGGTCTGGTGCGATGGATGCGATGATCCAGTGGTGGTACGGCCATAACGCAGTAGGCTTTTTCCTCACAGCAGGCTTCCTTGGGATGATGTACTACTTTGTTCCTAAACAAGCCGGACGTCCTGTCTATTCGTACCGTCTTTCGATCGTTCACTTCTGGGCGTTGATTGCGACTTACATGTGGGCCGGTGCTCACCACCTTCATTACTCAGCACTTCCAGACTGGGCGCAATCGGTTGGCATGGTTATGTCGATCGTTCTGCTCGCACCGAGCTGGGGCGGCATGATTAATGGTGTAATGACACTATCAGGTGCCTGGCACAAACTACGCACAGATCCAATCCTTCGGTTCTTAGTCGTATCCCTTTCGTTCTATGGGATGTCAACGTTCGAGGGTCCAATGATGTCAATCAAGACCGTCAACGCGTTGTCTCACAACACAGACTGGACGATTGGACACGTACACTCAGGTGCTTTGGGCTGGGTTGCGATGGTCTCGATCGGCTCACTCTATCACTTGATTCCAAAGGTTTTGGGTATTGCACAAATGTACTCAACTCGCTTGATCAACATGCATTTCTGGCTCGCAACCATTGGTACTGTTCTCTACATCGCTGCGATGTGGGTCAACGGCATCATGCAAGGTTTGATGTGGCGAGCAGTTAACCCGGATGGAACACTCACCTACAGCTTCGTTGATAGCCTCGAAGCAAGCTATCCAGGTTATTTGGTTCGAGTCATCGGTGGTGCATTCTTCCTGTTGGGTATGGTGATCATGCTCTACAACGTTTACATGACCGTGAACGATGCAAAACAGCAAGACACAATTCGCGACACAAGCGAACCAGAGCCAGCGGCAGCATAAGGAGTACAAGATGAAATCACATGAGTATATTGAGAAGCGTCTTGGCCTCCTCGGAGCATTGATCATCGTTGTGATCAGCTTCGGTGGTCTGGCTGAAATCGTTCCACTGTTCCACATGTCAAAGACAACGACGCCGATCGAGGGTATGAAGCCTTGGTCAGCGTTACAACTGGAAGGTCGCGATATTTACATCCGCGAAGGTTGCCACGTTTGTCACACACAGATGGTTCGTCCATTTCGCGCGGAAACAGAGCGTTATGGCCACTATTCAGTTGCTGGTGAATCTGTGTGGGAACGCCCGTTCCTCTGGGGTTCCAAAAGAACTGGTCCTGATCTTGCGCGTTTAGGCGGCAAGTATTCAGATGACTGGCATCGTGCACACATGTACAACCCGCGTGATGTGGTTCCCGAATCGAATATGCCTTCATTCCCATGGCTATTCACCAAGACCCTCTCTGGTGAAGACACAGCTCAAAAAATGCGCGTCATGCAAACGCTCGGTGTTCCATATACCGACGACGAAATTGAAGTCGCCCGTGAAACTGTTCGCGGCAAGACTGAAATTGAAGCACTGATTGCATATTTGCAAGGTCTTGGCCTTGCCATGAAGGATCGATAAGGAATGACGTATTACGACTGGCTCGGCGTTCTTAGCGTCATCATGTTAGTGATGTTTATCGGTATCGGTTGGTGGGCATATAGCCCGAGAAACAAAGCGCGCTTCGATGACGCTGCCAATTCGATTCTAGATGACGAACCGGTCGATACACCGAATGGAGATAAACACTGATGTTTAATGATTCACTACCGACCTTCTGGAGCATTTGGGTCGCAATTATCACGTTGACCGTGATCCTCGGATGTTTGTGGCTGGTTTTAGCTGTCAAAAAATCTGAAAAGTACAAAGAAGAGACTGAAAATACTGTAGGCCACGCGTTTGACGGCATCGAAGAATTCGATAACCCGCTGCCGCGTTGGTGGTATATGAAGTTCCTTGGCACGATTGTGTTTGGCTTGGGTTACTTGGTTCTCTATCCAGGGCTCGGCAATTTCCAAGGTATTTTGAATTGGTCGTCAACTGGCCAATGGCAAGAAGAAATGGCAGCTGCCGAAGTCAAATATGGACCTGTCTTCGCAGCATTTGGTGAGAAAACCATTGAAGAGCTCGCACAAGACCCTGCTGCATTGGAAGTTGGTGGACGTCTATTTGCGAATAACTGTGCCGTATGCCATGGCTCTGGTGCCAAAGGCGCGTATGGATTCCCAAATCTCACGGATGAAGATTGGCTCTACGGTGGTTCAGCTGAAAAAATAAAAGAGTCGTTAAATCTAGGTCGTATGGCAAATATGCCAGCATGGCAGGGGATTTTAGGTGATACGGGGATTGAAGAGACGGCACATTATGTTGTGAGCCTTTCTGGTCGCGCACACGATGAAGCCCTTGCAGCCAAAGGCCAAGTCCACTACCAGACATACTGCGCCGCATGTCATATGCCGACAGGTCAGGGAATGCAGATGCTTGGTGCACCCAACTTAACCGATGACGTTTGGCTTTATAAGGCACCAACTCTCACGGTTCTTGAGTCTGTCAAGCAAACCCTACGGCATGGCCGCCAAGGCGTGATGCCAGCGCAACTTCCACGTCTCGGTGAAGACAAAGTCCATCTACTCACCGCATACGTTTACAGCCTAAGTCAGAAGTGACCCGATGAGCGACCGTATCCCAACGGTTGAGGGTCAAACAGATGCCGGTGAGCGCCTCGCTCATCGGCACACCCCGGCCTACCAAACCAAACAAGGTATCTACACACGAGGAACATCCGGATTTTTCCAGAATGTTCGTCTGACAGCAGGAATCGTCATGCTGTTTATGTATTACTTGTTTCCTTGGCTAAATTGGGGAGATCGCCAGATGGTCTGGTTCAATCTTCCAGACCGTCAGTTCTATGTATTTAATGCTACTTTTTGGCCGCAAGACTTGGTTTTACTGTCTTGGCTTCTAATTATTTGTGCGTTCGGTCTATTTTTTGTCACCGTCTTCGGTGGACGCATTTGGTGCGGTTACACCTGCCCACAGACCGTTTGGACCCAAATTTTCATGGCCATCGAACGCCATACAGAGGGAGAACGCAACGCGCGAATCAAACTCGATAAAGGCCCGATGACCCCAAGCAAGTTTAGAAAAAAACTGGCTAAGCATACCTTATGGCTCGGTATTGCTTGGGCAACCGGTTTTACATTTGTTGCGTATTTTATCCCTGCTCGTGAACTCGTGATTGATCACTGGACAGGACAAGCGTCCACTGCTGCCTACCTGTGGATCGGTCTGTTCACTGTCGGCACCTACCTGAACGCTGGATACCTGCGTGAAAAGGTGTGTATTCACATGTGCCCATATGCACGGTTCCAATCGGTCATGTTCGACCAAGACACGTTAATCGTTGCCTACGATACAGAGCGCGGGGAGCCTCGAGGTAGTCGCAAACGGACGGGTGAGTCAGACAACTCACAAGGCGACTGTGTTGACTGCGGGCTGTGCGTCCAAGTGTGTCCAACTGGAATCGACATCCGAGACGGCCTGCAATACGAGTGTATTCAATGTGCACTATGTATCGATGCCTGTGACTCCATCATGGATAAGATGAATTACGATCACGGACTCGTGCGTTACGCGACTGAGCACGAGCTCGCCGGTGGTAAAACGCACTGGCTGCGACCACGCCTGATTGGCTACGGCGTCGCCATGATGATTATGTGTATCGCGTTTGCTTACGCACTTACCCACAGAAGCACTGTGGAAGCCAAGGTCGCACGTGATCGTGGCGCCCTCTTCCACGAGACAAAAACAGGCGAAATCGAAAATACCTATTCTTTGACGATCTTCAACAAAACCTCCTTTAACGAAGTTTATGAAGTGAACTTTGAAGGCCATCCAAGCGCTCGACTTATTGGTCCGGCAAGCCTCGAATTAGCGCCAGGACAAACACGCGTGCAGGTCTATCAGGTCCAAATTGCACCAGACATGCTTGCGAACTCAAGGTTACCGATCAGTTTTATTGTTGAACCGGCAAAGCATCCTGAAAATGAGGTTACAATCGAATCATCGTTTATAGGACCTGATCGTTGGAAATGAACAAACCAAATCCTTGGTACAAAGAACCATGGCCATGGTTCTTCCTAGCCCCAATCATTGCATCGATGATTGTGGGATTCAGTATGCTTGGGGTCGCAATCGATACCAATGATGGTCTTGTCACTGACGATTACTATCGCCAAGGAGTTCTTTACAACGAGAACCTTGAACGTGACGAAAAAGCAAAAGAACTAGGCATCACCGGAGCACTCACAATGGATGAGTTAACCGGTGATGTGCTGTTGACAATCGATTTTGGTCAAGCTGAACCTGTAGCTACAATTGATGGTGCTTTTCGGTCTCCGACTCGCGCGCGTGACGACATTCTTTTTAACTTAGAAGCTGTCAGACCGGGTTTCTACATTGCGTCGATTCCATCAATGGCTCCTGGTCCGCGTAATTTGGAACTAATTGCACCAGATAACTCTTGGCGCATCACATCCAGGGTTCTGTTGCCTCTAAAAGAGCCATTGAGCGTTGCCCCCTAACGAACAACGTTGCTTCCACTGCGGAGACCTCTGTCCCGCCGATGAAACCATTCACCGGACAGTCGACGGTCAAAAACAGTTTTTGTGCTGTCACGGCTGTGCAGGGGCGGTTGATTGGATTCAGGCACAAGGGCTTTCATCGTTTTACCAATATCGTGACACCACGGCTCCGAAACCCGAACAACAAACCCATTGGTCGCTCTTTGATAATCTTGAGTTTTTAGAACAGCACACAATTGCACTTCATGATGGTGTTCTTGAAATCGAACTTTCGATTCCACAAATCCGCTGTGCGGCTTGCACATGGCTACTCGAACGCGTTCTCGAGGCAACCCATGGCATTATCGCAAGCCATGCCCATCTAGGACGTCAAACGCTCACCATTCGATGGGACCCAAACGAGTCGAGTCTTGCAGCGGTCCTAGGGCAGATAGATCAACTGGGTTATACCGCTACGTTATTGACTGACGAGTCAGCTTATCAAGCGCGGAAAACTGAACGCAGACAAATTATCAAACGAATCGGTATCGCAGCGATCGGGACGATGCAGGTCATGATGGTGGCAACCGCGCTTTATGTCGGCGAAGCGTCATTCATCGATGAGGATCAACGAAGCTTTCTCCGATGGATTTCACTGGTGATGTCGATCCCGGTGATGCTGTATTCGGCTCAACCTTTTTTTGTCGGTGCTTTACGCGATTTAAGAAATAAAAACTTGGGCATGGATGTGCCTGTTGCAATCGCCCTATCACTGGCTTGGACTGCTTCGATCATCGCCACGCTAACAGGAATTGGGGAGGTTTATTTCGATTCAGTGGCCATGTTTACCCTCTTTCTTCTCACCGGACGCTTCTTAGAGCTGAGAGCACGCCATCAGGTACTCGATACACCTGTGGAGTCGCGACCAATGCCACTGACCCTTGCCCGTTCTCGCGCTGACGGTCAATTTGAACAGGTTCCTGTCTCTGCGTTGAAGCCCGGCGATCTCATCCAACTCGGTGCTGGCCAACAAACCCCTGTGGATTTAACGCTAATATCTGCTGCTGCATCCGTCGATACGCAAGCGTTGACTGGCGAATTTGAGCCGGTTGCGATTCATCGGGGTGATGAAATTCTCGCCGGATCAGTTAACGGCTCAAGCGTAATCGAAGCACGGGTTTTAAGGATCGGGAAAAATGCATTTCTCGGCCGCTTAGAGCATCTTGCACGACAGGCCGAAACAGTTGAGACTCCAGAATCGCGCTGGATCGAGCCATTGATTCGCTGGTTTATTGCGTCCGTCCTCACGCTATCGGCAATGACATTCGCACTCTGGTGGTCGACTGATCCGGAGCTCGCATTTGAACATGCGCTCTCTGTCTTGGTTGTCACCTGCCCTTGCGCATTATCACTCGCGATCCCAACAGCCTGGACCGTCACGATTCGGCGTTTAAGACGTATGGGTATTTTGTTACTCAACCCGACCCATTTACTCGCCTTCGCTCGCTCAAACCAATGGCTATTTGATAAAACAGGCACCCTGACCGAAGGCCAATTTCAGCGCCTCGCGGCCAATCCTCTAGCAAACCTTGATAAGGATCTAGCACTTTCGATTCTAAGCGGTTTAGAGCAAGGAACTGCGCATCCGATCGCTCGTGCATTTGCAGACATTCCTCCTGCACGAGTCGAGAACATTACGCATATACCCGGCAAAGGAATTCATGGGTCATTCGATGGCCAGGAATACGAGGTGCGGGAGTCAACACCCGAAGAAATGGATCAAGAGTTTAATCAAGCGCTCCAAATTACATTGGTCCGAGACGGTGAGGCAGTTTTAAACGTTGCCCTCGATGACACTATTCGGTCAGACGCAGCCGAAACCATCTCGCAATTAAAAGAGCTTGGTATCCAAATTACACTTCTAAGCGGGGATCGAAATGAGCGCGTACAGTCCGTCGCGACGATGCTCGGAATCGAACATGCACTCGGCCAACTTCACCCAGAACAAAAGCTCGCGTACTTAAACGAAGTAACAGAATCTTCAGTCATGATCGGTGACGGCTTAAACGATGCGCCTGTTCTAGCTGCAGCCAATGGCAGTGTGACTTTTGCGCAGGCATCCGATCTCACTCGCCTTTCAGCAGGTGCTGTTTTGTTATCCCCGGAACTCAAAAGCTTGATTAAGCTCAGAGACACAGCGCGAAAAACGACCCAAATCATCCGTCAGAGCTTGTTCTGGGTTTTAGTCTACAACCTGATCGCGGTACCCTTTGCAATGGCCGGTTTCGTGCCGCCCTGGCTTGCTGCGATTGGTATGTCTGCATCGAGCCTTTTCGTCATTACTAATGCATTAAGGCTCAATCGGATCTCATGAACGCAATCTACGCTCTTATCCCGCTCTCAATCATCCTACTAGCACTCGCGATTTGGGCATTTAATTGGGCCGTTAAAAGTAAGCAGTTCGATGATCTCGAACGCTCAGGATCTGACATTCTTTTTGATGACGATGACGAGTTGCACGCACGTGCAATCGAAGAAGAGCGTAAGCGACGCAAGTCTGATGATTAACCAACTCTGTACCGACCCTATCGGAGCAGGAGCTGCATTTCTCATCGGATTATTCGGTTCTGCCCACTGCTTAGTCATGTGCGGCGGCATTACTGCAGCATTCAGTCTGTCAATTCCTGAAAAAGATCGCCAAGGTTTTCGGTTTTGGACACTGATCACGAGCGCCTCTTTCGGGCGCGTTGTCTCGTACACAGCGCTCGGTGTTCTGTTTGGTCTCCTCGGCGGATGGCTTCGTGGCGATCATGAAATCTTTATCGTCCTATTCAGACTCTTCGCCGGAATCGTTTTAATTTTAATGGGTCTCTGGATCAGTAACTTGTGGCGAGGTGTTCAGGCGATTGAGCAAATCGGGGATCGGTTCGTTACCCCTCTCGTCTATAGACTTCGCTCAAAAGCGTCTCCAGACACGCTAAGACATGCTTTCCAATACGGGCTCGCTTGGGGTTTCCTACCCTGCGGATTGGTGTACTCAGCACTGCTATGGTCCGCATCCACTGCTCATGCAGGCCAAGCAGGGACACAGATGTTTTTATTTGGGCTTGGCACTCTGCCTGGGATCTTGGGTGCAGGCTATTTAAGTGCACATATGAGTTTTGCCCTGAAGAGCAATTTATTTAGACAGATCTCAGGTGCACTCGTCATGCTTTACGGTGTTTGGACGGTCGCACCACTTGTTTGGATAATCTGAGCATCATTTGTTTGCTCTTCAACCCATGGATTGAGTTCGGCTTCGGCCAATGCTTCACGAATCTCAGACGCATCATCGAGAGGATTCTCAGCACGAAATGCCAATAGTGCATCTGGGCTTGGGCTATCAAAAGGATGTAGCCCTGTGTCCATCAAATGGGATGGCACAACATTTTGTAAACCACGAAATAGATTTTCAACACGCCCTGGGTAGCGTTTCTCCCAATCAGCGATCATCGCTTTGATTTCCGCGCGCTTCAAATTTGGCTGAGACCCGCAGAGGTTACAGGGAATGATCGGATAACTTTGATCCTCGGCAAACTGAGCCAAGTCAGACTCTTTGCAATATGCGAGTGGTCGAATAACCACATACCGCCCATCGTCTGAAACGAGTTTAGGTGGCATGGTTTTCATTTTCGATCCAAAGAACAAATTCAAAAATAGGGTTTCAACAATGTCGTCCCGATGATGTCCTAGCGCGATTTTCGTTACGCCATTAGCTTCGGCAAAGCCGTAAAGTGTTCCGCGACGAAGGCGTGAACATAACGCGCAAGTGGTTTTCCCCTCAGGAACGACTCGTTTGACTGTTGAATAGGTATCCCGCTCAATCACGTAGAACGGAATATCTTTTGTCGCCATATACTCTGGCAACACATGTTCTGGAAATCCTGGTTGCTTTTGATCGAGATTGACCGCGATTAAATCAAACGACACGGGCGCCGATTTTCTTAACGAAATCAACATATCCAGTAATGCGTAACTATCCTTGCCACCAGACAGACAGACCATGACCTTATCGCCTTCTTCGATCATTCGATAGTCTCCTATCGCCTGACCAGTGAGACGTCTCAATCGCTGTTGGCGCTTTGCTCGCTCAAACGCCTTGGGATCATTTGATCGTGTCATCGGCTCCGCTTCAATTTGACATAGGCCATCGCCACCGTTGTCGCATCGCCGAGTGCTGTATGTCGTCCAAATACCGGGACTTTGAGATCTTCGATAATCTCTTCAAATCCGAGGTGTGGAACAGCATCAGGGCGCTTACTGACAATCGCCTTTCGGTAGACATCAGCAAACTCAACAATTTGGTTTGGCAATGAAAAACCGAGCAGCGGCTTGGTATAGCGATCCAAAAATTTTAAATCGAATTGGATATTGTAACCGAGGATCGGGCGATTCCCGATAAATTCGATCATCGCCATGATGGCTGTCTCTAGGCCTACCGCTTCGGTCAGATCAACTTTTCTGATGCGGTGTACTCGAATTGCGTCTTCAGATAACCAATCGCCATGATCAATCATGGCTTCAAACGCCTCGCCAGTCTTGATCTTATTCCCATCAATTTTGACCGCAGCGATTGAGACAATGTGGTCATTCTTCGTATCAAGGCCTGTCATTTCACAATCGAGAGAGACAATTTCAGAACCAGCGTAGGGCTCAAAGAGTCCTCTAAAGTCAGAGTCCCGATTCTTAAAGCGATCTGCCAAGCGCTTGAGCGTTCGCGTCAGCATCATTTAACCCCGAATATGGAGTTCAAGAGCTAACCACTCTTTAAACTCCTTAATAACGTGTAAAGCCTCCCGTAACAAATCACGATCCAACCGGTTCAAATTCTTCACTTGAATCCGGTTATGCGTGACCTTCGAACCATCATCTGTTCCAGCTTCTTCGAGTTGCTCAAGTTGAGTTTCAAGACGTAATTGCATAAACAACGACAACGCGCTTTCCAGGTTACGCCCCAAGCGCTCATGCATTGCACCCTTCTCGATCAACTCTTCAATGCGTCGATAGGTGTTGGTTTGGCGACAACGGTATTTCAGAGCAAGTGCTCGCACACCATGGACTAGGGGAAAAATTCCACCTTTCTTAATATCTAGGCCTTCAGCATCTTTCTTGACATTACCGAAGAGTGTCAACGGAACACCAAAATTCATCACCGGCTGACCAAAATGAGCTAAGAAAATATCATTGCCACGAAGGTTTTCATGAGCCCATAACGACATCTCTTCAAATAGCTTCTTGTTGCCGGCGACAAAATGTCCATCAAGTGAAATCGCCATCTTCATCTGAGTCTCTTCGGACATGCTAATGGTCCAACCTTCCATCGTACGCTTCCAGCCTGATAGCTTTTGAGACCATTCTGGATTGCTGACCATGATATTCCCGGGACAACGGGGGAATCCGATCGAAATCAAATCTTCTGTAAATTGATTCAGGAGTCTTGTCCGCTCCTCGTCATCCCAATCAAAGTTATCTGCAATGATTAACGCATTATCTTGGTCTGTTTTGACAATCTGTTCCCACCGGCCCTCAGACCCAAGTACTGTCAACGCAGTATTTTCGAGAACATGCTGAGGCATTGTTATTTCGTAGAGCTTCGCAACGAGACGGCCATTCAGCGCTGCCAATAGCTCCATCATGAAACGTATTTTCACACCTTTAGCGTTCAACGTACGTATCAGTGCATTCAATGCCTTCGATGCTTGCTTAAGCTCCTCAACAGTCTTCGCCTTTTCAATTTGGACACCCATTAGGTGGGTTTGACCAGTGAGATAGCTCAAAATATCTGTCAGCTCGCTCACACCGACAACTTGGCCCTCATCTACAATGACTACGCGTTTGATGTGTTTGCGGGTCATGAGAATCAAAGCATTGAATAAAAAGTCATTCGCGGCGCAGGTAATCAAGTCGCGGGTCGCAACATCACCAACAGGACAACCGGGGGTCTTCCCATCAATTGCCAATGCATCCAATAAATCAGTCCCTGTAACGAGTCCATATTTAGCGTCACAGGTATCACAGTCCACCAGAACACTATCGATATGATCTTGACGCATTCTGCCAACAGCTTCTGCAATCGATGTCGTAGGAGAGACGATCACAGGTTTACGCAACACAGAGTCGCGAATACGCACCAAACTGAAATCATCACCACCTTGAGGCACGCTGATCCGACTCCGCTGCTTTTCCATGGTGGCAAGACCTTTATGGAAGAAGTGCCGGAACTCTGGGTTATCGTGGACCAAATCGATGAACGTCTTTGCGGGGACCAAATGGCAAATACATTCTTCGAACGCCTGATATTTATCTTTAGCTCGCCCTTTTAAAACAGCTAAAGATCCAAATAAGTCGCCCTCTGAATATTGGGCAACGCGCTGGGCATCGCGATCACCCTCAATTGTCTCGTCATACTCTTCAACCTGACCCTTGATGATGATGTAAATCCCTTCTGGGGATCCACCTGCGGGAATGATGTCTTCACCAGAATCAAAATAGGCGATCGAAAGGCTTTGCTTGAGGATCTCGAGCTCTTGATCACTCAATAAATCAAAGGGAGGAATATCTGTATTGAGTACTTCACTGACCATATCTGTTGTCCTTAATTCGATCTGTCAATCGTGACATAAAAAAGGGCGCCCTGAGGCGCCCTTTTTCAGTTGATTTGACCGAAGTCAGTCAACAATTAGTGTGCATGTGTCGATGGAGCCGAACCACGTGGAATCCGGATATTTTCAACCATATCCTGAATATCCTGAGGTGGAGCTGCAGTCGCACGCGATACAACGTAGGCAATCACGAAGTGAAGAACCATACCGATTGTACCTACACCAGTTGCCTCAATTGAGAACATCTTATACGTACCAGACTTGTCGACAAACACGTTCAGAACGATGTAGATGAATGTGAATGCAAGACCCACAGCCATACCAGCGATCGCACCTTCCTTGTTCATCCGCTTATCAAAGATACCGTTGATGATTACAGGGAAGAATGATGCTGCAGCCAAGCCGAATGCAAATGCAACAACCTGTGCTACGAACGCTGGTGGGTTGATACCCAAATAACCAGCAACACCAATCGCAACAGCTGCAGCTACACGAGCAGCCATCAGTTCCTGAGCGTCAGTCAGTTTTGACTTATCAGTTTCAGCATCTTTGTAGATCACGCGACCAAGAAGATCGTGAGAGATCGATGAAGAAATTACGAGAAGCAAACCTGCTGCAGTTGACAACGCCGCTGCAAGACCACCGGCTGCAACCAATGCAATGACCCAGTTAGGCAGAGATGCGATCTCTGGGTTTGCAAGAACGATGATGTCTCGGTCGAAGTACACTTCGTTTTCAATGGCCTGACCAGCTGGAGCTGGAACTGGCTCGTTCTTCAACAGACGTTCGCCACTCGCGCCACGGTTATCACCATCAAATGAAGGCTTACCCTTGAATGCAGCACCGTTAGCAATCTGAATCTTACCGTCGCCGTTCTTGTCCATCCACGCCAAGAGGCCTGAATTTTCCCAAGTCTGGAACCACTGGCCCGCACAATCAGCACGCGCAGCATCTACCGCAGGGTTGTCATGCGCCGCTGCCAAAGCAGCTGCCTGATCAGCTGAACATTGTTGAGTCCAAGCTGCATACTCGATGTTCTGAGTATTCTTGATCAGGTTCAAACGAGCGAACGCACCAACTGCTGGACACACCGTGTACAAGATCGCGATGAAGAGCAGAGCCCAACCCGCAGAGACACGCGCATCACGTACTGTAGGTACAGTGAAGAAACGTACAATCACGTGTGGGAGACCTGCTGTACCGCACATCAATGCAACAGTTAGTAGGAATGTGTCCCAAACACCTGCACGACCTTCGGTATAAACGATCGAGAATCCAAGATCCTTGAATGACTGATCCAGTGCATGCAACACATAGGTTCCGGCTGGAATCTCTCTGACACCGTTGTCAAACGCAAACTCGATGGTTCCACCGAATCCAAGCTGAGGCAGGAAGTCACCTGTCACCTGAAGTGACAAGAAGATTGCAGGAATTGTGTAAGCAACGATCAATACACAGTACTGAGCCACCTGCGTGTAGGTAATTCCTTTCATGCCACCCAATACAGCGTAGACGAAAACAATACCCATACCGATGACAACACCCGTGTTGATGTCAACCTGAAGGAAACGTGAGAACACGATACCAACACCACGCATCTGACCAGCAACGTATGTGAATGATACGAAGATCACACACACAACAGCTACAGTACGCGCAACGTCTGAGTAGTAACGGTCACCAACGAAGTCAGGCACCGTGAACTTAC
This sequence comes from Gammaproteobacteria bacterium LSUCC0096, assembly GCA_008087055.1. Classification (GTDB taxonomy): domain Bacteria; phylum Pseudomonadota; class Gammaproteobacteria; order Pseudomonadales; family Litorivicinaceae; genus HIMB30. The sequence continues at coordinate 508,399 of VIEA01000001.1, read as the reverse complement.
CAAACTTACGCAGGTAAGGTGCCAACAACATCGCCAGCAGTACGTAACCACCTGTCCAGCCCATCAGGTAGGCACCTGAATCACGGCCGAGCAGAGATACGATACCCGCTAGGGAGATGAAGGACGCTGCAGACATCCAGTCAGCAGCTGTTGCCATCCCGTTTGCAACTGGATGGACGCCACCGCCCGCAACGTAAAATTCAGAAGTTGATCCAGCTTTTGACCAGATCGCAATCCCGATGTACAGCGCGAATGAGGCGCCGACAAACAGGTAAATCAAGCTTTGAAGTTCCATGTCTGCTCCTTATTCGTGCACGTCGTATTTTTCATCAATGGCATTCATACGCTTTGCATACACAAAGATCAGAATCAAAAATACGTAGATTGATCCTTGCTGTGCAAACCAGAAGCCAAGCTTAAAACCGCCAAAAGCGATCGTATCGAGAAGGTCCACGAATAGGACCCCACAGCCGTATGACACGATGAACCAAACAACCAGCAACTGCATGATTGTTCTGATGTTCTCCTGCCAGTAGGCTTGAGCTTTTTGCTCTTCCATGCTTCACCACCCTCGTTATCGTTAGTTAAATTAAAAGGAAGCAACAGTGAACATACCACCAAAAGAGACAACTAAAAGCAGGACATTGGTCGTATTATGTACAGCTTGACCACCGACCCAAAGGAGTGCGTGTGCACATAAGTTGGCAACTCATCGTGCTGTCACTGGCGTATGTTGGCGTGCTTTTTATTATCGCCTGGCACGGAGACAGAAATACATCCTCCTTTGGCGGTGCACGAGCTTCACGCTGGGTCTACCCTCTCTCGATCGGAGTCTATGCCACCAGTTGGACCTACTATGGTGCGGTTGGGTCGGCTGCAGATCATGGTTGGGAGTTTTTACCGATTTATCTCGGACCAATACTGGTATTTATCTTTGGCTGGCCAATCATCTCGAAATTCAATGCCGTCGTTAAAACACATCGCATTGGATCACTAGCCGATTTTATGTCAGCCCGCTATGGACGCTCACATCCGCTTGCGGTTTTGACAACACTAGTCGCACTTCTTGGAACAATTCCATACATCGCGCTCCAACTAAAAGCCGTTGGACAAACATTCAACATCATGGCCGGTTCGCCAACAGGAACGGAACCTGCCATTTTTGATACAGCTTTCTTCGCAGCTATTTTCCTAACGATATTCGCCATTTTGTTCGGCACACGACTTCCAGGCCAAAGAAGAGATAGCAACCGAGGCATGATGATTGCCATCGCTTTTGAGTCAGTTGTTAAATTAGTTGCGTTTGTACTTGTTGGCGTCTTTTGTGCCTTCGAGCTGTATGACGGTTTTGACGACCTATTTAATTTGGCAAGACAAGATCCTGACGTTGCTAACGTCTTTAGTACCAACTTTTCTCAATGGGGATTAGCAACACAACTGGTCCTTGCAAGCCTTGCGATCATATGTCTCCCACGGCAATTTCACGTCACGTTTGTTGAATCACCCGACGAAGAACGCTACCGAAATAACGCGCGTTGGTTCTTCCCGCTCTACCTCCTCGGCTTCGTTATCTTTGTCGTCCCTATCGCAGCAGCTGGATTATTGAAATTCGGAGGACTTGCTCCGCCGGACGCATTTGTGTTGTTACTGCCCATGGCTTTTGACAATGAGCCATTGGCTGCACTGGCTTTCCTCGGGGGGCTCTCAGCCGCAACAGGAATGATCCTAGTGTCTACGCTTGCACTTGCGATCATGGTCGCCAACGAACTTCTCTTACCGTTGCTCTTTCGATCGTCGTCAGAAGAGCTGAAAGAACGTCAGGATCTGTCATGGATCATGCTGATGGTTCGACGCCTGTGTATCGTCGGGATCATGGCGCTCGCATGGCTCTATTACCAGTCCGCAACGAGCGAACGGTCTCTTGCGTCTATTGGGCTTGTCGCATTCGTTGCAGCCGCTCAATTCGCGCCCGCCCTGTTTGGTGGACTGTATTGGCGACAAGGGAATCGCTACGGCGCACTCGCTGGTATGCTGATTGGCCTGATCAGTTGGTCACTGATGTTGGTATTACCTGAAGTTTCAGATGGACCTCTAGAGACCTTACAACCACTTTTGCTTCTACCTGTTGATCCATTGACCAACGGCGTATTGGTCTCTTTAGGCCTTAACTTATTAACCTATGTATTCGTCTCACTCACCACCACTTCTCGTCTTGTAGACCGCGTTCAGGCAGCAACCTTCGTCGATGTTATGCCACCAAGCTCAAAATCTGGACGCTACCTAAAAGAAGATCTTCGAATTGATGACCTAACAACCCTTGCATCACGATTCATTGGGAATGATCGCGTCCAACACATCATCGAAACCTATGCAGCAGAGCATCAAATCCAGCAACTGAACGAGAAAGATCCGGCTCCGGCGGAACTCATCGCAGCCATTGAATCGATTCTTGCACAAGAGATCGGGTACACATCCGCCCGACTCGTCATTCGGTCAGCGTCTCGCGGAAAACGTATTCACCTGGGTGAACTTGTCTCACTTGTTGATGAAGCTTCAACACTTGCCAGACAAAACCAAGAACTGCTCCGAAAGGCAATTGAGCACTTATCGCAAGGCATCAGTGTGGTTGATCAAAACCAGAAGCTGGTTGCATGGAATAAACGTTATCAGGAATTATTTAACTATCCAGATGATCTCCTCACAGTAGGCCGACCAATCGCGGATTTATTCCGTCACAACGCGGAAAAAGGAATCGTCGGAGACTTTTCAACTGACGAACAAATCGAGCAGGCTCTGCAAAAACGACTCGACCATTTGAACAAGGGCAGTGCCTATCGACGCGAATCTGTTTTATCAAGCGGTATCACGCTTGAGATCATTGGCGAACCGATGCCCAATGGCGGCTACGTCACAAGTTATTCCGATATCTCGCCTTATAAAGAAGCCGAATCAGCCCTTCGTGAATCAGAGCAAGCGATTCGGGTATACACCGACAACGTACCTGCAATGATCGCTTACGTGGACCGGGATTACAGAATTCAATTCATCAACAAAGCCTTCGAACGCACGATGCGTGTTTGGCGGGAACAGGTGATTGGCCGACCCAATAAAGAGATTTTTACCGAAGCAGAGTATGAAGCCCGACTCCCTTACCTCAAAAGGGCCTTCGAAGGTCGCAGACAACGATTTGAAGTATCGATTGATCGTGCTGGCGAGCATCGCGAATTCGAAGCGCTGTATGTCCCGCATCGGACCGATAGTGGCGATGTTCAGGGTATTTTCGTTCTCTACCAAGACGTCACCGATCGAAATGAAGCAAAACGCGGGCTCGAGACAGCCAATGAGACACTAGAGGCTCGCGTTGATGAGCGTACCGAAGAACTCCAAGCAGCAAACGAAGCGCTGGAATCAGAAAATATTCGACGCGCTGAAACAGAAAAAGCACTGACCGAGGCAATGCGAGCAACTGAAGAAGCCAACCTGTCAAAAACACGCTTTTTAGCCGCCGCATCACATGATCTTCTGCAGCCACTCAACGCAGCACGATTGTTTACAACATCACTTGCTGAGCGAGCCCACACTGACGAGATCCGAGAACTGACCGGGCATCTCGAGGGCGCCTTGAGTTCTGCTGAAAGTTTGATCTCAACGCTACTTGAGATATCAAAATTGGATGCAGGGGCTTTGCGTGCTGAATCTAAAGCATTCGCTATAACAGAGCTATTTGGCCAGTTATCACAGGAATTTCAATTAATCGCCGAACAACGCGAGATCACATTTAAGGCGAAAGCTCGAGAAGCGGTTGTGCATACAGATCCAAAACTCCTAAGACGGGTTCTGCAGAATTTCCTTTCGAATGCCCTTCGCTACACAGAACCCAAAGGACGCGTCTTGTTCGCTATTCGTACCTTCGGGCAGGATGTACGGATCGAGGTATGGGATACCGGTATTGGCATGCACCCAGATGACCTCCCGTCGATCTTTGATGAATTTAAAAGACTGTCCGAAGGCATTCAGACTGAGAAAAAAGGCCTTGGTCTTGGACTGTCTATTTCCAAACGGATTTGCGATTTACTCGGCTTGTCTTTGAAGGTGCATTCAACACCGGGCGTCGGGTCATGTTTTTCTGTCACTCTGCCACGTTCAAAGATGCAACCAGAATCACTCAATAAACGCCGAACACAACGCGGCCAAACACTGTCGCAGCCACTAACAGGCCGCACTGTTCTAGTCATTGACAATGAAAAAGATATCTTGCTCGGAATGCAGAGTCTGTTGGGCGGATGGGGAGCTGAAGTAATCACAGGAATGACCTTGGACGATGCCAAAGAAGCCGTTAAAACACGAAGTGATATCCAAGTTGCATTAATTGATTATCACCTCGATGATGACGCGCTCGGCGTCGATGTCATTGCCGTATTAAGGGCGCTGCGAGGCGATATCGAATGTGCATTGATCACAGCAGATCGCAGCGAAGAAATGAAACAGCAAGCGAAAGAATTGGGAGCGACCGTTCTCAACAAACCATTGAAGCCGGCCGCACTCAGATCATGGATTACTCAGAAGCTTCGGGGGAAGCCGCTTCCACCATCGGCTTGAGCTCACCAGATTGATACATCTCAAGAACGATGTCGCATCCGCCGATCAACTCGCCGTTAATCCAAAGTTGCGGAAAAGTTGGCCACTCAGCATATTTTGGTAGCTCAGCTCGGATGTCTGGATGCTCTAAAATATTTACAAACGAAAACGGACGACCACAGGCCATCAAAGCCTGAACTGTCTGCGAAGAGAAGCCACACTGAGGCTGATTTGGAGTACCTTTCATGTACAAAAGTACTGGGTTTTCTTCAATTTGTGATTTGATCGTCTCAAGTGTGCTCATCTCTTCCTCTCTGTGCTCGCTTGGAGTAATACTGAATGGTACACTGCGTCGCTTTTCCGGAACACGGTTATGGCGAAAACAGATTTCCTAACGCTCAATGATTTGTCCCAATCAGCACTTTTTAAAGTGCTGGAGCGCGCTCACGCCCTAAAAAAGTCGTATCAAGCAAAAGATTTCACTCAAACGCTGTCACAACACGTTCTCGCCATGATCTTTGAGAAGTCATCGACCCGGACCCGCGTTAGTTTCGAAGCCGGCATGACTCAACTCGGTGGTTCCGCAATTTTTCTCTCGCCAACCGACACACAGCTCGGCCGCGGTGAGCCTCTAGAAGACACTGCTCGCGTATTATCTGAGATGGTCAGCGCGGTCATGATTCGCACCGACGAGCACAACAAGCTCGAGCGCTTCGCAAGAGCCGCGACCATTCCAGTGATCAACGGTCTCTCGGACAGCTGTCATCCATGCCAATTACTTGCTGACATTCAAACGATGCAAGAAGTATTTGATGATGTTGCCGGCCTCAAGGTCGCGTGGATCGGTGATGGCAATAACGTCTGCCACAGCTATCTCGAAGCGGCGGGGATATTCGGATTTGACCTGACTATCGCAGTACCGAAAGGGTATGAGCCCGCATCAGAATGGATCGAAAAGGCCAATGGCAATGTCAACTTTGCCGATACTCCCGAAGAGGCAGCGGCCAATGCACAAGTCATCACCACTGACGTGTGGGCGAGCATGGGTCAAGAGGATGAAACCAAAGAGCGACTCAAAGCATTCGACGGGTATCAGATTACTCCTGCACTTTTAGACCTCGCTGCTGATAACGCGTGTTTCTTGCACTGCTTACCAGCACACGAAGGCGAAGAGATTGCAGAAGGCCTTTTCTCTGACTCACGAACAGCAACAGTTTGGGCGCAGGCCGGTAATCGATTGCACGCTCAAAAAGCGTTGCTCGAGCATCTCATTACCGAGTGATTCCAATTTGCATTCAATACTGATAATTTATTCAGTATGAGTGAGATTAAGTTAACCAAAGCCCAAACCCGTGTATTGGATGTGATCCAGCAATCAATCCGAGACGAAGGTCGACCACCAACGCGCGCAGAAATTGCTGATGCACTAGGTTTTCGGTCGATCAACGCTGCCGAATCCCATCTCCGGGCGCTAGAACGGCGTGGTGCAATTCGGCTGCAGGGTGGGGCAAGTCGTGGGATCCAGTGCCTTGTCCCCCTTGATGACGATGATCATGACGAGCCAGGATTACCCGTCATTGGCAAGGTTGCCGCTGGTGTTCCAATTGATTCAATCGCTCATATCGAAAAAGTAGTCCCGGTCCGCTCTGAACTTTTTTCTCCAGCGCCTGACTACCTGCTTCGCGTTCAGGGTGACTCAATGATCGACATCGGGATTTTTGATGGTGACCTACTTGCGGTCCGGAAATCAGATACCGCGCGCCATGGTGACGTCGTCGTCGCGCGTGTTGATGGTGAAGTGACGGTGAAGCGACTCGATCGAAGCCCCAAGGGAGTTCGATTGCTGGCTGAAAATCAGAATTACGAGCCGATCACTATTGCACACGATTCTGAGTTTTTCATAGAAGGACACGCGGTCGGAGTCATTCGCACAGCGATCTAAGATTCATCGAATCGATTTTGTAATTCGCTAACGAGATCCGAAAGCTCATCAACCCAAGGGGCATAACGCTCGTTTTTTATCCGATCGATTCCACTGGTATCTATCATCGGGATTCGGTCGACGTCTGTTGATTCCGACACTTCGTCGGGACACGATACTTTACCCCGATGCGCCCAAAATGAAGCCAACCAACTACCTTGATCAGAACTTAAAGCATCGAGTTTTTGCGCCTCAAGAGAGACCAATTGTCTAGCAGACAATTGCTCAATCAGGTCTGCGCACGATTGGATCATCTCAGGCTTAAGACCATGCGCATCACCGACTTGGCGAATCAAAGCGATCCAAGTCGCTTCAATCTGATTGAGTACAGCCTCGCAAAGCGCATGGTGCTGCAATCGACTCTCCGCTTTGATTGCGATGAGTGCTTTCGTCTTTGCAAGTGACTCGAGCACACGACGACGAGTCCTAACCGGCCGCATTAGCCTTCAGACCAGCGCCCGTTCTCATAGGTCGCTTTCCATTTGGTCGCCTTTCCATCAACTTCACTCATAACGTATTGCGCATTCGCTTTACGTGAGAATCGAACTTGAGCTGGATTACCGTCAGGATCACTGACCGGAGCAGCTAAGATGAACTGATATTTTGGATCAAGCTGATCCTTTACTTTCAAAAGTTCAGACACTAATGGAGCACGCGTCTCCCGATTTTTCGGGAAGCCGCTCGCCGCCAGGAAGAGTCCGCTTGCACCATCTCTCAACACATAAGTGTCATCGACCTTTTGGCATTTCAGCCACGGCATTGGAATCGGATCCATCTTCGGTGGAGCGGCTTGACCGTTCTTCAGGAGCTTTCGCGTATTCTTACATTCGGTATTAGTACATCCGAAGAACTTCCCAAATCGACCAGTCTTCAACTGCATCTCTTTGCCACACTTATCGCACTCGATGGATGGACCTTCGTATCCTTTAATTTTGAATTGCCCTTCCTCAATGAGGTGACCAGCACAATCTGGATTGTTTCCGCAGATATGGAGTTTTCGCTTCTCATCGATGAGATAGGAATTCATTGCAGTCTGACAAATAGGACAGCGTTGCTTTTCCATCAAGGCAAGCGTTTCAGCCTCTTCACCCTCAGCAATCGCCTCATCGCCAGAGGTCAGATTAATCGTTGTTTTACAACGTTCTTTCGGAGGCAATTGATACCCCGAGCACCCCAAAAAAACGCCAGTTGTAGCGGTGCGAATCATCATCGGACGGCTACAGGTTGGGCAAGAAATATTGGTTTCTGTAGGCGTATTCGGACGCATTCCTTCTGGGCTCGCAGCTTGATCAAGGGTTTGCTTGAACTGACTATAGAAATCGTCCAAGAGACCTAACCAATCCTTACGACCTTCTGCCACGTCGTCTAATGAATCTTCCATACCAGCTGTGAAATCGTAGTTCATCAGATCACTGAAATTCTCAACCAGACGATCTGTAACGATTTCGCCCATCTTGGTAGCAAATAAGCGGCGGCTTTCCATCTCAACATATCCACGATCTTGGATCGTTGAAATAATTGCAGCGTAGGTCGATGGGCGACCAATACCCTGCTTCTCGAGCTCTCGTACCAATGACGCTTCATTAAACCGAGCTGGAGGCGAAGTAAATTTTTGTTGCGGATCAAGACTCGCAAGTTCGAGAACATCACCCACTTGAACATCAGGAAGCTCTGCCGCGTCATCACCTTTACCACCTGGTGGCGATACTGCTTGATAGCCTGGGAAGGTTGTCACTTTTCCGCGAGCCTTTAATCCGTAGCCATTCGCTTCAACTTTGATGGTCGTTGTCAGATATTCTGCTGGAGTCATTTGGCAGGCTAAAAACTGGCGCCAAATGAGCTCGTATAAACGTTGTGCGTCGCGTTCAACCGAGGTCAGCTCAGAACCTTTCTTGCGGACATCTGATGGTCGAATTGCCTCGTGCGCCTCCTGGGCATTTTCCCGATTCGCATAGAAGTTGGGTTTCTCAGGCAGATAACGCGCATCAAACTCAGATTCGATCAATCCTCGGGCTGCATGAATTGCATCATTTGAAAGATAAGTGGAATCGGTTCGCATATAGGTGATCAAGCCAGCTTCATACAAACGCTGCGCAAGCATCATCGTTTTCTTCACACCAAAACCTAAGCGCTGGCTAGCCGCTTGTTGCAGTGTCGAGGTAATAAATGGCGCCGGTGGACGCGTTTTCCCAGGCTTACTCTCACGCTCAGCAACTGTATAGGTTGCACCAGTGAGTGCATCAGTCGCTACTTTCGCTTGATCGCCGTTAACAGGTTTGAATGCCTTTCCCTGAAATTCTGTGACTTGGAAACGGGACTCAGCTTTTTGGTGCGTCAAATCAGCAAAGATTTCCCAGTATTCTTCAGGCACGAACGCACGAATCGCTCGTTCGCGCTCAACCACCAAACGAACGGCTACAGATTGCACGCGACCAGCGGAAAGCCCTCGGGCGATCTTAGACCAGAGGAGTGGAGAGACCATGTAACCGACTACTCGGTCTAAAAAACGCCGTGCTTGTTGCGCATTCACGCGATCAACATTCACCAAGGATGGCTTGCTGAAAGCCGCCTCGATGGCCGATTTGGTAATTTCAGAAAATGTGACGCGCTGATACTTCGATGGATCGCCGCCAATGGTTTCTTGCAGATGCCAAGCAATCGCCTCACCTTCGCGATCCAAATCGGTCGCGAGGTAGATGTGATCAGCTTGTGCTGCAAGTTTCTTGAGCTCTGCGACCACCTTTTCTTTTCCGGGAAGAATTTCGTAGCGAGCCTTCCATCCATGCTCTGGATCAACTCCCATCCGACGAATTAATTGCTGCTTCGCCTTTTCCTCTTTCGACAATGTCGATGATTTCGTAGCTTTCTCAGAAGTTGCTGATCCAGACGTCGGCAGATCACGAATATGACCGACGCTCGATTTAACGACGTAGTTCGAGCCGAGATACTTGTTAATCGTCTTGGCTTTGGCCGGAGACTCTACAATGACCAGCGATTTTCCCATGGATTTTCTAAACACTCTCAAGTAGTGACGTGGTTTCAGGCGTGCATTGAAAAAGCAAATGGCCTGTTGATGCAAGCATCTCTTTCTTTTTTAGCAATACGGGAGAACTTGAACAGACTCAAGTTTTCGATGAATAAATTCATCATCGATGCACTAATGCGACCAATATTTGATCAAGCAAAGGCTTGATGACATCAGGTTCAATAGCAGCCTTGGCATCATCAAGAGCAACCCAAACACATCCATTCTCCGCGCCTACACCCACAATATCACTTGGCAGCGATTGCAGAAGGTCGCCAAATTCACCCGATAATAAATCCCAACTATTCGCTTTAGGCGGTGATGCCCATGGTTCATCCCGATCCGGGACCCTCCATAAAGCCGCGCTTCGTGGCTTCTTATCAGTCCAGATCAAGTATTGAGACAACTGAACAACATCCAGCCGCTCTTTGACCCAATCATCAACCGAAAGCATGCGGACTTTCATGCCAAGTTTCAAAGCGGCCATTCGCCGCTCACCTTGGCGACGCTCCATTGGTGAGGGAAGAATCCAAGTGATCGATCCCACGACGGCCAGCAATCCAAGTACAATCCACAACCATGCCATCAGTGATGATCCTCTAATGCCTGAGCAAGCCGTATTAAACGCTGTGATTCGCGCGTTAAAACAAATTCTCCCAGAGCTCCGCATTGAAGGCGGAGCTCCTGAGCCCTTTTATCAAGCACCAAAAAAGAACAGCCCTGCAATTCTTTTTTTTCGAGATGATTACATCCGTAGCCTTTTCCACGAACTTGCACACTACTGTCTAGCCGGATCCAAGCGAAGAACGATTGATGATTTTGGTTTTTGGTATGCTCCCTGTGGTCGAAATGCTGATGAGCAATTGCGATTCGAGGAAGTTGAAGCAAGACCTCAGGGACTCGAAAAACTGTTTTGCGAGGTTTGGAAAATCCCTTTTTCTCCAAGCCTCGATGATTTCTCTGGTCGTCCCGCCTCATCTATTTTCCTTGAGAACTTAGAAAACGCATACATAGAAATGAAAGAGCGACCTCCGGCCACTGCGAAACGCGTTATCGAGGGCATGTATCATTTTATCGAAACTGATTTGGCTACCCGCACTTTGTTTAATCGGCTGTGATTGGACACAGAACTCGTTCGCCCCTAACCAGGGTGATTTGGATCGAATTGCTTCCATCCTAGGACAAGATCCGATCGCCCTACCACCCCAAACCCGAATCAAAGCCCAGACTCCTGATCTTGATTTGAGCGACACGCGCATCAGTTTTGGTGATGCTCTAGAACTTGGCGAGTGTGGGTTGCTACCACTCATTGCAGAACGCAACTCGAGTCTTGGCAGACAAAAGCAAGAATCTACTCGACTGATGTATGAATGGGCACTGAAATATGGTCTCGATCAATGCAGTCCATTGAATGATCAAGAATGGTTTCAAAAAGCCCGTATTGCAAAGACCAAAGATGTTGAAGCCTCGGTAATCAAACTGTTAACGCAGAGCGAGGAAGCAGACCGTATTCACTCAAAAATCAACCAGCCGTTTGCCACACTCGCCGAGAGCCGGATCGAGTACATTAACCGAACGCAGCCTGTCGCACAGTTGCTTACTCAAGCATTAAGGAAAGCCGCCCCACCATCTAACGCAACGATTACTCAGTTTGAAGAATCGCTCCTTACATGGAGTCAAACACAACACCATGGGTCGTTACATCAAGCCATCATCGAGGCGCGGATTTGGCTTCAAACTGCAAATACATTGCAGCGTTCAGCCTTGGAAGCGAATCAAATGTGTCCGATGGGTACTCCGACCGAACGTGGTCGGAATATGCAAATATTTATCCGAAATTACTTTGGCGGCACCATCCAACCGAAGCTGTCATCGATTACCCGAGGACTTGATGAGTTGAATTCCATCTGGTCTGGACTTCCGATCACACTCTGGACACACGACACGTTGGTCGACGCTCTATTAGCTTTGCCGCCCGGCTATCGAGGTGAGCTCCGAAAAGAACTCGGCATGCACATTACCAATTGGCAGCGACTTCTTCAGTCTTGCGGACTAAGCGCGCGGGCAGATACAACAAATTCATAGCGCCCATCCAATTCTACTAGTGACACCAATTGGTGGTGCATAAAACGACACATAGTCGGGATATCACGGAGCGTCGACGGGTCTGTTGCGACGAGTTTGATACAGGTTCCCGCTTCAACTTCTCTTAGGGCATTACGCAACATCATCACAGGCTCAGGACATTTTAAGCCAGTTGCATCAATGGTCTCTGAGACTAATGGAGTGGGCGACTTTGGGTCAGACACGCTTGCATCTCTTTTCAATCCGGTGACTAATGGTACTGCTTTTTTAATAAGAACTGCACGGAGCTCAGCATGTCTAAGCGTATTGCATTAGTAACAGGCGGTACTGGTGGTATTGGAACCGCTATCTGCCAAGAACTTTTTACCCAGGGATTTACAGTTGTTGCTGGATACAACTCTGGCGGTAACCACGACAAAGCCAAAGCATGGCAAGAAGAGCAGCGCGCAGCTGGCTTCGAGCTCGATATCGCATACGGCGATGTATCTGATTCTGAATCAGCACGTCAATGCATCGAGGGGATCGTGGAGAGATACGGCAATATTCATTGCCTCGTCAATAACGCCGGAATCACGCGTGATTCGACTTTCCGTAAAATGACTCTCGAACAATGGGATCAGGTCATGCATGCGAACTTACGTTCGGTCTTTAACATGACACGCCTCGTGATCAACGGAATGCTCGAAGAAAAGTGGGGCCGAGTGATCAACATCAGCTCGGTAAACGGTCAAAAAGGACAATTTGGCCAATCAAACTATGCAGCAGCAAAGGCAGGTATGCATGGTTTTACAAAATCACTCGCTCAAGAAGTCGCATCAAAAGGTGTCACCGTAAATACGATAAGCCCTGGCTACATCATGACCGCGATGGTCGCAGCCATTGGTGATGAAATTCTCGAGAAAATCGCATCGACCATCCCTGTTGGACGCCTCGGTAATCCGGATGAAATTGCCTACGCCGTGGCCTTCCTCGCGTCTGAGCGGGCTGCATTTGTGACGGGTTCAAACCTCGCAATTAATGGCGGACAGCACATGTTCTAAGGGCTAATGCCCAACAGCCGACAAGGAATTCTCTTTGTCGGCTTTTCTTTTATTGCGCTGCACAATAGACTAGCGACTTCAATTTTGAGAGGACACGGACGTGAGCACTGAGAATCAGCAAGCACCGGAAAAATTATTCGAATCCATGAACGCGGAGAGTAAGCGTCTTCTGCAGGGTTTGATGCGCTCTGAAGACACCGCGGATATTGTTAAAAATCTGACTGATGTCTGGACTCAGTTGGTCATGCAGCCATGGACAAATCCGCAAGGCTGGCTTGAGATGATGACAAAATATCAGCAAGACCAGTTCAAATTGTGGACTGACTTGATGAGTGGCACGATGAACTTTCAGCCACAAAAAGATCGTCGATTCGATTCAGATGAGTGGTCGAAACTTCCGGTCTTCGATTTCATCAAGCAATCGTACCTCCTTACAGCTGATGTTCTCAGCAAGTCAACTGATGCGCTTCCTGTCGAAGGAAAGGAAAAAGACAAGCTGAAGTTCTATACCCAGTATTTTATCGATGCGATGAGCCCATCGAACTTCGTCACACTGAATCCTGATGTGTTGAAAGAGGCAATGGAGACAAATGGCCAAAGTTTGGTGGATGGACTTCAGAACCTCATGACGGACCTTGAGAAAGGCCGCATCACCATGACAGATGAATCAGCTTTTGTTCTCGGTGAAAACATCGGTGTCTCTGAGGGTTCCGTTGTGTTCCGCAACCACCTGTTCGAGTTGATTCAGTACAAGCCATCAACTGAGACCGTGCATCAACGTCCTTTGTTGATCATCCCTCCATGCATCAACAAGTTTTACATTCTCGATTTGCAGCCAGCGAATTCATATGTGAAATGGTGTGTTGATCAAGGCAATACGGTATTCCTCATCTCATGGGCGAACACAACCCCTGAGTACAGCCAAATTGGCTGGGATGACTACGTTCAAGACGGTATTTTTGAGGCAACACGAGTTGTCAAAGAAGTCACCGGTGAAAAGAAAATGAATGCGGTTGCATGGTGTATCGGCGGAACGATTCTCGGATCAGCTCTCGGCGTGATGCAGAAGAAACGGGATGCGAGCATCGCTTCAGCAACGTTCCTGACCACACTTCTAGACTTCTCAGATCCAGGCGACCTTGGCGTCTTCCTTGATGAGGAAGAAGTCGATATGCGTGCAGCACAGGTGTCGAAGGACGGAGTGATGTCAGGTAAAAGCCTGGCACTTGGGTTTAATATGCTTCGCTCGAATGATTTGATTTGGTCTTACGTCGTCAACAACTACCTCAAAGGTAAGACGCCGCCACCATTTGATCTTTTGTATTGGAATTCAGATCCAACCAACCTGCCTGCAACGATGTACAACACCTACATCCGTGAAATGTACGTGAACAATAGCCTGTCGAAGCCGGGTGGATTCACATGCTGCAACAAGCCGGTTGAATTGGACAAGGTGAAAACACCGGTTTATTTCCTATCAGCAATCGAAGATCACATCGCACCATGGAAAACGACTTTCCTAGGTACTGATCTTGTAGGCGGTCCAGTTGAATTCGTTCTTGGCGGCTCTGGCCATATCGCGGGCGTAATCAACCCGCCTGCGAAAAATAAGCGTAACTACTGGACTGATGGAGAAATGGGTCAAGGCGCCGATCACTGGCTTGAGACAGCCACTGATCACCCTGGATCTTGGTGGACTCATTGGCATGAGTGGTTAGATAAGCAAGATCCTAAGCAGGTTCCTGCTCGTGACATTGGTACCAACAAGGAATTCAAAGAAATTGTTCCTGCACCAGGTGACTACGTTCGCGTTCGTCTCTGAGCCAAACGTCGAGATAAAAAAAACCCCGGATGAGCAATCAGCCGGGGTTTTTTATTGCTTGTAAAAAATTACTTCTTCAATGACTTGGCCATTTCTTCAGTATTTTTCTTCACAAGATTCAATGTCTCTTCACTGACCTGAGTCCAAGATGACGCTTGCTTCTTAGCGAGCTCAGCCATCTTCTCTTGATACTTCTGAAGGAATTTCTTATGAACCTCCATCAATTCAGGCATCGATTCGCACTGACAAACGGCTCGAGCTTCTTCAAGTGCATCAGCCATCATTTCTGTTGAAAGCTGGGTTTGCTCTTCCGCTAACGACTCAAGCATTGAGCGCTGAAGCTCAAGTAAATCAGTCATTGGCTTCATTGCTTTTTCAAACGCGTCGAGATTCATCATCGACTGCATTGATTTCAACATTTCTTCATTTTGCTTCAGTAGTTGATCAAACATAAATCCGTCCTCTAAAAAATTGTGCGTTGCAATAAGTGAAAAATACGTTGCAGTGCACAAAAAAACAAGTCGAAGATTTCGTTTAATAGTCTTAGACGAAACACCAAAAGCAAAAACGCTTCTGATAGGATTCTTCTGCGAATTTCATTTAGGACACAACCAACATGACAGCCTTGTGGACTCCCACTCCCGAACGTATTGCTAAAGCTAAAATCACCGACTTAATGGCACATTTCAACGCAAAACTCGGGCGATCAATTCATGACTATGAGGGACTCCACAAATTCAGTATTCATGAGCCTGAGTCATTTTGGGATGGTGTGTGGGAGCACACTCAACTGATTGGATCTCGCAACGGCCCAACTCTCAGCGATCGTAATTCAATGCCAGGAGCCAAGTTTTATCCTGAATCAACATTGAACTTCGCAGAAAATTGCCTCTCTCACGATGCCCCCGACTCCCATGTTGCTTTGATCTCCTATACCGAAGCTGGTGCACGGACCGAATTTTCTTGGGGTGAGTTACGACAACAGGTCGCTAACTTTAGAACCACCCTGCTATCACTTGGTATTCGAAAAAATGATGTTGTCGCGGGTTTTGTCAGTAACGGACCCGAAGCCATTGTGGCATCGCTGGCAACACTGTCGGTAGGCGCAATTTGGACAAGTTGTTCGCCTGATTTTGGAGTGCAGGGCGTACTTGATCGCTTTGGGCAAACAAAACCTAAAACGGTAGTGGCTGCGCATACAACTCGCTACAACAAAAAGGCGATCGATCTGACTGAGCGAGTGAACGGACTCCTTACCGAGTTGCCCTCCGTCACATCAGCAATTATTTTTGAGGGGGCTTGTCCTGATGCACAAACAGGCGAAATCAAGCGACCTGGATGCAAAGTGGTTGCATATGATGATGCGACCGCAGGCGCTCACACACTCGAATTCGAACAGACACCCTTTAATCATCCAGGTTTCATTCTCTACAGCTCTGGAACAACTGGTGTCCCGAAATGTATCGTTCACAGCCAAGGGGGTGCCTTGATCCAATTGGTTAAAGAGCACCAATATCACGTTGATATTAAACCCTTCGATCGCGTCTTCTATTACACAACCTGTGGTTGGATGATGTGGAATTGGTTGCTCGCTTCATTAGCGTCAAAAGCAACGATTGTTACTTATGATGGGTCACCCTTTGTTCGAGGAGCTAAAACGCTCTGGGAGCTCTGTGAGCAGGATGACTGGCACGTCTTTGGAACGAGCGCCAAATTCATCGCGGCGATCGATAAGCATGGCTATAAGCCTTCTGAGGAACACGCACTGACCTCGCTCAAAGCCATTCTTTCCACCGGATCACCGCTTGCCCATGAATCATTTGAGTACGTCTATCGAGACATCAAGCAAGATCTGTTGCTTGGATCAATATCCGGAGGCACAGATATCGTCTCGTGTTTTTGTTTGTCGTGCCCTATCCGGCCCGTCTATCGTGGCGAACTCCAATGCGCTGGACTCGGACTCGCGGTCGATGTGGTGAATGAATCTGGTCAATCAGTCACTGGAGAAAAAGGTGAGCTTGTGTGTCGCCAGCCATTCCCGGTCATGCCTATTGAATTTTTCGGCGATACCGATGGCAGTAAATATCGAGCCGCCTACTTCGATCGATTTGACGGTATGTGGGCGCATGGTGACTTCGCGGAACACACCGACCAAGACGGTTTTATTATCTACGGTCGTGCAGATGCCACACTCAACCCAGGTGGTGTCCGTATCGGAACAGCTGAAATTTATCGCCAAGTCGAAGCGATCCCAGAAGTCCTTGAATCTCTGGCGATCGGGCAGTCAGTCGGCGATGATGTGCGCGTTGTGTTGTTTGTTGTTCTTCGCGAGGGTCTAACGCTTGATGATGACTTACGGAAACAGATCAAAACACAAATCAGGGACAACACGACACCGCGCCATGTCCCTGAAGTGATCGCTCAGGTTCCTGACCTTCCACGCACTGTAAGTGGTAAGATTGTGGAGTTAGCCGTGCGCAATGTCGTGCATGGAGAAATTGTCAAAAACATTGAGGCGTTAGCGAATCCAGATGCGTTGGACTATTTCAAAGATCACCCAGACGTTCGCCTGTAGCCTAATTACAGGATTTGTCGCTGCGACTCTTTCTGCAACAACGGTCGCTAACCCTGCTGATGTCCGTGTTTTGGTTGATGTTTCGGGGTCCATGAAAACAGCGGATCCAAAAGCTGTCCGAGGCCCAGCGACTGCATTACTCGCAGCACTACTACCTGATCAATCACAGGGTGGAATCTGGCTCTTCGGATCTGACGTACGTGAGCTCGTCCCATACGGCCCAGTCGATGCGCGGTGGGATGCACTCGGCCAACCAATCGAGGCATCTATTGGCTCAACTGATCGCTTCACACACATGGAGAGCGCTCTCCGCACCGGCATCACGGCAGGCGGCGAACAAACGACAGGCGCTTGTCATGTCATTCTCATTACTGATGGGATTGTTGATGTGCAAGGTGGCAAAGACGCTTCAAGCGCTTCACGAGATCGGATTTTAAAATCAGTACTTCCTGATGCGACTGACAAAGATTGTCGGATTCATACCATTGCACTGTCTGACAAGGCCGATCTACCGCTTCTGCGACAAATGGCCATTCAGACGAACGGTCTGTTTACCTTACTCGACCAGCCAGGCGATCTCATTCCAGTCATGCTCGATGCACTTGAATTAGCCCTCCGTTCACAACAGTTGCCAATTCGTAACCAAGAAATTCAAATTGACGATGATATCCGCCAAGTTCGTCTGATTCGGCTTGGAAGTGATCGACCAATCGCTCTTAGCTCAGCGCAGAGAATGGTTGACGCGAAAGACCCGAGTAATGACATTAGGTATTACAGCGGAACAGGTTATCAAACTCTGATTTGGTCAAATCCAGTACCCGGGCGCTACAAAATCACAGAGCAATTTGGTCCGACTGACCGAATCCTAATCGATTCAGATGTCCGATTAGAGCTCGCTGACTTACCGCCGACAATCAGCGCTGATCAAACACTTGGCTTAAGCGCGTCGGTATCGAAACAAGGCGCACCCATTAATACACCCAATCGAGAGTATTTTGTGACATTTGGAGCCAACATGGATCCTCTACGATCCGACGGTGACAGTCTCTCGATGCAAATCGATAGCCCTCAAATCGGACGCTCAATCTTAACCATTCAGAGTTTTGATTCATTGCACGAACGGCAAGTACAAAGAGCCTTTGAAGTCTTAGCAGCGCGACCTGCAATGGAAATTGGAAGCGGCGCCTCACAGGGGGTCGGCCAAGTTGCATCGACCATCGCAGCACAACAAGCTGATTCAGCAGCACCCACAAGCCAAGCTGACAAATTATTACCTGAGACGGTAACCAATCAACTTCCGGAAGAAATGCGTGATTGGCCTCTTTGGCAATTGATCGTCAGCGCTCTTGGCGCTATCGCTGTGGTCGCCCTTGTAATTGGGCTGGTCTTACGCCCCAAACATAACTCGTCGGAATAATGCATGTTTGACTTAATATTTGGCCTCGGAAACATCATTTGCGTACTTGCAGTGTGCGGGCTACCAATCGGACTCATCAACCCTGTTTTCTTGAAACAGAAAACACGAACAGACGTTTTCAAATTATTAGGCTCACTGTTCCTTGCAGGTTTCGTAATGGTCGCTGTCGGACAGTACTACGGAAACCCGCAACTCTAGTTGCCACAGCGTGACCGTATGTTGATTAATTTTATTGGCGATATTCATGGATATGCATCTGAGCTCAGGGCATTACTCGCCAAGCTTGGTTACACGCATTCCAAGTCAACGGGCTGGAGCCGAGGCGAGGGGCAACTGGTTTTTCTAGGAGATCTCATTGATCGCGGTCCAGAACAAAAAGAGACTGTCGAAATCGTCCGCGAGCTTTGTCAACTCGGACACGCGATCTGCCTGACCGGTAACCACGAATTCAACGCTGTTGGCTTTGTGACAGAGCGCATTGATGAGCCGGGTAAATATGTCCGTAGCCACACGGATAATCATATTCGCCAACATCAAGACTTCCTTGATGCCTATGCCAACGACCCTCACGGCTATCGAGAGACGTTAGATTGGTTTGCAACCCTGCCTTTATGGTTTGATAACGACCACGCACGCGCGGTCCATGCATGCTGGAATCCCGGGGCGCAGAAGGACCTTGCTTCCCTACTTACAGATTCACACAGCCCAATTGACCGATCATTTTACGAACGGACAGGGATTGCCGGCTCAAGACATTGGGAAGCACGTGAGACGCTTCTTAACGGCCTAGAGGCGCGATTACCTGATGATGTGTCCTTTGAAGACTATTACGGCATCACGCGGCGGCGTATCAGAGTGAATTGGTGGGCGCCTGAACAATCAACATTTCGAGATGCTGCAGTGATTGATGAGACTCAACGACACATCATTCCAGATCTCCCAATGCCTGATGGATCGCCGACTTATGAGGGGCCTTTATGCTTTTTTGGACATTACTGGATGCGGGGAACGCCTCGAATCCAACATCCACAAGCAATCTGCCTTGATTACAGTGTTGCATTAGATGATGGAGCACTATGCGCTTATCAATTCCGAGGTGAGCAAAAAGCTCATCCTGAGCATCTCGTTTGGGTCAATCGTTCATGACATTTTAGTGACAATTTGATGAAAAAAGATCACCAATAATTTGGTCACATTTGCTCTTTACACTCGAAAAAAACCGGGAGACTTTACGAGTGTCAGATCCAGTTGTTATCCATCCAGAACTCGCACCAGAAACAAACTCAACTCAAACCAAACCTGCTTTCACCAAACGGCGGCGGTTCCACAACCCCCCCGGTAGTCCGCAAGCAACCGGAAACCTCAAAGACTTTTGGGGTTACGTATTCAGACAAGCATTTCGACCACTTCCCAAAGACTGGCCACAGCAGCATATGGTTCCGGCCGAGATCGCAAAACATCAGCTAGAAAACGCCGGGGGCCATTCGATAACATGGCTTGGTCACGCCGCTTTTGTGTTGCAACTTGGCGGCCGTCGAATTGTTTTGGATCCATTTTTGGCAAACCGCGCGAGCCCTTTTAGTTTCGCCGGACCTCGACGATTCATTCCAGCTCCACTCGGAATCACGGATCTAGGGCACATTGACACCTTAGTGATCTCACATAATCACTATGATCACTTATGCTGGCATACGTTAAAGCACCTTCCCAATCGAAAAACAGTTGAGGTCATCTGCCCTACAGGGTTAATTCCATGGTTTAAGAAGCGTGGATTTAATAACGTGACGGAACTTGGATGGCATCACTCAACACATGCAGGTGATGTCAAAGTCACAGCGCTACCTGCCATTCATCACTCACGGCGTGGACTATTCGATGCCAATACATCGCTTTGGGCTGCCTTTCTCTTCGAATACCAAGGTTTTAAAGTTTATTTTGGTGGTGATTCGGCGATGGGTCCCGTTTTTCGACAGACTGGTCAGAAATACGGTCCGATTGACCTCGCATTAATCGGCATCGGGGCCTACTCACCACGTAAATTATTACGCTCAGTCCATGCGTCCCCTGAAGAAGCAGTGGAAATGGGCAAGGCGATCGGAGCCAAAGCATTGCTTGGAATGCACTGGGGCACGATTGAGTTATCCGAGGAAGAGGCTTTTGAACCAGCGCGCCGATTTACTGAATCAGCGCTTAAAGCAGGATATGGGGAACGCGATGTGTTGCTACCGTCTATCGGGGAGACAGTCGCTCTTCAGATGGTTGAAACAGAATGTGAGTTGGAGGCAACGGGCACATAAGTGCCCGAAACCCAGTAGGCTATCGATTAGTCGATCAACTTCAGTGTTTTGACTGACACTTTGCCGTTACGGCCTTCTGCCAAATCAAATTCAACACGCTGGTTGTCTTCCAAACGCTCGATTCCATTTTCTTTTACAGCTGTAACGTGTACGAATGCATCGTCACCACCTGCATCAGGAACAATGAAGCCAAAACCCTTGGTTTCGTTAAACCATTTTACTTTACCAGTTTGCATGCGTTTTCCTTCGCAACTGCGCAGATGCTCGAATCTCCGCGCGTTTCACTTAAAATGCCAGTCAGTGTTGCGGTAAGGCGGACACATGCTAAGCACTCGAGCACGAATAGCGTCGCACGTTCTCAGGCAATGTCAATGACGAATCGATGACAATCTTATGATGATTGCATTGTCGACTACAGCCAACGACGAACAGATGACGCATATTGGGTGTATTGATCACCAAACTTTTCAGACAATATGCGTTCCTCCGGAAAGATTTGGAAGCGCGTCAAATACCAGCTGACAATTACGAAAAAAAATGGACTCAACCACGTTGGCTGATAGAGATAGTATGCGAGAAGAACAAGCAATAACCCGAGATACATTGGGTTTCTCGACAGTTGGAAGATACCTTGAGTCACAAGAACGGACGTATCATCAGGACTCCACGGATGCACTGTGGTCTTGCATCGAACACATCCAAGAACCCCTCCTACACCGAAAATAGCTGAAACGACAACCAAAAATCCAATCAAGACCCAAGGTGCTGAAAATAATTCACCGGTCCAATATGCTGTAAGCCAGTTGAGGAGCCCACCAATAAAGATCACTGCAGGTGGCGGTATTTTAAGTTCAAGGCGGGTTAACAGAGTTTGAGACATCTTCGGTTCCGACTTGGTCGGGACGGCAGGATTTGAACCTGCGACCCCTTGCACCCCATGCAAGTGCGCTACCAGGCTGCGCCACGCCCCGAGAGCGGCAGAGTATACAGCGTCTTAATCAGACAGCAACCGACGAACTTGCTCAAGCTCGCGGATGACTTCTCGAAGCGCCATCCCTTTTGAATCATCTTGAGTCGCCTCAACACGCGCTTCATCTTCTTCTTGGATGCGAAGCTTTGCACCGGACAACGTAAACCCTTGTTGATGCACAAGCGCTCTGATTCGACGAATCATGATGAGATCTTGATATCGGTAATAACGACGATTGCCTCGACGCTTATCGGGCTGGAGCTGTTCGAATTCTTGCTCCCAATATCTAAGTACGTGAGGTTTTACACCACATAAACGGCTGGCCTCTCCGATCGTGAAATACACCCGATCAGGGATCTGGGGGAGATCATCGTCGAAGAGATCCACGGTACTCACTCATCATCCAGTGGATGATACAACTCGACCTGAGAGCGCAGTTTCTGGCCAGCGCGGAATGTCACCACACGACGCGCACTGACAGGGACTTCCTCACCGGTTTTAGGATTACGACCAGGACGCTCATTTTTATCTCTCAATTCGAAGTTACCGAACCCAGACAAGCGAACAGGATCACCCGCTATCAACGAATCGCTTAATTCATCAAACAGAATCTCGACCATTTCTTTGGCTTCGCGCTTATTTAATCCGACAACGTCATTGAGATGTTCTGACAAATCTGCTTTTGTGAGTGCCGCCACTGTGCTTATCCTCGTAACTCTGCACCGGTTCGTTCACGGAGAACCTGAACAACCTGGTCTACTAATCCTTGAATCGCCGCGTCTTCCAAAGTTTTCTCTGGATCTTGCAAGCTCAGCGAGAGTGCAAGACTCTGACGTCCTTCAGGAACTCCCGTTCCGCGATATACATCAAACAACTCAATCGATTGAATCCGCGTGTCCGAAAGGCTATCCACCGCTTCAACAATCTGCTGCCACGCGACGCCGTCATCCACAACGACGGCCAAATCACGAAGCACTCTAGGGTAACGCGAAATTGCTTTAAAAGCAGTAACTTGTCCACATAAAAGCGGAGTCAGCGCCAAATCCGCCAAGAACATTGGCTTCGGCAAATCGAGCTCGCGCGCCAATTTTGGATGTAATCGGCCAACAACACCGAGTAATTCGCCATTCAGACTAACACTCGCTGTCTGCCCAGGAGCCAATGCCGGATGCTCGGTTGGCGCCCAGGTAAAGTCTCCACCACCATTGATCATTCCGAGACCATCAACGATGCCCTTCAGATCGAAAAAGTCGACTACGCGGTCACCACTAAAGTGCAAGGGATCGCTTTGTCCATAGATCGCAATACCAACGCGTTCGGATTGATCCAGTCCACTACCTTGAGATACGAAGCACTGTCCTGTTTCAAACAATCGGACCCGTGGTGCTTGGCGGTTGACGTTGTGGCGAACAGCTTCAACTAACCCTGGAATCAATGATCGACGCATTTCTGCAAGATTCGATGCAATAGGATTAGCGAGACGAACTCCCTCGACACCATCACCGAGAATAGCCTGTGTTGCGGGGTCAACAAATGAATAGGTAATCGCTTCTTGAATATCTTGATCGACCAAATAATGCTTCAAACGCATTAATGGTGTGTCTGCCTCAGGTACCGAAGCCATCGTCAGCGCTTGCGCAGGTAACGATGTCGGCAGGTTGTTGTAACCGTAGATGCGCGCGATTTCCTCGATAAGGTCCTGCTCAATTGAGACATCAAATCGCCAACTTGGAGCAACACAACGGAAGCCACCTTCGGCAATTTCAACTCCAAATCCAAGCGCTTCTAGCATCTGCTGAATAGTTTCTGATGGAAGACTGATTTTGAGTTGCTGTTCGACCCGCGCGTTTGACAGCTCAATAACCTGCTTCGCCGGAAGCGCTTGCTCGTTATCGGTGATCATCACAGGGCCAGGTGTACCACCACAGATTTCGATTATCAGTGCTGTTGCACGCTGACAGGCATGCTCAGCCAGTTGCCAGTCAACGCCGCGCTCGAAGCGCGCAGAGGCGTCGGTATGCAATCCATAGCGGCGAGCTTTACCGGCAATCGTAATCGGATTAAAGAAAGCGCTCTCAAGAAACACTGACGTTGTCTTCTCAGAGATCCCTGAATGCTCACCGCCCATAATTCCGGCAAGCGCCAGCGGTTTCTCTTGGTCAGCAATGACTAACACATCGTGAGTTAAGGTCAGAGTTTTCCCGTCCAAGAGGACAAGTTGCTCGCCATCGTTGGCCATCCGGACGTCCACAGCACCAACCAATTGATCGCGATCGAAAGCATGCATGGGCTGGCCGAGTTCGAGCATCACATAGTTGGTGATATCGACAATGGCATCAATCGAGCGAATGCCGCTTCGACGTAAACGCTCAACGATCCAAACAGGAGTCGGACGACTGACATCGACATTCTCAATAACGCGACCGACGTAGCATGGACAACTCTCAGGTGCAGACAAATAGACATCATGTGTCTCATCAGACTCAGGGTCGACGGGCTCACACCCAACAAACTCAACCGGAGTTTGACTTAAAACACCAAGTTCGCGAGCCAAACCTGTGATCGATAAACAATCACCGCGGTTCGGTGTGAGGTCAACTTCAACAACATTGTCAGGAAGCGATAATAATTCAGCAAAGTCAGCGCCTGTCGTAAAGGAGTCTGGTAACTCCATTAAGCCATCGCGCTCGTCTGAGAGACCTAACTCATCGGCACCACACAGCATACCGTTTGACTCAACGCCACGCAGTTTGGCTTGTTTAATTTTGAAATCATCACCAATCACAGCGCCAACGCGTGCGAAAGGAACTTTCAGCCCTGCCCGCACATTAGGCGCACCGCAAACGACTTGATAGGTTGACTCACCATCGGTCACTTCACACACATTCAACTTATCTGCATCAGGATGCTGAGACACGGCGAGAACTTCACCAACAACGACATTTGTAAATGACTTCGCTGCAGGCTCAACGCCATCAACTTCAAGTCCAGCCATGGTGAGTCGGCTAACAATCTCATCGACCGATAAATCAGTCGGGCACAGGCTCTTAAGCCAAGAAATACTTGCTTTCATGTCTATCCGTGAAACTGGTTGAGGAACTGCAGATCATTTTCATAGAACAGGCGAAGATCACCAATTCCGTACCGAAGCATGGCGAGACGCTCAATACCCATACCAAATGCAAAACCTGTATAGACAGAGGTATCGACACCTGTCTGCTCAAAAACTTTTGGATGGACCATGCCGCATCCCATCACTTCAAGCCATCCAGTATGCGAGCACACCCGACAGCCTGCGCCTTCACACATCACGCATTGCACATCAACTTCAGCTGATGGCTCAGTAAATGGAAAATAGCTCGGTCTGAATCGAACATCGAGATCGGCTTCAAAAAAGCGGTTCAAAAACGTAATGATTGTGCCTTTGAGATCAGCAAAACTGATATCTCTATCGACCACCAAGCCTTCAATCTGATGAAACATCGGCGTATGTGTTAGGTCGCTGTCACAACGATAGACACGACCCGGCGCCACGATTCGAATCGGCGGCTCTTCATTCACCATGGTCCGGATCTGCACAGGCGAAGTATGTGTTCTTAACACTCGGCCATCATCAAAATAGAAGGTATCGTGCATCGCTCGAGCTGGGTGATGCGACGGAATATTCAAGGCTTCAAAGTTATGCCAGTCATCTTCAATCTCTGGACCTGTCGCCACTGTGTAACCAAGACTCGCAAACAGTCGATTTAATCGATCAAGGGTACGAGTTACAGGATGCAGTCCGCCGATTTCCTGTGGACGGCCAGGCATAGTCACATCCACTGCATCACGCATCAAACTCTGCGTTTCAACCTCACCCTCAAGTGTCGCTTTCTTCGCTTCAAGCGCGTCTGTCACACGATCACGGACCGCATTAATCTTGGCGCCAGCTTCTGGTCGTTCTTCAGCAGACAGTTGCCCAAGTGTCTTCATTTGCGCACTGATCAATCCCTTCTTACCGAGGAATTTCACGCGAACATCATCAAGCTGCGCAAGCGAATCTGCTGATTCGATTAACGCCAAGGCCTCGTCTTGAATACTCTGTAAATTGTCCATTTGGAGTCCAACAGCATAAAAAAGGCCGCGAGGAGGTTGTCCAGGCGGCCTTCCCTTCAGTCACCCTGAAGGTTTGAAATTAAGCTTTCGCCTGTTCGAGCGCTTGCTTTGCTTGCTCTGCGAGTGCAGCAAATGCAACCTTCTCGTTCATCGCAAGATCTGCGAGTACACGACGATCCATTTCAACGTTAGCCTTTTTCAGACCATCGATAAAACGGCTGTAGCTCAAACCGCATTCACGCGCACCGGCGTTAATACGAGCAATCCAGAGCGCACGGAATTGACGCTTTCTCTGGCGACGGTCACGGTATGCATACTGACCGGCTTTGATTACAGCTTGTTTAGCAACACGAAACACTCTCGAACGGGCACCGTAGTATCCTTTCGCCTGCTTCAGAATTTTCTTGTGACTAGCACGTGCGGTAACACCGCGTTTGACTCTTGGCATGGGTCTCTCCTATTTACCGAATACCTGGAAGCATGCGATGGATCAGCTTGATATCTGAAGCTGCGACCATCAACGTACCGCGTAAATGACGCTTACGCTTGGTAGTTTTCTTCGTCAGAATGTGGCTACGGAAAGACTGCTTGTGCTTGAAGCCCTTTGCAGTCGGCTTAAAACGCTTTAAAGCGCCTGAGTTACTTTTGATCTTTGGCATATTTCCTTTTCACTCCGCATTAGAGCGTATTGCTCTCACTTCTTTTTCGGCGCGAAGACCATGATCATCTGACGGCCCTCTAATTTAGGGCGCGCTTCGACTGAACCATACTCTTCGAGGTCCTTTTCCAAACGCTCGAGCATCTGCATGCCGAGTTCTTGGTGGGCCATTTCGCGACCGCGGAACCGAATGGTTACCTTGGCCTTATCGCCGTCCTCGAGGAAACGCACCAGGTTGCGCAGTTTTACCTGGTAGTCTCCTATGTCCGTTCCCGGACGAAACTTAATTTCTTTAACCTGCAGTTGGTGCTGCTTTTTCTTTGCAGCTGCTTTCGCTTTCTTCTCTTCATACAACCGCTTACCAAAATCCATGATTTTCGCAACCGGAGGATCCGAAGACTCCGCAATCAACACAAGATCAAGATCATTCTCACGAGCGGCAACAATCGCATCATTCGTGTTAACAACACCAATTTGCTCACCTGTTGGTCCGATCAAACGCACTTTAAGAGCGCGAATTTCTTCATTGATCAGTGTGCGCTTTTCACCCGGCGCACCTTTGGGTTGTGCTCTTCTGATTACTCTGTCTCCGATTCAATACCAAAACGACCGCGCATCCCGATTTCGCTGTGAAGCTTATTTGCAAAGGCCTCCAAGCTCATTGCACCTAAATCTTCACCGGAACGGGTCCGCACAGCCACCTGCTGGTTTTCCACTTCTTTATCGCCGATCACAAGTAAATATGGGACCCGCTGCAAAGTGTGGTGGCGGATTTTATAGCCGATCTTCTCATTGCGCAAATCGGATTTAACGCGAAGACCTTGAGCAACAAGCATTTTTTCCACATTTTTCGCATATTCGTGCTGTGAATCAGTGATTGTCATCACAACTGCCTGCGTTGGAGAAAGCCATGGCGGGAGCAAACCAGCCGTATTTTCAAGCAAAATCCCGACAAAACGCTCCAAACTTCCCAAAATCGCACGATGCAACATCACGGGAATTTGTTTTGATCCATCTTCCGCCACATATTCTGCGCCAAGACGTCCCGGCATCGAAAAATCGACCTGCATTGTTCCACATTGCCATACACGACCAAGACAATCTTTCAGCGAATACTCAATTTTTGGTCCATAGAACGCACCCTCACCAGGTAGTTCTTCCCATTCGACGCCCAAATCATCCAATGCATCAGATAGCGCTTTCTCAGCTTTATCCCAAGTTGCATCATCACCAACCCGCTTTTCAGGCCGTGTTGAAATACGCACGATCATGTCGTCAAAGCCCATGTCGTGATAGACCTCAGTCAACAACTGGTTAAAAGTCTTCACTTCATCTGTGATCTGATCTTCGGTACAGAAAATGTGCGCATCGTCCTGCACAAAATTACGCACACGCATCAATCCGTGAAGCGACCCTGAGGGTTCATTCCGGTGACACGAACCAAACTCTGCCAAACGAATTGGGAGTTCACGGTAGGATGTGATCTTTTTGTTGTAGATCTGCACATGGCACGGGCAGTTCATCGGTTTGACCGCATAATCGCGACTCTCACTCGATGTCACAAACATATTCTCTTGGTACTTATCCCAGTGGCCTGAAGCTTCCCACAATCGTTGATCAACGAGTTGCGGCGTACGAATTTCTTGATAACCGGCGTGTTCAAGACGGTTGCGAATATAATCTTCGAGCACACGATAGACGGTCCAACCATTCGGATGCCAGAACACCATACCGGGCGCTTCTTCTTGCAAGTGGAAGAGATCCAAAGTCTTTGCCAGATTACGGTGATCGCGTTTGGCTGCCTCTTCCAAGAACTTCAAGTGCGCATCCAAATCTTGTTTGGCCGTAAAGGCGATTCCGTAGATCCGCTGAAGTTGCTTGTTGTTGACGTTACCGCGCCAGTACGCACCGGTCACATTAGTCAGCTTGAAGTGCCTAAGGAACCGAGTATTGGGGACATGCGGCCCACGGCACATATCCATGTATTCCTGATGGTGATAGAGACCAATGGCATGACCATCATTAGGAATGTCCTGCTCGATGATCTCAAGCTTATATGGCTCTTCACGCTCTTTGAATTCTGCAATCGCCTCTTCCCGAGACGCCCATTGCTTGATCACAGGGTAATCAGTCTTTACAAGTTCTTGAATTCTCTTTTCAAGAGCCTCCAAATCTTCAGGCGTCAGCTGCCGCTCATAATCAACATCGTAATAAAAACCATGTTCAATCACAGGGCCGATAGCCATTTTGATTCCGGGAAAGAGCTGCTTTCCAGCATGACCAACCAAATGCGCAAATGAATGACGGATCACTTCAAGGCCTTCAGGATCCTTGGCTGTAATTAGTGAGAGATTCGCATCATGGCTAATGATGTCAGAGGCATCTTTTAACTCGCCGTCAACGCGAGCACAAATCGTCGCTTTTGCGAGTCCTGGGCCGATTGATTCGGCAACGTCCATAGCACAAATAGGACCTTCAAACTCACGCTTGGATCCATCAGGAAGAGTAATTACGGGCATTTCCAACTCCGATCTGGCGACCTATACCAAGGGCCATCCAATGTGGTTGTAATTTGGTAGGCGCGATTGGAATCGAACCAACGACCTCCACCATGTCAAGGTGGCGCTCTAACCAACTGAGCTACGCGCCTAAAGAGCGGCGAAGTATACAGTCTTCAAGTGTGAAGTAAAGTGTCTTCCTATAGGCTGTAGTATTTTCTAAACCAATCGACAAACTGCGGAATACCCTCTTCCACAGTGACGCGTGGGGCATATCCAATGGCCGCTTTTAAAGCGGATACATCAGCGTGAGTCGCGATGACATCACCAGGTTGCATCGGTAGTGACTCAACGTTAGCTTTCTTTCCGCACGCGTCTTCAATGAGCTCGAGGTAACGGATCAAATCAACCGGACGATCTGATCCGATGTTATATACGCGCCATGGCACATTCGATGTTCCTGGATTTGGATTCAGCGGATCGTAAGTCATATCAGCCGCTGCAATTTGATCAAGAGTACCAATCACACCATCAACAATGTCTGTGACAAACGTAAAATCACGTTTGTGATGACCTCCATTGAACAGTTGAACCGTTCCGCCAGTCAGGATCGCACGCGAGAACTTAAAGAGCGCCATATCGGGACGACCCCACGGTCCATAGACTGTGAAGAAACGAAGCCCAGTCGTCGGCAGACCAAACAGATGACTGTAGGTGTGCGCCATCAACTCATTGGCTTTTTTAGTGGCTGCATAAAGACTAACCGGGTGATCGACTGAATCTTCGACGCGAAACGGTAATGACTCATTGGCACCATAAACAGAACTCGATGACGCATAGACCAGATGATCAATCTCATGGTGACGACAACATTCGAGGATATTCATGAATCCAACAAGATTGGCATCGATGTACGCATGCGGATTTTCAAGCGAATATCGAACCCCTGCTTGCGCTGCTAAATGCACAACACGATCAATCTTGTGTGTCTTGAATAGGATTTCTAACGCATCTCTATCTTCGACACTGGCCCGAATTTCAGTGTACCCCGCTCGATCGAGCAACCGCTGACCACGCGCTTCTTTCAAGGACACTTCATAGTAGTCATTGTAATTATCGAGACCGACGACTTCATCACCACGATCGAGTAAGCGATGACTAACGGTGGATCCAATAAAGCCGGCTGACCCGGTGACTAAAACGCGCATAAATTAACTCTTTAACAAAATCCGAGCCGAACCAATCAAAGCCCAGAGAATCAATGCTGAAACCAACAATAAAATCACCAAGCCGACGCCCATGAGAATATCGCGTTCTAGCAAAATACTGTAGGTCGCAAGGCCCGTACTCAATGCTGCCAACGGAAATCCAAACGCCCAGTTTGCCGGCACGAAAGGTCTGCTAATGACGCGTAAAACCATCGGGATCAATGTCAGCATCAAAAAGACCGCCACTGACAGTAAGACTGCCCCAGGTACAACAGCTTGGTCACCAGCAAGCAATGACCAAGAGACGGAGCCAATCGCTGGTGGAGCCACCAACACCATTTGAGTACTCTCGAGCTCCTCAGGTATCGGTTTTCCATGGATGAGTCTAAAAAACACGATTGGCAGCAGCATCAGCCACAAAACAATTCCAATTGAAAATCCAAACCAAGCCAACATCACTTCGCCGGAGGCCATGGCACCAACAGGTACCACGATGTTACCCACAACTGGGATGAACCACACTGGTGACACTGTTTCGAGCGGAAGCCCTCCGCGGAACCAGCCATTGATTAGCCATGCCAGTAATGTGAAATGACTCAGAGCCGCGATCCAAATCATGATGTTAGCCAGTCGAGGCATATGCGGAGCCAGTAGTGCGCTCAAAAGCATCAGACCGACAGTGAGGCACGCAGGCAGCACTCTGAGTTGCGGATTTTCAAACGTTTCTCGAAGAGCGCCCTTCTGGAACTGATGCAACACAATTGATCCAAAAGTCACTAATCCAAGTAACAAAGCACCAATTGAGATGAGTCGCCCCGCACCGCTCTCCCAACCACCGAGGTCCGAAAGCGCACGCCATGCAAGCGCCAGACCGAATAAACTCATCACAGCAGGGGCAAATCGTATTGGCATCGTCGTCCTTGATTATTTAAAAGCGAGCGATTGTAGCTCGGCCACAGCGTCGCGTATCGCGGCCGCCCGTTCGAATTCCAAAGATTTTGCAGCTTGAAACATTTCATCTTCAAGACGAGTAATCTCTTTGGCCAATTGTTGCGGCGTCAAAGTCTGCGGGTTCTTCGGCATCAACGCATCTGTTGTCGACTTCGCCGCCTTATCTTTGGCCTTTCTTCCTCGTGAACCTGGGGTCTCACGATGCGCACCTTCCATGACATCATCGATGCGCTTCTTAATCGTCTTTGGAACAATCCCATGCTCTTCATTAAACGCGATCTGCTTGGTTCGCCGACGATCAGTTTCATCAATTGCACGCTGCATCGAATCAGTAATCCTGTCAGCATATAAAATGGCACGACCATTCACGTTTCGCGCTGCACGACCAATCGTCTGAATCAGTGAGCGGTCCGAACGCAAAAATCCCTCTTTATCAGCGTCCATAATGGCTACTAGGGACACCTCAGGCATATCGAGGCCTTCTCGCAACAGGTTAATACCGACAAGCACATCGAATTCACCTCTCCGCAGATCCCGTATGATTTCCACACGCTCGACCGTATCAATATCTGAGTGCAAGTATCGTACTCGGACACCATGGTCCATAAGGTAATCTGTTAAATCTTCGGCCATGCGTTTGGTTAATACGGTAATTAGTACTCGCTCATCTTTCTCGACAACCGCATGGATTTCGCTAAGACAATCATCCACCTGCGATCCTGCCGGTCTGATTTCAAGCGTCGGATCAACGAGGCCGGTCGGACGCACCACCTGCTCAGCGACTTGTGCTTGGTGTTCTTTTTCGTACACGCCAGGTGTTGCTGAGACGAATATCATCTGTGGCGCTAACGATTCCCACTCTTCAAATTTAAGAGGTCGGTTATCCAAGGCAGATGGCAACCGAAATCCATATTCCACCAATGTTTCTTTCCGCGAGCGATCCCCTCGGTACATGCCACCAATTTGCGGCACCGTGACATGCGATTCATCAATCACTAACAATGCATCAGGCGGTAAATAATCAAACAATGTGGGGGGAGCTTCACCCGGTGGGCGCCCTGAAAGATAGCGTGAGTAATTCTCGATACCCTGGCAGTAACCCAATTCAGCGATCATTTCGAGATCAAACTTTGTCCGCTGTTCTAATCGCTGCGCCTCAAGCAATTTACTTTGTTCTCTAAACTGCTCTAACCGCATTTTTAGCTCGGCCTTAATATCATCAAGCGTATTCACCAATCGGTCTTTACTGGTGACGTAATGCGTCTTTGGATAGACGGTGAGCCGAGGAACTTTCCTCAGAACCTCGCCAGTCAATGGATCAAAGTAAGAGAGCTGTTCGATTTCATCATCAAACAGCTCGACTCGCACACCTTCTCGATCGGATTCTGCTGGAAAAATATCGATAACGTCTCCACGGACTCGATAGGTACCCCGCCCAAAATCCATGTCATTCCGTTTGTATTGAAGCTCTGCTAACCGCCTTAAAATCTGACGCTGGTCGATTGTCATACCACGCGTGAGATGTAACACCATTTCGTGGTAGGCCTCCGGATCACCGAGACCATAAATTGAGGAAACAGTCGCAACGATGATAACGTCATCGCGCTCAAGAAGTGCTTTGGTTGCCGATAATCGCATCTGCTCGATGTGATCATTAATCGACGCATCTTTTTCGATAAACGTATCACTCGCTGGCACATAGGCTTCAGGCTGGTAGTAATCGTAATAAGACACAAAGTACTCAACCGCATTGTGTGGAAAGAATTCTTTGAACTCCCCATACAATTGCGCAGCAAGTGTCTTATTGTGCGCCATGACGATGGTTGGACGCTTAATCGACTCGATCACTTTAGCAACAGTGAAGGTTTTACCGGAGCCTGTCACACCGAGAAGTGTTTGATGGGCAAGACCCGCCTGGACACCTTCGACGAGTGTCTTGATCGCTGTTGGCTGATCGCCCGCAGGCTCATAGTCAGAAACAACTTGGAACGGATAGGAGGTGTCATGGGTCATCGCGCTATTGTACTCATCGCGATTTGAATCGCGATCAATGCAACCATCCAACTCGATAAAATACGGACTCCGATCGGCGTTTGCTTTGGAAACCATTGATCAATCTGTTTAAACAAGCCTCCAAAAAAGCTCGCGCTGAACAACATTGAGACGGCTGCAATCGATCGTATCAACGCATCACCCGCCAAGTCAGCGTGCACTGAAAACACCATCGACATCGATAGCGCACTAAAGATGAAAATCACCAACGCAGACAATCTTGCGTCAGCTTTTCTACCGATACAGATCCAAACAGCAACTGCTAAGCCGACCACCAGCGCAGGTAGTGAGACATCGAGCACTATTGGACTCAAAAGAGATGACACGACAATGCCTGAAAAGGCACCAACAAAAAAAAGAGGGGCGCTGTTCAAATTTTGGACGATCCATAATCCAAACATGAGCCAAAAAATCCAGACAAGACTGAGTTCAGAGGGGAGCATAAGACCCGCATCGATCCGCTCGATAACCGTAGGGTCAGTCCCTAAAGCGTGCGCCCATACCATTTCCGGCAGGGCGCAAAGGCTCAGCCCAATAGTCGTTTTAACCAACAAGATAAGTGAGACCAACCACCGAAATGACACCGCCACAGCCGCGAACCAAAAGCTCACCATGTGGAAGACGCGTAGCAAAGCCAAGGACAATTCCAGCCAAGTGCAGAAGGCCAGTACCAGTCACAAATCCAGCCCCGTATGTCATCGCACTGATTTGTTCCGGCATCTCAAGACCATGAGCGTAACCATGAAAAATCGCAAAAATCCCGACAAGAACCATAGCTATAGCAAGGGGAGCTCTGAAGCGAAGCGCGATGAGGGCCCCGAGAACAACGCCCGACAGAGCAATCACGAATTCTACTAATGGGATTTCGAGCCCCAAGATTCCGATAGCGGCACCGACAGCCATAATTGTTGGGAAAACAATCGGTAAAATCCAAAGAGCACGATCACCTAAAAAAGCTCCCCAAAGGCCGACAGCCACCATCGCAACAAGATGATCGAACCCCATGATTGGGTGCAAAAACCCGGTTAGAAAACCGCCGCCCGCCCCCTCAGGAGCATGCGCGAATACGAGTCCAGGCACGGTAATCAGTACTAAAGACAATAATGCTTTCATCGGTTTCCCTCAAAATAATGCATGCATTAATGACAGTTCATTCGAAACGCGTCCTTGCGCACGGGAAGCGCTAGGCTACAGCAAATTAATGGGAGCTAAAAGCAACCGCACAACTACCATGAGTTGAAAGCAAATTTTGGAAAGATATAAGAAATGGCTCCGCGAGCAGGACTCGAACCTGCGACCAAAAGATTAACAGTCTTCTGCTCTACCAACTGAGCTATCGCGGAACTCAGGATGGCCGCGAACTTTAATGATTCCAAGGTGCTTCGTCAAGACCTCCGGCCGGATTAATTGGCCTCGACGGCCGAATCAAGCGCGTAATCATCTTAGAGCGATTTTTCTCCAGAGTTTTTTCACCAATCCCTTTGATTGCTAAAAGCTCTTCTGGCGTATCAATGGGACCAAATTGGATTCGGTAGTCAACAATTTTCTGCGCCTTCGACAGCCCGATACCAATTAATGACTTAGCGATTTCATTAGCGGATGCCGTATTTAAATCGACTTGTCCGGCAAACACATCGAGTGCCATCAGAGATAAAACGGTAGCAAAGAATAAATTTTTCATGCGCACCTCCTGAGTGGAGGATAGCTATAGCGTGAGAAGTTACGTCAGAAATCGCCGAGGGAAATGTCAGAGTTCTTGGACGATTCGAGCAATCGCTTCTTCTGGATAGTCAGATGCTGTAATTGGCCGACCGATCACTAAATAGTCAGACCCATTGGCAATCGCATCTTTTGGGGTGACGATGCGCGTTTGATCATCAGTCGCTGCCCAACTCGGGCGAATCCCCGGAGTCACCAAACAGAAGTCTTTACCGAAGGATCCACGAAGTCTTTGAGCCTCTTGTGCTGAACATACAACACCATCCAACCCAGAGTTATGAGCAAGACGAGCGAAATGATCGACCTGCGACTCGACATCACGTTCCACTCCGAGTTCTTGAAGACCAACTGCTGACATGCTCGTCAACACTGTCACACCGATCAAAAGAGGTCGATGTGATTCACCTTCGAGGATCTCGCGAGCAGCTCGCATCATATCGGTGCCACCTGAGCAATGGACATTTGTCATCCATACACCCCAACGAGCAGCCGCACGCACAGCTTTCGCGCACGTATTTGGGATATCGTGAAACTTCAGATCGAGGAACACGTCGAGACCTGCTTGATGGCATATCTCAATTGCTAAAGGACCAATCGATGTAAATAATTCTTTACCAATTTTTGCTCTGCAATGTGTATTTGGAATCTGTGCAACGAGTTCACGCAATTCAGTGGCAGTCGATACATCCAAGGCAACAATGATGCGCTGATCACTCATTCACAGGCTTCCGTTTCTTGGGAATCATCGACGCGATCAAAACCAATACACTACCGGATAACACGCCGACGAAAAATGTTGCAATCAAAACAACCGCTAGGCTCGTTTCTGGGATTTGAATCCAAACAAGATCTATAGCAACGGGATCAGAGTTAAATAGATAGAGAACACAACCGGCCACTAAGAGGGTAATTACCCAAGTCAAAGTGACCAGTCGTTTCACTAATTTCATGATTTCCGGGATTCCAGAAATGCTGTATTCACTGCTTCACGCAGCTCTTTACCGGGCTTAAAGTGAGGAACTGCTTTTGAGTCCAAAACCACTGATTCACCGGTCTTTGGATTCCGACCTACACGCGCCTTACGCTTATGTAGTGAGAATGATCCAAATCCCCGTAATTCGATTCGACCACCCTCAACCAATTGGCGGCTCATGCGGTCGAAAATGGCTTTCACAGCCAGTTCCACATCTTTAGGAGGTAATGCTGGGTAGCGTGTTGCGATGCGCTCAATGAGCATCGACTTAGTAATACCTGACATATGACCTTCCGATGTCTGGCCGGGCAACGCCCGGCCTCAATAGCCGGATTACTCGCGGCCTTCCATCTGAGCTTTAATCAGCTCACCGATCGTTGTAGGCCCAACTTCCCCTTCCTCAGCTGGCGCTTCGTTCAGGTTACGGAGAGCTTCTTTCTCTTCGGCTTCTTCCATTGCACGAACAGACAATGATATTTGACGCGTCTTACGATCAACATTCGAGATCTTCGCTTCAATTTCATCACCAACGTTCAACACGTTACGTGCATCTTCGACACGGTCACGCGACAACTCTGAAGCTTTCAGGATCGCAAGGACACCATCACCGAGATCAACAGTTGCCTGTTTAGCCTCAACTTCAGTCACAGTACCTTTGACGACTGCACCTTTCTCTGTGCCAGAAAGGAAGCCACCCATTGGGTCTTCTTCCATCTGCTTCACACCAAGCGAAATCCGCTCACGTTCTGGATCAACAGCCAAAATAACAGCTTCAAGATCTTCGCCTTTCTTAAAGTTACGAACCGCAACTTCACCTGGCTCTGACCATGACAAATCAGACAAGTGAATCAGACCATCAATTCCGCCATCAAGACCGATGAATACACCGAAGTCCGTGATTGATTTAATTGGGCCAGACACTTTCTCGCCTTTCGCATGAGTTGCAGAGAATGCTTCCCATGGATTGACTTTACATTGCTTGATACCAAGAGAGATCCGACGACGCTCTTCGTCAATATCAAGAACCATGACTTCAACTTCGTCACCCAGAGACACAATCTTCGACGGATGAACGTTCTTGTTAGTCCAATCCATTTCAGAGACGTGAACAAGACCTTCAACGCCTTCCTCAATTTCAGCAAAACAACCGTAATCTGTCAGATTCGTGATACGCGCGTTGACACGAGTATTCACTGGGTAACGGTTCTTAATTTCGATCCATGGATCTTCGCCAAGCTGCTTCAAGCCAAGTGAAACGCGGTTACGCTCACGATCGAACTTCAATACTTTCACATCAACTTCATCACCGACACCGACGACTTCTGACGGATGCTTGATACGCTTCCATGACATGTCAGTGATGTGTAACAGACCATCAACTCCACCGAGATCGACGAACGCACCGTAGTCAGTCAAGTTCTTGACAATACCCTTGACTGCCTGACCTTCAACAAGGTTCTCAAGAAGCGCTTCGCGCTCTTCTGAATTCTCCTGCTCAAGCACTGCGCGACGCGAAACAACAACGTTGTTACGACGCTGATCAAGCTTGATCACTTTAAATTCGAGGTCTTTACCTTCCAAATGAGCAACATCGCGCACCGGACGAACATCAACCAAAGATCCTGGTAAGAAAGCACGGATGCCTGCGAGGTCGACTGTAAAACCGCCTTTGACCTTACCGTTGATGATACCCATAACAACTGCATTGTCTTCATGTGCTTTTTCGAGGTCGATCCACGCTTCTGCACGCTTCGCTTTTTCGCGAGACAGACGTGTCGCACCGAAACCATCTTCAACTGCATCCAAGGCAACCTTCACGGAATCGCCAATTGCGATAGCCAGTTCACCTTGTTCGTTGACGAATTGTGATTTCGGGATCGCTCCCTCAGATTTCAGACCTGCGTTAACAATAACGAAGTCTGGTTCGATTGCGACTACTGTGGCGTCGACAATGGCGCCTGGAGTCATGTCGATGTCGTTAAGACTCTGTTCAAAGAGTTCTGCGAAAGTTTCGCTCATTCAAATATCCTATTTTTTCGGCTTTAAGCCGTCCGCCTGATCAGCCCAAACGGAGTTGGTTTCTGATTTCAGTGCGCGTTGTTCGCTGATGTCGCCACTGAAATCTCACATGTGCTATGCCAAGCCCTTTGCTCGACATAGGTCTCGGACATCTGCTAGTACTTGTGCAGCTGTTTTATCTGAACTATCAATCACGTACGCGTCATTGGCCGGCACTAGAGGTGCAACCTTACGCGTCCGATCACGGACGTCCCGAATTTCGAGGTCGCGTAGTATAGCGGAACGCTCAACTGTTTGACCAGACTGAATTAATTCTAAATATCGACGCTCTGCACGTACTTCGACACTCGCATCCAAAAAGATTTTTAAATTGGCGTCGGGAAATACAATTGTTCCGAGATCGCGACCATCTCCAACAAGCCCGGGATCCCTTGCCTGGCGCCGCTGCAGGCCCATTAAAGCATCACGCACAGGCGGATGAACGGCAACTTGACTTGCTGCATCAGCAACAGCTTGCGTTCTCAATTGATCACCAACGGCAGCGCCATTCAAGACGATTTCAGTACCTTCAGCATCGTACGGAAAACTCAGATCGAGGGAGTTTGAAAGCGAAACTAACGAATCAACATCATCAAGTTCAATCTGCGCATCTGTCGCAGCCAACCCTAAAATTCGATAAATGGCGCCTGAATCCAGCAAATGAAATCCGAGTTCCAGTGCAATCAGACGCGCCGCGGTGCCTTTGCCAGCGCCACTCGGTCCATCGATTGTAATGATAGGAACCGTCACGATGAGACCGTTAGCGGGAATCCTGTTTCACGAGCCAGCCCAACGAAATTCGGAAAACTAGTCGCGACATTGGCGCAGTCATTGACGACAACACCGCCTTCACTCAATAAGCCAGCCACGCTAAACGCCATTGCAATTCGATGATCCTCATGCGCCTCCACTTCGCCACGTCCAAAGCGGAAGTCAGGACCACCACCTTGAATCACTGCACCATCTGGAGTCCCTTCAATCGATACTCCAAGAGCCTTGAGACCATCAACCATGCTTTGAATACGATCAGACTCTTTAACCCGCAACTCTTCGGCACCGGTGACACGTGTCTGACCGCTTGCACAGCAGGCAGCGACAAACAAAACTGGAAACTCGTCAATAGCCAGCGGAACTAAGCCTTCAGGGACATCGATACCTTGCAAAGGCGCATAACGAACACGCAAATCAGCAACAGGTTCACCGCCGACTTCGCGCGCATTTAACACATCGATATCCGCACCCATGAGCTTCAGAATCTCGAGGATTCCAACGCGTGTTGGGTTGATCCCAACATGAGACAGCATTAAGTCCGACCCTGGAACGATCGATGCCGCAACTAAGAAAAATGCTGCCGATGAGATATCTGAGGGCACATCAATATGGCAGGCAGTCAATCGCCCTCCACCAATCACAGAAGCAGTCGCCCCTTGACGTTTCACAGGGTAACCAAATCCTTGCAACATACGCTCTGTGTGATCCCGTGTCGGCGCCGGTTCAGTCACACTTGTCTCGCCGTCAGCATACAATCCAGCCAATAGCAGTGCAGATTTCACCTGAGCACTTGCCACTTGCATATCAGTGTGGCAACCCGCCAACGGTTTACCACCCTTAATCTTCACGGGCGGAGTACCGTCCTCTGAAGTCGTGATCACAGCGCCTAACTGAGCCAATGGCTCACTCACGCGGCGCATCGGCCGACGAGATAACGAGGTATCTCCTGTGAGCTCTGAATCGAATACCTGACCAGCCAAAATACCTGAGAGTAGACGCATCGACGTACCTGAATTGCCCATGTAGAGAGGTGCTGCAGGTGCTTTAAGACCATCTCGCCCGACGCCATGAACCGTGACTCGCCCCTCAGTCGGACCGTCGATTTGGACCCCCATATCGCGAAACGCTTGGACAGTTGCAATCGCATCTTCGCCTTCAAGAAATCCATCAACAGTAGTCACGCCATCAGCGAGCGCCCCCAACATAATTGAACGGTGTGATATTGATTTATCACCCGGAACACGAATTGTTCCACGAATTCCTTGGTGTGCTTCAGTAATTGTAAAAACAGAAGGATGAGTCTCCGTCACCGGATGAGCTCCTTGATCAGTCAATGATGAAAATAACGTACGCGCAGCTCGCGCCCGCTCAAAACTCCGCATGATCCACTCACCATCGCCTTGAGCGATCGCATCACGCATTTCGTTTAGCCGCTCTGCAAACCGGTCGATTCCAGAAAGAATTGCCTGTTGATTTGCGAGACTAATATCTCTCCACATCGTCGGGTCACTCGCAGCGATTCGAGTAAAGTCTCTAAAACCACCCGCCGCATATCGGAAAATCTCTAAATGCTCGTCGTCATCGGATAATGCGTGCACAAGATTGAACGCCAACACATGTGGTAGATGACTCGTTAAGGCGAGTACTTCATCATGGCGCTCGGCATCCATCTGTGACACGGCGGCACCTTGGATTTCCCAGAAAGAAGACACCATGCGAATGGCGTCAGAGTCAGTATTCGTGTCTGGCGTCAAAATCACCTGATGATCGACATACAAATCTGGATTAGCGGCATCAACGCCACTTTGCTCACTTCCGGCAATGGGATGACCTGGCACAAACCATGGTGGTGTTGAGCCGCATACTGAGGCGATATCTCGAATCACACTGCCTTTTGTTGACCCTGCATCTGTGACAAACGAATTGGGATGACGCGCGACTTCAACGTCTCTAAAAACAGAGAGAAATTGGCCCATTGGCACTGCAATTAAGATGAGATCAGCGTCTTTGACAACATCAGCAATGGAATCAAAACTTTGATCAATCAGCCCTTTGGCCAAGGCTTGCTGACGAGTCGCTTCAGTCCTTGAGTAGCCTAAAATAGTCCAGTCTTGCGTACGCTTTCTGATGGCTGCACAACAGGATGCTCCAATCAAACCGAGCCCAATGACTGCGAGTTGTTTCATAAAACGGCTCTTGGATATGAACCTAATATTTTCAGCTCTGCTGATTGCGCGCGAATATCATCCAAAAACTTCTGAATTGGCGCGTCGTCCGCATGCCCTTTGAAATCAATAAAGAATCGATATGACCAGATCCCTGAATGGGAAGGACGTGATTCTAAACGCGTCATATCGATGCCGTGGCGCTCAAATGGTTCGAGCAATCGATACAGCGCACCCGGTTCATTCTTAACCGACACGATCAGCGATGTTTTATCGCGACCAGAAGGCTCTGTGGTTTGCTTGCCGATCACCAGAAAACGCGTCGTATTGTCCGGACGATCTTCAATCGACCCCGCAACGAGGGTTAAGCCATATGTCTCCGCAGCGCGTTCTCCCGCAACTGCAGCAAACCCCTCATTCGGATGAGACTCAGACACTAATCGAGCCGCCTCAGCATTAGACGAGACCGTTTGACGTTCTGCATCTGGACAGTTCGCATCAAGCCACAGACGACACTGCGCCAAACTCTGTTGGTGCGAAAATATTGTTTTCACGGCCGAAACATCGGTACCCGGCTTCACCATGAGGGCCTGGTGAATACGCATTTCAACTTCGCCACAAATCACAAGTGGTGAATCGAGGAAGCATTCCAATGTGTGCGTCACCATTCCTTCGGTCGAGTTCTCGATCGGAACGACACCGTAATCCAGATTGCCAGCATCAACATCTCGAAACACTTCTGAAATTGTTGTCAGTGGACGCGTATCCACCGCATGACCAAAATGCTTCAGAGTAGCCGCTTCTGTGAATGTTCCAATCGGCCCCAAGTATCCAACTGCCAACGGCCGCTCAAGCGCGAGACACCCCGACATAATTTCTCGAAAAATACGGGCAACTTCTTCCTTCGGTAACGGACCTTCATTACGGTCCATGACTCGTGCGAGAATCTGCGCCTCACGCTCTGGGCGATAGTAGACAGGGACCTCCCCAGAGGTCGCCATTTCAGCTTTTTTGACTTCAGCCACTCGCATTGCGCAATCGGCACGCGCATTAATCAACTGCTGAATCTGCTGATCAATCGCATCAATTTCTTCCCGAATCTTCAAGAGCTCTGGGTTAATACTCACGCGGACACCCTCTCAAATTCACGCATAAATTCAATCAATGTATCGACGTCAGTCTGCGTAATTGCGTTGTAGATGGATGCTCTCATACCACCAACACTTCGATGCCCTTTCAGGTTAAGAAGGCCAGCATTTTGAGATGCGTCGATAAACTTTGAATCCAAGGAATCATCCGACAACACAAACGGAATATTCATCCAACTTCTACAATCCTTCGCGACTGGATTTCGGTAGAAAGAACTTGCATCAATGGCTGCATAGAGACTTTCAGCTTTCTGACGATTGATTTTCTCAACAGCCGCCACTCCGCCGAGTGATTCCAGCCACTCCAAAACCAGCGAAAGAACCCAAACTGGGTAAACAGGTGGCGTATTAACCATCGAGTCATTATCAATCTGACTTTGATAATCCATCAAGCCAGGTGTCAAAGGCTGACACCCTTCAAGCAAATCCTCTTTCACAACGACGATAGTCACACCGGCTGTTCCCAGATTTTTCTGAGCACCTGCATAGATCAAATCAAATTCATCAATTGGCATCGACCGAGACAAAAGATGCGATGACATATCAGCAACCACTGGCATCCCAAGATCTTCCAAAGAATCAAACCATTCCACTCCATGGATCGTTTCATTGGTGCAGATATGAAAATACTTGGCATCAGCCGGTAACTGCCAGGTGTCACGTGCAGGCATTGTCGTGAAATTGGTCTCTTTGGAAGACGCAACTTCAACGATATTTCCGTATTTTGCCGCTTCTTTAATCGCTTTCTGAGACCATGCTCCGGTCGTGAGATAGGCTGCCGACTCATTGGGAGCAAGAAGATTCATTGGGACTTGTGAAAACTGAAGAGTCGCACCGCCCGGCAAAAATAAAACCCGGTAGGCGTCGCCGATACCCAGGAGCGACTTCAATCGCGCCTCTGTCTCCTCAAACAGACGAACGATTAAACGATCCCGATGGGAATGTTCCATCACCGATATTTTCGAGCCCTGAAAATCATGGAGTTCAGCACTGATTCGATCCAGAACTGGGAGCGGCAGAGCCGCAGGCCCAGAGCAGAAATTAATCGGCCGACTCATCGCCTGTCTCCACATCAGACTCATCAATCACGACTTCATCATCAGATTCAATTTCAGACAACGGATCAACCGGTGGTTCCGAAACCGCGTCAACACGAACCAGTTGCTCGCCGTCAGTCAGTCGAATCAGCGTCACGCCCTGCGTATTTCGGCCGAGAACAGAGATATCCTGGCACGGCGTACGAACCATCGTCCCACCATTGGTGATCAGCAATAAATCATCGTCATCGATCACTTGTGCAGCACCAACAACCTGGCCATTACGGTCGGACGTCTGAATACCAATCACACCCATCGCACCGCGGCCTTTACAAGGGAATTCACTGACTAACGTCCGTTTCCCATACCCGTTCTCACAGGCTAGTAATAGTGTTGCTTCATCATCAGCAACGATCATTGCAACAACAGTCTCGCCCGTTTCTTTCAGTCGAATACCACGGACACCACGGGCCTCACGGCCCATTGGACGTACTTCGGTTTCATCAAAGCGCGTGACTTTACCATTTGAGTTCACCAGGATGATGTCTCGGGTGCCGTCAGTAATTGACGCCCCAATCAAGGTATCGTCTTCATTGAATTCGATCGCCCGAATACCTGACGCTCTTGGTCGTGCAAATCGCTCAAGAGGTACTTTCTTCACAGTACCGCGGGCTGTTGCCATGAACACATAACGGCCTTCACCCTGATCATCTTCACCCAACGGCAACACCGCAGTTACGCGCCCCCCACTTTCAAGTGCATCAATCATGTTCACAATGGGTTTACCACGCGCGTTACGGCTTGCCTGCGGAATCTCATACACCTTTAACCAATGTAAGCGGCCCGTGTCTGTGAAAAGCAGTAAGGTGTCGTGAGAATTTGCAACAAGCAGCAAATCGACGACGTCCTCATCTTTCAAGTTGGTGGCACTCTTACCTCGGCCGCCTCGACGCTGCGATTGATACGAAGCCAAAGGCTGCGTTTTCGCATAACCGGTTTTTGAGAAGGTAACGACCATATCTTCGCGAGGGATCAAATCTTCTGTAGACAACGAGAGGTGCGACTCGATGATTTCAGAGCGTCTCTCATCACCGAACTGATTCCGAACGGCTTCAAGTTCTTCACGAATCACTTCAGTCAACTTTGCAGAATCCGCCAAAATTGCTTCACGCTCAGCAATATCCTCAAGAATTAATCCGTACTCTTCGAGTAATTTCTCAATTTCCAGACCTGTCAAACGATGGAGGCGCAAATCCAAAATTGCCTGAGCCTGCTGTGGGCTCAAATGATATTGACCATCAATCAGACCAAAACCTTCCGGCAGATCATCTGGACGGATACCTCCAGTACCAGCGCGTTCGAGCATTTCAGTCACCGAGCCAGGCGCCCATGACGTTGCGATCAAACGCTCTTTTGCGATTTGAGCGTTATCTGAATTCTTAATCAACTCGATCACAGGATCGATGTTTGCCAAAGCGACAGCCTGCCCTTCAAGGATATGGCCACGCTCGCGTGCTTTTCTCAACTCGTAAATGGTACGGCGCGTAACAACTTCGCGACGATGGCGGATGAAGCATGAGAGCATCTCTTTGAGATTCAACGTCTTCGGTTGACCATCGACAAGCGCGACCATGTTGATACCAAAGCTCGACTGCAATTGCGTCTGACTGAAGAGATTATTCACGATTACTTCAGGCGTCT
This sequence comes from Gammaproteobacteria bacterium LSUCC0096, assembly GCA_008087055.1. GTDB lineage: Bacteria > Pseudomonadota > Gammaproteobacteria > Pseudomonadales > Litorivicinaceae > HIMB30. The sequence goes on along the minus strand of VIEA01000001.1, from coordinate 463,575 downwards.
CACCACGACGCAAATCGACGACAATCCGCATTCCATCTTTATCAGATTCATCGCGCAGCTCAGTGATACCCTCAATCTTCTTGTCTTTAACGAGCTCCGCGATTTTTTCAATCACGCGAGCCTTGTTGACCTGATAGGGAATTTCAGTGAATACGATCGACTTTTTGTCCTCGCCTTCGATATGGAATTTCGAGCGCATGATCACACGACCACGGCCTGTGGAATACGCTTCGCGCAAACCTTCCAAGCCGTTAATCAGTGCGCCAGTCGGAAAGTCAGGCGCGGGAATAAATTCCATCAAATCAGTAACTGAAAGCGTCGAATCGTCAAGATATGCCAAACAGCCATTAATCACTTCTGTCAGGTTGTGAGGCGGTATATTTGTTGCCATACCAACAGCGATACCAGCCGATCCATTGACTAGAAGATTCGGTATTTTTGTTGGAAGTACATCAGGAATTTTTTCCGTTCCGTCATAGTTTGGAACGTAATCAACGGTTTCTTTATCCAGATCCGCAAGCAATTCATGCGCGATCCGCTCCATCCGAATTTCGGTGTAACGCATCGCAGCCGCACGGTCACCATCGACTGAACCGAAGTTACCTTGACCATCGATCAGTGGATAGCGCATCGAGAAAGGCTGAGCTAATCGTACGATCGTATCGTACACAGCGGAATCGCCATGCGGGTGGTATTTACCAATGACGTCACCGACAACACGCGCAGACTTTTTGTACGCAGCATTCCAGTTATTACTTAACTCACTTTGCGCAAAAAGTACTCGACGGTGAACCGGTTTTAAGCCGTCGCGCACATCCGGTAACGCCCGCCCAACGATGACACTCATCGCATAGTCGAGGTAACTGGTTTTGAGTTCGTCTTCAATATTGATTGGTAAAATTTCGCGTGCCGAATCTGACATGGATTGTGGGCTATCCCTAGAATGTTATTAAACGTTGGATGATACCATGAACCGTCCAAAAACGGTCTTCTTCTGTGCGTATTCAGATACGCCCTGTATCATCGCAGATACGATGCAAATTAAATCCGAATTCGAACGCTTGGAACCCGCATGACTACAGTGGTTGACCCTAAAGAAGTAACAAAATTCAACCAAATAGCTCGAAGCTATTGGGACCCAGAGGGACCGATGCGCGCTGTGCATCAAATCAATCCATTACGGATTGACTTCACAGAGTCTTTTTATCCGCTTCAAGATGCCAAAGTTTTGGATGTAGGTTGTGGCGGAGGACTCGCGTCTGAAGCAATGGCAAAACGCGGCGCGTCTGTCACGGCGATTGATGCTTCCCCTGACATGTTAAAAACTGCGAAGCTCCATGCGCTCGAGAGTCATTTAACTATCGAATATATCGAGTCACATGCAGAAGCAATGGCAACGTCCCACGGTGGCATATTTGACATAGTGACTTGCTTTGAAATGATCGAGCATGTACCCCAACCAATGGAAACGCTCAAAGCGCTCTCAGCACTTGTCCGACCAGGCGGATGGCTCATTTTATCAACGATTAATCGAACTCCAAAAGCCTACCTTGGCGCTGTTGTCGCTGCCGAATATATCCTCAACTGGGTACCCAAAGGCACTCACGATTATGCGCGTTTCTTAAAACCGTCCGAACTTGCGGCCGGTTTAAGGCCCCATGGTCTCGATATCGAATCCATTGAAGGCGTTGTCTATCAACCCTTGTATCAACAGTTCACCCGCTCGACTAAAGATCTCGACATGAACTACCAACTCGCCGCGAGGAAACGTTCATGAGCGCGCTAATCGACGCAATGGTTTCAACGCTGAAATCAAACCCAAAGTTCACAGATCGGGTCATTTTGGTCACAGGAGCAACAGCCGGGATCGGTCGTGCGCTTGCACTCGAGCTTGGCAAACGTGGTGCAACCGTCGTTTTACTTGGACGCAATGAATCAGAACTAGACGCTGTGTATGACGAAATCATCGAGTCGGGTGGCCCAACACCTGCAATTGTTCCCTGTGATCTCGCGACGCTCACAATTGAGCAGTCAGAAGCGCTTGCAGAACACATCAAGACACACTTTGGCCGACTCGATGGATTGGCTCATATCGCGGGCATTCTAGGGGGTCGCGAACCGATCCAATCGCATCGTCCCAAACAATGGAATCAAGCGATCCAAATTAATTTGACCGCGGTGTTCCAACTGACACAGGCCCTACTTCCATTACTCGATGAATCTCCGTCGGGCCGAATTGTATTTGCAACATCCAGTGTGGGAGTTCGTGTCGAGGCCTATTGGGGAGCGTATGCCGTCTCAAAAGCTGGGCTTGAGATGTTTGCAGGCATTTTGAGCCAGGAGCTTGAAAACACTTCGAACACGCGCGTTTTCACAGTCAATCCTGGTGGCACACGAACCAAAATGCGAGCAGAAGCAATGCCCGGCGAGAATCCAGAGACACTCCCAAGCGCGGAAATTGTCGCTGATGCGTTCTTGTATGGATTAACCGAAGATGCGGGAGACTTCCATGGAGGCCGCGTTAACGCCCGCGACCTGATGGACGCCTTGGGGACATGGACGGCTTCGTAGCTCCCTGCGTTGGTTTCCGAGCGGCTCCTTTTTTCGACAAACGACGCCGCACATCTTTCAGTTCCTGCGGCGTCATTTTGGGCACAGGCAAACTCGGAAGCTCCACTAGCTTACTCAAATCATCGACTTCTTTTTGCCCAAGTTCCACGAAATGACCCTGTTTCAAAAAAGATGGCAGAAAGATGCATCCGTAACGCACGCGCTTTAGCCGGTTTACCTGCAATCCTTGGCTTTCCCATAGCCTGCGTACTTCGCGGTTGCGGCCTTCCATCAACGCAACATAGAACCATTGATTTCGACGATCTAGATCAGCTTCTGGGTGCCTAACAATGTCAGTAAATCGCGCTGGGCCATCATCCAAGATCACGCCCTCAACCAAACGCTCAAGCTGCTCTTCTCTCACATCACCGTGCACGCGAACGAGATATTCACGATCAATACCGCTTGAGGGGTGCATCAACCGATTCGCTAATTCACCATCTGTGGTGAGGATAATCAAACCCGATGTATTGATATCTAAACGTCCAACTGCGATCCAGCGGCCTTGAGCAATTTTAGGAAGTCGATCAAATATCGTCGGACGACCTTCCGGATCACTCCGTGTACACACCTCGCCCTCAGGTTTGTGGTACGCAATCACCAATCGTGCTTGTTCAAACAATTTCTCTGTCGGTACCGGCTTACCATCAAAGACAACTTTGTCGCCCTTCTCGATTTTGGTTCCAAGTACAGCAATCGACCCATTCACCGATACTCGTCCTTCGGTAATGGCTGTCTCAAGCATCCTGCGAGACCCATAGCCTGCTCTGGCTAGCGCTTTTTGAAGTCGTTCACTCACTCTAATTGTCCATTTGGTCGAGAAGATCCTCTGCCGGTGGGGCTACGAGATCTTCTGCATTCGGTAATTCTTCTAGAGATTTCAATCCGAAATCATTCAAGAACTGGGTGGTAGTCGCCAGCAACGCTGGGCGCCCTGGTACCTCTTTGTGCCCAACCACTGTAATCCATCCGCGCTCCTCAAGCGTACGGATAATTTGTGTATTTACAGCAACACCGCGTACCGCTTCGATTTCACCACGTGTAACAGGTTGGCGATATGCAATCATCGCAAGCGTTTCCAGAGTCGCTCGCGAGTACTTCCCAGGCTTCTCATCAGTTAGGTTCATTAAGTAGGGGGCGAGCGCGTCAATGACCTGGAACCGGAACCCGCCGGCCACCTCAACTAATTTGACCGCTCGGTCTTGATACTCATCCGCAAGACTCGCAAGTGCCTCACGCAACATCCCCTCAGTTGGCGCTTTTTGATCACCAAAGAGTTTTTTCATTTGGTAAATACTCATCGGCTCTCGACTTGCGAACAAGGCACCCTCAAGAATCTGCTTCAAATCGATATCAGACATCTTGGCTCGCTCTACGGATGTAAATTTGGCTGCCAGGAGCAGCTTGGATCAAGGCACACAATCCTTCGCGAACGAGCTCTAAGATCGCGAGGAATGACACAACAACGCCAGCCCTGCCTTCATCCGCTGAGAACAAATCTGACAACGTCAATTCCGCATGATCTCGTAACTTCATCAACACCTCGCTCATACGTTGCCGGGTTGAGAGTGGTTCCCACTCAATCTGATGCGCCGACGACAAGCGTGCCCTCGCCAATAACTCACTAAAAGCGAGCACTAGTTCGGACAAATCAACCTGAGGTGGCGCCGTGCGCTCATCGATGTCTGGTTTTTGCGCTTCAGCCACTTGAAAATCACGCTCGATGCGAGGCAACTCATCCAATACCTCGGCTGACATTTTGACTTTTTCGTATTCCAACAGCCGTCGAATGAGTTCAGCTCTCGGATCCTCTTCGTCATCTTCATCAACACCCACAGGTCGAGGTAAAAGCGCACGAGATTTGATTTCGGCAAGCATCGCTGCCATCACCAAATACTCTGCTGCCAACTCAAAGCGCATGGCTTCAAGCAAGCCGATGTACCCCATGTACTGCCGAGTAATCTCAGCAACATTAATTTGAATAATATCGAGGTTTTGACGACGAATCAGATACAAAAGCAGATCAAGTGGACCCTCAAATGCATCTAAAATCACTTCGAGTGCGTCTGGCGGAATGTACAGGTCTTCGGGAAGCTGTGTTAACGGCGAACCGTCAACCACAGCTAATGGAAGTTCACCCTGCACATGAGTGATCACCGGTAACTGAGCCCCATCGCTTGACGCACTTCATTCAAGGTTTGCCGCGCATCGTCTTCGGCCTTTTCTGCACCCTCGATCAGGATCGATCGAACCATGTCTGGATTCTCTTCATACGGCGCTGCCCGCGCGATGATCTGATCTTGCTCTGCGATCACTGCATCAATTACCGGCTGCTTGCACTCAAGACAACCAATTCCAGCGGATGTGCAACCCTTGCGAGCCCAATCTTTGGTCTCTTTATCTGAATACACTTCATGGAATTGCCAAACAGGACATTTCTCAGGTGTACCTGGATCTGACAAGCGGACACGCGCCGGATCTGTTGGCATCCGCTTCATCTTTGTTGATACAGAATCAGGATCCTCACGCAGACCAATTGTATTGCCATAAGACTTCGACATCTTCTGACCATCAAGGCCTGGCATTTTGGCGGCCTCGGTCAACAACGCTTGTGGTTCAGGAAGGATGACTTTGCCAGTACCTTCGAGGTACCCAATCAAACGCTCTCGATCAGCCAGCGTGATGTTCTGCTGCTCTTTCACCAGCGCTTGAGCCCGCTGCAAACCTTCTTGATCACCACTCTCTAAGTACGCCTTACGCAGCGAGCGATAGAGTTTCGCGCCTTTCTTGCCCATTTTGTCGCAAGCCGACTCAGCCAGTTCTTCGAAGTCTGGTTCACGGCCGTAGATGTGGTTAAACCGACGCGCAATTTCTCGCGTGATTTCGACGTGAGCCACTTGATCTGCACCCACAGGAACGTGGCCCGCACGATAAAGCAAAATATCTGCACTTTGCAGAAGTGGATAACCAAGGAATCCGTATGTCGTCAAATCCTTATCTGCAAGCTTCTCTTGCTGATCTTTGTATGTCGGAACTCTCTCAAGCCAGCCGAGCGGTGTAATCATCGAGAGCAAGAGATGAAGCTCAGCGTGCGCGACGACTTGGGACTGGACAAACAAGGTTGCAGACCCAGGATTGACTCCTGCCGCGAGCCAGTCGATCACCATATCGGTGATAGCCTGATCAATACCACGTGTATCTTGGTAGTGAGTCGTTAAAGCGTGCCAGTCAGCAACGAAGAAAAAGCACTCATACTCGTGTTGCAACTGAACCCAATTTTTTAAAACGCCATGATAATGGCCCAAATGTAACCGGCCGGTGGGACGCATGCCTGATAGCACGCGATGGGACGGATCGACCCCGCTCAAATGTCACTCCTCAGATTGTGATCAAAAATAGATGATACCAAGGTTATGCCAGTTCGGAAAAAGCCGAAGCATCTCCCGCCCCTTGACGCGTCACCAATGGTATATCTTGTGTTAGATCGATGACGGTTGTTCCTTCAAAACCACAGAACCCACCATCAATCACCAAGTCCAACTGGTGCCCCAATACTTCGTTAATCTCGTATGGATCGGTCATCGGAAGGTCCTCACCGGGGAGCATAAGAGTTGATGTCATCAGAGGCTCACCGACGTTTTCCAGGAGATCGAGGGCAATCCGATTGTCTGGAATTCGAATTCCGATTTGCTTCCGCTTGGGATGCAAAAGACGTCGAGGCACTTCACGCGTAGCCTCAAGAATGAATGTATATGCGCCGGGGGTGTGTGATTTAAGCAAACGGTATTCTTGGTTTTCGACACGCGCATACACTGAAATCTCAGATAAATCCCGGCACAATAACGTGAAATTGTGTTTGTCATCGAGCCGTCGAATCTGCCGAATGACATCCACACCGCGCTTATTTTCTAATGCGCACCCAAGGGCATATCCTGAGTCAGTCGGAAGCACCACAACGCCACCTTGGCGAATGGCGTCGGCAGACTGTTGAATGAGTCGTGCTTGCGGATTCTCGGGATGAATTGCGAAAAACTGTGCCACAGATGGCCTAACCCTTTGCTGTAAAAACGGTATGATGCCAGAAATTAACGGAAGCGCTTGATGAAACTACTACTCGATTTTCTACCAATCCTAATTTTTTTCGCTGTCTACAAGATGACGGGTGACCTAATCACGGCAACAGCGGTGCTCATCCCAGTCACCATCATCCAAGTTGCCGCCGTGTATTGGTTAACCAAAAAACTGGAAAAAATGGCGCTTGTGACGCTTGCTTTGGTCGTGGTGCTTGGCGGTCTGACAGTTCTTCTCAACGACGGATGGTTCATCAAATGGAAACCCACTGTGGTGAATTGGCTATTCGCAGCAGCCTTTTTCGGCAGTCATTTCATCGGTAACAAACCTATTGTTGAACGCTTACTCGGTCATGCAATTGCACTCGACTCCAAGCAATGGCTCACACTCTCATTTGCTTGGATCGCGTTCTTCATCCTGTCAGGCGTGCTCAATTTGATTGTCGCATACCAATTTTCAGAAGATGTGTGGGTCAACTTCAAACTCTTTGGTCTATTGGGTCTCACCTTCATCTTCTTAATCATCCAAGGCGTATGGATCAGTAAGCACGGCTCAGAAGTTAAAGCTCAATCTGAGGACGACCACCATGCATAATCAATTGAAATGGCTGCTCGCATGCTTGGTTAGCCTCCCATTAGTCGCCTTTGCAGAAACGGCATACATCACCGAGAAGCTAGAGATCCCGGTACGTTCCGGTGACTCTCGTGACTACCGAATCATTCGCTATCTCCAAGCTGGCGCACAAGTCGAAATTCTTGAAACCTATGAATCGGGTTACACGAAAATCAAAGATGAACGCGGACGCGAAGGTTTTGTCCTCGGGCGCTACCTTGTCGATCGCGCACCATCGTTCGTCATTGCGGGCAGATTGGAAGCGGAAGTTGCCAAACAAAAAGAGACGATCAAACGACTACGACAAGATATCAAAGCGCTGACATCGCAAAATGAGTCATCTGGTGAATCAGTCAAATCGATCAAAGATCAGCTCGCCAAAAAGGAAGCTGAACTCAATGAATTTTTGGCGACAGCAGGCGATTCGATCACGCTAAGAAATCGTTTAGTGGCTCTCGAAACTGAACGCCAAGTATTGCTTGCTGATAATGAAACGCTACGCGCTGAAAAACTGGCTGTTGGTGATGATTCATCGAAGAGTTGGTTTGCATTGGGCGCACTCACTTTAGCCGCCGGTTGGTTTGTCGGTCTTCTCATGCCTCGCGTCAGACGGTCGCGAGTTGATACGAATTTGTGAGACGCTACTCAACAATTACCCAAGCAGAGATCGATGCGAACGACGCGCATCGATCAACAGCATTTAATGACTATTACTTCTCGATTACCGATCCCATTGGTGAACGCCAAACGATTTTTATCGAAGGAAATCAACTTCCTGACCGTTTTCGATTACTTGAAACAAACCAGACGATCCGGATTGGTGAAACCGGATTCGGTACAGGCCTCACCTTTCTAATCGCTTGCGATCAATTTTTAAAATATGCACCTCAGACCGCCCGCCTGCAGTGGATTTCGACTGAACGTTATCCAATGGGACAGGCCGGTATCACTAAAGCTCTTGACTCACTCCCCCTCACTGCTGATTTAAGGCAACTTGCTGACGATCTGTGCGATAACTGGCCTCAACTGATTCCGACCTGCCATCGACGGCTTTTCAAGGATGGACGCATCACTCTCGATCTCCACTTCGGAGACTCTACTGAGGTATTGTCCGATCTGTCTGGAATAGTTGATGCTTGGTGTCTCGATGGCTTTTCGCCTGACAGAAATCCTGAATCATGGACTCCAACACTCTTTCAAGCAATTGCTGAACACTCACACAGTGGTACAACGCTGAGCACCTTCAGTGCCGCTCGAGTTGTTCGCGATGGACTATCCGCAGCCGGTTTCTCCGTCAGCAAACTACCTGGATTCGGAGGCAAGAGAGAACGACTCGTTGCACAGTACAAAGGCTTAACCAAGCAACTCGTATGGGCTCCAAAACAGCATGTCGGTGACATGGCTCGCATTGCGATCGTGGGTGGAGGCCTTGCTGGTGCGTGGGCGGCTCACGCATTTGCTACACGCGGTATACCGGTTACCGTCTTCGAGAAAGAGTCTCCTGCATCAGGTGCATCAGGTAACCTCCAAGGCATCACCTATGCCAAATTAAGTATCGAGGCCACCCCAAACAGCCTTCTTCAACTGCAAGCGCTAGCGCACTTAACCACCTGGTTTCAAATCTTGCCCGACAATGTATGGCAACACACAGGCGTCTTACTTCTCGCGCAAAGCCTGAAAGAACAAGCGCATCAAGACAAATTGTTAGAGGCACTCCCAAAAACTGCCCCACTTTTGGTATCTGTATCGCGATCTGAGGCCTCAGACTTGTGTGGACAGAAACTCCGTTTTGGGGGGATGCACATACCAGCCGGCGGCTGGTTAAACCCAAAACAATGTGTCAACACATTACTCGATCATCCGCTTATTGAAGTGAAGTTGTATCACCAAATTCAATCAGTCGAATCTACTGACCATGGCTCAATACTTCAGATCACAACATTGCACGAAGGGTTGGTAAGCCATCTATTTGACCTTGTGCTCTGGGCAAATGCGCGAGATGCGAGTCAATTCATTCAACTGCCATTACCTCTGAAACCCGTCCGCGGACAAGTCACAACGCTCAAGCAGACAACCAATATCAAGATGCCAATCTGTGGTGATGCCTATGTTGCTCCGGCATCGAACGGCGCCATGACATGCGGCGCAACCTACAGACCCAATTCAGACGATCTAACGGCCGACCCACAAGACGATCTAACCAATCTCGATGCAATCAATCGACTCATGGATCGCCCCTTATGGAGTACAAACGACATACTCGATCATCGAGTCAGCATCAGAACCGCAACACCTGACTACGCTCCTGTGATTGGCCAAGTAGCAGCTCGTAACGCATGGATCGAGTCACTCGAACGACTGCGTCATGACGCAAGCTTTATACCCGAAGACGATCTTCCGTTTATCCGAGGCCAATATGTGCTCGCCGGCCTTGGGTCGAGAGGCACTCTCACAGCACCAATGGCCGCAGAAATCCTCGTAAGCCAAGTCTTAGGAGAGGTCCTTCCGGTGGCCGAACATGTGCGTCATGCTCTTGCTCCAGATCGTTTTTTAAGACGTGATCTTATTCGGAACCTTAGCTAAAGGGATTCCACCACGATCCGCTATCCAGCTTATCGCGACATCCATTCAACTGGCTGTCGTAGGTTTTAGCAACTTGATCAACCCGCTTGGCAACACCCATCAACCAACGCTTGGACTTAAATGTACCGCGCTGAAATCCCCCAACACCCTCGTGATATGCCAAGTAATGTCGGTAGGCATCGGATTTTGGAATTCCCGCAATCCGATACGCTCGATCGACATACCACCCCACAAAGTCTGCTGCATCACGAAAATTATCGCGCTCAGCGAGGTACGAATTGGTATCTCGACGGTAATCACCCCAAGTACCATCCTTCGCTTGAGGATAGCCATAAGCTGAACTGGCTCTTGGCCCAGGGAGTACCCAAAGAATTTTTGTACGGGGCGGCTTTGCATCAGCCACAAACGACGACTCTTGGCGGATGAATGACAAGATCAAACCCTCAGGGACGTCCCATGAATCTGAAGCGTCATTAACGGCATCGTACCAACCTGGCTTTTCAGCCAACATGTTGCATGCATTCTCTGTATTTCTTGGAGGTGAGACTGCGCACCCGCCGAGGGTCAGTATCACCAAAAAAATGAGCAGATTTTTCATGACTCACCCAACAACGCAATCAGCGCAGTCTCATCAATAACGTTAACGCCCAAGCTTTCCGCTTTTGTCAACTTACTACCAGCTCCCGGACCCGCAACCAGCATCGTCGTCTTTGCGCTCACCGATCCAGAAACTTTCGCTCCCAATGCTCTCAACTTGTCCGATGCTTCATCCCGGGTCATGGTTTCTAATGTACCAGTTAAGACCCACGTCTGCCCGGTGAGGTCCGGTCCATCTTGCGATACCTCGACAGTGACGCTTGGCCAATGAACGCCTAAGTCGATCAAATCCTGAATCACTGCACGATTGCGATCGACTTCGAAAAAGGCTCGAATATGGGAGGCAACGACCGGACCAACATCTTCAACATCCATGAGTTCGTCATGTGTTGCGTTGATAAGACGTTCTAACTCTCCAAATGTGGCAGCCAAGGTTCGGGCCGTCGCTTCGCCGACATCGCGAATGCCAAGTGCATATAAAAATCGAGCAAATGAGGTTTCCTTCGATTGCGCGATTGCTTGAATCACATTGTGTGCTGATTTGGCACCCATCCGATCGAGACCTTCGATCGATTCAGCGGACAACCGATACAAATCAGCCGGCGTTGTCACCCATTCTTTTTCAATCAAAATCTCAAGTAACCTTTCGCCAACACCGTCGATATCCATCGCTTTTCGCGATACAAAATGTTTCAGATGCTCAAGCCGTTGAGCACGGCAAATCAGCCCGCCAGAACAGCGAATAACAGCCTCACCCTCAGCACGCTCAACTGGTGACTGACAAACCGGACACTCGGACGGTATCGATATCGGTCTGGACGCCTCCGATCGTTGCTCAGTCATCACTCGAACAATCTGTGGAATCACATCGCCCGCTCGGCGAACCATGACCTGATCGCCCGGCCGCGCATCGAGACGAGCGACTTCATCAAAGTTGTGAAGCGTTGCGTTTGATACTGTCACACCACCGACGAACACAGGTTCAAGACGAGCAACTGGTGTGATTGCTCCTGTGCGACCCACTTGCACATCAATTGCCACCAAACGTGTCGCGGCTTCTTGTGCCGGAAACTTCCAAGCTGTAGCAAACCGTGGGGCCCGTGCAACAAATCCAAGCGTATTTTGAAGCGTCAACGCATCAACTTTGACGACCATTCCATCGATTTCATACGGCAAGTCATCGCGCGCTACCATCAACGATTCATAAGCATTCTCAATAACCAGAGGCTCGCCTCTGACAAGACCCGGGTTCACTGGTATACCGAGGTGTTTAAGAGCTTCCATGACCTCAGAGTGAGTGTCACCCAGGGGTTCTGATACTTCACCAAGGCCGTAGGCATAAAACGAAAGTGGACGCGTTGCAACTATGGATGGGTCCAACTGTCGGAGACTACCAGCTGCAGCATTTCTCGGATTCACAAAGGTTTTTTCCGACGCCTCGGTAAGCCGCTGATTCATCGCTGCAAAGTCAGCTTTTTTCATAATGACTTCACCACGTACTTCGAGCACTTCTGGGTAGTGTGATCCTGTGAGAGCCAGGGGAATTGAACGAATCGTGCGAACGTTCTGGGTCACATTCTCACCGGTTTGACCGTCCCCCCGAGTCGCCGCGAGAACGAGACGACCTTGTTCGTACCGAATCGAAAGCGCCAACCCATCGAGTTTTGGCTCAGCAGTCAAACGCGGTGCGTCAGACTGATCCAGGCGATCTTTAATCCGTTCGACAAACTGCCGAAACTCGTCCAAGTCAAACACATTATCAAGTGACAACATCGGCATCCGATGCTCCACCTCTTCAAATCCTGAGTCAGGCTTCGCACCAACGCGTTGAGTAGGAGAGTTTGGATCGAGGAATTCGGGATGCTCGGATTCGAGTCGCTTTAATTCAGCCATCAGCAAGTCATACTGACTATCTCCGATGGTTGGCTCATCGAGCACGTGATAGTTGTAATCGTGTTGACGAATCTCCGCAACGAGTTCACGGATGCGTTGCACGACTGTTTCTGTCATGAGCGCAATAGGTTTTGATGACTCGCTTGGGCTCTGGCCAAGTCGATCCATTCTTTTGAAATCGGCGTGCCCTGCTGATCAAACACATCACCACCAATGTCCCTCGCAATTGAGCGAGCACCAGAAATAAGCTCATTCACAGCAAACACTGGATCGGTCTGTTTAGGCAGTTCGGTAAATAGAAAGACTACGGGTGTTTCGATCGATTTAGCATCTTCATCAAATGTGCCGGGCTCAATACCGTTGACCAATGAAAACAGCGGATGCTCACTCTCATCCAATGGGAAGCGCTGATACATTTGTGATTCAGTTCGACGTAACCCTGCCCGCAGGCATGCCTTGTGAAGATTAATTCCTTCAAAGCGAGGTGAGCGTGCTGACTGAATACTAACTACAACCAGATCATCCAAGGAATCCGCGGGCTCAGATCGCGGGGTTGGATCCGACATATCACTCGGTGTGTCCACTAAATCTGATGGTGCCTCAAGTGTGTCCGGTTCCTGGTCGATCTCCGCTGATTTTTTTCCGAAACGCCCAAAAATACGACCTAATGTAGATCCTAATAGGCCAGATTCCTCAGGTTCCGCGATTGGTCTCGAAACGGGGCCGTCGGCAAGAATCCGCATGTCTTCGTCGTGGTCTGCTTCTTCGTGATCGATCAACGGTTCATCAATCACGGGGGCAGATGGCTCTGCCTCAGGCTGTTCATCCCACACAGGTTCAACGCGCTCATCAATATCCACCGACTCTTCAACCACAACTGTCTGTGATTTAGGCTCGTAACCTTCAAAAAGAGATTCAGTCTGTGTATCGGTATCAATTGGCGCTGTGAGCGCCTCGGTATCTGCAGGCTTCATGGCTTCGGCCTTGATTTCACCAGCCCACAAATTCAACTGGCTCGCATCACTTGAATCAAATAATGGATCCGCATCAACTTGGGGCTCAAGCTCTTCCGGTGTGGCCTTCTTCACCGGCCGAGGTTTACTTACATCAGACCGCTCTGGTGATTCAGGCGGCGCGGCCATCAGGTCAAGCTTCAAACCCTCTCTTTTGTGTTTCAGGGTGCGACGTATGCCATCGGCTAACAGCCCTGCAATCAGGATTGCACCTAAAATTAGCAAATATTCACGTAACCCGAATTCCATGCGTCCCCTACTCAGTGGTGGCTAATTCAACAGCCCGTTCGATATCGACGGATACAAGGCGTGAAACCCCTGGTTCCGACATGGTCACCCCCATCAATTGCTCAGCACGTTCCATCGCAATTTTATTGTGAGTGATATAAATAAATTGAACTGCCTGAGACATCTTAGCAACTGCGTCAGCATAACGCCCAACGTTCGCATCATCCAATGGTGCATCCACCTCATCAAGCAAACAAAATGGTGCCGGATTGAGTTGGAAAATCGCAAACACCAAAGACAATGCAGTCAATGCTTTTTCGCCACCACTCAAAAGATAAATGCTGGAGTTTCTCTTACCTGGTGGGCGCGCCATGATTGTTACACCGGTCGACAGAAGATCTTCATCAGTCAGCATCAACCAGGCTTCACCACCTCCAAATAATTGAGGGAAGATTTCACCAAATGATTGATTAATCGCATCGAATGTATTTCGGAATAAAGCGCGCGTTTCGCGATCAATTTTTCGAATTGCATCTTCGAGCGTTTCAAGAGCCTCAGTTAACTCTGCATGCTGATGGTCAAGTTCAGCTTTTCGCTCAAGCTCCTTCTGATATTCATCAAGCGCCACAAGGTTAATTGGTCCCAAACGCTCTATGCGAGTACCTATGCGAGCAAGCTCAGTTTCGGCAGCTTCTCGATTACCAAAGCGCAATTCAAATTCAACAAGATGCGCCTCAGACGCTTCTCGAGTTTTCAATTCACCCTGTAGTCGATTCACTTCAATCTCAATTGCTTGCGCCTTCAATCGGATTTCACCAAGCGCTTGCGACTGCGCCTCTCGATCACGCTCAATGCCAGAACGTTCAGATTCAAGCAGACGAAGTGATTCATCTTTCTCGCTGAGTGTTCGACGCGCTGTGGCTAACTGCTCTTCCAGACGCTGACTTTCACTCACCGCCTGCTTTAGATCTTCTTCAGTTACCGCCGGCTGATTGGCCAACAATTGACTGTTGGAAGCCAGCGTCTCGAGCTCGCTCTCAAGACTTGAGAGTTGACCTTGTAATCGCTCAATTTGTGTCTCCGAGCGTGACTTAATCCCAGACAGTCTCTCAACTTCAACGCGAAGGTCTGATCTTACATTCACAAGCTTATGTCGTTCTTCACGCAACCGACTAATTGACCCTTTATCTCCATCAAGCGATTGATGCAGTGGCGTCAGCTTGTCTTGAAGTGAACCTCTTAACTGGGTCACTTCGTCAAGCTGCATTGCGAGTTGTTTGAATTCTTGATTGATTGTCGCCTGCGCTTGAAGCAATGATTCTTTCTCATGACTCAACCGATCACGGCTGGCCGCAACTTCTTGATTCTTCGCATCAAGACCCGCGATACGATTCGATAACTGGACCGACTCTTTTTCGAGCTCTTGCAGTTCGTCTGTTTTCGCTTTTAAAACTATAGCGGCAAGGTGACGCGATTCGCCGAGCTGTTCGAGCTCTTGTTGAATCGCATCGAATGCATCAGCGGCTTCGTGCTTTGATTGTTCAAGTACCGGAAGCCGAGCTTTCAGATCCAGAATTCCCGTGGATCGGCCTGCGACTCGTTCAATCCAGCCAGGCCCAAAACGAAACCCTGTTTCTGTATAGCCTTCGCTGTCAGTGGCATATGGAGCGTCGGACTTTGATAGTTGAGCCGGCAGGTTGTTGACATAGGCGGAAGACACCACGCGAACACCTGCTGGTAATGTATCAATATCGAGAGTACCTAAGTCATCCGCAACAAAAGCGCCTAAAAGCTCAGGATAGGCCGCCTCAAAAGCCGCGCGATTGTCTTCTGGTAATTCAATATGTTCTAACACTCGACCTTTAATTTGAGAGTGCTTTTCAACCCAAGCACTTGTCTCGCTATCATCAATTCGAGATTCTGCAGCAATAATTCGCAATGCCTTTTCGAGCTCTGCTTCAGCACTTTGCAGAACACCTTTATACTCCCGGAGTTGGCCTTCCTTTTGGCTAACAGCAGAATTAGCCTCATCTCGCGCAATCTGCAATTTAGAAAGCTCAGTTTGCTCAGCGCTCAACCGTTCGCCCAAAGCTGCCAGTTCATTTTTTAATTCAGTGATTAACTGTGGGTCTGTATCTGAGAGTTGAGTCAACGCATGCTCGATCGCTTCAAGTCGTGCCGCGTCCTGTCGTTGTTGCCGATCCAATCCCTGTTTTTCTGTTTCTAACCGAGTAATTTCTGATTTCACACGACCCAGTTCGCTTGCCAGTTGACTCCGCTCAGACTCTTGAAACGTCAACTTCTCTTCAAACTCTGCGATCGACGAGTCGAGCCTACCCAGATCGGCTTCAATTTGTTCAAGCTGTGGTTCGATTTGGGATTTTTTCTGATCGGCAACAACACCCTCTTCTCGATCGCGATCAATGAGGGTTTTCAGATCATTGATTTCTTTCGTAATGCGCTCTTGATTGGCGGACAGTTGGCGCACTTGTTGTTCATACGCTTCTTTATTGGCCTCTAATCGAGAGAGGGTTGCGGCGTGAGTGTAATACGCGGTGTTTGCGGTATCGAGTGCCTGATTGGCATCTTCCCTCGCAATCTGCGCATCAATACGTGCACGTTCATTGGTCGACAATGAGGAAGCGAACTGATCGAGCTGTTTTTGACACGCATCTTTCGCATTCATTTCAGCTTGCAGTTTCTCTTTGTGCTCTTGCAGCTGGTACCAAAATATCAGCGACTCAAGATCTCTCGACTCAGCTTTTAAAATTTTATAGCGTTCCGCAGCATCGGCCTGACGCTTTAACCGGTCTAACTGGCGGCCGAGCTCATCGGACAAATCATTCAGGCGATCCAGGTTTTCCCGTGTTCTTGAAATACGGCTTTCAGTTTCCCGTCGACGCTCTTTGTATTTGGAAACGCCAGCAGCTTCCTCAACATAGGTCCTAAGCTCTTCAGGCTTTGCTTCGATAATTCGCGCGATCATGCCTTGCTCAATAATGGCATACGAACGCGGACCTAAACCCGTACCCAAGAAGAGGTCCGTCACATCGCGACGGCGACAACTTGTCCCATTGAGGAAATATTTGGATTGCCCTTCACGGGTGACTTCGCGCTTCACTGCGATTTCGGCAAACTTGGCGTATTCCCCAGCTGCACGACCCTCGGTGTTATCAAACACCAGTTCGATCGACGCACGAGAGACTGGCTTACGACTGACTGATCCATTGAAGATCACATCGGTCATCGACTCGCCGCGCAAATGCTTCGCGCTTGACTCACCCATCACCCAGCGCACAGCATCAATGACATTTGATTTGCCACAGCCATTGGGCCCGACAATCGCTGTCATATTCGATTGAAAAGGAACTGTTGTTGGGTCTACAAACGATTTAAACCCAGCTAGTTTGATACTTTTTAAGCGCAACGGTTTGAACTTCCACTTGATCTATATGGGAAGCTATCCAGTGCGCTCCAGAGTTTCAAGATATTTACGTTCAAGAGATCGACAAAGTTCAGAAACTTGATACACCGACTCATCAATCTGACCTGACTCTATCGCCGCTATTAGCTTTGTTTTCAGCATCCGATCAAGAGATTCAACACCGGATAAGTTCAATCGAACAAGTTTGGAAAAAACACGATCAAATGTTGGAATCAAATCATCGATCAATTCTCGATAGACGGTATTTGGATGCAATCGACATATCGCGTCCAATACACTGACTGGATTAATGCAACCGAATTTACTTTCAGACGCTTGCATCGCTTCTTCGAGTGACTTCGAGTGTTTCGGGGACCACACGGGCACCAATTCAGATACGACATGGGCTAATAGAACCGGGAGGGCTGAGGTGAGGTCTTGAACCCGACTCGGACTTAAGCTTGTGACAATCGCCCCACGCCTCGGAATGACGTCAATTAAACGACGCCGCTCAAGCACTCGAAAAGACTCTCGAACAGAACCACGGGAGACGTCCAACTGATTGACGACCCGCGTTTCTTGAATACGATCACCGGAACGCAAAATTCCCGCGACGATTTGATGTTCAATATGTAATGCAATGTGCTCAACCAAACCGGGGCCCGGTTTAAATGGCACATAGCTTAATCCGTCTGCCATGACTTTTAACTCGCGACTGATCCATCAGTACGGCGGTCAGTATGAACTGCTTTAGATAAAACGCAATACAACTATAGCGATCAAGGCTTCAGTTGCAGTTCAGCTTTATTTTCCTGCTCCAATGTTAAAACCACAGGGCCACCCATCCAGTCTCCCTGACTACCAGTTGCATCCCCAACAGTGAGTCGCGCTGCGACTTCAACAGTCAACCCAGGATGAAGTTGTCCACCCATGAGCGCATCACGATTCGACAGCCGGACGGTGACTGGCAATTCGCTCACAGACAACCGTCTCGCAACGAGCGGCCGCGGTGAACCATTCACCTCGCGAGCAAACAGGAAAACCGTGGCATCTTTTAGGCTTTCTGGGACTGCTTGGCTTAACGAGACAGAGAGTTCAATCACCGCTTCACCAAGCTCCGCCTTCTCAGCTGACTTCTTATTTGCACGCTCTGTTGCTCGCGCTATACCCATTTCAATCGCTTTCGCCTGTTCAGAGCCTGGGGGTAATTGTCCGAGCATTCGGGTCCAGAACTGAACCGCTTGCGGATAGTCTGCGGCTTCAAATGCAATGATCCCAAGTGACCCAAGTGCAGTCACCTGGTTCGGATCGAGCTCGAGTGCCAACTGAAAGAGATTCACAATCTCTTGATCAGCGACACGGTTTCTCGCCAAAAATTCATCTTGTGCCGCCTGAGCAATTACATATGCGCGTTCATCTTCAGGTAATGCATTAAGCGCCTCTGTCGATAACGACATCTCATAGGCACCAAGACGCCAATACACATAACTCGACCCACCCAATGCGACGACTGTCACGAGGAATGCAATCAAAATCCCTTGGCGACCAAATCCGCGGAGCCCCCAAAGAAGGCCTAACAATACTGTGGCTGCAAGTAAGCCCATCCAAATCATGCTTGAGACTCTCCTTCTTCAAGCGCTTTTTTTGATTGGCGAATCCGCAGCACCACCAGAATTCCGCCCAATACCAACAGTCCGGCTGGGCCAAACCACAAAATCAACGTTTGCTTATCTAAAGGGGGGCTATAAAGCACATAGCGCCCGTATCTTGCCACCATAAAATCTTTGATCTCCGCATCGGTTGCTCCTTCTTTCAGCATCCGATAGACCTCTGCCCGTAAATCTCCCGAAATTTCAGCATCAGAATCGCCAATCGCTTGGTTCTGGCATTTGGGGCACCGCAATTCGTAGCCCAATTGACGGAATCGAGCCTCTTGTTCCGGCGAATCGAACTGATACGTTTCAATTGCGGCATGCACACTCATTGAAGCAGCTAACGCAAAGGCCACCAAAATAGTTTTGATCATTGAATCATCTCGAGCATCGGCTGGATTTTTTGAGTGAAGACCCGGTCGTTGACTTCACCCTGTATCCTCAGATGAATCACACCGCTTGAATCAACCAAAAATGTTTCTGGAGCGCCAGCAACACCAAGATCTAAGCCAAGTCGACCACTAGGATCAAAAATCTGCATAGCATACGGATCGCCAAGTTTCTGAAGCCAATTTTTCGCTGCCGTTTCGGTATCCTTGTAATTCAAACCCACAACCGGCATTTGCTCTGACAGTTTGGTCAAATAAGGATGCTCAACCTGACAGGTAATGCACCAGCTTGCCCAGACATTCAAAAGAAATGGCTCTTTTGGGAGCATCTCACGCGACAACAATTGACCTGTATTTAGATCTGTTAATTCAAATGCTGGAACAGGCTGCCCAATCAGCGCGGACGGTTGCTCTCTTGGATCCAGTGTGAGGCCTTTGAAAAAAAAACCCACGAGGATTGCAAAAACACCCAGTGGCAACCAAACCATCAATCGGTTCATGCAGTAGCCCCTTCGACTGCCGCCTCAGCTTTCTCTTCTTTGATTCTCTTGCGATAGCGTTTATCAGTGATTGATACGAACCCACCAAGCCCCATCAAAAAGGCACCTGCCCAGATCCAATCAACAAAAGGCTTTACTGATAAGCGAACAGCCCAATCACCCTCACCAAGTGGTTCACCCATCGCGATGTATAAATCTCTGGTAAAACCTGAGTCAATTGCAGACTCAGTCATCACCATACCTGACGCGTTATAGCGACGCTTCTGTGGCGTCACTGTTTTGTACAGAGTTTCAGCTTGATAGATTTGGAAGGTCGCCTGATCTGCGACGTAATTTGGGCCATTAATGACGGCTAAATCTGTCATTCGAACATTGTAACTTCCGAGTCGTTGGCTATCGCCGACACCCATTCGCACGTCGCGATGTTCGGTGTGATTTTCAACCATGACAACACCAAAAATCATGACGCCCACACCAAAGTGAGCCAGCCACATACCAATCGTGCCTTTTTCGATACGAGAGAAGGTTGCGCTAATCCCACCGTAGAGAGCGATTTTTTTCACCACGTCGAGACCTGTCGCAATTGCGATCCAAAGTGCCAATGTGACGCCAACTGCCGTAGCAATTGAATATGCACCACCGAAAATCGAAGGCCACACTAAACCAACAGCAACACTCACGATCAACGTCACGATCAGAGGTCTGTATAGTTTTGGATCATCTGACTGACGCCATTTGGCGAGCGGCCCAAACGCCATCCCACTGACTAAAATGGCTGTTAATGGAACGAAAACTGCGTTGAAGAATGGAGGACCAACTGAGACTTTACCCCCACCGATCGCATCGACGAACAGAGGGTACAACGTTCCGAGCAGTACACTAACTGCCATCACGGTCAGTAAAAGATTGTTGAATAACAAAAATGACTCCCGTGAGATCCATCCAAATTCACCCGGTTCGGACACTTTTGATGCACGCAAAGCGTATAGCGTAAGAGAACCACCAATCACAACAATCAAAAAGCCTAAGATGAAAACACCTCGTTCTGGATCATTAGCAAAAGCGTGCACGGAATTTAGAACACCCGAGCGGACTAAGAACGTACCAAGAAGCGACAACGAAAACCCTGCAATCGCAAGCAATAAAGTCCAACTACGGAACAACCCTCTTTTTTCCGTCACCGCAAGTGAATGCATCAATGCTGTTGCGATCAACCACGGAATCAACGAAGCGTTTTCAACTGGATCCCAGAACCACCAACCACCCCAGCCAAGCTCGTAATATGCCCACCAGCTTCCAAGTGCGATACCTAGTGTTAAGAACGCCCAAGCCACTGTAGTCCATGGCCGCGACCAGCGCGCCCAAGTCGCATCCAATTTCCCAGAAATGAGCGACGCCATTGCAAACGCAAAAGCAACTGACAATCCAACGTATCCCATGTAGAGCATCGGTGGATGGAATATAAGTCCTGGATCTTGAAGCAGTGGATTCAGGTCCGCACCGTTTCCTGGTGCAAACGGCAGGATACGAACGAATGGGTTACTTGTGAATAACATAAAGGCGAGAAAACCAACCCCGATCATCCCCATGACCGATAGTACTAATGCTGACATATGATCGGGAATGCCGCGGCTAAATAGCGCAACAGCAACACCCCAGAACCCGAGAATCAATGCCCACAAGAGTAGTGAGCCTTCGTGCGCTCCCCATACAGCACTCATCCGGAAGTACCACGGAAGATCGAGATTTGAATTATCTGCGACGTATTTGATGCTGAAATCATGTGCTAAAAAGCCATACATCAGAACACCAAATGACACCGCTAGTGCCAAGCCTTGCAATAGCGCTAAGGGTTTTGCTGTCGCACAAAAACCATTTTGGTTCGTGAGATAGCCATACAAGGGAAACACGGCCAAACAAATGGATACACCAAACGCAAGGACGAGGGCAAAATGTCCAATTTCAGGGATCATTGCTTTTGACCTCCCATCATCTGCTCAAGCTTTCCTGACTGTCTCAGTGCTTCGGTGACCTCGGGTGGCATATAGTTCTCGTCATGCTTCGCGAGGACTTCGCTTGCAACAAACTGCCCTTGATTGATACGACCCTGGACAACCACCCCCTGACCTTCACGAAACAAATCAGGAAGGATTCCTTCGTAGGTAACACGGACGTTGTGGTCAAAATCTGTCACATCAAACGCTACTTTGAGACTCCGGGGATCACGTTCAACAGTTCCATCAGCGACCATTCCACCAACACGTATCATTTGTGCAGGTGGTGCTTCGCCCTTCGCAATTTGGCTCGGTGTGAAGAATAGATTGATGTTTTGGCTTAATGCGTACATCACCAAGCCAACAGCGACCCCTAGTCCTGAAACCAATCCCAAGATAATGAATAAACGTTGTTTGCGTTTAGGATTCATGCGACTCCTCACGTTCTAAATTTCGCTGAACCATTCGGATAGCTTGGCGATGCTGGCGGGCATTCAGCCACGTCAGTCCGCCAATCACCAAAAGCCCAAGGCCATAGATTGGCCACACGTACACACCGTGCGGCGTCATCTCAACAAATGCTGCGATTGATTCAAACTGAAACTCAAGCACGGCCAATCAACTCCTTAACCCAAGTTGCACGGCGCTCTCGCTCGAGGACAATGGCACGCATTGAGCCAAGCACCAAGTACGCAGCAGCAATGTAATAGCCAAGAATATTGACCAATAGCGGCACCCACATTGAGGCCGGCATTGCTGGTTTCTCAGTTAATTTAAGGCTCGCCGGCTGATGCAATGTATTCCACCACTCGACCGAATATTTGATGATTGGCAAGTTCACAACGCCGACCAACACTAAAATTCCACAGGCTTTGCCCGCTTGATCAGGATCCTGAATCGCAGCGCGTAAACCAATGGCTCCTAGATACAGAAAAGCGAGGATCAGCATTGAGGTTAGACGCGCATCCCAAACCCAGTAGGTTCCCCAGGTCGGCTTGCCCCAAACAGCGCCACTGACTAAAGATAGGACGGTAAATGCAAAGCCCATCACTGCGATTGACTGCATAGCCACATCAGCAAGTTTCATCTTCCAAACGAACAACACAACTGCACACAGAGCCATTGCTGCGTACATTGCTTGCGCTAAAAAAGCGACCGGGACATGGAGGTAGATGATTCGGTAACTATTGCCCTGTTGATAATCAACCGGTGCAAAACCAAGCCCCCACAAAGAGCCTGCGACCAATAGGATAAGCGCCAACCAGCCACAAACAAGTTGCCAACGCCCTGCACGTTCGTAAAACCACCGGGGTGAACCCCATTGATGAAACCAACGCCAACCCATCAGTTAGAACCTCCAATATTCAATCGAATTGCCGCAGAGACTGCGATCGGAACAAGAGTCGCCGCAACCACGCTAAATGCTCCCAGCAACGCCATTAAAGGCAACGTATCAGAACCATCCGTGGCTCGAATCAGAACCCCTGCTGCCAGAATCACAACCGGCACAAACAGAGGCATCATGACCAGAACCCCAAGGATACCAGATCGAGACGATCCAAGGGTAAGTGCGGCTCCTAATCCCGAAAAACAGGTTAATGCAGGGGTCGCAACAAATAACGTCGCCAACAACGCGAACAACACCTCAGTCGACACTGACAACATGAGACCCGCTATCGGCGTAATCAAGATCAGAGGCAGCACATGGAACAACCAATGCGCAATCAACTTAAGACCGACGAGCCAAGCAAGCGGCCTGTCGAGGAATAACCACTGTTCAAGCACACCATCTGAAAAATCTGATTGGAACAAATGCTCTGTATTCAGTAATAGCGCCAGTAAAGTGGCCACCCAGATCATGGCTGAGCCTATTTCCGCAAGCAAATCTGAATCCGGTGCGAGCGCTAGCGGCACCATCGAGATGACCAACATCAAAAACCACATGGGTTTAAAAATATCACCAGGTCTCGCTGCGATCAGCTTTAACTCACGAGCCAACATCCGTTTCTCAATCGACATGACCAAGTTCCAGCGTTTGGTAGTCCAACTGTTGTGGAGGCTGATGGGTGGTAAACAGACAAATGCCACCTGCATTTACATGCGACGTAATCTGAGCGTCTAACGTTTCAACCATCTCAACATCGAGAGCGGTGTACGGTTCGTCAAGAATCCAAATAGGTGCCTCAACGCACCACAAACGTGCTAATGCGCATCGTCGACCTTGGCCTTGGGATAACTCTTTGACCAGCGAATCGTGATATCCCTTTAACCCCACATCGCCTAAAGCACTTTTTAAGCGCGCCTCATCCGCTCCTGTCAAAAACTTCAGGTTATCCAGCACCGTCAAATCCCGAGTGACCTGCGGTTTATGACCGATATAGAGGACTTGATCCAAACACTCTTTGAGAGGCAGTCGATTCACCCGAATCTCACCCTCCTGAATTTCAAAAAGACCTGCGATCGTTCTCAGTAACGTGGTTTTGCCTGCGCCGTTTGGCCCCGCGACACGCAAAATCTGACCGGACTCCAGCGTCATTGATAAGTTTTCGAACAACAACCGATCATCACGCTCGCAACCGAGTTCTGATATTTCTATTTGGGCGGGTTCAAAAATCATCGCGTGAGTGTACCGGAAACTGAGTCTGGGACTAGGGGGAGTAGTCGTGTTAGTCTCCGATTCGTATTCAGAATCATTTCAGAAACGTCCCGGTAGCTCAGTAGGATAGAGCGGCCGCCTCCTAAGCGGCAGGTCACAGGTTCGATTCCTGTTCGGGACACCATTAGCCACCCTGAGGCTCGATATTCGAATTACAGAAAAACTCCCTACTGGTCAGCCTCTAGGTGCCTAGCAGGGAAACCGAGTGTTAGAACCAAGTCGTCGGATTCCACCAAGGCTTTTCATCATGTGTTCCTTCCACTGATTCAGCCTTTGATTCCTCTGACGTCGTTTCCGAGTTCTCAGAACCGATTTTAGCCCACTCTGGTGCAACAGAATTATACGATGCACAGCCACTCAAAGTCAGAATAGAAAATGCTAACAACAGTGGCGATACCGATTTCTTCATTTTAGTAAATCCTTTTGGTTAGTGCGGCCAAGACTAATTAGAAACACGTTAAAAAGAAACATTGGCATCACTTATGCAACGATTCAGGTGATGTCAGGATGACGTCAATCCTGTTCCCCTAGGGCACCAACTACCCTCTGGTGTCTTAGGGGTTATTGGGTTCGTAAACGGGAACGCCCCAGCCCCCGAAAATACCGCAACTCGAGGCGAAACCAATGACTACATCGCCTTTCAACGTAAAATCATCTGTGCAGCCAGTTTGATCTTCATTATTCCGATACCACGAATAAACCGAGCCGAATTGACTCTGATACACCCGGTCAGCCGAGCCAAGCTCTTGTATTAATATCTCGCGCTCAACGCCCATCCAGCTACTCATTCGCTCCAATGAGCCAGAACAACCCGTGATGGCGAGAGTAATAGCAAGAATAACTGTTAGTTTAAGTGCTCGTAATACGCGCAACAGGAATGAATCAGCCTCAATGTTCGACATGGATCACCTCTCTATTTAAGGGCTAGCACAACCCGTTAGTTGTTCACTGTTTCTTGATAAGGATCATTTTGCAAGATAATCACTCCCGGCATACCACTTTCTTTGGATCAATACTGCCCCTGCGGAATACTCCGCGAGAGCTATCTGAAGGAGAGCATTGTGATGGACAAAACAAATCTTGTGACATGGATTGGCGGCCTTATCGCCTTCATCGGCGCTTTAGCACCCGCGATTTTTGGACTGATTGCAACATTCCAGTAGCGTATTGCTCAATTCAATAAACAATGACTGGGTAACTCCATAATGAAACAAAAAAGCCCCGAATAACGGGGCTTTTAAGCAACTGGAAATCAATTTTTAAAATCGAATTCCCAGCAAGAAGCGAGCGATCAATCCTTTGCGTCCAACTTCATGGCTTGATAGCGTCTTTCTCAAACGCTTTTCTTTAATCTCTTGGTTTGCAATCCGCTCATATGAATGAACAACCGCACGACCAACACCGACTGGAATCATGATTAGCACCTCCACTTGTTTGGTGTATGGACGTACTATATGCGCAATAAATGCATAATGCAAATATTGCACTATTAAATTTTTATTACAATTCAATTAGATCGCTGAACTATGCGCAGTATTTGCGACCTCGTATGCGTCAAACCATTGCGCAATGATTCGCGTGAGAGGCCGACCTTCTGCGGCTATCGAAAGCACCTGATCCTGCAGTTCAACAAAC
The DNA here is from genome assembly GCA_008087055.1 of Gammaproteobacteria bacterium LSUCC0096. Lineage (GTDB taxonomy): Bacteria > Pseudomonadota > Gammaproteobacteria > Pseudomonadales > Litorivicinaceae > HIMB30. The sequence continues at coordinate 437,718 of VIEA01000001.1, read as the reverse complement.
CCGTCGAAATGCTCAGTAGCATGACGGCCGAGGCTGACTAACGTCTTAATGCAGTCATCCGGAAACTCCGACCCCAAGGCATCAAAATCGATTGCAAAATCACACAGCAACATCTCGACTGCCCTAGCACGCAGTGCATCATCCATACGGAAGACGTGGCCTCGTGTTACCGCAAACTCATTCTTTTCAATCCGCTCATAATATCCACCAGTCTTCGGATCATTCTGTAAATAGCCAAAAGGGAATTTAGAAATTGAGGAGGCGCCTAAGCCGATTAACGTCGATGAGACGTCATCTGTATATCCCTGAAAGTTTCGGCGCAGATGCCCAGTATTTGAAGCAATGGCCAGACCATCAGTAGGCTTCGCAAAATGATCGATGCCAATTGTTTGGTAGCCATTATTTTGAAATAAATTTTTAGCGAGCTCTGACAACCCGAACCGTTGTCGCGTGCTCGGAAGAGCCTCATCGGGGATCATCACCTGACGTTTAGCCATCCATGGGACGTGTGCGTACCCATAGAGCGCCACACGATCCGGACTTAATCCAATCAGTTGTTCGATCGAACGACTGAGACGCTCTTCTGTTTGATATGGCAAACCATACAAGATGTCGGCATTGAGACTCTTCACTCCACGTGAGCGAAGCATCGCAGCACAATCTCTTGTTACCTCATATGATTGTTCGCGGCCGATGGCTTTCTGAATTTCAGGATCGAAATCTTGAACACCGATCGAGGCCCGATTCAAACCATGGCGGATGAGGACATCGAGTCGATCTTCATCAATTTCGTTTGGATCAATCTCGACTGAGAATTCTCGTTCATGATGCAAATCGAAATGCGTATTGATCGTCGATAAAAGCGCGTCCAATTGATCTGGCGTTAAAAGCGTTGGTGTCCCACCACCAAAATGCACTCGATCAACTTCGATTCCGACAGGAAGGTGCTTCGCCACCAGCTCCACCTCAACCTGTAACGCTTTAAGATAACGCTCCAAGCGTCCGTCTTCGCCAAGCCCCTGTGTCCGGCATGCACAAAACCAGCAGACACGTCGGCAAAATGGCACATGGAGGTACAACGAAATCGGTTCTTTTGGATTCAGTCGACCGAGCCATTCAGGCATCAGATCAGCCCGCAGACTATTTGTAAAATGAGTGGCCGTCGGGTAACTGGTGTACCGTGGTACATTCCGATTAAACAGACCATGTGATTCAAGACGAGAAATGTTCAACATGCGCTAAGGGTGCAAAAACGCCATCAAAATTGCATTGAGCTGAATCAAGGCCCACAAGACTTCCCACATCGATAATGCGCATATAGTGCGTTTAATTGTCACAAAAGCTTCATAAAATCAGCGTGATAACCCTAGATAATACGGGCGCGAACAAAAGGATTAGACGTAATCAAATGAAACCAAGCGAATTCAAGGCCTGGAGAAAAGACTGCAAGCTTACTCAAGAGCAAGCAGCCAAAAAACTCGGACTAAAAAAGCGCACCATTCAGTACTACGAAAAAGGTAAGCGCGACGGCAAGGATTTTAAAATCCCCAAAACCACTGAGCTTGCGTGCTATGCCATCACTGTTGGTGTCGAGCACTATTTTGGACCGGAATCACTGAATAACGAAGACGACTAATTGGCTCTACCGATTAAAGTCTTACAATATTGACGAGCTGTTTTGGCTTAACTCCCAACCATTGACGAACCAACGAACCAACTTCACGTTGTAACGCGTTTCTGAGCGCATCATCTGATTGCAACGTCCGCGAATTTTGTTCGGTCAAGATCTCTTCAATGGCGTATTTCAAATCACTATCGAGAGTCTCAGGATCAATATCTCCCGATGGCACACCCACAAATTGAATCTGAGGTTCGGTCGCTAACCGCGCTTTTTTATCAAGCACTACTGTGAGGGTCATCAAACCACCATCAGCCAAAGCACGGCGCTCAGACAGTGCTCGATCGTTCAAAGGCACGAGACTTGAGCCTGACAACCCCAAGCGGCCTGTCTGGACCCTTGCAACACAGGTCGCTCCCGACGCGTGCAGATGAAGCACATCACCGTTCACAACACGTGCCGAGCCTAAACCCATCTCAACGGCCAATTCCGCATGAGCAGCCATGTGCCGTTCTTCGCCATGTACTGGAATCACGCACGACGGACGTAATGCACGATACATCCAACGGAGTTCATCTCGACACGGATGCCCAGATACATGAATTGGCGCATCCTGCTCTGTAACTACATTCACTTTTTTCTGAGATAACAGATCATAAAGTCGATACAGCTTTTTCTCATTTCCAGGTATCACCTTTGACGAAAACACCACCGTATCGTCAGGCTCTAACAACAGATCTTGATGCTCTCCCTTCGCCAACCGAGCCATAGCGGCTCTCGGCTCCCCTTGAGATCCTGTCGCCAAAATCAACTGCTCTGATTTCGGCAGATAATCCAAATCTTCGGTGGGCACCAGGTCTGGAAAGTTTTTCAAATAGCCTGTTGCTTTGGCTGTTTGTAAATAGTTAAACAAACTCCGACCAAGCACTGTAATCCGTCGACCTGTTTCATGGGCGATATCACCTAAACTCGACAAACGCGCTGTATTCGATGAAAAACACGTCACAGCAACGCGATTAGGCTGCTTCGCAATAACTTGCAGTAAAGCTTTATGACACTCCGCTTCCGAACCAGACCACCCTTCGACAGTCGCATTTGTCGAATCACCGATGGCAAACTCAATCCCAGATTCTCCAAGAGCCAACAATCGTCGGTCATCATAATGCTCACCCTCGATCGGATGCGGATCAAGCTTCCAATCACCTGTGTGAAACACCGTTCGGCCAGCTGCTTGAATCACCAAGGCATTTGGCTCGGGTATCGAGTGAGTTAATGTCACCCACTCCATCTTGAAGCATCCCAATTCAAGATGTGAACCGGGTAACACTTCATGCAAAGGAACCTGATCAAGTAGCCCCGCCTCACCCAACTTACGTCGCGCGACTGAGGCCGTAAACGGCGTGCAGTAAACCGGGGCCTTTAGTTTATTCCACAGATAATGAAGAGCACCCACATGATCCTCATGGGCATGCGTAATCACGATACCAACGATTTGATCACGCACCGAGCGCAGTGCGGACACATCCGGGCAGATCACATCAATTCCCGGAGGCGTCGAATCATCACCGAAGGTGATTCCGACATCCACCAGCAAATATTGACCATCACAACAGTACACGTTGAAGTTCATACCAATCTCACCGGACCCGCCGAGTGGAATGAAATACAACTGTCCATCAACAAATGGAACTTGAGAAAAATTGGCAACCGGTTTCAAATGCTGTATAAATATCCAGTTAAAGGTTGGAGGAACGCTTCATGGTAACGATCTTATTGCCGCAAACCAAACAATCCGCACCACTACAAGCGGGTCATGTTGAGCATGAGTTAGTGGAGTCATTTGAGAGTATTGCAATCATTGGCTGGGTGTCATGCGGACAACCAATCGATATGTTCACCCAAGAAGAGGTGATCGACGTCCCTTCAAAGCTCGTGCGGAAGAATACCTATGCGTTACGAGTTCGCGGCGACTCCATGAAAGATGCCAACATCCTTGATGGCGATGTTGTTGTCATCGAGCAATCTCAGATGGCAGAAAACGGCGAAAAAGTCGTTGTTCGAATCAACCAAAAAGAAGTGACACTCAAAACATTGAGACTCGATCAAGACGGCGTCAAATTAATCCCCGCGAATCGCTCCATGAGCCCGATCGTTCTCAATAATGCGGATGTCGAAGTGTTAGGTATTGTCCGCGGGGTTATTCGAGACCGTATTTAATCGGAAAGTATCTCGAGATAGTCAACTGTCACGGGCTTGCCATCCCCTCGATCTGCGAGGCTCTCGACGATGGCAGTTGCCTGAGACAAATCATGTTCAATCGTGTAGAACGACGGACTCGCTAAACAGCGTAGTCCAGCACCTCGAGCCGCAGTAACTCCTGCCGCAGCATCCTCAATAGCAATTGCCTCGCTTGGATCGATCCCGAGCTTAGCTAATGCAACCTGATAGACCCTGGGATCCGGTTTTTTTTCAGGCACCGCGGCCCCACCGACGACAGCTTGGAACTGCCCAAGCTTCAGGGCGCCACCAACAGCTGCATCCAACGCATCGACATTTGCTTCAGTGGTTGTTGTGGCAATCGCTAAAAGAATTGAACGAGACAAACATTCATTGATTAATCGTTCAACTCCGAGCCTCAACGAAACTGAATGCGGCAATAATTCTGCGTAACGAGATGTTTTTAACCGATGCAATGACGCGATATCTTCATCGCTGATCCCGGAAATGGACTCGATCTCTAGGTAATGGCGGATTCGCTCCTTACCACCGGTGACCTTTAAGAGATCACGGTATTGTTCCGGCGACCAGTACCAACCGAGTCCCGCCTGTTCAAAAACGGTATTAAACGCTTCACGATGAACTTCTTCAGTCTCTGCAAGCGTCCCGTCGACGTCAAAAATAACCGCTTTCAACATACTCAAGCTTCGAGTTTTTCTAACGCTTCAAACAAATGATCAAAGCTATCAATCACCACATCGGCACCCAATAATTCCGGCGCTGTATTTGTGTAACCACCTCGAACCAAGATGCAGGGCATCCCCGCATTGCGAGCTGCTTTTACGTCGGCAATTGAATCGCCAACTAAAACCGCCTGCCGATCACCAGTGCCAATACGATCCGCACACAGGAGTAATGGTTCGGGATCTGGCTTTAAAGCGCGCCCGGGCATTGATCCAACATAATCGGTGAAAAACGACATAAGTTGCAGTTCGTTCAGAATCGTTTCAGCGACAGGCTCCGATTTATTTGTACACACACCCATCGCAAACGCAGCCCCCTTTGCTGTAATGAGCGTTTCCCGTACGGCAAGCATCGGTTTCGTCTTTACAGCCGGAGCGCCCATATAGCGCTTTTTAAACGCATCATAAAACGCGTCCTGAATTTCAGGTGAACCGCCCGTCGCCTCTAATGCACGCTCACAGAGCTTGGGCATGCCATCACCGATAAACGCCTGAGTCTCTTCGATCGATATGCGACGAAGACCATGGCTCGACAAAACTGTATTCACAGCTGCCTGAAGATCAGGCGCAGAATCAATGAGCGTACCGTCCAAATCGAAGACCAGTGAATACCGACTAGCAAGATCACGATAATTGGTCATTACAAGTCCTTTACAGAATCTCTGATGGCCTGAATATTTTGCCGATAGGAGTCAACAGATCCACCTTTGAAGACAGCTGATCCAGCAACCAAAGCCGTTGCACCTGCCGCAACGACAGCAGGAGCTGTCTCAGGAGTAATGCCGCCATCCACTTCAATATCCACATCCCTGCCATCAAGCATCTCGCGAATACGAGCGATCTTCTCGACCACTGTCGGAATGAATGATTGGCCGCCAAATCCAGGATTCACACTCATCACAAGAACAAGATCGACCCGGTCCAAGACATAACGCAAGCAGTCTTCTGACGTGTGAGGATTGAGGGACACACCCGCCCGACAACCAAGTTCGCGAATCTGTGACAACGTGCGATCTAAGTGATCGCAGACTTCAGCATGCACTGTGATGATGTCTGCACCTGCTTTTTGATAGGTTTCGAGTAGTCGGTCCGGATTACTCACCATTAAGTGCGCATCAAAAATTTTCTCACTCGCACCACGAACCGCCTGAATAATGGGTGGTCCAAAGGTAAGATTTGGGACGAAATGTCCATCCATCACATCCAAGTGAATCCAATCACAGCCCGCCTGATCCACAGCCCGAATCTCTTCTGCAAGCTTTCCAAAATCCGAGGCGAGTACCGATGGGGCAATTTTGACGTCAGCCATGTGTAATCCTTGTTTTCTTCGCGTTACAGCTTACCTGAAGCGTACATTTGAGCCATATCAGCGAGTGCAATTGGTTTAATTCGCGAGGCATTACCCGCGCAACCAAATCGCTCGAACCGGTCAGCAACCAAAGCTTCCATGGCATCCATTGCTGGAACTAGAAACTTTCTTGGGTCAAATTCAGCACGTTTTTCAGTTGCAACACGACGGAAAGCCGCGGTCATCGCCAGCCGACAGTCCGTGTCGATATTTACTTTACGCACACCACATTTGATTCCGCGCTCAATCTCCTCAACAGGAACACCATAAGTCTGTGGTATTTCCCCACCAAACTCATTAAAGAGTTCTTGCAACTCTTGAGGTACTGAACTCGATCCATGCATCACCAAATGCGTATTTGGAAGCTTTTTATTGATCGCTTCAACCACATGCATTGCAAGAATCTCACCATCGGGCTTACGAGAGAATTTGTACGCGCCATGACTCGTCCCCATCGCGATCGCGAGTGCATCGACACCCGTTTTATTTACAAAATCAACGGCTTGATCTGGATCGGTTAGCAATTCATCTTCAGACAACTTACCTTCAAAGCCATGTCCATCCTCTTTCTCACCCTCACCTGTCTCAAGTGAACCAAGAACTCCTAGCTCACCCTCAACAGAAGCACCAACAGCGTGTGCCATCTCTGTTACGCGTTTTGTGATATCCACGTTGTATTCATAAGAAGCCGGTGTTTTCGCATCACCTTCTAACGAACCATCCATCATGACCGAGGTGAATCCATGTTGCATCGCGGTCAAACACGTTGCTTCGTTATTCCCGTGATCTTGGTGCAAAACGATTGGAATATCGGGGTACATTTCTGCCAGCGCAGTCACCATGGCTTTAAGCATGGGATCACCGGCATACGTCCGCGCACCGCGCGACGCCTGGAGAATCACTGGAGCGTCCAATTTGGCCGCTGCTTTCATTATCGCGATTCCCTGCTCCATGTTATTAATGTTGAAAGCCGGAACACCATAACCGCGCTCTGCTGCGTGATCGAGTAGTTGTCTTAATGAAATAAGTGCCATGCGTTTCTCTCCCTGATCATGAACGCTGTATGAGACGCTCAGCAGCCTCACAAATTGCTTCTTTTGTAATCCCAAAATGCTGATAGAGCTCAGGAGCTGGGCCCGACGCACCGAAATCATTCATACCGATAAAGACATCTTGAGTCCGTAAATAACGATCCCACCCGAATCCGGTAAGCGCCTCGACTGCGATACGAGGTGCTGAACCAAGCACCGCTTGGCGGTATTGATCAGACTGTTGATCGAACAACTCCCAACACGGCATTGAGACAACTGCCACTTGTCGCCCCTGAGACTCAAGCTGCTCTGCGGCTTCGAGTGCAATCGCCATTTCAGAGCCAGTTGCCATCAACGTGAGATCACGCGTACCGCGAACATTCTTTAAAATATAGCCACCTTTTTTCGTGAGATTTTCATTGGTGCGCTCTGTTCGAACCGTCGGCAATCCCTGACGCGATAACGCCATGACTGACGGTGTTTCAGTCGATTCCAATGCGACCTCCCAAGCTTCAGCGGTTTCCACTGCATCGCAAGGACGGAACACATACATATTTGGTGTAGCGCGTAACATCGCGAGATGTTCAATCGGCTGATGGGTTGGACCGTCCTCTCCGAGACCAATCGAATCATGAGTCAGAACATAAATCACACGTTGTTTCATCAAAGCAGATAGTCGCATCGAGCCACGCATGTAATCGCTGAATACGAGGAACGTACCACCGTATGGAATCATGCCACCATGCAATGCCATTCCGTTCATAACAGCACCCATTGCATGCTCTCGAATACCGAAATGCACATAGTTTCCGCGATAGTTACCTGGCGTAATCGAACGCATGTTCGATGTTTTGGTGAGGTTTGAACCAGTCAAATCTGCTGAGCCACCAACCATGGTTGGGACTGCTCCGTTAATAACCTCTAAGGCCATTTGTGACGCTTGACGACTGGCCACCTTCGGCAACTCAGCTTTCAATTGTTTTTTATACCGGCGCATCCGAGTTGCGAGCGCTTTTGGTAATTCTCCAGACATCGCACGCTCAAAACGCGCTTTTTTCGCGCTTGAATCGAGACGTGACTGCCAGTTCTTACGTGCAGACTGGCCTCGACTGGCTATCGCTTTCCAACGTGAGCGAACATCATCAGGAATTTCAAAAGGAGCGTGCGTCCAGCCTAATGCATCACGTGTTGCTTGAATTTCATCCACACCTAATGGCGCACCATGGGTTTTATGGCTTCCAGCGAGATTCGGTGCACCAAACCCAATGGTTGTTTTACAAGCAATCAGCGAAGGCTTTCGTGACTTCTTAGCAACTTCAATCGCGGCACTCACTGCATCAATGTCATGGCCATCAACCCGAGCCACTTGCCACCCAGAAGCTTTGAAGCGAGCAAGTTGATTGGTTGAGGTAGCGATGTTTGTATCGCCATCAATCGAGATTTCGTTGTCATCCCACAGAACAATCAAACGACCAAGCTTCAGATGGCCCGCCATATCGATCGCTTCGTGGCTTATCCCTTCCATTAAGCAGCCATCACCGGCGATTACATAGGTGTAGTGATCAACGAGTGCACGACCAAACTGTGATGCCATCCGACGTTCAGCCAGAGCCATACCGACAGCTGTGGTAATTCCCTGACCAAGCGGACCTGTTGTCGTCTCAATACCTGCTGCATGGCCATATTCGGGGTGGCCCGCGGTTCTTGCACCGAGCTGTCTGAATTGCTTGAGCTGATCACTACCCATATCGGAATAGCCCAGTAAGTGGTTCAACGCATAGTGCAGCATTGAGCCATGACCAGCCGAAAGCACAAATCGATCACGATCTGGCCATTGAGGATCTGATGGATCGATATTCATGTGGTCAGCAAATAATGCGACAGCTGCATCAGCCATACCCATTGGCATACCCGGATGCCCTGAATTTGCCGCTTGGACACCATCCATCGCAAGGAATCGGATCGCATCAGCCATCCGTTGACGTTCAGTACGTTGCATAAAAATCTCCTTAACCGCGAAGACGGCGCGACTCAGAAGCGAGCTTCCAAATCATCGGGGTCAAAATCAGTTGAAGCGCGAGAGCCATTTTTCCACCCGGAATCACGATCGAATTCGGTCGCGACATGAAGCTGTCATGTATCATCGATAAGAGGTAAGGAAAATCGATTCCACGCGGGTTTGCGAATCGAATCACAACCATCGATTCGTCAGGGGTTGGAATCCAACGCGCTATAAAAGGATTCGAGGTATCCACGATAGGGACACGCTGGAAATTAATATCAGTGATAGCAAACTGAGGACAGATGTAATGCACGTAATCATGCATCCGTCGCAAAATCGTATCCGTCACCGCTTCAGTTGAATATCCACGTTTCGCCTTGTCTCGGTGAAGCTTCTGAATCCACTCGAGGTTAATCACCGGGACGACTCCGACTTTTAAGTCAGCGTATTGAGCAATATTGACTTTCTCTGTCTCCACAGCGCCGTGCAGTCCCTCATAAAATAAGAGGTCGGTATCATCTTCAAACGGACGCCAATCGGTGAATGTCCCGGGAGGACAACCCCACTGCTCGGATTCTTCATCATCATGAATGTAGGTGCGAGTGCGTCCGTTACCGGTTTCTCCATATGTTTTAAAGACATCTTCAAGAAGAGCGAACTCATTGGCTTCTTCACCGAAATGTGAAAAATGATTTGCTGGGTTGCCTTGAGCTTCCGCCATGCGTTTTTTCATTTCTGCGCGATCAAAGCGATGAAATGCGTCACCCTCAATGAATGCTGCCTTGACCTTTTCTCGGAAAAAAATCTGTGCAAACGTATCTCGTACTGTCGAAGTACCAGCCCCTGATGAACCTGTAATTGAAATAATCGGATGTTTTTGTGACATTCCTTGTCCTCCGTTTATGAGCGGAATAAGTTACGGTGACTAAATAGAGGGGATTGATCCAAGCCTTGGCGTGTTTCCGCCTCATAGCTCCCCATCCACCGCACTTCGGTTTTTGAACCGAATACTAAGGCCGTGCGCTCATGGATTTCCTTTGGCGGCTTCTCAAGAATTCGAGTAGTGCCGTCAGTGGCAGCCCCACCTGCTTGCTCAACCAGAAACGCCACCGGATTCGCTTCGTAAATCAGACGAAGTCGCCCGTTTTCATATTTTGGACGCCGGTCGCCTGGATATAGGAACACACCACCACGGTTAAAAATACGCCCTGCGTCTGCAACCAACGAGCCGATCCAGCGCATGTTGAAGTTACGCTCGCGTGGGCCTTCCTCACCGAGCAACAAATCACTGATATACCTTTGAACTGGTGTAAACCACTGACGCGCGTTCGACGCGTTAATGGCATACTCCGACGTGTCTTCAGGAATCTCGATGCCTTCTTCAATCAATAGGAAAACACCTGATACTGGATCCATCCTGTAGAGGTCAGTCCCGTTCCCTGTTGTCAAATACAGTGTGGTTTGCGGTCCATAGACAAAAAATGCAGCGGCTAATTGCTGGTCACCAGTTTGCATCGCTGATTGCTGTAGATCACCACCTGGATTTGGAAGAACCGAAATAATGGTGCCAATCGATACGTTGACATCAATGTTTGAAGAGCCATCAAGCGGGTCAATCGCAACAATGAGCGGAGCGGATTCATCAATAATCACCGCGCTGTCTTGTTCTTCACTGCAATATGCAGCGACCACACCAGACACTTTTGCTGCTTCCAGGAATTCATCATCCGCCATCACATCAAGTGCTTTTTGAGCATCACCATCAGCGTTTTGATCGCCAATCGTATTGCCAAGTTCACCGCCGGCTGAAATGATTCGACTAACATCGTGAGCCTTTGTTGCAAGAGCTGTAAACAGCTCAACTAAAGCGTCTTGTTGTGGCTGACCAGTTTTTAACGACTGCAGCCGAGCATCCAAAGCGACCATATCTAATATTCCATTTAGTTATAAATATATTCCCTTATTAAAACCAGTTGTACTGCCTTCGATTACCTAGTACAAACAATAAAAACTGAATTTAATTTTTAGGAAATCTAAATAATGAGAATCAAGAATGTCACTCTAGTACAACTGAGGACGTTTTTGTCACTTGTGCGCAACGAAAGTTTTACAAAAGCCGGCCAAGATTTGGCTGTATCGCCAGCAACAGTGACATCTCAGATCAAACAACTCGAAGAATCGCTGGATGCACAACTCGTTTTTCGTACGACGCGATCAGTCCGACTAACAGATGCCGGCGCTGTACTGGCTCGCCAGGCAACCAAGATCCTTCACCTCATCGAAGCAATCCCCGAACGCTTAGGCGCTGTTGAAAATCTCGAACGCGGCGAGGTCTCGGTCGGCATCATCGGAACAGCAGGATATGTGATGCCAAAGATTTTGGCGGCCTATCAAGATGAGCATCCAGGCATTCATCTCGATCTAATGATGGGCAACCGAAACACAATCTGGGACGCGATCTTAGAGGGCAAGATCGATATTGGGATCATGGGAACACCGCCAGAAGATACCAATATCGAAAGCGAAGTGATTGGCGAACACAACCTTGTTTTTGTCGCGCATCCCAGACACCCGCTTGCGAAACTAGAGCGCGAGATCACGCCAAAGGAGCTGATCAAACATCAACTCATTGCTCGCGAAGTTGGTTCAGGCACACGGCTTGCGATGGCCGCGTATTTCGGCGCCTTATTCCACCAGACCAACCGAACACCTGTGGTGCTCGATACCAATGAAGGAATCAAACAAGCTGTCATAGCCGGGATGGGGATATCCATGCTATCCGATGCAACCTGCCAGCTCGAGCTCGAACAAGGCTTACTCAAACGACTTTCTGTCGAAGGCACACCGATACTTCGACAATGGTATGCAATCCGCGTGGCGAAAATGGAGCGAAACCCTGCCGAAATCAGTCTGCTTAAATTTTTAATCGATCAGGGCTGCTGAACTAAGCCTGTTCTCGATACTGATGATGGACCAGCGTTTCTAAGCTCACGTGATCAAGAATCTTTTCATGCGTTGATTCCATTACCACAGGGGCAATGACACCAGCGCGCACAGCCTCAACCCAACGAAGAGCACATACACACCAGCGATCACCAGGCTTTAATCCCGGAAACTGAAATTCAGGACGGGCCGTAATTAAGTCGTTGCCCTGCTGATATGAAAAATCAAGGAACTGCGACGTCATCACAGCACATACAACGTGACTGCCACGATCAGAAGCGTCTGTCTGGCAACACCCGTTACGAAAATATCCAGTGAGCGGATCCATTGAGCAAGGCTTCAAAGGCTCACCCAAAACGTTGAGCTGTTCTTTTTGTGTCATGACAAGTTAGTTGGGTCCATTCAGCCAAAAAAAAGCCCTGGAAGATCCCAGGGCTTTTTGATTCCAGAGCGACTAACTAATTTGGGACAGTAACTGGTCCAAACTTGACTTCGCATCGCCATAGAACATTCGCGTATTTTCTTTATAGAAAAGCGGATTCTCGATACCTGAGTAACCTGTGCCTTGACCACGCTTGGACACAAATACTTGCTTCGCATTCCACACTTCAAGCACTGGCATACCAGCAATTGGAGAATTTGGATCTTCTTGTGCAGCAGGGTTCACAATATCATTCGAGCCAATAACAATGACAACATCAGTCGATGCAAAGTCATCATTAATCTCATCCATCTCAAGGACGATATCGTATGGAACTTTCGCTTCAGCAAGTAATACGTTCATGTGGCCCGGCAAGCGACCTGCGACAGGGTGAATCGCAAAGCGAACTTGCTTTCCTTTCGCACGTAAGCGACGTGTCAGCTCACTCACAGACTGCTGCGCTTGGGCAACCGCCATACCGTATCCTGGAACGATAATCACGCTATCCGCATCGTCCAACGCACTCGCAACACCATCAACGTCGATTGCAACTTGCTCGCCCTCAATTTCCATTGCTGGACCGGTTGCATCGCCAAATCCACCAAGGATGACCGATAGAAACTGACGATTCATTGCTTTACACATAATGTACGACAGAATTGCGCCTGATGAGCCGACAAGCGCACCGGTTACGATCAGCAAATCATTACCGAGCAAGAACCCTGTGGCCGCCGCAGCCCAACCCGAATAAGAATTGAGCATGGAGACAACGACAGGCATATCAGCACCACCAATCGCCATTACGAGGTGGATACCCAATAGCAATGCCAATGCCGTCATCGCATACAAGGTCCAAGAGCCTGCGTGATTCATGTACATGATCAGCAACACAAAGGACGCACCAACCATGATCAGATTCAACAGGTGGCGTCCGGGCAGAATAAGCGCCTTACCACCAATTTTTCCTGCCAGTTTTCCATAGGCAATAATCGATCCAGTGAATGTCACCGCACCAATAAACACACCCAAGAAGATTTCTACTTCATGAATAATGCGCTCAGCATCGGATGCGAAATTGTGCACAGACAAATCAGAATTGATGCCGATAAACACAGCCGCCAAGCCCACGAATGAGTGCAAAGCTGCAACTAGCTGAGGCATACCCGTCATCTCGACTCGAGTCGCAACGATCACCCCAACCACAGCACCGATAACAATCGCACCGATTAACATCGAGCTTAGCGCAACACCGGATCCGGCAATGGTTGCAACCACAGCGATAGCCATACCAATGATTCCAAACCAAACGGCACGCTTCGCTTTTTCCTGGTTCGATAAACCACCTAGCGCAAGAATAAAAAGAACTGTCGCCGAAATATAAGCGGCTGTCTGAAGTCCTATTGTCATTTCATATCCCTCCGCTTATGACTTTTTAAACATCTGGAGCATGCGGCGTGTCACCATAAAACCCCCGACAATGTTGATGGTCGCTATCAACACGGAAATACCCGCCAAAATCGACACAATTGGAATATTCGAATCGACTTGGAGTAACGCACCAACAATGATGATTCCTGAAATCGCATTGGTCACTGCCATCAGTGGCGTATGCAATGAGTGAGCAACACCCCAGATCACCTGGAAACCGACAAAAACCGCAAGCACAAATACAATAAAATGCTGCATAAATTCGGTCGGTGCGTACAAACCAATCAGAGCCATCAACGCAGCACCAACGATCAACAATTGAGTTTGCTGACGGCCTGCTTTCGCCATCGCTGCCGCTTCTTCGGCTGCTTTTTCTTCAGGCGTCTTTTCAGGCTGCTTTGGTGTCGTCTTCGACGCAATAGCCTGCACCTTTAGCGGAGGCGGTGGGAATGTAATTTCACCCTCAAAAGTCACAGTCGATGAACGAATTACATCATCTTCCATGTTATGAACAACCTGACCATCTTTCTCTGGCGTCAGATCTGTCATCATGTGACGGATGTTTGTCGCGTAGAGAGTCGAGGCTTGTGCGGCCATCCGACTTGGGAAGTCGGTGTAACCAATAATCGTCACACCATTGTCTGTGACAACCTTCTCATCGGCTACCGTGAGCTTACAGTTACCACCTTTTTCGGCCGCCAGATCCACAATCACTGAACCAGGCTTCATTGCAGAAACCATTTCCTTGGTCCAAAGCTCTGGAGCTTCACGATTTGGAATAAGAGCCGTCGTAATCACAATATCGATCTCTGGCGCTTGTTCCATGAACAAGGCTAATTGCTTTTCACGGAACTCTGGGCTCGACGGCGCAGCGTAACCACCGGTTGCAGCACCATCTTGGCTATCTTCGAAATCCAAGAACAAGAATTCCGCACCCATCGACTCAATTTGCTCAGCCACTTCAGGACGCACATCGAATGCGCGGACAATCGCTCCGAGAGATTGTGCGGTACCGATCGCAGCGAGACCGGCAACACCAGCACCAACTACAAGCACTTTCGCTGGAGGAACTTTACCTGCTGCTGTGACCTGCCCTGTGAAGAAACGCCCGAAGTTATTACCCGCCTCAATGACAGCACGATAACCAGCGATGTTTGCCATCGAGGACAACGCATCCATCTTCTGTGCTCTTGAAATCCGCGGGACCATTTCCATCGCGATCACGTTCGCTTCACGCGTTTTGGCGAGCTCTAGAAGCGCTTCATTTCCAGCCGGATTAAAGAATCCGATCAGGGTTTGGCCTTTCTTTAAGCGCTTAACTTCATCTTCGACTGGAGGTCTCACCTTGGCGACAACATCCACTGCATCAAACAGCGCATCGGCTGAATCAACAACCGTCACACCTGCTGCTTGATAGTCTGCATCCGAAAAGCGAGCAAGCTGACCTGCTCCACTTTCGATAAAACATTCATACCCGAGTTTTTGTAACTGCGTCGCAGAATCTGGCGTCATGGCGACGCGCGCTTCTCCCGGCATTACTTCTTTTGGGGATCCGATTCGCATCGACTGACTCCCTGTTATTTTCATCCATAAAAGAATTTAAGGTTATATCATTAGAACTAGACGTTATAAAAGCTCTTTATGTCCCAATCGATCAAGCATCGCACATCTCAAGCAAACGCAAAAGTCGCTTCAAGTCGATCGCAAGACAAAATATTTAGAGGAATATAATGGCGGAGACGGAGGGATTCGAACCCTCGATAGGGCTACAAACCCTATACTCCCTTAGCAGGGGAGCGCCTTCAGCCACTCGGCCACGTCTCCAGAGGGGCGCGATTCTAACACGTCTCGCGCAGTTGTTAAGTGTTATGGGGGCTAAGCACTCCACCATTGCCACACAGCATACAAAATCGGAATCAGTGTCGCTGTTGCGAGTCCATTCAGCCCGATCGCAAGAGATGCAAAGGCGCCTGCATTTTTGTTGATTTGTATCGCGCGCGCCGTTCCGATCCCATGCGCTGCCACACCCATCGCAAAGCCCCGCGCATCCCATGACGTAATGCGCGCCGCATTCAGTACGTAAGGGCCTAACATGGCACCAATGATGCCAGTCATGATCACGCAAACGGCAGTCAACGACGGAAGTCCACCAATCCGTTCTGCGATACCCATGGCGATAGGGGTTGTGACACTTTTCGGCGCTAAGGACAAGACTGTTTGTTCCGAAGCTTGCAATATCTCGGCAATGAAGACTGCAGAAATTGCAGCGGTTGCAGACCCTGCGATCAAGCTGATCGCAAGCGCGCCATATCCACTGCGCATCGTTTTAAGTAATCGAGCCACGGGAATCGCTAGCGCTACCGTTGCTGGTCCCAATAAAAAATGCACAAACTGCGCACCTTCAAAGTAGGTCCAGTAATCGATTCCAGTGACCGTAAGTCCGATTGTAATCACGATAACAGCAATCAACACCGGATTTAAAACCGGCATCCGACCTGACTTTTGATAAATCCAATCGCCCAACAAATAGGCTACTAGAGTAATTGTCAGAGCTGTTAGCGGGCTCGCCGAGAGATAAACCCAAACTTCACCAAAATCAGGATTCATTATTGGCCCCTCCATGCAATCGTTGGAGAATCCAACCCGTCACTAACACAGTCACAATGGTCGACCCGACCAGAGAGCCAACTATCGCTTGCCACTCATTCCCGAGTATCGTGAGGTGCGCAACGACCCCAACACCTGCGGGAACGAAAAGAAGCGATAAATGAGATAAAATCCCCTCGGCTGTTGACTCGAGGTTATGCGGGATGGATTGCCGATATAACAAGGTGATCAGCAACAATGTCATTCCAATGACTGGCCCGGGGATCGCTAAATCGAAAGCCCGCGCGATGACTTCACCAACTAACTGGCAAAATAATAGTTGCGTTATCGCGATCAGCATCACTCACTCCTCATTCTATTCTTTGACTGTGATCCAGATACTGACGATAAGCAAGGCTGCAACGCCAACGAATCCGATATGAACCATCGCAATCGATGTTACTGAGGCAACTCCACCCAATGCAGCCGGAATCACAGCTGCCCCAGCAGAGAATGACAACACCTGAATCGCCATCATTAAATCGCGCTTTCCAGCAGGTACTAATCGAGCACCGGCTGTCAGAATGAATGCTGACATCGGCGCCATAGCAAAACCAAGAAATGCGTAGGCAACGATCTTTAACTCTGTCGGCATCAAAATCAGCACAAGCAAAATTACTCCAATCAAGGCGCTCGCCCATCGAAGCATCTGCAAAGTCGATACAGGAATCCGAGTTAACGTAAATCGACCCAATGTGAGACCACCCCAAAATAATCCCGTCGCAATACCCGCCTGTTGAATACTTGCGCCGTCGGCTGCAACCAAAATGGACGAGATCCAATTACCAATACCCTGCTCCAAACCGACATAGAGAGCACCTGACAACACGGCAAAAACAATAGGCAAGGTCATTCGAAATACATCATGTTGCTTGCTGTCTAAGCTCACACCTAGATGATGAAAATTGTGACGCGTCTTAAACACAGCGCCCATCGCCACAAGACTCAATGCTCCACCAAAGAGATAGACCGACTCCCAACCCCAATCGGCAGCGATCATTAATCCAGAAAGAAAACCCGCAGAAGCAGTACCAATCCCCCAACCCCCGTGGATATTCATGAGATGCTGTGGAGAAATCCGCTGCGCAAAAAATGCATTCAACGCCGCATGTGCGAGGCCATTGGCGATACCCCGAATCGCATAAAGGACCACAAATACCCAATATTGCTGACTCAAGACGACAGCAAATAAAACGAGAGCTTGAACGCCCAAGCTGATCGAAAGTAGATTCAGATGAGACGTAGAGCGAACTAATGACGGAAAAATCGCCGAGCCAACTGCTGAACCAATGCCAACCGCTCCTAATACCCAACCAAGCGATTCGAGTGATACAGATAAGTCGCCATGGATCGAAAGCCAAGCAACTCCCAACACCCCATCGAAAAAGCCCAAGCACAGCATCGCAAGACCAGCAATAAAGCGAGGTGAATGAGCGGGCATTCTTAAAATTCCTAAAAAGAAAAAGGATAAAAATAGATTTCGGGTTGCAATTTATCAGAAAATTATTAGTATTCACGCCCTTGACGCGCTCGTAGCTCAGCTGGATAGAGTACCTGGCTACGAACCAGGCGGTCAGAGGTTCGAATCCTCTCGAGCGCGCCAACTTTTTATCTGCTTTTCACGATGACCTCTCCGGCTTTCTATTGAAAGCATTTCATCATACCCTTCGTAATATGGGAGGGTTTATGCGTGACATCATAAAAATACTAGCGGCATTCGCTTTATTAGTCGGAATCACTAACACCCAAGCGGATCAAGCCAAGCCCGAGCTCGATGCACTATTTAAAACACTCAAAACCTCGACCAATCTCATCGAAATTTCTGAAGTCCAAAATAAGATTTGGTTTCATTGGTACGAACTTCCATCTGATGCGGTCGCACTCCAAACTATTTTTGACGAGGGGATGAAAGCCCTGCATTTCGGTCAGCCGCAAATCGCTGTCGGTCATTTTACCCGTGTAATCGATAATGCCCCTCAATTTGCAGAGGCCTGGAACCGTCGCGCAACAACATTTTTTATGCTCGGGGATTACGAAGCATCTTTGTCGGATATTCAACAGACACTGATTTTAGAACCACGTCATTTTGGGGCTCTTGGAGGGCTGTCGATGATTTTTGAAAATACAGAACAGTTCGAGAAGGCTATTCAAGCTGAAAAACTGCTACTCGATCTGATGCCAAACAACCGATTGATTCAAGATCGAATCGATCAATTAAAACAAAAAGCGCTCGAATCGAGAATTTAGTTCAATACTTACCGCTCACAAATTCAAGAACAATCAATGGTGATGCCAAACTGACACCAACGATGATCACTAACAATAGCCAATCTAAATATCGAGACATCGCGCACCTCTACCTTCGTGGTAAGCCCAAATCAAAAGAAATCAAGCTCTAGCCAGATTGAAATAGAATCGTCACAATAATCTGCTTAATTGATGCAACGCACAAAAATTCTCATTGAAAGGAAACAGATTGATGCTCCAAGGAAAGAAAGGACTCGTCATTGGTGTCGCAAACGATCAGTCGATTGCCTATGCCGCCGCCAAACTCACTAAAGAGCTGGGCGCAGAAGTCGTAGCGACTTGCTTGAATGATAAAGCAAGAAAGTACGTTGAACCTGTTCTATCACCACTAAGCATCCCACTACTCAACTGCAATGTTGAGGTTGAAGGAGAACTCGAGGCGACGATACAAGGCGCAGCAGAGACATTAGGGCATATCGACTTTATCGTACATTCAATCGCCTTTGCCCCACTGGACGATCTCCATGGCGCGCTGCACGCATCATCGGCAGAAGGATTCAAACAAGCAATTGATATTTCCTGTCATTCTTTTATTCGCGTAGCACATCTCGCTCAACCATATATGGTCAATGGCGGTACATTAATCACGATGACGTACCTCGGTGCACATCTGGCAATACCTAACTATGGACTGATGGGGCCTGTCAAAGCTGCGCTCGAATCGTCTGTGCGTTACCTCGCCTCTGAACTTGGCGAGCACAATATTCGTGTGCACGCTGTATCACCAGGTCCGATTGCCACTCGAGCCGCATCTGGGATCGCAAACTTTGATGCACTCATGGATTCCGTTGAAAAGCGCGTGCCGTTAAAACGTCTTGTCTCTCAAGATGAAGTCGCCGGTCTCGTTAGCTTCCTCGCTTCAGATTTAGCAACCGGTATGACAGGGCAAACACTGTACGTCGACTGCGGCGAGCACATGGTGCCTTGAGATGAATCAACCACAACAAAATGTGATCGAAAACGTTCTCTATGACGAGATTGAAGTCGGCCAAAGTGCTCGACTTGTCCGTACACTCACACTCGAAGATATTCGCGCGTTCGCGGCAGTATCAGGGGATGTAAACCCAGCCCATTTGGATACTTCATTTGCAAATGAGTCGATGTTCCACGGGGTGATCGGCCACGGAATGTGGACTGGATCACTTGTCTCTACGGTACTTGGAACAGTTTTTCCGGGACCAGGGACGATTTACCTCGAGCAAAGTTTTCGCTTCAAACGACCAGTGCGTATTGGCGATACCTTGACAGTCATCGTGACAGTTGCTGAAAAAAACGACGAAAAGCATAGCCTCCTTCTTGATTGCGTCATCAACAACCAAAACGGTGATCAGGTTGTTGTCGGTCAAGCGAAAGTGATGGCGCCAACTGAAAAGATTATCCGTCCGCGCATGGGGACACCTAAACTCAATTTATTTGACCCAGAAACACGTGTTCAAAGCTTTATTGCATCACTTGAAGTCGAACATCCAATTTCCGTCGGCATCATTCATCCAACAGATCAAGCATCCCTCACAGCAGCCCTCGAAATGGCCGAAACTGGAAAGCTCAACCCAGTTTTAATTGGGCCAGAACCGAAAATTCGTGGGCTTGCCGAAGAATTTGGGATCGATCTCCAAACGATAGAAATCGTGGATGCCGAGCATAGTCATCAAGCAGCCCTCATCGCGTGTCAAATGGCTGTTGCCGGTGATCTTGAAAGCCTACATAGAGGCAATCTCGATACAAAAGAAATCGTCGATGCAATCAGACAAACACCTGAATTACATACCAAAAGCAGTCTGTCGCACGTGTTTCGTTTTGATATCCCCTTGTATGACAAACCATTGCTTTTGACTGATGCTGTGCTTCACCACAAGCCAACACTGACTGATAAAGTGGTGATCGTCCAAAATGCGATCTGTGTTGCCCAACACCTCGGCATTGAAACGCCCAAAGTCGCCCTTTTATCAGCTGTTGAGAAGATTGATCCTGAATATCAATCAACACTGGACGCGGCGGCACTTTGCAAGATGGCTGACCGCAAACAAATCACTGGTGGCGAACTCGACGGCCCCATCGCGTTTGATCAAGCCGTGTCCGATCCATCCGACGGGATAGGGTATTCAGATGTTTTGGTTGCTCCTGATAACGAATCAGCGAACATGCTCGCAAAGCAGCTTGAATATTTTGCTGGTGCATCAAGTTGCGGAATTCTCGTGGGCGCTCGAGTTCCTGTTGGACTTGCAATGCGATCAGCATCTGTTCAATCGCAAGTCTTATCAGCGATTTTTGCGGGTACTATTGCAGAGCGTTTTCGGTTCGAGAAGCCCTAACGCCATGACAGGTGGGTTCTGACAAGGTATCTTCCGGAGACCTTGTTTGGAGCACACTGTGTTAACGATTTCCAATCTCGATCTGAGTTACCCTGGATATGATCCTCTGGCAACACTGTCTTGGCAGATTAATGCAGGTGATCAAGTTGCCCTTCTAGGTCGATCCGGAACCGGGAAATCCACTTTGCTCGCCGCCATCATTGAAGGGGCTCCAGAGGTCACCAAACGGAGCGAGCGAATCGCCTATCTTTCTCAACAGCCAGCTTTGCTGCCCTGGGCAACGGTCATTGACAATGTACTACTCGGATTCAAATTACGAGGAACAAAACATTCATCAGACCTTACTCAGCGCGCGGTTGATCTATTAGATCAAGTCGATCTTGGAGCGCTCGCGTATCGCAAAACTTCATTACTCAGTGGAGGACAAAAAGCCCGCGTTGCGCTCGCTCGTGTATTAATCGAAGAATCTGATTTGGTGTTACTCGACGAACCATTTTCAGGCCTTGATCGCTCGACCCGAATTCAAATGGCAGGGCTATGTCAACAGCTCCTGGCGGGTAAAACAGTCATTCTTGTGACCCACGACCCTCGAGATGCTCAAGACTGGTTAGATACTGCAATGGTCTTAACGAAAGACACGATTAAAGGTCCATATCGGCTAAATGAGTTTGGAAGTGACCGCGCGCTCATTCAAGCACTTGATGGTGATCTATGAATCGCCTGCTCCAAGCCACATTCCCATTCATTGGTTTGATCAGTCTGTGGTGGCTCATCGTATTCATCTTCGACGTACCTCATTTCATTCTTCCTTCACCAGAACGAGTTGGTTGGGTTTTAGTCGAACGCTTCCCACTCATTGCGTCTCACGCCATCACGACTGCATTGGAAATCATCTGCGGTCTCATTCTCGGTGCTTCGCTCGGATTCGGTGTTGCATGTCTCATCGGCGACTCTAAAAAGTTGACGCAATTAACGATGCCCGCTTTGGTCATCAGTCAAGCCCTTCCTGTGTTTGCAATTGCACCCATTCTGATGCTGTGGCTTGGTTATGGATTTGCGTCAAAACTCGCGATGACGACACTCATTGTATTTTTCCCAGTGACCGCGAGTACGCTCGCTGGATTTCGTGCGATCCCTAAATCGTGGGAACTAACATTCCACACACTACGCCCAAAGCGCGCTCAACTTTTTTGGCTAATTCGTTTACCCCTGGCAATCCCTTATGCGCTCTCTGGAGTCAAAGTTGCAGCCTCAGTCGCACCAATTGGCGCAGTTGTTGGCGAATGGGTTGGTTCGTCGAGTGGGTTAGGTTATTTGATGTTGCACGCTAATGGACGAGGGCAAACTGATTTGATGTTTGCCGCGCTCCTCGCGCTGTGTGTGGAGGCGTTAGTTATTTGGAGTTTGGTGAACCGGCTCGCAAACCGGTTCGACCAAAACCCACAAGTTATTAGTTAGATGATGGCAAGCTGCCTTCGATACCTTCGACATAGAAGTCCATGCCAAGAAGAGTACCGTCATCTGCAGTTTCACCTGCCTTCAACCATACCGATCCATCTTGCTTATTGATTGGACCCGTAAATGGGTGCAAACGGCCTTCACTGATCGCGAGCTTAGCGGCATCAGCCATTTCACGCACATCTTGAGGAACCGCTTGACCATATGGAGCCAAAGCTACCATTCCTGTGTTGAATCCGCCCCAAGTATCAGTTGACGCCCACTGGCCATCAATCAACGCACCAACGCGCTCAATGTAGTACGGAGACCAATCATCAATAATTGCTGTCAACTGAGCGGTTGGCCCAAATGCAGCCATATCAGATGCCTGACCGAATGCGTAGATTCCACGTTGTTCTGCAATCTGCATCGCAGCTGGAGAATCCGTGTGCTGCATTAAGATGTCTGCACCTTGGTCAATCAATGCTTTAGCAGCATCAGCCTCTTTACCTGGATCAAACCAACTCGAAACCCAGATAACTTTGAACTGAATATTTGGATTGACACTTTTCGCGGCCAAATATGCTGCGTTAATACCGCGGACAACTTCAGGGATTGGGAACGACGCAATGTAGCCAACCGTATTGGTTTTCGTCATTTTACCTGCGATCAAACCAAGTACGTGGCGACCTTCATAAAAACGTGACGAGTACGTTGCAACGTTATCAGCACGCTTGAAGCCTGTTGCATGTTCAAACTTCACATTTGGGAACTGCTCAGCAACTTTAATGGTTGGGTTCATAAAACCAAACGACGTGGTGAAGATGATATCTGCACCATCGTTTGCCATCTGACTCAAAACACGCTCTGCATCTGGGCCTTCAGAAACACTCTCAACAAAAGTGGTTACAACCTTATCGCCATATGCTTCTTCGACGGCCAGACGGCCTTGGTTGTGTTCATATGTCCAACCACCGTCAGACACTGGTCCGACATAAATAAATCCGGCCTTGATCTGACCTTCCTTTTTATCGGTTGCTTGTGATGCTGTCTGCTCTGAATCAGAACAAGCTGCCAGCAAGACGGCAGCTGATACAGCCAATACTTTTGATAGCAAACCTCTCATGGTTCGTACTCTCCTAGTTAACGTGATACGCGAAAAATTTTTCCAAGCGACCCTGGTGCCGCTAAACCCTTTTCGCCTCGGGCTGAAATCAAAACCAACGCCACGATTGTGACGATATATGGAAGCATCGACAGCCACTGAGCTGGTATCGAAATACCAAAGGCTTGGCTGTGCAATTGTAAAATCGTCACACTCCCAAAAAGATAAGCGCCAGCAATCACACGGAATGGTCGCCAGGATGCAAAGACCACGAGTGCAAGTGCGATCCAACCCCGTCCTGCAGTCATCCCTTCAACAAACAAAGGTGTCTGGACAAGTGTCAAATAGGAACCACCAATCGCAGCTAAGGCTCCACCGCTTGTAATGGCCAAAAAACGAATACCTCTAACGGAAAATCCAAGTGCATGCGCTGATGTATGATTTTCACCGACCGCTCGCAGAATCAATCCCGCCCTCGATTTCTTAAGGAACCACCAAATCACAAAGGCCATCAAGATCGATAGATATACTAACGGATCATGCGAGAACAGTGCGTGACCGATGACAGGTAAATGATGAAGTACAGGAATAGCCCACGTGTCGACTTGCGGCGCTGCCTGACCTACATACTGCGAACCAGCCAAAGCTGCCAATCCAAGTCCGAACAAAGTCAGAGCTAACCCCGTGGCGACTGGATTTGCATACAACCGCAAAACTAATACAGCAAAAATGGAAGCCAGTAAGGCTCCAGCCAAGGCGGCCGCTAGAACGGACATCAACAGCGGATAACCAGCAAGTGCCGTCGCAAATCCAGCCAATGCTCCGACGATCATCAAACCCTCAATCCCTAGATTAAGCACTCCTGCTCGTTCCTGGATTAACGCGCCAAGGCCTGCAAACACAAGTGGTGTCGACGCGACCAAAATGGCATGAATGATTGATGACAATAAACCGTAATCCATCACCCAATCCGCCCAAACCGAATACGATAGTTCACTAGAAGCGATGTACCGAGCAAGAAGAACAACAAAAGTCCCTGAAACACCTGTGTACTAGCTGCAGGAATACCCAACGACAATTGAGCCGCCTCACCCGCTAAATAGGATAAAGCCACAAGAAGCCCCGCTGGGATCACAGCTAATGGATGTAACCGAGCAAGGAAAGCCACAATAATCGCAGTAAAACCGTATGATGGCGAGATGTTTGGCACGAGCTGTCCGATATTACCGGTCACTTCAACAACACCCGCAAATCCACTGACGGCACCACCAATCAAAAGAGCCATCCAAACCGTTCGATCACGACTGTAACCAGCGAACTTAGCTGCAGTTGGCGACAACCCTGTCACTCGCATTTCAAAGCCTAGATGCCATCGCTTGACGACCCAAGTACCGAGCACAGCAAACATCAGCGCAAAAACAAAACCCAAATGACCACGTCCGGCAGAGAAGAGCTTTGGCAAAGTCGCAGCGTCATGGAACAAGCGACTTTCTGGGAAATTAAACCCTGCTGGATCACGCAATGGACCATGCACCATGACACTCAACATGAGAATCGCGACATAGGTCAGCATCAATGAAACCAAGATTTCATTGGCGTTAAACCGAACTTTTAAAAATGCAGGGATTGCTCCCCATACGAGCCCACCCAAAGTGCCGCCGAGCAAGATCAAAGGCATCACCCAGAATCCGTCAACACCCCAAAAAGCCAGTGCAACAGCGCCTCCGCAAAGGCCACCCATAACCAATTGCCCCTCTGCACCAATATTCCAGACTCCTGCACGGAATCCCAACGCAAGCGCAACACCAATAGTTATCAATGGAGTAGCCTTCGCCAGTAATTCACTGACGCCATATACCGAGTTCAGTGGCCGAATAAAAATACGATGCAAACTTGAAACCGGGTCCAGTCCTAGCGATGCGAGTAGTGCTGATGCAGTTGCGACGGTCAGTATCAAAGCGATCAAGACCGCAATCCATTCGTGATACCAACGGGTTACCGCGCGCGCTTCGACAAAGATCATGAGTCAATCTCCTGACCAAGCATGAGCGCCCCCAAATGTTCAGGTGTCATTTCATCAGTCGGGAAGGTCCGACTTAATCGGCCATGGCAAATTGCACAAATGCGATCAGTCACCGACAGCAGTTCATCGATATCTTGGCTGATCAAAATCACCGACGCACCCTCATCCGCCATTTTCATAAGCATTTGATGGATAAATAATTGCGCTTTAGCATCAACGCCCCAGGTCGGATTTGAGACAACAAACACCTTCGGCTGACCCAACAATTCCCGCCCAATTAAAAACTTTTGCAGATTGCCACCCGAGAGACTCGATGCTTTTGCATTTAACGAAGGCGTTCGCACATCGAACGTTTTGATCACTTCATCAGCAAAGGCTTTTGCTGATGTACCACTAATTAGATGATCATTTTTCAAAATGCCCCGCGTATGCCGGGCTGTCAAAATCACATTTTCCCAGAGGGTCAGTTCAGGAATTGCCGCGTGGCCTAATCGATTTTCAGGCGCACCTAAGAGACCCAGAAAACGGCGCTTTTCCACGCCCAAGTGCGCAATGGGTTCTCCATCAAGCACGATACTGTCAGGATTCGGCAAGATCAGCTCGCCTGACAACAAATCAAATAGGGTGTCCTGTCCATTTCCTGAGACTCCAGAAATACCAAGAATCGACCCTGGTGCAACAGACAGATACACATCGTTAAGCACAACATTACGAGTCGACTCTGGATAAACATCACCCACCCGAACAGTTAATCGTGCCTTCTTTTTTTCTGCACTTGATACTTTGGAGCGCTTTGTTTCAGTCAAGCGCTCGCCAATCATTTTTTCACCCAACGAGCGTGTACTTTCCTGACGCGGATCGACCACATCAACAACCTGACCCGCCCGCATTAAAGTTGCTCGATCGCACAGCGCCCTCACTTCATCGAGCTTATGAGAGATATAGATAATCGAGCGGCCTTCATCAGATAGGCGATCCAGAGTTGTAAACAGTTGTTCTGTTTCTTGCGGTGTCAGCACCGAAGTCGGTTCATCAAGAATCAGCAACCGAGGGTCTTGCATCAATACACGGATAATCTCAACGCGTTGTCGCTCGCCTGCGCCCAAGTCATGTACGCGACGATTCAGTTCAACATGCAACCGGTAACGATCACAGACCTCCGCAATCTCAGCCGCAAGTATTTCATCGGGGAAACGGCCCTCTAGACCTAGCGCAATATTTTCCAAAACAGTTAAGGCGTCGAACACAGCGAAATGCTGAAACACCATTCCGACGCCAGAATGCTTCGCATCACTCGGACTGTCAGGGGAATATGGTTTTGCTAGGAGTTCCATTGAACCGGTATCAGGTTTCAGAATCCCATAGATCATTTTAACGAGAGTCGACTTTCCTGCACCGTTCTCGCCAAGAAGCGCATGAATCTCGCCCGCATCAACAGACAATGTCACGTCACGGTTCGCCGCAAAATCGCCAAAATATTTGCTAAGCCCGCGCACGCCAAGACACTGCTTCGAAGAAGCTGACAAACGTTCCGCGATCGCTACCGACTCAGTCAAATTGAGGACTCACTTTGAGGCAAACGCGAAGAATACATCATTATTTACGGTAAACCCACGGGTTAGCCGGCGTTCGACTGGAAGAAGAAGTATTCGGAACTGATGTTTTCATGCAAGGTAACAAGCCCTTGCTGAATCCAATCCATATTTTGAGTCAAAAGGTCAGGGGTTAGTCGCTCGAGATCGAGCTTATTCAAACCATCAACAATGCCATCGATCAAATCAGATGAAACGCGCTGATGCGGAAGGTCGCGCAACAACCGGTTGACCCTCTCGAGTGCAGATGCCATCGACTGAGGAAAGTTCTCATCTCTCAGTACAAAATCAAGTACATCACTGCCACGCATCCGATTGCGAGCGCTATGGCGATACAATTCCACACCACCTAAGGCAGACAACAAATTTTGCCAGCCGATCGCCTCGTAACTACTCCAACGCGTGGACGCTCCAGGAACCATTTGCGTCACCCGGGGGTCAACAAGGCGAGACACCATATCTGCATGCTCTAGTCGATCTCCGAGACGCAAAAATAGCCAGCTCAAGTCGCGCGCCTGACTCGCCATCATGCAGCCATGCCACAAGCGACAACTGGAAATCACTTGCTTCAGAAGTCGTATCCGTGAGGATCGATCAAAACTCGCGAACGATTGCCGCTCGATCAAGCCATGTAACTCATTCAACGCTACCCACGCATCTTTAGGAATCAGATCTCGCGTAACTCGCGCATTTTCTCTTGCGGCAGCGATTGATGCTCGAATTGATCCAGAGTGATCAAGTCCAAGAACTAACTGCTCCATCACCTCAGCCTCGGAGATCCCTGGATCTGAGTCACCTGAACCAAATACCTGCATCAAAGACTCCCAGTCATACGGAACCCCATCAGGTAAATCCAAAATCGTGTCAGAAGCAGCAATCGCAAGACGCGCGGTTGCCTCTGCTCGCTCGACATACCGAGAAAGCCAATAGAGATGTTCAGCGACCCGAGCGAGCATTAAATCTGGCCCTCATCAGCCACGACCCAAAAATCCTTCGAACCGCCGCCTTGCGATGAATTCACAACCAAAGATCCCTCTCGAAGCGCAACACGGCAAAGACCGCCGGTGGAACACCACTGACTCGAACTTTGAAGAACAAAGGGGCGTAAGTCGACATGTCGTGGAGCGAGATCTCCATCATCAGTCACGGTCAAAGTCGTCGAGATTGCGAGCGTCGGTTGTGCAATCCACACCCGCGGATTTTCTAAAATTTCAGCACGACGAGCGACAATCTCTTCATCAGTCGCGTGGGGCCCAACCATAATGCCGTAACCACCTGATGCATCAGCTGGTTTGACGACCAGTTCATTTAAATGATCTAAGACATACGCCTGCTGCTCAGGGTCTGAACACAAATACGTTGGGACGTTATCGAGAAGAGGTTCTTCATTCAGATAATATTTAATAATTTCAGGAACATATGCATACAGAACCTTATCATCAGCGACTCCGCTACCCGGAGCGTTCGCAATAGAGACTTTTCCAGCCCTCCACGCACGCATCAAACCGGGAACGCCAAGAACAGAATCCGGATTCAATGCATCTGGATCTAAAAATGTGTCATCAATACGGCGATAAATCACATCAACTCGACTCACGCCTTCAACCGCCTTCATATAAACGCAGTCGTCTGAGTCGACAAATAAATCCGACCCTTGCACGAGCTCGGCACCAATCTGTTGCGCAAGATAGCTGTGTTCAAAATATGCTGAGTTATAGATACCGGGAGTCATCACAACGATGACAGGGTGATCAACCGGCCTTGGCGATAATGCGTTGAGCATATCAAGCAGATCGGAGGCATATTGACTTACGGGTAGGATCTGATGATGTCTAAATAGCTCAGGATACACCTGCTTCATAACAGAGCGATTTTCCAACATGTACGACACACCGCTTGGTACGCGTAAATTATCTTCAAGTACGAATAACTGCCCTGTGTGGTCCCGAACCAAGTCCGATCCACAAATATGCGCCCATGTCTCAAAGAGCGGACGAATGCCCTTTGCTAATTCGATGTAGTGGGGGCTTTCCGTAACAAGCGCTGCAGGAACAATCCCATCTTGAATAATCGCCTGCTCGTTATAGACATCATTTAAAAACAGATTAAGAGCCCTTAATCGCTGCTTTAATCCCTTTTCTGTATGGTGCCATTCGGAGGCCCGCATCACCCTTGGAACCAGGTCTAAGGGCCACGAACGGTCGATATTCATTGAGTCTGAATAGACCAAGAATGAAATACCCTGACTCTTAATTGCAGCCTCAAGTGCTGCGCGTTTTTCGGATAAAACGTCTGGCGAGAGGTCTTTTAAAAAGTTCAGTAAACTATCGGCACCCGGGCGCGCTTGCCCGTCAGCTTTGATAAGCTCGTCGAAGAATTGTCCGGCCGCAATTTCTGGGGTGACTTGGATCACAGTCCATTTGTCCAAATATTGAATCTAGGTGTAGTGTCCGGCTTCATCTGGATCGACGCAAGAGAAAGAGGAATCAATGTTAGCAATTTTATCACCAGCCAAATCCCTCAATACGGACTTGAGCGTTGATCGCTCTCAGATCTCCACCCCACAATTTTTAGAGGAAGCTGCCGAACTTGCTGAAATGATGCGTGGATTTAGCCCATCTGATTTAGCGAGCCTGATGAAACTCTCTGACAAACTCTCAGCACTCAACGCTGCACGATTTGAAGAGTGGTCGATAGATCATCAGTCGGAAGACCTTTTGCCAGCAATCTATGCATTCAACGGCGATGTCTATCAGGGCCTCGATGTTCAAACGTTAGGTGCTGATGCGCTCAACCGTCTTTCTGATCGAGTACGTATTTTGTCGGGTCTCTATGGATTACTGAGACCTTTTGATGCCATGAGACCATATCGTCTCGAAATGGGAACGCAACTGAAGGGACAGGCTATTACGTCACTGCCTGAGTTTTGGAAATCACGAGTAACTGAAACACTCAACAGCCTGTTAAACGGTGAACCTCTCGTCAATCTTGCAAGTAATGAATATTCAGCCGCAGTGGATCTGAAATCAATCGACGGCCCTGTCGTTTCACCGGTCTTTAAAGACCTCAAAAATGGCGAGTACAAAATCATCAGCTTCTATGCAAAACGGGCACGGGGCTTGATGGCACGCTTTATCCTAGAGTCAGACGCACAAACAACGGACGATTTACTCGGCTTCGACTACGACGGTTATGCCTTCTCAAAGGAATACTCAAAGCCAAATGCTCCATGCTTCATTCGTGATCCGGAATCACGTTGAGTAAGCTCTCGCCGGACTCGGTCATCGCACCATGGCTCGAGTCCGTTCAGCCGCAAACGCTCTGGGTGATCGGAGACGCAACACCGCCAGTCGTTACTGACTACCAAAAACACAGCAACAATCTGGTAGACACGCTATCTGTTCGAGAAATAGAGGAAAGAGAACACATTCCAAAAGCAGCACTCATTGCCCTTCCTTTAAGCTCACCAGATGAACTCTTGCTTGCCGGACAACTGCGAAATCTTCTCATTTCAGACATTCTTTGTTTTGTTAGTAACACCATCCCAGCCGAATCGCTTTACGCACTCGCATTTAAACGTGGTGATGAATGTCAGGAAAAGCAGAGTACTCTCTTGAGTTTTCACTATTCACTCGCCACTTATAACCACACACGTGCGTGGAACAATCCGAAGTTCTGGGCCAACCCTGAAAACTGGAATAAATATTGGTGGTGACATGCGACTGATTGCAGCCGTCTTAATTTGTATTTCGACAACCCTACATGCATCAATCGATGCGCCAGGTCTAAGCGATCGCGAGTATCGTTACCTTACGCTACCGAATGCGCTCAAAGTGTTACTCATTTCAGACCCAACGACTGATAAAGCTGCTGCATCGATGGATGTTTTTGTGGGTACCAATAATGATCCGAAGGAATTTCCAGGGCTTGCACATTTCCTAGAACACATGCTGTTCCTTGGGACGGATAAATATCCAGAGGCTGGTGAGTACCAACAGTTCATATCAGACCAAGCTGGGTCACACAACGCGTTCACAGCGCCTGAGCATACAAACTACTTTTTTTCGCTCAATCCAAACGCGTTAGAACCCGCACTTGATCGCTTCAGCCGCTTTTTCGTGGCACCAACGCTTGATCCCGCATACGTCGATAGAGAAGTGAATGCGGTCCATTCTGAATACCAATCCAAATTGAGAGATCCAGCACGCTTAAGTTTTGAAGCAACAAAGCAGGGGCTCAATCCAAACCACCCCTTTTCACAATTCGGAGCCGGGAATCTCAGTACGCTGAAAAAGCCTGGGCTACTCGATGCACTCAAACGTTTTTATGACAATGAATATTCCGCCAATCGGATGGCACTCGTGGTCTTGGGTGAGGAACCACTCGATACACTCGAGCAATTAGTTACCGAACGATTCAATGAAATACCTAACAGAAATCTTCCATCAAGCGTAATCGACACGCCACTCTTTGATACGAATCGCCTACCATTTGTTGTGCAATCAAAACCTGCAACTGAATCTAGGCGGTTAACACTTTTATTCCCGGTTCCAGATACTGATGCTTTTATCGATAGAGCGCCTTTGCAATATATAGGGCACCTGCTCGGACATGAAGGCGAAGGGAGCCTCTTGGAGAATCTCAAGGCTCGCGGTTATGCCAATGGCTTATCAGCAGGTGAAAGCCTTGGTATGACTGAAAGTCGCTCTTTTTCGATTAGTGTGAGTCTGACACCTGAAGGCCTAGCGAACCGGGACACTATCATTGCCGAGATATTCCGAACGATTCGCCTGATTGAAACACAGGGCATTGATCCATGGCGCTTTGAAGAACTGAAAGTGATCTCAGACGCCAACTTCAAATTTGAGGAAGAGTCAGATCCTCAAAATGTAGTGACTTATTTGTCTGAAAAACTGCATTCGGTGCCTCCTCAACAGTTGTTCACTCATGGGCGCTTGTTAAAGCAGTTCGACGGTCAGCTGATCAAAGATATACTCACTTGGCTAACACCTGAACAGATGCTCGTTCGCGTCACCGCACCTGAAATCGAGCCGTCAGAAACGACAAATTACTATCCAACTCAGATTCGTCGTTTTTCTCTAGGAAATGATCGGCTTAAAGGATTCCAGACAGCTCGCCAAGAGGTGAGTACAACAGTGCGCTTACCCGATCCCAACCCCTTCATTAAAGCGCCTGGTGATCCATTACCAAAAACACGTAAAGCAACCATCGAAACACAACCACGCGTTCTGTTCTTTTCAGAAGGTGCTATTGGGTATGTGCTGACTGAAAACCGATATTCACAGCCAAAGAGTGATCTGTATATCCGCTTAAGAACACCGCTCGCCGCTAACTCACCAGAAGCGTCGATAATGAGCGACCTGCTCTCTGATGCGATGAATGAACACTTAAACAGCATGAGTTATGCAGCAGCATTAGCTGGAGCAGGCTTTTCTGCCCAATCGACGCAGTCAGGAATCACACTTCAATTTTCTGGTTATCATCAATCGTTAATCCCACTTGTTAATCAAGTGCTCGATAGCCTCCCGATTCCACTGATCGACGAATCAACCTGGTCGCGTCTACACCAACTTAAATCGCAAAGCCTAGCTCGGGTCCAGGCAACAAGACCTTCAAGCCGTTTGTTTGACGAGATGACCGCTGAACTGATGCCGCTTGCATACTCAAGCGGCGAGCTGAATGAAGCGTTCGAGAGCATTGATCGACAGACATTTCATCAATACCAGAAAGCATTTTTCTCTGGGTTAAAAGCGGAAATGTTTTTACATGGACCTGTTTCTCGAGATGAAGGAAAGGAACTGCTTGAGTCCTGGGTTGAGAAATTACCGATCGACCAGTCGACACCAGAAATTCAAGTGACAACCAACGCTTGGTCTGGTGACCCCACTCGGTCATACCAATATGACCACCCTGATCAAGCTGCCACAGTATTGTATGTGGATAGCAATACTGATCCAGGATCTCGCATACTTAATCAGTTGGCTGGAAACTTAATCGAAGCACCGTTTTACACACATTTACGAACCGAGAAGCAACTGGGATATATTACGTTTGCGACTGCGTTCCCGCTGTATAACACACCAATTTTAACTGGGGCGATTCAATCGCCTACCGCCGATCCGGATGAACTTGTGCGGGCTATTCAGAATGAATTTGAAGGGTTCGCCGCTATGGTTGAGGCGATGCCTGATGAGCAATTTGAAAGCCAGCGCCTCAGTCTGCTTGATCAGTTGCTGAATCCTCCATCGACGCAAGCCGAGCTCTCCAATGCGATCTGGAGCGCAATCGGATTACGCCGTCCATTCAGTGACCGAATGGAACAAGCAACAACTCTGCAAGCACTGACAAAAGACCAGTTTGTTGCCTATCTCAAACAGCGGATCCAAAATCCTGTGGTGCTGAAGGCTTATCGCTCAGACGGTTAGCGGCTTCTGTAATGGCATGAGATCGAACTGCAAACCGGTCGGTCTCAGGGATATGTTCATAGATTCCTGCCGCGTGCATTTCTCGTTCAATCCGCGGTTGCACCCCGACTAACAACACCGAATGATTTGCACGGACCGCATCCTCAATCATTTCCATGAGAGTCAGACCTGCGGACAAATCGAGATGATCCACTGATGTGAAATCAACAATGAGAACATCATGATCTGAGAATTGAGAGAAATGATGAGCAATACCGCGAGAGAGTCCATAGCTCATAAATCCATTGAGCTGATAAATCAAAACGCGGCCTTCAAGCGCATCCAGAGCCTCTGATTCTTGATCTGTTAAATCTGGAATTTCTTGCTTTGATCGCCCGATCTTCATGGTTTGTAAATGCGCTTCACTCAAGCGATACAGTGTCTCGAGATTCGCCACGAATACACCGATCGCGACAGCTGTAATGAGGTCAACAAATACCGTAATCGAAAAGACAACCAGCATCAGGCTGCTAGAGAAGAGCGGGATCCGTGTGACCCGCTTTAGGAAACTCCAGTCAATAATGTCGAATCCAGTTTTCAACAAAATGCCTGCGAGCACTGCTAAAGGAATCGCTTCTGCCAAAGGTGCTGCGCCGAGCATCAAAACCGCCAAGACAACAGAATGCAACATACCGCTTTTCGGAGACCTGCCTCCGAGACGCACATTGACCAGTGTTCGCATCGTCGCACCTGCTCCTGGAAGACCACCGATCAGTCCAGCAACAAAGTTTCCGATACCCTGTCCCACTAATTCTTTGTCAGAGTCATGTTGTGTGCGCGTTAGATTATCGGCAACAAGGGAAGTTAACAGTGAATCGATCGAACCAAGAGCCGCCAACAAAAATGCTGAACCGATGACAGTGGGCAACAGATCGATCGACAGATGTGGCAGAACAAGTTCCGGCAACCCCCTCGGTATTTCTCCGATGCGAGCAACAGCATCGAACGGGCTGCCCAAGGAAATGCAGGCAAAAGCAATCAACGCCACCAGCGGTGCCGGCAATACGTGGAAGCGCTTTGGCCAAATGAAGAGCAAGCCAAGCGTACCGATTCCGAGCAACGCTGCATCCCACTGCGCACTCGTCAGAACATATGGAAGCATCAATAAAGCTCGCAACGGATTGGCTTCACCACCGACTCCCACCAGAGGTGCCAACTGCAGCAAAATTATAATGACACCGATTCCGCTCATGAATCCGGAGACAACTGGAAAAGGAACCATTACCAAATAACGGCCCAGGCGCAATTTTCCTGCAGCGATTTGCAAAAGCCCAGCAAGTGAAACGGTCGTGAAGGCGATCGCGAGACCCTGGTCAGGATTCATTGAAATCGCGTTCGTGATTACAGCAGCCATCACAACAGTCATCGGACCTGTTGGGCCTGACACCTGACTTGGCGTCCCTCCGAAGAGCGCTGCAAAAAAACCAACCGCTATGGCGCCATACAGGCCAGCAGCCGCGCCAGCACCTGATGCGACACCGAAGGCTAGTGCCAAAGGAAGCGCGACGACAGCCGCCGTCAGACCACCGAAAAAATCGCCGCGATTAATCATTTTGCCCCCTTAACGGGATTACACAGGCGGTTGATTGTCCAACCAATTCACGAACTGTTGCAATTGTTCTATTTGATGAGGCTCTAAATCTGCTCGCTGACTGATTTCCAGCAACTCGTCCTGAATCCGGCTCGCCTGGGTCTTTGTTTGATGAATACCCATGAGCTTATCCCGACGAATTTTCTGCCATTGCTTCCATTCACCCTGAGTCAGTGATTGTGGGAAATTGCGAGCACGATAACGAAAGAGAAGTTCTCCATATCGCGGATCATCGAAAGGTTGCGCCCATTGACTCAATCCTTCGGGGTCCATCAGGGGTAGGCTCGCCAACAAATCTTTATCGTGAGTAGACAGAAAGCCGCCGGTATATAACGCAAAATCAACATCGGCGGGCGTCACTTGTTCTGGTTCTGCCAACACTTGCACCGCCAATTGATAGAGTTGCTTAAATGCTGGTGATTCTTGGATGTGATGCCAGACATCTAGATGCTGATTCTGCAGCGCTTCATCGCGCCCAAACGCTTCTAATCGCGCTTTTACTTCAGACCCAAGTGTTCCGCGGCGGAACAACATCGGTTGTGCATTAATCCGAATTGTATGCAGACCCAGTTCTCGAACGTGCTTTCTCAGTTCAGATGTGTCGGTGACATGAGACTCTACCAAATGAATCAATCCAGCCATCACCTCTTGTGGATCACGATTTAAATCAAAGGCGACATAATCATTGGACCGCTCTGACAATCGGAATGGAATCCACAGATCACGAACAAACCCTCGATCCCATCCAGCAAATGGTGTGATTTCTAAAAGACCCTCACTACGGCCATCTGCGCGAATTTGATCCGTTACAAAATGTTTGTCGATTCGTTTCAGACACGATGCAAATAAGTCGGAGTCATGTAACGCCAACTGCTTCGCTAAACGTGCAGTGACCGCAACATCGGCAGAAGCGTCATGCGCCCTTTTGAGCCCTTGATCCAGCTGGTTTAAAGGTCCAATCCGGTCCAACTTAAATCGCGGACGACCATCATGATCTTCGGGCCAGCGAATTGCATCTGGCGCAAGCACAAAATAAGTCAAAACAACCGGGTATAAATCAAACCGCCCTCGCCCATCGGCATACTGCCAAGTGTAGGGATCGCGCAAACATCGATAAAAAACGTGTTGCGTGAACTTGTCGTCAAAACCACGTGAGTTGTATCCAGCAACCAAGGTCCTCGGGCCAATCAATTGCTCAAGGTGGTTCGCAAGCTCTGCCTCAGAAATCCCCTCGCGCTGATGGATTTCAGGCAGAATTTGATGCACAAGCATCGCTCCAGGAGAGGGTAAAACATCATCAGGTAATCGAACCAACACTGAGTCAGAATCAGCAACTGGCTCCATACCTGGATCGGTTACTTGCCACCCTAGCTGGATCGGACGATCCGCTGCAGCGTCTCGCCCTGAGGTTTCGTAGTCGTACCAAAGAATCTGCAAGTTAGTTCTCAGGAAGCGTGACGTTCAGTTCTAAGACCGACGCATCGCCCGCTCGATCGAGTCGAATCGATACATGATCATCACGAACCGCAACGTACTTTTTAACCACTGCCAAGATGTCACGTTGGAGGTCAGGCAAAAAATCTGGCCCGTTACGATTTTGACGTTCATGCGAAATCAAAATCTGTAACCGCTCTTTGGCAGCAGCGGCTGATGTTTTCTTTTTCCCAGAGAACAGTCCAAACAAAGCCATCAATCACCTCCTCCCAAAATGCGACTGAACAACCCTTGCTTCTTAGGAGTCACGAAACGCATTGGACGATCCTCTCCCAAGAAACGTGCAACCGCATCGCTATATGCTAGGCCTGCATCTGCATCATCATCCAAAATAACTGGAACCCCGGTATTCGACGCTTTAAGAACCGATTTAGATTCTGGAATAACCCCGATCAGTTTCACAGCCAAAATGTCGCAGACATCCTCTTTCGATAACATCTCACCGTTTTCTACACGCGCTGGGTCATAGCGTGTAATCAACAGATGTTCATGAACCTTACCGCCCTCTTTCGCACGCTTCGACTTCGACTGCAAAATTCCAAGAATTCGATCAGAATCTCGCACAGATGATACTTCCGGGTTCGTAACGATCACGGCGTGGTCAGCAAAATGCAGGGCCATCGTCGCACCGCGTTCGATACCAGCTGGTGAATCACAGACGATGTATTCAAAACCCATTTCAGCTAATTGATCCAGAACCTGGCCGACACCCTCTTCGGTCAATGCATCTTTGTCTTTGGTCTGACTGGCAGCCAAAATCGACAAATTTTCAAGTCGCTTATCTTGAATCAGCGCCTGATTCAAAGTCGCTTCTCCGGCAATGACGCTTACAAAATCAAAGACAACCCGACGCTCGACACCCATGATCAGATCGAGATTTCGGAGACCTACATCAAAATCAATGACCACAGTCCGGTGTCCTGCCTGAGCAAGACCTGCTGCAATTGCTGCTGACGATGTGGTTTTACCAACCCCACCTTTACCTGAGGTCACAGTGACAATGGTAGCCAACCTTTCTTCTCCTTTATCCCATCAATCCAAAAGTTAATTTTTGCGAATTCTCATCGAGTCCTACACGCACTCTAGCAGACCAGAGATTTTCTGGAATCTGGTCAGATCCACAGTAAGTCCCTGCCAAAGAAACCAGTTCAGGCTC
Source organism: Gammaproteobacteria bacterium LSUCC0096 (assembly GCA_008087055.1). Classification (GTDB taxonomy): domain Bacteria; phylum Pseudomonadota; class Gammaproteobacteria; order Pseudomonadales; family Litorivicinaceae; genus HIMB30. Next base: position 399,819 of record VIEA01000001.1, on the reverse strand, counting down.
AAAGGTTAAACAAAATATCTCCGCGTTCGTCTGACCACTAACACCGGCTGCAACGCGTCCACGACAACGTCCGTACACATGCACATGACCATCAGCCATAATTTCGGCGCCTTCACTGACCTGACCCATCACGATTAAGTCACGATCCTTGGCATAAACCTGCACACCTGATCGAATAGGCCCTTCAACCACGAGAGCTGTCTCGCGAGGTTGGTTGACCTCCTGTTCTTGCTCTGACGGCGGCTCAACGGTCACATTGTTTGGAGATAACCATGCGAGACCGATTTCATCAGCCACTGCACGATGATTTGAATCACCGGTCAAACCAATCAGACCTATGCCAAGTTGATCGAGCGATTCTACAGCCGCCTGAATCTCTTCTGACTCGTGTTCTGGCGATGGCTTGAGAACGACTGCAATCTCTTGCATGAGAGCCGGCGCTTTTGCACATTGTTCTCTCAGCCATAGTTCCAAAGGCTCACTATTTTTGGGCCATTCAAGTGTCATCACACTGTAGCGATTCGCGCGAATTCTAGGTGCCATCATCATTCATTCACCAACTTGTCAAAAAATGTACGCTTGTTTGTCATGTGTTACTTGACGAAACAACTGCACTTCATTAAAGTACGCGCCTCGATTGCGGGGTGGAGCAGCCTGGTAGCTCGTCGGGCTCATAACCCGAAGGTCAGAGGTTCAAATCCTCTCCCCGCTACCACTTTCCCCTTGAATGCTCCGATCAACCCGTTGGACCAGTTCTGCCAGTTTGGGGTGAACAGTTTTCCCAGCGCCCGATAGCATCTCAATGTACGGATAAATCGCACAGGATTCAGGTAACTCATCGCCCTGTTCAAGAATTTCTCGCATCCGACCTAGAAAAATAAACTGAAGCCATTGCTCAAGCTCAAGTGTGTCATAGCAAAACGGCATGGTACTGGCCAAAGCATCTGGGTCAGGACGGCTATCAGACCACAAGCCCAGCTCTCTCAAACCCAGTTCTAGTGCGTTTAAAGCCTCAATAATCGTTTCAGAGTGTTGATCCATCACGTGGTCGACTCAAGTTCCTGAAGCAGCGCTTCAAACTCTTGGGTCAAACGATGCTTCGGACTCATGTAGACAAGAGGTTTGGCTTTTTCATGCGACTCACGCATCACGACACTCGACGACAGGGTGGTTTTCGAGACCGGTAGAGAGTCTGCTTTGAGTTCATTGATTAACTGCTGAGGTAACTTGGCACGCGCAGGAACTTGATTAGGAACAATCGCCTCAAGAGTGAGTTCAGGATTGTGATCGGCTTTCATTTCTTCAATAGTTTCAGTGAGTTGATATAGCGCTTGCTTGGAAAAAGTATCACAATCGAAAGGCACAACAACTCGATCGGCAGCTATCATTGCTGACCGGGAAAAGAAGTTAAGCGCAGGAGGGGTGTCCAAATAAATTCGATCGAACCCACTCATCAATTCAGCGAGCGCTTCCTTTAACTTATACATTTTATAGCGGCTCTCAAGTTTGTGCTCGAGTTCCAACAAACCACTTCCAGAGGGCATCACTGACAAATTATCGTAGGCGCTTTGATGAATCAGTGCCTCGATTGGCTCTCTTGAGTACAGCGACAACTGATTTTGAAAAAAATCCTCAACACCAGGTAATGGCTCAGAACGCTCGCCCACGATGTAATGCGTACTATTACCCTGCACATCCAGGTCGACCAATAAGGTTTTCAGTCCTGCCTTGGCACTCGCGGCAGCAAGATTGACAGCAATACTGGATTTACCAACACCGCCTTTCTGATTAAAGACCACGCGACGCATTATTGCTCCTTAGGTGACAGTGCGAGGTTAACGCGACCATCGAGATCGATGATTCGTTGTGTTAACTGTTTTCTACTCGCATCGACTGCATCGATCACTTGCTGTTGCTGCTCAGCCTGCTGGGTCAGCCGCTCCACTTGCTCTGATAGCACTTCAAGGCCAATCAATGCGTTATTTGCGGTTGCCAGTTGCGTAAGTTGCTCGTTGATTCCCTCAACAACCAACTGAATATCTTTCACTGTCTGTTCTGTTGCAGCCTGCCCAGTATTGACTTGCTGCAATTCCATATCGAGTTTCGCCAACGCTTCTTTTAATGAGCGCAGTTCTTCACTCAATGCCATCACTGCTTGGCGTGTTCCAGCTACCGCGTCAACCCGCGTCCTTTCTGTATTGATTTGCTCACTGAGTAAGGCGACAGACTCATCCAACTTCGATTGCACTGTTTTTGATGATGCCTCGGCACTCGCAACGCCTCGCTGTAACGCTTTGACCTGCTTTGATAACGCGTCGAGATCTTTTGTCACATCTGATTTTAGGCGAGCCTCAACCGACTGCACCATTTTCCGCATTTGCGCATCGGATTGAGCCAGTTCTCCGATGCCTTGCGCTTGAGATTCATTGAGGCGCTGGATTGTCGCCCCAAGCTCCTTTGCCTGACTTTCTGCTTGGGTTAATGCAGCCTGATAGCGTCCCGCTTCTTCGAGACCAAAAAATGCCACACCAAAGGATAGGCACAAGCTTACAACCACCATCATCCACAACAGCCAGCTGGTTCCGGTCTGTTTTGGTTTTTCAGCCCTCTGAGGACGCGGGCTTTCGGGCTTCGCTTCAGGGCGAATTGACTCCTTAAGATCGGGTACTGCAATCGGAGTATTCAGATCATCATTAAATTGAGGTTCTTTACGAGTCATATACTTGCCTTGTGTACTCTCAGAGTTTACCGAATCCATCGATAAAACGAACCCATCATCGCCGAAAAGATTGATTTGTCATCTAAAGCCCCCACAATTGCATCAACCAAAACACACTGGAGGTCACCATGGCATTCGAATTGCCCTCACTGCCTTATGCTAAAAATGCACTGGCACCGCACATTTCAGAAGAAACACTCGAGTTCCACCACGGTAAACACCACAAAACCTACGTGGATAATTTGAACAACCTCGTTCCAGGAACTGAGTTTGAAGGTAAATCACTCGAAGAAATCATCAAAGCATCGTCTGGCGGCATCTTCAACAACGCAGCCCAAGTCTGGAACCACACATTTTACTGGCATTGCCTGTCACCAAATGGTGGTGGCGAGCCTACCGGTGAACTTGCTGATGCGATTAACGAAACTTTTGGCTCTTTTGAAAACTTCAAAGAAGAGTTCACTAAAACATCGGTCACGACATTCGGATCTGGCTGGGGCTGGCTTGTCAAAACAAGCAGTGGGCAATTGGAGCTCGCATCAACAATTGGTGCTGGAAATCCGATGACTGAAGGCAAAACCCCATTATTGACTTGTGACGTTTGGGAGCATGCATATTACGTTGACTACCGTAATGCTCGCCCAGCATATCTCAAGGCGTTCTGGGAGCTTGTGAATTGGGAATACGTTTCTGAGCAGTTTGCAAACGCATAATGCACTCCTTTGAAAAAGCCCGCTTCGGCGGGTTTTTTTATGCCCACTGTTTTCTACTGACCAAAAAAAACCCCATCCAGAAACTGGACGGGGTTTTTTGACCGCTGGGTCAGCTTACATCATGCCGCCCATACCTGGATCCATTGGAGGCATCGCAGGCTTGTCTTCTTTGATCTCAGTGATCATGCACTCTGTTGTGATCATCAGACCCGCAACAGACGCCGCAGCTTGAAGTGCAGAACGTGTCACTTTCGCTGGGTCCAAAATACCCATCGCGATCATGTCGCCGTACTCACCGGTCGCTGCGTTAAAGCCAAAGTTGCCTTCGCCTTGCTTCACTTTATCGACAACCACTGACGCTTCACCGCCCGCGTTTGTAACGATCTGACGAAGTGGAGCTTCCATCGCACGCTTGGCGATCTGGATACCAACGTTCTGTTCTTCGTTGTCACCCTTTAGATCACCAACAGCTTGCAATGCGCGAATAAGAGTCACGCCACCGCCGCACACAACGCCTTCTTCAACCGCTGCGCGTGTTGAGTGGAGCGCGTCTTCAACGCGAGCTTTCTTCTCTTTCATTTCAACTTCAGATCCGGCACCGACCTTGATTACTGCAACACCGCCGGCTAACTTAGCTTTACGCTCTTGCAATTTTTCGCGATCGTAGTCTGATGATGTTTCTTCGATTTGTGCTTCGATTTGCTTCACACGACCCTTGATGTCGTCTGCTTTACCAGCGCCATCGATGATCGTCGTATTTTCTTTAGAGATCTGAATACGCTTCGCTGTACCAAGATCATCTAAAGTTGCTGTTTCAAGCGACAGACCAACTTCTTCAGAAATCACTGTTCCACCGGTTAGGACCGCGATGTCTTGCAACATTGCTTTACGGCGGTCACCGAAGCCAGGTGCTTTTACAGCAGCTACCTTAACAATGCCACGCATGTTGTTTACAACCAGAGTTGCAAGCGCTTCGCCTTCAACATCTTCAGCAATCAGAAGAAGTGGCTTACCAGCCTTCGCAACGCCTTCCAACACGGGAATCAAATCGCGGATGTTTGAGATTTTCTTGTCAACCAACAGGACGAACGGATCTTCCAATTCAGCTGTCATGTTGTCTTGGTTATTCACGAAATATGGTGAAAGGTAACCACGGTCGAACTGCATTCCTTCAACCACGTCGAGTTCATCATCAAAACCCGAACCTTCTTCAACAGTGATCACGCCATCTTTACCAACTTTTTCCATGGCTTCGGCAATGATCGCACCAACACCTGCATCAGAGTTTGCGGAAATCGTACCGACCTGAGCAACCGCCTTTGAATCTTCACATGGCTTCGCCATGCCGCCAATCGCTTCGACAGCAGATTTCACTGCTTTGTCGATACCGCGCTTGAGATCCATTGGGTTCATGCCCGCAGCAACTGACTTCAAGCCTTCGTTAACGATCGCTTGTGCGAGGACTGTCGCAGTAGTTGTACCGTCACCAGCAACATCAGAAGTTTGTGAAGCAACTTCCTTCACCATCTGCGCACCCATGTTTTCAAACTTATCTGCAAGCTCGATTTCTTTGGCAACAGAAACACCGTCTTTCGTTACCGTTGGGGCACCGAATGACTTGTCCAAAACAACGTTACGACCCTTAGGGCCAAGCGTTGTCTTTACAGCGTCTGCTAGAATGTTTACGCCAGCAAGCATACCCTGACGGGCAGCATCACCAAATTTTACGTCTTTAGCTGTCATGTCTAAAAAATCCTTTCTTCAGGGGTCTTACTTTTCGATTACGCCAAGAATTTCTGATTCATTCATAATCAGAAGCTCTTCACCGTCTACCTTGATTGTGTTTGATCCTGAATACTGACCAAACACGACTTTGTCGCCAACAGACACCGACATCGCACGGACATCACCGTTATCGAGTGGTTTACCTGTTCCAACAGCAACAATTTCACCCTGATTTGGCTTTTCAGCCGCACTACCAGGAAGCACGATGCCGCCTGCTGTTTTTGTTTCCTCTTCCATGCGACGAATAACGACGCGATCGTGGAGTGGACGAATGTTCATTTGCTGATATCTCCGCTTAATGACAATGAACTTAGGCTTAAGCCTATCCTCGACCCACCCAACCCAATGAGTTGGAACGCTTTCCTTAGCTCACCTGTGGGGGGTTAACCGCCAGGGACTACCTGTCCCCAGGACAACCCCGTTGATGGAGACGTGTTTATTTTTTTCAACAGTCGAACTAAAAATTTCTATCATCGACTCGATGAAATTCACCCTCGATGACAATTTTGTCGCGATACCGATCGATTAATCTGAAGAGAAGCCACTGACGGGTCTGAGGAATTAATAATGCGAACCCCACGGCATCGGTCACAAAACCGGGCGTAAGCAAAAGAGCCCCGCCGACTGCAATCATCACACCACTCACGAGTTCAGATGCCGGAATCGATCCTTCATCCATCTTGCGTCGCGCACTCAGCAACGTCGAGAGCCCCTGACGCTTGAGCAGTGACAATCCTAGAGTTGCAGTCAAAACGACAAGAGCGATTGTCGGCAATGCGCCAATCCAACCACCGACTTCAATCAGGATCCACATCTCAACGACCGGTACGAGCATAAAAATGATTAAAGGCATCACGATTCCTCCCAAAGTCAGGATACAGATTTGTCATTCACAAACCAAAGAGGGGTAGCTTTTTTTTGCAGTGCAACTAAACTGCGTACAAGAATATTGCATTGCAACAAAAATATTTGTGCAACGACACCACTGATACGGATTAAGGAATTCACATGGATCTTAACGGCAAGGTTATCGTCATCACAGGCGGCGCCCAAGGACTCGGCCGAGCAATGGCACTGCGTCTCGCACCCAAAAAGCCACATATCGCTCTCATTGATATGAACGCGGACACTCTCGCTGAAGCAAAAAAGCTGATTGAAGACGCGGGCGCTACAGTTTCCACTTGGGTTTGTAACGTGGCAAAAGAAGACGAAGTTGACGAGACCTTCGCTCAGATCGCAGCACAGACCGGTCGCCTTGACGCAGTTGTTAATAATGCAGGTATCACACGTGATTCATTGTTCTTAAAAGTCAAAGAGGGTGTTGTTGAAAAACGCATGAGCTTTGAACATTGGCAGCAAGTTATTGATGTCAACCTGACAGGAACATTCCTTTGTGGCCGCGCAGCTGCCACGGAAATGGTTAAAGCGGGCAACGGTGGATGTATCATCAACATTTCATCGATTTCACGTCATGGAAACATGGGCCAGACCAACTACACAGCAACCAAAGCTGGCGTTGCAGCGATGGCTGTTACTTGGGCTAAAGAGCTTGCGCGTCAAGGAATTCGATGCGCAGCGATCGCCCCTGGATACATTGGAACTGAAATGGTTCTCACGATGAAACCAGAAGCCTTAGAAAAAATTGCAGCAGGCATTCCAGCGAAGCGTCTTGGTCAGCCAGATGAAATCGCGCAAACCGTTGAATTTATTCTTGAAAATGACTACGTCAACGGTCGAGTCATCGAAGTTGACGGCGGCCTTCGCGTCTAAAAGACCTTGCCTTTCGGATCAAGCGACCGACAATGGGGGCTTGATCCGGACGGCGTATGACACTCAACGACACTCTTAAAACCTATCTCGACAAACGTATCTTATGGGTCTTCCTAATGGGTTGCGCCAGCGGGTTCCCTTGGGTCTTGATTGCTTCGGCGCTGGCCGCCTGGCTCAAAGACACCGGCGTCTCAAGAACTGACATCGGTCTTGTTGGTATTGCTTACGGGATCTACGCATTTAATTTCTTATGGGCCCCCTTGATTGACCGAGTCAATATTCCCGGGATTACCCGTATTGGCCAACGTAAAAGTTGGATACTCATCACCCAAGGTGCGATGGCCATATTGACTATTTACTTAGCAACAATCCACTCCCCAGCTGATTCGTTACTTTTAGTCGGACTCCTGATCTTTGGAATCGCCCTTTTTTCCGCAACTCAGGACATCGCGATTGACGCATTTCGGGTCGACCATTTTTCCTACGGAAGTCAGTCGTCCATACCGGCCGCCTCAGCGATGGCAACAGTCGGCTGGTGGGCTGGGTACTCCTTTCCAGGATATTTTGCATTTGCATATGCAGACACACTTGGTTGGAACACGGTCTATCTCATGTTGGCTGGGTGTTTACTGGCGTTCATGGTCGCGACCTGCTTTGTAACCGAGCCAGTTACTGACCGAGAGTCTCTTCAGAGAGACATCGAAGCGAGTTACGCACGAAGTGGTCAATCAAAAACCCAGCGTCTTAAGATCTGGTTAACGGTGACCGCCTGGGAGCCAATGGCTGACTTTTTCAAAAATCACGGGTTTAAGCTTGCCGTTTATATTCTTGTATTTATTTTCCTCTTCAAAATAGGAGAGGCGTTCTTGGGACGCATGTCGATCGTGTTCTATAAAGAGCTCTTCACGAACGAGGAAATTGGGACTTACCAAAAACTATACGGTGGACTTGCAACCTGTATCTTTGCGTTGATTGGCAGTGTCATTAACGTCCGTCTCGGCGTCACACGCGGTTTATTCATCGGTGGAGTGGCAATGGCGGGGAGTAATTTATTATTCGCCTGGCTTGCGATGGCTGGACCCGACAAATCCATCTTGTTACTGGCAATTTTGACCGACAACTTCACAACAGCATTCTCAACGGTCGCATTTGTGAGCTTCCTGACAGCACTCACAGGCAAAGCCTTCTCTGCAACTCAATATGCACTCCTCGCTTCTATCGGAAATGCCGGAAGGACCGTATTGGCATCAGGCGGAGGATGGTTTGTGGACTGGACAGGCGGTAATTGGGCGCTATTCTTCGTGATTACTGCGCTGATGGTAATTCCCGGGCTCGTTCTTTTGATGATCATACGAAAACCACTTGAGCAATTATCAACACGCCACAAGGAATCCAATGGGTAACAGACTGACAAAGCTTTATACCAAAACCGGCGATGATGGCACGACGGGTCTCGGTGACGGGTCTAGAACAACTAAAGACAGCTCGCGTATTGAAGCAGTCGGCACCATCGATGAGCTCAACTCTTGGATCGGATTGCTGCTCGCAGAACTTCCCACTGACGAACCATTGATCGAACCATTAACTGACATCCAGCATCGTTTATTCGACCTCGGAGGAGAGCTGGCTGTCCCCGGATTTCAGTTGATCCAATCGAACATGGTGTCAGACCTTGAGATCTTGTGCGATCAGTTGAATCAAGAGCTCCCGCCGCTGAAAGAATTTATTTTGCCGGGAGGCTCTAAAACGGCCGGGCTCTGCCATATGGCACGGGCAGTTGCTCGACGCGCTGAACGCATCATTGTCACGCTGTCGAAAGAGGACACTGTTGGAGATGACTTAAGGCAATACATCAACAGACTATCAGACGTATTGTTTGTCATGGCTCGCCAACTCGCTCGACGTGATGGCGGTCAAGAGGTCTTTTGGAAATCAAAAAGAACACAATAAAAAATGCCCGGCGAACCGGGCATTTGACTAGAACACCAAGTGACGAATATCACCCAGCACTTTACTCAGTATTGTCGTAAAGCGCGCACCATCTCCCCCATTAATCACGCGATGATCATAGGATAAGCATAGTGGCAACATCAGCCGGGGCTGGAACGCAGAGCCGTCCCAAACAGGCTGCATTGATGCTTTAGAGATGCCGAGAATTGCTGCTTGTGGCGACGGAACAATTGGAGTGAATGCCGTTCCACCAATCGAACCAAGCGAAGAGATCGTGAAGGTCGCACCCTGCATTTCAGCGGGCTTTAACTTCTTGTTCTTCGCTTTATCTGCGAGCTCAGATGCCTCAGCGGCAATCTCCCAAATACCCTTCTGATCCGCATCACGAATGACAGGAACCATCAGCCCATCAGGAGTATCAACCGCGATCCCAATGTGGATATAGCCTTTACGAACAATCTCATCCGTCGCCAGATCGATCGATGCGTTCACTTGCGGAAGTTCAGCCAATGCATGCGCTGATGCCTTAATCAAGAATGGTAACGGAGTGAGTCTCACGCCCTTCTTTTCAGCTTCTGCTTTCATCGACTTGCGGAACGCTTCCAGATCCGTGATATCCGCTTCATCAAACTGAGTCACTGCAGGTACGTTAAGCCAACAACGTGTCATGTTGTCTGCAGTCAGCTTATGAATTTTACTCATCGGAATCCGTTCGATAGGACCGAAGGCTGCAAAATCAACTGGAGGAATCGGGGGTATTCCTGATCCGCCACTCGCAGACTGACCAGACTCTGCTTCCTTCAGTTTCGCTTTCACAAAGTGATGTAGATCATCCTTTGTGATTCGACCGCGCGGGCCCGTCGAAGGAACTTTTGCCAAATTGACACCGAGTTCTCGGGCGAGCGCACGCACAGCCGGTCCAGCATGCACACTCGAGCTGACTGAAGGAACACTCGCTTCTTCAACCACAGGAGGTTTAGGAGTCGGGGCTGGAGTAGATGCCGGTGCAGCAGCTGGCTGCTGAGTGGGTGCTGTCGCAGCCTGCGGCTGTGACCCACCCGTTGCTTCAACATCAGCGATCGCGTCACCTTGAGCAACAGAGTCACCTTCTTTGACAGATAACGCCAATACTTTCCCGCTGACCGGTGATGGAATCTCCATTGAGGCTTTATCTGATTCGAGAACGATCAATGTGTCGCCCTCAGATACCGTATCACCGACACCAATACTGACCTCGATTACGGTGACGCCATCGGCGTTACCGGTATCAGGCACAACGACCTTTTCAATACCGCCACTGGATTGAGGAGCAGGCGTTTCAGCAGCTGCTGGTTCGGATGATGTTTGCGGTGCAGGCGTAGAAGTAGTGTTCGCATCACCGCCCGTCATTTCACAGATTGGATCACCTTGGACAACCTGTTGGCCTTCAGACACTTTCAGAGCAGTCACAACACCCGATGCTGGTGCAGGAATCTCCATGGATGCCTTGTCAGATTCCAAAACGATCAGAGTGTCTCCTTCGGAAACGCTATCACCAACAGAAACGGCAATTTCGATGACTGTGACGCCATCAGCACTGCCGGTGTCTGGAACAGACACTAATTGTGAAGCACCACTTGTCTCGCCTACTGACGCCTCGGCAGGTGCTGCTGGCTCAGGATTTTCAGCCGCTTTCTCGGTTACCGATTCTGCGCCCTCAAGCTCACAAATCGGGTCACCTTCATTGACTTCAGCGCCTTCCGAAACATGAATTTTCCCGACCACACCTGAGGCATCGGCAGGAATTTCCATCGAGGCTTTGTCTGATTCAAGGACAATTAATGTATCGCCCTCAGAAACCGTATCACCTTGTGATACAGCAACTTCGATCACAGTGACATTTGAGGCATCACCGATATCTGGTACACGAATCGTTGTCATGATATCCCTCCTTATAACGTCACTGGATCGAGACGATCTGGATCAATGCCAAAGTCTTTTATCGCCTTCGACACAATCTTTGGATCGATTTTCCCATCCATTGAGAGCGCACGAAGCGCTGCGATCGTCACAAACCGTCGATCAACCTCAAAATGCTCACGCAGCTTTTTACGCGAATCCGAGCGTCCAAAGCCATCTGTACCCAAAGTGACATAAGTCGTTTTACCCAAGAATGGTCGAATCTGCTCCGAGTACAACTGGATATGGTCAGTCGCTGCGACAACAGGCGCATCTGATCCACCCAACATTGTTTCCACATGACTGATGCGAGTTGTTTTCGCCTCCGGATGTAACAGGTTATAGCGAGCAGCAGATTGGCCGTCGCGGCGCAATTCGTTGAAACTCGTCGCGCTATAGACCTCGGCACCAACTCCAAACTCAGCAAGCATGTCAGCGGCAGCTTCCACCTCCCTGAGAATTGTTCCTGAACCTAAGAGACGCACGTTATGCTTCATCTTTGGAGCCGCAGGCTTTAAGAGATACAGTCCTTTAATGATGTCTGACTCAACACCCTCAGGCATATCTGGATGGTTGTAGTTTTCATTCATCAAGGTGATGTAATAGAAAACACTTTGGTTCTCATCGTACATCTGCTTGAGACCATGCTGCACGATCACAGCAACCTCATAGCTGTACGTTGGATCATATGAACGCTGGTTTGGAACCGTTCCCGCCAGAATATGACTGTGACCATCTTGGTGCTGTAACCCTTCACCGTTAAGCGTGGTCCGCCCCGAAGTCGCTCCCAACAAGAATCCTTTTGCTTGGATATCGCCAGCAGCCCATGTCAAATCACCCACGCGCTGGTGTCCGAACATCGAGTAGTAGATGTAGAACGGAATTAGTGGCTGATTATGGTTTGCATATGATGTTGCGCACGCCATCCAAGCAGAGAAAGCTCCAGACTCGTTAATCCCTTCTTCGAGAATCTGCCCGGCTTTATCTTCGTGATAAGAGAGCACCTGATCCACATCGTGAGGGATGTACTTCTGACCTTCGGTTGTATAGATACCCAATTGCTTGAACATCCCCTCCATACCAAAGGTTCGCGCTTCATCAGGAACAATCGGCACAACGCGATACCCGATCGTTTTATCTTTTACAAGCGTCGACAACATACGAACGAAGGCCATAGTCGTCGAAATCTGACGGTCACCAGTTCCCTTCAGTTGTTGCTTAAATGCATCAAGGCTTGGGCAACCCAATGGTTCTTTCCACGCACGACGGGCAGGCAGATATCCACCAAGCGTCTTTCGGCGTTCCTGCAGATAGCGACTTTCAGGACTGTCAGGTCCCGGATTGTAGTAAGGAACATCAGCCAATTCATCATCGGTAATTGGGATAGCAAACCGATCTCTAAACGCCTTCAGATTATCCAGATCCAGCTTCTTCACCTGATGCGATGGATTTGCCGATTCGCCAGATGATCCCATGCCGTAGCCTTTGACTGTCTGTGCGAGGATGACAGTGGGCTGACCTGTATGGTTCACGGCCGCATGATAGGCCGCATACACTTTAGTCGGATCGTGACCACCGCGATTCAGCTTCGCAATATCCTCGTCTGACATATCAGCAACCATGTCTTTAAGCTCTGGATATTGGCCAAAGAAATGCTCACGGGTATACGCCCCGCCCTTGGCTTTACAGTTCTGTAATTCGCCGTCGACGACTTCATCCATCACCTTCTGCATAAGACCTTGGCGGTCACGAGCAAACAATGGATCCCAATGACGACCCCAAAGCACTTTAATCACATTCCAACCGGCACCGCGGAACTGCCCTTCGAGTTCCTGGACAATTTTCGCGTTACCGCGAACAGGTCCATCCAGACGCTGAAGATTACAGTTGATGACGAAAATCAGGTTATCCAAGCGCTCACGCCCAGCGAGACCGATCGCACCGAGTGATTCCGGCTCGTCCATTTCACCGTCACCAAGAAACGCCCAAACTTTTCGGTTCGGCTGGTCAGATAGGCCTCGGTTGACTAGATATTTCATTACGTGTGCTTGGTAGATCGATTGAATCGGTCCGAGCCCCATCGAAACGGTCGGGAACTGCCAATAATCGGGCATCAGCCATGGGTGCGGATATGATGACAAACCATCACCATCGACTTCGCGGCGGAAATTATCGAGTTGTTTATCAGATAAGCGTCCCTCCAAGAAGGAGCGCGCATAGATCCCTGGGCTTGCATGTCCTTGGATATACAAAAGGTCTTGTCCTTCAGGATGGTCAGGACCTTTCCAAAAATAATTAAATCCGACTTCATAAAGAGTCGCGGCAGACTGGTAGGTTGCTATATGACCGCCCAAATCATCACCTGACTTGTTCGCCCGCATGACCATGGCCAAAGCGTTCCAGCGAATCAAACTTCGAATACGACGTTCCATGAACAAATCGCCCGGCATCCGTGCTTCGTTCTGCACAGGGATTGTGTTCCGGTACGGTGTGGTCATGGCAACCGGGAGACTGGCTCCTTCCTGGCTGGCACGTGCAACAAGTTGGTTCAGCAAATAGGCTGCACGGTCTGCACCCTCGTGCTGTAAAACTGACTCATAGGCTTCTAGCCATTCTTTTGTTTCGACCGGATCTTGGTCGACTGTTATTGGCGTATTCGCCATATCGTTCACCTCGTTGGGTTGGTTGGTGATCAACAACGCTTAAATTAAGTCGATTGTGTCAACTCCTTTAGGCGTCGCGGTTTCGTATCTGCAAGCCGTTCACGATCCAGTGATTCGCTCACAGTTAACATATGTTGACGGACTGCCCTCCTGGCTGCCGCCGGATCACGATCAATAACGATCGCGCGATAAATCGCCTCATGCTGAAGAGCCAGATCTTGTTTTCTTATTCGATCCAGGTTCAGTTCGGCCAAATTCTTCACAATCGACTCTTCTAACAACACAAAAATCGATCGCATGATGTGCAGGATCACACCGTTTTGAGACGCCTCTGCAATCGCAAGGTGAAACTCCGCATCTGCTTTTGCCTCGCGATGCAAGTCGTGAGAGCGAACCGCAGCCTGCAATTCGTGGTAGCGACGCTGCACATTGCCACGCGCGCGCTCCGTCGCGCGATCTGCTGCCAACCAAGCTGCCACACTTTCAAGCGCGAACCGCAACTCAAGAATGTCAAAAGTCCCATCCGGCGACCGCTGTATCATCGCCATCATCGGATCAATAAATGTCGACCCGACATGCTCAGCCACAAAAGTTCCGCCACCATGACGTCGCTGGATCAAGCCCCGCGCCTCAAGCTTCTGAATCGCTTCGCGTACAGTGGGTCGAGAAACGTCAAACTCTTCTGCAAGGCTGCGCTCGGACGGGAGCTTTTGCCCTGGACGTACTTTGCCCTCAAGGATCAATCGTTCAATTTGATCCATGATGACATCAGCTGCACGCGTCACTCGCGGAGTCGATAGATAACCATTCATGTAATATTCACCGGCAATCCAAAGTGGTCAGACCAATAGACTAACTGGTCAGACCAAATTTCGCAAACCGTTATACAAGTCGGTCTCGCGGCTCTTCCCCAGCAAAAAATGCATCGAGATTATCGAGTGCTCGATCACCCATCGCTTTGCGAGTCTCGCGAGTCGACGATCCCAAATGCGGCAACATGAACACATTCGGGCATTCTGCAAATGCCGGGTTGCCACCAGGTTCATTTTGGAAAACATCGAGACCTGCAGCAGCAATATGTCCTGAGTGCAGTGCATCAATCAATGCTTTCTCGTCAACCAAGCGTCCGCGGGCTGTGTTTACAAAGACAACACCTGGTCTCATCCAGCCGATTGATTCGGCGTTAATTAGATTGTCTGTCTCCGGGGTTGCAGGGCAGTTGAGTGAAATCATGTCAACCGCCTCAAACAGTGACTTCACCGTCGGATGATAGATTGCACCTTGCTCTAACTCGGCCGGAAGGCGACTGCGGTTGGTGTAATGAATTTCCATGTCGAACCCACGCGCACGCTTCGCTACGGTCTGGCCAACACGCCCCATTCCCACAATACCAAGCTTTTTTGAACTGACTTGAATACCGTTCATTTCGACGGGTGCCCAATGTTTCCAGGTTCCGAGGCGCAACATTTGATCACCCTCAAAGGCACGGCGGCTCGCACCAAGTAATAAAAGCATCGCAATTTCAGCGGTCGCATCAGATAAAACGTCTGGTGTGTTGGTAACAACTATTCCGCGCGCTTTCAGGGCCCCCAGATCACAGTGATCAACACCTACTGAATAGTTAGCAACAATTTTCAAACGATCAGACAGACGAGCAACAACATCGCTCGATAAAATCTCAGAATGGCAGATCATGAGCGCATCGGATTCGAAACTTCGAGCGACAATTTCATCAGCCGACATAATGTGGTCGTCATCGTTAAGCCACACAGAGTAGCTTTCGCGAGCCCTTGCTAACACTGGATCGACTAGTAGTCGTGTAATACTCAAATCCGTCATCTAGGCTTCCCCTATATCTTCTACGATTCACATTGGCTGTTTTGGAAACAAGTTTCAATAAAAAAGTGGTCTGATCAGTTTTTTCGCAAAAACCTTGCAACAAAGGGTCGATGTCATCAATATCTAACATCTCAAGGACGACAAACCCAATTTTTTGGTCAGGCGAACGGACTCGCAACAGACAATCGATAACAAAAAGGTGCCTTCGAGATGGATAATACTGAAGACAAAACAATTGAACGCCGTAAATTTTTAAAAGGCGGCGCAGCCATCGCTGCAGGTGCGACTGTCGCACTCGTTGCAGGATGTTCCTCTGATAAAGAAGAAAAAAAAGTAGCAGCTCCAGCTGTTCAAACTCGTGAAACAACAACACTTAAAGTACAAGCGGCATGGGGCGGCGGTATTTTCCTTGAAAATGCACAGTCATATGTCGATCGCGTTCACGCGATGGCAGGTAAAGATCTGAAAATTGATCTTCTTCCTGTGAACTCAGTTGTTAAGACATCTCAGATGCAAGACGCGGTTCACCGCGGTGTAATCGACGGTTGTCACTATGTTCCTGCGTACTGGTATTCGAAGTCTAAGACAGCTTCTTTGTTCGGTACTGGCCCTTGCTTTGGCTGGTCATCACAAGAAGTACTTGGCTGGGTCTACTATGGTGGCGGTCAGGAATTGTTTGACGAACTCATGGGCAGCCTTGGATTGAATATCGTTTCTTTCTTCAACAGCCCAATGCCAGCTCAGCCACTGGGATGGTTTAAAGAAGAAATCAAAGACGCATCTCAAATGAACGGTCTAAAGTACCGTACAGTTGGTCTTGCCGCTGACGTATTGCTCGAAATGGGTATGTCAGTTGTTCAGTTGCCAGGCGGTGAAATTCAGCCAGCAATGAAATCAGGCCTGATCGATGCTGCGGAATTCAACAACCCAACATCAGATAAAGACTTTGGTATGCAAGACGTATCGAAGCACTATCACTTGGGTTCATTCCACCAGTCTCAGGAATTCTTTGAAATTTCATTCAATAAAGGAAAGTACGACGCTCTTCCACAAGAGCTTCAGGCGATCCTGAAGTATGCTTCAGAGGCTGAAAACTCAAACTTCTACTGGCACAACACTAATCGTTATGCTGACGACTTGATCAAGTTGCAGAAGGAAAATGGTGTCAACGTTTACCGCACACCTGATTCAGTCATGAACGAGCAACTCAAAGCATGGGACATCGTTGTTGATCGTCTGAATGCTGAAGATCCATTCTTTAAGAAGGTAATTGATTCACAGAGAGCATACGCAGAACGCGTGATGGGCTATTTGAATCTTAACCAGCCTGATTATCGGATGGCTTACAACCACCACTTCGGTTAATCAACCGAGTGTGAAATGCCCAGGGCATATCGCCCTGGGTTTTCCAAGGAGAATTTAAGTGGATCGCTTTGTCTACACGATCGAAGGACTGAGTGTATGGGTGGGTCGTGCCTTTGGTTGGTGCATCCTGATCCTCACTTTGTCTGTTTCATATGAAGTATTCGTTCGTTATGTCTTGAACTCCCCCACGGTCTGGGCGATGGACGTGATGATTCAAATGTATGGTGCATTATTTTTAATGGCTGGGCCCTATGCGCTCGCCCAGGACGCACATGTTCGCGGTGACTTTGTCTACCGACTCTTCCCAGTTAAAGTCCAAGCAAAGATCGATTTGACACTTTATGTGCTTTTCTTCTTTCCCGGGATGCTCGCGTTATTTTGGTTCGGCGCAGAGATCGCTGCGGATAGTTGGCGTTATAAGGAAGTGAGCTGGAACAGCCCTGCTCGAATTCAAATTTATTTCTTCAAGACTCTAATCCCTGCAGCCGGTTTGTTACTCATCCTTCAAGGGCTCGCAGAAATTTGTCGCTGCATCCGCGCAATGAAAGAAGGTAAGTGGATGGATCGCCTGAATGACGTTCAGGAGACAGAACAACTATTGATGAAAGAAGCTGAGGAGAATAAGGCATGACCAATCCTGAAGTAGCCATCATGATGCTATGCCTATTCATAGTATTTGTACTTCTAGGCTTCCCAATTGCCTTCACGCTAGTCGCCATGGGTGTCGGCTTTGGTTATTACGCGTATTGGCACAATCCAGAAACATTTTCTGAAATTTTTGATAACCAGATTTTCTATCTGCTGAATCAAAATACATACTCTGTCATGGAGAGCGACACATTGGTCGCGATCCCATTATTCCTATTTATGGGCTATGTGGTTGAACGTGCCGATATCGTCGGTAGACTGTTCCGCTCATTGCAGATGGCTGCACATAATCTCCCTGGGTCAATGGCAATTGCTGCACTGATCACGTGCGCTGTTTTCTCAACAGCCTCAGGAATTGTTGGTGCTGTTGTCACGTTGATGGGCCTTCTCGCCTACCCAGCGATGGCCAAAGCAAACTACGACAAGAAGTTTGCAGCAGGTGTGATCTGTGCCGGCGGTACACTTGGCATTTTGATTCCACCATCGATCATGTTGATTGTTTATGCAGCAATCGCTGAGTTATCGCCTTTGCGTCTGTACGCAGCTGCGATGTTCCCAGGCCTATTGTTGGCTGGGTTATACATCGTGTACGCAATCGTACGAGTTAGCCTCAATCCGTCGATTGCTCCGAAGCCACCTAAAGAAGATATTCCGCCAGTAAGTGAGATATACAAAGACTTATTTATCTCATTTGTGCCACTGACTGTGCTGATTTTTACAGTCCTTGGGTCCATTCTGGGTGGGCTTGCAACGCCCGCAGAAGCGGCAGCAATGGGCGCGCTGGGCTCAATGATCCTAGCGGCACTCTATCGCGCTCTTACATGGCAGAAAATTCAAGAAAGTGTGTTCTTGTGTGCCAAAGCGACAGCGATGGTGTGCTGGTTGTTCGTTGGATCATGGACATTCGCATCTGTGTTCTCATACCTTGGCGGACACGATGTCATTGAGCACTGGGTTCTTTCTATGGATCTAGCACCGTGGCAGTTCTTGGTCATGGTACAAGCAATCATCTTTGTACTGGGATGGCCGCTTGAATGGTCAGAGATTTTGATTATTTTCGTACCAATTTTCTTGCCAATGCTCGATAACTTTGGGGTCAACCCGTACTTCTTTGCGATGCTGGTTGCGCTGAACCTTCAGACCTCGTTCTTAACACCTCCGATGGCAATGTCAGCCTACTACTTGAAGGGTGTATTGAAGAACCAGATTGAATTGATGGAGATCTTCAAAGGATTGCTACCCTATTTGGGCATCGTATTGTTCAGTATGGTATTGCTCTATCAGTTCCCAGGTATCGCACTGTGGTTACCTGACTACTTGTTCGGAGCATACATTCCATAATGTCTGAATCTGCGCAAACGATTGCCGAAACAGTGGAAGCCATTGCCGACGGTCGATTGACCGCTCGGCAGTGGACTGAACACTGCTTGGATCAAATCGAATCTCACGAAGCGATTGGTGCGTGGTCATTTATCGACCGCGAGCGCGCACTCGAACGTGCAGATGCAATGGACTGGCTAAGGAAGGATGGCAGTGCATTCGGTAGTTTGCATGGCTGCCCAGTCGGTCTTAAAGACATTATTGAAGTCAAGGGCATGCCGCACCGGTGTGGCTCACAATTGATGGGCGAGGTATCTGAATCCAATGCCGCACTCGTTGATGCATTAGAAGCTGCTGGCGCAGTCATTCTTGGAAAAACTGAGACGACTGAATTTGCAGCCATGCATCCGGCTCGGACAAAAAATCCTCACTCACTTGAGCATTCTCCTGGCGGCTCATCGGCAGGATCAGCAGCCGCAGTAGCTGCTGGAGAAGTACCGATCGCAATCGGTTCACAAACTAATGGTTCCGTCATTCGTCCTGCTTCCTATTGCGGGGTTTATGGCATGAAACCTTCAGCTGGGATCATTTCGAGGACTGGGGTGTTTGAGCAGTCGCCAACACTTGACCAAATGGGTGTGTTTGCAGCTTCACTTGCTGACATTGCAACAGTGGTCGATGTGCTATCAATCCACGACAGCAGAGATCCGCATAGTATTGCAGCGCCGCGACCCGCTTGCGTTGATGGCTTTCTGTCAGACCCACCGATTGAGCCCAACTTTGCGATCATGACGCTTCCCTACAGCAACCTTCAGTCACATGCGTGCACAGAAGGATTCAGGGAAGTTGCCGAGGCACTTGAAGGACGAGTTGAGGTTTTAGAAGCACCGCCAGTCTTCGATCAGCTCATCGAAGCACAACGTACGATTCATTTGAAAGAAGCTGCGGCTGCTTTTGAGACCATGGGTTTGTATGGCAACGATCAATTGTCGGATACCCTGAAGGCAATGCTCGCTGACGGCAAAGCGTATTCTGAAGACCAATATCAAGAAGCGCTTGGCATCAAACAGTCATTAGATGAGTTTTTCAGAAACTTCTTTGAAGACTTCGATGCCATTTTGTCGCCTTCAGCAGCAGGTGAGGCACCTCTTTTGAGCGAAGGGCATACAGGCAGTCCAATTTTCTGCACAGTATGGACTCTCGCTGGATTACCCACTTTGAATCTCCCGATTTTGCAGGGAGAAAACGGACTCCCGATCGGCTTACAAATGATTGGCCGCTACAAGGATGATGCTCGTTTACTGAGAACCGCGAATTGGTTCATGACCCATTTATTTGAGGAAGGAGAAGACTAATGCTTCCACAACGACTACAACTCATTATTGGCATTATTGCGACTGCATTGTTCGCAATTTTTGTATTTGGATTATCACAGAGTATCTCTTCAGGATTCGCAGGATTCTGGGGCGGTTTACCTTTTGCTTTGATTACATTATTCGTTTTCGGAATGGCACTGTACGATCTCTGGGACGAGACAGTACGCAAGAAAGACTAACTCAACTGGTCAGACCATAAAATTTTTGCTCGTCAGCTAAAGATCTATCATTAGCAAGTTATCACGGCAAATTGGTCTGACCAATTTGCCGCCACGAGGAAAAGGAAAGTCCATATGCCGGTTATCACCTGTATCGAAGATCTGAAACAGATCTACAAACGCCGCGTCCCAAAAATGTTCTATGACTATGCCGAAACAGGCAGTTGGACAGAACAGACTTTTCTTGAAAACACCTCAGACTTCCAGGAACTACATTTTCGTCAAAAAATCGCAGTCAACATGGAAGGTCGTTCAACTCAGACAACCATGATTGGCCAGGATGTGACCATGCCGGTTGCACTCGCTCCGGTCGGACTCACCGGCATGCAGTGCGCAGACGGCGAAATCAAAGCTGCTCGAGCGGCTGCAAAATTCGGAATTCCATACACCTTATCAACGATGTCAATCTGTTCTATCGAAGACGTCGCTGCACATACAGACCATCCATTTTGGTTTCAGGTGTACACATTAAAAGATGACGACTTTATGCGCAGACTCATGGAACGGGCCAAAGCAGCAAATTGCTCAGCGCTTGTTATCACGGTTGACCTCCAAATGCTCGGACAGCGACATAAAGATTTAAAAAACGGGCTATCCGCCCCGCCGAAGCTCACAATCAAATCGATTGCTGACATGATGACCAAAGTTAGCTGGGGTCTCGAAATGCTCGGCACAAAGCGTCGCTTCTTCGGCAACATTGTGGGTCATGCCAAAGGTGTCAGTGATGCATCGTCACTCAGTAGCTGGACCGCTGAAGCATTTGACCAATCACTCGATTGGAAACGGATTGGCCAACTCATGGAGATGTGGGATGGCAAAGTTATCTTGAAAGGAATCTTGGACGCCGAAGATGCGAAAAAAGCGGCCGATCTCGGCGCAGATGCAATCGTGGTCTCCAACCACGGCGGCCGTCAACTTGACGGTGCCTCAAGCTCGATCCGAATGCTCTCGCACATCGTTGATGCCGTGGGTCACAAAACAGAAGTCATGTTTGATAGTGGTATTCGGTCAGGCCAAGATGTACTGAAAGCCATCGCGTTAGGCGCAAAAGGAACAATGATCGGACGCGCTTACACCTACGGCTTAGGCGCAAATGGCGAACAAGGCGTGACCGATGCGCTCAAAGTCATCCACAAAGAACTCGATACCACGATGGGATTGTGCGGACGCACTCGCATTAGCGATATCAATCAGGATATCCTTATCGTTCCTGACGGGTTCCACCGCAAATAGGTAAATAACAACCCCACAGACAGTGGGGTTCAGCCCCCATTATTGAAGGACGCAACTCGTGTCAAATGACATCATTCTTGACCGCATTCTCGGGAGCGTCATCCCCGTATTGATTGTTGTGATTATCGGCTACGCCTATGGGCGATGGCGCCGCCCCAATATGTCAACAATGAATCAAATCAACATGGAACTCTTTGTTCCGATGCTGATCTTTTCAGTTCTGGCAGCGAAATCGGTCGATCTGACCGAATACATACCGCTTGCACTTGGTACCGTTGGAGTCGTGTTAGGCTCGGGGCTCCTTGTATGGCCAATCTGCAAACTGACAGGAATTCAGCCAAAAACACTCATTCCACCCATGATGTTTACCAACACAGGTAACCTCGCATTACCACTTGTTTTGTTGGCCTTTGGTGAAACTGCGATGCCCGCGGCGATCGTAATTTTTATCGTCTCACAATTTATTCACTTCACACTTGGCTTTTATATCCTTGACCACCGGGCAAAAGTATTGAACCGGATCTCTGTCCCAACCATTCTCGCGACCTTCGCTGGGCTCGCAGTTGGATTCACGCACACCGCTATTCCGGAAGTCGTGCTCGTTCCTATCGACATGCTTGGACAAATCGTAATTCCACTCATGCTATTTTCACTCGGTATCCGGATGCAAGACGTGACAACAAATGATCTAGGTGTCGGGATATTCGCGGCTATTCTCTGCCCAATCATTGGATTACTAATCGCTTACGGGCTTGAACCACTGATGCAACTCGATCCACTACAGTGGAGCATCTTTATCTTATTTGCAGCGTTGCCCCCAGGAGTTCTCAACTACATGGTCGCAGAGCGTTATAACCAAGAACCGACTCGGGTCGCATCGATTGTTTTAATTGGAAATATCGGTGCAATTTTTTGGATGCCGCTCGCTCTAGCCCTCGCTCCCCCCCTTTAACTGAGCGGTCGAATCCTGTCGTAATCAAAATCTGCGCCTGGATCGATCTTACGGCCAGGTGCAATATCGCGATGACCAACAATGTGGCTCGGATTGATCGAATAAGCGTCGCACAACCTTTTGCAAACCGTGTTGATCGACTGATACTGAGCATCAGTAAAAGGCCCCTCTTCGGGTCCGATTAATTCGATCCCAATACTAAAGTCATTGCACCGCGCACGACCCTGAAATTCAGACTGTCCCGCATGCCACGCGCGCTTATCAAATGCGACAGCTTGATAGACATCGCCATCCCGTCCAATGACCAAATGAGAAGACACCCGCACGTCTTTAAGTGCCTCAAAATAAGGATCGGTCTCATGGTTAAGCGTCCCTTGGAAAAACGCCATCACAGGCAAAGGGTTCAGCAATTCAGGCGGCAGAGAGATGGCGTGAATCACGATTAAACTAATTTCATCCGCGGGTCTCTCATCAAAATGTGGGCTTGGAATCCACAAAGCATCAGAAAAGCGATGATTCTGCATAGCACAACTGGGCCTCATCTTGGTACATTACGTCCTTTCAACCTCGGATAACACAGTGACTGCATTACCTCTTATTGTCGGATTTGGCGGCATCAATGCCGCGGGCCGGAGCTCAGACCATCAGGCATTCAGACGCCTTATCATCGATGCGCTCTCACCATCTGAAAAGGCCCGCACTGTTGACCAGATCGGAGCCCTCATTGGTATGGGCCCTGAAATTTCGATGAATGAGGCGCAAGCTCGGCACGCGCTTGAGAATACACTGATCCGCAGAATTCATCCGGATTGGTTTAATCCTGATGAAATCCCTCTTCACCGACTCGGTCACACCAAGGAACCAACCAGTATCTGGCTTGGACCTCTGCAAGCACCAAATCCACTGCCGCAAGGGTGGACCATTGGGCGCAAAGAAGGTCGATTAACAGAGTATGTTATTGAACCAAGTGATGTCTTAAAACCCTGCACCCGCAAACTGTCTGTACAGGCCGCCGGGATGGCGCCGACCGGGTTTAGACCAGACATGTTCTATCCATCGAGGAACCATCCCAGAACGCTTCAGCTTGCTTTATTCGCGTTATCTGACTGCTGGTTAAGCTCCGGGCTTCAATGGCACCAAATTAAGCAACACATCGCCCCAAACCAAGTTGCGGTGTTTGCTGGCTCATCGATCGGACAAATGGATGAATCAGGGTTTGGCGGAATGCTGAAAAGTGCGCTTCTTGGTAAGCGTACGACATCAAAGCAATTACCTCTTGGTTATCCTCAAATGCCTGCCGATTTCAGTAATGCCTATGTACTCGGCAGTCTAGGTCGCTCAGGAGCTAGCATGGGGGCGTGCGCAAGCTTCCTATACAACTTGCACAATGCAGTCGATGGGATTCAAGAAGGACGCTACAAAATCGCAATCGTAGGTGGCGCAGACTGCCCAATTACTCCTGAGGTCATTGAAGGGTTCCGTGCAATGGGAGCCCTTGCAGAAGATCAGGGGCTACGCGAGCTTGATGGACTCGGTGAACATGAGACACCAAATTACAGAAAAACGAGTCGCCCATTTGGCTTGAATTGCGGATTCACTATGGGTGAATCGAGCCAGTATGTGATCTTAATGGATGATCAGTTAGCGATTGAGCTCGGTGCAACGATCTACGGGTCTGTGCCAACTGTAGCGAGCCATGCCGATGGTGGTAAGCGCAGTATTTCTGCGCCAGGAGCTGGCAACTATTTAACACTCGCTCAGGCGGCAGCAAGTATTCGAGATTTACTTGGACAAGACGCACTTGCACACGAAACACTCGTTCAAGCCCATGGGACAAGCACGCCGCAAAACCGAGTCACGGAATCGGATGTACTGTCGCGCGTTGCAACTGCATTCGGTCTCGATGCATGGTCGATCAGTGCCGTAAAGAGCCAACTCGGACACTCGCAAGGAACTGCAGGTGGCGACCAATTAGCTGTCAGCTTAGGTGCATTTGCATCACAAATTGCACCAGGCATCCAAACAACAGAATCCTTAGCTCCAGATGTCATTCAAGACGGACTCGACTTCGTACTGAAATCAAGAGAGCAACAAATCTCAGCAGCATTGATCAATGCTAAGGGTTTCGGTGGTAACAATGCGACAGCGGCGATCTTGTCACCGGAGGCCACAGCGGAACTTCTCAAATCACGTCATGGGTCAGTCCACATCAAGGGGTCTGACGAAGTGCAATCTCGACAAGAACGCTATCGTCATGAAATTGACCGAGGAACAATCGAGATTCTTTACCACTATGGCGAAAATATTGTCGAAGGCTCAGATATTGAAATGGGTCCCGACTCAATCAATGTGCCAGGCTTTGGCAGTAGCATGACTTTGAATCAGGCCAAGACAAAATACTCAGACCTGATCAAATCGTAGCTGCAAACCATAGACTAGGGCGTCTTCGCGACCCGCTTTAGTTGGGTAGTAATTTTGTCGTCGGCCGATTTCATTGAATCCATGATTGAGATACATCTGAATCGCAACTTGGTTTGATTCACGAACCTCAAGAAACATCTGCCGAGCACCTTGGGTACGAGCATCCTCGATCAGATGATTGAGCATCTGCCCTCCAAAACCATGCCCCTGGAGACCAGGCTCAACGGATACATTCAGTATGTGCGCTTCATCCAGGGTTATCGACAAAAAAGCCTGAGAAATATGAGTCGATTCGCCAGGACGAAACCCGAGCCAGATTCGGTAGGGAACGGTCGTACAGCCACCGATAATTACGCGAGACCAGGGGAATTCGTAAGCACGTGCCTCAAGCTCACAGACCGCATCGAGATCCGATTCTTCCATCAATCGAAACGACAGAGTGTCAACCACGAGCCCGCTCTCGCATGACTCCCCATGCTAAACGCTTCGCGTTACTTGAGACAGCTAGCTCCTCTAATGATGGCAGCACCAAGGCATCAGAGAAAATCGACGAGAGGTCGATTTGCGATACAGCGAAGGCAATAACAGGATCTGTGGAGGTGGTTTCAGCCCACCGCCGGTGCAACCATGCGTCTAAGGCATCAATAGCTGCCTCACGACCATGATCCTTAATCCCTGAAATCGGCCAATGAAAATATTGCCAATCCACATCTTGAGCGGATGGAGAAAGTGCGCGCAGGAGGTCTGCACATAACCCCGTTAAACGACCTTCCAACAGCCCACCGGCCCACTCGGGAAGTTCACATGCTAAAAGGGTATCAGCCGATACCGCACTCACTAAAGTGAAGCGGAGCGGCTTTTGTTCAGTTGTTGGTACGCTTACGTCAGACGGTAAGCTCGATGAGTCTGTAGGAACAGCCTCTAGGGCGTTTGCCTTCTCAAGCTCTCTGACTTTGATTGTTTCAGAAACCTTGGATGGACTGTTGTCCAACGATTGAATCAAATCGGAAGCAGTCTTCCTCGATACAGACTCCGAGGGCGTTGGCTCTGATTCAGACGTTGGTGTATCGATAGGACGGTCACGAAGGACCACCACCGGGATGCCCATCGCATCCAGAATCTTACGCGATTCCTCCGGTGGCAGTGTTTGCATTAAATGCCCTCAGACTTTTGGGGGTGTTGCTTATCAAGCGGCTTCTCAATCAAGTTCAGCGCGTGCAGATACGCTTTTGCTGAAGCCACAACGATATCTGTATCTGCGCCAAGTCCATTGACGATCCGCCCTGATTTCTCAAGACGCACGGTAACTTCACCCTGAGAATCTGTCCCAGTGGTAATCGCATTCACTGAATACAACTGAAGATCACTACCGGATTTCGCTACAGATTCAATCGCTTTATAGACAGCATCTACCGGTCCATCACCTTGAGCCGAGGCATCGATTTCAGATCCATCAACGCGAAGCTTCAAGTGTGCTGTTGGTGCAACACCCATTTTGGAGGTGACAGACAAATCCGCAAGATCGTAACGCGCGCTGTCAGCTTCCATTTTTTGAGCATTCATCAATGCCTGCAAGTCTTCATCGAAGATTTCATGCTTACGATCAGCAAGGTCTTTGAAACGCGCAAATGCATCATTCAATGCTTGATCGTCTGCCAAGATGATTCCAAGTTCATCTAACCGCGACTTGAATGCAGCACGCCCTGAGTGCTTACCTAAAACCATTTTATTGGTATGCCAACCCACATCTTCCGCGCGCATGATTTCGTAAGTTTCACGATGCTTCAAAACACCATCTTGATGAATGCCTGACTCATGGGCAAAAGCGTTCGCACCGACAATGGCCTTATTTGGCTGAACCGGGAACCCAGTGATCGAGGACACGAGACGAGATGCAGGGACAATGTGCTGGGTATCAATATGAGTTTCCACATCAACAATATCAGCGCGCGTTTTCACTGCCATCACCACCTCTTCAAGCGATGTATTACCAGCACGTTCCCCGAGTCCGTTAATCGTACACTCAATTTGCCGACAACCCGCACGGACAGCTGCGAGCGAATTCGCAACGGCCACCCCTAGGTCGTTATGGCAATGAACGGAAAAAATAGCCTTATCGGCATTAGGGATCTTGGTTAAGAGCGTTCGAATGGTGTCTTCAATCTGGAATGGAAGGTTATACCCCACGGTATCAGGGAAGTTACATGTCGTCGCACCTGCGTCGATAACAGCCTCAAACACGCGAGCCAAGAAATCGATGTCTGAGCGACCCGCATCTTCTGCAGAAAACTCAACATCATCTGTGTACTGACGCGCTTTTTTCACTGCGTAAACAGCTTGTTCAATAACCTGCTCCGGTTCCAACTTCAGTTTGTGCTTCATGTGGATCGGGCTAGTCGCTATGAACGTGTGAATTCGACGACGCGGTGCTGGCGCAATCGCTTCTGCTGCAATCTCAATATCGCGATCAAGTGCACGCGACAAGCTGCAAACTGTTGAGTCTTTGATCGCGGACGCGACGGCTTTAACTGCTTCGAAGTCGCCAGGACTCGCAACAGCAAAACCTGCTTCGATAACATCAACACGAAGACGCTCAAGTACTTTTGCAATACGAACTTTCTCATCACGAGTCATTGACGCGCCTGGACTCTGTTCTCCATCACGTAACGTCGTGTCAAAAATGATTAATTGATCTTTCGCCATCTTAATCTCTCCAACGACCTAAAGCCGTTTGGCAATACATACAAAAATTGAATACAAATAGAAATCGAATACGATAAAAACTGAACCGCCCATCAGGGCAGTCGAAGGCCAAGTAGAAGAATGTTATTGGCGAATTGCGTGTTCATGGTTTGAGAATGCCAATGAAAGTGACATTCTGCAAGTCAGTTTTTTCTATAAAGTCCATTGAGCGTTGCTATGAGCTCATGCACCTTCAACTATACGAAAATCACGATCCACGCCGTCAGACAAAGCGTCCAGCGCTGCTTGATACGCATTTGAGTCATATGCGCGCTGTGCATCGTTCAACGTCGGCCATTCAACAATCACTGTCCGTTCCATTACACCTGACCCAGCTGCGTAAACCGCAGGACCACGAACCAGGAAGCGACCGCCTTGACTCTCAATGGCAGGCTTTGCGAGCTCAGCATAAGCAGCAAGCTTATCCGCGTCATAAATTTCACGATAACAACTAATCCAATACCCTTTTTGCATTTTTTATCCTTTAAGGTTGTATTGTTTTGATTCCACCCAGCTTGCTAACTTCATGCCACCGAAGGTGCTTGAAGCCACAATGCCGATCAAGATGATCATCTCGATTAAGTGGTCGGTTCCCGGGCGGAACAGCAATACGAGAATAAAGCTGACAATAAACCCGATCCCTCCATAAATCACTTGGCGTTTCGCCTCGTTCTCTGAGACCGTCGGGATATCTTCGTCGATAATACCGCGTTTACTTTTCTTCTTTCGGCGCACGTTGTTTCCCACCAAAGCGTTCTTTAAACCAAAGTGCCGGACCGCTCAATAGATAAAGGCCTGTAAGCAAGAAGAGCACTCGCGGCGGATCCAAAGACACAACTGCAAAAATAAGGGCCGCAGCCATAATTGCAAGCAGAGGCACACGGGCTTTGAGATCAGAATTTTTGAACGATGGATATGGGATCGATGACACCATCAAAAGGCCACAGACAGCAGTCAAGACAACCATCGTTAATGCGACTGTCTCGCCCTGAATATTTGAGTCAACCAAGGTCCATACAGCGGACGCCAGAAAATAGGCTGCAGCGGGACAGGCCAAACCGACGAAGTAATTCGAATCAACGATTTCGCGTTGAATATTGAAGCGCGCAAGACGC
The DNA here is from genome assembly GCA_008087055.1 of Gammaproteobacteria bacterium LSUCC0096. GTDB lineage: Bacteria > Pseudomonadota > Gammaproteobacteria > Pseudomonadales > Litorivicinaceae > HIMB30. The sequence continues at coordinate 371,052 of VIEA01000001.1, read as the reverse complement.
AGGGCAGTTCCTGCGACATAGATAAAAGCAGCCACCCAGCCGAGCTTACCCAATGCTGACAAAGACCAACTAAATACCAAAACAGCTGGTGCAACCCCGAAGGCAACCACATCGCTCAAAGAATCGTATTGCGCACCAAACTCACTTTGCGTGTTGGTAAGGCGAGCAACACGGCCATCAAGCCCATCGAAAAGTCCCGACACAAGAATCGCGATCGCTGCGGTCTCAAATAGCCCCGGTCCCTGATATACAGCACGGGTCGCGGTGATAATCGAAAAGAATCCCGCGAGTAACGCCGCTGTGGTCAGGATGTTAGGGAGGAGGTAGATACCTTTAGACTGGGTCATCATGAAAAGCGGGCCCGAAGGCCCGCGTTCAATTAGTTCTTGTCTTTATCAACTAATTTATTCGCTGCGATCCAAGGCATCATTGCGCGCAACTGCGCACCAACTTGCTCAATTGGGTGTGCAGCATCGTTACGACGGCGCGCTGTCATTGATGGATAGTTTGTTTGACCTTCTGTGATGAACATCTTCGCGTATTCACCATCTTGAATACGACGCAAGGCTTCACGCATCGCGTACTTTGACTCTTCGTTGATCACCTCGGGACCGGTAACGTATTCACCATACTCAGCATTATTTGAGATCGAGTAGTTCATGTTTGCGATACCACCCTCATACATCAAATCAACAATGAGTTTCAGTTCGTGCAAACACTCAAAATATGCCATTTCTGGCGCGTAGCCCGCTTCCACAAGTGTTTCAAAGCCTGCTTTAACTAGCTCAACGCAACCGCCGCAAAGTACTGCCTGCTCACCGAACAAATCAGTTTCAGTTTCATCTTTGAATGTTGTTTCAATAATACCGGTACGACCGCCACCAACACCTGAAGCGTAGGACATCGCAACATTTTTGGCATTGCCAGATGCGTCTTGATGAATCGCAATCAAATCAGGGACACCACCACCTCGAACGTATTCACTACGTACCGTGTGACCAGGTGCTTTTGGCGCAATCATGATGACATCCAAATCACCCCGTGGAACAACTTGGTTGTAATGAATTGAGAAACCATGCGAGAACGCAAGTGTCGCGCCCTGTTTGATATTTGGCTCGATTTCAGACTTGTACAAATCACCATGGAACTCATCAGGAGTCAGAATCATTACGAGATCCGCCTGCGCAACTGCTTCAGCCACAGGAAGAACTTTCAGACCATGCGCTTCTGCTTTCGCGACTGAAGATGAACCCGCACGAAGACCAACAGTCACGTCCACACCTGAATCTTTCAGGTTACACGCCTGTGCATGGCCCTGTGAGCCGTAACCGATTACCGATACTTTCTTTGACTGGATAATCGATAGGTCACAATCTTTGTCGTAATAAATCTGCATGAAATGTTTTCCTCTAGTTAATTTCGTCTGTTTACACAGACAACACGCGTTCACCGCGTGCAATACCGCTGACTCCGCTTCGTACCACTTCTAAAATGGCAGAAGCACCAATCGCTTCAATAAATGCGTCTAATTTGTCGCTCGCCCCGGTGAGCTGCACTGTATACATCGCTGGAGTCACGTCAACAATCTGACCGCGGAAGATATCACATGTGCGCTTCACTTCAGCGCGTTGCGCACCGGTTGCCTTAATTTTGATCAACATCAGCTCACGCTCGATATGCTCACCTTCAGTGAGATCGACCAACTTCACAACATCAATCAGCTTGTTCAGCTGCTTGGTGATCTGTTCGATCACTTCGTCTTCACCGATCGTGGTCACAGTTAAGCGCGATAACGTTGGATCTTCAGTCGGGGCAACCGTCAATGACTCGATGTTATAACCGCGTTGCGAGAATAGTCCGACGACACGAGACAACGCACCAGGCTCATTTTCCATAAGAACCGAAATTATGTGTCTCACTTGGTACGCTCCGTCTTACTCAAAATCATATCTTTCATCGAGCCAGTCTGAATTTGCATCGGATACACGTGCTCGTCCGGATCAATGTAGATATCCATGAAGACCACGCGATCTTTCATTGCAAAACATTCTTCCATTTTCGACTTGAGCTCAGCTGGATCTGTCACTTTCATCCCGACATGACCGTATGCTTCGGCAAGCTTCACGAAATCAGGCAATGAATCAGCATAGGTTGAAGCCGCGTAGCGACCGCCATACTGCATGTCCTGCCACTGCTTAACCATGCCAAGTGCAGCGTTGTTCAAGTTGATGATCTTCACCGGCATGTTGTACTGAGTACAAGTCGACAACTCTTCGATACACATTTGAATCGAACCTTCGCCTGTGACAACGGCGACAGCGCTATCTGGGTGCGCGAGTTGCACCCCCATTGCGGCTGGAAGGCCGAACCCCATAGTTCCGAGACCACCAGAATTAATCCACTGACGCGGTTTGTCATACTTGTAATACTGCGCGGCGAACATTTGGTGCTGTCCTACATCAGAACAGATATACGCTTCACCGTTAGTCACTTCATACAGCGTACGAATTACGTCCTGCGGCATGATCTTTTCGCGACGGATGAATCGATCGCCAGTCCACAGACCATGCTTTTCACGCCATCCGTTGATCGTTTCCCACCAACCTTTCAAAGCGTCTTGATCAGGTTCAACATCCATCTGATTCAGCATCTCAACCATATCCGTCAAGACAGGCTTCACTGGGCCGACCAATGGTACTTCGATGTGACGTACTGTCTTCTGAATCGACGCAGGGTCGATATCGATATGGATGATGCGCGCATTTGGGCAGAATTTCTTCGGATTATTGGTGACTCGATCGTCAAATCGAGCGCCAACCGCGAAAATCACATCTGCTTGATGCATGGCTTGGTTTGCTTCGTAGAAACCATGCATACCCAACATACCAATGAATTGATCATCAGATCCTGGGAATGCACCGAGACCCATCAAGGTATTCGTTACCGGATAGCCCAAACGTCTAGCAAGCGCAGTCAGCTCTTCGGATGCATCACCTAACACCACGCCACCGCCGGCATAAATCACCGGGCGTTTGGCTTCGAGCAAGAGATCAAGCGCTTTACGGATTTGACCAGCATGTCCTTTCAGCGCAGGTGTATATGAACGCAATTTAACTGTTTCTGGATATTCAAACGGACGCTTTTCAGTCGGGGCCGTCATATCTTTTGGCACATCGACCACGACAGGACCTGGGCGGCCTGTCTTTGCGATGTGAAACGCTTTCTTCATAACGCTCGGAATTTCTTCAATCGAGCGGACCAAGAACGAGTGCTTAACGATCGGACGACAGCAACCAATCATGTCGGTCTCTTGGAATGCATCGGATCCAATCAAATGACTGGGTACGTTTCCTGAGATGACGACAAGAGGGATTGAATCCATGTAAGCAGTCGCGATACCTGTGATTGCGTTTGTCGCACCAGGACCAGAAGTCACCAGAGCAACACCGACTTCACCTGTCGAACGCGCAAAACCATCAGCCGCGTGGACTGCTGCTTGCTCGTGGCGTACCAGAATGTGTTCAACTGCATCTTGCTGATACAGCGCGTCATAGATGTGCAGGACTGCGCCGCCGGGATAGCCAAAAATCATTTTGACTCCTTCCTCTTTCAGCGCACGCATGAGCATTTCACCGCCAGAAAGCAATTCCACTTCCGACCCTCTTTCAAAAATAGTTAAGGTAAACCGAGAATTGTGACACTCAGAAACGGCCTGTCAACTGACAGGCCGTTGTATTTTAGGCTGAAAAGGTGATTTCATCTGATGAACTAAGCGATGCTTTAATGGTTGCACCTGGTGCAAATTCACCTTTGAGCAGCGCCTCAGCAAGCGGATTCTCGAGGTGCATTTGTATCGCACGCTTCAATGGTCGCGCGCCATACACCGGATCATAACCAGCTTCACAGAGTTTCTCAGCGACTTCATCAGTCAACTCAAATGCATATTCCATGTCTTCAAGCCGAGCACGCAAATAGGACAGCTGAACATCCAAAATTCCACGAATGTGGTCCCGGCCCAATGCATGGAAAACAACTGCATCATCGATTCGATTGATGAACTCAGGGCGGAAATGTGTCCCGACAACACCCATCACCGCATCACGGATGGCTTCATGCGACTCACCCACCATACTCTGAATCAGATCTGAACCGAGATTCGATGTCATCACCACTACCGTATTGGAAAAATCAACGGTACGTCCCTGCCCATCAGTAAGGCGGCCATCATCGAGCACCTGCAAAAGGATGTTAAAGACATCTGGATGAGCCTTTTCAACTTCATCGAGCAACACAACCGCATACGGGCGGCGACGAACCGCTTCAGTCAAATATCCGCCCTGCTCGTACCCAACATATCCAGGAGGTGCACCAACCAACCGCGCCACTGAGTGCTTCTCCATGAATTCAGACATATCAATCCGAACCATGGCGTCTTCAGAGTCGAATAAAAATTCAGCTAAAGTTTTGCAAAGCTCTGTTTTACCGACCCCAGTTGGGCCAAGGAATAAAAACGAACCATTTGGTCTTTTCGGATCCGATAGGCCAGACCGCGAGCGACGCACCGCATTGGCAACAGCAGTCACCGCGGTATCTTGACCCACAACTCGCGCATGCAATGCATCTTCCATTTGAAGGAGTTTGTCTTTTTCACCTTCGAGCATCTTCGCAACAGGGATACCGGTCCAACGACTAACAACTTCCGCAATTTCCTCTTCTGTGACTCGCGAACGTACAAGCTTGCCCTCATCCGATTCGTTCGCTTCCTGAGCCTCGAGCATCCTCTTCTCAAGCGTCGGGATGACCCCATACTGAATCTCGCTCATCCGAGCCAAATCTCCGGCACGCCTCGCCTGCTCGAGATCAATTTCTGCGCGATCAAGTTCTTCCTTGATTGCTTGTACACCTTGCGTTTGAGCCTTTTCTGAGGCCCATACTTCTTCGAGTGCACCAGCCTCTTTCTCAACCTCGGCAATCGTGTCCTCGAGTTCGATCAGTCGCGCTTTACTCGCTTCATCTTTCTCTTTTTTAAGCGCTTCGCGTTCGATCTTTAGCTGAATCAAGCGACGATCTAACCGATCCAACTCCTCAGGCTTGGAATCCATTTCCAAACGAATGCGGCTTGCCGCCTCATCCATCAGGTCGATTGCTTTATCCGGCAACTGCCTATCGGTGATGTAACGACTCGACAGCTTTGCTGCTGCGATGATTGCTGAATCAGAAATCTCAACTCCATGATGCACTTCATACTTCGGCTTCAATCCCCGAAGTATGGCAATCGTGTCGGTTTCGGTCGGTTCACCGACCAACACCTTCTGGAAGCGCCGTTCAAGAGCCGCATCCTTCTCAAAATATTGGCGATACTCATCAAGGGTTGTTGCTCCCACACAATGTAGCTCTCCACGAGCGAGTGCAGGCTTCAGCATATTGCCCGCATCCATGGCTCCTTCGGATTTGCCCGCTCCAACCATGGTATGGATTTCATCAATGAAGAGAATGATTTGACCTTCTTGCTGAGCCAACTCCTTCAATACAGCCTTGAGTCGCTCTTCAAACTCACCCCGAAATTTTGCCCCAGCGATCAGTGAGCCCATATCGAGGGATAGGACACGCTTACCTTTCAGACCCTCAGGCACCTCGCCATTGACAATCCGGGCAGCTAAGCCTTCAACGATAGCAGTCTTACCAACACCAGGTTCACCAATTAGAACTGGGTTATTCTTTGTCCGACGCTGCAACACCTGAACCGCCCGACGAATCTCTTCGTCTCGACCAATTACAGGGTCGAGCTTACCTTCCGACGCTCGCGCAGTCAGATCAAGACAGTACTTATCGAGAGCACCACGATTTTCTTCATCATTTTCAGTTTGCACTGACTCGCCTCCACGGAGTTTTTCAATCGCATCGGACAATCGGTCTTCATTCACTGCTGCGGCCTGAAACGCAGACTTTGTGACCTTATCTTTCGACATCACAGCTAAAACAGTCTCAGAAGAGAGATAGGCGTCTTTCTGGGACATCGACTGCTTTTCAGCCAAGTTAAACTGACGGGCCAAGTCCTGACTCATACGGACCTCACCGTCGTGGTTCGAGACCCGCGCCAACCCATCTAAAGCGCGGTCGACTTCAGCGAGTAGCTGATCAAACTGACCACCAGCAGATAGGATTAAGGAACGTGCAGAACCGCCGCTTTGGGTAAGCAACGCTTTTAAAAGATGCCATGGTGACATCTCATTATGATCAAGACTTAAGGCGAGAGTTTGCGCATCTTGCAGAGCTTGCATGAGGCGATTTGTTAACCGATCCATTCGCATTAGGTAATCCCTTATCTAAAACAACGTATAACTGTATTACTGGGGACGACTCATGCTTATTTCAAGTTATCCACAGGTTATCCAGTGCGCATAATGCAACTTGCCATTCGCCCGGTAATGCCCGAACGACGGTAGGAATACCAGCGCATTGAGTCGCTATACGTACAACTAGCAACCGTTTCGATGGTGCCAACGCCGCGGCTTTCAAGGAGATCGAAAGCAATACCTGCAAGATCAGCAATGGAACGGTCCGTATCGCGAACCGATTTAAAAAAACGAATCCAGCTTGAATTTTTAGACACAAAAGCGTCCACAACCTCGGGCCCCACCTCAAATGCGTTTGGACCAATACAAGGCCCGAGCCATGCGCGCACTTTGGAGGGATCCGGGAATTCCTCAAGTGCCCGCTCAAGAACCCCAGCGACGAGTCCTCTCCAACCAGCATGAGCAGCACCGACCAACTCTTGGCTTGCGAATAACACCGGAAGACAGTCTGCTGTCATGATGCCGATTGGACAGTTCAGCTCATCGGTCACCACAGCATCAGCTGGAGTCACTGGAGAGCCTCTATGTACATGGACCAAATGGGTGCCATGAACTTGCTCTGGGAAGTAGATTTCGCGACCAAATCGACTCGCAAGAAGGGCGCGGTTTTCAGAGACAGAGGCCTCATCGTCACCGACGTGCAACCCCAAATTGAACGAGCCATATGGGAGAGGCTCCGGATCACAGATCGTCTGGAGCGCAAGAACTTTTGGCCCAAACTCGATTTCAAACCACGGATCAGACATCCACTTGCCTCAACGACATCAATAATTCATCCAAGTCAGGGGCAAGTGGCACCTCAAACTCAACCGCCTCACCGCTACCTGGATGGATTAAACCGAGCTTCCTTGCATGCAAAGCTTGTCTTGGAAATCTGTCGATAAGAATACGCGCTTCTTCGGTTGCATTACCAAGACCAGGCCGACCTTGCCGATACACTGGATCTCCCACCAGAGGATGGCCAATATGAGTCATGTGAACCCGAATCTGGTGGGTTCGACCAGTCTCTAACTTCACATCGACCCAAGCACAATGCGCTGTCGTCTCAGACACTCGATAATGCGTGATAGCGGGCTTACCCGAATACACAACAGCCATTTTAGTTCTCTGCAGTCGATGCCGGTCCATCGGGGCATCAATCGTCCCCTCTTTACTCGGGTGCCCATAGACAAGCGCACTGTACTGACGACTCATCGATCGATCTTTAAGCTGTTTCACTAGATTGGCCTGGGCTTTCAGTGAACGGGCAACGGCGAGAACACCGCTAGTATCTTTATCCAAGCGATGCACAATTCCCGCCCTCGGAATCTCCTCGAGCTCAGGGAACGCGGACAATAACGCATTCACCAATGTACCAGACGGGTTGCCATGCCCGGGATGAACCACCAGACCAGCTGGTTTATTCACGATGATCAGATCGTCATCGGCATGGACGATATCAAGAGGGATATCCTCTGCTGACCAATCAATCTGAGCTTCGAGTTCGGCATCAATGATAATTTTTTCACCACCAAGTACTTTATTTTTTGGCTTTAACGGCGCTCCATCGACTAATATCTGCCCGTCCGTAAGCCATTGCGTTAGACGAGCACGAGAGTAATCCGGCATCAGGCGAGCTAATACTTGATCAATCCGTGATCCAGATTCCTCCAAAGGAACCTCAAACTGTGCTTGAATATGCGTCTTGGTATATTGCCGATCGGTCATTTGTCGATTCATCGAAACAAGGAATTCCATGATAACCCGGACCCTTAGCTTCCTGCTCATTTCTATTGCTCTTACAGCATGCTCACTGTTTGACCCAGATGCCAACCTAAAAAGCGAACGCCAACTGTGGGAAGAAGCACAAGGACACATGGACGGAAGTCGTTATCTTGAGGCCATCACATCGCTAGAGGAACTCGATCGTCGCTTCCCATTCGGCCAGTACGCTGATGGAACTCAGTTAGATCTCGTCTATGCCTATTTCAAATCATCAAAGTATGAACTTGCACGAATGACAGCGGATCGATTTATCCGCCTCAATCCAGATCATCCCGAAGCCGACTACGCCCAGTATATGAAAGGCCTGTCATCCTATGCATCGAATGACTCGATGGTTTCGCGGTATCTCCCTGGTGATGAAACAGGTCGAGACATCGGCGGTGCACGAGACGCGATCGATGATTTCAAACAATTGCTCGAGCGTTATCCCGAAAGTGAATTTGCAGAAGATGCGACCCTCCGTTTGATTTATGTCCGCAATCAGCTTGCAGAATATGAAGTAAATGTTTCTCGCTACTACATCAGAAAGGGCGCTTATCTGGCCGCCGCGAATCGCGCGCGCCAAGTCGTTGAAGGTTACCCTTCAACCCCTGCTGTTATTGATGCATTGATCGTGATGCACCTCGCTTTTGAAGCGCTAGGTCTGCCACAAGAATCACAAGATGCACTGTTTGTGCTCTCTGAAAATTATCCGGAATACGTGGCGGGTGAGCGTGGTAATCAACGGTTGGCTGCTGGCGTTTTGTATGAAGAAGGTGAAACCCTAACCAGCATTCTCACACTTGGGTTTATGGGTAGCGGAGGCGATCTCGCGGATCGCCTTGCGGCATTCAGCCAATCACGTCGCTTGGATACAAGCCGTCGCCCGCAAGCAACGCTTCGCCCAGCAGAAGATGCTCCCGCGATCGACGCGCCTCGCGTCGTCGACGAAGTATTCTTCTAGAAAGACCAGCGGTTTGCGATTGGATATCTCCGATCGCGGCCGAACCCGCGAACCGTCACACGAGGCCCAACGGCAGACTGTCGACGTTTGTATTCGTTAATATCAACCAGCCGACACATGCGCTTCACTTCAGAAGGGTCAAACCCCGACTCGATGATCTCCTGAGGCGACAGATCCGATTCGATGTAAAGCGACAACATCGTATCAAGACGATCATAAGGCGGCAGACTATGCGAGTCCTCTTGGCCAGGAGCCAACTCAGCAGATGGTGGTCTCGTGATCACTCGCTCTGGAATCACTTCTCCATTCCGGTTCACAAACCTCGCGAGATCGTACACCCGGGTTTTCCAGACATCTTTTAAAACGGCATACCCACCGGCCATGTCGCCGTAGAGCGTCGCGTAGCCGACCGCCATCTCACTCTTATTGCCAGTTGTTAGTACCAACGCACCGGTTTTATTTGAGAGCGCCATGAGCAGTACCCCGCGACAACGACTTTGCAAATTTTCTTCGGTGGTATCGATAGGGTGTCCTTCGAAAAAGGGATTTAATGTCTGCATGAATTCACGAACCATCGGCTCAATCGGTACGATCGAAAATTCACATCCCAAGATCCGAGCCTGCCGCTCGGCATCTGTCACACTGATATCCGCCGTGTATAGATACGGCATCATGACCGCATGAACATTTTCTGCACCCAGCGCATCTACAGCCACTGCCAATGTAAGCGCTGAATCGATTCCGCCGGATAATCCAAGGACCGCTTTTTTAAAGCCAGTCTTTGCAAAATAATCACGCACACCAGTAACAAGCGCTTGGTACAGCATCCAATCTGAGGATGGTACATCTTCGATACGCTGCCCTGTCAGGTCTGACCCATCCCAAACGACATCCAACGTGTCTTCAGAGAAAAAATTGGCTTGGGCAATGACTTGACCTTCTCGATTCACGGCAAATGAACCACCATCAAAAATCAGCTCATCCTGCCCACCCACTAAATTCACATAAGCGATTGGTACGTGGTTACTAAGCGCGCGATGCTTTAAATGCTCACATCGCTCGAATACTTTGTTTTCTGCAAACGGTGATGCGTTCACGACAACAATCAAATCGACGCCAAGGTTGCATGTCGCTTCAACAATGTCTGGAACCCAAACGTCTTCACACACAAGAAGACCAATCCGTACCCCATCAATTTCACAGACCTGTGGTAAAGAGCCTGCAACGAAATATCGACGCTCATCAAAGACCTGATAGTTTGGCAACGATTGCTTTTGATAGGCCATCACCCGGACACCATCCGTATACACAAGCAGACTGTTCCAAAGCGATGCAGGACGCGCACTATTGTTACCGAGATCCCAAGCACCGGACTCTCGGGCCAGTTCGCTCGGCGCTCCGACTAAGAGCGTGATACCGCGGCTGATTTCGCATAACCGGGACTCAGAGGCATTTAACTTATCGATTAGTGCTGGACGCAATAAAAGATCTTCAGGCGGATATCCGGTGAGAGCCAGCTCAGGCGCAACGAGAATGGAAACACCTTCGTTTCGCGCAGTTTCAGCTGCATCCGCTAATTTCTGTAAATTTGCTTCAAAGTCACCAACAACAGCGTCCATTTGCAGCAACCGAATACGGGAAGTTTGCGTCATCGTGTGTTCCGAGGTTGGTAATGTAAAGGATCAACAATTGGTGTTCGATCCATCATGAGATCGCATAATAGTCGGCTGGATGCAGGACTCAAGACCACTCCATTTCTAAAGTGACCCGAATTCACCCATAACGTATCTGTAATTGCACCTATCCAAGGCATCCCTTCAGGCGAACCAGGACGGAAGCCAGCCCATTGCGCTTCCAAGCCCACGTTTTCCAACGCAGGGATCATGGCGAGAGCTGATGCATACAGAGACTCAAAAGCGTCTCGATCCGGCGTTCTCTGAAAACCGACATCTTCAAGTGTCGACCCAAAGACAATCCGCCCGTCTGCGCGTGGAATTGCATAACGACCGTTTGCCAAGACCACACGACTAACAAGTTCACACGGGCTAAACAACAGCATCTGCCCTTTCATAGGCTTGATTGGACAAGCCAAATCCAATCCCGACAGTAGACCTCCGGTCCAGGCTCCCGTTGTGAGTACGATTCGATCCGCCACAAATTTCTGGCCATGACTTGAGGCCACAGGTGAATCCAAATCACCAGACACCTGTACCTCATGATGCTCAAGGAGCTGAATTCGTGGATGATGCATGCATATTTGCCTGAGGGCTTGACCCATCCGTGGATTACGAACGCTCGAAACCCCAGGCATCCATAAAGGTGTTTCATCAAGACGGACATGCGGCTCCAACGCTTGCGCCTCATCGTCCGTAATTTCGATAACCGCTCGCGCCAAACCCGAACCCCATGCAAGCGCTTTTTCACGCTCATTGGTTGCTGTGACCAACATACCGTTCGAGAGCAGTTCTGGATCGATCCCTGTCGAATCACGTAGTCTCGCGATCAAATCAGGAAATGCATTCTGTGACCAAGTCGCTAATGCAGTGATTGGTGGAGCATAGCGCCACGGATAGAGTGGCGAAATAATCCCTCCACCCGCCCAAGAGGCTTCAAGTCCTGCTTGGCCTTTATCAACGATAACAACACGCTGACCCGCTTCGGCTAATTCCAAAGCAGACAACATGCCCATGACGCCTGCGCCAATAATCAATACATCACACGGGGAAGTCTTTGTTTGCAACATGGTTGAATTATCGCACGCGCAAGCCATTTCGTCAGAACCAACTACACTCTGACCATGCAATTGATCTCCTTACTCACAGCGCTTTCCATCAGCGTTATTCTCGCATCACAGGTTGTTTCAACGTGGTCGAGTCCACGCGACATATCGATAGTCAAACAGGATGCAGCTCACCTGCGAAGCGCGATTCGAATGCATATGGCGACAGCGATTACCACAAAGACGACTCAGGTAATCGAAATGCCGAAAACACGCATGCCAATTCAAATTCGGTCATTTTCTGGAAACCGGCTTGAGGCCTATTCGGATGGATCAGTCAGCCCGGGCCAAGTGAGATTATGCGGAGAAACGATTGATTGGATTATCACTGTCTCAAGTCTGGGAAGAACTCGATTCACGAGCGAACGCGCGAACTGCTGACTCAGGCCAACATCCTTCCCTTCCCGCTCGCATTGAACCATCAGTACTCAACTCCCAATAGAGACATGAGTGCGAAGCACTAGGTACCAATCTGACGGTCCGGCAGTCGTCTCCACATCGCTTGAGGGTAAGTCGATAGTCATGCGGGCTTTCAAGTTGACTAGGGAATTGGCGAGATCGCAGGTATTGACGCTTCATCGATTCCATTTGATGCATCAGTTCACTCTGATAATAGAGTGTCCTCGACCGCTCAGTTGTCGTCCCGAATAACTGTGAGCCACCAGCCACCATAATCGCTGCGATCGCCATCACAACGAGCGTTTCAATTAATGAGAAACCACGTTCGCCCGCCATACGACTTGCCGATCCTTTGCAATCCATTGGTCATTCACAAAAGCGATTGTGAGGCTCACGACACGCTCGGAGACCCCATCGGGAATCACGTATTCAATGGGTTGCCACATACCACTGGTATCCGCTTCAGCAGTTGCCTGCAAGAATGCCCCCCATTCTTTTTCCGCGGCAGCGAGATGCTTCTGCTCCATGCCATGAACACGCGCCTGAGAAATATCTTCGGTCAGTCGTAATGCAAAATCTCCAACCCATAAAAAGCCGAGTACAGAGATCACAACTAAAATGGCAATCAGGGCCGATCCTTGTCTAGTACTCATGCGTTTGCCCTGGTAAGCGGTTATGACAGTAAATCCATTGCGGACTCGTGAGACCAAGGCACATCACGTCATCGGATATATCCAAATTCAATGTGCCAGACGCATCGAGTAGTGCGTCATTTGCTGTATTTCCGAAACGATCTTTATAAACCCACAGTGCCGATTTCTGCTGCCTTTCGCTAAATCCGAGATAGATATATGTTGCCGAAAAAGGGTGCGTGACCTTAAGTGCATGGGATGAGGTTGGCTCCACTTGGGACGAACCGATGGCTTGTTTCAGTTGATCTTTGGACACAATCGAAATCACATGTGCTGGGACAGTGATCAACGGGAAATAAAATGTGGCGGCATCGAGATCTGATCGCTCAAGCATGCCTTCAATTTCATGTGCACGTCTTGAGCTGTCTGACGCCCATAGTGACACTAAGATAACTACGATACCCACACCGACTGCGATCCCCACCAATGTCTCTGCTAAGAGGCCGCGTTGCTTGACCATGTCACCTCCTCACCGAGTAACAAGTCATCATTCCGATACAACTGCACAGCACTTGAGAATTGATCCTTAGAGATTGGAGTAACTTGTAGCTCGAGTCGATAGGGCATCGCAGGTTGCAGCGTGAGAAGTTCATGAAGGTAATGAAATTGATCCATTGGTAATGCGACGACCACACCTTGATCATAAAGCGTCCACGAACCTGTTTGATTCAGCGTCCGACTCAGCGTCAAAGCCGCCGTTGCCGCATCAAACATGAAAGCTTCGGTTCGCCGCTCGGCCTCACGCGCCTCTAAATCAGGGCCACGACTGAGCATCACAACGAACAATAGGCTCACAATCGCCAGAGCCATCAAACTGTCAGATAGAGCAAATCCGCGCATACCACCTCCGTTTGGGCAGTACAGCAGAGCGAAAAGAAAACAGGAGGAAACTGGACTTCGGTACTAGTCGACTGAACGCAGTCTCAATTCCTTGGGGAGCGAGAATTGGACCGATTCATCGACGCCACGCTCTTGTGAGATCGAGTCAGCGCCCAACTCTTGGAGTCGATCACAAACAGCACGCACGACATTCTCAGGAGCGGATGCGCCCGCCGTGACTGCTATGGCAGTCGCTTCTTGAACCCAAGCCGGATCAATCTGTTCTGGACCATCAATCAAAAAAGATCGCGAACCCAAACGCTCCGCGAGCTCTTTTAGCCGGTTGGAGTTCGAAGAATTCGGAGAACCAACCACCAACACGAGATCATGCGCTATCGCCAAACGCTTCACCGCATCTTGACGATTTTGTGTTGCATAACAAATGTCATCTTTCCGTGGCCCTTGGATCTCAGGGAAACGCTCACGCAAAATATCGATGATACGCGCGGTATCATCCATCGATAATGTGGTTTGAGTCACAAATGATGCGGTTTTCGGATCGTCGATCTGAACCGTTCGCGCATCATCCTCATCTTCAACAAGCTTCATGATGCCGCCATTTGAGGTATCAAACTGGCCCATCGTTCCCTCGACCTCGGGGTGCCCTGCATGCCCAATCAAAATGCACTCACGTCCTTCTTTAGAAAATTTGATCACTTCCATATGGACTTTGGTAACCAAAGGACAGGTCGCATCAAAGACTTTCAATTGACGCCTTAGAGCCTCTTCTTGAACCGCACGCGAGACACCATGCGCGGAAAAAATAACGATCGTGTCATCAGGAACTTCATCGAGTTCATCAACAAAAATAGCGCCTCGAGCCCTGAGATCGTCAACGACGGTTTTGTTGTGAACCACTTCATGGCGCACATACACAGGCGCCCCAAACACCTCAAGTGCGCGATTCACGATATCAATCGCTCGATCAACACCAGCACAAAAGCCGCGCGGATTCGCGAGCGTGACTTGCATCAGTGAGTCTCCGCTGGAGCTACAGAAAGAATTTCGACCTCAAACTCGAGATCACGACCGGCCAGCGGATGGTTAAAATCCACAGTGACCATCGACTCGTCGATAGCGGCAACGACACCCGGCAATTCAGATTTCGCCTTATCTTGAAAACTGACAACGAGCCCCTCTGACAGTTCAACTGATGGATCAAATTGATCTTTAGAAATTCGCTGCACATTGGATGGGTTGTGCTGACCAAACCCGTCTTTGGGCTCAATCCTTTGGATTTTACGCTCGCCCGCTTTCATGCCATGAAGCACCGCTTCAAAAGCTGCAGGCAAATTACCATCGCCGATCACAAGTTCCGCAGGCTTCTTTTCGAACGTTGAGTCGACGACTTCGCCGGTGTCTACAAGTCTCAGTGAGAAATGCAGTTCAACTTTGCAATTTGGGCCGATGTCGAGCATCTACATACCATCCAATTAATAAACAACCTGCTGCTAACGTAATGCTTGTATCAGCAACATTAAAGGCCGGAAACGACCAATTTCCCCAATGGAAATGTAAAAAATCGACCACATAACCGAACGCCACTCGATCAACTGCATTACCAATCGCACCTGGAATCAGGAGTACAAATCCAGCTTGCATCCATCCGCACAATTCTGGATCACGTAACGACCAGAGAGAATAAGCACACACGCCAATAGCCAAGACAAGAAATAACCATTGCTGCCAACCACCAGCATCTGCAAGAAAACTGAACGCTGCACCTGTATTGTGTAATAACGTGAATGAAAAAAATGGGAGCAAACCAATTGGCTCGGCATAATTGAGGAACGTCGACGCCAACAGCTTAGTGCACTGGTCGACCAGGAAAATACCCCCTATCACCAGCGCAAAATCAAGCCTCATGCAAACGTCCGCTCTTCGCCCACACCTTCAACATTATCAACACATCGCGTACACAACGTTGGATGCTCACTCACCGTGCCGACGTCTGGACGATGGTGCCAACACCGCTCACATTTCTCAGATGATGTCGCTGATACCACGACAGACAACTGTGGGCACGCAGGATCAGACAGCGCATCACTCGGTGCATCGGATAGTCTGTGCAAGGTGACTTCTGAGGTGATCGTGACAAACCTCAATTCATCACCCAATGCAGTTAATGCGTCAAATACGGGGCCATCTGCGTATAACGCAACCTCAGCAGACAATGATCCCTTAACAAGTCCATCATTTCGCGCCGCTTCAATCGCTTGGTTGACAGCCTCTTTAGCTGACTGGATCAAAGACCAGTCCACTGTCGCTCGACCATTGGCTTCAGGGAGCTCAGCTTCCGTTACGGCAAACACGAAACGATGTGGACGGGTACCCGGCATGACTTCCCAAATCTCTTGCGCAGTGAATGACAAGATCGGCGCCATCCAACGAACAAGTGCATCTGTAATCCAGTACATCGCCGTCTGGCAACTCTTTCTGGCGTGGCTGTCTGCCTTCAGTGTGTATTGACGATCCTTGATGATATCGAGATAAAAACCTCCGAGATCATCAACGCAGAAGTGGTGCAACGATTGAGTTACCTCAGAAAATTCATAACGTTCATAGTGGCCGATAATCTTTTCCGACAGCGCCTTCGTGCGGCGAATCATTTCTGCATCCAGTGATACCAAATCATCCAACGCAACCTGATCAGTTTCTGGATTAAACCCAGCCATATTCGCCAACAAGAATCGCGATGTATTGCGGATCCGGCGGTAAGTATCTGAGGTGCGGTTAAGGATTTCATGACTCACTGTCATTTCTTTTGTGAAGTCTGTTGATGCAATCCACAAACGCAAAATATCCGCACCCAAGGTATTCATCACATCCTGCGGCGGAATCACATTACCGAGAGACTTCGACATTTTTCTGCCGTCTTGGTCGACAGTAAACCCGTGAGTTAGCAGCCCCTCATACGGTGCGCGACCATGAATCGCGACAGATGTTAGAAGTGATGACTGGAACCAACCACGATGTTGATCAGACCCTTCGAGATACAAATCAGCAGGGAAGCGAAGACCTTCACGACGACCGAGAACCGACGCGTGCGTTGTGCCAGAGTCAAACCAAACATCGAGCACATCTGTGACCTTGCGATAGTCTTCGGCATCATCACCAAGCAATTCACTTGGCTCAAGATCAAACCAGGCATTGATGCCGCCTTCTTCGATTTTGGCAGCAATTTTTTCAAAAAGTGCTTCTGTATCGGGATGTAGCTGACTCGTTTCTTTATGCACGAAGACAGTAATTGGAACACCCCAATTTCGTTGCCTTGAGATACACCAGTCAGGTCGGTCTTGAAGCATTGCCGCCAAGCGATTCTTACCCCAGCTTGGTGTGAACTGAATTTGCGATTCGACGGCTTCCCGCGCTGTTTCCAAAAGTCCTTCACCTTGCATGCGAATAAACCATTGTGGAGTCGCTCGGTAAATCACCGGTGTTTTATGACGCCAGCAATGTGGATAGGAGTGTTCAAGCTTTGCTTTGTGAACCAAACGTCCCTTTTCAGCCAGGTAGTCTGAAATCACTGGACCTGCTTTTTCGACGTGTAAGCCCGCAACGACAGCGACGGATTCAGCAAAAGTCCCGTCATCACGTACAGGTGTTAACAGCTCAATATCTAAGGCTTTTGCAGCATTAAAATCTTCAAGGCCATAGGCAGGCGCTGAGTGGACGGCGCCTGTACCCGCTTCGAGAGTCACGTGCTCACCTGTGACAACCGGAACAACACGACTATCCCATGGTGCTTCACATTGGATTCCAGCTAAAGCTTCACCAATTGTCTTGCCTAAAATCGTGAATTCATCAATGCCATAACGCTCGGATAATGCCTCGAGACGCCCCTCAGCCAAAACCAATGTCCACGTTGTGCCATCTTTTTCAAATTGAGCTAAGACATATGGAAGCTCGGCGTTGACCGCAACAAATTGGTTAGCTGGAAGAGTCCATGGTGTCGTTGTCCATATCGCCATCGAAGCATTCGCAGCGATATCTGAGGACACTCCAAAAGCACTTTCGATTTGATCCGTGTTTTGAATCGGAAAGGCGACGTCAACGGTCCACGTTTTGCGGTCTTGATACTCCACTTCAGCTTCAGCCAAAGCACTCTCACAATCCATGCACCAATAGACGGGCTTTGCACCCTGGTGGAAATGACCATTGTTGATAATCCGTCCCAAAGACCGAACGATATCCGCCTCAACTTTGTAATCCATCGTCAGGTAGGGATGATCCCAGTCCCCTAAGATACCAAGGCGCTTAAAATCAACTTTTTGTCGCTCAATTTGCGTCGCGGCGTATTCACGACACGCATTTCTGAATTCACTTGCCGATCGAAATTTGTCACCGATTTTACCGATCGTTGTCTCAACCTTGTGTTCGATTGGTAACCCATGACAGTCCCATCCGGGAACATAGGGCGCGTTATATCCCGCCAACCCTTTGGCTTTGACAATGATGTCTTTCAACACCTTGTTGACGGCATGACCGATATGGATATCGCCGTTTGCATACGGAGGGCCATCATGCAGGATAAAGGTCTTATCACGATTCGACTGCACATCACGGATCTGTTGATACCAATCGTCCGCAATCCATGACGCCAACATATCCGGCTCACGTTTCGCCAAGTTCCCACGCATTGGAAACTCTGTATCAGGAAGATTTAGCGTCTGTTTGTAATCAGTCATTCAGTTTCAGATCCAGTTAATACGCTCAGTAATTCCAAAGCCCTTGCGTTATCGACCCGAATTTGTGCGGTCAACGCTTCGATGCTTTCGAATTTTTGTTCAGCGCGAATAAATATCCGTGGAGTCACGATCAAAGTGCGACCATACAACTCCCCAGTAAACTCATGCAAATGCACTTCCAATCTGACCTTCTGGCCAGAGACGGTTGGACGCGAACCAATGTTGGCAACCCCAGTACCAATCTGCCCACCGGGAAGTTCAACCGTGCAACCAAACACACCGTGTAGTGGCGGCGAATTTGAGAGCGCTATGTTAGCAGTCGGGAACCCAATTTTCCGCCCTAATTGTTGCCCGTAAATCACTCGCCCACAAAGCGCGTAGGGTCGGCCGAGCAATTGTGCAGCACCATCGAAATCATGTGTCTGCAACAAATGCCGTATCCGTGAGGATGAAATCCGCTCATCACCCACCCGGTGAGTATCCGACTGCTCAACCGTAAAACCATGCCGCTCACCTGAGTGAACAAGGTAATTAAAGTCACCCTGCCGGTCACAACCAAAGCGAAAGTCATCGCCAACGACCATATGCTTCACGTGCTTCCCTGCGACAAGCTGGCTGACAAAGTCTTCTGCAGTCATTGGCCGGATATCAGAGAATTTAAGGCACCAAATACTGTCAACACCCAAGGCTTTCAGGGCGGCCACTTTGGATTTGAGATTCATCAATCTTGCTGGTGCAACCTGGCTATTACGGTTTGCAAAATATTCTTTTGGCTGCGGCTCAAATAACACCACAGTCAAAGGAAGCTTTAACTGATCAGCAACCTGCTGTGCCTGACGAATAACGCGCTGGTGCCCCACGTGCACCCCATCAAAATTACCGATGGTTAAAACATGTGGTGATCGAAACTCTGCATGTCGACCAAAAACAAACTGCATAACGTTAACGAGCTGATGGCGGAACGAGCAGCGCAGTATACCGGATCCCCGTCAGTCTCAGAGTTAACAAATACAAAAGTCCTGCGATAATAAGAAGTGCGGTTGTCCAACCAACGCGCTCAATGATCAGATAGTCCGCCAACACAGAGGCAGATGGAGCCCACCAGGCCACTTGCACCATGATGATCAATGCAAGCGCCACCTGCAGAATCTGTTTCCACGGAAGACCGCGAACCTCATACCATCCGCGCTGATGCAGACCGCGCAGTAATAGCGATGCATTGACCCAAGCGGAGAGTGATGTCGCGAGCGCCAGACCCACATGATCGAGAGACCACACAAAAATCAGGTTGAAGACCATATTTGCGGTCATCGCGATTAACCCGATTTTCACCGGCGTCTTCGTGTCTTGGTGCGCGAAATAATGAGGCGCGAGCACTTTAATCATCATGAATGCGGGCAGACCCGCTGAATAAGCCATCAACGACATTGCAGATGCCTCTATATCTGACACCGTCATCGCACCATATTGAAAGAGCGTCGATAAAATCAGCTCTCCAAAGACAGCAAGTGCAGCCGCACACGGCAGGCCCAATACCAGAACGACCCAGATCGCCCAGCTTTGCGTTTGACGGGATGCACTGGCGTCATCTTGCGCAAATTCACGAGATAGCTTCGGGAGGATGACTGTTGAAACAGCAATCGCAATCACACCGAGAGGAAGTTCCATCAAACGGTCTGAGTAATACAACCAAGACACAGACCCTGACACTAACAAGGATGCCAACACCGTATCGAGCAACAGGTTGATTTGGCTGACAGAGACACCGAAAAGCGCGGGAACCATGAGTTTCAAAATTTTTGAAACACCAGGGTGATCAGCTTTGAGTGACGGCTTAGGAAGCAATCCTGCAGCCATCAATGGGGGAATCTGAATCAGAAGCTGGATCAACCCGGCAATCGCAACACCAATCGCAAGCCCCATAACCGAAGGTGAAACAACTGGCACCAAAAACAGTGCGCTTCCAATCAACGATAAATTTAAGAAAATTGGAGTCGCAGCCGGCACCGCAAAACGACCGATACTATTTAAAATGCCGCCGGCAAATGCAACAAAGCAAATGAATCCAAGATAAGGGAAGGTCCAGCGCAGAAGATCAGCGGTTAAGGCCATTTTCCCCGGGTCATTAGAAAAACCTGGAGCAAACAACATCGCGATCCATGGCGCGAGAAGAACGCCAATCACACTGATCGCGAACAGGATTAACCCAAAGCGTCCGGCCACTTGATTAATCAAACGTTTGACCGACTCTTCACCCTCTTTTTCTCGTGTTTCAGAAAATACAGGGACAAAAGCCTGCGCAAAGGCGCCTTCACCAAACAGGCGACGGAGAAAGTTTGGGATTTTAAAAGCGACAAAAAACGCATCGGCTCCAGCAGACGCACCCACAGAGTTGGCAAGAACAATGTCTCGCACCAATCCCAGAACGCGTGAACCAAGCGTCCAACCGCCAACTGTTATTCCAGATCGAACCATCTTTTCTGTCGTCACGCTTTACTATCCTTGACCTCTGGTTCCATTTTCGGTACATTCCCGCGCCTTGAATTTCCAGTTATTTCAACTGGTTCGAAGTTTAGTGTAAGGGAGCAACCCCGGTGGCAAATAGTCCCCAGGCGCGTAAGCGCGCAAAGCAGGCGGATGTCCGTCGCAATCATAACGCCAGCCTGCGTTCACGGGCTCGCACATATGTTAAGAAAACACTGGCAGCAATTGCGACCGGTGAACAACAGGCTGCAACGGATGCTTTCCGTGAAGCTGCACCGATTCTTGATAGCATGGTCACTAAAGGCATCTACAAGAAGAACAAGTGCGCTCGCATTAAGAGCCGCCTGAACGCGAGAATCAAAGCAATCGCGTCTTAACACAGACATATAGGCGCTGGCTTAAACCAGCGCCATATTGTCTCGATGCACTAACGCATCACCTTCCAACAACAACTGGCTTTCTTTCAGTTGCGTGGTCGTTTTTCCGAACATCTGTACCGCTTGGCTCGAACCGTAGTTCACAAGGCCCGTGGCTAGTCGCTCTCCATCCGATGTCTCGATTCCGACGATATCGCCGCGATCAAAAACACCCCTAACTTCAGTCACACCAACAGGTAACAAGCTTCGACCCTTTGCTTTTAGAGCATCGGCTGCACCGGCATCCACCACTAGAACACCACGCGTTTGTTTATGCGATGCCAACCAGCGTTTTCTGGCTGCCTGCGGTTTTAAATCTGGATATAACAACGAACCGACTGATTCACCGGCACGCAATTGCTCAAGCACTCCTTCAACCCGACCATTTGCAATCACAGTCATGGCTCCAGAGCGCGCAGCTTGCTGTGCTGCGACGATTTTGGTGTACATGCCACCACGACCCAATGCACCTCCGTTTTTACCGGCCATGGCCAATAGGCCGTCGTCTAGAGCGCGTGCTTCTGGAATTAATGCTGCATCTGCGTGAAAACGCGGGTCTTTATCAAAGAAACCATCTTGATCTGTCAGGATTACTAAGACATCCGCTTCAAGGAGATTCGTCGCCAACGCACCAAGTGAATCGTTATCACCAAATCGAATTTCGTCGGTTGCCACGGTATCGTTTTCGTTGACGACCGGGATGACCCCAAATTCATTCAGCGTTTTGAGTGTGTCACGCGCGTTGAGATAGCGCTTACGATCGGCAAGATCTTCGTGAGTAAACAACACTTGAGCAGTCTCACGGCCACAGGCTGCGAAGCAACTTTGCCAAGCTTGTACTAGACCCATTTGTCCGATCGCCGCTGCTGCCTGGAGCATCGGAAGCTCTTGTGGACGCTGATCGATTTTCAGCGCCTTAAGACCAACTGCAATCGCGCCAGATGACACTAAACATAACTCCACACCGTCATCGATCAATGCAGACATTTGCTTGACCCACGCCTGCATCCTCAAGATATCGAGACCCTGGCCATCATTCGTCAGGAGTGCGCTACCGATTTTTACAACCCAGCGCTTGCCTGATTTGAGTTTGGTGCGTTCAGTCACGAACTACAATGACCTCCATTTCATGATCATCGTCATCATCATCTTCTTCATCATCGACGTCGATACCCTTACGCTGCATACGACGTGTTTCGCGTAACTTTGCGATGCGGTCATGTGCCTCTTCTGCCATTTGATCAAGCCAAGCTCGCTCGGCCGCCTCAGCATCAGGATCTTCGCGACGCTCTATCGCCGATTCTTCGAGTCGAGTCATCAGATTATAAGCAAGAAGCTCACAACCCTCTCCTGTCACGCCCGAAATCACATGAACGGGATGCGGCCAGTTGAATGCATCTTTTAACGCCTCAACAAACTCTTCACGTTCGTCTGCATTAATCAAATCAACTTTGTTTAAAACGAGCCAACGCTCACGAGCCGCAAGGGACGGACTGAATTGTTCGAGCTCATCAGCAATCGTCTCAACCACTTCAACAGGATCCTTTCCATCCACAGGAGCAACATCAACGAGATGGAGCAAAATCCGAGTACGCGTGAGATGCTTCAAGAATCGAGTACCCAGCCCCGCACCCTCAGCTGCGCCAGAAATCAATCCAGGGATGTCTGCAATCACAAAATTCCGATGTGGCGCTAATGACACAACACCTAATTGGGGTGCCAAAGTGGTAAACGGATAGTCTGCAATTTTTGGTTTGGCTGCAGATAGCTGACTGATGAGTGTCGACTTACCCGCATTCGGCAAACCAACTAACCCAACATCAGCGAGTAACCGCAACTCAAGACGTAACTTAAACGCTTCACCTGGAGTGCCAGGCGTGGTCCGTCGAGGAGCGCGGTTTGTCGAGGACTTAAATCGCGTGTTCCCGAGACCTCCTCGACCACCTTCAGCCACAGTCATCACATCGCCATCTGCAACAACTTCGCCGATCAGGGTATTGGTTTCATCGTTATAGACAGTTGTTCCAACTGGAACCTTTAAGATCAGATCACTACCACCGGCGCCTGTTTTATTCCGACCCGCACCTGGGCGGCCATTATCAGCGCGATATTGTGGCTGAAAGCGATAATCTATCAGCGTATTGAGATTCTCATCGGCCAACAAAATGATCGACCCGCCATGGCCACCATCGCCACCATCGGGGCCACCCTTAGGAATGTATTTTTCACGACGAAAACTCAGGCAACCTGCGCCACCTTTTCCAGCTTCGACCGTGATTAACGCTTCATCTACAAATTTCATGGATCGTCCAAAACGCAAAAGCCCCGCACAAGCGGGGCTTTTCGATCAGTGAGACCTTCGCTTACGCAGAAGGTATAACACTTACGAAGCGGCGCTTGTGCGGCCCCTTCACTTCAAACTTCACTTCGCCATCGGCTTTCGCGAAGAGTGTATAGTCTGTGCCACATCCGACGTTAACACCCGGGTGGAATTGAGTTCCACGCTGGCGAACCAAGATGTTACCAGCCAAAACTTCTTGACCGCCAAACTTCTTCACGCCAAGGCGTTTACTTTCCGAATCGCGGCCGTTACGGGTACTACCACCAGCTTTCTTGTGAGCCATTTCCGTCTCCTGCCTTAACCGTTGATCGCTGTGATCTTAATTTCAGTAAACCACTGACGGTGTCCCTGACGCTTCATGTGGTGCTTGCGACGCTTAAACTTCACAATAGTCACCTTATCGCCACGGCCGTGCTGAACCACTTCTGCAGACACTTTTGCACCGTCAACGACTGGTGTGCCTACCTTGATTGATTCGCCTTCTCCAACCATCAGTACACGATCAAAATCGATGGTCGAACCGGTCTCGGCTTCGATTTTCTCGACCTTGATGAGCTCGCCTTCAACAACGCGATGCTGTTTGCCGCCTGTTTCAATGACCGCGTACATGTTCTAACTCCGTTTTCAAATCTCGGCGGCATATGCCACCCGAAAGGCGCGTAATAATAGGGAGTTCCAAAACAGAAGACAAGTCCTAATTTCGCTTTTTCTCAACTGAATAATCGTTAGAATACAGGCTTAATTGATACCGGACGAATTCATGCCGACTGCTGACCAACTAATTGACCTCATCCGACCTGATTTTGATGCGTTAAATGAGTTACTAATTTCTCAACTTGGATCCGATATCGATCTGATAGAGGAAGTAAGTCAATATCTGATTCAATCAGGCGGTAAACGCGTTCGTCCACTTGTTACGTTAATGACCGCACGTGCGCTCAATACAAACAATGATCACCACATCCCGCTTGCGGCCTCAATTGAGTGTCTGCACACAGCAACACTATTTCACGATGACGTCGTCGATAGCTCAGATGCGCGACGCGGGCAACCCAGTGCGAATGCTGCCTTCGGTAACAGTGCCAGCATCTTAGTTGGTGACTTTGTTTATTCACGGGCTTTTCAAATGATGGTCTCAGTCGGACGCATGGATGTACTGAAGCTTCTCGCAGATACCACAAACCAAATTTCTGAAGGTGAAGTGTGGCAACTGAAGAACCAACATCGTGCTGACGTGTCCGAAGCAGAATATGATCAAGTCATCACACGCAAGACCGCAGTGTTATTTGAGGCGGCCGCAGCGTGCGCAGGTCTCGTGACAGAACAACCCGAAGACGTAATTAACGCTCTAAAAACGTATGGGCTAGAACTTGGTTTTGCATTTCAGTTAATCGATGACTACCTCGATTATGCCGGCGATGCCGAAAGCCTTGGGAAAAATTTAGGCGATGACCTTGCTGATGGAAAATGCACACTACCTCTAATTAAGGCGCTTGAAGAAGTCTCAAAAGAAGAGGCTGAGATCATCACACAAGCCATTACATTCGGTGATCGCGATCAATTTTCTGCGATCGCCGCAATTGTAACCAAGACAAGCGGACTTACTTATACAAAGGAGCGCGCGCTGTCCGCGGTGGAGAAAGCCAAAAAAGCACTTCGCGTAGTGCCTGACTCCCAGTTCAAAGAAGGGCTTATCGGACTCGCAGATTTATCAGTCAGTCGAGGCAATTGAGGTGAATACATGGCTACTGCCTATTTTGCAGCCGGATGTTTTTGGGGAGTCCAGCAGCGCTTCTCTAAATTACCCGGAGTAACAAACACCACGGTCGGATACATGGGTGGCACAACGGACGCCCCGGATTATCGATCTGTCTGTACCGGCCAAACCGGTCATGCTGAAGTCGTCGAAGTCGAGTACGATCAAGCCCAAGTCGACTTCACGACGCTCATATCATGTTTTTTCGAATGGCACGATCCAACCCAAGTGAACCGACAAGGGCCTGATATTGGCACCCAGTATCGATCTGCTATTTTCCCGCAAAACAAAGAGCAACGGATCGAAGCAGAAAACAAAATCGATCAACTTAATCAGTCCGGTTACTACAGCCAACCAATTGCAACGACAATCGAAACTGCGGACACATTTTGGCCGGCTGAAGACTATCACCAGCATTATCTCGACAAGCGTGGCCTTGGCCACTGCGGAATTTAAATGGCTCGGATACTCGTCACCGGTGGTACAGCAGGGATCGGACACGCTGTCATCAGGCAACTCATCGATTTGGGGCATGAGGTGATTGGAACATCTCGACACCATCAGCCGAACGAGGGCCCAGTCGAGTGGTTTACTCTTGATCTCAGCCAAGCAGAGAGCGTGCAGTCCTTCTGCGACAGCGCCGCCTGGAACAAACCTATCGATGCCATTTTTAACAACGCAGGTTTTGGCCTCATTGCACCAATCGAATCTGCATCAACAGAAGCCATCCGGCAGCAATTTGAAGCCAATTATTTTGGCACCATGGCAATTACACAAAAAGCGATGGAGCATTTCAGACAGCACGATCAGGGAGTGCTGATGGTAAATACATCCATCGGTGGCCGCATGGCTTTCCCTTACTTTGGATATTACAACGCCACCAAGCATGCCCTTGAAGCATCTTACGAAGCGCTATGGTACGAGTGCCTCAATTCAGCGATACGAATCAAAATCATTGAACCGGGATTTACACAGACGCAATTTGCGACTCATGGCATGCAGATGTCAGGAGAGAATAGCCCTCATCACGAGCAAGGATTAGCTTGGCTTGCGAAGTCGATGAAAGAAGGCACAACAGCCACGCCGCCAGAAGACGTCGCCAAGGTCATCATCAGCGCTCTATTCGATAGAACAAACCAGCTTCGCTACAACGCTGGAAAACACAGCGGATCACTACTCTTTCTCAGAAAAATATTGCCTGATAGTTGGTTCAGTAAACTGGTGGCAATGGCTGTGTTACGCGGACAAAAATCGGCCTAAGCCCTCGACCGCGTGATCGACTGTTTTCTTAAATCCAATCGCAAAGATTGGATCGAGCAAACTGTATGGGAAGGCCAACTGAATCTCTGCCGTGTAATCAATCGCTGTGCCCTTTTCTGTTGAGGTCACCTCAATAATATCGACTGCGGTCGCCTTTGGAGCAACACCGGTTAACACCGCTCGCACCCCAGGCTCATAAACGCTGACGGTGTACACCATATCAATCGGATTGCCACTGAACAGCACGCGTACGTCGTACTCAGCACCTTCAGAAAAGACCTCACTGCGAGGATTCACAGACTCAACTGAATCATCCCAGGATTTGAGGTTTCGAAAATCGGCAATCAAACGGAGGGTTTCCTCCGCAGGCTTCGCTGAGTATAACCGGCGTTCAAATCGCATCAGTCACGCTCCGCAAACGGTCGACCCACTGACAATGTCACCGACTGACGACCGCCTTCTGTGCGCCCAAATGAAAGATAGCCCGGACCTACTGCTGTATCAGCTCCGATAAATAATGATCCACCAGACAATGTGTTCCCCCAACGGATTTCATCACGGTCTTGGAAGACGTTACCTGCTTCTAATGAAAATCCGATGAATAATGGTTGATCAATTGGAAATACTGCACGCTCATTCAAACGCTGATATCCCATAAACGAGAGAAGCCCTGCATGACGACCAGAAATCTCATCGGGGCTATATCCTGATAATCGAGTAAAACCACCTAAACTGTACCGTGGTGTTACGTCTGTGACTGCGGTCTCAAACAAGTATCCGAAATACCCTTGCCCAACAAGAGTTGTCCCATTGCTGTGATAGAACGGATACAAGATATCAAGGGTCACACCATCGTACTGACGGGTCGCACCCAGTTTGGCATCGTAAATCGAATACTCTCCAAGCACCCGTATTCCTTCAGTCGGAAATCCAAATGAATCCAATGTATCGAAGCCAGCACGAGCAAAATAACGCGAATCATCGACCTTGGTGCTTAAGGAATCAGTACCCAACAATTTATTGTTTTTGATATCGGCCTGACGGAAGCCAATCCGGAATTCCCCGCGGGTATCGAGCGAATATCCCGCATCAAACCCATACTCACGTGTCTCGGTCGAATAGGTCGATGTCAGTGTTCCTTCTTCATATAGCGCACGATCTTCACGGACGAACCCGACGATCGCTGAAGCGAACCAATCCGAACCATAATCAATAGGCTGATACAGTTCAGAGGTGACGCGAGTCTTGTCGCCAAGGGTTAATTCAGTCCGCCATTCGCCGCCGAGCGGGTTAATGTTGGTTGCTCGAATCACTCCATTTAAATTGTAGGAAGCGCGTCCATCAAGACTATCTTCAAGTGTAAATCCGAGGTCGAGATAATCAGGTCCCCATGCTTTTTCTTTGGTCTCTAATGACAATCCGACTTGATCATCTTTCTCAACAACGGAAACCTCAACCTGGTCAATTGTCTCAAGTGCATAGATCTTTCCGAGATCCGATTTCAGTCGCTCATTATCCAGCGGCTGGCCCGGCCGAACTGTTAATCGATTGGCAATCGTTTTACTCGAAGTTCTTGGTGCATCACTGATCACTTCAACAAACGCAAGCGTTGGCGGCTCACTCCGATTAAGGCGTTTTGCATTCCAGGCTTGATAAGCCACGGGATCAACTCGAAATGCATCAAACATATCAGGGACAGCAGCCAAGGATTTTCTGCCGATGGCTAGCGCATCCTCAGCTTTATCGAAGTCGGCAGTCGCGATCCCCTCAGGGAAGATCTCAATGAGTAAATCCTGATCTGTTAACTGTTCAAGCTGAGCTTCAGTGTTTCGACGCGTCAGTAGGTTCGTCAACTGATCAACAACAGTAACGACTGACGTCAGTTCATTGGTGGAATATCTGAGCGATGAGGTATCGACCACAATCACCCGATCCGCACCCATATCACGCGCCACATCGACCGGAAGGTTATTGGCAACGCCACCATCGACATAGAGTCGACCATCGATTTCAACAGGTGAATACACAACTGGTACAGCCATGGATGCACGCAGCGCAGTCGCTAACGACCCACTACCCAACACCATCGCATCCCCTGTCGCCAAATCCGTCGCCATCGCTCGAAATGGAATGGGTAACGCATCAAAGTCAGTCACTGTCGCTGTTTCTAACGTCAGCGAGTTCAATGCCAGCGCCAATTTTTGACCACGAAGGGCTGCCAAAGGTAAACGGACATCGCCGGGGGCAACACCCAGGTCCAGGCCTAAAAAGTTGCGACCCTCAAAACTTTTGTTTCGAAAACTACGCTCATTACGATCTGTCACATCGCGAAGCGTGGAATTCCAATCCACCGACAATAACTTGTCACGAACCTCAGACGCACTCAGTCCCGACGCATACAGGGCACCAACGACCGCACCCATCGAAGTTCCAGCAATAAAATCGATTTGCACATTGTTTGCCTCAAGCGCTTCAAGAACGGCAACATGCGCGAAACCACGTGCTCCACCACCCGATAAAACCAAACCAGTTTTCTCGCGCGCAGACGCAATCTCAGTAATACTGAGCGCTATCAGGACGACAAAGACGACATGGAATGGTCTGAACATGGGGCGCAAGTTCGCTTCATTACGTAATAAAGACACCATGGTATCGAAAAAACGCCGTCACCGTGACCCTTTGATTATCAGAACACCCGAAGGACTCTATTGCCCCAAAGCACGGGCGCATATCGATCCTTGGCGCCCTGTTGATTGTGCCTTGATCACGCATGCTCACGCGGACCATGCGCGCGCTGGTTCCAAGCACTATCATTGCGCCCGTGGCGGTGAGGGCTTGCTCGCAAAACGGCTTGGTGACCACATCATCGAACCTCACTCGTACGGCGAACCCTTTTCGCTCGGTGATGTACAAATTAGCTTTCATCCAGCAGGGCATGTCCTAGGATCTGCTCAGATTCGTCTTGATGATGGCGAATCGGTGTGGGTCATTACAGGCGACTACAAGCGCGATTTGGACCCAACATGCCAACCCTTTGAGCCGATACCCTGCGATGTCCTCATTACTGAGGCGACATTTGCACTTCCGATCTATCGCTGGCCTTCGATGGATCAGGTCATGGATCAGTTGTTTGGTTGGTGGGACCATCACATAAGGAATCAACGAACACCCGTCCTCTTGTGTTATTCACTCGGCAAAGCGCAGCGGATCATGGCAGAAATCAAACAGCGCTCCGATCGATCAGTTCAAGTCCATGGCGCTGTAGCCAACCTCAATATCGAATATGAAAAACAAGGCGTTCAATTGTGTCCTTGGCAACGCGCCAGTGAATCAGACAAAGGCGTGTCGACCGACTTAATCATTGCGCCACCGCAAGTCGCCGGGTCATCGTTTCTTAAGCGCTTTCATCCGACCGAGCTGGCCATGGCCTCCGGATGGATGCAAGTACGAGGAGTCCGCCGCCGATCGGCGATTCACCAAGGATTCGTTGTCAGCGATCACGCCGACTGGAACAGCCTGATCAAAACTGTCAAACAAAGTGAAGCAACAGAGGTCTTCGCCACCCATGGCGAAACACGGGTGCTCACTCGGTATCTGAATGATCATTTAGGAATATCAGCTGAGCGGTTAGAAACAGCATTCGGAATCGAAGACGGAATCGACCAATGAACTTCGTTCACCTGTTTCAGATGCTCGATACAAATCAATCGACCAACGCCAAACGCAGTGCCTTGGTTGAATTTATCGAGACAGCGCACCCTCTCGAAAGCGCCCTTGCCGTCGAAGCACTCACCGGTCGTCGCGAACGCAGGCAACTCAAACCAAGCCTTCTCAAACAAGCCGCCTATCAAGCATTTGCTGATGAGAGTTGGTTATTCGAAGAATGCTATGCGGCAGTCGGAGATCTCTCTGAAACCTTGGCAATCTTGTTAGCCAACCAAGAAGCTGTCTCACAAACGGAAGATCCTGTTCTCGCCCAATGGCAGGCATGCCAACGTGAACTTTCTAAGAAAGAACCTGACACATTAACGAGTGACCTTCTCGGTTTACTCAGCGTGATGTCACGCGACGAAGCATTTTTGTTTTTAAAGCTTTCATCAGGCGGGTTCAGGGTCGGTGTTAGTAAGGGACTCGTTCACGATGCCATCGCCCGCGCGATCGATATGGATCGCGCAGTGATTGAAGAGCGAATGATGGGCGCGTTTATTCCGAACGAAGATTGGCTCCATCGACTCAAAGAACCAGTCACGCAGAATGAATTAGATGCTCGACCACTTCCATTTTTACTTGCCAATCCATTATCTGAATCAGATGTACTCAAGCTCGATCCGAACCATGTTGCCGTTGAATACAAATGGGACGGAATCCGCGCACAATTAATCAAAACACATGAAACCATTAGGTTGTGGTCACGCGGCGATCAAGATATCACTGAGCAGTTTCCAGACATTATCGAAGCAGCAACTACGCTGCCCTCGCAACTCATTCTCGATGGCGAAATTCTCGCTGGATCGCCAGAGCAACTTCAAACCTTCAATGACCTCCAAACCCGCCTGAATCGTAAACGCATCACCCAAAATCTGTT
Source organism: Gammaproteobacteria bacterium LSUCC0096 (assembly GCA_008087055.1). Classification (GTDB taxonomy): domain Bacteria; phylum Pseudomonadota; class Gammaproteobacteria; order Pseudomonadales; family Litorivicinaceae; genus HIMB30. The sequence continues at coordinate 339,710 of VIEA01000001.1, read as the reverse complement.
GAAAACAAACCCTGCGTTTTTTAAAGCCTATGATCTCTTGCGAGTTGATGGTGAGGATATGCGGACACAACCTCTTACAGTTCGCAAAAATATATTAAGTAAAATCAACGTCATTCAAAGCCAAGTCATCTACCCAGCAGCTCATCAAGACATCCAAGACATGCGACTAAAAGCGCGAATTGAAGGGGCTGAAGGCATTATGATCAAAGATCGACAAAGCACCTATGTGGGCGGTCGGAAAACAGGCCATTGGTGGAAATGGAAACTGGATCCGATGACTGCAGATTGCGTGTTGATCTACGCACAAGCCGGTCATGGACGCAGAGCAAGTCTGCATAGTGACTACACACTGGCATGTTGGAATCAAAACAATGAGCTCGTTCCGGTCGCAAAAGCTTACTCAGGACTCACAGATGCTGAATTAAAAGCAATGGATCAATGGATACGCAAACACACCCTCCAAAAATTCGGTCCAGTCAGGCAAGTGGAAGCTGTCCAAGTCTTTGAGATTGGCTTTGAGGGGATTGCGCGATCGACTCGACATAAAAGCGGGATCGCATTGAGATTCCCTCGTATCCTGCGCTGGCGCCAGGACGTTGGACCGCAGGACGCGGATCACTTATCACACTTTGAAACCTTGATGAGCGATTCCAATGCCGTTTGAACACATCACCGCTTATTTTAAGAACAAAGGGTTTCAGCCGTTTCCATTTCAACTTGAAGCTTGGAAGCGCACTATGTCGGGTCATCATCAACTGATCCAATGCCCCACCGGTTCTGGCAAGACCTTAGCCGCAACCGGCGCCATGATCGATCAACTCTTAGCAGCCCCGAACAGTAAAGGACTGCGGTTACTCTACGTCACCCCGCTTCGTGCCATGACGAAAGATCTCGAACTGGCGTTAAAAGATCCCCTGTCTAGCACCAACATCACAGTCTTGGCTCGTAATGGGGATACGTCAGCCAAAGACCGCGCAAGTTTATTTCGAAAACATCCACAGATTTTGATGACAACTCCAGAGTCGTTATCTGTCATTTTGTCGTCACCAAAATCGAAAGAACTATTTGCAGAGCTTGAACTGATCGTTGTCGATGAATGGCACGATTTGATGGCAACAAAGCGCGGCGTGCAAATGAGCCTCTGCTTACAGCGTCTTCTGAAGCTCAGCAAGAAAGCGACCATCACAGGGATCTCGGCCACCCTCAAAGATCCGCACATGGCTCTCAACGTACTACTTCCAAATGGCGAGACAGGACAACTGACCCAAGCACATATTGATCGAGTCGTCGCGCTGACAATTTGCGAGTCAACCGATGATGCACGCCTTCCTTGGGCAGGCCACCTTGGACTCAGCCTTCTGAAACCGGTCAGCCAAACACTGATCAAAGGACAAACCACACTGTTGTTCACCAATACCCGCAATCAAGCCGAACAATGGTTTCAAGCACTCAGCATAGTACGGATGGATTTATCGATCGCGCTCCATCATGGTTCGCTTGCAAGCGCGACACGACAGGATGTGGAAACCAAGCTCAAAACTGGCGAGATTGACTGCGTTGTTGCGACCAGCGCGCTCGATCTCGGCGTCGATTTTCAGGCTGTCGAACGGATCATCCAAATTGGCTCACCACGTTCAGTCAGCCGATTAATTCAAAGAGCTGGCCGTGCGAGTCATCGCCCAGGTGAAGGAACAGATGTTCTCTTAGTTCCAACCAATCGCCTTCACTTGAATGAATATGCCGCACTTGCCGATGCCCTCGATACCGGATCGCTCGAACCGATCCGTCCACCAGAACATTGTCTCGATGTCTTAATCCAACATTTGGTCACAATGGCATTACAAGGGCCCTGGAAACCAGATGATATGTTCGAGGAAGTGACTCAAGCCTGGGCTTATCGTCACATGACACGCGAAACATTTGAGCGACTCTTAACAGTGCTTACCAAAGGCTCTGATTCTCTTAAAGAGTATCCCGAATACCGCAGACTTGAGGAACGCGAAGACGGTCGATTTATTCTTGTATCCAACCAAGCAGCAAGACGACACCGCATGAGTATCGGCACTATCGTTTCTCACGCACATGTGCGGGTCAAAATGAGACGCGGTAAAAGCTTGGGGGAAGTCGAAGAATCATTTGCCGGCCGCCTTCAACCTGGAGACGTTTTTCGATTTTCAGGTAAACGATTAGAGGTCGTGCGATTTTCGGATGGGGAACTCATCGTCAAACCGGCAGGTTCTCGAAAGGCGAGTGAAATTCCGCGATGGACGGGAGGCCGCCTGCCTTTATCTGAAACTTTGGCGACCCGAGTGGTTGCAGATTTTCAAAGAAGCAACCCTCTTTCTCAGCGGATTCAAAACAGTCAGTGGCTCGCCCGAGCCTTGAAAGAAACGGCTGAGATTCAGGCACGGATCAGTCAATGTCCGGAGACTGAGGTAACGATCGCAGAACGATTTAAAACGCGTGATGGTCATCATCTATGCATCTATCCATTTGCAGGTTGGCTCGTCCATCAGGCACTCGGTCCACTCATAGCAAGCCGGATCGCCAAACTGACTCCTGCGACCTTAACTGTCACTGTGAATGATTATGGTATTGAGCTTTTAAGCCCAGAAGCAGGTCCATTGGATATCTGTACCGAGCAATGGTCATCGATCGTTCAGCCCAGAGAATTACAACACGATCTTGAGAAAGCTCTCAATTTGTCAGAACTTGTGCGACGTCAATTCCGTGCCACAGCACGAATCTCTGGATTGATTTTCGAAGGCTATCCGGGCCGGCAAAAATCGCTTCGCATGCTGCAAACATCCGCAGGGCTCTTGTACGATGTCTTGAGTCAATACGACCCTAATCACGTGCTATTGGGTCAAGCCAAGAATGATGTCCTTCGCGACGAATTTGATATTGAGAGGCTCTTGGAGGTTCTGCAATCACTTGAGCAACAACCTGTGCAAGTGAAAGAAATCGCGCAACCTTCGCCACTTGCACTACCGCTCGTGATCGATCGACTGAGTTCACGGCTATCAACTGAAACCATTGCGCAACGAATGGAACGAATGACGCGGAGTTTTGATGCAGCATCTTGAATTTGGCCAGTTGGAATTCATCGCACGAGCTGATCGAACCCTATGGCATCAAGAAACGCAGACCCTTTTTTTAAGCGATCTTCACCTGGGTAAAGGAGCACATTTTAGGCAGGCTGGCATTCCAGTTCCTGAGGCGAGCGAGATCTCCGATTTGGAACGCTTCGTCAAAGCGATCATAGAGACACAAGCCACAACTGTTTGGGTTCTCGGTGATCTATTTCACGAACCGCGCTCAATCACCGAAACACAAATGCAGCGTTGGCAAAGCACACTTCTGTCTCTCGGAACTGAATTCAAGGTAATTCTAGGCAATCACGATCGACAAGCAGAACCTTTTGCATCCGCTCTGGGTTTCTCTATCGAACCTGAGCCAACGCGTTGGAACGACATCGAATTGGCCCATCATCCTGACGACGGATCGGCCTTTCGTATAGCTGGGCATATTCATCCACAGGTTGAATTCAAGACAGCATCTGATCATTTGGTCTGCCCTTGTTTCGCTATCAAAGATCAACGAGTGCTGCTTCTACCCGCATTCACTGGATTTTCAGGTGGGCCTCGTTATCAACCAAAGGATGCGCGCTGCTTTCCAATCATTAACGACCATGTATTGCCTCCAACAAATTAGTCCCCATGAAATTTAAAAAGTGGAGGTCCATTATGCGTTGGCTAGCCGTTTTAATATTTGGGTTCTCATCCGTTGCGTTAGGTTACGACCGAACTCCTTCTCCGGATTTATCACCCAAAGACGTGGTTGAAATCGTCTTAGGGGGGATGGCGAACAACGATAACCCGACACCAGATGCCGGAATTCAGCAAGCTTTCCAGTTTGCGAGCCCCTCCAACAAACGATCAACTGGACCGTTTTGGCATTTCAAAGCAATCGTGGAACAGCCGGCCTATGCACCACTTCTCAACCATACGAGCCGCACGCTGGGAGACCCTGAATTTTCTGGAAATAACGTCGTATCAATCCCTCTGATGGTCGTTGGTGCTAACGGAGAGATTGCAGGCTATCTTTGGTCTTTATCCAGGCAAATCGGTGGTGATTACCGAGACAGTTGGATGACGGACTCTGTGACGCGTGTCCCTTTGGGCCCGAAAATGAATGCGCTCTGATGTATAACATTCTTACAGAGCCTGAAAATACCAGCCGACATGCCCTTGAATATCAAGTATTACTTGAGTGGTTTAGTCGACGTCAACATGAGCTCGGACTGGATCAACTGGCAGACGGAGATCCAATGGATCCGCATCATCCATACAACCAAGCATTTGATGCGCTGTGTAAAGAAGCAGAACAGTATTGGCGCCAAGAACGAAATTATTGGCCGTCCCCCTTGCAACTTTCTCACGCCTTCTTTCAAATGGAAGACCCGATTCGGCCGGATAATTTCACAGCATGACTGACCCGATACTGATTACAGGTGGCGCAACGCGCTTAGGCTTTGCGCTCGCTGAATATTATCTGGATTCCGGCCAATCCGTCGTGATCACGTATCGGACTGACCGGCCAGAAGTGCAAGAACTGACCAAAAAGGGTGCTATCTGTATGCGCGCTGATTTCTCAACTGATATCGGAATCTACGAGGCTGCCGAGCAGTTAAAAGCGCAATGCCCAAGGCTTCAGTCCATCGTCCACAATGCATCAAGCTGGTTTACAGATCCCGGCGGTACTAAGGATTTAGATAATCTGGCGCTCATGATGCGAATCCATGTGGGCGCATCAATGGTTCTTACAGAAATACTCTCTGATGCACTTCTCAAATCGGACAATCCGTCAGTGATTAATGTGTCGGACCATGTGGCCAATCGTGGAAGTGATGAACACATGGCCTATGCTGCGTCCAAAGCCGCGATGTTGAACCTGACAAAAAGTCAGGCAAAAAAATACGCACCCAATATACGCGTGAACGCGCTCTGTCCTGCACTGCTTGAATTTCGAGACGAGGATGACGCTGCCTATCGTGAACGCGCACGCGACAAGAGTGCGCTAAAAATCGTACCCGGATTTGATGTGGCTATTGAGGCCATCCGTTATCTTCAAACAAATCGCTACACCACAGGGTCCGTGCTCCCTCTGGATGGTGGCCGTCCACTCGGAATGCCTTAATGATCAAAATCCCTACTACAGTTGGAGCCGATGTCCGTCGTGCACTCGACGAAGATATCCGGTCTGGTGATGTCACAGCCGATCTCATACCAGAGAGCACTCAAGGACATGCGTCGCTAATTACGCGAGATGCTATGGTCATGGCTGGGATTCCTTATGCAGACGAGGTATTCACTCAAGTGGATGCCAAAGTGCGCATCGACTGGCATGTCAAAGAAGGTGAGCTTATTGACGCAAATACCAAGCTCGCAACGTTGAAGGGTCCTGCAAGAGCTCTTCTGACGGGCGAACGTACGGCTCTCAACTTTATCCAGTTACTATCAGCAGTCGCCACGCGAACACATAATTTGGCAACGCTTTTACACGGCACTGATGCCAAGCTGTTTGATACCCGAAAAACGATTCCGGGACTCCGCGATGCACAGAAATATGCGGTCAAAGTGGGTGGAGGCGAAAATCATCGAATCGGACTCTTTGATCAAATATTAATCAAAGAAAATCACATTGCGGCCGCAGGTAGCATCACTCAAGCAATTCAAGTGGCGCGACAGATGCACCCAACAATCAAAGTCCAAGTCGAAGTCGAGAACTTTACTGAACTTACCGAGGCATTAGCTGCTCAACCCGACATCATTATGCTCGATAATTTTGACATCGAAGCTCTCCGGCAAGCGATTCAACAGCGATCAGACTCAGGTCTCACGCAGATTGAATTTGAAGCGTCAGGCGGAATTACCGAGCAAAATCTTGCGGAAATCGGCGCAACAGGCGTCGATCGGATTTCACTCGGAACTCTCACCAAAGATATTCGCGCAATTGATCTTTCAATGAGGGTTGAATTGTCATAAAAAACATGTAGGTTTCCTTTAGAGGAGAGCTCATGCACGAAAGGATCCTGCGTTTAAATATCGCCGGCTCCCCAGTCGAATGGCTGAACTGGGAGGATGCCGTGACCCTACAAGCCCGCGGGATGGTGGCTTGGACGCTCGGCTCTCCCTGTATGACCGTTCGAGGCGGTCGATCGAGGATCACCGGAACGCAGTCAACCTTGGTGCTGCACTCGATCATGGCTTGTGAAGGTCGCGTATTTGATCTTGCAAGCCGAATCCCAAATCTGACCAACACCTCTCTTTTCCGACGCGACCAACAACTCTGCCTCTACTGTGGCAAACACTTCCAAGAACGAGAACTGACCCGCGACCATGTGATTCCCATCTCAAAAGGTGGTGAGGACACGTGGATGAATGTCGTGTCCGCGTGCCGGCGCTGTAATCAATTCAAAGGCAATAAGTTACTCGATGAAACCAGCATGGAGTTACTTGCGCTTCCCTACACTCCAAATCACGCGGAATATCTTGCCTTGATTAATTCGCATCGAATCCGATCAGACCAAATGGAATTCTTAAGACCGAGCTTTAGTCGACAAAGCCGCTTGCGTTAACCCCCTATGTTCAGCAATTCTTAAAGCCTGAAAACAACGTGGTGCAGAAATGAATCCTTGGATTGTCGAAATTACTCGTGGCTCTCGTGTCGAGAGCTCATCGCTTGGTCACGGGATTGTGATGAATGCCGACGGCGAAACCATTTTGTCTTTCGGTGATATAAATCGAGAAACCTTTCCCCGGTCTGCAGCAAAATGGATTCAAGGGCTTGAACTCATCCTGAGCGGAGCAGCAGATGCTCTTAATCTTTCAGATGAACAATTGGCCATCGCCTGCGCATCGCATAATGGTGAACACGAGCATGTCACTCTAGTCACCCAATGGCTTAAGCAGATTGGCCTTGATACTGAGGATCTCGAATGTGGAGTAACTTTGCCGTTCACAGAAGCGGTACGGTTACAACTCAGTCATGATCATGTGACAGCCACCCAACTCCACCACTGTTGCTCCGGAAAACATACCGGCATGCTGTCAGTCTGTGCCCACGTCGGTTGGCCAACTCTCGGTTACACCCATTATGAACACCCCCTTCAGGTTGCGATCCGCGGGCATATCAGCACCATTTTTGATATTGATGCCGATTCGCTGGTCTATGCATCTGACGGTTGTTCGGTTCCAACGTACGCAATGCCCCTAGACACCATGGCACTTGGCTATGCGAAACTTGGTGCGGGACGATTTTCAGATGCAATCAATCAGGCGGCCTTACGACTCCGACAAGCCCAGGCCAACGCTCCGTTTATGGTTGCAGGATCGGAGCGTCTGGATACGCTCCTATTGGAAGCAGGCCAAGGTCGACTTCAAGTCAAAATGGGTGCTGAGGGTGTGTATCTTGGAGCCATTGCCGATCGAGAGATTGGGTTTGCGTTAAAGTGCGAAGACGGTTCTCTCAGAGGCCAAGAAGCCTTGGTAATCGAAGTCTTACGAGCGATCGGCGAAGAGTCGATAGTGGCTCGTCTTCCGGAACATGTGAGAAAGCCGTCAGTCACCACTGCACGTGGAGAGACTGTCGGCGCTATCTCAGTTCGCCGTAGTTGCTAGATCGGCGACCGATCCAACTGACTGGATCTCTCGCTCTTCACAAACCACCATTTCTAGCATCGATTCGACATTTAGCTGTGCCTGGCGCGCGATGACCGCGGCAGGCTCTGTCGGCTCGATGGCTGAGCCAACTGCAACACGACCACGAATAAATGGCGCCTCACTCAACCGAGTCATGTGAGAGACAAAATCGTCATCACCCGCATACGATGCAAACGATTTACCCGGTCCGTGATAACTCAAAGCCATTGGGATAATTGGGACGCCCGCTCGACGAGCAGCCTCAATTAAACGACTCCTAAATTTAATCGGCATCGGACCACGTGTGGAAGTGCCTTCAGGGAACACGACCACTTGATCGCCTTGCCTCAATGCTACCTCGATGTCTTGAAGTGCAATTTCAGCTGAGCGACGATCGCCGCGATGGACGAATAATGTACCCGCACCTTTCGCTAACTTGCCCACGATCGGCCAACTCGATACCTCAGCTTTCGACAAGAAACGAACATTCATCAGTGAACCGATAACCAGAATATCAATCCATGACAGATGGTTCGAAACAATCAAGCAGGGGCCTTTTGGAATATCGCCAACCAAAATCCGCTCAAGACCAAACAGATGCAATGCTTTTCGATGCCATAGCTGCACTTTGCGACGTGCCAGACGTGCATCATTTCGCGCCTCAAGTCGCTTAAGGGTCCACATGCCACGCAGCATGTGAAGGATGATACGGATAAGTTTCATGCTGTAATTGCAACCTCTTGAGGCTTTCCAACCTGATCAGCAGCTTTAGACTCACGACCCAAGAAGTGTTTGAAATAGCGATGGTTTAATTGGCGCATATCCAAAAGCACCATCAAGTCAGCAACACCAAACTCCTCATCCAAACTTGGCTCGCCACAGACCCATGCACCTAAACGCAAATACGCCTTTAGAAGAGGCGGCATGATCGCACCATCTACTTCTTTTCCAGAGAGTGCAGCAACCGGCACGCGAGGCTCCGCTCGCAGCGTCTCCGGACTCAGATGCTTCGTACGCAATCCACTCATCAATGTTTGAACAAGCTGACCATCATCACGGCATGGAACACTTGCGCAACCAAGCAAATAATCAATATCCCATCGCTTCATTAGTTGAGCAATACCGCTCCACAACAGCATGATGCCGCCGCCCGAACGAAAATCGACATGAACGCAGGTACGTCCCAGTTCGACCACTTCACCATCGAGGCTACTGATGAAACCAGCTGAAAACTCTGACTCGGAGTAAAAATGCCCGATGGTTTTAGCGGCGTCTTTTCGAAGTAACCGTGTCGAGGCAACAATACGCCCGGTCTCAAGCTCTTCGACTAACAGATGCTCGCAATATGGGTCAAAGTCATCAAACTCAACGCCAGGTTTGATCGTATGGACCTTCGCGCCCATTTCCCCTGCAAAAACGTCATAACGAAGGCGTTGCGTTTTTTCAATTTCCTCTGGAGTGGTTGCCAAACGAACCGAGAAGCCTTGGCTTCGGTTAAGTTCTGCCATCAACATGCATCGTTCCTTTGATAGTTTTTTGCAGTTTAAGAATCGAGAAAGACGGTTCGATGAACGAATGATGACAGTTTCGTTACGGTCTCTCGAACCATAGATATAACACTCAAAAACAACTTTTCGTGTCATACAAATGCAATACAAGCGTCATATAAGGTGTAAAACGCAAAGGGTAGATATGACAGCTCCAAACACTATTGCTATCGTGACAGACGCGTGGTTTCCACAGGTTAATGGAGTCGTTAGAACGCTCTCCAGAACCAAATCAGAACTCGAAAAACGTGGACATCGCGTTGAGGTTATCAGTCCAGAAGGATATCGCTCTGTCCCCTGTCCAACATATCCAGAAATCAGACTGGCTTTATTTGCTGCGCGCTCAGTCAAAAAAAGACTGACCACACTCAAGCCAGATGCTGTGCATATTGCAACAGAGGGCCCGCTTGGTTTGGCGGCAAGACGCTGGTGTCGCAGAAATCGGCTGCCATTTACCACCAGTTATCACACCCGCTTCCCAGAATATGTTCGCCTGAGAGTTCCGATTCCTGTCAGCTGGTCTTATGCGTTTTTGCGATGGTTCCATGGTCCCGCGCATCGGATGTTGGTCGCGACCCAGTCGATGGAAAACGAGCTGATCGAACGAGGGTTTAAAAATATTGGTCGGTGGTCTCGTGGGGTAGACCTTGAGTTATTTACACCAGATCACGATAGGCCAACGTCCAAAACACCCATTCTTTTGTATGTTGGCCGAGTCGCACCTGAAAAGAATATTGGTGCATTCTTAGAGACCCCTTGCGACGGAATCAAACGGGTTGTTGGTGGCGGCCCGGAACTTGATGAACTCAAAGAAAAATATCCGGATGTCGAATTTGTAGGCTACAAGCACGGTGAAGAATTAGCCGCGTGCATGCGCGATGCAGATTGTTTTGTATTCCCATCACTCACAGACACGTTCGGACTGGTAATTTTAGAATCACTCGCGTCTGGGGTTCCTGTCGCAGCGTATCCGGCGCCTGGGCCAATCGATCTGATTGAAAATGGCAAAAACGGCTGGATTGGTGAGGACCTCGGTGAGTCAATTCAAAAAGCACTAACAGTTGATCGTGTCGCCTGTCGCGAATTCGCAGAAACTTTTTCATGGGAGCGATGTACAGATCAATTCGCATCTCAATTGAAACCGGCACCACCAGAACTTTTAGATCAAGCAGTGTCATAGAAAGTTCATGAAACCGACGCAAAGGCGTCACCTTGACTTCATACCATTGCCATATGAGTGATCAGGGGAATCTCATGCAGACATCTGGTTGGACGCAATTCTTTCACCACCTTGATCGGGTTGAAAGACCACTATGTACGCTTGCGAATGCGTTAGCGGAGATTCCTTCGGTCCACCGCACCTTCGAATTCTTCTCAAAGCTCGGTGATGGACCTGCCTGGGTCATACTCTTTGTTATTATCGGTCTCACCACACCAGATGCTGGCAATCTTCCAGCCGTATTGATCGGTGCGTGTGCGTTTAATCTCGGGTTATACAAGTTGATCAAGGGACAAACCCTCAGGAATCGACCTTGCACAACATGGGAAGCAATTAACCCAAAGACGCCCCCACTCGATCATTACAGTTTCCCAAGCGGACACACGCTCCATGCCGTCACGATCACTTTGATCGTGTTACCTGTTCTTCCATTGCTGGGGCTTTTATTAGTTCCTGTAACTCTGATGATCATGCTGTCTCGGATTATTCTCGGACTGCATTACCCAAGTGATGTGCTAATTGCGACAGCAATCGGCTGGTTCGTTGCGTCAGCGGCAGGTAGTCTCGTCGCACTGTAATCGGCGCTTGTCCCACCAAAAAAGTAATGGCGCGAGCACGTGGTTATACACCACCACTGCCAAATGATAGATTCCTGGAATTGCGACAACGCGTCCAAGATGTTTATAGATTGGCATTTGAGCCCAGAGCGCTAAGAACGCATCGACACCCACTTTCAGTTGACCATCACCAGTACGCACATGTAATCGCTTCTTCGCATCAGTGGCGGACAATCCCGCTTCGTGCAACATCGGTCCTTTCTCTGAAATCTTCTCGAAACCGAGATCAATACCGCGTTTAACGCACAACGCCCGGTAATGTTCGATCTCAAATGAACATACCGGGCATTGGTCATTGTATAAAACAGTCAGTCGCTCCATACCCTAGAGGTGGGGAGCGACCGCATGTTTTGCAAGTTAAAGAGTTACGCGACAGTCTGCTGGTACGTACTGATTAATAGCAGACGTCGAGGCTTGGCAGGTCCAAGTGAGGTTTTGGTTGGATACTGACGGCTCGAAGATCAAAGATGCACCATCTACTGCAGTGACCCCAGTTCCTTGTAGGGCAACCGTGATAAGACCATTACTCACCTCAGCGCTCTCGACATAGGTAGTTGAGATATCAGCTTTTGGTGGCAAGCCAGCATCTGAATTCGTAATAGGAAGTGACCCATTCGAGATATAGGCCTCGCTCACAGACGCCTTGACTTGTGAGGCCATCGAGATGGCTTCAGAGACCTTCGCTCGGGTCGCGTAGTCTTGATAGGCAGGAATTGCCACAACTGCCAAGATGCCGACGATCGCAACAACAATCATTAATTCTATTAGTGTAAATCCACGTTGGATTGTATTCATCGTGTGTCTCCTTTGTTTGTTCACGACCCACGGACTGTAGTTGGAAATAAACACCGCAGATCGATGCATTGGCCGTCAGTCCAATACCAACCCACATCTGAGTTCCAGAGCTACAGTCCCCGCATGGATGAACAAGACACACTCGATATTGCTGCCCACTGCGGGCTCCCATGGATTGATCTGTCGCTGGTTGATCCTCATCGCATTGATTCAACAGAGACCGGCCCTGTTATTCAGTTGAACGCGCATTTAAAACTCCCCCTGATATCAAGAGCCAACAATCTAAAACACCTCATGCCAAACCAGGTGCTGGCGATGTCCGATCAAGAGCATATCGATCGTTTTACTGTACGCGGAGACGATCCTGACCAGTTGGAATTTGAAGACTCGACACACGATGAACATGAGCTCACACAAGCACCCCTCGTGAGATATTCAAGGCACGTATTAACAGATGCCATTCAGAAAGGTGCATCTGATATTCACATCAGTCCAACTGCTTCTGGCTACGAGATATTTCTGCGGATCGATGGTTTTTTGGTCCGACAACCAAGTGCTCCACAGCAACTCGAGCGCCGCTTGATTGCACGTATTAAGGTAATGGCCAATTTAGACCTGACTGAATCGGGAACAGCCCAGGATGGATCTCTCATCGTGACCGATGCACAACAGCAACGTCGCCGATTTCGTGTTGCGATCCTTCCTTCCCTGCACGGCGAGAAAGCAGTACTTCGTTTAGTCGGACACGCTTCAAGCATTCCACCCATTTCTGGACTCGGACTCACCGATCAGCAGGCAAAAGAAATCACAAAGGCACTCAATTCAACTCAAGGGCTCATTCTCATTACAGGTCCAACTGGTTCAGGTAAATCCGTGACGCTTGCTCGGATGTTATTGGATCTTGCGCGCGAAGATCGCCATGTGGCAACGGTCGAGGATCCAATCGAATTCGAACTCCCGAACGTTCACCAAGTACAACTTAATCGAGCACGTCATCTCGATTTTCCAAAAAGCCTTCGCGCATTACTCAGACAAGATCCGGACGTCCTGATGATCGGAGAAATTCGTGATCAAGAAACAGCAGAAATCGCGATTCAAGCATCCGAAACAGGCCATCTGGTGCTTGCAACACTTCACACTAAGCGCGCTCAAGACGTGCCTAATCGCTTATCGCACTTCGGTATTACCGCGCATGCCTTTGATGCCTGCGTACGACTGGTGATTTCACAACGTTTGATCCGCACGCTCTGTCTGATTTGTGGAGGCAGTGGGTGCAGTGAATGCAATCAAGGCTTCAGAGGTCGCGCGGGTCTCTTTGAGTTCTGGCATCCAGGAGACCCTATTAGGGATGCGCGATTTGATTATTACGCATCGGTCACACACCACCTCGCGCGATGTGCAACCCAAGAAAAGGAAATCCAACGTGTTCTCGGATATCTCCCTGATCCAACTCCCGAAACCCACCTCCACTGAAACAGAAATCCTGTGTTTATGGGCGCCACTCATCTCATCTGGTCTCACAGTGACTGAATCAATTCAGCTACTGGCTGATGGTGCAGAGCGCGAGGGCGACCAAATTGGTTTTCGGCAAGTATTAAACGCGCTTGGTAAAGGACATAGCCTGTATGCAGCACTTCATGAATCACGCTTACCAATCTCGGAATCTGTCCTTAAAGGAATCAAAAGTGCAGAACTGACGGGTACGCTTGGATCGATGCTAAAACGCGCATCCGAAAATGCAGAGTCGATTCGGGCCATGCGCTCGAAGGCTTGGGAAGCTGCCCGGTATCCGCTCATTATTGGTTGCCTTGCCCTACTGATTATTATTGGGCTCATTATCTCTATCGTGCCCAAATTCGAAGCGTTGTATGCACGTATGGATTCAGACCTCCCGAAAGCAACTGAATTCCTTCTTGCTGTGTCTGATTTGTTGCAAAACCACGGCATCACGACCGCTGTATTCAGCCTAATCATGATCGTACTTGTACGTTTTGCATTGAAATCAAATCCAGGACAACAAACGGCTGATTGGGTTCTGAATCAACTACCGATTATTTCAACGCTCAGACAAGAACTCTTTTCGCACCGCGTGATATCGACTCTCGAGCTTTTGGTTGGATCGGGTGTGGTTTTACCTGATGCATTAAAAGCAAGTGCCGAAATCATCCCCTCTCCTTCATATCAGGCGTCGCTGATTGAGGCCTCAAAACGTATTCGTCAGGGTCAACGATCAGACCTCGCACTCAATCAGTCCACACTCGCCCCTCTGATGCGGCAGTTATGGACCATTGGCGTTCGCTCAGGACGACTGACGGAATTTTTGAGCATCGGCAGACAAGTCTTAGGTGATCGACTCAATCAGCGATTAACCATCCTCACGAGCTTCCTTGAACCCACCTTAATGGCTGCGCTTGGATTACTTACGGGTGGTGTCATGCTCGCTCTCTACCAACCGATTTTCTCACTCGGAGATGCGCTCTGATGCTATGGCTTCTGATCCCATTACTTTCTGTCCTCATCATCATGCAAGCCACACAATTGCCGCGTTCAATCGTGCATTCTGCGATCACTGAATATCGATTCTTTGTACGCGAACCAACCTATCCGAAGTGCTTATCAATACGAGAGACCGTGGGCTTAGTCATCACATGGCTCGTTCTTTCTATTATTCCTCTGACATTCGATCAGCCGCTTCTATGGAAAGCGATGACGCTCGTTGTTACGGCCGCACTCTTAACAGGGGCAATGATCGACTACAGAACGGGGTTACTGCCATTTAGGGTCTCAGGCGTTGTTGGTATTTCTGCGTTGCTATACATATCCATCAACGCGCCTTTTGAGATGACGACCCATCTCATTACTGCACTCGGTGTTGCTACAATACTTTGTCTGATCAACGGCCTGAGCCGACGGCTTTGGCAAATCACACCGTTAGGTGGCGGGGATATCGCCCTGCTAGCCGCTTTGGGTCTCTGTTTTTCACTCACAGAGATTGCCGCCATCATCTGGATCGCTTCAATCACGGGTCTCGTTGAATCTCGAGTCAAACGACGCTCCATGATTCGCTTTGGACCACATTTGGCCTTGGCTACCTTGTGTTGTTGGCACCTAAAAGTCATCCTTTAGCAAAGGAGATCAATTTGAGAACACCTGTCTACGGACTCACAGGCGGTATTGCCAGCGGTAAGAGCACGGTACTCGAGCAATTTGCCGTACTCGGCATCGACACTCTCGACACAGATCAGCTCGCACGGGATATGATCGCGGAGGGGACTCCAGGCGCTTTGGCATTAGAAGCCGCAATTGGATCCGAGTACTTTTCGAATGGAAGCTTGGATCGTGTACTTTTACGATCACACATGTACGAAGCGCCCGGACTGAAAAAGACAGTTGAATCGATCATCCATCCGCTCGTTCGCGATGCAGTGAATCAATGGCTCAATCAAGAAGCATCATCATCGTATCGAATCTTATGCTCTCCACTTTTAATCGAAACCAACCAACATGAAAGCCTCGATGGTGTCATCGTGATCGATACACCAGAGAAGGACCAATTGCTGCGCGGCTCAGAAAGAGACACGCAGTCGAAAGATACGATTCAGCACATCATTAATGCACAGCTTCCGAGAGACGTACGGCTCAGTTACGCGAATTTTGTGATCGATAACTCAGGTGATTTAGAATCACTCATCCAGCAAATTCAGACCTTACACGAGAGACTCAGTCATGACTGATACCCAAGGCCACATTGTGTCTTGCCCAACTTGTAAAAAAGAAACGCTCTATCACACAGACAATCCGTCTCGCCCGTTTTGCTCAGAGCGTTGTCGGTTAATTGATTTGGGTGAGTGGGCCGATGAAGGCCATCGAATTCCAGGACGACCGGTTCCTCCTGAATTCAACGATCCAGAGATTGATACTCACTGAAACCCGCGAATCCCCGCAACACCAAAGCCGGCATTTTCAGTGACTTTTTGGAGGTCATCTTGGGTGATGCCACCTAATGCAAATGCGGGCACACCGACCGTACACGCGAGTTCTGAGAAGCGATCCCAACCAAGCGCTTGCATACCCTGGTGAGTAGGCGTCTCACGAACCGGAGAAATCAAGAGCGCATCTGAAGGCCATGTTCGTTGCCTTTCAATATCCTGCTCGTCTCGGATGCCTGCGGTGATGGGCCAAGGAGCTTCCAACGCCTCCAGATGGCTAAGTGCTTCAGATAAGCGATCCGTCTTCCGCAAATGCACCCCACAACCGGCACGAAAACACGACAGTTGATCAAGCGTTAATATCACCTGATGACCGCGGGTCAGCGCCGCCTCAATCGCCGTATCGAGCTCAACACCCGGGGTCAAACCACGGAAATACAGGAGACAACGAAACTCCGTCTCGACAGCCCAAATCGCAGGCTCAAGCGTAATCGATGGATCATAAATACGAACAATTCGAGGTAGCCCGATCGCGCGAACAATCGCATGATTTGCTTTTGGGAACTCTAATTGAGCGATCGCATCCGGCATGAACCAGCTCACTTCTTGCCCCTCAAGACCCTCCGGTTCACCGTCAAAATCAAATACTTCATACACCCATAGGCGAATCGACTTGTCACCATAATCCCATGGGATTTGAAACATAAAATAAGAATCACGCGGGATAATGCCGAGCTCTTCTTCCAGCTCTCGGCTCAGGCAGGTTTTTGGGTCTTCGCCAGCCTCAAACTTGCCACCTGGAAATTCCCAGAGGCCACCTTGATGCGCACTGTGGTGCCTTTTAGATAGAAGGATTTGCCCATCACGCCAGATCAGCGCGCAAGCAACTTGGATTTCAGGTCCTGTATTCGGCATTGATCCGAACATATTCTTTGGTGAGATCACAGGTCATGACTCGACAATAGCCCGAACCAACACCCATCGAAATCCGGATATCAATATCAACCGGATTCATTGCCGCCTGACCTGCTTCTTCTGTGTACTCGGGATGACGACCACCGTTTTCGACGATCTGCACATCATTAATCCAGACATTCACTCGATCGATTGCAATCTGCGGAATCGGAGCGCGACCAACAGCTGCAACAATTCGTCCCCAGTTAGGATCTGATGCGGCTAATGCTGTTTTCACCAGAGGCGATAGCGCAACTGTGTTTGCAATGGCATGGGCATCCTCATCACTGGTCGCATCCGCACAAATCACTCGAACAAACTTAGTTGCACCCTCACCGTCGCGCGCCAGCATTTCTGCAAGATCATCGGCTAGAGTCGATAAAGCTCTCGCAAAAACTTGTGCCTCTTGGCTCGCTGGATCAGTAATGACCGGGTGGCCTGCTGTCTGTGTCGCAACGATCGCACATGCATCGTTTGTCGATGTATCTCCATCGACAGTGACGCAATTGAAACTGTGGTTTACCGCATACCCAAGAAGTGCCTGTAAACACTCTGCTGTCATCACAACATCTGAAGCGATCAAACCAAACATCGTCGCCATATTCGGGTGGATCATTCCTGACCCTTTGGCCATGCCAGTTAACGTCACCGTGCGCCCATCAATCTCGCATTGGATATGTCGTAATTTTGGATGGGTATCTGTCGTCATAATGGCACGCGAGGCGCATTCCCATGCCTCAATAGAGGCGTCGCACACACCGAGCGCTTTAGGAAGAGCGTCACAGATAGATTGAACCGGTAACGGCTCGCCAATAACACCAGTTGAAAATGGCCAGATGGCCTCATCGGACACGTCGGTCAATGACGCGAGTGATGCAACAGTTTGCTGGCATGCCTCCATTCCTGGCTCACCCGTCCCAGCATTTGCATTACCTGCGTTGAGTAGCCAATAACGAACAGATGCAGTCGACGCTAAATGTGCTCGTAATACATGAACGGGCGCGGCGCAAAACTGGTTCGTGGTGGTGACACAGGCCCCGACAGAACCCTCGTCAAAAGCCATCAGCAGAAGATCATCTCGATCTTTGTTCTTGTAGACGGGGGCACGTACTGCTCCCAACCGAACTCCATTGACAGGCAATCCACCGACTGACGATTTCATCTGATTCTCACGCGTCACACAGAAGCATGTGATGGCGCATTAACCAATGCGACCATGACATTGCTTATATTTCTTTCCACTTCCACATGGGCAAGGCTCATTTCGCCCAACCTTGTGGCTCACTGCCGGCATCGGCCGCTCGGGTGCACCATCGGCAGAGTCCTCATCTGCAGACGAAGCAGCATCGTGCGTCGCCTGAGCTTGTGCCAATTGCTCAACTGCCTGTTGTCGACGCGCTTCTTCCTGCGCCTCGATTTCTTCTTTGGTTGGCACCTGAACAGCAGTCAATACGCGAACTGATTCACGCTTAATTTGATCAAGCATGGAGGTAAAGAGTTCAAACGCTTCGCGCTTATATTCCTGTTTTGGATTCTTTTGCGCATATCCACGGAGGTGAATCCCCTGGCGCAAGTAATCCATCGCTGCCAAATGTTCTTTCCATTGATGATCGAGTACTTGAAGAAGAACCTGCTTCTCAAACCGGCGCATGGTGTCTTCACCAACAACACCAATCTTTTCATCATGACGACGCACAGCCTCATCAATAATTTTCTCGAGAAGCGTTTCTTCGTACAAAGACTCATCTTCATCCAGCCATTCTTGAATTGGCATCCGAAGACCGAACTGTGTTGCAAATTCTTCGGTCAGACCCGGAACATCCCATTGCTCAATCAAGCTTTGCGGAGGAATGTATGAAGCTATCACCGATGTAAAAACATCTCGACGAATAGCAATAACAAGATCTGAAAGATCGTCAGCATCCATCAGCTCATTACGCTGTGCGTACACTTGAGTCCGCTGATCGTTCGCAACATCATCATAATCCAACAACTGCTTACGCATATCGAAGTTACGACCTTCAACCTTCTTCTGCGCTTTCTCGATCGCGTTAGTGACCATTTTGTGTTCGATCGCCTCACCACGTTGCATACCAAGGCTTTGCATAATCGAGCGCATCTTTGGTGATGCGAAAATACGCATCAAATCATCTTCGAGAGATAAGAAGAAGCGTGACGATCCAGGGTCACCCTGACGGCCAGAGCGTCCGCGTAACTGGTTATCAATCCGACGTGATTCATGACGTTCAGAACCAACGATATGCAGACCGCCGGCCTCCAAGACTTCTTCGTGACGGGTCTGCCAATCTGCTTTGATTGCTTCAACTTGCGCATCAGTTGGTGATGCTAATTCAGCAACTTCCGCCTGCCAGTTACCACCAAGCATGATATCTGTGCCTCGACCCGCCATATTAGTGGCGATCGTGACTGCACCCGGACGACCAGCTTCAGCAATGATCGTTGCTTCACGCTCGTGCTGTTTTGCGTTCAGAACGTTATGTTGAACCCCTTCTTTATCCAGGAATTGTGACAACAGTTCAGAGGCTTCCACCGATGCGGTACCGACAAGTACCGGGCGACCTTTATCTCTTTCAGCGATCACATCAGCAACAATCGCCTCAAACTTTTCTTCCATCGTCATGTAAACCAAATCGTTATAGTCGATTCGCTTCACAGGTACGTTGGTTGGGATGACAACAACATCCAAGCCGTAGATTTGTCTGAACTCATAAGCCTCTGTATCGGCGGTCCCTGTCATACCTGACAGACGATCGTACAAACGGAAGTAATTCTGGAATGTGGTTGAAGCGAGCGTCTGGCTTTCAGGCTGGATATCCACACCCTCTTTTGCCTCGACTGCTTGATGCAGCCCCTCTGACCAACGACGGCCTGGCATGGTTCGGCCGGTATGCTCATCAACAATAACAACCTGACCATCTTGGATGATGTAATGAACATTTCTTTGGAAGAGTGTATGCGCGCGTAGGCCCGCATTCACATGATGGAATAGTGCAAGGTTTGCTGGGTTGTATAGGCTATCACCAGCTTCCAAGAGACCCATTTCGGAAAGCTCTGCCTCAATTAACTCATGACCAAGTTCGGTCAGTTCAACAGAACGGTTCTTCTCATCAAGCAGATAGTGACCTTCAACTTCGAACGATTCGCCATCTTCCGACATCTTCGCTTCGGTGAGTTTTGGAATAATGACATTGATCGCTTTGTATCGTTCCGAATGATCATCTGCTGGGCCTGAGATAATCAGTGGTGTTCTTGCTTCATCGATCAGGATCGAATCCACCTCATCGACAATCGCAAAAGAGAGCTCACGCTGCACGCGACCCTCTGGCGAAAACGCCATATTGTCCCTGAGATAATCAAATCCGAATTCGTTGTTAGTACCGTAGGTGATGTCGGCAGCGTACGCAGCACGCTTCTCTTCAGGGCTTTGACCTGAAGCAATGACGCCGACAGTCAACCCGAGCCCTTCATACAGGGGACGCATCCAATTCGCATCACGATTGGCAAGGTATTCGTTCACAGTGACTACATGAACACCTTTTCCTTCGATGGCATTCAAGTAGGCAGGCAAGGTCGCAACAAGAGTCTTACCTTCTCCTGTCCGCATCTCTGAAATGCGACCTTCATGGAGGGTCATACCGCCAACCATCTGCACATCAAAGTGCCTTAACCCAAGCGTTCTCTTACTGACTTCTCGACACACCGCAAAGGCATCTGGGAGGACTTGATTCAGCGTCTCACCAGCTTTAATTCGCTCACGGAATTCATCGCGCTTCGCTGCGAGCGCTTCATCGCTGAGAGATTCGAGAGTGGATTCTTGCTGATTGATCGCGGCGACCGCCTTCAGCATGCGTTTGACTTCCCGGTCATTTTTGGAGCCGAAGATCTTCCGGACAAATGTCCCTAACATGCGTATCCTATGATGTCTGTGATAGTAAAAACGGCATTGTAGCGAATTGCGTGACCCCGGACAGCTAAAAAGCCTGAGAACTTTGATCAATCGATCAGGTAGTCACCT
The DNA here is from genome assembly GCA_008087055.1 of Gammaproteobacteria bacterium LSUCC0096. GTDB lineage: Bacteria > Pseudomonadota > Gammaproteobacteria > Pseudomonadales > Litorivicinaceae > HIMB30. Next base: position 318,910 of record VIEA01000001.1, on the reverse strand, counting down.
CGAGACACTTCAGCTTGAAGCATCGATTCAGGCGAAACGTGCCCAAATCATCGAATCCCTTCTGCCAACTGAACTTAAACATGAGGTCGCAACTGGAGATCTCAATTCTGGACTACTCACTTTATATGTTCCACAAGCGGCATTAGCAGCCAAATTGCGCTTCGAAGAGTATAGCCTCATCGAGGCGCTCGGTAATGATCCCTTGTTTCGTGGAATTCGGAGAATTCAGTGCCGAGTAAGACCTCGACATACCGAAGATAAGAAGGCGATACGCAAAACCATCGCACCGAGCCAGAAAGCTGGGGCTTCAATCCAAGAATTTTCAGAAACGCTCGAGGATGACGAACTTAAACGTCAGTTTCAGCAATTGGCTGCACGGGTATCGGGCAATCTTCCGCCCGATCAAAGGTAACAACCTCATAATTGCTTGGATCAGAGAACAACTGACGCAGCAATTTGTTATTTAATGCGTGCCCACTTCGATTACCCGAGTAGTGGCCGATAATTGGACGACCCGCTAGATACAAGTCGCCGAGTGCATCAAGCACTTTATGCTTCACAAACTCATCATTCTGACGCAAGCCATCGTCGTTCAAAATCCGATCTTCACCAACGACGATCGCATTAGCCATTGAGCCACCACGCGCCAAATTGTTCGCTTTTAGATAATCAAGATCACGCATGAATCCAAAAGTACGAGCTCGACTGACCTCGCGGACAAAAGAGGCTTCATCAATATCGACGACAGTTTTGCATTCACCTTGGTCGACCACTGGATGATCAAAGTCGATAGAAAACGTAATTCGGAATCCATTGAATGGTTCAAGCCGGGCGATTTTGCCTTCATGCTCCACTTCAACAATATGTGTGATTCGGATGTATTCGCGAGGTGCTGTTTGTTCTCGTACACCTGCTGACTGGATCAAAAATACAAACGGTGAGGCACTGCCATCCATGATGGGAAGCTCTGGGGCATTGCACTCAACGAGAACGTTATCGATACCCATACCTGATAACGCGGATAGTAAATGCTCGACGGTTGAGACTTGCGCACCGTCGGGCGAAGACAAACAGGTTGAGAGGGTTGTCTGAGAGACACTGTCTGCATTCGCCCGTATCAGTGCAGGCGGATCCAAATCCACTCGTTTGAATTGAATGCCATGATTCTCAGGTGCAGGCCTCATTGTGAGATAAACCGTATCACCTGAATGCAATCCCACTCCTGTGGCTCGCACGACATTTTTCAGCGTTCGCTGTGCAATCAATTCAAATCTCCTCCGGTAATCCCGCTAGTTTAACAGGCTTTTCTCCGTTGCATCCTGCAAAACGGAGCGGAAGCGTGGAGTTTTCTCCATTAGTCCGCCTGACGACGAAGAAATGCAGGGATGTTCAAGATCCGCTCCATTTCCTGACCATTATCTGGCTCTTCAATCACTTCCTGCGCAAGCGCCGTATTTCCCACAGCCTGTGTTCTCAAAACCTGAGGAGCTGCTGTATTTGTTGGGCTATAGGCTTCACGCGGAGCTCGTTCTAGGTGCGCATTATCAACGACTGTCTTAGGCGCTTGTGCCCCACCAAGTCCGGTCGCAACGACGGTGACACAAATTTGGTCGCTCATTTCAGGATCAATCACAGTTCCGACAACCACGTTCGCGTTGTCATCACTAATTTGCTCGACGACATGTCCGACTTGGTCGAATTCACCCAGGGTGAAATCTGGACCCGAAGTAATATTCACCAAAATACCGCGTGCGCCAGAGAGATCAACATCTTCTAGTAACGGTGAACGAATCGCCATTTCAGCCGCCTTCGCAGCACGATCTTCACCAGCTGCTGTACCGGTTCCCATCATGGCTTTACCCATCTCACTCATCACAGTACGGACGTCCGCGAAGTCGACGTTGATCATACCTGGGCGAATAATCAAATCAGCGATGCCGCGCACAGCACCGTGTAATACGTTATTGGCCTCAGCAAAGGCAGCCATCAATGATGCATTCTTACCGAGCACGGGCAGTAGTTTTTCGTTCGGGACAACAATCAACGAATCGACGTGCTTCTCAAGCGCTGCGATGCCTTGATCGGCAACATGGGTACGACGACGACCTTCAAATCCAAACGGACGAGTGACGATTGCCACCGTCAAGATCCCCATTTCGCGAGCTATTTCAGCAACCACTGGCGCAGCGCCTGTTCCTGTACCGCCACCCATGCCAGCAGTAATAAAAACCATGTCTGTATCAGCGAGTACTTCAGCAATCGCAGCACGATCTTCGAGTGCCGCGTTGCGTCCTACATCAGGATTTGCGCCCGCACCCAAGCCTTTTGTGATATCGCCACCAAGCTGAAGTGTCCGGTCAGCTGGGATTGCTTTCATTGCTTGCGCATCGGTATTCGCAACGATGAACTCAACACCCTCAACCGCGTGTTTCAACATGTGATTAACGGCATTACCGCCACCACCACCTACGCCGATCACCTTAATGACCGCGTTTGATTCGATTTGATCTACGATCTCGAACATTTGATTACCCTCTCAATTAAAAATTTCCCTGGATCCACCGTCGAACCCGATTGAACATGCTTCCCTGCGCACCAAGCCAACGTGGTTTCGGCCTGACTTCTTGGTCGCGTCCATACGCCAGAAGCCCTGCGAGAACCGCATTGGCTGGATCTTGTAGTAACCCATCGAGTCCTTCTTGATGGGCTTGTTTAAGTACCCGACATGGGCACTGCAACATACTCTCGAAAACTTGCGCGATGCCAGGCAGCGCTGCCGTTCCACCGCATAAAACAATTCCTGTGGATGCCTCTTCAAAACGGCCTGATTGCCGAAGGCGTTCACCTAAGATTTCTGCGATTTCCTCAACACGGGGCTGAATAAAAGCCGTCAGTTGTTGCAAGCTAATATTCTCAGCAGGCCGGTCGGCGAGCTTTTTGACTTGAACGGTGTCTTTTGGTGGCGCGAAGCTCGTATGCGCGTAGCCATACTGAACTTTCAAATGCTCGGCATCACCAAGGGGCGTTTTCAGCGCGACAGCCAGATCGTGAGTGAGTAACTCGCCGCCCATTGGCATCACTTGCATCCAGGCTGGTGCACCTTCAGAGATCACCATGACATCTGTTGTTCCAACGCCAATATCTGCCACACAGACGCCAAGTTCTCGCTCGTCAGGTAAAACCAACTGGCTGACCGCGAGAGCAGACGGGACCAGGACAGCGGCTTCAAGACCAGCGAGTCGTAGGCATTTCTTCAAGTTATTGACCACATGCGTCGCACCGGTAATCACGTGGACGTGGGCATCCAATCGATTTCCAGTCATCCCCTGCGGCGAGCGGATTCCGGTTTGACTGTCCAACGTGAATGATCGGGGAATAACACTCAAAATCTCACGTTCAGGAACCTGAGCCTGCGCCTGAACCTGCTCCATTGCTTGCGTCAATAAAACGTCTGTGACCTCGCGATGGTTCAACATCACCGTGCCTGATATATCTTGACCAAGCAGATGGGACCCACCGATAGAGACCAAAGGATCGGACAATTTAGTACCAGCCATTTGATTGGCTTCGGCAACCGCACGCACGAGAGCATCGACGACTGAATCGATCTGAATGACGACGCCCTGCTTTAAGCCGCCAGATCGAGCACGCCCAAGTCCACGGACAACGATTCGGCGTGCGTCGGTAATCTCAGCAACAGCTGCTGTAATCTGGCTCGAGCCGATGTCGATGACCAACATATGATTCACTCGGAAACCCTCCAAGCTAATGCAACGCCATTGTCATAACGCGCATCGATCTCCTGGAGTTTCGCGAGTTTCTCGTCATCAAGACGATTCAATACATCGCGTGCACGCGAGAGACGTCCCAAAATATCATCGCGCCCAAGCTGCACGCCGATGCCATTGGCGAGCGTAATCTGCCAACCCATGTCATGGCCGCGAGAAACGGAGATGACTTTTGAAAAATCAGACAATCGATCAGAAAACACTCCGTAATGGCTGTAGACCTGCATCGTTTCAGATAACGCGCCATAGAGTCTTGGTAACGGTTCATTCACAGGTTTTGGTGGCTCAAACAGATCACCCGATAAACCCAAGTACTGCGTGTCGTTATATATCGCGACCGGACGCTGTTCGGTAATTTCGATTAATAGAGTGTCGGGCCACACCCGACGTGCGGATGCACCTGCGATCCATGGATGTGACTCAACTTCTGAAATCACCTGGCCTAAGGTCGTGTCCAAATAATTCCCATTGAAGCGAATGCTCAAATCGCGTGTCAGACTATCGGCATCCAAGTATCGCAAGTCGCCTTGAAGCTGGACTTGGCGAATTTGCACATCTTGTAGCAGGTGACTTAGGCCACTCGCTGCGATTGAGCCGGTGACTCCAAGGCCGATCAACAGCATCAGCACTTTCCAGTGGGTTAACGTACGATTCGCAATTTGCTGCATTGTCATGGCGAAACCTCCGCATCCAGAAGGATCTGTTCAATCAACATCGGCATATCCATGCCTGAAGCACGTGCTGCTTTTGGCACGAGGGAGTGACTACCCATGCCTGGGACTGTATTGCACTCAACAAGAAGTAAATGGCCTGTTTCATCCATCATGAAATCGATTCGCCCCCACGTGCGACAACCGAGGGCATCAAAAGCTTCAAGAGCCAACTGCTGCGCTTCTGCCTCAAGCTCAGGACTTAGCCCAGATGGAATCTGATACTCAGTATCATCAGCCTGATACTTCGCCTCGTAATCGTAGAATTCAGAGCTTGGACGGATCCCAATCACGGGCAGTGCCAGACCACGAACAACACCAACAGTAAATTCAGGTCCCGGTAGCAAGGGCTCGACCAAGACTCGAGTATCGTGTTTGAGCGCATCGATTAATGCTGCGTTCAATTGATCTGCACCATGAACCACATGCGCACCAACTGAGGAACCTTCATGAGCCGGTTTGACAAAAAGCTCTGGGCCCAATCGTTTGACGCAGATATCTGCTTGCTCAAGATCATTCACAACGACCATTGGTGCTGTTGGTAGTCCGAGTGACTCCCACACTTGTTTAGTCCGAGGCTTATCCAATGCCAAAGCTGAAGCACCGACACCAGAGCCGGTGAATGGAATTCCGAGCGCACACAGCAATCCTTGAAGTACTCCGTCTTCACCCGGGCGGCCATGAACGAGGTTAAAGACGCGGGTTGGATTCGCTGTGATCAACGGTTCAACCAATCCATCTTTGATATCAATTTCTATCGGTGTGATGCCGAGATCTCGCATCGCTGCCGCCACGGTTTCTCTGCCGTCACGTGAGACGTTGGCCTCAGATCCAACTCCACCGTAGACAAGTGCGACTCGCTCATTCGCCCAATTCATTGGTCACCTCCGAGGGTCGCCACTATTTGAGATGGCAGTCGTCCAATTGAACCCGCACCCTGAATTAAAACCACGTCATTCGGCTGGGCCAATGCACTCACGCGCTCTATAACCTCGTCAAATTCGCCTTCAACATAAGGACGGCAGTGACCAAGGCGACGGATACTTTGTGCAAGGTCTTTGGATTCAGCACCAACAATTGGCGCCTCACCCGCTGGATAGACGGGCATTAAGACAAGCTCATCGGCACGATTCAGTATGGATACAAAATCATCAAAGAGATCTTGTGTTCGGGAATAACGATGTGGTTGAAACACACTGACTAATCGGCGACCCGGGTAAGCGCCTCGAACCGCATCAAAAGTGACTTCAAGCTCCTTCGGATGATGTCCGTAATCATCGATCACAGGAATTTGCTGGCCGTCTTTTTCAATAAAACCAGTTAACTGGAAACGGCGGCCAACGCCTTGGAATTCGCTCAGTGCTTTGATTAACGATTCATCATTAACACCCAAGTGATCCGATAAAGCGATGACTGCGAGAGCGTTCAGTACATTGTGGCGACCAGGCATCGAGAGCGTCACTCTCAAGTTGTTTTCATCAGGACGCACAACCTCGAAATGGGTTCTCAAACCATCGGTTGTAATATTCACAGCCCGATAGTCAGCCTCGGAGTCGATACCGAATGTGAGGAATGTCCGGCCCACAGTCGGTAGAAGCTCGGTTACAACTGGATCATCGGCATTCGCAATCACCAGACCGTAAAACGGAAGGTTCTGCAAGAATTGAACGAAAGTTTGTTTCAGTCGCTCGAAGTCACCGCCGTACGTCGACATGTGATCCGCATCGATATTCGTCACTATCGCAATCATTGGCTTCAAGACGAGGAAAGATGCATCGCTTTCGTCGGCTTCTGCGACCATATATTGACTGGCGCCTAAGCTTGCATTCGTATCTGCCTGGTTGAGCTTTCCGCCGATGATATAGGTTGGATCAAGTCCACCTTCGGCCAACACCGAGGCCGCGAGCGATGTAGTGGTGGTTTTGCCATGCGTCCCAGAAATTGCAATTCCATGCTTAAATCGCATTAATTCAGCCAACATTTGCGCTCGCGGAATGACCGGGATTCTCGCATTCAAAGCGGTCGCAACTTCAGGGTTTGTGCGATCAATCGCACTCGATACCACCACAACTTCAGCGCCTTCGATATTTGATTCACGATGGCCAATATGAATCGTTGCTCCCAAACGAGCGAGTCGCTCAGTCGCCGGGCCCTCACGAAGGTCTGATCCCGATATCAAATACCCCTGATTCAGAAGGACTTCCGCAATTCCACTCATGCCCACCCCGCCGATTCCCACGAAGTGCATGTGCTGGATTTGGCCCATCCGATTAACCACGAGCAACCTCCATCACACGATCAGCAACCGTTTGCGTTGCTTCCGGTTTTGCGACTGAGCGCGCAGCACGGGCCATCTGAGTCAGGTTTTCTGGAGCACGAAGAATGTCTGAGAGTTTTGCAACGAAGATATCGAGATCTTTTTCTTGAACAACGACAGCCGCACCCGCGCTTTGTAATTGCTGGCCATTTTTCGTTTGATGATCATCAACCGCGTAAGGAAATGGGATGAGGACCGATGGCATTGCTGCACTCGCTAATTCAGATACTGTGAGTGCACCTGCACGGCAAACGACAACATCTGCTTCCCGGTACGCCTCGTCCATTCGACTAATAAAAGCAACGACCGTGGCATCAAGATCAAGCGCTTGATACTGATCATCAACCTGATCCTTACCGGAGACACCAGTTTGGTGCGTGACTTCAATTCCAAACTGACTTGCCACAGCTTTTAATTTCTCAGGCAATTGTTCGTTCAGTGACTTTGCACCTTGAGAACCACCAATCACCAGGACTCGCGTCGTATCACTTGGCTGATGACCATCTGCGATACGTTGACGACCCACTGAATCGATTTCCGGACGAATTGGGTTACCTACGCATTCAGCGCCCTCGATCACATCCGGAAACGCGGTGAGCACCTTGGATGCAAACTTGGCCAAATACTTATTGGTCATACCCGCCACCGCGTTCTGCTCATGAATGACGACTGGGACCTTTGTGATTTTTGCTGCAATCCCGCCAGGCCCTGCTGGATAGCCGCCAAAACCCACGCAAACAGATGGCTTGAGTCTGAGCATCAAAATAAGTGCCTGAATAACTGAAACACCCAGGCGGATCGGGCCGGTGAAGCGTTGCAGCCCATGCTTTCCGCGAAGACCGCGTACAGCCAAGTAATGTATTTGGATTCCTTTCTCAGGAACTAGGCGACCCTCGAGGCCATGCTTTGATCCGATCCAATGGACGGTTTCACCGCGTTTGATCAGTTCTTCGGCAACCGCGAGTCCCGGGAAAATATGCCCCCCAGTGCCCCCAGCCATGATGCATATCGGTTTCTTCATGACCGTCCTCCAGGGAGATTGTCTGCGCTAATCCTGGCGATAACGCCAAGGCTCGCTGCTGTCATCACAAGTGAGCTTCCGCCATAGCTCAAAAGCGGAAGCGTCAATCCAGTGGTCGGAGCCAACCCAATGTTGACCGCTAAGTTGATAAGAATCTGAAGCGCGATGAGAAGCACTAATCCATAGGTGAGATAAGCGGCAAACGGACGACCACCTAATTCAGCGCGACGACCAATCAATAGACCGCGCCACACCATATAGGTCATCACGGCAACCGTACCGAGCGCACCGATCAACCCAAGCTCTTCTGCCAAAATTGCGAATACAAAGTCGGTGTGCGCTTCAGGCAGATAGAAAAGCTTTTGGACTGAGTTACCAAGGCCCATTCCGAAAATCCCGCCGCGGCCGAATGCGAGTAGCGCTTGAGTAATCTGATAGCCCGCACCATAACGATCAGCCCATGGGTTGAAAATCGTCTCGATCCGCTCAAATCGGTATGGCTCAATCACAGCCAAAACGACGAGCCCAAGCGCGAGCGCCGAACCGAAGACGATGTATTGCGTAAAAGGAGCCCCCGCTAGAAGCAGTACTCCCATCACAGCACAGCTGAGTACTAAGAGAGTCCCATAATCCGGCTCCATCAATAGCAATACTGCGATGAGGCCCACCACAGCCATTGGTTTGACGAACCCACTAAATTTTTGGCGAACCTCTTCAAGACGTCGAACAAGGTAGGACGCCAAAAACAGCATCATTGTAAATTTTGCGATCTCAGATGGTTGCAAGTTGAAGAAACCAAGACTAAGCCAGCGAGTCGCCCCCTTCACGGTCAAGCCGATCCCGGGAATCAAGATAATTGCAAGAAGTACTATCGAGAACAGCAGAAAATGAGTCGCGTAGTTGTACCACCAGCGCGTAGGTATGAGGTATGCAACCACCCCACCTATCGCTGCAATCACAAGAAACAGCGCATGCTTCATCGCAAAGCTGAAAGGTTGGCCAAAACGGTCTGAAGCCACTTCGATTGAGCTTGATGCGACCAACAAAAATCCGAGACAAGCAAGTGTGCAAGCCGCCAGAACGAAATGGATATCAGGCAAGCCCAAAGGCATAAAGTCTGACCGGCGAATCTCAATTTTCACGATACGCCTCCACGAGTGCTTCAAAGTGAGCACCGCGTTCTTGGTAGTTGTTGAATTGATCGAAACTCGCACATGCGGGGCTCAGCAATACGACATCACCCGCGTTTGCATGTTGAACAGCATGCTCAAACGCTTGATCCAAGGTTTGAAATGCGGTGACCTGCTCACCTAATACATCAACAAAGCGACCTCGATCCCGGCCAAAGGCAAATACGTGTTTGCAATGGGTCGTTACGGTCTTCGCCCATTGACTCAAATCTGCATCTTTACTTTCCCCTCCAACGAGGAGATACAGATCGCCCTGCGCCTCAACACTCGCGACTGCAGTTTCGGACGCGCCAACATTGGTGCCCTTCGAATCATTGATGAATCGAACACCTCGGATAGGACTCAACTCAACCATCCGGTGAGGTAAGCCGGTAAACATCCGCACAGCTTTGACAGCGACTTCCTTGTCCACACCGACCAAATGACAAATACCAAAAGCCGCCATCGCGTTTTGAACCATATGACGGCCAGGCATCGGTAATTCTGATACCGGCATCCATGGCTCAGCACCTAAAGCGATCCAATCTTCACCATCGACCACCATGAGTCCGAAGCGATGGAAATCCGGGTGCTGGAGAGCAAATTTAATCGTCGGTGTCTGGTCCGGCACCAATGGTTGTGACAGAGGATCTTCTGCATTGACCACGATCGCACCCACACCCTCAAAAATCCGGTGCTTCGCTTGGTGGTAAGCGATCATTGATCCGTGCCAGTCCAAATGATCTGGAGACATGTTTAGGCAGGTGGCGACGGTTGCTTTGAGGCCACGAGTGCGTTCAAGCTGAAAGCTAGAAAGCTCGAGAACTGCGATTGATTGACCAGTCTGATATTCCAACAGATCCAGTGCCTGCGGACCTAAATTTCCGCCTACCAGAACGTTTCGACCATCAGCTTTTAAGATTTCAGCGACCAAGGAAGTCACTGTCGATTTTGCATTGGAGCCAGTGATTGCGATTAAAGGCTGATTCTCTGGCCATGCGCGCCTAAACACCTGGATATCACTAATCAAGTGAGACGTTGTCTTGTTCAAACCCTCAGTTGTCGGAGCAATCCCTGGACTGACAATGATCTCTTCAAATCGATCCAGGTAATCGGTTTTTAGTGGTCCGAAGTAGGTTTCAACACCCGGGAACTCTCGTTCAAATCCAGTTTTTAGATCATCTGACTGTCGCGTATCAGCGACTTCAAATTGGATTCCCAGTTGCTGGAAATGGCGCGCAACAGCTTGTCCGGTTGGTCCGGCGCCTAGAATGAGGCGTTTGCTGCTAGCGATCAACGTCATCGATTACCTCAACTTCAAGGTCGCAAGACCCACCAAAACCAACATCACAGAGATAATCCAAAAACGAACAATCACCCGCGGCTCAGGCCACCCTTTCAGTTCGAAATGATGATGAATTGGTGCCATTCGGAAGAGACGCTTACCTGTTAAGCGGAAGCTCGCGACTTGGAGCATGACGGATACGGTTTCTAGAACGAAAATCCCGCCCATGATGAAAAGCACTAACTCCTGGCGAACCATCACGGCGACGACACCGAGCGCGGCACCGAGAGAGAGGGCTCCTACATCACCCATAAAAACTTGCGCTGGGTAGGTGTTGAACCACAGAAATCCGAGTCCGGCCCCAACCATGGCACCCAAGAAAACAACCAGTTCACCAGTCCCTGGAATGAAGGGAATGAAAAGATACTGCGAGAAAATCGCGTTACCAGTGAGGTATGCAAAAACACCCAATGCACCGGCGACTAACACCGTTGGAAGAATTGCTAAGCCATCAAGGCCGTCAGTCAAGTTGACCGCGTTCGATGTCCCAACAATGACGAAATATGTCAGGACGATATAGCCAAAGCCGAGTGGAATCAGGAGGTCTTTGAAAAACGGAACCAAAAGGGTTGTCTCAGCTGGCGTTTTCGCAATCTGATAGAGAACCACCGCTGCAACCAAACCAACAATTGATTGGCCTAGATACTTCGATTTTGCAGATAAGCCTTTCGAATTCTTCAGGACGACTTTTTTCCAATCATCAATCCAGCCGATCACGCCAAAGCCCAACATCACCAACAGCGCAATCCATACGTACACATTGGCCAGATCACCCCACAGAAGTGTTGATGCCGTAATACAAACTAAAATCAATACACCGCCCATCGTTGGCGTGCCCTGCTTTGAGAAATGCGATTCCGGTCCATCGCGCCGAACTGACTGACCAATCTGACGTGTTTCTAACGATCGAATTACCCAAGGACCCACAAACAACGCAGTGATCAACGCAGTCAAAACACCCAGAATTGAGCGAAGCGTCAGATACTGAAAAACAGCAAAGCCCGGTTCGAATGTGCTGAGATAATTAGCTAACCAAAGCAACACAGCTACTGCCCTCCTTGTTGCAGTTTGAGCGTGTTAATCACACGATCCATTTGTGCCGACCGCGATCCTTTCACTAAGATCACATCAGCTTCATGAGCGCTTTCAATTAGGAAGTTGCTCACCTCATCGTGGGTCGAAAAATACATCGCTTGGGCGCCATATCCCCGAGCGATCGGCTCTGCAGTACCCGTCGTAATTAATCGATCAATACCTTTTGATTTTGCATAAGCCCCAAGAGCATGCATTTCGCTTTCCGCTGCCTCACCCAGCTCGCTTAAACCGCCCATCGCGAGCACTCGTTTGCCTTGGCGTGTTGCCAACCAATCAATCGCGGCGCGAACTGCTTGCGGGCTCGCGTTGTAGGTGTCGTCGATTAACAGAGCATTCGACAGCTGAATAGGAGTCATTCGACCTGGCTCGATCGATGCGGCCTCGAGTCCATTGATAATCTCTTGATCGGTGGCTCCGGCAGCGATCGCCATCGCTGAAGCAAGCGCGGCGTTTTCCATGAAATGCTGCCCAAGTGTCGGCAATGACGCATTGAGTTCTCGACCGTCATAGCGCATTTGCAGTTTTTGCTCAGACATTTGAAACCAAGTAAGATCAGCGGCGCTTCGACCAACACTAATGACGCGTCGCGAACTCGCCCGACTCACCCATTCTTCGAATGCCGGTTCGTCACGATTCAGAATGACCACTCCATCGATTGCAGTCTGATCAATGATTTCACCTTTCCCCTGAACAACTCCTGCTATGGAGCCAAAGCCTTCAAGATGCGCTGTACGGGCATTGAGAAGCGCTGAAATTTGCGGTCGAACAATCGATGCCAAGTGATCAATTTCACCGACCGCAGACGCCCCTAATTCAAATAATGCATAGGGATGATGTGGCCGGAGACGAGCCATTGTCAGAGGTACACCCAAGTGGTTATTCAGATTTCCTTGAGTCACTAAGATGGAGTCTGCGCCAGATCGACGTGCCATTTGCATCAGTATTGAGGCTAAAAACCCGCGAGTACTTGTCTTACCCTGGCTTCCTGTCAGAGCAAACACCTGTCCTGCATACGAATCACGCATCGCACGCGCGAGCTCAGTCATCGCTTGGAAGGTGTCTGTAACGCAAATAGACGGCAGAATTGTGGTCGGCTTCATGACAAGCGCGGCAGATGCGCCGCTTTCTGCTGCATTGGCGATGTAATCATGGCCATCACGGTCAGCTGTCAAAGCAACAAATAAATCTCCTTTAACCGCCTTTCGACTATCGATAGCCAATCCTTGGATCACCGGGTTACCTGATGCGATCCCGTTCACAACTGAAGCCATCTCATTCAGTGAGCTAGGAAGCATGCTGCACCTCCGAGCCCATTAAGCCGAATAACTGAGCCACTTCCGCTCGATCAGAATAAATAACGGATTTTTGACCGATGATCTGAGTATTTTCATGGCCTTTGCCAGCAAGTAAGACCCAGTCATTAGCAGCCGCATTTTTGACTACAAATCGAATAGCCTCAGCGCGATCAAGTTCCTCCAAAATTGGAGCCTTTGTCATACCTGACCGAATATCATTTAGAATATTTTGAGGCGATTCGGATCGAGGGTTGTCGGATGTCAGCACTACATGATCAGAGAATTCCGATGCGACGGCACCCATCAGTGGACGCTTACCGACGTCACGATCACCGCCACAACCAAAGACCGACCAGACTTCCCCATCACAATGCGCTCGACATGTTTTAATCGCGTTTTCGAGTGCATCAGGGGTGTGCGCATAATCAACAACAATTGTTGCGAAGTCAGGCGTTCTGAACCACTCCATCCGCCCAGGAGCTGCCTCTAATTCTGGAATTGCAATAAGCGCCTGATCGATCTGCTTGGGCAGTAATGCTGAAATAGCTGCCAAAGCTGCCATCACGTTCGATGCATTGAATGCTCCCAATAATCTGGTGTTCACTTCATGCACCTGACCGTTCAGTGCAATACGAATAGTTGATCCATTGGCTGATGGCTGAATCGCTTGGATGTCGACATGCTCTGCACCACAACCGTAGGTCACGACAGTTTCAGAAGGCACAGTTTCTGAGAGCTTCCGGCAAAAGGCGTCATCTGCATTGAAGACCGCTACTTTTAGATCAAAGTCATGGAACAAACGTGCTTTAGCGGCACCGTACGCTTCCATGGTCTCGTGATAATCTAAGTGATCGCGAGTTAGGTTCGTGATGACCCCGGCACTAAAAGGAATTCCATCGACACGGTATTGATCGAGTGCGTGAGATGAAACTTCCATTGCAACAAAATTGACACCGCGCCCCTTAAGTTCAGCAAACATCGATGCCAAGGTTATTGCATCCGGGGTTGTGCGATCAGACTCGATCAGCTTGTCCGCACCAACCGAAACACCAAGGGTTCCGATTCGTGCAGCTCTGAAACCCAAGCGCTCAGCGATCTGAGCGATCAAATGAACCGTCGTGGTTTTGCCATTGGTACCTGTGACCCCAACGATATGCATTCCAGAACACGGATTTCCATAAAATGCGTGAGCAATGCGACCCAGTTCACGTCTTAACCCAGGAACGCGTAGCGCTGGTACCGTCTTCGGAGGCTCTTCATCCCAATCGTCATAAATAATCGCTGACGCACCCGATGTAATGGCCGCATCAACGTAATCCATTCCATGACCAGTTGACCCCTTGATGGCTACAAAAAGTGTTCCAGGGGTGACTTTCCGCGAGTCGAGTGTCAAATCCAACACATCAACGCCCGAGGCCCGGTCGAAGTGGAGACCAATTTCTGCCAAGAGCTGGTCCAAGCGCATCAATTAGCCCTCCCTGCAAGCATCGACTGATCGAGCTTATCGGGTGGAATATCATAGATGCGCATGACGTCATCCATCACATCCGCAAAGACGGGTGCCGCGACTTGACCGCCGTAGTATTGTTGAGACCTCGGATCATCCACTGAGATCGCCATTACAAATCGCGGATTTGCGATTGGCGCGAGACCCACAAAACTAGAAATATATTGTCGGCTCGCATACGAACCATCAGCGTATTTCATCGTGGTTCCGGTTTTACCCCCAACGTGATACATCGGGATCTGAGCGCGACGGGCTGTGCCACCCTCTTCGGTGACTGCCTGAAGCATTGGGAGCACCTTCTGCACCGTATCCTTTTTAAAGATACGAACAGGCCTTGGTGTTACACCCTCAGCTAATAATGTTAGGGGTTGAAGAACACCGCCATTTGCAAAAACGCTATAAGCTTGCGCCAACTGAATCGTTGTGATGTTTAAGTTATATCCGTATGACAGTGCTGCGCGGTCAAGGTCTCGCCACGTCGCGTAGCTCGGCAAAAAGCCTTCTTCTTCACCAGGAAATCCCGTTGCAGTCGGTTGGCCGAGCCCGAGAAGCGCGAGACGATCCCTTAAGGCCGAAGGCTCCATCATCATTGCTATTTTGGTGGTACCAACATTCGATGACTTCGCAATCACTGTATTGACATCAATCTCGCCGTAATTGCTTACGTCACTGATCACATGCCCTTGTACTCGCATGCGACCCGGAGATGTTTCAATTAACGTATCCGGTTCAACCAAACCAAGATCGAGCGCGGTTGCAACCGTAAATGGCTTAATTGGGGAACCGGGCTCCATCAGATCAGTGACCGGACGATTCCGAACGCGTTCCGGCGTGCGAGTTGCCATATCGTTTGGATTAAAAGCGGGCTGCGCCGCTAACGCCAGCACCTCTCCTGTCCAAGCGTCGACAAGAACCGCGCTACCGCCGGCGGCTCGCGCTCGCGCCACCGCTTCTTTCAGTGCGCGATACGTCAGATATTGCAGGCGCAAATCGATGGACAACCGAAGGTCACGGCCCTGCTCTACTTCTTGTCCTGCACTCACGTACCGAACAACGTTCGCTCGCCTGTTTCTCAACACATGACGTAGCCCATCGTGTCCGGATAACCAATCGTTGTATGAGAGCTCAAGTCCCTCCTGGCCCTTGTCTTCGATATTGGTAAAACCAACAAGATGCGCCGCAACTTCTCCAGCCGGATAAAAACGGCGGAACTGACGCACGACTTCAACGCCCTCAAGCTCCAGCGCTTCAATCTGGTTCGCGCGCTCTGGTGTGACATAACGCGATAAGTACAAAAATGGAGATGGGCTTCGCGCAACACGATCCCGCAACTTGTCAGCATCTGCATCCATCAAAGGCGCAAGTTTTTCAGGCCAAGCGGAGTCGGCGAGTTTCTTGGGTCTCACTGCAATCGCAGCAACAGGAGTTGAAATGGCTAAAGGTTGCGCAAATCGATCGGTGATCATTCCGCGATAGGCTGGGATTTTTTGATAACGAATCGTGATTTCGTCGCCAATATCTTTCAGATGCTGTGTCTCAAAGACATGCAGCCAGACCAAGCGTCCACAAACCGTCATCACCAAGAGACCTAAGACTGATCCAACGAACCACAATCTCCAGCGACTTGATGCTTGACGTTTTGAGACACTCATTGCGGACGCTCCATCAACATCACATCACCAGTTTCGGGCGAGCCAAGAGACAAGCTGTAACGAGCCATTGCGTCGATTCGCATATCAGCAGATACGGCACCCCGCTCAAGCATTAGCCGACCCCATTCAATTGTGAGCCGGTCACGCTCGGCACGAAGCTCCTGTAACGACGAATACAGCTGACGGGTTTGATAGGCCGTCTCCACGATATAGATCGAAGTAACAACCACACCGATCACCAGCAAGATCGATAACCAGATGTCCGAGCGATGAAACCACTGCATCAGGCCGCCTCCGTCCGCTCAGCAATACGGAGCACTGCACTTCGGGCGCGCGGATTCACACGCAACTCATCAGGCCCGGCCTTTATCGCCTTCCCAACAAGCTTCAATTTCGGCTTGGCTACGGTGTCAGGAAGAGGCATGCGAGGATCACCCTGCGGTGGACGCGATGCATCTCGAAGCGCACGCTTTACGAGACGATCTTCCAATGAATGAAAAGAAATCACAGCCAGTCGCCCACCGATCTCAAGTCGATTCACCGCAGCCTCTAGACCCTTCTCTACTTCAGAGAGCTCACCATTGATGTACAACCGGATCGCTTGGAAAGCACGCGTGGCAGGATGCTTATTCTGATCTTTCTTAGGCTGCGCATCACTGACGATCTTGCTCAGCTGAGCCGTGGTAACGATTGGCTCGATATCGCGCGCCTCAACAATTGCGCGCGCAATTCTGCGCGAAAATCGTTCTTCACCAAACACCCAGAGTACATGCGCAATCTCATCGGCATCAGCACGCGCAATCCAATCCGCAGCCGACTCGCCTGAAGTCGGGTCCATCCGCATATCAAGGGGTCCATCCGCTTGAAAACTAAACCCGCGCTTAGCCTCATCAAGTTGGGGGGATGACACCCCCAAGTCCATTAGAACGCCATTCACTTTGGGGATAGACAAGCCATCTAGCGCTGATTCAAGTTCTGAAAAAGCGATATGCACAATATCAAACCGGGAATCTATTTCTGCCAGATCCTTGCCGACAGCAACAGCTGACGGGTCCCGATCAAGGCCAATCAAACGGCCGTTCTCACCAAGCTCAGCCAAAATGGCGCGCGAGTGACCGCCACGCCCAAATGTACAATCAAGATAGGTGCCATCGCCACGGATACAGAGGGCAGTCAGCGCTTCGTGAAGTAGCACTGGTATGTGACTCATTGCACCCTCCCTTACAGCGACAAATTGATCAATTCGACAGAACCATCTTCATCAACTGATTCGTTGAGATATGCCTCTGTCATCGAAGTCCAGCGCGCCTCGCTCCAGATCTCGAACTTCTGACCCTGTCCAACCAAGATCAATCGTTTATCAAGTTCAGCGTGATCTCGGTGCATCGCAGGGAGGAGAAGACGATTTGCCGCATCAAGATCAAGTTCGGTCGCATAACCAACCATGAGGTGCTGAAGGCGCCGAGCCTGACGGCTCGTTGAATTTGGGAGCGCATTGACTTGGGATTCAATCACTTCCCAGTCAGCCAGTGGATAAAGCAGAAGACAGCGGTCGAACGGATGCACAGTGAGGACCATATGGCCATCACAGCGGTCGGTCACGCGATCCCGGTATTTTGCCGGTAACGCCACGCGCCCTTTTACATCCAAGTTGATCGGGTTAATCCCGCGAAACACTGTCTTCTCCTAGGGTAATTCTGGGTCAGAACAACGTCTTTACCCACAACTCACCACTTTTTCCCACATGAGAACTCTATTTACCCACCGAAGGACAGTCAAATCATAGTGATGCCATTACGCACAGACTCTGAATCCAAGCATTCAAACCAGGCTTTAAATTATTAAAAAATATGAAGAAATTAATTTGATCGGCGCGCAAAAAAACGCGTCACACCAGCATGATCTTGGAAGTGGGTTAAAGTGGAGAAAATTTGAGTTAGCCGATAAGCCGGGTTCTGTCGTGGACAATCATTCATCTAGGCATAACGTCACCGTTATGCTCAAGCGACCTACCCGAATCCAACGCGAGGCACGCCGAACGGATTCCTATTTGGTCTTGCTCCAGGTGGGGTTTACCTTGCCATCACGTGTTACCACTGATGCGGTGCGCTCTTACCGCACCCTTTCACCCTTACCGACGATGTCGGCGGTCTGCTCTCTGCTGCACTTTCCGTAGGCTCACGCCCCCCAGGGATTACCTGGCACCTTGCCTCGAGGAGCCCGGACTTTCCTCTCCTGTAAAACAGCAGCGATTGTCTGGCTAACTCGCGCGCAGTGTCTATTCTTCAGACTCATCAGTCAATTGGCGATATAACATTCGTTTGGGGATCCCTGTGAGCTCGGAAGCCAACGAAGCCGCTTTTGATGGTGGTAATTCGCGAGCAAGAACACGAAGTATCTGATCTGCATCGATGCTCGATTGCGCTCGCTCAGTGCTTGCAGGCCCCACCAACACGACAAATTCTCCCCGAATTCGATCAGGATTTGCGGAAAACCAGTCCGCACACTGTCCTGCAACGACACGAATCAGCTGCTCATGCGTTTTCGTCAGTTCACGAGCAAACATCACTTTTCTCCCGCGAGCTTTTTGGTCCAATCTTTCGGCAAAGTCCACAATGCGATGCGGAGCCTCATAAAAAATAAGCGTTCCATCATGAGAAAGAGCTCGCTCAAGCTCTTGATCGCGCGCGTTTGATTTCGTCGAGAGAAAACCAAAGAAATGGGAAGGTGCTGCCGGGAAACCACTAACCGATAATGCCGCCGTTAACGCAGAAGGGCCTGGAATAGGAACCACCGGCAAACCCTTCTCAACGACTCGATCGACAAGTAATCGTCCTGGATCACTAATCCCAGGCGTTCCGGCATCGGAAATCAGAGCGAGCGACTGCCCTGATTCGAGCGACTCAATCACTCTATCGGCTTTTCCAGCTTCAGAATGTGCGTTCAATGACACCATACGCGTAGATACACCAACGGACTTTAAAATCTGACCGCTGACGCGAGTATCTTCAGCTAAAATCACATCAACGCCACCCAATATATCGATCGCCCGAGACGAGAGATCGCTCCATTGGCCAATCGGCATTGCGACAATGTAAAGCGCTGATGGTAAAGTGTTGTCTTGTTGATCTAGTGACACTGTAGGTACCAAATTGTTGTTACGCGTAAAGCCTGCACGAAAAACCATTATTAGAACAAGCGCTTTAGTCGGCATGGCGTTCATAGCAGGATGTCAACAACAAGTACGACCGCCTGTCACGGAAATCCCAAGACCGGAAATATCACAAAGCTATACTCCGCAAACCGGGGAGCCTACAGAGGCCTACCAAGAACCGGTCTTACCGAAACAGATCGACTGGAATCGACGGTCTCGCGAGATCGCCAGAACAGAGTTATCACCGATTACACGGCAGATACCGCAACCCGAGACAGTGCCAAGCATGCAGCCTGAGCCCGTGTTGCCTGAGCGATCTGAAGTCATACCACTTAACGTAATGCCTTCAATCCAGCCGATAGATGAAACGCCCGTCATGCCGACTACGGTCGAACCAATTGCATCCATTGATGCAACCGAACCCGTATCGGCAACACCAGTTATTGTTGAGCCTCCCGTTGAATTGGTCCAACCCCTCAATCCGATTGAAGCAGCGTCTGAAAAGCTGTCCCAGAATGAGCCGGAGCTTGCCATCCTTACGATCAATACGATTGATCCGAAATCTCTTTCAAAAGAACAGAGAGCAGATGTTTTGCGCATCAAGGGCAAAGCCTATCGACAGCTCAATATGTCGATCGCAGCACTTCGATTCGACGCAGAAAGACTGCGATATCTCGATGACAATGCACTTAACGCCGCGTCGCGTCGCATCCTGGGAGAACTTGAAGAACTTCCAGAGCGCTTACTTCAAGATTTAAGTGTTGGTACTGATCTGTTGGCTGGTATGGCTCACGCTCTGCTCCTGAAAAAGATGCCTAATGACGACGGGATACTTCAGTGGCTGAGAAAGTACCGGACGCACCCACTCCTCAAAGCCAACTTACAAGATTACGACTTCCTAACAGCTGTTGAACCACCTAAAGATTTTGACGTGACCGTTTTACTGCCTTTATCAGGTGATCTTGGAAACGCCGGGCGCGCCATCCGCGACGGAATATTATTTGAATACCAAAAACGACAATCCGAACTCGGGGTTGCGCTTCATGTCATTGATACAGAAAAGATGTCTCGCGATGAGCTGATAGCAACCGGACAGTCCAGCCAATCTGAATTCATTATTGGCCCACTGCAAAAAGATAAGGTCGTCGCTTTACTTGAATCGAAGCCACGGATACCCGTTCTGGTTTTAAATCGTATCAAAACCGATTCACTCAATCTCGATTCCCCAGCTTATAGCTTAAGTTTAGCCATCGAGGACGACGCGGAATCAACGATCAACCAAATTGCACGTGAAGCCGATCGTCCACGTGTTGTCGTATTGCATACCGATTCGCCTTTAGGACTCAGAGCAGCAGAAGCGATTAGTGAGCAACTCACATTTGTTGGTGGTTCATCAGGTGGGAGGTTTGCGCTGGATGCAAAAAAGCCTGAAACAGCGATCACAAAAGCGTTTGGAGTGAACGATAGCCAAAACCGCCGTCGTGAATTATCAAAGATGCTAGGTCTTCGCCTCGAACACACCCCAAGAATACGACAAGATATGACCGCTGTTGTCGTTCATACCGACCCGAAAAAAGCGCAGCAAATACGTCCGTTACTCGATTTCTATTACCTCGATCAAACTCCTGTTTACTTGATTGGTGCATACCGCCCAGATCTTGCGGATATTGCAGAAGATCTTCGCAACAGCAAATTGGTGGTAACCCCCTGGGACCTAGGAACCAATGAGAAACAAGTACTCGCCGAGCGAGCAAACGCTCAGGGTGTTTTTGGATCGCTGGTTGGCGTTGGTATCGATGCGATGTCCATGGCGATGCAACTCGGTTTTGGTGGATCAACATCGATTCAAGGGCAAACGGGTTACCTGACCCTGGGTGCTGATTCGATGATTCATCGCCAACTGTCCACAATCCAGGTGACGAACGACGAACAGGTCATTGCCAATCTGTGGGAGCCACTTCCATCACTTCTGCAGTCGGAGTTGCTTGATGCAGAATAATGAGGTGCTCGAAGAACGGATCGCAATACGAATCGCCAAAGCGACCGACGCACTACAACAGAGTTTTCAACTTGCTCCACGTCTTGTGACAGCGGCAAAAACACTGACCGACTGCATTCTTAATGATGGAAAAATCCTCGTTATTGGAATCGGTTCATCGGCAGCGATTGGCCAAATCTTTGCGGCGCACCTGATGCATCGTTTTGAGCGGGATCGACCAGGACTTCCAGCGATCGCGCTAAACGCTGACGCCATCACGATGAGTTCCCTAACTGATGAATCTCGCTCGGAAAAATACTCGAGACAAGTAAAAGCCCTCGGGAAGTCTGGCGACAGCATGCTCGTGGTATCGGCCACCGGAACGCGAGCAAGCCTGGTTCAATCAGTTATTGCCGCGCATGAGCTTGAATTACCAGTGGTTGCCCTTACTGGAGGGGATGGTGGAGAGATATCACCGTTACTCAATTACGGAGATACAGAGATTCGAGTACACTCAGAACATCCAACCACAGTTCGCGAGCAGCATTTGATGTTAGTCCATTGCTTGAGCGAATTGATCGATCTACAAATATTTGGCTAGTCCAAGGAGTTGATGATGCGTTTTCCTCTGATCTTAGCAACACTCATGTTGGGCCTTTTGACAGGCTGCGCAACCGTCATTGATTCAACCACGTCGGAGCCCATCTCCGATAATCGAGGTAGTCGCACGGCAGGGCAATTCATCGATGATGAAACTGCTGAAATCGCAATCGCAGTGAATTTAAAGAAAGCATCACCCGAGCTAAAAGTTAGCAACATCAACGTCAAGGTCTATAACGGCGTGGTGTTAGTTGCAGGGCAAGTACCATCTGAAGATGCGCGCCAAATCGCCGAAAAAGTGGCAACGCAGCATCGCGGCGTGGTCCGAGTGATCAATCAACTTGAGATTGCGGGCAAGGCAACGATTATTTCTGAGATCAATGATTTGACGATTTCAACCCAGGTTAAAGCGCTTGTTTTGAAGGACCTTGGCCGAGACGTCTATCAACGGACTGTAATCACCACTGAAAACAGTGTGGTGTATGTCATGGGGTTCGTATCGAAGACCGAAGCAGCCGCATTGGAAAGTGTTGTAAGTTCAGTACGTGGTGTGAAACGAATCGTTCGCGTATTCGAATATATTGATTAGTCGTCAGACTTCACGATGCGAAGAGCAGGCCGCTCGCGCTTGGGCGGATCTGTAGGCTGATCGGCTGAAGCCTCATCTTTAACTGGTTCAAACGCTGGAGTCGGTGCGTCAGCATCAGGTAATTCAGGTGCACCGCCTGGCTCTTGCCCGAAAGCCATCCCGAGCCCCGATTCTTTGCCATAAATCGCTGTTATCGAGCCATATGGTAAAACCAAATCTGTTGGAATACCGCCAAAACGGGTCTGAAACATCACCCCAAAATCTGACATATTCCAAGCGTTCAGCGCCCGTGGCGCAAGATTCAGAACAATCTGGCCATCTTTGACGTGTGACTCAGGGACTTCAACCCCCGGGTAGAAGCAATCCACGACTACGTAAGGATCCTCGCCCCCATCGACAATCCAGTCGTAGAGGGCTCGTATCAAGTAGGGGCGTGAAGAACCAAGGGCCATCGATTATGTACGAGGCATTTCACGTTCAGCTTCCGACAGACTTGCCTGGAATGCATCCCGGTTAAACATGCGATATTGATAATCCTGCAATCCACGCGTTTGCTTCGGCGGTAATTCAACGCCCAAATGCGGTAAACGCCACAAAATTGGGGCGACTGTGCAGTCAACGAGTGAAAATTCTTCACTCATGAAATAAGGCATTTCCTCAAAGATTGGTGCGACAGCGACCAACTGCTCTTTAAGCTCTTTGGCAGCTGATGGCGAGCGCTTGTTGTTGCGCTTTGCCGCTTCGATTGTACGAATCAGTGGCGTCCACTCTTTCTCGATCCGATGGAGAAACATCCGTGCATTGGCTCGCGCGACCGGATAGACCGGTAGCAGAGGTGGATGAGGAAACCGTTCGTCCAAATATTCCATCATGATGTTAGGTTCATAGAGCACCAAATCACGATCCAAAAGCGTAGGAAGATTGTTATACGGGTTGATCTCCGACACTTCTTCTGGAATGTCATCCGGATCGCAATCAACGATATCGACTGTTACTCCCTTTTCTGCCAACACGATACGGACACGATGCGACATGTGATCAGTTGGATCTGAGAAAAAGGTCATGGTTGAGCGTTTCGTCACGAGTGACATAAGTATTTCAATCTCCGTAAACAGACAAAACAGCCGGCGTAAGCCGGCTGTTCGTAGAACTTAGGCTTGGGTGTGCTTAATGCACATCCTTCCAGTATTCACGCTTCAACAAGTACGCAAATACGAAGAAGAGCATGATAAACAACAGCACATAAATGCCCATGTCATGCGCTTTCGCTTTCGAAGGCTCACCGACATATTCTAGGAAGTTTACCAGATCGTAGATCAACTGATCGTATTCCGCTGCTGTTAACTTCCCAGTACCCTCGACAACTTCAAGAATTCCGCACTGATTCTCAGTTAGCGGCTGGCCTGAAATTGAGTCTGTCTGCACTGTTCCGTTAACACGAATCGGCGCTTCCTTACACACGGTACGCTGAACGCCCTGGAGTGGCTCAAGCACGTGGGGCATACCCACTTTAGGAAATACTTTGTTGTTCACACCAAGGGGACGTGATGGATCAACGTAGAACGTTTTTAAATAAGTGTATACCCAATCTGGAGAACGTTTACGTGCAACAAGCGTCAGATCAGGTGGTGGAGCACCGAACCATTCTGCAGCGCCTTTCGAAGGCATCGCGATCGTACCCAAATCACCAATCTTCTTGTCTGATGGAACAATGGCTTCGACCATAACATCTGGATCAACACCAAGATCAGTGGCTGTCCGCTCATAACGCTGATAGCTCAGCGAGTGACAACCCATGCAGTAATGCGTGTAAGTCGCCAATCCGCGCTGTAGTGACGCTTTATCGTCGTAATCAGGTTCGATATGCTCAAGCGGATAACCTGGTCCGCCAGCAGCAACAGCGACCGACGAGACCAATGAAAAAACTAGAGTCCAAACTAATTTCATTTCGTTACCCTCTCTGGAACAGGCTTCGTCGATTCCCAACGGGTATACCAAGGCATCGCAAGGAAGAACAAGAAGTAGATCGCAGTACCCAACTGAGCCAATGCTGTACGCGTTGGTGTTGAAGGCAAGGCACCTAGAATACCCAGCATCACGAATGCAATTGCAAACAACACCAGCATAATCTTCGACAAGTTACCCTTATAGCGGATCGAACGAACCGGACTGCGATCGAGCCATGGCAAAACAAACAAGATTGCAATCGCTGCACCCATGACAACCACACCCCAGAATTTCGCGTCCAAACCGAACATCGGGAATGTGATCGCACGGAGCATCGCGTAAAACGGAGTGAAATACCAAACCGGCGCAATGTGCTCAGGAGTCTTCAACGGGTTCGCAGGCTCGAAGTTCGCATGCTCAAGGAAGTACCCACCCATCTCTGGGAAGAAGAAGATCACCACGCAGAAAACAAACAAGAACACCGCAACACCGGCGATATCTTTCACCGTGTAGTATGGATGGAAAGCAATACCATCAATCGGCTTCCCATTCGCGTCTTTGTTATCCTTAATATCGATCCCATCTGGGTTGTTCGAACCCACTTCGTGCAGCGCGAGGATATGCAGTACTACAAGCCCTGCTATCACCAACGGTAACGCAATGACGTGCAACGCGAAGAAACGATTGAGCGTGATGCCACTGATGAGATAGTCACCACGAACCCATTGGGCCAAATCAGCACCAATTACAGGAATTGCAGAGAATAGAGAGACGATCACCTGTGCACCCCAATAAGACATTTGTCCCCAAGGCAACAGGTATCCCATGAACGCTTCAGCCATCAATAGAAGATAAATGGCCATTCCGAAGATCCAGATCAGTTCACGTGGCTTCTGATACGAGCCATACATGATCCCGCGGAGCATGTGGAGATAAACAACCACGAAGAAGGCTGATGCCCCTGTCGAGTGCATGTAACGGATCAACCAACCCATCTCTACATCACGCATGATGTATTCGACAGATGCAAACGCACCTTCCGCACTTGGCTCATAGCTCATCGTCAGCCAAATCCCTGTCAGAATTTGGTTAACAAGAACGAGGAGAGCCAATGACCCAAAGAAATACCAAACGTTAAAGTTTTTTGGTGCCCAATATTGTGCGAGGTGATTGTTCCACGCATCCATGATCGAGAGGCGTTGATCAATCCAACCAACCAACCCTGTCGCTTCAGTTTTACGCAAACCCATTATGCATTCTCCTCATCAACACCAATGATAAGAACGTTATCGCTCTCATAAGAGTGCGGCGGCACAAGAAGGTTCGACGGCGCCGGGACTGCTTTGTAAACGCGTCCAGCCAAATCAAACTTTGAACCGTGACATGGGCAGAAATAACCGCCTTGCCATGTATCACCTAAATCCGGAGCCCCAACTTCAGGCCGAAACTGTGGCGAACACCCCAAATGCGTGCAAATACCCACAAGAACGGCGATCTCGGGATTAATTGATCGCGCTTCATTTGTGGCGTATGCAGGCTGCTGAGGCTGTTCGCTATTTGGATCTGCAACTTGATCGTTAGTTGCTTTCAACCCTTCCAACATTTCTGGCGTACGACGCAAAATAAACACAGGTTTGCCACGCCACTCAGCACGAATCTGCTCACCGGGAAGGATTTTTGAAATATCAACTTTAACCGGAGCGCCTGCCGCTTTCGCTTTCGCACTCGGATTCCACGAAGCAACAAATGGTGTTGCGATACCCACGGTACCAATGGTACCTAGTGCCGTTGTAGCACCAACTAAAAATTTACGACGCGAAGTGTCAGCGGGCTGCTCCACTTCGGTTACGACTGCATCAGTCATGATGTGTCCTTCAGATCGTTGTTGGGGGCAAATTTGCTTGCAATATTTTAGAGAGTGCCGGCGACTCAAGCAAGCGCGTTATAGCGTTTTGATCTAAAAATTCGTGGCTTTATGGCACAAAAAAACCCGCCGAAGCGGGTTTTCTCGAGAATCGATAGCGAATTAACGCTTCGAGAACTGTGGACGCTTACGCGCTTTGCGAAGACCCACTTTCTTACGCTCAACTTCACGCGCGTCACGAGTGACGTATCCTGCACGACGAAGATCGCCTTTCAAGTTTTCATCATACTCAACCAATGCACGTGTGATTCCGTGACGAATCGCACCAGCTTGACCAGATGCACCGCCGCCCTCGACGGTGATCATCACGTCAAACTTCTCAACCATCTCAACCAATTCAAGTGGCTGACGAACAACCATGCGAGATGTTTGACGGCCAAAGTAATCGTCAAGCGCTTTGCCGTTGATAATGATTTGGCCAGAGCCTGGGCGTAAAAACACTCGAGCTGTCGATGTCTTTCTGCGGCCTGTTCCGTAATTCTGTGTAGTCGCCATGTCTTGTCCTATGACAGAGTCAAAGTTTCAGGTTGCTGCGCATCATGTGGGTGCTCTTGACCCGCATAAACTTTCAGCTTCCGGTACATTGCACGTCCAAGAGGGTTGCGTGGCAGCATGCCTTTAACAGCGAGCTCAATCACTTTCTCTGGTGAACGTTCGATCATTTGCGTGAAGTTCGCTTCTTTCAGCCCACCTGGGTGACCTGTGTGTCGGTAATACATCTTGTCTGATGCCTTACGACCTGTAACTTTCACTTTCTCAGCATTCACAACGACGATGTAATCGCCGGTGTCAACGTGCGGAGTGTATTCTGTTTTGTGCTTACCGCGCAGGCGACGAGCAACTTCGGTTGCGAGACGGCCGAGTGTCTGTCCTTCGGCGTCGATCACATACCAGCTACGCTGTACGGTTTCTGCTTTAGCGCTAATCGTCTTCATGTTTGTCTTCTGCCTTCAGCGGCGTTCAAAATTCAAAGAGGCGCGGATTATAGAGATGGACGACACTTTACGCAACACCCTTTTCTCAATCTGGACGATGCGGACGCTCTAAATATTCGACAGATTGCATCTCAAGTAAGCGCGATCGGCATCGATCCATCTCAAACGCCAAGCGTCCTGTGCTATACAGCTCGTCCATTACCGCATCTGCACCCAAAATCAAATTAACCGAACGATCATAAAATTCGTCGACCAGGTGTAAAAAGCGCCGCGTCGAGTCATCCCCCGCAGTCACCAGATTTGGAAGCCCCGTGACCACGACGGTATGATAAATCTTCGCCACCTCGATGTAGTCAGGCGCCGCGCGGCCCAATCCACATATCACATCAAAATCAAACCAGACTACATCCTCAGCCACAAAGCGCACTGGAAGCTGGCGCCGATTGATCTCAATAAACGCCCCTTCACTCTTTGTAGCCTCAGGTGCCAGCGCCAGCACCGACTCCCAAATCGCATCAATCGCGTGACTATCGCAGGGGCAGTAATACAACTTTGCATGCTCGAGTGTTCTCAAGCGGTAATCAGTTCCCGAATCCAAGTTATAGACTTGGCAATGCTTTTGAATCAGCGCGATCGCTGGCAAGAAGCGATCACGCTGCAAACCATCTTTATACAACTGGTCGGGCTCAATATTGCTTGTCGTGACGAGAGATACACCACGCCTAAATAGGGCGTCGAAAAGCGTGCCTAAAACCATCGCATCGGTAATATCTGATACGAAGCACTCGTCAAAACAGAGCACCTTCGCCTTGCGCGCCAACTCATCTGCAATCACTTCCAGCGGATTTTCAGTTCCTTGCAAAGCAGTTAAACGCGCATGCACTTGATTCATGAAGCGATGGAAATGTAATCGCACCGCGATCCCATCGGGAAGCGAGTCAACGAATAAATCCATTAAAAATGTTTTGCCGCGACCAACTCCACCCCAGATGTACAAACCCTGCTCTGGCCGCTCCCAAGACTGACGTCTGAACAAGCCCTTTCGACCACCATTCCAGTATTTTCTTGCTATCAGCTTGTCAGCCAATTGATCCAACAAAGCAAGCACAGCGCGCTGATTCTTGTCGGGGCTAATCTGTCCAACTTCGACCAGTCCATCATAGACATGTACCGCTGGCGTACGCGTCATACAATGCCCCGCTCAACATAATGAGATGAAACAGCCTGTTTCAGGCGAGTTAATTCACCGTGGAAAAAGTGCCCGCCGGTTTCAGAGTGAATAATCCCAGCACCCACAGCTCTCGCGTACGTACCGATCGCTTCGGCGCTGACCACTTCGTCGTCTTCGTTATAGATCACTGTGCTCGGCACATCGGCAAGCATTTGTCGCTCAATCGGAAAATTCTCGACTGCGGGAGCGACTTGAATTAGATCAATCACATCGACGGCCACATGTTCGTCTCGAAGCTTTTGGATGAGTCTCGCAGCAATCGATCCACCAAAAGAAAATCCAGCCAAACACAGTTTCACAACACCCTGACGAACCATGAGTGAGGCGATATGAAATGCATCAAGTAATTCGCCTTTTCCATGATCCCAAACGCCGTCACTACGACCTGCGCCACGAAAATTAAATGCAATCGCTGGTAATCCAGCATCTCTCGCAACGCGGGCAATCGTTGTCACAACTTTATTACCCATCGTGCCGCCATGAAGAGGGTGCGGATGCAAAATCAACAGAGCCTGCTGCGGCATCGGTTGCTGCAAATCACACAACAGAGAAGCTGTCTCGATACGACCGGATGGGCCATCGATCATCTGGATAACTGGCGTATTCATGGATCTCCTTAGGAAAGCGAAGTCTAACGGCTCGCCGAAACAACGCAAACTCCGTACACTAGAGAAAAATGGAGATTACGCTGTGGAATTAAACGCACTAACCCTTGGAGCTCTTATCGCTGCTTTTGTTGCCGGTGGTTTGATTGGATGGTTTTCACGCCAACCAAAGACCGTAACTGTTGCACCCCCTGATCTCGAGAGAGAGAAAACGCTCGCGGAGGCAAAGCATCAAGAATTGATGGATGACATCGATACCCATCTAACTGCCACCAAGGACGCACTCCTTCAACTCGCGAAACGCCAAGAATCTCTGGCTCTTGAACTCCGTGGCGAACACACTCCAATTGAAGTTCAGCCTGAATCAAATGAACAGGATGCGATTTTGCCACCGCGCGACTACTCTGATGCTCGAGGGCAACTTCAATAATTAAGCAGGATTGTGGTCGTCGAAGAAGGCGACCTCAAGTCCTAACCGGTGTTGAATGGTAGCACCCAACGCCTGAACACCATATCGCTCAGTTGCATGATGACCAGCAGCGATATAATGCAAACCAAGCTCTCGCGCTTCATGTGTAGTTCGCTCAGAAATTTCTCCGGATAAATAGACATCTGCTCCGTACAAATGCGCTTTGGACAAATAATCTTGTGCGCCACCCGTACAAATAACCAGCCGATTCAGTGATTCGGAAGCCCGAGGCGACTTGATAACTAATGGAGCCCGGTCCAAGCGAGAGTGTACTTGTGCTGCCAACTCATCGAGTGTGAACCGCCCATTGAGTGGGACCGACCACAGAAGCCCCCCTTCACCCTCGATCGGACTGCCACCAGCGAGATCCAACTGATCGAGGAGCGTCTTGTTATTTCCAAACTCAGGATGACAATCGAGCGGCAAGTGATAGGCGATCAGCGACATCTGATTATCAATTAATGCACGAACGCGACGGCCCTTCATTCCAGTCAGGGTCGGCGTCTCATTTTTCCAAAAATATCCATGATGCACGAGAAGCGCGTCCGCACCCCATGAGATCGCTTGTTCAATCACATCGGCAGACGCAGTCACACCAAGCGCAAGCTTTTGGATACTCTCCCGCCCCTCCACTTGCAGACCGTTTGGTGCATAGTCTTTAAATGAATCTGCTTGCATCCAATCGTCGAGCGTTTGGATCAGTGTGTGTAAACTAGTCATATAGCCTCTCTTTCAGGACGATCCATGCTACAACAAATTACGCGAATTCTCTGGCCTGTCATTACAGGGATTTTAATTGCTCTGTTGGTTATTCGAGAGTTTCCTGAATTAACCGGTCGAACACGCGGCGTTGAACTGAATATCGTTGACAACAGCACGATACCGAGTCAAATCCCATCAGAAGGGCCTGTCAGTTATGCTGCAGCGGTTGAACGGGCCGCACCTGCTGTTGTTAACGTCTATACAACGACCATTGTTGAAACGCGCGCGCACCCTCTTGCTCGCGATCCATTTTTCCGCAACTTCTTCAATCTCCCGAGTGAGCCTCGCAGAAAGCGTATGGAGTCCAGCCTCGGTTCTGGGGTGATCGTGTCAGGGAATGGATATATTTTGACCAACCATCATGTAATCGCAGGAGCAGATGACATTGTGGTTGAACTCAAAGATGGACGCGTCGCTCAAGCATCCGTCGTCGGAACAGACCCAGATACGGATATCGCAGTTCTTAAAATCGAGCTGAACAACCTACCGAAACTCATTCTCACAACTTCGCCGGGTCGAGTTGGCGACTTGGTTTTCGCTATTGGTAACCCCTTCGGAGTGGGACAAACAGTGACCATGGGAATTTTGAGCGCAACTGGGCGTAATCAAGTCGGCGTCACAAACTATGAAAACTTTATCCAGACAGACGCTGCGATTAATCCAGGTAACTCAGGCGGCGCATTAATCAATGTCCGAGGTGAGCTGATCGGAATCAATACGGCGATCTTCACGCGAAGCGGTGGCTCTAATGGAATTGGGTTTGCGATTCCTGCATCAATCGCAACTGACATCATGCAGGAGCTGATTGACCATGGCCAGGTGATCCGTGGTTGGATTGGTGTCGAGACACAACCTCTAACCGACGAGTTAGCGCGATCGTTTGGTGTCAGCAAAAACGCAGGCGTTCTGATCTCAGGGGTCTATCGCAGGGGCCCTGCGGCAAACGCTGACATTCTTCCAGGAGATATTTTGACCCATATGAATGGTCAGAAAATTACTGATGGACGCGCTGCGATGAACCAAGTTGCAGATTTTGAACCAGGAACTGAAATCCCTGTGAAGTTGTTACGTGATGGCCAAACGATCGAACGCGTAATATTGGTTGGGCAGCGCCCAAACTCAGCTGCTAACTAGCTGATCGAGCGCGGATAGTAGCGCATCAGACTCTTCAGGAGCACCCACCGTCAAGCGCAATGTATTCGCAAGCCGTGGGTGCGATCCATCTAAGCACTTCACAAGGATTCGATGCTGCTTAAGTCCCTCGAAAAGTGCGCGAGCAGACTGCTCGCCACACTCCATAACGACAAAGTTGGCTTCAGACGGCCACACGGTGTAACCACGCTGAACAAGAAGTGCAGTAAGGCGAGTACGTTCGTGTCGAATCAGCCCACTCTGCTCTTCAAGCGTGGACGCATGCTCAAGCGCGAACTGGACAGCCGTTTGAGACATGACATTGATGTTGTAGGGCAATCTGATTTTGTCGAACTCAACAATCCAATCGGGATGCCCAATCAACATTCCAAAACGGCTGCCCGCCAAACCCACTTTGGACAGTGTCCGCATTACCACAACGTTAGGATAACGAACCGCCCAATCCAGATAATCGGCATCAGTAAATGCGGTGTAGGCCTCATCGATGACGATCAGCGCCTGTGTCGACTCCACGATCTGCGCGAGCCGATCTTTGGAAAATAAATTCCCAGTTGGATTATTTGGTTGCGGAATGAAGATCAGTGCGGGATCAGCTTCCATCAGGCCATCCATCCACCCATCGATATCAATATCGAAGTCAGAATCAAGAGGTAGTGCGCGGAATGGAACCGTGTATTGGTTTGCAAGCACCTGAAACATGACAAAACTTGGGTCAGGCGCACAGACGCTTCGGCCTGTACCAATGAGATTCGATATCAATAGTGCGATGATCTCATCAGAACCATTTCCAAATAGAAGACCGAGCGACTCAGGGATTTGCATCCATTGTCTGAGAGGTGCTCGGATCGCTTCCGCATGAGGATCTGGGTACCGGTTCAATGCGCTGTCGGCCAACCGATGCGCGAGTTCATCACGCAATGATTGAGGCCAAGAATATGGATTCTCCATCGCATCAAGCTTGATCATGCCAGTTGCATCAGGAACCTGATAGGCAGCACTTTGACGCACCCGATCTGGAATCAGGGCTTGGATCAGTTCGTCACGCGTCACGACGGTACTCGGCTGAGCGCGCGTGAGCAGTGAGGCCTTCAGAATGCGCCAGCGTCGATGCGACTCCTGCGATCATTTTCGATCCGTCTGCCGTACAGTGAATCACCGATGAACGCTTAATGAAGTCGTAAACACCTAAAGGCGATGCAAAGCGCGCTGTTCCAGACGTCGGCAAGACGTGATTTGGACCCGCACAGTAGTCACCGAGTGCTTCAGGCGTATGGCGACCCATGAAGATCGCACCCGCGTGCTGAATTTCGGCTAGCATCGATTCGGGATCATCGACACACAATTCCAGGTGCTCCGGCGCCACACGGTTAATCACATCCAGTGCATCAGAGCGATCGGATGCCTCGATAAATACGCATCGGTTATTTATCGATTGCTCAATAATTGATGCCCGCTCAAGTGTCGGCAAGAGACGATTCATTGAGTCCAATACAGAAGCTGCAAAAGCAGGGTCACAATGAACAAGAATCGGTTGCGCGTCTTCGTCATGCTCGGCTTGACTGAAGAGATCCATGGCAACCCAATCGGGATTCATTGGTGGCTCTACGTAGACGAGGATTTCAGATGGGCCTGCGATCATATCGATCCCCACCTTGCCAAAAACCTGTCGTTTCGCAGTCGCAACCCATGCATTCCCGGGACCAACAATCTTATCAACAGGAAAAACACTCTCTGTTCCGTACGCTAGGGCTGCAATAGCTTGCGCTCCACCGACAGTCACGACGCGATCAACTTTTGCAAGATATGCAGCTGCTAACACTACTGGATTCAACTCGCCTTGTGGTGCGGGAACAACCATCTGCACCAGGGGCACCCCTGCAACTTTGGCTGGAATTGCATTCATTAATACCGATGACGGATAAGTCGCTTTACCACCTGGCACGTAGAGCCCAACCCGACTCATCGGCCTGACTTCCTGCCCTAGGATGATTCCATCGCCTTGGTCGGGTAATCGCCAACTTGATTCTTTCTGCGCCTCATGGAATGCCCAGACACGATCACGCGCTGTCGTCAAAGCTGCCTTCAGCTCATCGGATAAACCATGAAATGCCGTCTCAAGATCAGATGAATCCAAAACAAGATCAGATGCTGAGTCCACTGGATTGTGATCAAGCTCACGGGTGAAACGAACGAGCGCCGCGTCGCCCTCAGAACGGACCGCCTGAATAATTTCAGAAACGCGCGTCTGACGACTTAAATCACTCACCGACTCCCAAGCCGTGAGTTCTGTTAAGCGTGCTTCAAAATTGTCATCACGAGTTGTTAGCGAAACGGGCTTAAGTTGCATGCTGAGTTTTCACCCATTCATTCAGTCGTTCAATCATAGGAGTTATATGCTGGTGTCGCGTCTTCATTGCAACCCGAGAGACGACGAGTCGTGCACTCGAATATGCAATCAACTCCTTCGCTTCAAGCCCATTGGCTTTTAACGTATTTCCGGTATCTACAACATCAACAATGACATCCGCTAAACCCACAATCGGAGCCAGTTCCATTGCCCCATAGAGTTTGATTGGATCGATTTGACGACCTTGCGACGCAAAATACTGGCGAGCAACATTCACATACTTTGTGGCGACACGGATTCGACCAGTCGCCGGAAGCTCTTCACCCTTTTTCGTTGCAGTCATTAATCGACACTTCGACAGTTGAAGATCAACAGGCTCACACAACATATCAGAGCCGTATTCTAGCAACGTGTCTTTACCCGCAATGCCTAAGTGTGCGCCGCCGCGCTCAACATACGGAGGAACATCAGTTGCTCGAAGGACTAGCAACCGCACATCCGGACGATTGGTTTCGAACATCAGCTTACGGCTTCCCGTTAGCGACTCACTCGGCTCAATACCGAGTTCAGCGAGTAATGGCAGCGTTTCTTCTAACAACCGTCCTTTCGCAAGTGCAAAGGTGAGTGGTTGACTCATACTCGTACCCGTTCGATATCCGCGCCAAGTCGACGTAGTTTTTCTTCGATGCGCTCGTACCCACGATCGATGTGATACACACGGTCGACAATAGTCTCGCCTTCTGCAACGAGTCCTGCGATCACAAGGGAAGCCGATGCACGTAAATCCGTACTCATCACTGGAGCCCCTTTCAAGCGATCAACGCCTGTGGTACTCGCGGTAGCTCCATGCAAATCGATCTTCGCACCCATACGCTGCATTTCTGGAATATGCATCATTCGATTTTCAAAGATGGTCTCAGTCACTCGACCCGACCCTTCAGCAACTGAATTTAATGCAACAAACTGCGCCTGCATGTCAGTCGCGAAACCCGGATATTCAACTGTGGTGATATCAACGGCCTTTGGCCGACGACCCTGCATATCGAGAGAAATCGTGGTGTCAGTTCGGTCAATATGGGCGCCGGCTTCTTCAAGCTTCAAAAGCGTTGCATCCATGTGCTTTGGCTCACAATCCGTCAACGTACACGAACCACCGGTGGCGGCTGCGGCAACTAAAAATGTACCCGCTTCAATCCGATCCGGGATGATTCGGTGTGTACCGCCGTGCAGTTGTTCAACACCCTGAATACATAACGTATCCGATCCAATCCCTTCGATTTTCGCTCCGAGCGCAACCAAACAGTCAGCAAGGTCTGACACTTCGGGTTCGCGTGCCGCATTCTCGATGATGGTCTCGCCCTTTGCGAGGGCTGCCGCCATTAAAACGTTCTCGGTTCCAGTCACTGTAATTTTTTCAAACAAGACTTTTCCGCCAACCAAACCACCTGGCGCGCGCCCTTTGATGTAACCGTCTGTGACTTCAAATTCGACGCCCAAACGCTCAAGCGCTTTAACGTGCAAATTGACGGGCCGTGCTCCAATTGCACACCCACCAGGTAACGAGACTTCGGCCTCATGCGCTCTAGCCAGTAGAGGACCGAGGACAACGATACTCGCGCGCATCGTACGCACCAGATCATACGGTGCGACGATTGAATTCAAATGCGATGCATCAAGCTCAACTGATCCGGTGTCATCGAGCAACACTTCAACACCCATGCGGCCCAATAGCTGGAGCATAGTGGTGACATCATTTAAATGCGGTAAATTCTCAAAACGAACCTTGCCAGGAACCATCAATGCAGTCGCCAAAATAGGAAGTGCTGCGTTTTTCGCGCCGCTGACTTTGACCTCACCTCTGAGCTGACGCCCGCCGCGAATTAACAAACGATCCATAGTTAAATACCCAGTCCCTGGCGCTTAGTTTTCTCATCTGGCGTGAGGGCCGTGACCGTGATTGCGTGCAAAGTTCCTTCAGCGATCTCATCTGCGATTAAGCGCAACACAGCTTGCTGACGCTTCACACGACTCATTGATTCAAAATCGTCGCTGACAGCTTCAATTTGAAAGTTACGCCCCTCGCCTTGCACAGCAAACGTCCATCCAGTGTCTTTCGATTCCAATAACGCATGGACTTCAGTGGCCAGCATCCGATTCTCCTGTCTCAATACACATCACGCCACCGAGTTCGGCAAGCGTTTTAAAAGTTGGATTCATACCAGTCACCGTGAGTGCCTGATTCATTGCGCGAGCAGATTTCCACCAATACACCATGACCGCCAAATGCGCGCTCGATGCATGATCCCAAGCACTCACATCGATCACAGTCTCGCCGCGTCTGACAGCATCAATACCCAGCGACTTCAGTTCACGCCATGATTTTTCATAGGCTGATGCGTCAACACTAAACACGGTTAATTGGCGCTCACTGACTCAAACGACCAAGAATCTATTGCGCCTGAAACGCTGCCCGTTGACTGCACAAGATCAGCAAACTGATTACGCAAAGTGAGGCCCAAATTGATCCCCGCGATAACCACGTTCTCAACCATCCACCCTTTGTCTTTCTCAAAACCAAGGGCGAACTGTATCGGTAATGGTTCGCGACCAGGGCTTTCTAACCGTGCTTCAACCATAGCGCGACCCGGCTTCAAGATTACACCTTCTTCGGGTAACACAAGTTGTTCTCCGCCGTAGGCTGCTAATCCGCGTGCGTAGGCATCAACGAGACTCGATTCCAACCGATCAGTGAACCGATCGCGCTCTGCCTCGGTTGCTTGACGCGCGAAACGCCCCATCACGCGAAGCGCAACAGTTCGATCATTGATTAGAGGTGCAAACTGCTCAGAAATACGCGTCACAAGCTCTTCTTCTGTCAGCTTTCCTTCCTGAAACTTCGACACATCTTCATAAAAAGTGTCGCGCGCAATTTTCAAAGGCTCAACAGCTGCCTTTGGATCGCTCTCTGCGAAGACATTGAATGACAGCAGAAGAGCTAAACAACTCGCTACCCAGATTTTCATTTGTCACTACTCATATTCAGCAAAAACTTCCCAATCAATTCTTCAAGAACGATCGCCGACTGCGTATCGTAAATAACATCGCCATCTTTCAGGTTACTTGGGTCGCCACCCGTCATTAACCCTATATATTTCTCACCGAGAAGACCGGCTGTCAAAATGGATGCCGATGTATCTTCAGAGAATTGAGCAAAATCCTGACTAATGTCCATGTCAACAATCGCCCCTGCAGTCGTCTCATCATAGCGGATACCAACCACACGACCGACCGTCACACCGGCGGCACTCACTTTCGCGCGAGTCGTCAAACCGGCCACGTTATCGAAACGAGCGCTCAAGCGATACGATCCAGTATCACCTGTTTGCGCGAGACCACTAACCTCAAGTGCTAAGAAAGCGAGGCAAAGCGCACCCAATAAAACAAAAGCTCCGACACTCAATTCTAAACGACGCGAATACACTTAAATCTCCCCAAACATTACTGCGGTCAGGAAAAAGTCCAGACCGAGCACAGCCAACGACGCATATACAACTGTTTTTGTCGTTGCCCGTGCGATCCCTTCCGAAGTTGGTACCAAATCATATCCCTGATAGACAGCGATCCATGTCACGACTACCGCAAATACTAACGATTTGATGATGCCGTTAAACACATCATCGGAAAAATCCACTGAGGCCTGCATATTTGACCAGAATGACCCTGAATCCACACCCAGCCAACTCACACCAACCAGAGCACCACCCAAGCACCCGACACTCACAAAAATGAGTGACAAGATCGGAAGGCTAATCACTCCCGCCCAGAATCTCGGGGCAACAACTCGTCTCAGCGGATCCACACCAATCATCTCAAGGCTCGCGAGCTGCTCGGTCGCTTTCATCAAACCAATTTCAGCCGTTAACGCTGAACCTGCTCGACCTGCGAACAATAATGCTGTCACTACAGGGCCTAGCTCACGTGTTAACGACAGCGCGACCATTTGCCCAAGCGCTTG
Organism: Gammaproteobacteria bacterium LSUCC0096; assembly: GCA_008087055.1. GTDB lineage: Bacteria > Pseudomonadota > Gammaproteobacteria > Pseudomonadales > Litorivicinaceae > HIMB30. The sequence continues at coordinate 281,303 of VIEA01000001.1, read as the reverse complement.
CTCACTACCGTAGTCGGTTAGGATGGTGTAGCCCTGCAGCCCCAGCACCATGCCTATAAATAGACCACTGACAATAATAATGCTGAGTGACAACACGCCAACAACGTGGATCTGATCAATCGTCAGCCGCCAATGGACCCCGACGTTTGATCGACCAAAAATCGCTTGCATCAAAATCAGTGTAGCCCTGCCGAGGTCAGACAATTGCGAGAGCGTCGAGCGCCCAATTCCTGCGATCCAATTCATCATGACAAGGCATCCTCAAGTGACGGAGCTGGGAAATGGAATCGTACGGGGCCATCTGGACTACCATGCAGGAACTGATGCACCAATGGATCATCTGACGCCTGCATGACTTCTGGTGATCCCTGAAAAGCAACGCGGTTGTTTGCAATCATGATCACGTGATCAGCAATGGAAAGCGTTTCTTGGAGATCATGCGAAACGACCAATGACGTTAAACCGAGCGCCTGATTCAACTGCTTGACCAATGCGAGCAAAACACCCAAACCGATCGGATCCTGCCCGACAAAAGGCTCGTCATACATAATCATTTCAGGATCCAGCGCAATTGCACGCGCTAGAGCCACACGACGTTGCATACCACCAGATAACTCAGACGGCATCAAATCGACAGCTCCGCGAAGTCCAACCGCTTCTAGTTTCATCAAGACAACCAGGCGGATCAGATCGTCATCGAGATCGGTATGGACTCGGAGCGGGAAAGCGACGTTTTCAAATACACTGAGCTCAGCAAATAAAGCGCCGGACTGGAACAACATACCCATCCGCTTTCTAAGCCCGAATAAGGCGGAGCGCTTGAGCGACTGAACAGACAAACCATCCACTCGCACATCACCAGACTCGGGCTTTAATTGCCCGCCGATCAGACGGAGTAACGTTGTTTTTCCGGTCCCTGACGGGCCAACGATCGCTGTTATCTTCCCGCGAGGAACTGATGCTGTCAGTCCATCGTAGATCACACGCTGATCGCGACGAAATACAACGTCTTTAATCTCAACAAAAGCTTCGTTTGTCACAATCGATTGGATTCACTTCGTTCAAATAATCTGGCGCTGAGTGTAGCAGAGCTTAGCCACAACATGTTTAATGTCGCATCACGTTCAGGAGTCATCATATGGTTTGGGCCACCGTTGCCATCATTTTAGGCATCGCACTGACCGTTATTAGCGCAGATAAATTTGTTGAGGGCGCTGCAAGCCTTGCATCCCGCCTCGGCATGAGTCACTTCCTCATAGGCCTCACGATCGTCTCAATTGGTACATCTGCCCCAGAGCTTCTGGTTTCTGCTGTCGCCGCCTATGAAGGAAGCCCGGGACTCGCACTTGGTAATGCTCTGGGTTCGAACATCACCAATATCGCACTAGTGCTTGGCGCGACCGCTTGCGTATTTCCGTTATTAGTACCTCGCCCTTTGGTTCGGCGTGAGCTACCGCTACTTATCTTCGTCTGTCTATGCGTCTATGCGCTGGCCTATCGAGGGGTGTATGACCTGTGGGCTGGCGTTGCGCTAATCGCCACACTGCCGGTGGTGCTTTACCAACTTATGAAAGATGAATCGCAGGTCGCTGATGAGACTGAAATCCCTGATCTGTCCTTGCCGGCAGCCCTAATCCTCACATTAGGCGGCCTCTTGGTATTACTCGGTAGTTCCAAAGCACTCGTCTGGGGTGCGACCGAGGTTGCGCGTTATTTCGGTGTCTCTGAACTCATTATTGGCCTGACGATCGTGGCAATAGGAACATCGCTTCCCGAGTTAGCGGCATCGATGGCATCAGCCCTGAAGAACAAAACAGACATGGCTCTCGGCACTGTAATTGGTTCGAATTTCTTTAATTTCTTAGGCGTTATTGGCATCGCCGCAATGATTTCGCCGTTTGCAATTGAAGAGGATGTATTTACCCGAGACCTTCCATGGACACTCGGTCTTACCGTTCTTTTGTGGCTTCTCGCCCGCTTCGGAGCTCATGGAACACTCAAACGATCGTACGGAATCCTTTTGATTCTCTTGTACGTAAGCTATCTTTGGCACATATCTGCAACGATCGTGCCGAATTAATGAGTTTTATCGAGTCAGCGAAACGAACCATCCAACTTGAAGCCGAAGCAATCGCTCAGTTAACAGGGCAATTGAACGAAGACTTTAATACAGCCTGCGATATCTGCCTTCGCTGCGAGGGCCGAATTGTTGTAACAGGAATGGGGAAATCGGGACATATCGGCAGCAAAATTGCAGCGACACTCGCATCGACTGGTACCCCAGCATTTTTCATGCACCCTGCAGAAGCATCACATGGCGACCTCGGCATGCTGACCTCCAAAGATGTGGTGCTTGCGCTATCCAATAGCGGAACCTCTGCGGAAATTGTATTACTCCTTCCGCTCATCCAGCGACTCGGTACGCCGTTAATCAGTATGACCGGTGATGCGAATTCGACCCTCGGCCGGGCTTCTGATGCTCATCTTTTGGTGTCTGTATCTGAAGAAGCATGCCCATTGAATCTAGCACCAACATCAAGCACCACTGCAGCACTGGTCATGGGGGACGCTCTCGCCATCGCCCTGCTCGAAGCGAAAGGCTTTTCACACGAAGATTTCGCATTCAGCCATCCAGGTGGCGCACTTGGTCGCAAACTACTTCTGAAAGTCGATGACATTATGCATACCGGTGATGCACTCCCATCCGTTTCCGACAGCGCAACATTATCGGAAGCACTCTTGGAAATGACTGCAAAACGCCTCGGCTTTACGACCGTTTTGGATAACGATGGTCGACTTATCGGCGTATTCTCGGATGGTGACTTGCGTCGTGCCATCGAAGCTGGGCACGATCTCAGGGATCGCCAGATACGTGAAATCATGACCCAAGGTGGTACCACCATCGAGCAAGGCGCTCTGGCAGCGATGGCGGTACGTGTAATGCAAGAAAAGCGGATCAATGCGGTGGTCATTGTTCATAATGATTTGCCTGTTGGCGTATTGAATATGCATGACCTTCTGCAAGCAGGTGTTGTATGAGCGCACAAACTGTTCGACTCATGGCATTTGATGTTGATGGAGTGTTTACCGATGGCACTCTGTATTACGGCATCGACGGAGACGCACTGAAAGCGTTTAATATTCTCGATGGCCTTGGGCTCAAGTTATTACAAAAAGCAGGCATTCAAACGGCAATCATTACCGGCCGGCAATCACCAATGGTTGAAAGGCGTTTTTCAGAACTGGGCGTGGATTTCGTGATCCAGGGACGGGAAGATAAAGGCCGCGCACTTGAGAATCTCGCAAATGAGCTTGCACTCGAAAAGAAAGATGTCGGGTATATGGGAGATGACTTTCCAGATCTCACAGCACTCGATATCGCTGGTTTTTTTGCAAGCGTTCCGAATGCACCCTCACAAGTTCAAGAAGCCGCCGCTTTCGTCACTTTGAAGGCAGGTGGCCAAGGCGCCGTTCGGGAGCTCTGCGAATTCCTTCTCGAGGCTCAGGGGTTTGATGCACTCGCGTTGTTTCGTGGAGACAGCGTGTGAACGGCTGGAGTCGCCTTATTGTGATCGCAGTCGGTGCTGTTGCTCTGATCTTTGGTTTATCCGAACCAACAACGAAAACCACACTTGATCCTGCATTGAAAGAAATTGCCGACCAACGGCCTGATGCCTTCATGGAGGGCGTGTACCAACGTCAATTTGATCCAAATGGCCAACTCGAGACCACTCTAGTCGCAACAAGCCTGCTGGACTTTGGAAACCGCGCCAACGCAGAGCTTGTGGATCCAAAACTCTGGCTCGAACGCCCACCCGCGACTTGGTATATCGAAGGTGATCACGGCGAATTAACGGCCGATCGCAATCGACTGCACCTTACTGATAACGTGATCGCAAACCGACTCGAAGACGGTAAGGATCCATGGCAATTAAGCGGTGAGACGCTGCACTGGGATCAAACGACCGACCTCGTCACGTCAAAGACGACAACAACTCTCGTGCAAGGCGGATCGCAAAGCGTCGGTGACGAATTGGTTATGAACTTAAATACCAACGAATACACCCTCGGAGATAAAGTGAGGACGCAATGGCGAAGCGCTACTTCATCGCAGTAATTTGGCTGATCACACCATTCGCTTTTGCACTACCCGAAGATCGCGATCAACCGATTGAGATCACAGCGGACAACGCAGTGATTAACGAAAAGCAAAGCCAAGCGGAGTACTCAGGTGCAGTTGTTGTTACGCAGGGCACATTGAAACTCGAAGGAGACGTGGTCAATCTGAAAACCAACGAAGCGGGCGAAGTGGAGACGTTTGTTTCCAAAGGGCAGCCAGCACGCTTTGAAAACCTCCGCCGCAAAACTGATAAAGAACCTGTCAAAGGCCGGGCCTCAACAATCTATTACTCCTACGACAGTGATCGCGTTGTTTTGACCGGTAATGCAATCATCACATCAGAAGAATCTGAGTTTTCCGGGCCCGAAATCACCTATGACCTGAATACCGGCGAGGTGACCGCATCAGGTAATCGCTCCAAGCGAGTCAATATGACGATGCAGCCGAAGAAAAAATGACAGACCTGATCGCTCGACACCTCAAAAAAGCATACAAGGGACGTGAAGTGGTCTCCGATCTGTCGATGGCAGTGAGCCCAGGTGAGATCGTAGGACTACTTGGTCCAAATGGTGCCGGGAAAACAACAAGCTTCTACATGATCGTGGGCCTCGTAACACAAGATGCAGGCCAAATTCTGATCGGTGATAAAGACATTACGCGCACACCCATGCATGGGCGAGCAAAAGCAGGATTAGGCTATCTCCCCCAAGAAGCGTCGGTTTTCAGAAAACTGACTGTGTCTGACAACTTGATGGCAATTCTCGAGTTGCGCTCTGACCTCACCAAAAATGATCGGCAACGCGAACGCGAGAGACTCCTGGATGAATTCCACCTAGGACACCTCTCTGCAACCAAGGGGATGGCGCTATCAGGTGGTGAGCGGCGGCGCGTCGAAATTGCGCGCGCACTCTGCTCCAATCCCAAATTTATGCTGCTCGACGAACCGTTTGCCGGGGTCGATCCGATCTCAGTGTCAGATATTCAAGACATCATCAAACACTTAGCTGCTCGCGGTATCGGTGTTTTGATTACAGATCATAATGTGCGAGAAACACTTGGTATCTGCCATCGAGGATATATCGTCAACGCGGGACGCGTTCTTGCCGAAGGGCCGCCGGCGAGCCTTCTGGTCAACAAAGATGTTCGCCAGGTGTATCTTGGCGAACAATTTACAATGACACTTCCCGAATGAAACAGGCACTCCAGCTCAAAATCGGGCAAAGCCTGACCATGACGCCTCAACTGCAGCAGGCCATCAAACTGCTGCAAATGTCGACGCTCGATCTGCAACAAGAAATCTCACGTGCTTTAGAAGAAAACCCTCTGCTTGAACGCGAGGATGAGATCGAACAATACGCCGAGCCATCTGACAATGATGTGCGAGAACAAGACACCCCTATTGAATCCGTTGAAGTCGCCGTTGAAACGGATTGGTCGGATACCAACCACTTCGATTTAAATCGACCGATGACGCGAACGGCATCTGACGATGAATACGATAGTTTCGAAAGTCGGACATCTGAGGTGCTAACGCTATCGGATCACTTGCTCTGGCAACTGAACTTGATGCCTCTGACCGAGCGCGACATGCTTATCGCGCGGGTCTTAATCGACTCGATTGATAGCGATGGGTTCTTGGATGCTGATCTTCAGGAAATCACTGACGCATTGGGTGAGGAGCTTGAAGATCTTGAACTTGATGAAGTTGAATGCGTTCTCCACCAGATCCAACGACTCGATCCTGTCGGTGTGGGGGCGCGTGGAATAGCTGAGTCGCTCGCTGTCCAACTGGCAGCGCTCGGTTTGCTCGGCGGCGATGTCAGACTGCCGCTCGCACTCGTGCAAAATCATCTGGATCTTTTGACGAAAAAGGATCGGAGTGGATTAAAACGCGCCTTAAAATGCTCGGATGAAGAGCTCGATTTAGCGCTTGAACTGATTCGGTCGCTCGATCCCAAACCAGGAAGTCATATCGGGAGCAGTGAACCTGAATATGTGACGCCTGACCTCATCGTTCGCCGCAATGAAGATGGCTGGATTGTCGAACTCAATCCGGATGCATTGCCGCGCGTTGGAATCAACCAAACGTATCAGAACTACATTAAAGCGGGCGATAAAAGCGAAACCAATGACTACTTAAAAAACCAACTGCAGGAAGCACGTTGGTTCGTCAAAAGTTTGAAATCGCGCGCTGAGACTCTGTTGAAAGTCGGTACATGTATCGTCGAAGAGCAAATCGAGTTCTTTGAAAAGGGGCCTGTTGCGATGAAACCGATGGTTCTTGCAGATATTGCAGAACGCGTCGAAATGCATGAATCCACGATTTCTCGCGTCACCACACAAAAGTACATGCACACCCCGCGCGGGACATTGGAATTGAAATACTTCTTCTCAAGCCATGTCGGCACTGACGGCGGCGGAGAAGCATCATCGACAGCCATTAAAGAACACATTAAAGAGTTGATAGGCGAGGAAAATCCAAAGAAACCGTTGTCTGATAATAAGTTAAGCGAACTTCTATCAGACCGCGGTTTTAAAGTGGCTCGACGCACCGTTGCAAAGTACCGTGAGATGCTCGGAATTGGTGGATCAAGCGAAAGAAAACAGGTGTTTTAGGGTTTTCGTCAGAGACGAAAAAGCGCATAGTGAGGATGAGGCTAAGGTATGCCTCAAAGCACAAGAAAAAGGAGAAAGGTATGCAAATCAGCATTAGCGGTCATCAACTCGACGTAACAGATGCACTGAAATCTTATGTCACTGAAAAACTCGACCGAATCGAACGTCACGCTGAACACATTACCAAAGTGGAAATCACACTCACTGTTGAAAAAAGTCGCCAAAAAGCAGAAGGCAACGTGCATGTTGCCGGTGCGGATGTGCACGCGTCAGCGGAGCATGATGATATGTACGCTGCAATTGATGCGATGGCCGATAAACTCGATCGCCAATTGGTAAAACATCGGGAAAAAACCATCAGCCGTATGCACGGACACTAAAAGCATCATACAATTGTGCAGGGCGACATGAGGTCGCCCTTTTAATCACCACAAGATATCGAATGCATGCAACTTTCTGACATCATTACCCCAGAACGCGTCGTCTCAAGTCTTGAAGGCGCGAGCAAAAAACGAGTACTTGAACTCACAGCTGAATTCATTGCGGAAGAAAGCCAAATGGATTCCGAGGATATCTACCAAGGGCTGATTGACCGGGAACGGCTCGGATCAACAGGGATTGGCTATGGAGTTGCCATCCCGCATTGCCGTATGGCCTCGCTCAGCGATGAAGAGACCCGGGGTTATCTAATCCAACTGGATCAAGGGGTCGATTTTGATTCGATCGATGGTCAACCCGTTGAACTCATGTTCGTTTTGCTGGTTCCAGAATCGACCAACCAAGTGCATTTGAATTTATTGGCTCAACTCGCTGATTGTTTTTCTAACGATCAGTTCCGCCACGATTTACAAATGGCGACTGATGCAAGCGAGCTATTTGATATCGCCTCTAAGGCGTTTAAGACAGCGGCAGCCTGATGCATTTATTGATCGTTTCAGGTCGGTCAGGAGCGGGAAAATCTTCAGCTCTAGGCGCCCTGGAAGATCTGGATTTTTATTGCATTGATAACCTGCCCGTGGCACTTCTCAAAGAAACTGTCACCACACTCTCAACCGTATCACCTGGTCGAAATCTTGCGGTATCTATCGACATTCGAACGCTTGGTCATCCAGCCGATGTACCGGCACTGGTGAAGTCGCTCAAAGAGCATGTCAGCCGGCTCGATGTCGTGTTTATTGATGCACTCGATGAATCGCTGGCGCGACGTTTCAGCGAAACAAGACGCCTTCACCCACTATCGGCGGGAATTGAAAGAACACACCTATCAGATGCGCTGAAGCGAGAAAGCGAACGATTAGAACCTATTCAGAATATCGCAACCTACAAGATCGACAGTTCAGGGCTTTCGATCCATTCCCTCAGAAGCCAAGTGCGAGAGCTAGTGGCTGGCGACAAGGCCACTCAATTAATACTCAAACTCCAGTCATTTGGATTTAAGCGTGGCGTACCCATGGACTCAGATACTGTGTTCGATGCACGCTCTCTTCCAAATCCACATTGGGAGCAAGAATTACGCCCGCTAACAGGGCGTGACGATCCGATTAAAGACTACTTGTCGCAATATCCAGAGACCTTTGAACTTCTCGATGAAATCGAGGCCCATGTCAGGCGATGGGTTCCGCGTCATGCAGAATCCGGGCGTCAGTATTTCACCCTATCGATTGGGTGCACTGGGGGTCAACACCGAAGTGTTTTTCTTACAGAAACACTGAATCAGCGCTTAGATGATCTCGATCTTGATAGGCAGGTTGTGCATCGCGAGCTATCATCGAACCAATAGAGGAAGCCTCATCGATGATTACTACGCCTGTTACTGTCAGAAATTTACTCGGTTTGCATGCGCGTGCAGCCAATGTGTTGGCGCAAGAAGCTTCACTGTTCTCATCAGTTGTCGAACTCGAAGATCCAACGACCAACCGAAAGGTCGATGCCAAGAGCATCATGCAACTGCTGATGATGGCCGCAGGCCAAGGTAGTGAACTCGTGTTGCATATCACTGGTGATGATCAGATCGAGGCGACTGAAGCTCTAAAGGCATTATTTGAAGATGGTTTCGGAGAGCCTTGCGGATGAACGAGCAAGTCACTGAACTCGTCGCTGAATCCAATCAGGCGAACCTCGAGCGGATCAATCTTGCGCTATCTCAAGGTGCAATCGCTCGCGCACGGCAACTGATCAACGAAGATCTTGCCGCCCCTGATATCGCCCATCTTTTATCGTCAGTTCCACCCAAACAGCGAACCATTCTTTGGAACTTGGTTGAAGCTGAAGAGCTCGCTGCTGATGTCCTCGCATACTTGGGCGAAGAGGAACGAGCAGAAATCGTATCTCGACTGGAGCCAGAAGAACTCGCCAATCTGATCGAAAGTTTTGAATTCGACGACAAGGTTGACCTGCTCCAGGAGCTTCCTGAGTCAGTTATCGAAGAAGTCTTACTCTCGATGGACTCACAAGACCGTCAGCGAGTTGAAGATGTTCTGTCATATGACGAGGACTCCGCCGGCGGATTGATGAACACCGACGTAGTGACTGTTCGTCCAGACATCACGATTGACGTTGTCCTTCGATATATCCGCCGGTATCGAGAACTGCCGCCCATGACAGACAACTTGTGGGTTGTGAATCGCCGCGATGAATTTATTGGCCAGGTCCCGATTTCAAAAATCTTGATCTCGGATCCAACCACAACAATCCGAGAAATCATGGAGACTGAGGTCGAACCATTAATTGTATCGACCCATGAAGACGAGGTTGCCCAACGATTCGAGCGTCTGGATCTTGTGAGTGCACCTGTCGTCAATGAAAAAGGCAAGCTCCTTGGCCGGATCACCATCGATGACGTGGTCGATGTGATTCGAGCATCTGCCGACCACAGCTTAATGAGCCAAGCGGGTCTCGATGAAGATGAAGATATCTTTGCGCCGTTAGTGCGAACAGTGCGTAGACGCTCTATTTGGCTTGGCATCAACTTGCTCACTGCCTTTTTAGCGTCTGCCGTTATCGGCATGTTTGAAGCAACACTCGAGCAAGTGGTCGCACTTGCGATCTTGATGCCTGTCGTTGCATCGATGGGTGGCATTGCGGGAACTCAGGCACTCACAATCGTGATTCGAGGGATGGCTCTTGGCCGCGTTGGCTCCGCCAACATACGCGCGTTGGTGAGTCGCGAGGTACTGATCGGATCAGCGAACGGTCTGTTCTGGTCGATGGTTGTTGGATTGGCAGCCTATCTGTGGTTTGGTGATTTCACTCTCGGCTATGTCATTGCCATTGCCATCATTATCAACCTGATCGTGGCGGCTCTGGTTGGAACACTACTTCCTGGCTATTTGAAGTCGATGCAAATTGATCCGGCTCTCGCAGGTGGTGTTGTTTTGACCACCGTCACCGACGTTGTTGGTTTTTTCTGTTTCTTAGGCGTCGCGACACTCGTCTACGCCTAATCTAACTTCCTGCCACCATCATTTTTTCAAACAGCATCGAGCCGGTCGCAATTGATCGACGCAAATCAATATCTGAACCGACAGCGACCAAATCCTGCTTCAACATCCGGTCTAAATTTGAAGCAACAGTAACCTCATGAACGGGATAGGCAATCTCACCATTTTCCACCCAAAAACCGGAGGCACCCCTTGAGTAATCACCATTCACTAGATTCACGCCCTGACCCATTAATTCAGTCACAATCAAGCCTCGGCCCATTTTAGAAACGAGCGTTTTGAAATCCGACTCGCCTTTGAAAAACAGGTTGCGGACGCCGCCGGCGTTATGCGTCGATTGAAGCCCGAGCCGGTTTGCCGAATACAGTGATAAAACATAACTCGAGAGTACGCCATCTGTCACAAAAGCTTGCTGACGTGTTGGCAGGCCATCACTGTCATACGCTGACGAACCCATCGCACCGGGAATCAAAGGATTTTCAGCAATTGAAACCCAGCTCGGGAATACATCCGTCCCTAACCGATCCAGCAAATAACTCGATTTTCGATAGAGCGATCCGCCACTGATCGCGCTCACAAAGCTCGACAATAGCCCTGATGCTGTCTCAGGGATGAATAAAACCGGGACCTCGGCAGTCTGACATTTGCGCGGATTCAATCGAGCGACTGTTTTTTCGGCAGCTTCACGACCGACAACCTCCGCCGACCAAAGCTGGTCAGGATGTCGCGATTGCGTATAGGCATAAGAACGCTCACGACTCTCACCGTCTTCTGCCAACAATACACAGCTCATTCCATGAATACTTGTTGGCTGACTGACTAAGAGTCCTTCTGTGGTGCCATGAACCGATATACCGCGCGTTGATGAAACAGACCCACCTTCAGAATTCGTGATGCGAGAATCTGCCTGTCGACCGAACGATTCAACTTCGATCGCCAGGTCAAGCGCCTGTTTTGCATCGATATCCCACGGGTGATCAAGTTCGAGATTCGGAACACTTTGAATAATCTGCTCGCGGGATGCTAGGACAGCCGCAGGATCAGGTGCTGTGACCTTGGCAATCGCGAGTGCAGCCTCAAGCGTACTGGTTAATGCCTCATCTGATAAATCTGTGGTTGACGCAGAACCACGTGACTCACCGAGAAACACTGTGATTGATAATGATTGATCACGTGTCATTTCAAGTTTTTCTGGTTGACCCAGACGAGCCTGCACATCCAGACCCACGGATGCACTGGCTGCGACTTCACAAGCGTCCGCTCCAACACGCTTGGATTGCTCCAAAATACGTGTTGTTAATTCTTCTAGGCGGTTTTTTTCTTGTTGTGGGTTAAACTTCGAGGACATGAATGAAAAACGCTCCCTTCAAAATGACGAACTGATCGACGACGAGCTCTTTGAGGCTCCGTCGAAAAGTGCAAAAAAACGTGAAATGCTGGCGCTTCAAGCGCTTGGCCAAGAGCTCGCTGCACTGTCGGATAAGCAATTTAAAAAAATTGTGTTTCCCGAAGATAAATTGCGCGAGGCCTTGGAGTTCTACAGAAGTATCCCGGACAAAAAGCATGAGGCGCGCCGCCGTCAAATGCAGTTCATTGGCAAAGTGATGCGCGGGGTCGAGCCCGAATCGCTTCAGGCTCAATTGGATGCAATGAAAAACACCGACAATGAAGAGAAACGAAAGCATCATCAGGCAGAGCAATGGCGTGATCGGTTGCTTGAAGACCCTAAAAAAGCCGCCGACTTTTTGAACGAATTCTCGGCCGATGCGCAACGATTGAATCAGTTGATCCGCGCAACGAAGAAAGCACGCGAATTGAATAAAGACAAAGGAGAGGCGCGGAGTTTGTACCGCGCGCTCTACGAGGCGATTGCCCATTAAGCAGTTCCACCAACTGTCAGACGATCGATCTTAAGACTTGGTTGGCCAACGCCAACCGGAACACTTTGGCCATTTTTACCGCAAACTCCGATCCCTGGATCGAGCGCAAGATCATCTCCAATCATCGAGATCGCAGACATCACTTGGGGACCATGTCCAATCAATGTGGCACCTTTAACAGGCGCAGTCACTTTGCCGTTCTCAATCAAGTACGCTTCACTCGCCGCAAATACGAATTGGCCCGACGTAATGTCTACCTGACCACCACCAAAATTCACCGCAAAGATGCCGCGATCAACAGACTGAATCATATCTTCCTGAGTCGCATCACCAGGCTCCATGAATGTATTAGTCATCCGTGGCATCGGTAGATGCGCATAACTCTCACGACGACCATTGCCGGTAGCTGCCACACCCATCAAGCGCGCATTCAGCTTATCCTGCATGTAACCAACTAAAATGCCATCTTCGATCAATACATTACGCTGGCTGACATGCCCTTCATCATCAATATTTAACGAACCGCGACGATCTGAAATCGTGCCGTCATCAACCACGGTAACGCCTTTTGATGCGACCTGTTGTCCGATCTTCCCTGAGTAAAAGCTCGACCCTTTGCGATTAAAATCACCTTCGAGTCCATGACCAACGGCTTCGTGCAAAAGAACACCTGGCCAACCCGATGCCAAGACAACCGGCATCTCACCGGCTGGACAGTCGACTGATTCAAGATTCACAAGTGCTTGATCGACTGCCTCTGTCACTAACTGATCCGCATGCTCAACTGTTAACAGTCGATCCAAGTCATACCGACCACCAAGGCCTGCACTACCGCGTTCTCTGCGGCCTTTATTCTCTGCAAGCACTGACACAGAAAGACGCACAAGTGGTCGAATATCAGCACCAAGGGTGCCATCTGTCGCAGCAATCAAGATCTCACGATAAGAAATAGACAGAGTCGCCTGCACCTGTTGGACGTGTGGACTTTTAGCGCGTGCTTTGGCGTCAATATCCATTAGGAACGCAATTTTATCGGTCGCACTCTTTTCTGGAATTGGATTTTTCGCGACATAGAGTTTTGGTGTTGAGACCTGATCAAGATTTACACCTCCGCGCGCATCGCGGCCATCTTGAATCGCGATAGCAACATCACGCGCTTCACGAATCCGCGCGGCAGTAATTTCGGAACTGTACGCAAAACCTTGCTTATCTCCTGAGCAGGCTCTCACTCCGACGCCAGCGTCTCGATGGTAACTCGCATCTTTGACCTCACCATCTTCTAAGGAATATGTCTCAGCTTCAGCACGCTCAAAAAACAAATCCGCAAAATCAACATCACCGACAGATAACTCACCCACCAACGGTTCGAGGTCATCAAGAGCCAGACCTCCTGGGGCTAAGATTGATTCACTGACTTGTTGCAGGAGTGTCGGCATTCACATCGTCCTTTTTCTTTGAAAATGGTGGTATCAGAGAGACTTGGGGGTCATCAAACGATCCTTCAATCCTGTAATCGGTTTTACCGACTTTAATGATCTTCGTTCCCAATGCTTTCTCGACCAGATAAATCGCTCCACCAACCTGTGGAGCACCCAAAAGTACGGACGCGAGCGGCAGGTTGTTTGTTAGCGGTATATCGACCTCGAGTTTCTGGTTGAGTTGTTGATTGACCAGATCGGCGGTGCCCGTCATCCGAAAACTCGACGACGGCCCTTTCATTGCAAATTCAGGCTCAAATCGTAGCGTACCGTCGGAAATTTTTGCCTTCGCACTGACACTGTCAAAGGCCACCCCGGGCTGAACCAAATCAAGAAAATCGAGACGTAGGCGTCGAGTGATGGTCTCGATATTTAAAATACCGAATAGGCGAAGTACCTCAGCAGAATTACCGAGATCTAAAAAGCGTCCATCCTCGAGGGAAAGTTCGACCTCACCTTCACTCGTCAGAACCGAAAATCCGAGTGGTGAACCTGCCCATGTTAGGTTCGAAACAAAGCGGCCTGAATCAGCTTCAAGCAGGGGTTCATCTTCATTCACTCGCAGAATATTACCGAGCTCAGATCCCTGGGCTCTCAGTAAGAGAGCGCTTTTCGCTTCACCATTCTGAAACACCCAAGCCAGTTCACCTTGGAATCGTTGTCCATCGCGATCAAACTCGAGCGTCGTCGCATCCAATCGCGAATCACCAGACACCAACACAATATTCATGTCTTGATAATTTGTATTGCCGCGTTTGAGACGGCTCACACGAAGCTTTGCAGACGGCAATTGTCCCGGATCGTAATCAAACAACGGATCCTCATCGGGAGGGTCTAACAAATCACCCCCTTCCGGTAGAACAAGGTGCTCTAGATCGATCAATAAAGGACCTTCTCCGATACGCGACACCCGACCCGCCATATCCGAGCCACCAAACGATACGTCGAACTCGTTTGGCTTCAAATTAATCGCGGTTTCGTCCACTTTGAGAGGAGTTTCTCCGAGAAGTAAACGTTCTGTGCGGAGTAAGATCGAAAGGTTGGATCCCTCTCCATCGCGCGCCGGCAAAGCGGCCCAGTCGATAATACTGGCTTCTGGAGTAATGACTTCAATCGCTAAAGGATTAGTTCCGAGACGTCCTCGAACCTCAGTTGTTTCAAACAGCTTTGCGTTAAAGTCTCGAAGGCCCGGGGTACTGTTCAGATTCACCACTATGCGACCGATCTGATCGTCCTCTTTAGCCAGAGGCTCGGGTAAGCGGCTACCCAATCCTAGCCCATCGGTCTCTAGTGACAACACAAACTCTTGATCCTTGCCGCGACCGACAATCGACCAATCTGCTTCACCAAAGAGTTGGCTCTCATCAAACCCGAGAGAAATGAGTTGTGAGATGTTTGCTGTCCTCAAACGAGCCTGACCGACGATATCTGTCTGACCGCCTGCGACTGTTACTGTCGCCTCGACCGGGTCACCCATGAGTTGTCCTGTCAGACGCTCGGTGTATAAACCATCATTTAAGCGATACTCCGCTCGACCTTTCACATGCGTGAAAGGTTCGCTCAACTCGGCAATCGCGACAGCCAAATCATCTGCATCAATGACAACTTTGCCTTCTGGTCGTTCACCGATCGGCACGCTCAAAGCCACATCACCGCGAAGCATCCCATCCAGCAAAATCTCCGAACCGAGTGAATCCGGTTTAACCTGAGCTTGATCTAATATCTCAAGCGCAATAGAAGCCTCACCAGATAGCTGACCAGCAATGTCGATTCGGCGCGCGCTATCTTTGTTTTGTTTCGCCACCACGCGGCTCACAGAAAGCCCCCCAAAATCAGGGTTCACGAACTCAATACGCGCGCGTTTACTGACAAAATCAACCACCCCGTCGGTACCGACAAATGCAGGCCAGGTCGTCAAAGGCTTAAAGCGATATGCAGTCATTGGAAAGTGCATACTGAGCTCACGACGTGAGCGGTCAACTTCGGCTCCCAATGGTCCCGAATAGGAAATTCGGCCTTGACGGACATCGATATCCTCAACAGCTCGGGTCAAGAAATCGCCCACTTCAGCATCTAAATCATGAGGTAACAAACCTGCTAACGCCGCTGTTGATGCGTCGACAGTTAATTCGAGTTGCATGCGCTGCTCTGACTCTCTCGGCAAATCCAAGAGCAATGCACCGCGTACGTCCTGCACCTCGTCCTGCACTCGAAGGTTGTGACCTCTCAGCAGCAAGCCATCATCTGTGCGATCAAACATTAAAGTCCCAGACAACGCTTGCCGCTCCCAAGGCTTTGGGAAGATCTCAGGGAGTGAAAATGTTGCTGATGTCGCTTCAAAATCGAACCAGCCCCGAGAACCTTCCAAAAATAAGCGACCTTGAACTGGACCGACATGTGGAATCGAACGTCCGGCCTGAATCTCAAACGCACCGATATCTGCAGTGACAACTGGCTTTTGATTGAGATTCCAGTCCACTTTCACATCGCTCGCTGCAACCACCGGTTGGTTCAACGACAAAAGCCGAGCAAGCTTTGGATCCGGGTCATACGGCTTTAAAAACTCACCCAGCACTAGACCATCAGCCTCAAGCCCTGGGATTTGAGCAACAACACGCGATCCATCGAATTGCAGCCCACCACCAGATCCCGCGATCTTGATACCTGGTAGTTGTAATTGAAGTGACTCAAACGACGCAGACACTGCAGTTAAACCAGGAAGCTCGAACCGGGCACTCATATCACCATGCAGACCCGCATCGCTCTCAGATAACCCGCTCACTCGAACAATCCCCTCAGCGGGAGCCCCGTCTTTGAGAGTCAACCAAGCGGTTGCATCGACATCAACAAACAACGCATCAATCCCAATGCCAGGCACTGGTGCATTGCGGAGACGTGTATGCACTCGAAGATCATGCGCATCATTTGTTCCCGAAGGATATCGCCAGTCAATTTCCAGAGGGACTGAAATATCTTCAGTCACGAGTCGTGTTTGCGCGAGAACTCCGACGTCTGGATCAATGGAGACAGACAAACGCTTTAACGACACATTACCGAGGAGCACATCGAAATTGTGCAGTTGGAATTCACCGATAGGGCGCACTGCATCGTGCAGCTGATTCAACAAACCGGCCCATGCTTTTGGATCAGGTATCGCTCCATCAGTTGATCCACGTTGTACAATTTCGCCTTCATCTAAAACCAATTGCCCAATCACCGGCTCAAATGACAGTAGGGATGCGGGAAGATCGAGTAGCATTTGAACATGGCGAACTTCGAGAGCCCCCAAGTCTTTTTGGATCACGAGATTTAAGGCTTCAAGGTACGGACCTGTCCATGATGCCCGTGCACCAATTTCAGAAATTGTGACCGTTGCATCAAGACGCTTTGACATCATTGCTTCAATATCAGCTCGCCAATAATTGACCAACGGCAATGCGGCTAGAATCAAGCCTTGCAATGCTGCCAGGACGACCAACACGATAGCCTTTGTCGTCAAGACGCGACGGATCATGACAGCACGACCTCATATCGATCTTGCGAGAAACTTGTATCCACCTGCAAACGGATTGGCCGATGAATGAACGCTTCTAAATCGGC
Source organism: Gammaproteobacteria bacterium LSUCC0096 (assembly GCA_008087055.1). Taxonomy (GTDB): domain Bacteria; phylum Pseudomonadota; class Gammaproteobacteria; order Pseudomonadales; family Litorivicinaceae; genus HIMB30. Next base: position 264,169 of record VIEA01000001.1, on the reverse strand, counting down.
AAGTGCATCAGACTCTTCGTCAATCAACCGATCAATGACGCTCGTTGCTGCGATCACGGTCGTGGTCTCAGCCGAATACGCTCGATATTCGCGCATGATGGCTCGGAAGATTTCATAGCAGACGGTTTCTGCTGTCTTGATATGTCCTGTCCCACGACATTGCGGACATGACTCTTGAAGCAAATCAGACAATCGCTCTCGTGTCCGTTTGCGTGTTAACACCACAAGTCCCAAATCATTAAAATCACTAACGCGCGTTTTAACCGGATCTTCATTCAGCGATCGCTCGAGTGTACGAAGCACTTGTCGCTTGTGCTCATCGTCTTCCATATCGATAAAATCGATCACGATAATGCCACCCAAATTCCGCAATCGGAGTTGACGTCCAATGGCGACAGCAGCTTCGAGATTGGTCCGAAAGACAGTCTGCTCCAGCGTGTGCGCACCGACAAACCGACCGGTATTCACATCGATCGTGGTCATTGCTTCGGTTTGATCAATCACCAGATAAGCACCTGACTTGAGCTCAACATCTCGCGCGAGCGCTTTCTCAATCTCATCTTCAATTTGGTATAAGTCAAAGATTGGTCGATCGCCTTGATAGTGCTGAATCAACGGCGCCACCTCTGGCATGAACTTGGATGCAAATTCAGAAAGCTTAGTATAGGTCTCAAGTGAATCGATCAGCACGCGCTCAGTATCACGTCGAATCTGATCACGCACTAATCGATGTGTTAGGGGCAATTCTGCAAACAAAAGAGCGGGCGCTTTGACAGTTTTCTGTTCAACACAAATGTTGTCCCAAACACGTTTTAAATAAACTAAATCGTCTTCCAAATCTTCGCTGGTATGCCCGTGGCCTGCAGTACGAACGATCACACCCCACTCGATACCTTGTGCATCCAAAGCTTGCTGAGCAATCGCTTTCAGATGCTCACGAGTACCCTCGTCCTCAATCCGTTGGCTGATCCCAACATGGGTGGCAAAGGGCATTAAGACCAGGTGACGGGCAGGTAAAGACACTTCTGCCGTTAATCGCGCACCTTTGCTACCGACGGGGTCTTTAATGACCTGGACGAGTAGATCTTGTCCTTCAGTCACCAATTGCTGAATAGAGCGATCTCGGTCATCGTCATCGGTTGGGAGATCCTTCGCATGAAGAAAAGCACTTCGATCAAGACCGATGTCAACAAAGCACGCCTGCATCCCTGGTAACACGCGTGCGACTTTACCTAAGTACACATTGCCGACGAGACCACGGTGCGTGGCTCGCTCAATCAAAATTTCCTGCAACATACCCTGCTCGACCACGGCAACCCGAGTCTCTAGCGGGGTAAAGTTCAGTAAAATCTCATGACGCATTGTTCAGCATAGCCTCGAGCTCAACCAAGGGGAGCCCAACAACATTGGTATAGGATCCTTGGATCGATTGAACAAACCGAGCCGCTAATCCCTGGATTCCATAACCACCGGCTTTATCTTTGGGCTCACCGGTTTGCCAATAGTGTAAACGTTCTTCCATACTCAGTTCACGAAAGGTCACGTCGGTCCTCACGACTCGCACATCTGCATGGTCATCGATTAACACGCACACTCCAGAATAGACCTGATGCGTCTGCCCTGATAATCGATCCATCATCGATAAAAAATCGGGCTGATCGGATGGCTTATTTAAAATCACACCACCTGCCGATACCGTGGTATCTGAACCGATAATGAGTTCACCTTGATTGGCGTGTGATGCAACCGCGCGTGCTTTTGCCTCCGCTAATCGAGCAACAAAATGATCAGGCTGTTCGCTCTCTTGAACTGATTCGTCGACGTCTGCTGGAATCACTCGAAAATCTGGGGTGATTAGTTCGAGTAAGTCACGTCGCCTCGGCGACTGACTGGCAAGAATCATTGGCGTTGAGTCCCAAGCCCCTGAACGGAATCGGCCAAGCTGTCATATAGCCAGCGAAGTGGCGACCAGACAAGTGCAGAAACAACAGCTTGAAGAACCAAAATCAAAAATTCAGGGGATTGACCTGTGAGTGTTCTTGCCCAGTAAGAAACGGCCGAAGCAATCAGCAAAACCACAAAAACTGCTAACGACTGGCGCACCCAGTTAACTTGTCGGACTGAGGGACCCAGCAAGGTCAAGGCATACGCGATCAGGGCAAATAGCAATCCATGCAAACCCAAGCTTGTTCCATACAATACATCAATCGGAAGTGAGGAAATTAGAAGCAAGGTCATTGAGAGCTGGTAGTTCCTCATCAAGCCCCACCAGGTGACAAACAAAAAACCGAAATGAGGCAGCACGAGCATCATCCATGCAGGATAAGGCAGCGCGATCAGCAGCAGCGTCACAAGCCATGTCGCCAAGAAAATCACGAATCACCCTCCGCAAGATCAACCATCACTAACGACAACCGGGCCATCGGTGTCAGAGGAGCTGCAATAACTCGGGCAAATGGCTGACCCGGCGCACGAATCACTTCTTTGACTTCGGCAACCGGAATACCTGGCTGAAAACGATCACCAAGGCCCGAGGTTTCAAGCAAATCACCTGGAACAATATCAACAGTATCAGGGAGATTACGTAGTTCGATCCGATCCATCCGACCAACTCCCACAGCAATGGCTCGCTCACGTGTGCGAGTCACCTGGACAGGGAGATGATGTGTTGCATCAGTCATGAGCAATACATCCGCAGCGTGTGGATAGGAAACAACGACTTGCCCCACTAATCCATCCGCTGAGATCACTGGGCGACCCTCGGTCACACCAGCAAGCAAACCTCGGTTGATGGTTACGCGATGGACAAATGGATCATTGGATAAACGCTCGATCTGAGCCTGCAACAACCGTTCGTTTACACGCTCTTTAACACCGAGTAGTCGACGAAGCTCGGCGTTTTCGGCACGCAGTGTCTGTAACTTTAACTGTTCTGTTCGCAATCGCTCATTTTCAAGCGCAATCGTTTCAAGCCTTTCTGAGATGAGATCATGCGATTGCACCCAGATCGCAATTTCTGAAGACACCCGACCTGGAAAATACGCGATTTGTTCGACAGGCCAGAGAGCTGTTTTGATGGCCTGACGCACCATAGTCAGCGCATCAAATCGAGAATCAATAAAGATGGTGGCCACAGAAAAAGTGACCGCGACAATCAGGCGGACCGCTGCGACACTGGTTTCAGAGAACAGCGGCCGCATGCCGTTAACTCTTAGTCAGAGTTAAATAGGTTGAATGAAGCGCGATCGATGAGCTCGAGTGCTTTACCGCCACCGCGAGCAACACAGGTCAATGGATCATCCGCAATGAGAACAGGCAACCCAGTTTCCGCCGCCAATAGCTCATCAAGGCCTTTCAACAACGCACCACCACCTGTCAGAACAATACCGCGTTCAGCGATATCGGACGCCAGTTCAGGTGGAGATTGTTCAAGCGCATTTTTCACAGCTGCTGTGATTTGTGCCAAAGGCTCAGAGAGCGCTTCTTGGATTTGATTGGACTTCAGCGTGAGCTGCTTTGGAATCCCTTCTGCAAGATTCCGGCCACGCACATCAATTTCTTGCTCGTCTTTAACGACAACGGCTGTGCCGATGTCTTGTTTGATCCGCTCTGCTGTTGAGTCACCGATGAGCGTACCGAAACGACGGCGGACGTAACCGACAATTGCTTCATCAAAGCGGTCACCACCAATACGGACTGACTCAGAGAAGACAATGCCATTTAATGAGATGATCGCGATCTCAGTCGTACCACCACCCACGTCAACGACCATCGAACCGCTCGCGTCATCCACAGGAAGATCCGCACCCAAAGCAGCAGCCATTGGCTCTTCGATCAGGTACACCTCACGGGCCCCCGCACCAAGAGCAGACTCTTTAATTGCTCGGCGCTCGACCTGAGTTGATTGCGCAGGAACACAAACAAGCACACGTGGTGATGGACGAATGATGGAATTTTCATGCACCTTGCCGATAAACAACTGCAGCATTTTCTCAGTGACGTGGAAGTCAGCGATCACCCCATCCTTTAAAGGACGAATAGCGACAATATTTCCGGGTGTCCGACCAAGCATCCGCTTAGCTTCGATACCAACGGCTGCAACAGAACGCTGAGTTCCCACCGTACGGATCGCAACAACTGAAGGTTCGTCCAAGACGATCCCTTTCCCTTTAACGTAGATCAGCGTATTCGCTGTCCCCAAGTCGATCGAAATATCGTTCGAAAACAATCCGCGTATGGCTTTAAACATGCAAGCTTTATCCTGTTAGGCGTGCGCAATAAAAATGGGAGTTTAGCTGACCCGACCTCTATACTGAAGCCTTATGCTAGCATGCGCTCTTTTAAATATGACTTTCAATGACGGAGAAACCTATGTCGCTGACCAGCGATGACGTCAAACGCGCGGCTAAACTCGCGCGATTAGGGCTCACAGAGGCCGAAACAACCGAGACTCTGACGCAACTTAATTCAATCCTTGGATTAGTTGATCAAATGCAACAAATCGATACAAATGGCGTTGCGCCTCTCGCCCATCCTTTGGAATTAAAGCAAACCTTGCGCGCTGACGCTGTGACTGAAAACAACCAACGCGATAAGTTTCAGGCCATCGCACCTCAAGCCGAGGCTGGCCTCTATCTCGTGCCGAGGGTTGTGGAATGAGTCATATTACCGACCTGTCGTTTTCTGAGCTTAAGAAGGCGCTCGACGAGCGCTCATTGTCGAGTATTGAAATCACCAGCGCATTTCTTGATCGTATCGACGCATTGAATCCAACATTGAATGCGTTCATTACCATCACGCATGATGAAGCCATGCAAGCTGCAAAAGATGCTGACGCTTTGATTAGTAAGGGATCAGGAACTCCATACACGGGGCTTCCGATCGCGCACAAGGATTTGTTCTGCACAGATGGCACATTAACCACGTGCGGTTCAAAAATTTTATCAAACTTTGTCGCTCCCTATGACGCACAAGTCGTCAGTCAGTGCAAAAACGCGGGACTCGTCTCACTTGGCAAGCTCAATATGGACGAGTTTGCGATGGGTTCATCAAATGAAAATTCATATTACGGCCCGGTGAAAAATCCATGGGATACGGCCCGCGTTCCAGGCGGCAGCTCAGGCGGCTCTGCAGCTGCTGTGGCTGCAAATTTAACACCACTGGCAACAGCGACTGATACCGGCGGCTCGATTCGTCAGCCGGCAGCCTTTACAGGAACATCCGGACTGAAGCCAACCTATGGGCGCGTCAGTCGTTTTGGCATGATTGCTTACGCATCAAGCTTAGACCAGGGCGGGCTGATCGCACACACTGCTGAAGACATTGCACACGGACTTGGATTGATAGCAGGCCATGACTCACGTGATTCAACATCAGCAGATCAGCCAGTTCCTGATTACACTCAAACACTCAATGACTCACTCAAAGGTAAAGTCATTGGGATTCCAAAACAGTTCTTTGATGACCGCTTGGATAGCGCAATGCGCCAAGCGATGAATGAAGTTCTCGACGTACTGAAGTCTCTCGGCGCAACTACAACCGAGGTGTCTCTCGAGCATGTCGCTGAATCGATTCCAGCCTACTACGTCATCGCCCCAGCGGAAGCGAGTTCGAACTTATCTCGATTTGATGGCGTGCGTTTTGGTTATCGTGCAGACAGCCCGAGTGACTTGATGGATCTCTATGAGCGATCCCGCGGAGACGGATTCGGCAGTGAAGTGAAGCGTCGGATTTTGATTGGGACCTATGCATTGTCTGAAGGCTACTACGATGCCTATTACAAAAAAGCACAGCAGATCCGACGACTCATACGCGATGATTTCAATCGCGCCCTGGGCACCTGTGATCTGCTGTTTGGTCCTACAACCCCATCCACAGCATTTGTGCTTGGTGAAAAAACAGCAGATCCAGTCGCCATGTATCTCGAAGATATTTATACAGTTGCGACTAATATGGCTGGATTACCTGGCGGATCGTTCCAAGCGCCACTGATTAATGGTCTACCGACGGGATATCAGCTCACAGGGCGAGCTTTTGGTGAAAACGTGATTTTGAATGCGGCGCACCAAGTTCAAACGGTAACTGATTGGCATACGTTGCGTCCGGAGGGTGTGTAACATGTATGAAGCAGTGATTGGACTCGAAGTTCACGTTCAACTCTCGACAGAGTCTAAAATCTTCTCTGGATCATCGACACACTTTGGTGCCGAACCAAACACTCAGGCATCGCTTATTGATCTGGGGATGCCTGGCGTACTACCTGTTCCTAATGCGAAAGCATTTGAAATGGCCGTTAAATTTGGTCTCGCGATCGACGCGGAAATTGGACAGGAATCGATTTTCGACCGGAAGAACTACTTTTACCCAGACCTTCCGAAGGGTTACCAAATCAGTCAATTTGAAAAACCGATTGTAGGCCCTGGTCGCGTGACGATCAGTCTCGACGACGGCACCACAAAAACAATCAATGTCACGCGTGCGCACCTTGAAGAAGATGCTGGCAAAAGTGTTCATGATGCTTTTGATGGGATGACTGGTGTCGACCTCAACCGAGCTGGCACGCCTCTTTTAGAAATCGTCTCTGAGCCTGAATTGCGCTCAGCAAAAGAAGCTGTTGCCTATCTCAAGGTGATTCACTCAATCATCCGCTATCTCGACATCTCTGATGGCAACATGGCCGAAGGGTCGATGCGCTGTGACTGTAACGTCTCAATTCGACCGAAAGGATCTGACACACTCGGCACTCGCACAGAAATCAAGAATGTGAACTCGTTCCGTTTTGTGGAAAAAGCGATCAATACTGAGATCAATCGTCAGATTGAAATTTTGGAAGATGGCGGTCGAGTGGTCCAAGAAACTCGTCTCTATGATCCAGATAAAGACGAAACACGCTCGATGCGTTCAAAAGAAGAAGCCAACGACTATCGTTACTTCCCGGATCCTGACTTGTTGCCCGTCGTCCTAGATGACAGTTTCATCAGTGCATGTCGTGATGCACTACCAGAGCTTCCTGCGGCACGAAAAGCGCGATATATCAGTGAATATGGAATCACTGACTATGACGCCGGGGTATTAGTTGCTGATCGTGACGTTGCTGATTACTTTGCTGAAGTTGCGAATACATCTGGAGAAGGCAAGCTTGCTGCCAATTGGGTCATGGGCAGCGTGTTAGCCGAACTCAATCAAACAGGCGACTCAATCACTGACTTTGCAGTGACGGCAAAACAATTGTCCGAGCTCATCGCTCGAATTAAAGACAATACACTCAATTCAAAGACAGCAAAAACTGTCTTTGAGGCGTTGTTAGCCAACGAAGGTGAGGTGGATGTAATCATCGAGTCTAAAGGACTCGTTCAAGTCACTGACACCGGAGCAATTGAGGCAATCGTCGACGAGGTGATTGCCGAGAATCCAGATCAAGTCGCCAACTACCGTGCAGCCCCAGAAGATAAACAGGGCAAGATGCTTGGATTCTTTGTAGGCCAAGTCATGAAAAAGTCACAGGGAAAAGCGAACCCCCAGGCTGTGAATCAAATTTTGAGCACAAAGCTCTCAGGCTGATCCGCACACTGGGCAAGCGGGGTCCTTCCGGTAACGGAAGGACTTCCATTCCATCGTCTTTGCATTAAACCGCGTCAGTCGACCGACTAAGCGATCAGACCATCCAAGCAAAACACCCAACACCTCAATAGCTTGTAACGTGCCTAACGTTCCGACCACAGGACCCAAGACTCCTGTTTCTGCGCAAGTCGGTTCGACTTCTGGAACATCTGGTATCAGGCAGGCATAACACGGATTACCCGAATCACGAGGATCGATCGTTGTGAGCTGCCCCTCAACTCCCAATGCTGCCGCAGAGACTGTCGGCACCTGATGCTTTAGAGCCAAACGATTGGCTAAAAACCGAGTCGCAAACCGGTCGGTGCAATCAGCGATACATTGGGCGCCTGAGACTGCATCATCGACATTCTGATCATCTGCGTGCGCGCCAATGACATCGATCTCGATCCAAGGGTTGATTCCAAGGATTCGTTCTTTTGCAGAGTCCACTTTCAATTGGCCAAGGCTCTTTTGACTATGGATGACCTGACGATGCAGATTGGTTTCATCGACCGTATCACCATCAACAAGTGTTAATCGACCGACGCCAGCAGCTCCAAGATACAACGCTAACGGACTCCCGAGACCGCCGAGACCGAGAACCACAACATGAGATTGTTTCAACCGCTCCTGACCATCCACATCGACATCCGACAGGAGAATCTGTCTCGCGTAATGCAGTAGTTCTGAATCTATCATCATGGTCTTTGCATCCTCGTCACGCGATCTCTGCCTGCAAGATCTTGGTGTGTCTGAACTGACTGCCAACCCATATCGATCGCAAGCTTTCTCACATCATGGGCCTGACGATGACCATGCTCAAGGCACAGCACGCCACCGTCAACCAAATGCGCCGGAGCATCCGTTAAGATCCGCTCAATCAAAGACAAACCGCTATTCTCTGCAAAAAGCGCCATTGCTGGTTCATGAGACACCACATCAGCATCCACTTCCGGATCATCATGGGCAATATAAGGTGGATTTGCGGTTACCAACTGAAAAACAGAGAGTCCCTCAAATAGGTCAGCCTGTGTGCACTCCACGTCCAACTGCAGGGCAGTTGCATTATGGACTGCACAACGAACCGCATGGTCTGACAGATCACTTGAGGTCACTGTGCACTGAGGATGCCGAGCTTTAATCGCAAGAGCCACAGCACCAGAGCCCGTGCAGAGATCGTGAATCAATTGTATACCGCCATCTGAAATCAACGCCGAAGCAACCTCGACCAGAGTTTCGGTGTCAGGTCTCGGTATCAGGACTTGGGAATCAATTGTGAGCCTTAATCCATCGAAATAACTCACCCCAAGAATGTAAGCCAAAGGCTCACCGGCGGCCGATCGTTGCGCAACATCGAAAATCTGCTCGACTACATGATCAGCAATCGGGGTTTCTGCCGAGAGAATTTGCTGGGTGAGTGATAAGCCAAGCACCTCAGAGCAGACCAACTGTTGCTCGCTATGGGTCCATTTGGCCAAACGAACGCGTTCTGAGCGGAGTAATTCTGCGAGCGTCATGCGCCCGTATCAAGGCCCGCCAAGAGCTCGGCTTGATATTCCTGAACAAGCGGATCAATGATCATCTGACAGGCACCATCCATCATCTCATCCAATCGATACAACGTGAGGTTAATCCGATGATCCGTGACACGCCCTTGTGGGAAGTTATAGGTTCGAATACGTTCAGAACGGTCGCCGGATCCAACCAGCGACTTCCGCTCACTCGCTTCTTTTGCCTGTTGTTCTTGGCGCGCTGCGTCTTCTAGTCGAGCCTGCAACAGACTTAACGCACGCGCTTTATTTTTGTGCTGTGAGCGTTCATCCTGACACTCCACCACAACGCCGGTCGGGATATGGGTAATACGGATCGCAGAGTCTGTTTTGTTCACGTGCTGACCACCAGCTCCGCTGGCACGGAAGGTATCGATACGCAGGTCTTTGGTATCAATGGTGGTATCTGCCATCGGATCAGCTTCAGCCATGACAGCGACAGTGCATGCTGAAGTATGGATGCGTCCTTGAGACTCTGTCGCCGGGACACGCTGCACGCGATGCGCGCCTGATTCAAACTTCAAACGACCATACACCCGATCACCAGCAACTTTTATGATGATTTCTTTATAGCCGCCCAGCTCCGCTTTGGATTCAGACAGGACCTCTGTTTTCCACCCTTGTGTTTCAGCAAATTTCAGATACATCCGTGCCAAATCACCCGCAAAAAGCGCTGCTTCATCACCGCCAGTCCCTGCTCGAACTTCAACAAATGCACTGCGAGAATCAGCTGGATCTTTGGGGATAAGCGCGACTTGTAATTGAGATTCGAGAGATTCTAATTCTTCGCGAATATTCGGTAACTCGCTCTCAGCGAGCTCTTTCATATCCGCATCATCACCACTGAGATAGCTTTCAAGCTCAACGAGATCTGCACTCAGTAACCGACGTTTTTGAACCAATTGAACAACCGGCTCAATATCACTGTATTCCTGAGAAAACGCGACAAACTGGGTCTGATTACCGATCACTTCTGGATCAGATAACAAAGCTGCAAGTTCTTCATGTCGATCAACCAATTGGTCCAATCGATTCAACAGGGATGGTTTCAATCCAAATCCTCAATATCATCTATCGTAAAGAGCCGATGGGTTGCTTCAATCAGCGATAAATCACCCTGCTCTGCAGCACTTCGCAAGGCCACAGTCGGCGCATGCAAAAACTTATTGGTTAAATTACGGCTCAGTTGCTGAAGTACTTCATCAGCTGGCTTACCAGACTCAAGCGCTTTGATAGCCCTAGCCAATTCGTGTTCAGACAACTCCTGCGTGCTGTCTCTCAATTGCTTAATCGTGTCAACTGCGCGGTACCCTCTGATCTCACGCTGCCAATCATCAAGCGCATCTTTGATCAATTGCTCCGCTTGACGCGCAGCTTCTTGACGCTGTTCAAGCCCCTCTTCGACTACCGCTTGCAAATCGTCAACCGTGTACAAATACACCGAGTCGATCTCACCGACCTCTGGCTCAATATCTCGCGGCACGGCCAGATCCACCATGAACATCGGTTTTTGACGTCTCACTTTTTGTGCACGCTCAACCATTCCCTTACCCAGCACATGCACCGGAGCCCCAGTTGATGCGATCACAATATCGGCATGCTGAATTCGTTCGCCTAATTCGGTCAGTGGCCAAGCAAACCCATCAATGGACGCAGCCAAAATTTCGGCATTGGCAAGCGTGCGGTTCACTACATCAATCCCGTGAACACCCTGGCCATTCAGGTGTTCTGCAACAAGCTGAATCGTTTCTCCAGCCCCGACCAATACGACTTTGCATGAGGAAAGATCAGAAAATATACGGCTCGCCAAATTAACTGAGGCATAGGCAACTGAAACCGGATTACGACCAATCGCTGTCTCAGTGCGCACACGTTTTGCGGTAGACAACACTCTAGAGAATGCCTGTTCGAGTTCAGTACCGCATGTGAGCGCATCACGAGCCGTGCGAATCGCATCCTTAAACTGCCCGAGAATTTGCGGTTCACCCAATACCAACGAATCAAGGCCAGATGCCACTCGCATCATGTGTTGGGCAGCTTTTAGATCTTTAAACGCATAGATATGTGGAGCAAGCGCATCAGCATCAACTGCATGAAAGCCCGCAAGCCAGCGCACGATATCAGGTTCATCGTCGCCATCAATGGCTAAAAATAGCTCTGTCCGATTGCATGTCGATAAGATCGCACCCTCCCGGACACCAGGAAATTGCTGCGTCAACTGCGCCAACGCATCAGGCAGGCGCGACGCATCAAATGCAACCTGCTCACGCAGTTCCACTGGCGCCGTGGTATGGTTAAGCCCAAGAGTTAGAAGAGCCATTTAGAAACAGATGAAACCCAAATCAAAACAGTGGCCGGATTGTAGCAGAGCTTGCGCTCTCTTGGTCTTACTTACGCTAGCAGGGTGCCAACCGGCTGGCACCCTGATTTCAAAAGATCCGACATCGGATTCGAACGAAACCATCGTCGAACGGCCTCAACGTGACATCCAAACCCCCTCAGGACTGATCTTACTTGCAGAGGCCGAACTCACCCGTGGCAACGCAGAGGCTGCCTTAACGCTCTATCTCAAAGCATCACAACAGAGTGCAAATATTGAAGTCGCTGAACGTGCCGCATTTTTAGCGCGACAAGTTGGATCGGACCAACAAATTGAAGATGCACTCACACGCTGGAGTCTTGTGGATCCAGAATCACGCGGAGCGCTTGAAGCCTCCCTCATCTTCGCCGCAGAGAAAAGTCGCCTTGAGGCCCTTGAAAGCTCGCTCACGCAGCTTCTGACGTTAGAGCCTGAATACCGCGCCCATTGGTTTGCAAGTTTTTGGGCGGGTTTGTCATCGGAGCAACAAAACGATTTTCTTAATGTACTCACACGCGTTGCGAGTCGCTTCGATAATGGCTCGCTCGCAATGGTGGTGACCGAAGCGAAAAACCGCACGGATGAACCATCTGGAACGGAATGGCTCGATCTTTGGTTAAGCAGCAATCAGCCCACTGCTAACGTGGTTCTATTTAGGGCGCGCCTTGAACTTCCTGATCGACCAGCAGCGATTCGGTTTATTGATCAATTTCCGGAGGTCGCAAGTGACCTGAATATTCGTGCTCAGCTCGCACGATGGCATGGGCTTGAGGGCGATAACGATAAAGCGCTAAGTATCCTTCGCGCTGTCATCAACGAGGATCAAACCCGTTATCAAGATCTGCTAACGCTTGGCCTTATTGAGATGCAGTCTGACAATTTTGATGCAGCGGAAGCGCAGCTTAAGTCGCTCTTAGCGTCAGAGCAGTATCGCTCCAATGCGTATTATCATTTGGGCGAGGTCGCTGTTCAAAGAAACCAAATCGATCTCGCTATCGACCGTTTTTTACGCGTTGAACGTGGCGAGCTTGTAGTCGAGGCAAGAAAGCAACTTGCGAATCTCGCAATGGGCCAAAATAACCCCGATCAAGCCCACCGTTGGTTTTCAGAAGCGCGACTGTTATTCCCCGAATTCAAGCACCAGCTGTATCTCGCAGAAGCACAATTTCAGACCGCAAATAATATGGCGAGTAACGCCATTCCTGTGCTGACAGAAGCACTCTCGAGAGAACCCGAAAATATTGAGATTTTATACACCCGCGCACTCGCGTTCGAGCAACTGGGCGATATTGATGATGCCGAAATCGATCTGCGGAAAATTCTGGATTTAAAACCCAATGACCCCGATGCGATGAATGCGCTCGGATACACGTTGGCCGACCGAACAGATCGGTATCAGGAAGCATTGGTTTTGATCGAAAAAGCGCTGGAGCAAAAGCCAGAATCAGCAGCCATTCTCGATTCTATGGGCTGGGTCCTTTTAAAACTCGGCCGCTTTGAAGATGCTGAACCCTACTTCATAAAGGCCTGGGAAAAAAGCAAGGACCATGAAATAGCGGCCCATTACGGAGAACTGCTTTGGTTGTTGGGAAGGCAGCAAGAGGCGCGAGAAATTTGGGAGGTGGGCTATGAATCCAACCCAGAAAGTGACAAGATTCGCGCCACGATACAACGGTTAACTCACTCGTGAAGCATTTTTTACTCACTCTATCCTTAAGCCTTACTTTGGCCGGCTGCTCATTAATGCCTTGGTCGTCTGATGACGATGCTGAGGTTTTGACGTTTTTGCCAGCCGATCAGTTGACTCAGTGGGATCTCACCGCAAAGTTTTCTGTATCAAGCAAAGATGGCACCGAATCAGGAAGTATTCGCTGGATTTTAAATCCAGATGAAGAGCGACTTGACGTTCTTTCTCCAACAGGATCGGTTGTTGCACAACTCACCATGACGGATTCCGAAGCACGACTGAAAACCGACGATCGAGAAACCGTCGCCAAAGACGCTGACACTTTATTCAAAGACGTCATGGATATTTCACTCCCGGTCAATGCGCTCAGATTTTGGGTGCGAGGTCTTGATGCCCCAGATCTCCCGCTTGAGTCCGTCGAAAAAGACGGTGAAGGCCGTATCACAGAACTGTCTCAAGACGGCTGGAAACTCGCCTACAACGGTAACATCTCAATCGAATCGGGCTCGCATCGCTTCGAAGTTCCGCGTCGCCTAACAGCAACTCGTGGCGAAATTGAAATCCGCTGGGCCAGTACGGAATGGCAGGCAATCGTTCAGTAATTCATCCCTCGGATGTACTTGAGGGCGGTTACCGAGCCGCAGCTCCTGCAAAGATCAATCGTTTCCTGCACATCGTTGGTCGCCGTGAAGATGGCTACCATTTGCTTGAAACAGGTTTTCAATTCGTGGATTGGTGTGACTGGATCCACTTTCGAATTACAGACACCCCGGGCATCCAGATTCTTGAAGACCCGATGATGCTGGGAGTCGACAACTTAGTTTATCAAGCAGCCTCTCAACTACTTCATTCGACGCAGTATGGCGTCGAGATTTTGATCGAAAAAAATCTACCGACCGGAGGGGGGCTCGGTGGTGGCTCCTCTGATGCCGCCACAACACTTGTCGCACTCAACGAAATTTTTAAGCTGGATCACACAAGCGAGCAGCTACAAGCACTCGGATTGGGTCTTGGCGCAGATATTCCCGTCTTTATCTATGGCAGAAGTTGTTTCGCATCAGGAGTTGGCGAAGAGTTTGAGCAAATCGATTGGCCTGGCAAACACGTTTTAATTGCCAATCCAAATATTCATGTATCGACTCAAGCTATTTTCCAACATCCAAAGTTGACACGAGATACCCCATCTTGCAGAATCCGCGCCTCGCAGTTGGATACAACGCACAACGATTGCGAAATACTTGTTCGAGAGATTCACCCGGCTATTGATCGGCTAATCAATCAAATGCAGGTATTTGGAGAGCCGAGACTCACCGGAACAGGCGGATGCGTGTTTGTGGTCGATCCGGTTAACAACCAGTCAGCAGATGAGATCATTGGAGATCTTGCTGACGCGAAAGTTAGCCTCCTGAGCAATCAATCAATGTTGTATACTTGCGGCGCTAACGCGTAACTGGGGTGTGGCCAAGTGGTTAAGGCAGCGGGTTTTGATCCCGCCATTCGTAGGTTCGAATCCTACCACCCCAGCCATTTTCAAACCGCTCGACGCTCAAGGAGTCACCTGTGGCCCAACTGATGTTGTTCTCCGGTAACGCCACACCAGAGTTATCTAAAAAAGTTTCTGATTACCTCGCAGTCCCACTTGGCAATGCCAGCGTTGGTCGCTTTTCTGATGGTGAAATTGCCGTTGAAATCGTGGAAAACGTGCGCGGACAAGACGTCTTTGTCTTGCAATCAACCTGCGCACCGACCAACGATAATTTGATGGAATTGGTCGTTATGTGCGACGCGTTACGTCGCGCATCAGCATCGCGGATCACTGCAGTCGTGCCTTATTTCGGGTACGCACGCCAAGATCGTCGTCCACGCTCAGCGCGGGTACCAATCACAGCGAAGGTGGTTGCGGACATCATGGTTGGCGTCGGAATTGATCGTGTATTAACAGTCGATTTGCACGCAGACCAAATCCAGGGATTCTTTGATGTCGCAGTAGATAACATCTACGCAACTCCTGTAATGCTCGATGACATCCAGCGCAATCAACCTAAAGATGCAGTGGTCGTATCACCAGATATTGGCGGCGTTGTGCGCGCGCGAGCCATGGCAAAGCAACTCGAGAGTGATCTCGCGATCATCGATAAGCGTCGTCCTGCGGCCAACCAAGCTGAGGTCATGAATATCATCGGTGAAGTCTCTGGTCGTACATGTTTGATTGTTGACGATATCGTTGATACTGCAGGCACGTTGTGTAATGCGGCAAAAGCACTGAAAGAACAGGGCGCGAAGGAAGTCGTTGCTTATTGTACGCACCCCGTACTGTCAGGCCGCGCTCTTGAGAATTTAAAGGACAGCGCGCTTGACGAATTGGTAGTTACTGATAGTATCCCGGTCCCCGCTGCAATCATGGATACCGGACGCGTCCGTATCATCACGATTGCAGAACTACTTGGCGAGGCTGTACGCCGCGTCAGTAATGAAGAATCCATCAGCGCGATGTTTCGCTAACTGAGGGTTGAAGAACGTTTTACTGGTCGAAGTAAAACGAAGACATTTAGGAGAATGCAATGTCTGATTATCGCTTGTCCGCGCAGTCGCGCGAAGAAGCAGGGAAAGGTTCGAGCCGCCGCCTGCGTCGACTAGAAGGCCTAGTTCCTGCCATCGTTTACGGTGGAAAGAACGAGCCGAAGTCGATTCAATTGGCTCATAAAGATCTGAAGCGTGCACTGGAAGAAGAGTCTTTCTATTCTTCAATTATCACCCTTGAGATTGACGGTAAAGAAGAGCCGGTGATCTTGAAAGCACTTCAACGCCACCCAGCGAAGCCTGTTGTATTGCATGCTGACTTCCAGCGTGCTTCAGCAGATACCGTTTTGAAAGTTAACGTACCTGTGCACTTCTTGAATGAAACCACATGTAAGGGTGTCAAGATGCAAGGTGGTGTAATCCATCACGATGCAGTGGAAATCGAAGTCTCATGCTCACCAAAAGATCTTCCTGAATATATCGAAGTTGATTTGGCTGACGTGGAGCTTGATCAGGTCATACACCTATCAGACATCAAAGCACCGAAGGGCGTTACCTTTGTTGCGCTTTCACACGATTCAGACCTTCCAGTTGTGAGCATTCACAAGGCGAAGGGTGCATCTGCTGATGCTGAACCAGCAGCAGAAGGTGAGTCTGAAGGCGGCGAGTGAGCACATACAAGCTCCTCATTGGGCTCGGAAACCCCGGGCCCGAATACGCAGAAACCCGGCACAATGCCGGGTTTTGGCTGTTAGACGCCCTCGCAAACCAAATATCAACCTCGTTCGCAACAGAATCAAAATTTTTTGGCGTAGCCGGAAAAGGCTTGATCGGTCCACAATCGGTCCATCTATTAAAGCCGATGACATTTATGAATCGCTCGGGGCAAAGTGCTCTCGCACTGGCTCAGTTTTATAAAATTGAACCCGAAGAAATTCTTGTCGTACATGATGAGCTTGATATTGAGCCTGGACAAATCCGTCTCAAACAAGGCGGAGGCCATGGTGGCCACAATGGGCTTAGAGATCTACATCGTGTCTTTGGACCGGAGTATGCGAGAATCCGCGTCGGCATCGGTCATCCAGGACACAAATCTAAGGTTCATGGATACGTTTTGGGAAAGGCAACAGTCGAACAGCGCGATCAGATTGAGGACGCGATCGACCACACTCTTAAATTTATGACAGACATCGTTCAAGGCACTTGGGATCAAGCCATGAACGCCCTGCATCAGCGCTAAAGGAGATAGCATGGGTTTCAAATGTGGAATCGTTGGCTTACCAAACGTCGGTAAATCCACTCTTTTCAATGCATTAACAAAGGCTGGAATTGAAGCCCAAAACTTCCCTTTCTGCACGATTGAGCCAAATGCTGGCGTTGTTCCAATTCCAGATCCGCGCCAAGATCAATTATCTGAGATCGTTAAACCTGAGCGTGTTGTGCCAACAACGATGGAATTTGTCGATATCGCAGGACTTGTCGCGGGCGCATCCAAAGGTGAGGGTCTTGGCAACCAATTCTTAGCTAACATCCGAGAAACGGACGCAATTGCTCACGTTGTTCGCTGTTTTGACGATGAGAATATTGTTCACGTCGCCGGTAAAGTCGATCCAGAATCTGATATCGAAGTCATTAACACTGAACTCGCACTTGCTGATCTCGAATCTGTTGAAAAGCAGATGCACAAAGCGCAAAAGCAAGCCAAAGGCGGTGACAAAGACGCGAAAGCATTGATGACAGTGTGCGAAAAAATCCTCCCTGTCCTAAATGAAGGCAAGCCCGTCCGCTCTGTTGATTTGTCAGATGATGAACTCGCCGTCATCAGGACGCTGCATCTTCTCACGATTAAGCCAACCCTCTACATCGCGAATGTTGCAGAAGATGGATTTGAAAATAATCCTTGGCTTGAGAAAGTACGTGAAATAGCAGCCGGCGAAAATGCTCAAGTGGTTCCAATCTGCAACAAAATCGAATCAGAAATTGCGGAGCTCGATGACGATGAGAAGGCTGAGTTTCTTGAAGAGCTTGGGCTTGCTGAAGCAGGACTCGATCGTGTCATCCGGGCAGGATATGGCCTCCTCGGCTTACAAACGTACTTCACAGCTGGTGTTAAAGAAGTTCGGGCATGGACTATTCCTGTTGGCTCAACTGCACCTCAGGCTGCAGGAAAAATCCATACCGACTTCGAAAAAGGTTTTATCCGTGCCGAAGTCATCGCGTTTGATGATTTTGTCAGCCTCGGTGGCGAGCAAGCCGCGAAAGATGCGGGTAAGTGGCGTTTAGAAGGCAAGGAATACATCGTCAAAGATGGCGATGTAATTCACTTCAGATTCAACGTCTAAACTTTGACAGAGGTGCGAAATTTCAGTATCTTTCGCGCCTCTTCTGAATGGCTATGTAGCTCAGCTGGTTAGAGCACAGCACTCATAATGCTGGGGTCGCAGGTTCAAGTCCCGCCATAGCCACCATTCCCCCAAACCTCAGATCGAAAATGCTCCAGAATTGATACAGACTACAACGCCGCTGTAACAGTGAATTCAACCAGTAGCTCATCACTTGCTAGCGCTGACTGTCCGCATGCTCTCGCCGGTGCCGCACCTTCCGGAAGCCAGTCTTCCCAGATTCTATTCATGGCATCGAAATGCTCCATCGATTTCAACCAGATAATGACTTGAAGCATCCGAGATTTATCACTGCCAACTGACTCTAAGAGCGTCTGCACTCGATTTAAGGCTTCTTGAGTTTGCTCCTCGATGGACTGACCTCGGATACCTACCTGGCCACATAGATAAACTGTATTCCCATGGACAACGGCTTTACTCATTCTTCGGCCGGTTTCAAATCGCTGGATGTCATTACCCATTTTTAAGAACTCTCTTTTTCAACGCACTCTTAGTAGCACTAGAAATAAAATTTAAAGGAATTTCCGAAATTCCTTCACTGTACTGATTGATTCCTCGTTATCGCCGTGGACACACAAGGCATCCACTGGAATTCGAAGGGTAGACCCATCACTTGAAATGATTGAGCCCTCTCGAATAATTCGCTCTGCTTGATCCAAAATTTGATTGGATTCGTGATAGACCGAGCCCTCAATTGATCGAGATTGAAGTCGACCTTCGGGTGTATATCTTCGGTCTGCAAAAGCCTCGAAGAGTAATGAGACACCGATTTTTTCTGCCATCGCTGAATGCTCTTCATGATCCGCTGTTCCGAGAATCATCAATGGGATATCGAATTGTGAATCAGACAATGCCTTCATCAACTCCGCCATGAGACCAACATCATCCATCATGCAATTATAAAGTGCGCCATGTGGTTTAACGTATGCAACCTCAACACCCTCTGCCGAGGCGATAGCTTGCAAAGCGCCCACCTGAGCGAGCATGTGCAGAGCAGCTTCAGAATGCAGCATCGGCAAAGGTCTGCGGCCAAACCCTAGCAGATCTGGATAACTTGGATGCGCGCCAACAACTACACCGCACTGCTTGGCAAGACGTACCGTCGCTCGCATGGTTAATGGATCCGACGCGTGACCACCGCATGCAACATTGGCCATATCGATATGCGGCATGAGTGCAGCATCATCTCCCATCGACCAAACACCAAAACCCTCACCAACGTCTGCATTCAATTTCATGCCTACCCTCTTCGTTATTAAAATTATCGAAAGCCACCAAAAAACTCTTGGTACTTTAAAAACTCAGCCTTTGCATCGTCATGCTTTACTGGTTTAAAAGACACAACTTTTCCAGAAGATCTCTGTGCAAGGAGACTCAGAGATCGCCTAGTCAAGGTTCCGATCATTGGATAACCGCCCAATGACTGATGGTCGCGCATCAGCACAATCGGCTGACCTGAGGGCGGGATCTGAATACCACCGAGCGGTATTGGAACAGAATAACGAGGCTTGTTCGTTTCAATCGTTAATTGTCCCTCGAGTCGATACCCCATACGACTTTGCTCTTTTGCAACCGTATAGCTCTGGCTCAAGAATCGATCAGTCGCAGTCGAATCAAAATTATCTGAATTACGCATGATCACTTCACAGACCAAAGGGATCTGATAGGAATCAAGATATCGCCGAGGTATCAACTTGAGCGGTGCTAACTGGCTCGCCTTGTATGGTAGCTCATCACCAATACTTAAGGGGTTCCCGGACCCACTAGGCCCACCCAAAAAATCACGGCGACAAGAAGCTACACTGCCGAGAACGGGCTCAATATCAAACCCACCATCAACTGCTAAATAGGTAAACAAGCCACTATTTAATCGACCTATCTTTAAAACCGAACCAGCTTGCGCTGGGTAACAACCCGGTCCAATTAAACGCTCTCCTTCAAGAGTAAAGTCACCCCAAGCTCCTGTAACAGCAAAATTTGTAGCCCGAGTAAATTCAGCCACAAATCCACCTCCCCCAATCTCAATAAAAGAATGGTTTACTGAATTTTTCAAAAGAGAATTAGCCCAACAAGAAGCGATGCTATCCATCGGACCTGCTTGCGCCACCCCTTGGCTAGCAAAGCCGTAGCGGCCAAGGTCCTGTATGGTATGCATTGGACTGGCTTGCCTAATCCGAAGCATGACTCTCCTCAATAATTCTGAACTCATCAAGCGAGATTGGCTTAAAGCGAACCAACGAGCCCATTGTTAACTTGGCATCGATTGAATTTTTCGTGGAGGAAACAATCGATCCAGGCATACGACCGACAATGTGCCAGCCACCAGGTGTTTCTCGCGGATATACGACTGTCTGATTTTCGGCAATTGCAACTGAGCCAGCAGGGATCCGGGTGCGCGGCGTATCACGCCTAGGGAGATGGATTCGATCATCAGTTTCCCCAAGATAAGCAAATCCTGGAACAAAGCCAGTCGCCAAGACGAGATACTCTCGCCCGCTATGCAGATCGATTATTTCAGGTAATGACAACTGAGTTGTTTCGCTAATCGATTGGAGGTCCAGTCCAAATTCAGGCGCATAACACACAGGAATCTCTATAAATTTTGAATCGACGTCACTGAATTCTGAAGTCGCTCTATTTAAAACTCCATTGAGTTCATCCAACACCAATGACGTTGTGACCAGTTCTGGGCGTACAATGAGGCTTAAAACACCAAATCCGTAACAGTGATCAATAAGCCACTCTGGCTTTACCGAACGAATCCAATCTGAAATTTTCTCAACGCTCGAAAGAGTGGTTTTAGCAATAGGCTCACCAAGTTGTACCTCAAGCGTATCTTCCGAAATCCATTGAATGCGCTCACCAAGATTCACAGTGCCGTCCAACCACCGTCTACACGAATTGATGCGCCCGTTATCATTGATGCTTCATCCGAGATCAGCAACTTACAAACACCAATACAGTCATCAGGCTGACCAAGACGACCAAGCGGGATTTTTGCTTCGACGGAATGACGAAATACTGGATCTGCTAACGCGGCTCGCGTCATCTCTGTTTCAGTGAATGTCGGACAAATGCTATTAATACGAATCTTGTATTGGCTTAGGTCTGCGACCGCACCTCGCACAAAACCATCTACAGCAGCTTTACTTGCACAGTAGACACTGCGATCAGGAGCTCCTACGTGGGCCAACTGCGACGAAAATAAAACGATCGAGCCAGGGGTGTCATGTGCAATCGCCAGCCGAGTAAAACCGCGCGTACAAATAATTGGGACGGCAATATTCATTTGGAGGGTGTCATCCAGATCTTGGTCCAAGATCTCAGGTAGCCTGCGATGCCTCGCTATTCCAGCGGTAACAATCATCGCATCGAACGGATCTTTTCGAGATTCAAAAAAATCTGCTACAGCCTGTCGATCTATCAAATCGATCGGAGCCACGCTGACCTCTCCGCCCCTTCGCTGCAAATCATCACGTATTCCATCGAGTTGATTTCGATTGCGGGCTAGCGCTGTAACTGAATGGCCATCTGCTGCAAAAGCTTCGGTAAGCGCTTTACCAATTCCCCGAGAAGCACCTGCGATTAGAATCCGACTCATCGATCTTACCCACCATTCAACGCGTTTATGTGGAAAGACACTAAATCCACCAAATCAAAAACTGCAACTCCAGTTTCGGAGCGGACTTTTGACTTATAGGGCGATAAATTAGTGCACTCAAAAATCACACTTCTCACACCATATTGATCAACTAATTTTTTCACCCGATCCACGACTTCACTGGCTGCCTTATCAGTATCAAGTTGAGATTCATCTTTTGATATGACCCGGTAAAGCTCTGTGTCAGTCTCTAGGCCGATAATTTTCACTCCGCGGATATCATGGTCAACAAAATGATGAGGTCGCAATGCTCGGGAATCGAAGGTTAAGACTCCGATGTCGGCTTCATTTGGGTATACAGTTCTAAGGAATGGCAACATCAAAAGCGACGTACTCACAAAAGGAATTTTAAGATGTTGCTGAACATGTGCCTGAACAGGCCCCAGAAATCCACAGCTTGTAGTGATGAGATCACAACCCTGATTTTCTAGTTCGCGAGCAACGCTCACCATTTCATCCAGTCGATCTCCAGAAATGACGTCAACAGAGACCACATCGGCAACAGACGCCAGATCTAATCTCCGAATAATCGCTTTAGAAAAAAGGGTTTTAGGGTTCCCAATATCACCGATTGGTCTCGGAAAATTGGTATTCAACTGTATAACACCGACAGTGCAATCAGAGACCCTCATCAACGACTCCTTTTCGCTGATCAAATGGCTTCCAGAAAGCGATAATCATCGAGACAACCACGAGTGCAAGCCCCGTGACATCTCCGATATCGATCGGGTCACCTAAAATGAGAAATGCCATAAATGGGATCAAGAATGGGGAAAAAGCCAGAAACATCGTACCCATCATTGGGCCAATGAGTTCGAGCACCTTACCGTAAACCAATACGGCTAATACACCCACGATAAATCCCTGATACATCACTTGTAGTATCCCTTGATCAAGATCACTCAAAAATGTCCGTTCGCGGGCAAAAAAGTACCAAACTAAATATGGTAGAGATCCCAGGGTAATCGCAATCACTCCTTGCATTGACTTCAATTTCCAACGACGTAGATTCAGCCCATAGCTCGCCCACAAACACGCACTGCCGAAGAAGCACAAGTCACCAAGAAGATGAATCCATTCAAATGGATGTGCGCTCCAAATAACCGCTAAAGCCAAGAGAAGAATTCCTAGTGCTATTAAATGGCTTAGTGAAATTCGATCGCCGAAGAAACGATTTGCAACAAAAGCAGTAATCAAAGGAACACAACCCAGAGAAATTGCACCGGTATGACTAATCGGCGCAAATTGAAGACCGGCGACATTCAAAAGACCAAAAGGGACTCCGGCGCCCAGTGTTAACCACAAGATCTGTGGAGTAGGAGGTAGAACGGTTTTACCGCGAATCAACACAATTGGAAGAACCCCCAGTACCGCTCCTAGAACGCGGGCAGCGGCGATATCAAAACTATCAAAACCCGCACGCAATCCAGAAACCGATACAGATGAATGCGCACCCCAAATCATGGAGCCAAGTATTCCCAGGCAGACTGCAATTATTATTCGACTGTCGCGCAAAAATTTGTCTCGCTAACCCTTCTTCACAGCGTTCAAAGAACCACCTACTATCAACCGCTGTCAAATAATTAAAAGGAATCCGAGTGCAGGAAGTTCATATTCTAGGTGCCGGCATGGTCGGTATATCTACAGCCATCTGGCTTCAGCGAGCAGGATTTAATGTCACAGTCATCGATAGGGTCGGACCCGCCGGTGGCGCAAGTTACGGTAATGCAGGGGTTCTGGCGGCCGGTTCAATTATCCCGATCACAACACCAGCACTTCCCAAAAATGCGCTTGGGATGCTTTTAGATAAAGCATCTCCGCTCTTTATACGGTGGCCATATCTTCCCAAAATGATTCCTTTCCTAGCGAATTATTTGAGCCACTGCACTAACAAACATGTTGAACACTATGCACGCTCCATGACACCGCTCTTGAGTGACACACTCGCTCAACATCGAGAACTCGCTTCTGGCACTGGTGCTGAATCATTTATTTCGGAGCATCCCTACGCGTTTGGATATCACTCCCTTGAGGCCTTCGAAAATGATTCAAAATGGTGGGACTTGCGCGCTCAACTTGGAATTCGATTCGATATTGTCGATGGAAAAGAGTACGGAGCCATTGACCCTCTATTCCCAGATCAATTCAAGAAAGTCGTCTTATGTCATGACCATGGCCGTATTGCTGATCCTGGCGAGTACATAAAGACTCTTGCTAGTGATTTTGTAAAAAATGGAGGCCAAATACGCGTCGACGAAATTACACGGTTGGTAAAAACCAAAAACGGGATGGGATACGAAATCAAGAACCAAGTAGTCACTCCTGAAATTTTGGTGGTATCGACTGGCGCCTGGTCCCGGGACATTGTAAGGACAGTAGGCTTAAGGATTCCTTTCGAAACCGAGCGCGGATATCACATTGAGCTGATCAACCCTTCAAAAGAGCCTGTTAACTCAATGATGGTTGCTTCAGGTAAATTCGTTATTACACCTCTAACAGGGCGTATTCGAGCTGCTGGAATTGTAGAGTTTGGCGGACTTGAACTGCCAGAGAACGACGAACCAATCGAACTACTCAAATCTCAAGTTCAAGCCTTACTCCCAGATGTCGCGTTTGAACGCATAGATTCATGGCTCGGACACCGCCCAGCACCTGCTGATTCATTACCATTAATAGGTAAATTGCCGCAGGTCAGCAACTGCTGGCTCGGTTTCGGGCATCAACACGTAGGGTTGACAGGCGGAGCAAAAACAGGCCGAATCATGGCTGAATTGATTCAAGGCCGAACACCCGACCTCAATATGTCACCGTTCGATCCAGCTCGGTTCCATTCATAAAAAAATAAACGATAACTAGGAGATGTTTCTCATGAGAAAACTCACCACTTTTGCAGCTGCGATTACTGCGACTGCGATGTCTGCGACTGCACTCGCTGAAAAATGGGACATGCCAATGGCATACGCGGCTACTAACTTCCATTCCGAAATGGGTGTTGTGTTTGCTGACAAAGTGCGCGATTACACCAAAGGTGAAATCGACATTACTGTCCATCCAGGCGGCTCACTGTTCAAAGGTGGCGAAATTAAGCGGGCTGTTCAAACCGGGCAAGCTCCGATCGGCGAGCGCTTTATGTCAGCGCACGCTAACGAAGCACCTCTATTGGGTTGGGATAACTTACCGTTCCTGGCGACGACCTATGAAACAAATGAAAAGTTGTGGCAAGTCGCTAAAGACAAAGTTAACGCCCAACTTGCAGATCAGAATCTTGTGACCCTGTACACATGCCCTTGGCCTGGACAAGGTTTCTATTTTAACAAAGCTGTTAATTCAGAAGCTGACACTCAAGGCGTCAAGTTCCGCTCGTATAACTCAGCAACGGCGACGTTTGCCAAAGAGCTTGGCATGATTCCAGTTCAGGTTGAGGCTGCAGAACTGAGCCAAGCGCTCGCGACAGGTGTAGCTGAGTCGTTTATCTCCTCTGGCTCTACTGGTTATGACCGTAAAGTGTGGGAACATCTCTCTCACTATTACAAAGTAAACGCTTGGCACCCACGTAACTATGTAATGGTTAACAAAGGTATTTGGGACAGCCTTGATGGTGGAACAAAAGCAGCTATCCAGAAAGCTGCCGACGAAACTGGTGCGGCTTGTGCGGCAAAATCTGCAGAACTTGCGAACTGGTACTTCGAACAACTTCAAGCAAACGGCATGAAGGTTGAAGACGCAAGCCCAGCTTTCCTTAAAAAGCTCAAAGAAATTGGCAAAATCATGCAGGCAGACTGGTTGAAGTCTGCTGGACCTGATGGCCAAGCTATCTTGGACGCTTATAACAAAATGTAAGTCACCACCGTGCCCCAGTTTTCTGGGGCACTTTATTTTATAAGAAGAACAATGAATAACTGGCCGGACATCATCGGAATCCCACTGTGGGTGTGGATTTTTGGATTACCTTTATCTCTCGCGCTACTCGCGGCAGTTAGACCAATTTGGGTCACTGATCATCTCAAGCCTATTTGGTCAATTTTAGATCGCACGTACACCGTTGCTGGCTATCTAGCCGCTTTTTTCATGTGTATCATTTTACTGATCACGATTGGTCAAATGGGATCTCGATGGCTCGGCATCACCTTTGAGGGATCTACTGAATTCGCGGGGTACGCGATGGCTGCTACGTCTTTCTTTGCGTTAGCGCATGCACTATCGCATGGCTCCCATATCCGCGTTTCTGTTTTTTTAAATCTTAATAATTGGACCAAGTATTGGCTTAATGTTTTCGCACTTGCGCTCTCAGCTATCGTTGCAACCTACTTCGCACGGTTCGCTGTAAAGACGAACAAGATGTCAGCGATGTTGAACGACAGGACGCAAGGACAGGATCAAATCCCCGACTATGTTGCCCAATTCCTCCAGCTCCTGGGAACAGCGCCGGATAAATGGGGCGCTCTTATGGATAAGGCGACAGGCGAAATGATTTACACACCGATGTGGGTTCCTCAACTGACCATGTCTATCGGAACCATTTTGCTGGCTATCTGCCTTTGGGATCATTTAATTCGTCTCGTTGCTACCAAGACGAGCCAAATCAAGCAGGAAGTCCTCGAATGACAGAACTCTACGCGACGATTATTTTCCTTTTTGTTTTATTTGCATTGCTAGGAAGTTCAGTGTGGGTAGGCCTGGCACTTGTCGGAGTTGCCTGGGTCGGCATGACTCTTTTCACATCGCGCCCTCCGGGAGATGCGATGATTACAACAATATGGACAGGCGCATCCAGTTGGACACTGACCGCACTTCCTTTATTTATATGGATGGGTGAAATACTTTACCGAACGAGACTGTCAGAAGATATGTTTCGAGGATTATCGCCATGGATGCGCGGGCTACCTGGAGGTCTCCTTCACACGAACATCGCGGGCTGTACCCTTTTCGCTGCGGTTAGCGGCTCATCGGCAGCGACCCTAACGACCGTGGGAAAAATGTCGATCCCTGAATTGCGTCGGAGAGGTTATCCAGAATATATGATCATTGGGACGTTAGCTGGAGCCGCCACGCTCGGTTTAATGATTCCACCCTCTCTCACGCTAATTGTTTACGGTGTCACGATCAATGAATCGATCACCAAATTATTTATGGCCGGTGTCATCCCGGGCCTGGTCTTAGCAGGTCTATTTATGACCTACATTGTTGGTTGGTATTACGTCAAAAAAGATCAGCGTCCTGAACCCTCACCGGCTATGACGCTGAAGCACATGCTTTATGAGAGTCGATTCTTGCTCCCCGTCATTGGTCTTGTCATCGCTGTTATTGGGTCAATGTACTTTGGATGGGCAACCGCAACCGAAGCCGCCTCGGTTGGTGTAGTTGGAGCATTGGTTTTAGCAACTGCACAAGGTTCGCTTAACTGGAGCACATTTACTCAGAGTCTCATGGGAGCAACCCGAACTTCAGCAATGGTGGCACTGATCTTGATGGGCGCTGCATTCTTATCACTTTCGATGGGCTTTACCGGATTACCGCGTGCGCTTGCAGGGTGGATAGGTGAGCAAAATCTGTCACCACTCGTTCTCATTGCAGCACTGACCGTGTTCTACATTATTCTTGGTATGTTTCTAGATGGGATCTCTTCAGTTGTTCTAACAATGGCGATAGTTGAGCCAATGATCCGCCAAGCAGGTATTGATGTGATCTGGTTTGGGATATTCATTGTTGTCGTTGTTGAAATGGCCCAAGTAACTCCACCGATCGGATTCAACTTGTTCGTTCTCCAGGGAATGACCAAACACGAGATTGGCTACATCGCTAAAACTGCGCTACCTATGGTTGGGCTTATGCTGCTGATGGTGGGGGTGCTGGTCGTTTGGCCTGAGCTGGCAACCTGGCTTCCCGAGAATACGAAATGATCGATGATGGGTTGCCCATCACCGATTTAAGTAGTGCCTCCTCACCAGCGGGCCGCAAAGCGATTGGGAAACAACTAGTCGCATCAGTCGAAACTATCGGGTTTTTCTATGTTGTTGGTCACAGTATCGATCCAAAGCTAATGAAAAACGCTTTTGATAGTGCTCGAGAATTTTTCAGCCTTACTGAAGATCAAAAACAAACAATCGCTGTGAATCAATCCCAACGCGGATGGATGCGCAAAGGGCTTGCACGCCTCGAGGGCTCAGCAAGTGCTGACATCAAAGAAGTTTTTTTCTGGGGACGAGAGGTCGCAGAAAATGATCCAGATGTCCTTCAAAAACTGCCTTTAGTTGCCCCGAATCAATGGCCAGAACGCTCTCTTCCAGATTTTAAGAAAAATATCCTCAACTATTATCAAGAAGTCATGAAATTGGGAGCGCTATTACTTGAATGTATCGCTCATGGACTCGATCAAAACCCTGAAATATTTCGCCAGAAATACACAAAGCCTCTGGGACGCGGGCAGTTAGTCTATTACCCACCGATCTCTGCTGATGATCTAGCGTGCAATTCATACAGTGCTGCGCCTCATACAGATTTTGGTGTTCTCACTATCCTTTTACAGGATTCCCTTGGAGGGCTTCAGGCAAAACATCAAAACGGTGAATGGATTGATTTACTGCCGATTGAAGGATCTTTAATTTGCAACGTTGGTGATCTTCTGGAGCGCTGGACCAATGGACGACTAAAGTCAACGACGCATCGAGTTCTCAACACTTCAGGGAAAGAAAGATTATCGATTCCAGTTTTTTTTGATCCAAACAGCGATGCCTGGATAGATCCGCAAGATTTTCAGACATTCCGAACCAAGCGCGTACTACCACCCGTCAAAGCTGGCGAATATATTTCTGGCAAAAATCACCAGAATTTCCTGCACTACAAAAACTAATTCCGTCCAACCTCGGGAGCACCAAAAACATCCACCAATGACTTTACTACTTCTATACTACAAGCCACTTTTTAGTCATTAATACACTGTTTTAAAAGGATTTATTTTTGGTCCAGCGCACTCATAATGCTGGGGTCGCAGGTTCAAGTCCCGCCATAGCCACCACTTTTCTTGAAAAATATCAGATAGATAGAAAATTTCTCTCTTTAAATCAGTAGTATAGTGAAAACTATACTACAATTTGGCTGTAAATCGCGCTTATCCGTCCTAATCTAGAGTCCCAGTAATTAGCGGTTTAACCAAAGATCAAGTTGCCGATTCTAGAGTGAAAAATAATCTCTTAATTACTTTTCATCGGGAATACGGACGAGATACGAACTACTTAAAACCACCCCGCCCGCTATGGCGAAGGCAACTG
The DNA here is from genome assembly GCA_008087055.1 of Gammaproteobacteria bacterium LSUCC0096. GTDB lineage: Bacteria > Pseudomonadota > Gammaproteobacteria > Pseudomonadales > Litorivicinaceae > HIMB30. Next base: position 235,123 of record VIEA01000001.1, on the reverse strand, counting down.
TAAGACTGGTCAAGCCCGCTAGCACACCCCATAGAAAAGCGCCGACCCCATTTGCCCCATAAATAACAACGTGGAAGAGAGCCTGCGCTCGACTGCGATACTCATTCTCGCTAATGAGCTGAATAGAAGCGCTCAGTGAAGACAGCACCATCAGCCAACAAGCACCGCAAATACATATGGCTAACTCAGATACCAAAGGGAATTCGGATAGAAACAACATAAATAAGGCGATAGCGAACACTCTAAACGTCCAACGCAGATATCGCGCATAACCGACTTTACTGACGAATAAGGATTGCAAAAGAGCACCCACGATGGCCCCGATCCCAAAAAGAGAAAGTAAAAAGCCGTAACCCATTGCACCAGTGTCAAACAGCTCAACTGCAAGCAAAGGAAGAAGTGCCAAAACGATAACCGCGGAAATATTAAACAAGCCCGCGGAAAAATAGATCCACAACAACCTTGTATTTGACGACACATAAACAAACCCGTCAGCAATCAACCCGAGGATCCTGCCTCCGGATTTCAGACTTTCAGGCGGCTCAGGCATCGTACGAGCGAATAAAAGAAGTCCCAGATTCGCGAGAATACTCGACAAGAGCGCAATCAAGGGGCTGGACATAGCTAGCATGATACCGCCTACCGCCGGACCAATAGACCGAGCCAAGTTAAATCCAACACTATTAAACGCCACAGCTTGTTTCAGTTGATCTTTAGGTGCGATAAGCGCCGTATAGCTTTGCCAACAGGGATTTAAGCACGCTCTACCAAAACCAATAACTGCACTAACAGCGAGAATGGATAATGGTGTCAAAGAGCCAATCCATATCAATATGGCGACAGCGCAAAAACCTGATAAGACCAACAGCTGCGAAGGAAAAATCACAGCGCGACGACCGTATAAATCGGCGACTGCACCGGCAGGAATCGCAAAGAAAAGGACCGGAATTGACAGGCACGTTTGTACCAACGCCACCATCTCCGGACGACCGTCAATTTCAACCATAAGCCAGGTTGAAACGACCCAATAAATCATCCAGCCGATGTTGGCTAGAAAGCCAGAAATCCAATAGCGGCCGTAAGCGCGTTCAAGGAAAAGATCAAATCCAAAAATCAATGTGTACGCGCCTCGATGGACCGCTATTTCAAGAGTTTCGGACCTTCTTAATTAACGGTGTCATGACTACAAGAACAACCAAACTGATAAGCACTAGACTCGTATTACTCTTAGTCAAAATACCCCAATCGCCCAACCCAATCGTGAGTGCAAGTCTTAAATTCTCTTCGGCAAATGAGCCAAGAATCAAACCTAAAACCACGGGTGGCAATGGAAATTTAAGCTTATCAAAGGCAATACCTATCGCCCCAAATATTAACATCAGATAAACATCAAACATGCGTTCATTAATGGAGTAGACCCCGATAAACATCAACACAACTATTAAGCTACCAAGCAATGGCCTGGGAAGCTTTAAAAGCTGAGCAAAACTATTTGTCGCTAATGATCCACCCAAAAAGATAAGAAGAATGGCGCCGAAGAGAAATTGCCACATGAATCCAAACACAATGTCGGGGCTTTCTCTGAACAGCATAGGACCCGGCTGTAGACCATGGATTAAAAGACCACCCAACATAATTGCAGCAACCGCTGTGCCTGGGATCCCAAGCGTCAACGCTGGTATCAAGGCAGCCGCTGTATCTGCATTATTCGAAGTCTCGGCAGCGGCAACCCCTTCTGGCTCGCCCTTGCCCCAGTCATCGGGATTTTTACTATTCCTCTTCGCTTCGTTATACGACAAGAATGCAGCCATGGACCCGCCAGCACCAGGAAGGATTCCAATCCAAATACCTATCAAACTAGACTTAATCCAGGTCTTCCAAAACCGGAACATCTTCGGGATGGCCACCCAAATAGATTTCGTCTGATCCTTGTTGTATTTAAATTGCGTTGTGTCCAACTGCGTTTGTAAAAGGTCAACAACTGGTGGCATCGCATATAGCCCGACCAGAAGAACTACGATATGAATCCCATCTAATAATTCATAAAATCCAAAGGTGAATCGGTCAGTCCCATTTACGGTATCTGTACCCACCAGTGAAACCAAAATTCCGAAGCAAGCGGCCACAAGCCCTTTCAGCAAATTTCCACCTAGCAAAAAAACGATGCTCAATAAGCCGACTACTGCAATCCAAAACATCTCAGCTGGGCCAAACAACAAAGTGACCTGCGCTAACGGCGGAGCTAGAAGCATCAAAGACAGAGCACTCGCAATACCACCGATTGCCGACGATACGACTGCAACTTGAAGCGCTTCACCACCGCGACCCTGCTGCGCCATCGGGAACCCATCAAAGGTGGTCGCAACAGCTGCCGGCGTGCCGGGTATTTTCAACAGCACAGCGGGAATGGCACCGCCATACATGGCGCCATTGTATATTCCTGCCATCAACCCAAGTGCTACGAGCGGATCAAGTCCAAAGGTAAATGGAATGAGAACTGAGATTGCCATCGTTGCACTCAGTCCAGGCATTGCACCGACGCAGATACCAGCTAAAACGCCAAAGACAATCGCTAGAAAATTTTCTGGTTGAAGGACACCTGGAAGCGCCATGATTAACATTTCATACATAGCGAACGTCCTTACCCAAAGATCCCAAGCGGGAAATCTTTCATCATAATAAAATCAAATAAGCCGTAGATTGTGAGCGAAACAATCGCTGTAGCAACAGCAAGCATCCTGAGATTCTTGTAACCAAATAAATATGCAATCAGGGGCAACCCAATCACGAGTGTTGGGTAAAAGCCAATCAAGTCGACTGAAATCACGAAGCCGACCATAACCAAATACGCATTACCAGAGCCGAGCGTAATCGTAGACTTTGCAGCATCAGCTGAAGACTGATCAGAAATGATCAACAGAATACTCAACAAAATTAAGCTGATTATCATCGTAAGAGGCAGTAATGCAGACTCAGGCTTAAATCCCCAAGCTTCAGCACCCAAATAAATACATGCCCCTATCAATACGATGCAAACAGTAGTCAGGGGTCGTAATAGTCGATTCACAATAAACCTCAAAAAAGGGGGTGAAAATTCACCCCCAAGTCAGCCTCAGATTATTTCCAAGGAGTGCTTTCCCAGATCTTCTTCGCGATCTCCAACTGTTCACCGTTCAGCGTTTGGAAATCGTCACCCACAGAAATCGAAGTCGGGTTACCCGTTTCTTTCATTTTCTTCAGAAACTCAGGATCCTTACCCACTTTCTCCATTGCCGCTAGCAGCTTGGCCTCAACATTTTTAGGTAATCCTGCTGGAGCAACTACCCCGCGCATAGAACCGTTCACAATGTTAAACCCCTGCTCTTTTAGGGTTGCTAAATCGGGAGCGAATGACGAACGCTCTGCAGTAGCAACACCAAGAACATTTAGCTCATCTCGGAACTTCACAACTTCTGAAATATTCAAGATGCCTGCAGCAACGTGGCCGCCCATAATCGCTGCACGCGCTGGGGCTGAACCCTTAAATGGAACAATCGTGTATTCCGCATCAGCGAGTGCAGAAAACTTTGTTAACGCAATGTGATCGTCACCACCAAGCGATGACATCCCAACCGTAATCGCGCGAGGAGTTTCTTTTGCCGCTTCAACGAACTGCTTTAATGACTTGATACCACTCTTTTTTGAGGTGACAATAACGTTAGGATCATCAACGAAATTCGCAAGATATGTGAAGCTGTCTGCGCCTATCTCAGTTGGCCGATCCAAAGTACGCGCCATCATTCCAGGTAGATTGAATGTACCTAATGTATATCCGTCGGGGTCTGATTTTGACACTTCCGTGACGGCAATCATCCCACTCGCACCAGGCATATTTTTAATAACAACAGACGCACCGTTACCCAAATGTTTCTCGATGAACGGAGCAACATTACGCGCCATTACATCAGTACCACCCCCTGCTTTATATCCAACAAGGATGGTGATTGGCTTTTCAGGATACTCCGCTAATGCAATCCCTGAAGACAGCAACAATGCTCCAAACATAGCCAACTTTTTCTTAAACATAACTCACTCCTAATTATCTAATTTGAGTTAATTTTTATTTAGGGAATTCACAACCCTTTTCATGAAGGGCTTTATCAACCCAAGAACGATCATTAGTCTTTGCCTTAATCGCTTCCATCTGCTTCTCCTCCGCCGATTGCTTGGCAAGAGTGTCTGCGAGAACTTGTTTAGTCATCTCAATCGGAACTGAGACCACTCCATCAGAGTCACCCAAGATTAGGTCACCGGGATTTACAACCATGCCATCGAGAGAGATGCTCACATTGATTTCTCCAGGGCCATCCTTGTATGGGCCTCGGTGGTTTATTCCAGATGCAAAGGTTGGGAGGTTTACTGACTTAAAAGCGTCTGCATCGCGAATAGCTCCATAAATGACAAACCCAGCAATACCGCGATTAATGGCGTGGGCTAGCATTAACTCACCCATCAATGAATTCGTAAGATGCCCTCCACCATCGACGACAATGACATCCCCTGGCATGGCCATATCAATTGCTTTATGAAGCATTAAGTTATCACCAGGCCTAACCTTCACCGTAAGAGCTGGACCCGCTAAGACACCCGATGTGTGCATCGGTAACAGGCGAGGACCTCCTCCCTGTAGCCGGCCCATCGTGTCCGATACATTTGCGACCGGCAAAACTTTGAATTGAGCAACCATGTCATCGGCGACTTTTTGCTCTCTTTCACAAATTCGAAATCCAATATTCAACTTAATATTCCCCATTTAAGGCTGTTGCACTGCTTGTGCGCTGAGGTGCTTGTGGTTAACAACCAAAGATGTATCAAGAGGATGTCCGTCAAGAATGGCAATGACATTCTGAGCGGCTCTTAGCGCTACTCGTCTATTTGCAGCAATTGTGACTCCGCCAACATGGGGAGATACGACGATTCTGGATTCATCAAGAAATGGATGATTCGTGGCTATAGGCTCAACAGCAAACGTATCCAACCCCGCACCAGCGAGATGTTCCATTTTTATCGATGCCAGAAGAGCGGCCTCATCAATCAACCCGCCGCGAGCCGTGTTAACAATCAGAGAACCCTGCGGCATTAGCGCCAGCGTCTTTTCATTGACGACATTTCGGGTGGCATCATTCAGAGGAGCGTGCAGACTCATAATGTCAGCCTGAGTAAAGAGCTCATTAATAGAATGGCAGCGAATAACTCCGAAAGCGTCGAATACTGAGTCTTCAGCGAACGGATCGTATCCAACCAACCGAAGCCCGAATGCTCTGGCTAGGTTAGCCATCGCCTGCGCTATCGCTCCCATTCCGAACAAACAAAGCGTTCGTCCATTAAGCTCATAGCCTTTAAAGTTTGGCTTATCCCAATGCCCATCTCTAATGCGGCTATCCAACACGCAGATCTTTTTAGTGACGGCCAGAACTAATGCCATCGTTTGCTCTGCCACTGAAATCGCGTTCGCACCCATCGATATACAGACAGGTACGCCATGCTCAGTCGCTGCAGCGACATCGATGTTGTCGACACCCACACCATGCTTAGCAATTACTTCAAGATCAGGGAGAGCTTTGCTGATCACATCTCTATCGAGTTGCCCCATTCGGGAAATAATGGCGTTTGGGCGATATTCGGATATCTGTAATTCTAAATCGGAACCCTGGGAATACGCGCCAGCAAAAACTACCGAGCAATTATGTTGCTCTAAAAGATCGATTGCAGCCTCATCGAGCGATGGGCCTGTGACCAATACCTGGCGTGGCATGTACTCATCCTTCTTATTTAATTGAGATGAGTTATAACAGAGAGAATTACTTCACAAAAACGAGTAATTATTGTTATTAAATGAAAATTATCTTTATTTACTGAGTGGCACTGATGCGTTAATTGAATGGGAGAACATCGGCTTCCCTCGAATGTTCAGGTGAGGTGGGAATTTCGCTCTAAGGATCGTTCCGGTATCGGATTCAGTGATAAACAGAGTATCCAAATTCTCTCCACCAAAAGCACAGTTGGTTGTGCCTAAACCCAACGGTGAGCGAACGACAGCGATAGCCCTACCTAATTCATCATGAACCCAAACGAGCCCCATACCAGTCTGACATACCACCAAACCATTAGTATCGGTTAGAGCCAATCCATCAGGCCCAGCCCTACCGCCTGAGAACTGAATAAATAGCCCTGCCTTGTTTACGCGCCCAGAGCTCGCAATAGGTAACCGCCAAATAGCATTGGCACGAGTCACGGCCAATAGAAGAACTCTTTCATTGAGGTCAAAAACGAGCCCATTAGGGCTTGGAACTTTATCAATCAGACAATCTAGGCTGCTTCCATCCCACCTGAATACCCGTCCCGACGGATCATGTAATCCAGTTTGCCCCTGGTCCGTAAAGTAGAGATGCCCTCTGTGGTCAAAAAACAGATCATTGCAGCCCTTAAATCCTTCTGTATCACAGTCGCGCAAAGCATGGGATACATCGCCTGTATCAGGGTCCAATCTCATGATCCCATTTTGATAGTCAGCTAAGAATATAGAGCCATCTGAATGAATTTTCAGACCATTGGGCTGACCATCATAATTTGCGACTTGCTCGATATTACCGGCTGGATCAGCCCTGAAGACCCGACCAAAGGGAATATCCACGAAGTACAGATTCCCGCTCCTATCAAACGAAGGTCCTTCGATAAAACTATCGACCGCAGAGCCGCCCCTATTTTTTTCCGCCCAATAAGAAAACTGGCCCGTTCTACGTAAATGCGAAGGAAGCTCTGTAAATACTTCTGCATCAATGATCACTGGTTCAGGGGGCGGATAGGTAAACATGGGTTAACCACCAAATGTTATAGCTGGCAAGAAAAGCGCAATTTCAGGGAATATTATCATCAAGATCAAAAACACTAGAATCATCGAGAAAAACGGAATAGTTCCTGCCACGACATCTTCGACTTTGACAACTTTAGAAGAGCTGGCTACGACAAACAGAATGACTCCAAGCGGAGGAGTTAACTGTCCAAGCTCAATCAGAATAACCACGAAGATACCGAACCAAATTGGATCAATTCCAAGAGCAAGCAACGCTGGGAAAAGAACGGGAACAATGATTGCAATCATTCCCAAACCTTCCATAAAACAGCCTAAGATTCCGAACATCAGCATCACGACGAGCAAGAAGGCCCAGCGCGACACGTTAGCCTCTTGTAGAAACCCAACAAGTTCCTCTCCCGCACCAGATAGTGCCGTCCCATAGGCAAAAATCATCGAAGCAAAAACGACGAACAAAATATTGCCTGTCATAACGAGAGTCTTGGACACCGCTTGATCGATCAAAGCCCAAGAAAATTTGCCGTAGATCATAGCGATGAGCGATGCACCCAATACACCGATTGCACCAGCCTCAGTTGGGGTGGCCACCCCCCCGTAAATACTCCCCAAGACTACAAAAATAAGAACGCCAAATGGCAATATGTCGAGAAGCGCTTTAGCTAAATCAGAAGCCGTACATACTGAAGTCTCAGAAGGAACCAGCTGAGGGTTCAATTTAACCCTCAAAGCAATAAACGCCATGTAGAGCAATGCAAGGAGAACCCCGGGGACAATGCCTGCAGAAAATAATTGCGCAACAGAGGTCTCGGTAAATGTTGAATAAATGATCATCGTGATCGAAGGCGGGATTAATATGCCTAGGGTACCGCCTGCGGCCAGTGAGCCAGCAACCAAGCGCTTGTCGTAACCTCGACCAGATAGCTCAGGCAATGCAACCGTCGACATCGCAGCGGCTGTTGGAGAACTACCGCCGGATATCGCAGCAAAGATGCCACTCCCCACGATATTTGTGTGCAGAAGTCCTCCCGGCAACTTCCTAACGAATGGAGCAACACCACTATAGAGACGACTACTTAACCCTGCGCCGAGCAGGATTTCAGCCATAAAGATGAAAAGTGGAATCGCCGCCAATGTAAAACTGTTTGCCGCCCCCCAACTCACAATTCCTAGGGCTTTAAGGCCAGAAAATCCTTTGATAAAAACGATGTAGGCAAGCCCCGCTGAGGCGACAGCAAACTGCACCCACATGCCGCAAACGATTAAGATGATCAACAGCAGAAAAACGACCAGTGTATCCATCTAAGAATCGTCCTCTGCGCGATGAAGTTTCAGTAGCTTTTCCACAATAAAAATCGAGATCAAGCTAAATCCCACAGGCATAGCGGTTTGCGGAATCCAAAGAGGCGTTCTTAAAACCGTCGCTGCAAATTTCCCTCTTTCGAAAGAACTCAGTGTGAATCCAGCCATCTTCCAAACCAAGATCAGGCACGTTATGAGAGCGATCAAATAAAACAAAATTTCTAAATTCTTGCGTGCCGAGAGCGTAAAACGGTCTATTAGAACGCGAACCCTGAACAGATGACCTGACCTCAGTGAGATTGCCCCCCCAAATACTGTCAGAACAACCACGAGGTATGCTGAAACCTCTTCAGCAAATCCTAGAGACAAATCAAACATGGAGCGAAGGCAGACCTCGACAAGAATAAGCCCCGTCAATGAAAGCAATGCCAATCGTGCCAGCTGATTGACAAATTGGAAGGCAGCATCAAAAAAGAGGCTTTGCAGCCCCTTTTTCTTATCAACTTGGCTACGCAAGTTATTTACCGATTGCCTTACGGACAGATGCGAGGGCTTTCACATAGTCAGGACCATTATCTTTAGCCCACTGATCCCAATACGGTGCAAGCTTCTGCCGCGCAGCTTTTGCATCGCCCGCCGCAGGCTGAATAATTTTCATACCAGCACTCTGCTGCTTTTTCATCTGAACATCTTCATCTACCAAAAATGCGGCCGATGTTTTCTCCCCTTCTTCCGACGCAATTGCTCGTAAAGCCTTTTGATCAGCTGCAGACAATGATGCAAACGAATCGGCGTTGGCAATAATCATTGAATTCCCGTAGTTCACAGCGAAGCGATAGTTATAAGGCAAAAACTCACCCCATTTCTTCGCACCACCCGCACTTGCAGTTAGAACACCCTCAATAACACCACGTTGAAGAGCGGTAGGAACCTCACTTCCGGACAGAGTGATTGCTGAACCGCCAAATGATTCAACGAACTTACCTTGCTCAGGAGATGTCACACGAATTTTGTGGCCTTTGAGGTCATCCAAACTCGAAATCTCGAATGTCGTAAAAATAATTTGCTTTGGATAACGGTAGCTACCCAGAGGAACAACACCCTGCTTCTTAAAGGCATCGACGATCATCGGCTCAACTGCTGCATATGCTTTACGCCACTCATCATCATTCTCGATGAGCATTGGCAAATTCATCACTCGAGCAATCGGAACGCTTCCAGAGAAGAAATAATCGGCGGCAAAGTCGATGACGCCGTCACCGACAGCCTGCGTGATATCTGAAGATTTGATCTGCAAAGTTTTACCTAAGTGCAGATCGATTTTTAACTTACTACCAGTCTCAGATGCAGCGCGGTCAACGATGCGCGTCATGCCTTTCACGGCTGATGTCGTTGGGACAGAAGAATACGTGTACGCAGTCCACTCGGCTGCAACAACAGACATAGACATAGACATCATAGCTGATGCCAGGATTGCTCTAATTTTCATAACCACTCCATGGGCTTTTATTGTTTGCTTTTTCCGTCAGCCACCATGCAAATGACAGCATTAAATTTCGGATGAAATGGTTTTACACAAAAGATAATCTTTACTAAAGTGAATAATTCTAAATGCTAAGCAAAGAATTTCTTTATTATTTATGGATCTACGCCAGCTCAAGTCAGTCGTAGCGATTGCTACACACAAAACCTTTGCCAAGGCAGCTGAGGTTGTATGCCTTACGCCGTCAGCAATTGGACAACAAATCAAAGCCTTGGAGGAAGAGACCGGGGTGATCTTATTCGATCGCTCGACTAGACCGCCAGAACTCACCCCAAGTGGGTACCAAATACTCGAAATGGCCAGGGCTATGCTGGAGCTCGAGGAGCAAACGCTTGCGTCGATCCATGGAAATACAATCGCAGGAACATTAAGCCTTGGAACGGTTCGCTCAAGCGCTTTGGAATTACTACCCAAAGCGATCAACTCAATGAATAAAAAATACCCTCAACTCAAAATCAACTTACACGTTTCCCTATCAACAAATCTCATAGCAGATGTCGCAACTGGCCGAATTGACGCGGCAGTTGTCGCCGAAAATCTAGCGATCCCCCAGACTCTCCGGTGGAGCCCTTTTTTGAAGGAACCTCTATGGTTGATAGCTCCAGAGAATTATGCAGAGACTGACTTGGTTTCGATTTTGCACAACGCTCCATTTATTCGCTTCAAAAGCGCAGTGCCTCTTGCGCAAATCATCGATACAGAAATTTCGAGACTTGGAGTGTTCCCAACAACGATTGCTGAGATCGATACAATTGCGTCGATTGTTACTTGTGTACGTGAGGGACTCGGCGTGTCGGTTGTACCCCACGTGGCCATAGCGGACGACGCAAAATGCGTCCGGATTCCCTTTGGAAATCCTCAACTCAACAGACAGATAGGGTTGATCGAAAAGTTAACCTCTCCTCGAGGCAATTTAATAGCCGAGCTACATAACTTGCTCGCTCAACAATGCGGCCCGTTCGGAGTCAATCGAAAATAGGACTGTGGTAGCCGAACCGTCATATCTGCCACCCCAGACAGATTAAATGTAGTTCTGCGAATGACGCCACTTGCGACATGCGTACTTATCACACGGAATCCAAACACTGTGTTCAAACACACTGTTTGTGTTCTGTAGTTGAAAATTAGTGAAGCAACTGACTTTACTACTTCTATACTACAAAGCAATTTTTATTCATTAATGCATTGTTTTTAAAAGAATTTAATTTTTGTTCGGCGCACTCATAATTCTGGGGTCGCAGGTTCAAGTCCCGCCATAGCCACCATTCCCATCTGAATATGTCTCTTAAAATCAGATCCTAAAATTTCAAATAAAGTCTAAATTTTTGGCGTCTTTGGCAGTCTAGCAAACCATCCATATCCATCGAATTCATAGCAACGAGAAGGACGCAGTGCATGAACGGCCCTAACACGCCTGATTAATGCTCAGAAAAGCTATCTTCTATCGCCCACGACATCTTGATCAGGCTTCACGCCACCTGCACTAATCGCCTGGCGCGCTTTGTCGTGAAAGTCTGTTTTACTGACGTAAGTCCACCCGACAGACATCAGCACATCGTTTTTAAACACGTAGGGCGTGAAGTCGTCATCCAAATTTTCTATTCCCGACGTCAGTCCGGTGCGTATAAAGTGAATCTCGACTTGTTCACCATAGCTAAGATATCGCTCTGGCTGTCTTTTAAAATGCGATGGAATAACCTGCTGATTGGTTTGTAAAATTGCGAGCACATACTCTCTCGCGTCACCAATAGAGATCTGAGACGCAACCGACTTGTAATCAGATACTGCTTTCTGAGTAATCGGGGTTGGGGCGCATCCACCAAGACTGACGATCACCGCAATTAGGGCCATCAATCTGAGAATGCGATCTGTTGGTGCGAATGAAGATCTCATGTTGTGTATATCGGTGCTGGGTCTATTTTCTAAAGGGATGGTAACCACATCCAATGCCTTTCCAAAATATTTATAGATAAAGGTTTCCGTTTGCATCAGAAATCGAGAGGATGAACAGATGATTCAACTCTACAGCATTCTCGCCGCATGCATTTTGGCGCCACTGGTTGCATCGTGGCTCAGTGTCGATATCTATCGCGCTTTTTCGATTGAGGTCGGTTCTGCATTAGGCATAATTGGTTTTTCGACAATCCTCATTGCATTTCTCATCTCGGGAAGAACGCGCTGGATTTCGAACCTCATCAACATCGATCAAGCCATGCGTGCACATCGAATCGTGGGGATCATTGCACTCGGCACAGTATTCTTACATCCGTTCTTTTTCACGGGTTCGCTCTCTGGCGGTGACCGCCCCTGGGATCCAACCCGAGTCCTAACGATCACAACCGAATTTGAAGCGATGGCATCAGGAGTTATTGCCTTTCTTCTAGTACCGAGTTTTGTGCTACTCGCCATGTGGCATTCAAAGCTCGAATATCGCTATGAGACTTGGCGTTGGATTCATGCAATTGGTGGTTGCGTTCTGGTCGGACTTGTTCTGCACCATACGCTAACAGCCGGACGCTACAGTTCACAGGAGGTAATCGCGCTTCTCTGGGTCGCTGGATCAATCGTCGCTTTCGCATCGATTATCGATAGCCGATTCATCCGTGGATTAAGCAAACAACAAAACCCATGGTCTGTTACCAAGATCGAACAGGTAACCCCTAAACAATGGTCTCTGACTGTGTCGCCGTCGAATAACCAGAAACTTAAATATCAAGCAGGCCAATTCGCGTGGCTGACCATTGAAAAAGGTCCTTACTCAATGGAAGAACACCCATTTTCGATTAGCTCAGCACCGGCAGACGGAGAACATCTGACATTTCTTATCAAAGAACTCGGTGATTTCACGAACAACCTGAGCCGCATTCAGGTAGGAACGCGCGCCTATGTGAACGGCCCCTATGGACACCTCACAGTCAATAATCGTAATGAACCGGGTATCGTTATTATTGCAGGTGGCGTTGGAATCGCTCCAATGCTTGGGATAATTCGAGAGCTTCAATTAACGAACGACCCACGACAGATGCAGTTGATCTATGGCAATCGTGACGACTCACAAATCGCCTTCAAAGATGAACTGGATCCGCTCGATCCTCTCTATGTAATCGCCGAGCCGACTGCACAATGGAATGGGGCGCGAGGAGTAATCGATACGGAGTTACTGCAAAACAATCTATCCCAGGAACAGTTGCACGATTGGCTATTCGTTCTTTGCGGTCCACCTGCAATGTTAGAGGGTGTGGAAAACTTCCTCAAAGGGCACAGCGTGCCCGAATCACGCATGCTGTCGGAGCGGTTTAACTTCGGATGAACGATCTACTGCATCCTCAATACACTCAAGAATGAGCTCTGCCCGAGACGAAACACCAGCTTTCTGATAAACGGCATGCTGCTGTGCCTTAACGGTTCCTTCACTCGTTCCTCGAAGAGCACCGATTTCTGCAATCGAAAATCCTTTGATGGTCAAAATTGCTACTTCTGACTCTGCCGGGGTTAGTTCTAGCTTCGTTACCCGATTCAGGATTAGATCACTTAAACCTTGTTTTAATCGAGCCAAGGATTCACGCATCTCAGACTCTTGTCGCCGACTCACTTTGACATAATCTCTGAGGATGAACAGAGAAATCAAAATTGCAATTGTCGCAATTGTCTCGACAACAAGATGCAAGATACCAATGGAATCTTGGCTTTCTCCACTCACCACATCCACGATGACATCAATTGCAAAGAAAAGAGAGCACCCGAGCAACAGCAGCATAGTCAATTTTGCCATCAATTCTTTATTCACACGAAATCCTTAAACCACAGTTTATGCGAGTCTAGATTGCCCATCTTGCATCTGAGTTTACAGACATAACTCGGTTAATCACCAACACTGTGTTGACCAAATACCTGGAGGACACTCAATGAAATGGTTAGTTACAGTACTCAGTTCACTCGTTATTACACAATCGGCCTACGCATCGGAAAATGATATTCGCTGTGCCAGCGATTCAGGGTCTCGCCAAACCGAAATGGAAGTCAAACAACATTTTGAGCAGCTAGGTTGGGAGGTCAGACGCATCAAAAATGAACATGGCTGTTATGAGATCTACGCGATCGATAATAAAGGAAATCGTCGAGAGGCGTACGTCGACCCAAATACTTTGGAAATCATTCGTGATGACGACTAAATCAATCAAATTCGTGTGGGATCTTCCCACACGAATTTTTCATTGGTCACTCGTGCTCGCCTTTTTGGGAGTGCAGATGACTGCGGAATGGTCTGATAAAATCCATGAACTGTTTGGTTATATGGTTTTGACCCTCATTGGTTTTAGAATGATTTGGGGTGTCTTCGGCCCACCAACTTCCCGATTCAAACATCTTGTCCCTACGCTTCGATCAATCAAAGATCATGTTGGAAACCTCATCAATCAGAACATCCAGCACGCTACCGGACACAATCCGCTTGGCGCACTGATGGTTATCATATTGCTCTCAACGCTCAGTATTGCTGGCATCACGGGCTATTTAAGTCAAACAGATGCTTTTTGGGGCTATGAGTGGATGAATGATCTCCATGAAGCCACAGGTGAACTCTCCCTAGCCTTAGTCGGCATTCATTTGTGTGGGGTTGCTGTCATGAGCATCATCGAGGGGCAAAATCTGATCTCACGGATATGGATAAAATATCCGTCTCGATAAACTGTTTCTGAGCTGAGTTTCTTTTAATAACCAAAGCACCTTAGCTCATAGTCTGGAGTCATCGAGATATGAGACACTCATGCCGTTATTGCTTTACGAATCAAAAGGGTCTCATCATGGATCGCGACGCGTTTTTTAATTCAATGTGGAACCAATACATTCAGGTGACACCCCAAGCTCAAAGTATCCTGAACTTATTCCAGAGTCGTGGGGAAACTGTCATCAATGATCATGTCGCATTTCGTACGTTTGATATTCAAGGATTCGATCTCAATAGAGCCTCAGAGCTTCTCATGACAATTGGCTACGAAGCATTCGATCAATACACGTTCCCAGACAAGCACTTAAGAGCCAAGGCATATGCTGTTCCAAACGATTCTGATGCACCCAAGATTTTCTTTAGTGAACTGATCTGCTCAGAACTAGACCACGATGCGCAGGCCATTATTCATGAAGTCACATCAACGCTCGAAGGCGAATTAACGTTATCTGACTTAACGGGCCTCTACCCATTTAATAAGCCAACATCCGGTCAGTATCAAATACTCGCCAATGCCAGCGAATACGCAGGCTGGTTATCAACAATGGGATATCAAGCAAACCATTTCACAGTCAGCATTAATCACTTGAAATCATTTGAATCGATCGATGATGTCATCGCACTTCTCGAATCGAATCACTTTGCTCTCAACACGGTCGGAGGTGTTCTCAAAGGCACGGCAGATGATTGCTTGGTTCAAGCATCAACGATTGCTGACAAGATCCCATGTACATTTGCCGATGGAGTCGAAGAGATGATTCCGAGTTGCTTCTATGAGTTCGCACAACGCTTTACCGATCCCAGTGGCGAACTTTTCCAAGGGTTCGTTCCTAATAACGCCAATGCAATTTTTGAAAGTACTGACCGGCAATAGTTACCAAAAGCCACAGGCCCGCATAATCTCGGGACCAACGATGGGCAAATTCGCAGAAAACGACATCTGCCCTTTTTTGACACCGGGGACGGTTTTCGTTGTTACTCCGGAAAGCGCTTGAAATGCCTCGAATCGCGGTTTTTGTGCTTTATCGCTGATCTCTTCTGACCCAAAGAGCACCGTGAGATTGTTTGCGCGTTTGTAATATTCAGGGGACTCAGTAAACGACCGCTCCGTCAGCATAAAAGGTGATGCTTTCGAAGGCGGGGACATCGCGACATGATGGCCTTCGAAAAACACACTTGAATACAGCGCAGCAGAGCCGCCTTCGGCATAACCGACATAACACAATTGAGCTTTGGATCCGTGTTGTTTGCGAACCCACTGGGTCAGATGATGGAACACCTCAACCGACTCCACTCCCCGCCCATAGCGCGAATCAATCTTGTCACTCATTTTTCGAAGCGGTGCATAAAAAGCCACGCCACGATCGGCAAACCAACGTACTTTTAGTGCGGTGTCTTTCGCATCATTAGACTTTTTACCATTGGCGAATGTTGGATAGTCCATCACCCGAGCGCACCGGCAATGGTTATATAAAATCACCCGTGCCTCTGTGCCATCGCCACCATGAAACATCCGCCAACCTGGGCCGCCTCTTTCAGATTCAACACTAGCGGGATTGAATTGATCAGAGAAAAATGTGAGATGCTCAGATGGCTCTCTAAACTCGAGATGGATGTTCTCCATTGTAATCGGCGCTCTTTCAGCAATCACTTGCACCGGGAAAAGACTGAAGCAAGAAAACAGCACACCAATCGAAAACTTCATATACTTCGTGAACCCGCGAACTGTCTGGAGCATGCAACCGATGCAACGATTAATTAGTTGTCTCATTCTTTCCCTAACCTCAATTTCTGCATTTGCGATGAGTCATGGTCATACAAAGCATGAGACCACACATCATGGAAAAGCGCATACGACAAACGATACGCGCCAAGAAGTTGTATTCCCAGCACCTGTATATGACCACACGTTAAAGAGTATGAGAGAGCATTTAGAAGCCGTGCATGCTGTCATTGATGCCATTGGTACAGGTGACTTTGACGGTGCGAGCGAAGTAGCCGAACGCGGGCTTGGTATCGGTCATCAGCACGGCCCAGATGGACTACAATCAGGTCATGCCTACATGCCACCTGGTATGCGAAAGCTTGGTCATCAAATGCACATGAATGCGCGTGATCTTGTAGTGACTCTTCGAAATGCAGATGTGACCGGAGACACACAGAAAGTGCTCACATCACTTAAAGAAGTCACCGCACAATGCGTGGCATGTCACAAAGCGTATCGACTAAAAAAAGGCGATTGAGTCGCTTGGAAAAGCACTATTTAACCCAACTGTCATAGCAACGGGAGGGTTATTCTATGAAATATGTAATGACTGCGATTATTACCGCGACCTTATCGGCAAATGCATTTGCACATGAAGGGGCTGAAGGCGTTATCAAAGAGCGCATGGATCGTTTTAAAGAAAATAAAGAAGCCATGAAAGCGATCAAAGGCAACTTAACTGGCGATGCTGCCGTGATTGCCCAAAAGGCATCAGAGATCGAAGCCTGGGCCAATGAGATGGTCAACTTCTTCCCTGAGGGATCCAACCAGTCTCCATCAGAAGCACTACCTGCAATATAGGAAAACTTCGATGATTTCACAACCAAAGCATCTGCTAACGCAAAAGCGGCTGCGAATTTAAAAACGCTTGCTCAGTCGGGAGCCGACGCCGGAGCGCTTACCAATGGATTTAAAGCGCTCGGTAAAACATGTAAAGACTGCCATAACGATTACAAAGAGTAGATCCTCATGATAACGCGTCGTTCTTTCTTAAAAGCTTGCCTGGCGACACCTCTCCTGGCTGCAACACCGAGCCTAACTTTAGCAACCACCACCAACCCGTTTGTGCTAAAAGCAGCTAAAGCAAGTAAGCGACTCGTTCCAGGCGATGAATACCAGGATGCAACTGTTTGGGCGTTTAATGGGTCGGTTCCAGGTCCTGAGCTTCGGTTTAAAAAAGGCGACACGATTTCTTTGGACTTTATCAATGAGCTCGAAGAAGGCTCCTCCATTCACTGGCATGGCATTCGAAATATCAATGCCATGGATGGTGTTGCTGGTCTCACGCAACCCGAGGTCATGCCGAATGGTCAGTTCCGTTATGAATTTCCTCTCAATGACTCTGGAACCTACTGGTATCACAGTCATGCCAAAACCTGGTCGCAGGTAGCGCGAGGACTGTACGGTCCGCTCATTGTCGAAGATGAATCCGATCCTCTCGTTGATCACGACATCGTATTGATGATCGACGACTGGTTACTTGCAAACGATGGAACAATTGATGAGGCATCATTTGGCTCATTACACGACTGGGCTCACGGTGGCCGTCTAGGCAATTGGCTCACTGTCAACGGTGAGTCACACCCAACGATTGAAGTCCAAAAAAATTCACGTATTCGGATCCGCTTAATTAACGCTGCCAACGCCCGCATCTTTGGTCTCAATATTCCAGCAACAGCATTTTTAATTGCGGAAGATGGGTATCCTGTTCCAGTGCAACCATCTCAAGATGTGGTTCTAGCACCTGCTCAACGAGCTGACTTCATTGTGGATCTTGCTGAAGATGACATCACAATCAATGAAGTATCGAATAATGGCCCCTACCCCGCCGTGACATTGAAAGTTGTCGAACTCAAGACACCACTCGTTCCAAAAGACGTTTTAAAGCAACCAACGCTCGAATCGCCCCCGCAATCGATTGACGTCGCAATTCCACTGCACATGCAAGGCGGGGCCATGGGGAATTTGCGTGAGGCGAGTTTTAAAGGGCAGATGCATCCCATCCGCGAACTCGCTCAGACCTACAAGAAAGCCTGGGCATTCAATGGAACTATCTCGGACCATCATGATCACTTAGCCAAAATCGAACGGGGCCAAGTCGTCAGTATTGAAGTCTGGAACGACACGCGTTGGAGGCATGCAATGCATTTGCACGGTCATCATTTCTGGATTCAGACAGAAGACGGAACTTTCCTTGATGGAAAGCGTGATACCTATCTATTCGAACGTGGTGAAAAAGCCAATCTCGTTTTTGTTGCAGACAACCCAGGGCTTTGGTTGTTCCATTGCCACATGCTTGAGCATCATGCTGCAGGAATGGCTGCCGTCATCGAGATCTCATAAAAAAGCCACCCCTGGGGTGGCTTTCATAATTTAAACGCGCTTAAAGCGCAGATTTATCATCAACTTCAGGTAGAACCGCATTCAATACAATACTGATGAATGCAACTGGTAATAAACCAGAGCTCAACAAGACTTTCATTGTTGATGGCAAGTGTTGCAGCGCTTCCGGAACAGCTTGCAGGCCAAGACCTACAGACAAAGCAACCGCGAGAATCACCATGTTTCTGCGCGTCCAAACAACATCCGACAACATGTTGATACCAGCGGAGACGACCATACCGAACATTACAACCACACCACCACCAAGGACTGCAATTGGCATTGAGGAAATCAACGCTCCGATCTTTGGAACGAGCCCACAAATGATCAGGAATACCGCCCCCAAAGTAACCACAATACGACTCATCACACCGGTTAGGGCGATCAAACCAACGTTTTGGCTAAATGACGTGTTAGGAAGTGCTCCGAAGAATCCAGCTAACGCTGTACCCAAGCCATCCGCGAACGTGCCACCTGATAACTCTTTATCAGTTGCTTCCCGACCGGCACCGCCTTTAGTGACACCTGAAATATCGCCAACAGTCTCAATCGCACTCACAATACTAATCAGCATGATGCCGATAATTGCCGCCGCATTGAATTCAAAACCAAAATTCATCGGGTTCGGTAATGCAAACCAAGAAGCTTTTGCGACATTGCCAAAGTTGACCATACCCATAGGAATCGCAACCAGGTAACCCGCAATAAGGCCTAGTAAAATAGCGGCTGTCGACAGCATACCGCGGGCAAAGAATTTAAGGCCCAAAGAAACAAAGATCACTACTAGCGCTAAGAACCAGTGATCAAATCCACCAAATTCTGGCTTACCCATGAGTGGTACACCGCCAGCCGCATACTTAATGCCAGTCGGCAGAAGCGCCAATCCGATTGATACGACAACTAAGCCTGTGACAAGTGGCGGCAAGAGATTACGCATCCGTGCAACCACTGTACCGAGGAACGCGTGAAACAGCCCACCGATTACGATGCCGCCAAATAACGCGCCGAGACCTGCTGTTTTGACAACAGGAATCATCACAGGAATAAAGGCAAAGCTCGTTCCTTGCATGATCGGTAAGCGCGCACCAACTGGACCAAATCCAACGGTTTGGAATAAGGTCGCGATACCCGCAAACAACATACACATCTGAATCAGATAAACGAGATCGGGCGATCCGAAACTAAACCCCGCCGCTAAACCAATAATGATCGCAGGCGTAAAATTACTTACAAACATTGCAAGAACGTGTTGTAACCCAAGCGGAATCGCTTGGCTCATTGGAGGCACAGAATCCGGATCCCGCAAATCCTCTGCCGACAGCTTTTCTACAGCCATTGTCTTTTCTCCTTCAACCTCATCCGATCGGAGGCTAATGATTGTTGTGAGTGCGCAAAGATCGGATTGCACTCCGCAGAGATGTTCAACCCAAATTCGAGGGTACGCAACTGCTCTTTAAATATTCACTCAACTAAAGTCGAACGCTATCGGGAAACCCGCTTCAAAAATCCCAAACCCCAAGCGCAACTTACCGCAAACACAACGAACAGCATCACTGCTAGATCAGGATTTGCAACGCCATGAGCCAGAATTCCTTCGTGATCATGCCCTGGATGCGCAAAAACCATAGGTGACATCAACAATGCGATTATCAATTTTTTCATTACAGATTCTCCTTAAAAACTTCAATAATGCTTGGCCTTAGCATGCCTTTATCCACAATAAAATCTAAAATCGCTTGAAGTCCTAGCCCGGCTTTCATATTGCTAAACACGAACGGGCGTTCACCTCTCATTTGTTTCGCGTCTTTATCCATGACCTCAAGTGACGCGCCAACCAATGGAGCCACATCGACTTTATTAATCACAAGCAAGTCACTTTTAGTAATCCCAGGCCCACCCTTTCTAGGGATTTTGTCTCCTGCACTTACATCAATAACGTAGATCGTCAAATCAGATAACTCGGGTGAGAAAGTGGCACTGAGGTTATCGCCTCCAGATTCAACAAGGACTAACTCAAGATTCGGATGTCTCTCTTGTAATTCATCGATCGCAGCGAGATTCATAGATGCATCTTCACGAATCGCTGTGTGAGGACATCCGCCAGTCTCAACACCCAGAATTCTGTCCTGAGAAAGTGCATCATGACGAGTCAAAAACTGAGCATCCTCATGTGTATAAATGTCATTCGTGACCACTGCCATATCGTAGTGATCACGCATAGCTCTGCATAAGTTGAGTGTGAGCGCAGTCTTACCGGAGCCCACTGGCCCACCGATACCAACTCGTAATGCCTGCATACGTATCTCCTAAGAACGAAAAAGCCGTGAATATTGAGTCTCGTGCTGAGCGCTCAGTATAGAAAGAAAGGGGACAGTGCTATGAGATGCAACAACATCTGATAATCGAGATTGCTCTACACAATCCACAATAACTGGTTTTAATGAAGACAACACTTGCTGAAGCGCAATCTGCCCTAATGGAACTACTTTCGCCGCAACAACAGTTTGGTTATCGAGCCAGTTCCAGAGAATACCAGCGATAACCATGTCTTCAGGAACTGAATAGCTTGATGCAATCCAACCGTATAAACAGACAACAGAGTATTCCTCTTCGTGAGGAACAGTTATTCCTTGTTCAACAGCCCACTTCTTTAACGCTGATCCAAGGAGCATATCCTCCATTAACAGCTCATATGTCTCACGAGAAGCCAATAGCTCTGCGTTGACCTGGCTAAACTCATCTGGTGTCTTAGACTGGTACGCGCGTCTCGCGCACTGACAATCGAGTGTTGAAAGCGAATATCTCAATACGCCATCACACCAACGCTGAAGCGTCTCAGAATCATAGACATTTCCAGACTCAACTGCGCTCTCAAGACCTTGGCTGAACGCAAAAGCACCGATTGGTAGACTCGGTGAAAACAAATGAAGGGCGTGGACGAAACTGGTTGAATCAATCATGGTGGTGATGCTTACTGTGTTTCCCGTAAGCTCCGCTTTCAGGATTGAATGGCGCATCAATTTCAGAGACAAATAAACCCCAGTCTCGACACATTGCCGCTAAGACGTGATCAGGCTGAAATCGAACCGAACTCGTTCCAATTTCTATCGGCGTATGTCTATTGCCCAAGTGATAACAGATCTTCGCAAACAGCAAAGGATCAGGGGTAATTGCCTCATTCAATCTTTCGATAGCGGCCTGTATAAAAACAACTCGTCCGTCTGTCGCTTTTAAGCAGTCACCAGCAACTAAAAGGTTACCTCTTTCCAGAAACAAACCCGCTTCTTCTCCTGAGTCTGTCATCGCTTTTAACCTTCCCCTCTTACGAGAATCATAATCGAGGGAAATAACTGCATCATATCGATGCGCGTGTTCCAGTTTTTCAATCAGCTCTAACATTTTTCATTTTCCTCAGAACAAATAGTATTTCTGGGCTAGGGGTAGCGAGATAGCTGGCTCACAAACCAATAGTTCACCGTCTGCGCGAACCATGTATGTCTCTGGGTCCACTTCGATTGATGGCTGATAATCATTGAGAATCATGTCAGCCTTACTGACTGTCCGAATATTTTTGACGGCTATTAATTGTCGCTGCGTCTCAGTCATCCAATGATTATCTTGCGTCAGTGATAACTTCGACACAAAAGTCGCCGACAATCGGTCGGGACACGAACCCATCGCACCGAACATTGTTCGATAATGCACCGGCTGCGGAGTCGGTATTGAGGCATTCGGATCACCCATTGGAGCAGCAACAATGAATCCACTCTTCAGAATGAGTGATGGCTTCGTACCAAAAAAAGCGGGCTTCCATAAGACCAAATCGGCCAGTTTTCCAACCTCTATCGATCCCACTTCATGAGCAACACCATGTGCTATTGCTGGGTTAATGGTGTACTTTGAAATGTAACGCTTCACTCGATTGTTATCATTCCATTCAGGATCCGATTCCAATGAACCCAATTGATCTTTCATCTTGTGAGCGGTCTGCCAAGTTCTGGTAATCACCTCACCGACACGACCCATCGCCTGAGAGTCGGATGCGATCATGCTAAAGGCTCCTTTATCATGCAGTATGTCTTCAGCTGCGATCGTCTCTTTACGAATTCTGCTGTCTGCAAAAGCTACGTCCTCTGGAATACTTGGTGATAAATGATGGCAAACCATTAACATGTCCAAATGCTCATCAACCGTATTGATCGTGTATGGGCGTGTGGGATTTGTCGAAGAGGGCAAAATATTGGAGAGGCCGGCTGCCTTAATGATGTCAGGCGCATGCCCACCACCGGCACCCTCTGTGTGGTAAGTGTGGATCGTTCTACCTGCGATAGCCTTCAAAGTCTCCTCGACAAAGCCGGACTCATTGAGCGTATCAGTGTGAATAGCAACCTGAATGTCGGTCTCATCAGCGACAGACAAACATGTATCAATAGCCTGTGGAGTTGTTCCCCAGTCTTCGTGTAACTTCAACCCGCAAGCGCCAGCTTTGACTTGCTCAAGTAAAGGCTCTGGTCGACTCGCATTACCCTTACCCAAAAAGCCAAAGTTCATCGGCTGACCCTCGACCGACCGCATCATCATTTCCATGTTGAAAGATCCCGGAGTGCAGGTGGTTGCATTTGTGCCAGTTGCTGGGCCCGTGCCCCCTCCTATCATTGTCGTCACACCAGATGAGAGCGCCTCATCGATCTGCTGAGGGCAGATGAAATGAATGTGGGAATCGATTGCACCGGCTGTAAGAATTTTCCCTTCACCTGCAATGATTTCGGTGCCAGGCCCAATCACTACCGAAACTGCTGGCTGAACATCAGGATTACCGGCTTTACCGATGGCCGCGATGCGGCCTGCTTTTATACCCACATCAGCTTTTACAATGCCCCAGTGATCTAAAATAATCGCGTTCGTAATCACTAGATCCATGCATTCAGAGCCCAGCCTTTGTGACTGACCCATACCATCACGGATTACTTTTCCACCACCAAAAGTGACTTCATCGCCTGGTACAGCCGAATCTGACTCTGGGGTTATCCAAAGATTGGTATCGCCTAAGCGAATAACATCCCCAACTGTCGGTCCGTAGAGCTCGGCATAGGTTTGCCTAGAAATCTTCATTACGCATCCTCCAAGCTACCCATCACTAAACCTCTAAATCCGTAGATCTTTAGCTCTCCTGCTAGAGCAACAAGTTCGATAGTTCTTTCTTGACCTGGCTCAAATCGAACAGCAGTCCCTGCAGCAATATTTAAGCGAAACCCTTTTGCTTGCACCCGCTCGAATTCCAGACAAGGATTGACTTCGTAGAAATGGTAATGAGACCCGACTTGAATCGGCCGATCTCCTGTATTGGCAACCACCATCACGCGGGTTTCTCGGCCTTCATTGAGAATGACATCACCTTCACGAATACACATTTCTCCAGGAATCATGACTGAAACACCTCCTGAATCGGTTCATGCACTGTGACAAGCTTGGTCCCATCGGGGAAAGTGGCCTCTACTTGGACTTCATCTACCATCTCGGCGACACCACCCATCACTTGATCTCGTGTTAAGACAGATCTTCCCAATTGCATCAACTCAGCAACCGACTTGCCATCGCGCGCGCCTTCCAATATTTCCAAACTAATCAAGGCAACAGCCTCGGGGTAATTCAATCTCAGGCCGCGCGCGAGGCGTCTCTCAGCAACTAGCCCTGCCGTGTAAAGTAAAAGTTTATCTTTCTCTCGAGGAGTCAGTTCCATTTAAGTTCTCCAAATTCGTGGAATTTGAACTGTTCGACCAAGCATTTGCTTGCCGATACTTAACCATACAGTTTCTAAGGCAATTCTTGTTTTTTCGGCGTGATTGCTCAGTAAACGAATAGCGATCAAATGTTCTCTGATAGCAGAAACACCTGCGATTCCGGAAAAGTCTTTCAAGATCGCGCGACAATTGGCAACGATATCCTGTCCAAATTCAAAACCATCGGGTGTAACTAAAGTTACAGAAGCAAAACTAGTCCTTGAAGATAATCCGCATAGTTCGTTTACAACTTGCGGAGTCATATTCAGCCGATCCCGGTACAACAGACGGTTGTCACGTTTAATTGTTAACGATTGCATAATCTGTCCCCGACAGAACGGCTGAGCTCCGGCCAAACGACCAAAGACAAGATGCTCCCATCCAAAGAACATAGCTTCAGAGGCGACTGAAACCTGGGTATTAAGCTCTCCATGAGCATCATCGTAGACAATCGTGTCTTGTGGCACATAAACGCAACAAGCTTTTGGCTTTACTTCGATTCTCGACTCAACTGTTTGAAGGGAACCGTTTCCTCGAGCTCTGTAGATCTTTCCTGACGCGGGGGTTGTTATTAAGGCCTTGGAGTTCGCATGAAAATTAAATTCACAAGACAAATTATCCCCCGAAACCAAGCCACCAGGAGGGTGAAGAAGATAACAATGTGCAAGGTCATGATCGTGAAAAAGCTTTTGAATCCGTAACGGCCCCTCATGCGAGAGGCGGGCTAACTGAGTTCGACCTGAACTCGCTTGATGAAAGTCACATTTTAGACGCGCATTCCAAGAGGCGTTTTGACCAACGACTAAACACTGATTCACACAGTCACCAATGCGCGCACTTCATCTTGATTCACCCGTCCTTTGTACCCAGAAAGTTTCACCCTACCTTGATCGTATCCGCGGCCTGAGCAATTGAGACTGACAGTCCAACGGTCGAGGCTAAAATGGTACTTTTGAAGACGTGCTTCCATGTTCGTGTTTGCATAGGAAATTCTCCGGTTGAAATAACGTGCGATCCGACTCGCCAAAGTGATTTCAGCAGAGAACATGCCAATACGGCATGGAAGCCGCTAATGCTTTGTTATTTAAATGTTTTTGGAATAAATGCCGAAGCGATGATTGACTTCCAAGCGCCATGAGAGTGCGATTTTCTGATATTTAAGCCGGTCCAGCACTATTTAGGTGCAGCGCACAATTATCAATCGAGATTCAAAAAAACCGTTTCATCTAAAGGCATTTCATCACAATTTTTACCCGCACCACCCCGATCAATGATGACGAACTGCTGAGGCTCCAGGACCAATAATGGGTGGTGCCACACATTGCTGTGATAATTTACGCCCTGTCTACCAGTCGCCCAGAATGCGCAGACTGACTCTGGCTTGGGTTCTTTCGCGACAACCACAAGCCATCGCGCACTATCGATTGGATAAAATGCTTGGCTACCGAACGGATGCTTTTCGAGCATCCTGATTTCGAGCGGACGCGGCCTTCCTAAGAAAAAACTGAATTGCGCTTTGGCATTTTCACCGCCTAACTGGATATCAATGAGATCATGAACCCGAGTCGTGTATCCCGAATTGATCTCAAACTGCTCTGATCCTTCGATTTGAATCACGTCCCCGAAAGGTGCAAATACCTCTCTTGTTAACGGCTCAGGCTTAATAGTACGCATTAGACCGACGTCCCAAAAATTCGAAGTCGTGATATACCGCCGTCTGGGTAGGTATTGAGTTTCACATGGGTTACCGGTTCTTTCGAATTAACTTCGTACGCATGAATCGAGTCAGCGGTCAAAGCCTGGTATGCCAAGACTTCATCCCAGAACATCGCTTGAGTAACTATGGCATCTTTTCCTAGATTAGGCATTTGAGCAGCTTGCAGGGAACATCCCGCCGGGAAATTGCCCTTGTAGTGCGCAGTGTCAACTTCAATACGCTCTATAATCCCTGGAACACCTAACTTCACAATAATCCATTCATTGCCCGGAACACGGCGGCGAGCCGTTTCCCAGCCATCACCCATATTCACGCCCCGACCCGGGGTCAAAATCACTTCTGGATTCCCATAGTGCGCATCCGAGTAGGCAACAACTTTTCCACCAAGTTTGAGGGCAGACAATTCGAGTTCAGCCCCTGGTTCCATCTCATCAGCAACCGGTTGCCCATACACTTTGAGTCTGGCTACGCCACCATCAGGATAAATGTTTAAACGAACCCAACGAATCGGTTGATCATGAGGATTCGCGTCAAAGAAATGATGAGAGTTGCCCTGAAGGCTCACCTCATCTAACAAATCAATCCACTGATTGTCAGATGGTCGGTCTACACTCACTGACCCTTGGATCGATGCTCCCGGCGGATAGTTACCTGTGAAGTGTGCCGTATTGATATCAAACCCAGCAATCATCCCCGGGACCGCTAACTGAATGAGACACCAATCAAACCCGCCGCTTCGACGACGGCGAGACTCCCAACCATCCATGTATTGGCCATTGGCGTCGAAATGGCCTTTATGAAATTCAGGCTCTGAGTCAGACAACAACCGCTGCTTATCAGCAAAGAAATCATCGCTACAATCGACAGCAATAGCGCCAAGCTTCTCGCTCGCTAAATTCACTGTATCTAAAGCGAATTTGGGTAAATTTGATTCAAAACTCATTTGCTATAGTCTCCAAACGCAACCGAGCGATCCGATGGACTTGTTCAATTGCAGTGTTAAATTCTTCTTCGCGCGAATGATGCACTCTGACGCGGAACGCCTCCAAAATATCTGCTCGATGAAAACCCTTCACGGCGAATATAAATGGAAACCCAAATTTTTCGAGGTATGCGTTATTTAATTCCTGAAACTCCGCCAATTCAGCAGGAGTACACTGATCAAGGCCTGCGCCTGTTTGCTCTGAGCGTGATGATTCAGTGAGCTCTGCCAAACTCAATCGTCCTGCCAAATCAGGGTGAGCGCACAGCAGTTCTAACTTCAACACATCAGACGCCTCATCAACTACCGATTGCATTGCCTCTGCCATTACGCGCACATCAATTCCTGGCGTCATTGATGTGTAAACGGCCTCAGCAACCCAAGGCGAGTGCTCATAAATACTGCCGAATGCTTCAATAAACTGAGTCTCATTGAGCTGCTTTGGATAGGGAGTTTGACTCACATGTCCTCCTTGTAAGGGTGCTCTTGAGCCCAATGCCGCGCGATATCGATACGACGCGGAACCCAAACCTGATCGTGACTTAATACATAATCCAAAAACTGCTGCAGTGCTTTAAAACGCGCAGGTCGACCAATCAAACGACAGTGCAACCCAACCGACATCATTTTCGGGACTGATGCCCCTTCGGCGTACAGGACGTCAAACGCGTCTTTGAGATATTGCAAAAATTGCTCTCCGCTATGGAATCCTTGCGGAGTCGCGAATCGCATGTCGTTTGTATCTAACGTATATGGGACAACGAGATGCGGACGTGTCTTCTCGACTCGACTCCAAAACGGCAGGTCATCAGAGTAATCATCAGCATCATATTCAAAGTGGTCGTACTGAGAAACCAAGCCACGAGTGAACTCACTAGTTCGGCCGGTATACCATCCCACAGGCTTCGCCCCAGTCAATCGCTCATGAATCTCTATCGCTCTCTCCATCTGTTCGCGCTCAAGCGCTTCAGAAAAGCCGTCGTAATTAATCCATCGATATCCGTGACTCGCAATTTCATGGCCATCAGCCAACATCGTATCAACAACCTCTGGATGGCGCTCCATTGCCATTGCCACCCCAAAAACTGTTAGAGGCACTTGGCGCGATCGAAATAGTTCCAGAATACGCCAGACCCCCGCTCGAGATCCGTACTCATAAATCGATTCCATCGATAAATGACGACGCCCTACGAAAGGTTGCGCACCAATGATTTCGGAAAGGAAAATCTCACTCGCATGATCGCCATGAAGGACGCAGTTCTCCGCACCTTCCTCATAATTCAAAACAAATTGCACAGCGACACGAGCGTTGCCTGGCCAGTTTGCATGTGGCGGGCGACCGCTATATCCCTGTAAATCGCGTGGATACTGTGATTTCAATGATCATCTCCTCGAACGAGAATGCATTATCTCGAATATCTTGCTCGAGATTATCAATATTTTTTTGATAATATGAGCGAAAATTAAGTGTAATTATTCAAAACGACGGCCTTTAGACTCTGCCAAACATAAAACGCACCGACCTGAGGACGCATCATGGCTGAATACTGGATGGACTGGGCAAGCTTATTATTACGATGGCTTCACGTGATCACTGCGATCGCATGGATTGGAAGCTCGTTTTATTTTGTATGGCTCGATTTATCATTACGTAAAGCGGCACATCTACCTGAAGGCGTGCATGGTGAATCATGGAGTGTCCACGGAGGTGGTTTTTATCATGTGCAAAAATACCTCGTTGCTCCTGGCTCAATGCCAAAAGAACTCCACTGGTTCAAATATGAAAGTTATTTCACGTGGATTAGCGGATTCTCACTATTAGCAGTCACCTACTATTGGGGTGCAAAGGCGTTTCTTATCGACTCGTCTGTTGCTGACATAACAGTCATGCAAGCAGTCGGTCTATCTCTCGCCTCACTGGCACTTGGGTGGATCGTATATGACCTCATTTGCAAGACCCCGATTGGTAAGAACTTATTGATACTCGGATTCATTGTTTATGTTGTTGTGGTTTTAGCGGCCTACTCTTACAGCGAGATATTCAGTTCTCGCGCGGCACTTTTGCATGTTGGTGCTATGGTCGCGACTTGGATGACCGGTAACGTCTTTTTCATAATCATCCCTAACCAGAAAAAAGTGGTCGCATCACTTCAACGCGGAGAAGCACCTGATCCGGCGCTTGGACAGCAAGCAAAACAGCGCTCGACGCATAACAACTACCTTACGCTCCCAGTGTTATTCATGATGCTCTCGAACCACTATCCAATGACATTCGTTGGCGATGATCTGTGGATATTGGTAGGTCTCATCGTCCTCATTGGTGCAATTATTCGAGATTACTTCAATGCAGGGCATGCTGGAGCGACAGGGCTTCGAGTGAGATGGCAGTGGCCAATTGCTTCGATCTTAATCATCGTTCTCGCAATCTGGGCAAAGCCTGAAACGGTCACGCTCAATACAAACCAAATTGTCACTGATGATGCGATACAAACCATCGTTACGACGCACTGCGCGGGATGTCATGCAGCCCAACCAACAATGGCTGGATTCACGACGCCACCCAAAGGTGTCATTCTCGAGACGCTTGTGGACGTGCAGAAATATAAAGCACAAGTGCATGCACAATCAGTTGCATCTCAAGCCATGCCGTTAGGTAACATGACACAAATGAAACCCGAGGAGCGCGCCATGCTCGGGTATTGGCTGGAGAACAACTGACATGTATGAGATCGATGACATTACAGTATTTTGTCGTGTCGTCGACCTCGAGAGTTTTTCGGCCGCTGGTCGTGACCTCAGAATTTCAACCGCTGTAGTCAGCTCACGCATACTTAAGCTCGAACAAAAGCTCGGGGTTCGGCTATTACATCGGACGACTCGATCAGTCAAACCAACCGAAGCGGGAGAGCTTTATTACAGCACCTGCCAATCGGTGCTGAACCAGTTTGCTGATTGTCAAAACGAACTGGATCGAATGAAGGCAGCGCCAGAGGGCGTAATTAAAATCTCAGCACCCTATGCATTGGGGCGCTCCGTTATCGCTCCAATTTTGGGACAATTCAAAATTGAATATCCAAGTATCGATATTCGTCTCGATGTAACCGACCGCGCAGTGAATTTAGTTGAAGAAAAAGTCGACCTCGCACTGCGCCAAGGCTACCTACCTGACTCCTCTTGGGTTATGCGTCCGCTCGTTCCTGATCACAGAATTACTGCCGGCAGCCGTGATTATCTAGACCAAGCAAGCGAATTAAAAACGCCATACGATCTTAAAAATCATTCGTGTTTAATCCTTCGATTCCCTGGATCAACTCGCTTTCGCTGGCAATTCTTAATCAATGGAAAACTCGAATCCGTTGCAATTTCAGGTGGCCTTGACGCCTCATCCAGTGAAGTTTTGACCGACTGGGGCATTAGTGGAAAGGGTCTCGTCCAGCAATCCATTTGGACCTGTGCTGATGCATTACGCGACGACTTGTTGATACCTGTTTTAAGAAAGTTTGAACCACAAAACCTCGGGATTCGGGCTTTGATGCCTGAACGCAAAGGTCGAGTACTCAAAGTTGAACTACTCCTCGACTATCTCGCGGAACATCTCAAAACGCATCCGACAAACCAACTTATCCAAGATTATTTAAGCTGAGGTTCGCATGACTACACTCTCAACTCACGTACTCGATACAGCAAAAGGAACACCTGCCCAAGGGTTACGAATTTCTCTCAAGCGCCTTGAACCAAATCCTAAAGACTTGGGCATTTTTACGACCAATGGTGACGGACGGGTATCTGAAAAATTACTCTCAGATGACGACGCTCAATTCGGAGCTTACGAAATTATATTCCATGCTGGTGACTATTTAAGAGAACAAGGCACCGAATTACCCGAGTATCCATTTTTGGATGTTATCCCAATTCGATTTGGTATTTCTGACGATTCCCATTACCACGTTCCGCTGTTACTTAGCCCATACGGCTTTTCCACTTATCGAGGAAGTTGAGCGTTGTCGATACTTGCGTGCCTGAGCGATCTCAATGAAACTTCGTGTAAATAACAAAAATCAGGGATCGCGATGCAACGCCGATATATTTCACAAGCACAAACCAAACTCAGCGCCGTGGGTATTGGCGCTATGTCCTTCGCAGATTTTTATGGCCCAGTCACTGAAGAGCAAGCGCACGCGATTCTAGACAAAGCGCGCGCCTCGGGTATCAATCACATTGATACGGCAAATATCTACGGGCGAGGAAATTCCGAAACCTTTATTGGAAACTATTTAAAGGCTCATCCGGGTGCTCGTGCCGAATTTTTCATCGCGACCAAAGCAGGCATCGGATCGAAACCAGAGACCAAAGAGCGTTTCTTTAGCAATGAGCCAAGCTATCTTCGCGGTGAACTTGAAAAAAGTTTAGATCGCCTCGGCGTCGACCATGTCGATCTTTTCTACATCCACAGGCGAGATCGTGAGCATTCAATCGAGCAAGTGATGGAAACGCTCATGCGTTTCAAAGAAGAGGGGCTCATCAAAAATATTGGACTCTCTGAAATCGCACCAACTACCCTTGAGCGCGCATGGTCCGTTGGACCTGTCACGGCCGTTCAGTCGGAATATTCACTGGCCACAAGGAGCCCTGAATTAGGCCTCCTTTCGCGTTGCCAACGACTCGGAACAACGTTTGTTGCGTTCTCCCCAGTCGGACGAAGCATACTGACTGATAAGCCACGACTGCCCCACGAGGTCCCAAATCTTCCATGGCTCAAGACCAATCCGAGATTCTTAAGTCCAAACCTTGAATTCAATATCGAAGCCGTCGATCCACTACGCGAATACGCCAAGTCTCTGGGCAAAACGACAGCGCAGCTTGCAGTGAGCTGGGTGCTTTCAAAAAGCGAAAACATCATCACGATTCCTGGCACACGATCTGTTGAGCACTTGGAGGCTCACATCCGTGCTGCGAATGAACCGCTGACTGAACAACAAATTCAACAGTGCGAAGACATTTTAGAAGTGGGTTGGTGTCATGGCGACCGGTATTCAGATGCCAACTGGCTTGGGCCAGAGAAGTACTGTTAATTATCTGGATCGGAAGAGTTTTCGTTGGATGAGCGTTGCTGCATCAGATACTGAATCTGACATTGGCCACACTGGAAGTCATCTTCCAGTATGCGCTCTTTCAGCGCTTCATCAGATTCGAAGTCATCTGAGTCGATTAACCGACAAAGACAAACGATCATGACATCCACCCTCTAACCGAAAACCAAAATGTGACCCTCGAGGGTCAATGCTACTGAGAAAATCGAAATGACGACACCAACCTTCAAGAATCTCTGGCCAACGCAATTGATGGAAATCACCCTGCCCGGCCACGACCAAGCCAATCCGATCTTGGCTGATCACATCGAAAAACTCGATATTCAGAAGGCTCAAATGACGACAGATTATCTGAGCGATAATTTATTCAATGAACAGCACCCGGTGATTCAGTGGCTCAAACAGTCAGTGCAACGTGCTGTTGTCGATTATGCGCAAAACTTGGGGATCGACTACAGCCTCGACTTTGCGATCCAGGCGTGGGCGAACGTGAACCGGATGGGGGATTATCATAATCTACATAACCACCCGCATGCCTGGCTCAGCGGGACCTATTATGTTGCGGTTCCAGAACACGATACGCTGCCTTCTGGCCGAGATGACCGGACACCGAACTGCATCAGCTTTTACGATCCAAGACCGCAAGCCAATATGAATGCCATTCGAGGGGACGGACAAATTGATCCGGAACATCGGGTAAAGCCGACACCAGGTCAGCTTCTTCTATGGCCTGCATTTCTGCATCACCTAGTGCATCCAAATCTCTCTCACGAAACACGCATTTCAGTGAGCTTCAATGTCGTGCTTCGTTGGAAGGATGAGTATCTACCGGACTGACGATTAAGCGATTGCCTCTGCAATCGCTTGTCCGACTTCTTGTGTATTGGCTGAGCCTTTCATATCCGGTGTGCGCGGGCCTGTCTCTAATACGCCCTCAATCGCTGTCATGATATCGGCAGCAGCCGCAACCTCACCCAAATGATCAAGCATCATCGCGCCACTCCAAATCATACCGATCGGGTTTGCGATATTTTTACCGTAGATGTCTGGAGCCGAGCCATGTACAGGCTCAAAGAGTGATGGGAAGTTGCGCTCTGGATTGATGTTAGCTGACGGCGCGATACCAATGGTTCCAGTACACGCAGGACCTAAGTCAGACAAGATATCTCCAAAGAGATTGGACGCCACAACGACATCAAAGCGATCTGGGTTCATCACAAAATGCGCGGTCAAAATATCGATGTGGTATTTGTCTGTTGTGCACTCTGGATACTGTTTGGAAATCTCTGCAAAACGACGATCCCAATAGGGCATCGAAATCGAGATTCCATTGGATTTTGTTGCTGACGTCACATGCTTTTTGTCACGTGTTTTGGCGAGCTCAAAAGCATACTTCATGATGCGATCAACGCCACGGCGGGTAAATACAGATTCCTGCAAAGCGAATTCGTGGTCGGTGCCTTCATTCATAATTCCGCCGACGCTTGAGTACTCGCCCTCACTGTTTTCACGCACGACATAAAAATCAATGTCGCCAACCTGGCGATTTGCTAATGGTGACGGAACACCTGGCATCAGTTTTACAGGACGCAAACACACATACTGTTCAAACTGACGACGGAATTGAATCAGCGAACCCCATAGCGAAATGTGGTCAGGAACAGTCTCAGGCCAACCAACAGCACCATAATAGATCGCGTCGTAATCCATCATGATCTCTTTCCAGTTGTCCGGCATCATCTGACCATGTTCGAGATAGTAATCGCAGGATGCAAAATCGAAGTGATCGAATGTCAGATCCAGTTGATGTTTCCGTGCAACGGCATCCAATACGCGGATTCCTTCAGGCATGACTTCCTTGCCAATGCCATCACCAGCTAAAACAGCAATTCGATATGAACTCATAGATCACCTCATTGATAACGGAACCGGCATGATAAATCACACCGGCTCCGATCAGGGACCTTATTTTGAAATGATCTCTGGGCCCATCACCAAAGTTGGCAACCAGGTTGAGAGCCAAGGGACGTAGGTGACCAGAATGAGGAACACGAACAATACAGCCACAAATGGAGCCGCAGCTTTAACAACTCGCGCGAGACTCATGCCAGTAATACCCGAGGTCACAAACAGATTGAGACCAATGGGCGGGGTGATCATCCCGATTTCCATGTTCACAACCATGATAATACCCAAGTGAATTGGATCGATACCAAGCTCCATTGCGATTGGGAATACCACCGGCGCGACGATTAACAGGAGCCCTGAAGGTTCCATGAACTGACCACCCAGTAGGAGCAAGATATTGACCGCAATGAGGAACGTGAACCAATTGAAGCCAGCGCCCAACATCCACTCTGTGATTGTTTGCGGAATTCGCTCTGCAGCTAAGGTATGCGCGAATAAGAGCGCATTTGCGATGATGAACATCAGCATGACTGTTGTTTTAGTCGCATCCAAAATGACACGCTTGGTTTCTTCACCACCCAATGCCGGGAAGAAACCTTTCGCCATAACGCCGAAGTTACGTCCCCAAATCACAAGTCCTTGATTGGTTAATGACAACATGCGTGCAGGGCTTGAAGTCTGACCACGCCAAGTCAAATACCAGATCATGAGCGCTAGTGATGCAATCAGTGACCATTGGAATCGAGCACCAAGAGTCACCCCTTCAACATCCGACAGCGCGAAGAAAGACAGGATCAAGCAAACGAGTAGAAAGGTGACTCCGTAGACCGTCGCCTTAAACCCAACCACCGCATCAGCAGAATCAGTCTCTCGAACCCAAGGCTCTTCCTTAAATGGCCCCATATCACGGTAGATAAAGAGGGCAACGAACGCGGAATACACTGCAGCGGCAGCGGCAGCTTCAGTTGGCGTAAATACACCACCGTAGATCCCACCCATGATGATGACGATCAAGAATAGGCCCCAGAATGCGTCTTTACCGCCAGACACAAGCTCACCCATGCCCTTCCACTCTTCAGCTGGAAGATTTTTGTAACGAGCAACAACATAAATTGCGAGCATGAGCATTAAGCCTGCAAGTGCACCTGGGATGACACCTGCCAAGAACATCCGTCCAACAGACACATCAACAGATGCTGCATACACAACCATCACGATTGATGGAGGAATCAAAATTCCGAGCGTTCCAGCGTTCGCAATAATTCCTGATGCAAACTCTTTCGAATATCCAACCTGGCGCATACCAGCGATAGCAATCGTTCCAATTGCCACAACCGTTGCTGGTGACGAGCCCGACAGTGCCGCAAACATCATACACGCGAGAACAGAGGCCATCGCTAGACCGCCTCGGAAATGCCCAACAGAGGCAATTGCAAAGCGAATCAGTCGTTTCGCAACACCACCGGTCGACATGAAGCTGGAGGCCAAGATGAAGAAAGGAATCGCAAGCAACGTGTAGTGCGTGCCGACCCCAAACAATGAAATCGCAACAGACGACAACGATTCTGTCGTAAATAATGCAACATAGAGAATCGATGACAGACCCAACGATAAGCCGACAGGGACACCGACAAACAAAAAGCCGAGGACCATGGCAAATAGAATTAAGGTTTCCATGATGAATTAGTCCTTCAAAGCGTCTTTGTTTTCGTTCACAAGATCTTCAGCCTCGTGACCAGCTATCACCATGTCACGTTCACCACGATAAATTTGAACCATCGCCTGAAGACTTCGGAATGACAAAAGTGCCAAACTGATTGGCAAAATGATCAGCACCAACCAACGCTGAACACGGTCTTTGACATCGAACGTTTCCTGGATCCAAACAGGCCAGCGTAACTCTTCCGTACCGATGTTAATTTTGTACATTTTCGCCCAGTACTCGATTGCACCAGACCGGGTTTCAACACCCACTGCCTGAAGCCATGAAGCATCAAGCAAAATTAATCCGTAGACCAACCCGGTTCCAGCGCCAAAAATCGCCAACCATTTTGCGATCGGCTTCGGGACAGCCTTTACTAAAATATCTACGCCCAAATGTGAGCTTCGTTTGATGCCGTAACTCATCCCGACAAGAATGAGCCAAGAAAATGTCACCATCGTAAATTCAAGAGCGGCAGACCATCCGGTATTAAAACCATACCGCGCGATCACCTGGCCAAAAGATACAACGGTCAATAAAACCATCAGAAGAACGAGTAGATTGTCTTCCAGTTTATCGACTGCTTGAGGTGAAAAGCGCTCCCAAATAAATAGAAGTATCACCATCCCAAGTAACAAAAGATGAGGAGTATACCCGGACATCTTGAAACCCTCTTGAAACAGAAAAAAGGGGGACGCATCCCCCTTTAATCACATAGAAATAGAATTAAGACGCGGCAGCTGCAGCAATAATATCTGCACCGATTTCGTCTTCAAACTGCTTCCAAACAGGCTTCATCGCATCAACCCACTGCTTACGCTGTGCTGGTGTCAATTCGTTGATTTTTCCGCCAGCATCAAGGATGTTCTTACGGTTGCCTTCTTCTTTCTGCTTCACAGAGTTGTTCGCAGCAACAGTCACTTCATCAGCAATCTGGATGAACTTCGCACGAGTATCCGCATCTAAGCTATCCAAGAACTCTTTTGAAGTCATGAACAAATACGCAAGCAACTGGTGGCTTGTTTGAGTTGTGCTGTCCTGAACTTCGAAGAACTTCTTCGTGTAGATGTTTGACCAAGTGTTTTCCTGACCATCAACAACGCCTGTCTGCAGTGCGCCATAAACTTCAGAGAATGCCATTGGCTGTGGTGAACCACCCATCGCAGCGATCATTGCTTTTGCAACGTCTGAGTTTTGAACACGGAACTTAAGACCATTCGCGTCTGTTGGAACGATCAGTGGCTTATTAGCAGAGAAGTACTTCATACCACTCATCCAATAACCAAGACCAACGAAACCGACGTCTTCCATGGCATTCAATAGATCTTTACCAGTCTTTGACGCAGTGAAAGCCATTGCTGCATCCATATCCTTGAAGATAAATGGAAGATCGAACACACCATATTTCTTAGTGTATGAACCGAACTTTGACAGTGAAGGCGCAAGCAACTGAACGTCACCTAAAAGCAGTGCTTCGAGTTCTTTTGAGTCACCGAACAGTGTGCTGTTTGGATAAACTTCTACACACAACTTGCCGTTTAAGTCTTTGTTAACGCGCTCAGCGAAGTTATTTGCAGCAACCACTTTAGGGTGAGTTGTACCACCAGTAACGTGTGACAGCTTAACTACTTTCTCACCAGCATCACATGCAGCGAATGAAGCAGAAGCACTGACTGCAAAAGCAACAGCAGAAAGAGTTCCGAGGATTTTTTTCATGTTTTATCTCCGATTGTTTCGGTTTTTTAATTTTGCCAAGGCGGGTAAACCCTTGGTCGATATCTGATGGCACGGGATGCCTAAATCAAGATAGACGAAGGTTAACAGTGTGGTTCGTACAATTCACGCAAATTATTCGCGCATAACAGGCATCTGTTGGCTTCCAAGCTAGCGCATGCAAGTACATTTAAATGGATTCGATTGCATGGTTCTCAGATGAGCTACTTTTAGGATCGTTGGATCAACTCCATTGTCACCTCATGTGAAACGTTGCTTCGCTGGGAATAACGAGCGTTTTTTCGCGCGAAGCAAAGACCCCTTATGCAATTCAATTACTTATCCTCTGATACGCCTTGATTTTTTGCGATGTAGTGCAATATGCATTACACTATTGATCAATTGTGGGAGGGTAAAACATGCAAGATTTTGAACCTAGCGATCTCGAAAGTGAGGCGCAGTCTCGTACAACGCAAATACGCCACGGCGATACGCTTTACAATTTGATCGAGCGCGCTGCAATTTCGCTAGCTGTTGATAAGTCGGTATTCCTGCGTACAGCAATTGCCCGAGAAGCGGAGCGTGTATTGGAACGACAATCACGTCACGTTTTAACGTCCGAAGATGCTGAAAAATTTGCGTT
Source organism: Gammaproteobacteria bacterium LSUCC0096 (assembly GCA_008087055.1). Taxonomy (GTDB): domain Bacteria; phylum Pseudomonadota; class Gammaproteobacteria; order Pseudomonadales; family Litorivicinaceae; genus HIMB30. The sequence continues at coordinate 197,020 of VIEA01000001.1, read as the reverse complement.
GGCATTAGATGCGCCTCCAGAACCAACACCTCGAGCGAAAACAGCAGTCGAGTTGTATAGGGCACACATTGTTTATGCGGAGTGAGCTTGCGGACCTACGCATTGAGCAATTCGATCCCTCGAAACATGACCGTGCCGCATTTTCCTGTGGCGTATCGCGATTAGATAACTTTCTCCGGCTGTCGGCCAAAAAACAGCAAAAAGATGACATGACTCGGGTTTACGTTGTGGTCGAGAATGGCGAGTCTGGGATTCTTGGATATCACGCGATCAACCTGGGCGTTATGAACATAGACCTTTTGGAAAAGCGACCGCGAAACGCTCCTGCTCACGGAGAATTGCCAGTATTATTTGTGGGACAAATTGCTGTCAGCGACCAGTTTCAAGGGCGTGGTATTGGTTCGATACTTATGGCTCATGTTTTTGCAAAAGCAGTCGCGATCGCCGATCAAGCAGGCTGTTTTGCGTTGGTTTTGGACGTCATGTCTGATGGAGGGGACGAGGCCTTCGGTAAGCGAAAGAACTGGTATCGATCCTTTGGATTTCAGGAATTTCCGAGCAATTCCGCTCGTATGTTTATGACTATGAAACAAGTGCGATTGTTGCTAAACGTTTAGTCATTCATGTTTTGGTTTTTGCTTGAATCGCGCTCCTCATTTATTAGCCGGATACTAGTTTTTGTTTAACGTGAAGCAAAGAGCATTATGCGAAATGGATTTTTTGCGTTATATATCAATAACTTGTGCGAAAAAAGGGAGTTTAGGCGAGGCCCTGGCTGACAGCATTAAGTAATTGAATTTAAAAGTTTTTTATCGCTATTTTTGCCGTTTATGACAGACTGATTACAAAACATTGTTTCGCGCGAAAAAAAGAGCATTGAATGCGATACGTGAAGAGATTGAACGTGTTGATGACGAGACAAAGTGGGCTGCACTTGAGTTAATGCTAGGCACAAGCAGCAGTGTTGTAGCACTCGCTAAGAAGATGGCATTCTTACCTTTGGCAAACTCTAAAGGCTTGCTTCCATAGCGCACTACAAGATTTATCTTTCCATCAACACTAGCAGTCCACCAGCGCTTAACACGTTTAGCAACTTCTACTTTGCGTTGGTTACCATCTTCATCAGTAACCCACTTGTGTTGCGTAGGTGTGTAGTCTTTGTTTGCTGCAAGTTGGATTTGTTCATCAATCTTTGCAAACAACTTGCGACGACGTACAGCGATAGGGTTATTGTTCTGAAGAGGATTAAAAGCAACGAAACTTAAACTTATCAATTAATGTTTTTAGTTTTTGAATTTTAAGTCCTTCATTATTACCTCACATATTTTTTCTGACGCAAAACCATCTCCAAAAGGGCTTGGAAAAATATCAGACTCGGTTGTGATTTTTTGGTCTAGATTGCGGACTGATAAAATTGTATTTTCGTATTTTGTACCAATTAATTCACCCCACCCACTATCAATTACTTCCGGTCTTTCTGTTTGCTCTCTGAGAATTAATATTTTCTTCCCAAAGCTAGGCGCTTCCTCCTGAATTCCACCAGAATCCGAAACAATGAATTTACAATTTTCTAAAACCCAAATCATGGCTGGATATGATAAGGCATTAACTAAATGAATGTTTTCAAGTGTTGCCAATTCCTTGATAATTCTTTGTTTAACAACTGGATTAGGATGCAGAGGACAGATGATTTTCGTTTTTGATTTTTTACAAAAAGATTTTACCATTTCGCAAATTTCTTCAAGCCTATTGCCGTGGTTTTCTCTTCTATGCACAGTAAGCAAGAAAAAAGGGTTTGCGTCTAAATCAGAAAATGCTTTTTCACCAATTTCATTTTTAAGATACTGCGAGGAGATTTCTTTCACTTTAGCGGTTCTGATTGAGTCTACAACAGTATTGCCTGTTACAATTATTTTTTCTTTAGCTATGTTTTCATCAATTAAATTATTATAAGCACCTATTGTGGGGCAAAAATGCTTATCTGCAATAACACTGATAATTTTTCTAAATGCCTCTTCTGGAAATGGCTCAGTCAAATCGTGTGACCTTAAACCAGCCTCTACATGATAAATTTTTATTTTATTTAGGAATGCCACTTGAGCAGCACACAAAGCAGATGCTGTGTCACCTTGAACAATAACTGCTTCATAATCTTTTTCAGACATGATTTTCTCAAGAGCACTAAAAAGTTCAGCACATAAAATCGATAAATTCCGGTTTCTCATGCTGATTTGCATTGATACAGAGTGCTCAATTTTGAAGAAGCTAGTCACTTGATCATGAAGTTCATCGTGTTGCCCAGTTTTAATATAATCTACGTCAAGACCTCTTTGTTTTAAAGACCAATATACGGGCGCAAGTTTTATGGCTTCAGGTCTTGTTCCAGCAACTATCGCAATTTTCCTAGAGGACATAATCAAACCCAAATGTTTTCAATTGGCTTCCAACCTATTTCTCGTAATTGATGAGGTTTCGGTTGCCCATGGCAATTTAGCAACATAAAATCCTTTTCGATGTCCTTTGGGATTGAGAGTTTAGTGTTGTTCTCTTGCATTTTGCCAATGTCAAATTTTAATGATTTAACAAAATTTGAAAATTCTTCTTCTATATACAAAATTTTTGAGAGCTTGCTTCCAATCCAAATTTGGTCACCACCTTTAGTTTCCATATTGCTAGCTATTTCTTTTTCAAATTCGTAATAAAGCCATTTCATTTGATCCTGCTTGAAAAACATGAATGCGCTACCAAATTTTTCTCCCATCCACCCTATGTGATCTCCAAAGCAAGCAATCTCATAATCATCTCTTTTGTTAAAGCAAAACTCAACAACATCCGTGATGTCATTTAAAATAAGCAAATCTAAATCTACATATAGCGTATATTCATGAGGTAAATTTTGACCGAATACTGATATTTTATTCCACCAACCTGTTAAGTTAGGGTTTTTACTCACAATGCTATATTTTCCCAGAAGTTCATGCGATTTATCGGTAATACAAAAGGGAGAAAATAAGCCTCTATAATTCCTAGAAAACATATTTAAGCTTTTAATTGCATACTCAGATGAATATTTTTCTGTGCAAACTGTTATAAAATTTATCTTTTCCAAAATAATCCTCCGTAGGCCAAATTTCTATAGCGGTATCTCAACGTAATAATTGCAATTTTTGTTCAAACAAAAATTGGATTTCCTTATAAAACCAAAATAACCATTACAAATGGTTTAATATTTGATATTGAACTCAATACTTCTAGCAAATATTTCTCTTAAAAAAACCCCACAAGTTTTGACCTGTGGGGCTTTAATTTGATATTAGCTTTTTATCACCCCTACCCCTGTAACAGGCTCAAGATAGGCTGGCTGGTTCTATTAGCCTGCGCGAGCAACGCTTGGGAATCACCAGCAGGGCGGTTTTTGCCGATTAATGCATTTTTCAATTCATTCATTGGCCTAATCCAATGGTCCAACCCTAGAAAAGAATTTATACACGCTTATCATAAGCATGGCCTTATCCCTGCAGTAGCGACAATACTGTTTGCGAAGATGCGTTGGCCTGCGCTAACATCGCGGTACCTGCTTGTTGCAGAACTTGAGCTTTAGCTAGTTTTGCAGACTCAGATGCGTAATCAGCGTCAACGATTCTCGACTTTGCAGCCTCAGTGTTGGTTGCGATATTGCCCAAGTTATCAATCGTATGATTCAGACGACTTTGGATCGCACCCAAGAAAGCCCTTTCCATATTCACGTCTTCAATCGCTCGATCGATGATCTCTAATGCATCAGACGCAAGCGACTCTGATGTAATCTCAATATCTTTGACTCTAGAAGCGGATGTACCGGTGTCATCATTTAGGATGCGAGTAACACCTACGCTCATATCATCTGAAGAGGCTTTCTTTGTAGCCTCTGCGAACATCTCACCATTTTCGATAGATGCGAAATCACGTATTGATATTTCATATCCTAACCGGTGAATCAACTGAATCGTTTGGTGGCCGGATACAGGATTAATAGTAGATGTAGTTGCCGAGTTAGCATTTACCTTAACGTCAATAACTCCATCCATTCCGGCCTGTTTAAGAGCTACTCGGATCTGAGCTGCGTAAGACGCCAAGTCGGTTGCATCCGCTACCGCAGGATTTACAACCGCAGTTGCAGTTCCATCACTGATCTTAAACGAGTAAGTATCGTCTTGAGAAAAAGACAAGGTCACATCGGTACGTGTCGGTGCTTGTTTTGCATAAGTCACCGCACTAGTGACATATTCGGTGTCATCCAGGAGTACCGCTGATTTGCCGGCAACTGGAGTCTGCCCATATTCGTTGGACGCCATAACTCGCCCACGAGACTCGGACTCAAAGTCAGAAATTTTAAAACTTAACCCACCCTTTTCGGTAATCTTGATGCGATCATCGACGACTGATACATCAAAATCATAGTTCACCCCGAGAAGAGATAGATTTGTTTCTAATTCGATCGCAATGGCCTCGAGGGAGCTCGTAGTTCCGTTATGATAGACATCCACAAATTCTGTCTGTGACGTTCCATCACCTTTTGCAAATTTAAACTTGTAAGAGTCATTTCCAAGAAAGTCTAAATACATGATGGATTCGAGCGTTGCCGAATCGGTTGCAGTACCACCGGACATTGTAGCGGCAGTTCCGATAGTGGCCGTTGCTGCTGTTGCACCAGTGTCAGCGACGGTAATAGCAACTCCACTGAATTTATTAGTACTTCCAGAGCTAACATAGCTCACCAAGTTGAGATCGAAATCCTCACCATCTCCTTTCGTAATGACTATCCCATCAGTCGAAAAACCGACTGTATATTCAGAAGGCAACGCTGGGGAAATGTTATTAAGCTTCGATACCGATTCAGCAATATCTGAATAAGTGATACCGCCAACACCGTCAACGTCGGAGACAGTAATTGTGTAATTCACTGCGTCTAGACCGACCGTAATTGTTCCTGCTGACAAAGCCGTAATGGAGGATAAATCAACCTCTGCCGAGGTTGGCACAAGCGTAACCCCGTTATTTGTAATGGAAGTCTCTGCAGCCCTCGCACTACCAATCACTGCCGTATCAGACAGCGCATTTGCCGGTCCAATGCCACCATCGATCGACGTATATGTGATCCGAGCCCCGGAGGATGAAATTGATCCCGTCGTAGTGTAAGTCGCGTTGTTCGCAACGCTTGTCGGAACTTGGCCCGCCTCAACAGATATTCCCATACCATTAAGATTAGAAATTGAAACAGACTTACCGATGTAACTGACCCGGATAGAATCTGCCGCCGCTGCCACTGCTTCAGTAATTGGGCTAACAGCTGCCGTCGGCGATGTACCTGCCGCAGTCGCAGCGCCCGCAGAGGCACCCGCTGTCGAATAAGCAATGTGATCAGGAGCTTCTCTCAGCGCTCTGTTGATTTCCGAAACAACATCGCCAGCTCCTCCATTCACCACGCTGGCGGCAATGTTATAACTCAACGTAATGTCATCTTGAGAGTTTAAAGTCGGAATTGTATCCGACGGTAAGGTTACTTTAAGAACGAAGGTGTAATCATCATTTGCTTCAAATGTAAGCTGAGTAGTTGTCGGCTGAGCTTCTTTACCTTTGAAAGAAACACCTGTAACCGCCTCTGTCACCGTAGCACCGGTAATGCCACCTAACGAAGCCGTTGTCATATCTGCGATATCAACAGTAACAGCCTCGGAAGACTGCGTACCAACCTGCATGATGGAGGAAAAAGTCCCATCAAGGAGGTTACGGCCATTGAATACTGAATTCTGCGTAATACGATCAATCTCTTCCTTGAGCTGCTGAACCTCAAGATCAAGAGACTTTCGATCATTATCACTGTAGGTACCATTGGCAGACGCCATAGCAAGCTCGCGTATCCGAAGTAACATCTCTGTTATTTCTTCCATCGCTCCTTCAGCTGTTTGCGCAAGTGAAATGCCGTCTTCCGAATTACGGATGGCCATCCGGTAAGCACTTACCTGTGCCTCCATTCGCGCGCTGATTGACAAGCCAGCTGCATCGTCACCAGCCGAATTAACGCGTTTACCAGAAGCCAAACGCTCCATAGCTTGATCCAATTCGCTCTTAGACGAACCAAGTGCTCGCTGTGTTACCAGCGAAGATAAGTTGGTGTTAACCGTAAGCGCCATATTGAATCCTCCAGCAGATTTAGTCGTATTACGCTTTCTACGGAATTCTTTTAGCACACCTCATGCCAACTTTTATAAGTATTTGATTTATATGGAATTTTAAATTGTATATATCTGCCTGCGGCAATGAGCGTCAATATTTTGACCAAAAAAAAGCGCCCACAAGAGGCGCTTTTTCTTCGGTCGTTCCTATTATCCCAATAGTGACAATACAATTTGACCAGATGCATTAGCTTGCGCGAGCATCGCCGCACTTGCTTGCTGCATAATCTGTGCTTTTGCTAGATTAGCAGACTCAACTGCATAGTCAGCATCCATGATGCGAGACTGCGCTGCAGAAGTATTAACCGAAATGTTGGTTAAGTTGCTAACAGTGTGCTCTAGGCGGTTCTGAATCGCACCAAGCTTAGACCGTTGACTATCAACGTCCGCAATCGCTCTATCAAGGATGGATATTGAGTCGCTCGCGAGGCTTTGTGATCCAACGTTGACGTTTGATACTACCTGCGTATTTGAATCGCCATTCAAATTGTCATTCAAGTAAGCCGCAGTACCAGTAGATCCAGATCCTGCCTGAACCAACATTTGGCCAGCGCCTGTTGAAGCAAAGTCATCAATAGTAACTTTGTAACCCAGCTTATGTGTCAGTTGAAGCGTGAAGTCACCAGTCGCGTTACCAGCAGTATTTGCTGCGCTAGCGGTAACCGAAATCACATCATCTAGGCCGGCACGTGCTAGAGCGACTGCTACAGCATTTTTCATATCTGCCGCAGATCCTGCAGCAGAAGTTCCATCGGCTGTGTCAAGCAATGTTGGATTGACAACCGCTGTTGCTGTGCCATCAGAGATGGTGAACGAATACGTGTCTTCAGAGCCAAATGTAGTCAGGTTAAGCTTAGTTGCTGTAGCCACACCATTTGCGTTAGTAATCACGCTACCTGTGTAAGTAGTGTCATCAAGTAAAACAGCCTCGACACCACTCGCCTGGCCAGATGCAACTGAAGCAATAGCTTTGCCAGCCCCATCAGATGCAAAGTTCTGGATCTTGAATGCATTACCGCCGTTTTCCACGATCTTGATTCGGTTTTCATCTACTGTTGCAGTAAAGTCGAACGTACCACCTGCTGATTGAAGCACCGTATTGATAGTAGTCGCAGCATCTGTCAGTGACGCAGCAGTTCCTTCATACGTAAGATTGATGGCTGTAGACAGAACTGTTCCTGAGCTGTTAGCGAATTCAAACGTATACTTATCGTTTGCTAAGAAGTCCAAGTACATTGTGCCGCCATCAATTGCATCAACTGCTTCGATAGCTTCTGTACCGCCCGAGAGGCTTGCAGCAGTTCCTATCGAAAATGCAGTTGATGCGCCTCCGGTGTCTGCGACAGAGAGCGTTGAGCCCGAAGCGACACTACCTGCAGCGATATCAAACGTAAAATCCGTGCCATCCGTTTTCGAAACTGTTAACACATTTCCTGAAGCACTAAATGTAAATCCAGTCACCGAGGCATTGGTTGCAATTGTAGATGCCAAAGTGGCGGCGGTAGCACTAGCGGCAACGGTAATCGAAGCCCCAGTAGTTCCACCAATTATCAATTGAATTGTACCACCCGACGCAGCAATCGTAGCGCCGCTGAAGTTAACCGCAACCTCAGTCGCCACAGCATCTGCCGCAGTAACAGCAGCGGTTCCCGTTTTACCAGTATTCGCAAATGTGCGTGTCGCGAAACGATCATCACCGATAATCGCATTTTGAGAGTTAGCTCCTCCGGCAACAGACGTAACAGTCACTTGTCCTCCACCAGCAGAGATATTACCGGCTACTGCAATGTCTCCGCTTGCGACAGAAACTGTAGCGCCCTGACTGATCTTGATATCTCCGCCTTGTAAGTTTTTCAAAGTCACTTGCTTACCGACGTAACTAACCTCGATAACAGATGAGAGATCGACCACACTGTTTGCAGTTCCAGCGACCGCTGTAGTAGCTGTCGTTGTAATATCGTAACCATCTGGCTTGCCGGTCAACTTGTCATTGATTTCGTCGACGATTTGCTTGGCACTACCGTCTTCGACTGAAGCATCAATTGCAAACGAATATTCTTTTCCATCAACCTCGAACATTACCGTGAACGTGTAATCATCGTTGTTGCTGAAGTCTAGGCGCGTTTCGGTAGGAGTTGCTTCTGTACCACGAGCATTTGCAGTCACAATGGCGTTAGTGTCGGCTGCGCCGGTGACCCCGCCAAGTGACAATGCAGACAAATTGGCGATGTCTACCGAAACGGTCTGACCAGCATTCATTCCGATCTGCAAGGACTTACCGAACGAACCATCTAAGACTTTTTGATTGTTGAAAGTCGTTGTATCCACAACGCGATCAATTTCAGCCTGTAATGCTGAGACTTCTTCTTGAAGGTTAGTGCGGTCTTCTGCAGTTAAGACCCCGTTAGACGCCTGGACAGCCAGTTCGCGCATTCTTTGGAGCATTGCTGTGATTTCTTCCATCGCCCCTTCTGAAGCCTGAACGAGTGAAATACCGTCATTGGCGTTTCTGACTGCCTGGTCAAGGCCGCGCACTTGTGCTTCCATCCGGCTCGCGATTGATAATCCCGCCGCATCGTCTGCCGCCGAATTGATTCGCTTACCACTACTCAAGCGATCGATTGCTTGATTGAGGTCCAACTGATTAGCTTGAACCGATTTTTGAGTCATCAGTGATGACACATTTGTGTTGACTACCAAACCCATAATTCACCTCACTTGAGTTTTCGAATATCAGGCAGCAATTTGCCGCTTGAGAAGTGAATCGGCAGAGATTTGGCAATCTTTAGCCGTTATTTAGAAAATACTACCGGAGTAGGAAAAGCAGTGCCGGCAAAACGGCAAATTTACGTAAAAAAAAAGGTGCCAGCGGCACCCTTAGAGTCTCGATGAAAGCTTACTAGCTTAGAGGCGACCTGATGTTCTTAAACCAAGCGCAAAGCCCGTCGAAATTATTCACGATTGTATTCATCAACTCAGTTTTTTGATCATACCCAGAAACAAATACATTCATTGATGAAACCCATTTAGGAAAAAATTGAGGTGCGTTACCCGGTAATGAGGTAAACCACAATACAAGGGTTGGCAACCCTGAGTAAGCAGCCTGCCATGTTGGTGCCGTACTAACACCAACAAATCCATCACAAGCCTGCATCATTTGAGTAGTCGTATACAGATCATTTTTTTGATCCACACCTCGAATCGCCATGAGATTCAATCCCGTTTCATTACGCAGAATCTCTACTTGCTCAACACTCAATGAATAATCGAAGCAAATAAATACTGCACGGTCATTTAATTCTTTCAGTGGAAGTAAATCATCTTTGCTTAAATACAACTTTCCTCTAAACGGATCCCAGAGTTGAGAGCCAAGAGAAACACCTATAATCACCTTACCTGGTTGATTTTCAAGAATAACCCGCCGGAATTCCCTAGCTGGCGTACTATCGACGTTAACATATGGAGCATGCGTCCGAAAATTTTCAATATCTTTGTGGACATGCATGTAAACCTCGACCAACGGAATATGAAAATCGAAATTAAAGTTAAAAGAGACATCGTGTGAGCTATCAAACGCATCTCTGACTACAGGTTGACTGATGACTTCAATTTCTGGGAAGCCTGCTTGGATAAGCTTCTGCATTTTAGGATGCACTTCGAGCGTAATATTAGTCCAACCCTCATCCACAAGAATACGAACTGCCTGGGACCAAAGAAGGTGATCTCCAACTCCCTGTTCAGCCCAGACAAGCATCCGTGCATTTTTAGTCTGAGGATCGGATAAGTCAGCCTTTGGGAATCCAAATAGCCTTTGTTGGCTCGGAAAATCAGGCCACTTCCACCGGTATTCATAATCAGGAATCGCTTCAGCAAATCGACCAAAACGCATTAATCCCATGGCGCGATTATAATGACTGATAAATCCAGTAGAACTTCGCTTGATCGCGAGATCGTGATACTTCATGGAAGTATCAAAATCATTTAACTCGGCAAACTTAACCCCAAGCGTTGTCAACAATAGTTCGGCGTAATAGGGAGACACCTCACCAACATCAGCAATGAATGGGACGGCGTATTGCACAGATGCAAGAGTCGACTCCACTCCCTCGATGATGTCCATCATCATCAATAATGCTTCACAATCAAGGTCTTCAGCCAAGGGTTTCGGAAATCTAACGACGTCCTTGAATCGGATGACATCATAATAATTTTTTTTGTCATACTTGCAGGAATAAATATTGATTTTGATCCACTCCTGATTACTTGGATCTTTTTTGAGTAATTTTGAGGAGATCTCGAATGCTTTCTTGAAATCTTTGGTCTTTAACGCTTCATTCAGCTCTTGTATTTTGGCCCCAGCAGACCCAGCGACTTGCACCATAAAATTTATTTAAACCCACTCTTTGACTAAAACTCCCTTGAGGTTCTCAATATTACGAGCAACCTGCAACATTTCATCAGTGGGCAGCTGACGAACCACTTCTCCGGTATCGTCATTTACGACTGTGATAATCGAACGATTCAGTGTCTCATCACGACGGAATCTTATCGAATGATCCTTGGAAGCTAATACCTCATTCAGCTTAGCTATCGCAGCATCTATCTCTTTCAATGCGTCCTGATACGAGATGGTCTCGACAATTGGGCGTCCGCTCTCAGAACCATTAGATTCAACAGCACTAGCGGTTCGATTAGATCCTGGAACCACAGGTACTTTTTTTCCTGACTCTAACGCAGCCTGAATCAAGACATTCGAATTCGAAACCTGATCGACCATACGACCACCCTCACAAGTACCACTATATGGGACTAAATCGACTGGTCACAGTCAAACTTTAATTTTTATTTGTGAAAGGCATGTTCTCAAACTGGGTTTTGAGGGAGTCTTTTAATGAATTGAACTGATCCACCGCCTGTTCCATCGCTGTAAACTGCATCATGTAACGAGCACGAACAGCCTCCATTCTCATCTCCAACTTCTCAAGCTGCTCCTGGAAACGATCAACCGAATTTTCAGCTGTATCAATTTTACCGTCGATTATTCCACCATCTTCGATAATCTGCCCGATACGCGAACTAACAGCTCCAGCAAATCCATCAACATTGTCGGTATTCTCACCAAGCCCTGAAAAGAAAGCAGCAACATCAGCCTCGGAAGACTGCAAAACCGCAGTCAATCGCTCTCTATCAACATCGACAGTTCCATCTAAATTTGCGCTAAGCCCTAGGTCGGAAATATTGGATATCACACCCGAGCCCACCAAATCCGTCATTGATCGGCGGATTGCTTGCTTAACGAACCTTAATGTAGAGTCGGCTGCCAGACTGCCACTACCGTCAGCATCAAATAATGATTTATCACCCAAAATGGTCGTGACTTCCAAAAACGAATTATATAAATCCACCAATTCGACAATAGCATCTTCGATAGGCTGCATATCTCGCTCTACAACAACCGAAACAGGCATGGCCTGTGTCATCAGTAGATCCAAGTCAACTCCATTGATTGCGTCTGAGATTTGATTTGACTGGCGTGTCAATTGCACACCATCCACTGTCAACTTCGAATCAAGGGCTTCATTGACCGTGGACCAATTCATTCCATTGACTGATACCTCAAACGCATTATCAGATCCTTCTTGTCCCGTAATCAGAATGATAAACGGAGTATCGCCATCCCCAGTATCCACTACCCGAGCAGATAGTCCCGAGCCTGCGTTCGCGATAGCTTCTGCTATTCCCTCTGGAGTTGGTGGCGAGGCATACACACCAAACTCTGGATCATCACCAACCTGAATATTTACCATCAATGGCGATCCGCTATTTAAATCTACATCAACAGCACCAAACCCCTCACTTACTTCGCGCTGAGGAGCCGCAAGCTGTTGCACAGTCACTGAATACACCCCTGGCTCAGCACCTTCAGATGGAGATGTTGTAAAAGCATAGGTATTTGCGTCGACAGAAATATTCGCCTTAAAAAACTCAGGGTCAGCTAGAGTGTCGAAACTACTTTGCAGAGTTCCAAGTGATGACTTGAGCGCACCTAAGCCCGAAATCTTGGCTTCCGATAATTCTATTTTCGAATTTAGTAACGCTTCTTTAGGCGCCTTCTCAGCAGCAACAATGGCATCCACCATCGCAATCGTATCGAGACCAGAACCAGCTCCCAATGTGTTCAGAATGTTCGTATCAACCACTTAACATCTCCACCTGCGCTCGTCTTTTTATCGGATGTAATCGAACAAACTTAACTGCGAGATTTTTGCAAAACTCGACTGAGCTGCTTCCAGTGAAAGCATCTTTGCCTGCAGCTTAGTAATCGCCGTCGCATAATCGAGATCCTCCTCGCTTGATAGCGCTGATTGAAGCTGCAGCTTTAGATCTTCGTTGATTGAGATCTCATCATCGATGGTCTTCATTTCGGCACCAATATCGGCCAAGCCCAAAGTCATTGAGTCAATCATCTGACTAATTTGATCAATACTTGCCTGTATTCCTGGTTGGTCATCAGCCTTCAATACATTAGAAAGATTTTTAAGTACCTCAAAAAATTCAATGCGCTCTGGCATCGATGGCGCCGGAACTTGATCCGTGAATATATTCATCGACTGGTTGTTGACATCTCCACGATCAATCATAGATGCCCCAACAACTCCTGGATTAGCAAGATTCTGAGGCACAAAACGAATAATCGGAGAGGTCACTTCGTATTGACTAGCGACAAGCTTGGCAGACATTGATGTATCGGAGTTGATCCCTGCAATGACAGCAGTGCGAACATTTGTCAAAGAAACGGTATCCGCGGGTTGGGAAGCCCCATCTTCTAGGCCGGTCACAACGTATTCAAAGGATACCCCTTCGAAATTTATGCTGACTCTATCACCTTTCTCGAAAGGTCCCTCAAGCTTGATGCCGTAGTCAAGATCAAGACCTTCATTCAACACAGTCAAATGGTTATCGGCAACATCAATGAGATCAGCGGCTGCAAGACCACCGCCTGACAGAAGCGCTTTTGTGCTAGCGGGAACTGCCTTCGCATCTTTCCAATCGATAATCAACTGGTCGCCAGTTTGATCAACAGACAAAGTAAATTCGGCACTTGCATAGTCGGCATGGTCAGTTAAATCATCGACCAATGCTTGAAGATCAGAAAAGCTTGTTCCAGAAGTCACCAATGCTGTGTTGCCGATTGTTAAGGTAACCTCTGCATCGATATCATTTGATCCCGATGTAAACGAAACTGATGAAAAATCGAGTGAACGCGACTCAAATTCAAGCTCGGAATCATCAATTTCATCACCAGGATTTAGGGCTGTAACTGACCCAGCTTTCAGAGATTCGGAGGTATTCGCTGTTGATAGCTGGATGTCATGTTGTGTTCCACCCAAACCCTCAATCACAAGATCATCGATTCCATTGTTAGATGCCCTCACAAAAGGCAACGTTCCAGCATCCCTAGCGGCATTGATATCGGCAACCAGTGAATCGACTACATCACCGAGATCCTCACCCACAACAACTGTGTGATCAAAAGAAATACCATCAATTTTAATGGTATAAGAATCACCAACCTCAACCGCTCCAGCGAACTCAATACGTTGAATTTCGTTTAGAGCCTCGGTGTATTCGCCGGTTAATACAGGCTCGAAAATTTCTAGGCCTGTTCGGCCAACAGCGGAACGTCGTTGTGAAGTAAAGTCCAAATTCGACTGAAAGATATCACCTTGATACCGAGCAACTCCATCAGCGTCCAATTGATAGGGAGCAGTTTGACTCCGCGATCCACCAAACAAGAAATTACCGTTAGCATCTGTACCGTTCGCGATATTGATCATTTCAGAAGTTAACTCATCAACTTCTTTTGCAATTGCCAATCGATCAATAGGAGCAAGTGTACCGTTAGCACCCTGGATACTCAGTTGCTTGAGAGAAGAAAGGACATCCGTCGCGCTTTGGAGATAAGCCTCTTCAACTTTGAGCCGATCGCCTGTTGACTGCAGAGACGCTTTATATCCATCAAACTGGGCAATCATGTTTTTAAGACGAGCCACGTTAACAGCAGAATCAGCACCATCACTCGGACGAACGATTTGTTTACCAGTTGCTACCTTTTCCTGCATAGAGGCGAGCTCAGACTGACTTTGATTCATCAAACCAACAGCGCGACTAAACAATAGACTCGTTGAAACTGTCATTTAGATCCCCTTAACGAACCTGCAACATCGTGTCGAACAACTTCGTAGCGACTTGCATAACTTGTGCCGATGCTTGGTAAGCCTGCTGAAAACGGATCAGATCCGCTGCCTCTTCATCAAGGTTGACGCCAGAAACCCGGTCACGTGCCTCGATAGCCTGATCTTTAACGATTGATAATGCATCTTGTGAAATTTGTGCTTGAGTTGCCTGATTCCCGACATCCCCAACAAAATCGAGATATGCCTCTGTCATCGACATGCTTCCGTTGACCACGGGCTCACTCTCAAGAGCAACCATTCTTAAAATATTTGAATTATTACCCTGCGCATCAAATGTTTGATTCGGTCCAGTGTTATTGCCATCAATCGAGAAGCTATCACCAGCCTCACCTGGACGATCAAGCTCGATCACCATTCCCTGGAATTTAATAGTAGTTTCGCCAGCATAGGCGCGCTCAGCCATGATGGTATTCGTTGCCTGATCAGTAATTCGGTAAGTAGAGCTATTCACGAATTCTAATTCATAGACGCGGCTGCGCACTCCGTCAGAAAAACTCTCGCCCGAGGTAGTCAGTGCAGTGGTCAATGTTGACGTTGATGTTCCGTCACTTCCTTGAATGAATACACCAATATCTTCAGTAATCTCGCCAGAAACAATGACCGTTGTGTCGAGCCCAACAGCATTAAGGTCAGAAGGAGCTCCACTTGGAGTCAGCTCAACTTTTAGCGGTGTCTCTGACGTCGATATCTGTTCAATTTCGTACTGGCCCACAAACACACCATTCGAGACACCTAATAAATTTGCACTCAAATTATCGACTGACGAGCCCAACTGAATATTCCCACCACTTGGGTCAGACAACCTCAAATCACCATTTAAATCGATCGATGCAGCAACACCCGTCACTGCAGACTTTGCGTTGATTGAATCAACCAAATCATCCAAATCTGAAAATTGTGTGTTCGTACCACTGTCCACCGAAATGACATCATGACCATTGATAGTGAGACCGGCACCCAGCAGTTGAACGTTCGCAGGATTAATTAAAATATTGTTTTGGACAGAAACGGTAACGCCAGAAGGGCTTGATGATTCAATCCAATTTTTGATGTCGAGCACAGAAAGCTTCCCGTATCCATCGATACCCGATTGGCCTACGGTCAAAGCACCCAAGACCGAACCGTTTACTGATACTTTTGATGCTTCAATGACATCACCCAAGCCGCTAGATGCTGCTGGGATATCTTTGCCGCGCAAAGTGGAAACATATTTTTCGACCGGATTAATTGCGCCAGCTTTTACAAGCTCTTCTGTATTAATTGAGAAGCTTCCCGCCCACTGACTCAACTCATCTCCAGACACAGCCTTTACACTGACTGACGAGTAGACATGATAATTCGTTGCCGTCAGATCGGAGCCGTTTGAGAATGTAAGTCGATTCGCTATTTGATCTAAAACAGATACTTCGACAGAAGATAAATCATCGACAAAAGACACCTTAACCGTGTCATAAGATGGATTGGATGGTCCGCTTGGAGCTTGAATGTCAGCAATTTTTTCAGTTGTAGAGCCGAGACCTCGATATATCGAAGTCCCAACGATCGAAATAGCACCAGCTGTCGTATCTTTAAACTGACTCTGCTGGAAACCCAAAGCCATATTCTCTTCAGACAATTGGGCTGTAAATTCAAGATAGCCCGAAGTGAAATCGACCGATGATGGAAGAGCAACTACTTCGCCAGAAATCGGCAATACCTCTGTAACAGAGGTTGTACTGCCAAAGGCTCCTATTTCAATATTAAAATCGTTATAGCTATTGTTCGAGGAACCGCTCTTATTCAAATAAAGATCTGTATAGCTGGCATTGGTGGCGAAAAAGTCAGAACTTTCTACGAGTGTACCGAAATCACTCACTCCCGTGCCGCCGACCAAATGACGACCGTCACGGGTTATCAAATTGATTGCAAGCGATGCATCGCGAGCGGGATCAAGAGTCAAGCTCAGTTGCGATTGCCCTGCTTCAACAACACCCACCGGGGATAACGAAGAAGCAGCAACTGTTTGTGACCCTGGCTTAAGCACTGGCTCAGAAATCGTTGGCTCTTCATAAGTAATCTGAGGATTTACCGACCCTGAATTCTGTGTTGCCGGCGTAATCCGGAACAATGATGCTGTCGCTATCTGAGCGCCATCAGTGATGCCAAGTTGAAATCCGGACGCTGGATCACTAAAGACCGTCGCAACAAAACGATCTCCATCCAATGGCTGTCCAGAAGATCTCAAGAGTAGACCATCGATTGAGACACTGGCATCTAAACTACTTTGAGCACCTTTTACCGACGAATCAGCAACCCAAGATTGGCTGGCCGCATTCCAAGTGAATGCGTAAGACCCTGGCTGAAGTTGTTCAATATCTGTCACCGATGAAAGCACTTCAAAATCACCACGAGATGCACCTTTATCGATCAAAACTCCTGGTTCAATCTGGAAGAAATCAGCGCCTTGATCACCAAATGCATCCAAGCCCGTGGTTTGAATAGCATTCACTTCATTCGCCAATACACCGACAAGATTGTTGAGTTGGCTACGAACCTGGGTCAGAGTGTTTTCAATAAAATTCGCATACCCAGAAATACTGCCTGAGAGAACTGATGACAGCGTCTCGTTCTCGATACCGCCCTTGACCTCAAATGCGAGTGCTGAAGATTGAGGGTCAGGCTGAGAAACTGATAACTGAAACGCATCAACCCCTTTCACAAGAAGCCCTTTCTTGGTCGACTGCCCAAGGGAAACCGTCACCAAACCTTGGCTGTCTACATTAGTCGTGATGCCGGCATATTGACTGATATCTCTCAATAACTGATCGCGTTGATCGAGAAGCTGTGGAGACTGATCTTTCTCCAGCTTTTTCTTCAGCAAATTACGATTCACTGACGCAATTTGCTCAGCTAAACCATTCAATGATTTAACGTCAGCTTCCATCGCAGAAAACGCTTGATCGTTTAACGAATCAAACTCAGCAGATAAACCATTGAAACGAGATACTAATTGCTCTGCGTCTCTCAACATCGCACCACGAAGGGCTGTTGATGCAGGATCGGTGGAAAGAGCTTTGGCAGCCGCAAAAAACTGAGTGAGCGCTGAAGTCGCTCCAATCTTTTCGTCACCAATCACATCCAAAAGTCTGTTGGTGTATTCGACAGAAGCACCCTGCGATTCAAGATCGGCTGTCGCCTGTTGTAACGATGACTCTAAGAACGCATCGTACTGACGGGAGACACGATCAAAATAAGCGCCGTTGCCAATAAAACTGCCACCAGATTCCGTCGGATCTGTTTGCTTAATGTCAGTGACTTGCCTGCTATATCCTTCCGTGCCCATGTTCGCGATGTTGTTGGATACAGTTGAAAGAGCGCGCTTATAGACATTGATACCACTGGCTCCGATAGAGAGAAGGTCTGTCATGACTCACCTCCACCGAGCAAGAACCGATTACGGTTCAGCAAAAATTGTTGAGTCGCCCCTTCAGGAAGTTTGAAAGCATCCGATTTATCTACTAGGGGAAGTGCGTCTTTCTTTTGACCATCAAGTAAAAATTTTTGGCCTTCCATCGCATCGATCTGACCATACGATTGGCGAATAAACTTCTCGACCATTTGTGCAAGACCAGTCGAACCGCGCTCAGACATCGCCATCACAATTTGCTGGTCATACATTTGTTCAAAAGTTTCTGAAGACGCTGAGTCAAACAGGCCGCCTTTTTCGACAGTCGCGCGCATCGACTTCATCATCATTTGAAGGAACATCGCCTCAAACTGCTGCGCTGCTTTTTTGATTGCAGCATCATCTTGACCATTACTCGCTGCCTTGGCCTTAAGTTCGCCAAGACCCGCAAAGTCGTATGATGATTTAGGTCCGATCGCGTCAGTCATTTAGATCACCACGAGCTCCGCTCTAAGGCTTCCAGAAGACTTCAATGCTTCTAAAATCGCAATTAACGAGGACGGGGTTGCGCCAGTCTGATTCACCGCATCAACGATTTCGCGTAAATCGATTCCAGGCTGGAATAAAAACATTTTGTTGTTGGGTTCAGTCACATCAATTTCTGCGTTCTGAACCTCAACAGTTTGGCCGTTATCAGCAAACGGATTTGCTTGACTCACTTCGTTGGTCGCGGAGACCGTGACCGTGATAGGGCCGTGGGTAACTGCGGCAGCGGTGACCCGGACGTTCCGGCTAATAACAACGGTCCCTGTACGACTGTTGATTACAACTTTGGCCGATGGTTCACCTGGGTTGACGTCTAAATTTTCAATCAGCGACAAGAATGACACGCGCGCATTTGGATCTTCCGGCGCTCTGACTGCGACCGAAACTCCGTCGATCGCGTTAGCTGTGCCTTCACCAAATACTGAATTTACCTTGTCGACAATTTCTTTGGCGGTTGTGAAGTCGCCCGTTCTTACGTTCAAAACGATATGCTCAGAGCGATTGAATGGAGACTCAACCATCCGTTCCACAGAAGCACCATTTGGAATCCGCCCAGCCGTAGGAACACCGATCGTGATTTCATCACCAGCAGCGTTTACTTCCAAACCAGTTGATGTCAATGCACCTTGAGCAAGTGCATATACTTCACCATCGACACCACGGAGACGTGTCATGATAAGAGTGCCACCGCGAAGTGATTCAGCAGCACCGATAGTTGATACATTGACATCAATGGTCTGACCCGGTTTCGCAAATGGTGGGAGATCTGCTGTCACCATAACTGCAGCAACGTTGTCAGCTGCAATACTCGTTGCCTGAACTCCACTGACGTCAAAGTCAGAAATCACACCATCTACATTAACGCCCAATCGGCTCAACACTGAACGAAGTGACTGGCCAGTAAAAGGTACATCGCCGCCGTCACCCGTCCCGTTCAAGCCAACGACTAATCCATAGCCAATCAGTTGGTTCGAGCGAACACCAGCAACACTCGTAAGATCTTTAATTCGATCGGCCGAAACTGTTGTCGTGATCAAAGCGAGTGTGAAAGCTAACCAACGCATCGTCATGTCCTTAGAACGGCCAGATGGCCATCAAGAGATTCGTACCCCACGGAGTCTTACTCGCATTCGCGTTTTGACCCGTTCCTTTGTAGGTAATTTGTGCGCTTGCAATGCGCTTCGACTGCACTGAATTATCTGGCTGAACGTCCTGAGGACGGATAATTCCCTTCACCTGAATCACCTCCGATCCAGTCGAGAAATTCACAATTTTTTCGCCGCGAATCATCAAATTGCCATTTGGGTAAACCTCAACGACTTGAGCTGTCATCGTTCCCGTTAGAGAAGCACTCTGACCAGTTGAGCCAGAGCCCGAAGATTCAATCGTTGTGTCAATCGGCGTACCGCCAGTCGAATCTAATAACAGTCCGCCTGGACTGCCGATTCGAGCCAATTGAGCAGCAGTTAAAACATCTGTCGAAGTCTCACGTGATGCTTCATTTGTTGCAGAAGCTGATCCATTCACTGACTCTGAGAGCAATACGGTTATTACATCGCCAACCTGGTATGTTTTCTTTTCACCAAACCAACTATCTGCATTAGCAGCGCTGTATATCGATCCTGTAGGAATCGATGAAGCAGCAACAGGTTGCGGAATAACCGGTGCAAATTCTGGCGATGGTCCAGCCACTTGCTGAGCCGCACAACCAGACAGAACCAATGCTGAACATAGGACTGAAACAAAACGCATCGATCAGCCCCCTACAAGTTCTGGTTCAAGAAGCGAAGCATCGAGTCAACCGACGAGATCGCTTTTGAGTTAATTTCATAGGCACGTTGTGTCTCGATCATATTGACCATCTCTTCAACAACGTTCACGTTCGCTGCCTCTAAAGAGCCTTGTGCAACGCGACCAGCGCCATCCGTATCGGGCGCACTAACAACCGGCGTTCCAGACGCAGACGTTTCGCGGTACAAATTTTTACCCATCGGTTCAAGACCAGCGTAATTCACAAATCGAACCAACTGCATCTGACCAACAACTTGCTCTTCAGCATTGCCATACGGTTGGATGGTTACAGTGCCATCCTCGCCAACACTGATGGATTCAGCATTAGCCGGGATAACAATCGACGGCTGAATCGGCATCCCGTTCGCCGTGACTAATTCACGGTCCACTGATAATTTGAAAGACCCGTCGCGGGTATAGGCGAGCGTTCCATCAGGCTGAAGCACCTGAAACATCCCCTCCCCCTGAATCGCAAAATCAAGAGCATTTTTGGTTTGGATCATCGAACCCTGCATATGCAATTTTTCAGTCGATACAATCCGGACACCGGTACCAATCATCAGACCAGTTGGCGCGATATTGTCACCCCCGGTAGATCCACCCGCTTGACGGATGTTTTGATATAACAAGTCTTCGAAGACAGCGCGATCACGCTTAAAGCCAACAGTATTGACGTTAGCTAGGTTGTTAGAAATCACACTCATGCGCATCTGCTGCGCATCGAGGCCTGTTTTAGAAACCCAAAGTGACGCTTCCATCTACTGTCTCCTATGACAACCGCAGCATGCTTTCGCCGCTGGTGTCGTTATCTTTCATTTCTCGAATGATCTTGGTTTGCATCTCAAATGAGCGCATGTGATCAATAAATTTGACCAACGTATGAACTGTGCTCACGTTAGAACCCTCAAGAGATCCGGGAGTCAACGAGGCAACCCCCGTTCCAGGGGTAAAATCTTTACGGTCTTCCGTGCTTGAAATTGGCATGAATAAACCATCTTCACGACGCGCGATATCTACACCGGTAGCATCACGGATACCTAAGGCAGCAATTTGTTGAGAGCCTGCCGCAGGGTTCGCAGGATCAAGAACAGAAATTGTCCCGTCACCCGCAATTTCATAAATCACCGACCCTTGAGGTAACTGCAAAGGCTTAAGGGACTGATCTAGCACTAAATGCCCCTCGCCTGTTCTCAGAAAACCTTCGGGATCTAGTCGTAAATCGCCACGACGTGTCCACGCTAGATCGCCGTTATCTGCCTGCACAGGCAAAAGAGTCCGATTATCCATCGCAACATCAAGTGGATTCGCAGTCAGAGACCGTGGACCGGGAGATAAGTCAATTAAAGGGGACGTCACTGCACGCGGTAAATAGCGCGTGTCGAAACCGTCACCCTCCGTACGGATCGGACGATTAGCCACCTGAAATGCTTTCTTAAATCCGGGTGTCGACACGTTCGCAAGTTCATGCGTCATGTTCTGCCGATCCAGTCGGTATTCCGACATCGCCATATTCGCTGTGAATATCAAACGATCCATGGTGACTCTCCGCTAGCTTTCGCTATTAGCTCCTGATGTTAATAATCGTGGAGGTCAAGGTTGATGACGTTTCAATCGCTTTTGCGTTGGCCTGGAAGTTCCGCTGCGCGGTAATCAGGTCAACCAGCTCTGATGTCAAATCAACATTGGCCCTTTCCAGTGCACCTGCACGGATCGTGCCAAACCCAGCGCCACCCGGTTCACCAAGTGTTGCAACCCCCGAATCCGTTGATTCTAGGAAGGTTGAGTCACCTAACTGACGCAAACCATTCGGTGTCGAGAAAGTGGCAAGTACGATTTTTCCTTTAAGATCCTGCGTACCATTTGAGTATGAAGCTGTCACTAGACCGTCATCAGCAATATCAACAGATACTAATGAGCCGTTAGGTTGCCCATCTTGCGATTGAGTATTAACCGAGAAATCACCTGTGAACTGAGTTGATCCCGCATAGTCAATTGAGATCTCTTCAGCACCAACGATCACATCTTGAAGATTAATACCGTTCAGTGGTGAAACTAGCTTGCCCGCTGTATCGAAAGTCAATTCACCCTTATCAAGGAACAGAGGACGCCACTCAGGTTCTGAGTCCAAGCCATCGGCATCTGTCGGCATTTCAGGCGCAGTCGTATCAGGGTCACGATCATATTCCGTGAATATTTTATCGGATGGGGCGACGCCTTCAGTTTGCTCCAACTGGACGTAAACGGTCTGATTGTTAGCTGTTGATGTCTCGGCGACAGGTCGACGGAACGTACCTGTTGAACCGACCGATGAGCCCAAATCATTAAGACCAAACTTCGGAGACCCTTCCACCTGAACGAAAGAATCATCACCTGTTGTGCCTGAGGTTATTGTGAAAACGCCCAAGGTTTCGTCGTACTCAACCTTGGCGCCTGAGATACTGTTCCCATTAGCGTCGGCCATGGAGTTAATTCGTAACTCAAGTGCATCAATGAACGAGTTGAGATTGTAATCACCTGTCGACAAATTAAATGTCTCAGTGACGTTATCGACCGTGATCGTAAATTCATTCGATAGGTCATCGACGGTAAACGTCTCATCCGGATCAAACTGGATCGGCGTTCCATATACTTTTGCAGCAGTTGAGGAAACCCCCCTCACTGCCGAGTCACCAGATGCCTTACCAACCGCCAATGGGGCGTCCACAGTCGCTGCATCCACATCAAATCCAAAGAATGAAAGCGCAGTGGCAGAAACATCACTCACCTGAATCGATGAATCGTCGCCGGTTGTACCAGATGAGATCTGGAAATATCCGTCGGTTGCACCAGCTTCTGAGTTCGGGAAAAACTCAACTTTAATACCAGTTCGCTGCTGAACCTCTGGTCTGATGAACGTTCCTTGAGGTATGACCTCAGCACCGGGAACACCAGTAGCTGGATCAACAGACAAGACTCGAGCTTGAGAACTCAGTCCAAATAGAGTGTTGACGTTTGTTCCCGTATTTTTGAGCGACAACACATCAGTAAGATCTGGTGTTTTAAACGTAAACTGCTTTTGAGCGTAGTTATATTTCACATCAATTCGAGCATCAGCACTTGACCGTAATTGATCCTGAATTTCTTGAGCCAGTGTTTCTGGCGTATAACTTCCGGAGCTGATTGATACGTTATGGTCAACTCCGTTCAAACTGACAGTGAACTTCTGATACGTTGCATTTGATAGATCGAAGTAGCGTCCATCACCGAGCTGGCGATTGATCTCGCTCGTCATAATTTCAGCAACTTCCTGACCGCTTAAATTCTTGGTCACATCATTCAGCGCTGAAAGATCAATCGATACCGGGTTAGCGACAGGATTATCGAGATCCTCATCGATCAGCAGACTGAACGCATTAGTCAAATCGGGAGCCGAACTTCCAGTCACTGTGGTCGCACCACCAGTTAGAACGGTGGATGCTCCAACGAGAACTTCTAAGGCGATTGAGCCGTTAGTCTCATCGAATTTAGATAAGGTATCGTCTTCGCCTAGAGCTATCGTAAACGCACCGAACTTTCCGGATTGAGCGGGGAAAGTGACTGAAGTAGCTGTGTCATCGACATTCGCTACTGTATCGACGGTGGCTCCGCTCGAGTCTTTAATCAGCACATTACGCTTCGAGGCTGAACCATCAGTCGCTGCAGCAAAAGAAATCGTATAAGTATCATCAGCCAAGAATCCTGTCGAACCACTGGAGATGGTAATATCTGACGCGTTTGCCAGCGCCGTACCACCAGTCCCAATAGTTGGGGTAATCGATGCGACTGCCTTCGCTTCCATGTTAGACACAGTCGTAGAAGCACCATCTTTATTTTTCAAAACAAGCTTGCCGTTCACGACTGAGGCGTAGACGTTCTCTGTTCCAGCTGTAGAAGCCAAAACATCATCGACAGCGCGAGCGAGTTCAGTCAACGTAGGCTTTTCAGTAAAAGAAGCCTGAATAGCAACCGCTGTTCCACCGTCTACAGAGATATCGAAGCTTATGACTCCGCCATGCTCGAGTTCACCTAAGTCCGATGCAGCAAATGTGTACTCTGATTCCGTTGCGGAGAACTGAACGCCTTCAGCTCCTTTTTGATATTCCAGACCATCTACAATCGAACCAATCGCTGTTGCTGGCGTAGACTGAATAACGGGGCCCAGGTCATCAAGGTTGTACTTTTTGAAGAATGTCTTTGTTGTGAACCCACTAACTTCTTTATCATTTTCTGTTTTGATAACACCGTACTTATTGACGAACAGCTTATTCCCAGCTGAGTCAGTCGCCTGAGACAGCGTTGGAGTGAGTTCTTGGTCATTCAGAAGAATGTGCGTTTGCCATTTACTTTCAGGCTTTTCTGAAGTGGCCACCTGAGTTCTTCTGTAATAGAAGGTCAACAAGAAGTCTTCACCGTTTGCATCATAGATTGTGATTGCAGCGGACTTTGCGTAGGTGTTCGGATCGTTTGGATTGAAATCGACAATCGATTGAGCTCCAGTCTCAGGGTCGGTTTCATAGACCGGCTCTGAATCTCCTGGGAAATTGATTTCAAAATCAATCGCTGAAGTCGCTATCGCTTCGCCAACGGTTTGCGGTGCAATTTGTAATTGAACCAAATCCGCTTCAAAGTCTGCTTTACCCAGGGAGTCAACCGACGCCACTTGAAGAAACTGACCTGCTGAGTTCACAACCGTGTTTCTATCGTCGAGCAAGAATGAACCATTTCGAGTGTAGAGTGACTGCCCATCTGCAGACTGCATTGGGAAGAAACCTTCACCAGTAACCGCCAAGTCAAGAGAGTTACCAGACAAGACAATGTTGCCCTGAGAAAATTCCTGAGTTACTTGCTTCAGAGCGGTACCCTGACCCACAACGGTAGACGCTTTCTGAAGTGGTGATGTTGCAAAAATATCACCGAAGTCCGAGCGCGATCGCTTAAAGCCGGTCGTCCCCGAGTTCGCAATATTGTTTGATGTCACAGCCAACTGCGTGGTTGCAGCATTAAGACCAGTTAATGAGGTAAAGAACGACATTGCTTATTCTCCAGCGGTCACGGTTTCGGTTGAATTAGTTGCAGTGGATGACTCTTGTCCAATGCGAGACACGTTTGCCATTGGGATTGATACCCCGCCAGCAAGATTAAGATTCAGATCTGAATTAAGAGCATCCCAAGACACTGTTTTCACCTTGGAATAAGTCGATGGAATAGCCTCTTGGGAATTTCCGCCGACAACAACATTTCCTCGAATAATGTAGGACCCAGCAGGCGCTGCTGATCCGTTTGCCATAACTCCGTCCCAGGCCATCTCAACGACACCGGAACTTTGAGGTCCAACGACCATAGAGCGAATCAACGAACCGGATGCTGGGTCATAAATGCCGACTTCAACTTGTTCAGCCCCATAAGGAAGTTCAAATTCGATTGCAGATGGCGTTGATCCATCAGTTTCGATTTGGCCTGTCTGCCCAAAGACCGATTTGCCGACAAGGTTTGCACCAGCCAAAATCCGGTCTGACTTAATCACATTGGCTACATCAGATAGCGATGTAGACATGTTTGTAATTCCTTCCAATTGTGAGAACTGAGCCAATTGCGCAACGAAAGCTTCGTTTTTCATTGGATCCAAAGGGTTCTGATTCTGTAATTGCGTCGTCAACAGTGTGAGAAACGCAT
This sequence comes from Gammaproteobacteria bacterium LSUCC0096, assembly GCA_008087055.1. Lineage (GTDB taxonomy): Bacteria > Pseudomonadota > Gammaproteobacteria > Pseudomonadales > Litorivicinaceae > HIMB30. The sequence continues at coordinate 171,134 of VIEA01000001.1, read as the reverse complement.
TCCGATCCAATGTGTCGTCGGCGGCACTCGAGATCAATTGCGACTCGTCGTACTCCTTCGTCGTCATGATTCCAGTATTTGCGAGTGAAATTTCAGACATAATCAGGCCTTCGTAATATCTAATGTGCGCATGACCAGCTGCTTGGCTGTGTTGACGACTTCAACGTTGTTTTGGAACGATCGAGAGGCTGCAACCATTTCAACCATTTCTGTGACTTCATTCACGTTCGATAACCAAATAAATCCTTCTTCATTCGCCTCAGGATTGCCGGGATCGTGGACTTGACGCACGGGATCTGTGGTATCGACGATTTCATTCACCTTGACACCGCCCAAACTCTTAAAGCCTTGGTTGAGATCAGCCTGGTCTACGAGCGCTCGAAAAACTGGGCGTTTAGCTCGATAAGCCTCGTCTTCATTTCCAGAAACCGAACCCGCGTTCGCCAAGTTTGAGGCTGTGGTGTTCATCCGGATCGTTTGCGCATTCAACGCCGTTCCAGCGATTCCAAATACATTCTTAAGCATCAGAACTCTCCTTATTCACCACGCAGCGATTTCCGAATTCCGGAAATTCGACTTTCTAGAAACTGAAGCGTTGCTTGATAATCAGCAGCTGCTTGACCGTATTGCGCTTGTTCAACTGCAATTTCTACCGTGTTGCCATCCACCGATGAGTTATAGGGCACACGATAGACCAGACCACTCGGGTTCTCTGTCTCTCCAGTCCCAAAATGACGTACGTTTGTTGCAGCCATTGGCGCTGGGTCAGATGACGCTAAGATCTTCTTAAAATCCAGATCACGCGCCTTAAAATGCGGTGTATCGGCGTTTGCAATATTTGCTGCGATCAACTCCATTCGCTTATTACGAACAGAGACCGCCTGCTCATGGATTCCGAATGGGTTTTCAAACAATTTCATGTTCAGCCTCTAAAGTTCTGTGTCATCTCGTCGATTACTTGTCAGAGAAATGACATTTACAGGCTCGTTAAAGCAATTGATGTGCCAAGTAAGCGAAATCACTAGAAACCGGCAGGTTTGATTCGGGGCGGCAATCGCGTTGCAAGGAATTCGGCAACCACTTGCCGTTATTTGCAGTTGCAATCTCAAACACCCATCTCATACTGAACGTATGCAAATGACACGCTTGTATTTATTTCTGATGACGTTACTCGCGCCAATGCCGCTGTATGCTGACGCATTCTCTGGCGGCGGTGACGCACTTGTTAGTGAAGCGACTCGCTGGGTAAGCCAAGAAACCGGCTACCCCGAAGCATCCATCACGATGTCTGCGCCGGACCGAACAGTCGCAGTTGAAGCCTGCCAACAACCACTCAACTTCCGCTTTCCGTTTCAAGGCAATCTGAGAACTGTGGAAGCGAGTTGTGAGTCCCCTCAATGGAAACGGTTCATACGCGTCAAAATTGAAGAAGGTTTGCGCGTAGTTGGATCGGCAAAGGCATTGGATGCAGGGCAAGTGCTCACGTTGTCGGACCTGCATTTCGTATCGGTTGGATCAACTACAAACGGGTTTTCAGATCCGGAGCAATTAATCGGTATGACCCTTAAAGTTGCTGTCGATTCAAACGCCGTGATCGAACCGTCGATGGTGATGTCTGAAATCGCTATTTTTGTGACCGACAGAGCCTATGAGGCTGGAGAAGTCATCAAACGAGAGAGCATTATAAAACTGGACACAGAAAGCCCTGAGGCTGGGGCTCTCGCGGCATGGCCAACGGGTATTGTGACCGCTCTCGAATATATCGAGCCAGGACAGACAATCTTAAAATCCAATATCGAACTGTCAGAAGAAGTTGTGGTCAGTGCCACCAATATTGTAAGAGGACAAGTGATCGACGAAGAATTAGTTGAAGTTCAATTGCGACCCAAACAACAACTTGGCGCGCAAACACTGTCATCACTCGAGGAGGCCATCGGCCTCGAAGCGACCCGAACAATCCGGGCCGGTACCCCACTGACTATTTCAGACTTGGTAGCGGCTGATCTCGTTCGGAAAGGAGAAAAAGTAACGCTCACAGTATCGCGAGGGGCCCTCACGATCACGGTCGACACCATCGCAATGGAAGATGGAAAAATGGGTGAACAAGTTGAACTGACAAACTCAGAGTCAGGACGAGTCATTCGCGGTATCGTCATTGGGCGGCATCGAGCGAAAGGGATTTCACCATAAGTTCGCGCTTCAATATTTTTTTTGAAAAAAGTGTTAAAGTTTTCAGCAAGCTTGCCGATCCTATGTTTGTATAGATTTTTCCGGCAGTGAGGAGACGGAAATGGCAGATTCAATTTCAGGTGTTGGTGGTCGTCCACTAACCTCAATTAAATCAGAGCAGCCGAAAGGTGATGTGGCTCGGATCCGCTCAGAAGAGAGCGAAAGTTCGTCTAATGTCGTTCAGCTCGACACTGATCGTGTTGAATTGAGCACAGAAGCACGTGCCGAGCTTGATAAAGCCGGATTTGACGCAGAAAAAGTTGACCGAATTAAGCAAGCGTTAGCCGATGGAAACTATCCTATCGATTCACGTCGTATTGCTGAAGGATTTTCGGACATCGAAAAACTGTTGTAAGGAGCATAATGCATCTTCCTGATCTACAGGCTCTGTTGAAGTCTGTGCAGCGCTTGGATTCTCTCCTCACCGACGAATACGAAGCACTGAAAACTCAAAAGCTTGATGCATTTGAGGCATTACAGCAGGAAAAGATGACGCTCCTCCAGACGCTCGCTTCAAGCGGTGTTGTCCAAGACCCAAACCAAACAGCAGATCCAGAGCAACTCCAGGCGATCATCAAAGATCCATTGTGGAATAGCATCACTGAAATTCTTGAGCGTTGCAAAAAATCACACCAGCGCAACGAACTTCTCATCTCAAAACAACTCGATGCCATAAAAGGCGCGTTGTCCACGCTTCAAAACCAGGATCCTGCGGGCACCCTAGAGCTTTATACAAAGCTTGGACGTGTTAAATCATCGCGACGTTCGATACTCTCTGGGGATGCATAAACCACAGCTCACACAATCAAGCGGTCTACCTCGCGTTTCAATTGCGATATTCGGCATGTTTTTGGCAATTGCGTTACTCAATCTCATTCAGACGAGCATGTCCCAATGGAGCCCTCGGCCCGGAATCGAGTGTGACAATGGGGAAACGGTTCATCGGTACGCTGAAGTCAATGCAACCCGGGTCAATATTCGGGATCTACCGACGGTATTCTCCAACGTATTAACCCAAAAAACGGCTCCAGATCAGGTCACGGTTGTTTGTGAATTTGGGGTTTGGTCGCGTATTGACTTACTGGAGATTGGCCCAGAGACTTGGATTTCGACAGGACTCATTACACTCCTCCCCGAACAACCACTCGCTGGACGCATGAAACTCGTCTACCTTGGTCTACTCGTGGTTGGTGGATTGGGATTATTGATGGCCTTATATCGGCCACACTGGATTTCTAAAGCTGTCGATTTATTGCTGCAAACCCAAGAATTGCCAGCTCATGCAAAGCCTTTAATTTCGACAACGCCCCAATACCATCCAGTAAGGGATGGCAATCGTTAATCTTGTGGCTTAAGGCCTTTCATCCAATAGGCCCATGAGAGCATCACGGCAACGGCGTGGTACAACTCTTCGGGAATTTCTTCAGACAATCCAACTTGCGATAACGCAGCGACTAATGCCGGGTCCTCTGCAATAAATATCCCATGCTTTTTTGCTTCTTCAATAATATCGAGCGCAAGCTCGTCTGACCCCTTGGCTAGAACCGTCGGAGAATCCTGCTGTCCATATTCAAGCGCGATAGCTTCTTTGGTCAATCGCTTCATGCTCTAGCATCCAAATGAGGCATCCCATCACCAGATGGCTTATCAAATCCGGGACGTGGTGATGCAAAAATCTGCATCGACTTCACATTCAGATCATGCTCAGACAATGCTTCTTCAAGATCCATTTTTGATTTTTTTGCGAGCGTCGCCGTCTGCTCTTCGCGCGCCCAAAATGTGAGATCAACGTCTTTTCCAGCAAACGTCGATTTCATCCAAACCTCACCCAAACGATCCAGTGTTGTATGCAGATTCAAAATCCATAACCGCTTCACCTCATCACCATCAACCACATTCTCTCTCTCAAATAAGAGCTCAACAGGTGATTGATCACGAAACAGCAAAATCGCTGCCAGGCCCGAATCTCGAACGTGAGACTGCGGCAATGCCTCAATTTGCAAACTTTCGAGTTCACTGACAAGACTCCCAACTCGGGCTGTGAGTTCTGATTGTTGTGGTAATAATTTGAGGATTTGTCGCAGCCAAGGTTTCAACATACCTCCCTGGAAAGCCACTCCTTCAAGCAATGCCTTTTCATTACCAAGTGCACCAAATTGAACCGCACTCTTGATCAATTCGCCGCTCAATTGGTTCGATGAAAGACGATTGGCAGCCAGTTTTTTCGCCTCGTCTGATAACCCAGATGCACTGAGGATACTTTCCAGGCCCTGGGGTGCAAACAAGCTCTGTGTCTGAGGTCTCGCGGTATTCCGAGTCAAAACCGCAGCCAGCGCAGCAGACAAACCAGACGTTGCGGCCGCTTGACCCGCCTGGGGTTGACTCGCCGATTGTGGAACCAAGGCAAAACCTTCTTTGGTTTGAATGACACGCAGAGTCAGTTCACCGGCTGGCAATTTCATTTGCTGCGGGAGAGGCAACTGGTGCTGGCCTAATTGCAACGCCATTTTATCGCCACTTGATGCAACCAAGGCTTGAATCACCTGCCCCGCTTTCAAACCGAGCTCACCTGCAATCGGCTGACGGATTGGGACAGATTGCGGCAATGCATCCGGTGCAATTGCGCGCGGCACTGCAGCAGAGATATCTGGAATTAACATTGGTTTTTCGCCCCCCACAGTCTGTATCGACTGCACGACCGATTTCGCCAGTTCTGTTGTTAATTTAGCATGTTCTGAAGAGGCCGAAGACCCATCGAAGTTCAAAGGTATCGGGTTCGCTAGAGCAGTATTGGAAGCCAATGCGTGAGTCACTTGCGTGGGCGTTACTTGGGTAATTGCTTTTAATACCGGCGGCAAACCATCATCAAGTGCTGACGTTACTGATACCTGCATTTGGCTCAGTGCAGGATGCGCAGCTTCTGTGCGCAAAATGATCCGCGTTGGTTCTGGTCGCAGCACTTGACCGACCAATATCAACTGATTCTCCGGTGTCACCCGAATATGAAGTTTGATCTCAGAGTTTGCATCCAAGATTCTAAGTAACTCAGGATTTGTAGCGATAGGAATATTGACCTGAGCGGTCTGAGTCTTAAATTGAATTACAGGCTCATGTTTAATCGGATCTTTGGTGAGAACCAAAGTCTCAGTGTGAGAACGAATGATCGAGGCTGCTGCTTCATCGGAGATGACAAGTCTTAATGTGTGTGTGAGTCCTCGAGCGGTGTGTTCAAGGCCAACACCGCCCGGTGCAGCCAAGTCCATATCAAGGGAACCGGACCCATCCGGCTTTTTCTTCAGACACGTTTTTCTTCAAACTGCCTGTGGCATCTTTGAAAATCACGCGCCGAAAATCATCAACATCAGGCACCTTCAACATGACACCTGCATACATCCAATTTGGGTTATTGCGACGAAATGCGTGCGGATTCGCCTTCACAAACGCCTGACGCAATAAATCCCGCTGTAGTGGTGTATTCGGAGCGACTTTACGGATCACCATATCGAGAGTTTCACCGCGTCGAACCTGGTATGTTCCGCCAGTTTTCACAGTCGCAGGTAACGTTTGCTTTCCCTTAGCTACGCCCTGTTGCGGACCACCAGGGACAGGAACACGCATCACCTCAACATCTTTAATATCTTTTAATAGTCGTGTCACTGCCTGATCAACGGACATGTCAGCTGCCATCGCAGTTCCTGCGAATAGAACAGTTACGATCGATACAACCCAACGCATCACATTCATCCTCTTTAAAATGGCAATGCAACTTTACCAGTTGCTTCTATCAATGGAGCCCCAGCGGCATATTCTAAAATCGCTGAGTCATTCTCTACTCTGACCACTTGCGCGAGAGAAAGTTCAGCCAATGCACCAGGCTCCAACACTCGATCCGGAATACGAGTTTGATCGAGTATGAGTAAACGATCACCTATCTTCAAACCGGAAGTTGACCCACCATCAATCCGCACTGATTCACCCGACTCAGTGATTCCAAAATTCACTGGCTGGCACTTTGCGTAATCATCTAAGTGCGTAATCCATGAACTGACATTGTTACGAATCTGGCTCGCCATCACATCGGGCAATCCAGCATTGGTATAAGCGACAGGGCGCACCGGAACTCGCACATCTGACGTGCCCGTCCAAATCAATTCACCATTGGCAAACTTGGTCAACTGCGCTTTTAGATGAACCCAATCTTCAGCAAAAGCTGAAGGCTCACCCATAAAGAATGAACTCACAGGATCAGATCCTGGAATTGTCTCAGCCTTATGCCCGGTCGGGAGCAGCCCCTTCGCAACTGTCACCGTCAACTCATAACGAACGGGATCTTCGCGTAAGCCAGACACCATGCTCTGATAGGCACTTGCTTGCTGCACAGGAGGTTTTGCGTGCCAATGCGGCGAATCTTCAAAATAGGTTGTGAACTCATCGGAGAATAGGCGAGCACTCTCAACTGCTACTGGTTGCAGTTCGGTCGCAAAATGTCCTTGCATCCGCACTGGCAACACACGAACAGTGCGCTTTAAATGATCGTCTTTCGCGAAACATTCGGGAAGAAGCCCTTTCTTCTCATCAAGCGCAATTTCGACCCGCGGTTTTTGCATCTCGTCAAGATACGCTTGAACTTGGATACCACGAACACGCATTGCAGAATGCACCATCGTGCTCTCATGCAATTGGCCCTTGGCATCTAACCACGAGGTATTAATCACCTTACTTTCGGTCGACTGGGCTTCCGCCACTAACGCTTCTTTGATCGCAACCAGCGTCGCTTCGTTATGGTTAGGAGCAGAAACACCCGCTCCATGGCTTTCAGCCATAGACTGGATCGAGATTCCAAGACTGAGCATCACAAGCCCAGTCACCCAACCAAACCGATACATCGATTACGACCGGCTCGCCAATGATGCTAAATAAAGTGCCCGCAGATCATCAACAACGTCTTGATCAAGCGACAATGTTGTCTCGTAGGTGTCTTCGCCGACTGGCGCGATGCTTACGACTTTCGCACCGTAGATCACACCTTCGACTTGCGTGCGGAATGTGTCACTCAATACAGCCATATCAGCAACCGTTGTTGTTGCATCAAGGTACTGACCATACACCTGCTCAGTCAGACCTCGGTAGGCATCTAACTTTGAAGCGCGAATTGCAAGCAAACGCTGCTGCGCATCAACATCTGATGGCTGAACGCTAATAACAGCATAGCCAGTCGAACGGATCGCACTGCGACGTTCAACAACAGGAATCGCCTTTGTCTCGACACGTGTCTCAACCTGCGGCTGCATCATAGCGGCAGACCCTTGCCCCGGAGGAGCCATGGTCATCGTACAGCCTGAAACCACTGTCACTAGGGCGATTACAGCCAAATTAACCATCGTACGCATTGCAAAATCCTCAATTTCAATTGCCGAATTCGTTATCAATACCATCCCTGAAGCACGTTTGATGCCAAGGGATTCATTGCCTCTGACACTTATATCGGCAGGAGCTCAGAAAATTTTACGCAAACACCAATTTGTTTCTCTACGGAATCAAAGCGGCAAAAGTTGGCACCCCTCTTGCAACAGCTCTTATGAAGCACAAACGCCCGTTGAATGCGGATGTGTAAATTATTGAAAAATAGAGGTTTTTAACGTGCAACTCGCTCTGTCAGATATTCGACAGTCAATTCCACAAGTGGACTGGAAGCCATTGGGTATTCCTGCGCTCGTGCTATTGATCATTGCGATGTTGATTTTGCCACTGCCTACATTCCTGCTCGACATCTTATTTACCCTGAACATCATGATTGGCTTGATCGTCATTATGATCGCAATTCATACCGAGCGACCTCTCGATTTTTCATCATTCCCAGCCGTATTGCTTTTCGCGACGATGTTACGTCTATCCCTCAACGTAGCATCGACGCGTATTGTTTTGGTTAATGGTCATGAAGGAACAGATGCCGCAGGTAAAGTGATCGAAGCGTTTGGTAACTTCGTCATTAGTGGAAACTATCTCGTCGGCTTCATCATCTTCGGCATTTTGATGATTATTAACTTTATCGTTGTGACTAAAGGCGCGGGGCGTGTCTCTGAGGTCATCGCACGATTCACATTGGATGCCATGCCTGGTAAGCAGATGGCTATCGATGCTGACTTGAATAGCGGCGTTATCGATCAAGATGAAGCCAAGAAGCGTCGCGCAGAAATCGCACAAGAGTCGGATTTCTTTGGTTCGATGGATGGTGCAAGTAAGTTCGTCCGAGGTGATGCGGTTGCTGGCCTACTGATTCTGATCATTAATATCATCGGCGGACTGATCATAGGCATGACGCAGTACGACATGTCATTTACAGAAGCTGGTGAAATCTACGTCTTATTGACAATCGGCGACGGACTTGTCGCCCAAATTCCATCATTGGTCCTATCACTCGCAACAGCGATCGTTGTCACACGCGTCACAACAAGTGAATCAATGACTGACCAAACGACAAGCCAATTAGCGAATCCAAGTGCTCTATTCATCACCTCTGGAATCCTTACCCTTTTGGGGATTATCCCAGGCATGCCATCCATGGTTTTCATTATGTTAGCGGCGCTTTGTGCAGGCATCGGCTACCTAGTCATGCGCTCAGGCCCTGTATCAGACATGTCAGCTGAAGAAGAAGCGTTGGTTGAACGTGAAGCGCAATCAAAAGAAGAGCAGGAGATCAATTGGGAAGATGTCAGCCAAGTCGATCTCGTCAGTCTCGAGATCGGCTACGGTTTGATTCCTCTCGTCAATACAGAAACTGGCGGACAGTTGCTCACACGCGTGAAAGGTGTTCGGAAGAAACTCTCAACTGAACTCGGCTTCTTAGTCCAACCCGTCCGCATTCGGGATAATCTAGATCTCGATCCAAATACCTATCATTTGATGGTCAATGGAGTCGTTCGTGGCCGCGGTGAAAGCCATGCTGGTAAAGAGCTCGCGATCAACCCAGGTCATGTCTCAACTCCACTCGAAGGAATTGCAACAAAAGAGCCTGCTTTTGGCCTGGACGCCTATTGGATCGAGCCTTCGCAGCGTGATTACGCACGGACTCTAGGGTATACAGTGGTCGACGCGCCCACTGCCATTGCGACACATTTGAATAGCATCCTCTATCAAGCAGCCCCTGAGCTTCTAGGTCATGATGAAGTCCAGCAGCTTTTGGATAAGACAGCTGAACGCTCACCGAAACTAATTGAAAACTTAGTACCGAATAAGTTAAGCCTCGCTTCTGTCACGCGAGTCCTTCAGAACTTGTTACGCGACGGTGTTCCAATCCGTGACATGCGCACCATTCTTGAAGTTCTCAACGAAGAAGGCGCGAAGATTCAAGATCCAGATGAGCTGACAGCGCTCGTCAGACCAAAGCTTGGTCGTATGATCGTACAAAGCCTGGTCGACATGACTGAAGAAATGCCGGTCATGACATTGGATCCGCAGCTTGAGCAAATGTTGCACAACGCTGTCCAACAGTCGCATCAAACAAAAACGCTGACCATTGATCCTGAATTGGCTGAGAGCCTGTTTAGATCGATGCGTCAAGAATCACAAAAAATTGAAGAACAAGGCAAACCTGCCATTCTGGTTGTGTCTCCAGCGGTCCGCCCATGGCTCGCTAATCTGGCACGTCCACGAATTCCAGATCTCACAGTCTTGTCATATACAGAAATCCCTGAAGATCAGGCCGTCAATGTGGTTGCCACAGTGACAGCTCAAGTCGGGCAACAAGCGTAAGGACGTCACATGGAACTGAAACGCGTACTCGGAAAAGACAACAGACATGCGATGGAAGAAGTCGTTCGTTTGTATGGACCAGATGCTTTGGTGGTCTCAGGCCACAAAGTGAACGGAAAGTTTGAACTCATCGTTGCCATTGATATCGAGGCAGACGCTGCGTTGATTGATGTGCCGGATTCAGAGCTTACTGTTGATGAGCCGAAGGCACCTGCAGCCAAGATCGCGAGTTCATCGTTTAAAAAGGTGTTGCATGGTGACGATGCAGAACAACTTGTTGAACACGAACCGTCAGCTCATGACTCAATGCGCGCAAAGGAAATTGTTGATCTCTTTAGAGAAGAAATCCAAGTCTTAAAGCGCGAAATCCAAGAAACCAGAAAGGCATCAGCATGGCACATGCAGATGGCGAATCCCCAAACATTGACCGTTTGGCAGAAGGCTTTGATGGATCATCCAATGCCAAGCCGCTTACGCACTCTATTAATCGATTCACTTGCTGATATCGAAAAGACAGATGAAGCAGAAGCCCAATTACACGCCATCCTCAATGAAGGCGTCTCGGCCGCAACAGAACTCCCAGAAGACATCTCAGGGACACATGCATTTTTTGGCCCTTCAGGCTCAGGCAAAACTACATTGATCGGCAAGCTTGCACGCATGGCGACAGATCGCATCAATCCCGAGCGCGTAGCTGTGATCAGCTATGCTGATCAAAAAATTGGTGCTTGGAACCAAATGCAACTGATGGCATCGCAATGGGGCGTCCAATGCTACCGTGCAAATTCGCCAGATATGCTGAAAACGGTACTGCGAGAAGTCGCTGACTTTGAGTGCATCTTAATCGATACCAGTGGTGTCGATATCGCCAAGCATCACGCTGAAGTATCGCAATACGCTCCAGAGGCACTGATTCACCTAGTGGTTGCCACAGAAATCTCTCGTTCATCCGTGGAAAGACTCTTCAATGAAGGTCTTGCCTGGGATAGCGTTAATGTCACCAAACTCGATGAGTCAAATGATGCTTGGGTGTTACTCGATGCAGTATTACAACACAACGATATACAACTCTGGTTGCAGTCATCATCCAGTCAGTTAAACCGCCCAGTGAAACTCTTGAACACAGCGAAGTGGATTGCAAGTATCATTGAGTCGGTAACACTTGAAACACGCGAACCCCAGGCCGACCAAAACGCACAAAGCGAAGGTCGACAAGAGAATGAATCAGTGTCTACACTTGAGTTTCTGACAGGTCTCCGAACAAAGCGTTCAGGTGGCTCAGACATAACACAAGAGCCGGCGTTTTAACGGACCAGTATCATGAGCGACCTAAAAATTATTGGCATAGCAAGCGGCAAAGGTGGAGTCGGCAAAACGACGATTTCCACGAACCTTGCTGTCGCACTCGCTGAAAGCGGGCATCAGGTTATGTTGTTCGATGGTGACTTAGGCTTGGCCAATGCCCAGCTCGCTCTTGGTATTCAGGCTGAATACAACTTCAGCCACGTCATCAGTGGTGAAAAATCCCTCAAGGAAATCGTTGTTCGTGGCCCATCAGGAATTTTTGTTGTTCCTGGCGCATCGGGTATCGGCAAGATGGCGGACCTAGGCGAAGCCGAGCTTCGCGGGGTCGTACAGAGCTTTTCAGAATTCCAAGAGCCGCTGGATTATCTAATCGTCGATGCAGCAGCTGGCATCGCGCCTTCTGTTACCACATTTTTGAAGGCATGCCATGAAACACTTGTAGTGGTTCGTGATGAACCATCATCAATCGCCGACGCTTACGGAATCATCAAGGTCTTGGCAACAGAACACGATTACAAAAATATTGGGTTAATTCCCAATGCCGTGCCAGATCAACGGTCGGGCCAACTCTTATATCAACGACTGAATGCTGTTGCCGTTAAATTTTTAAATCTGGATCTTGAGTACACCTACTCGATTGAATCCGATGAAACTGTATTGGAAGCAGCCAGAAAATATACGCCCGTTCTAACCCATTCCCCTGGCTCAACCGCAGCCCGAGATTTCAGAAAGCTTGCCAAAGAAGTTCAACTGCTACCTGTCACGAAACGCGCATCAGGTGGACTTCAATTCTTCGTCGAGCGGATGCTGAATACTGATCCGGAGGCGACTCATGGCTGATTTAGATCTCTATAACCAAGTCGCACAAAACGGTCGCGACCCGATTCTCGCACATGTTGGTTTAGTCAAAAGAACCGCACTGCACCTGAAAGCCCGCATTCCTCAGGTCATGGAGGTTGATGAGCTGATCCAGGTTGGAATGATTGGCTTAATTGAGGCATCACAAAGTTTTGATGCCACCCGTGGTGTTGATTTTGAGATCTTTGCCAGAACACGAATTCGTGGAGCAATTTTAGACGAAGTTCGTCGAATTTCAGTGCTTCCCCGTTCGGCGATTTCTCATATTCGAGAAACTAATCAAGCGACCCAAGAGCTCGCCACTGCGCTTGGTCGAGCACCAACGCAGAGTGAACTTGCCGAATTCATGGGCAAAGAATCCTCGGAATATCAAAAAGAACGGTCTCACGCCCATCAGATGCTCATGGTAGACTCCGAAGCGGCTGAAGACGAGATGATGAACGCGCCAGCCCAACATGGTTATGAACCAGAACAAGAAGTTGGGGATGCGATGCTGATGGACTCCTTGAGTCAAGCGATCGAGCAGTTGCCGGAGCGCGATCAGATCATCATGGCGCTTTACTACACTGAAGATATGAATTTAAAAGAAATCGGTGCGGTGCTCGACATAAGCGAGTCCCGTGTCAGCCAATTACTCTCAGCAAATGTGAAAAAGCTGAGAAAAATGATGGCACTTCCTGAGCGATAGAGATAGACGAATGGCATTGTTTGGTCCAAGTGACAAAGAACTGAAAGCGACTGCAAAGAAAGAGTACGACAAAGCAGTCTCACTAAAAGGTGACTCACGCAAAGAAGACGCTTACCGCATGCGGATTGCGCTCAGAGCGCGCGGTCACATCGACAAGCTCTTCGTTGAGGCAGCTCAGAAAGCAGAGAAATTTAACGATATCGCGATGATGTGTATCGCGGAAGGGAAACCTGCTCCTGAGCCACCAAAACCATCAAATTATATGAAGCTTGTTACAGCCTCTGGTGAGGTGTGGTCTTATCTTCCGGAAGAATACGCAAGTATCGTTTTCAAATACGGCATGCTCTATCAAGGGATGAATGTGACTGGCCCAAAGGCCATCTCTCAAGTCCAAAAGATCAGTGACGCCATTGGAATCGAACTTAAACTCGAACAACCACTCATCGCGCTTGAGTTCTTAAGAAATCAGCTCGAAGAAGAAGGGGTTGATGTTGAAGCAGAAATTGCAGCGCTCGAACCCGACGATGGAGAAGACCTCGACGAGGTCTGATATCGGCGCATGGAGTGGATACTCGGTCTTTTGATTATCGTTCTTGGTGGTGCGGCTGTTGTCGTGATCTATCTAAGCGAGCGAATCAGCATTTTCGAAACCCTGCTCGGACTTAATCCGAAAGTCACCAGCGATAAGCTTGCTGAACATGTTGCTTTCGGGCCAAACCCTTTTGGCGATCTCTCAGGTGAAAACCTCTGGAAAGCCATGATCGGTGAAGATATTGATGACGATATCGAGGTAGGTGACGTGGATACATTAAGGCCGCGTTATGAACTCGTCATCACTCGTCATATCGAAATGATGTTAGAAGACGGCCGATTTGATGCCAGAAACGGTGAGCGTACGGCTGTAAAACCCACCCTCCGCATCCCGATGCTTCGTGGTTCTGTTGAATCATTCATCCCATTCGTAGAAGCTTCGCGTCTTTATGAAATTGGCCAAGAAGTCGAGGCAAAACCTGAAAACGCTGAAAAGCTAGCCGCCGAAGTCGATGAAATCGTAGATGAATTATTTGGGAAAGTTCAGCTCGAGCGCAGAACTTCATTTGGACGTTCATTACTCCCTATGACTGACGACACAGATGGTAATGACAGCGACGACTTAGATGATTTGGAGTTGCCAGATGCGCCAGGTCTTGATGACCAATTAGCGCTACCACCTGGTGATGAAGACGCTGACGCCAAGAAAGACGCCAGCTAGGCAGATTACTGAGATTTGACCTCTTCTGGCATCGGAAGTGGTGCCTCAGGGTTTGGATACTGAATCACAACCGTTTCCTTTTTCTCAGAAGCAGTTGCCTTTTGGGCCTGTGATTGCAGTAATTCGTAATACCGCTCTCTTTGCAACGTGACCAACGCTTGAACGTCTTTATTCAATTCACTCACGTTTGAGATCTGCTTTCGCAATGACGAGACCTGACCTGCTACTCCCTGCATAGACTTCGCCAGATCAGCAGTCACTTTTTGCTGAGACTGAATTTGCGCTTCTACTTCACCGACACGCGCGGTAAAGGCTTCACTCTGGCGACCAACAGACTCAGCCGCTTTCGCTGGCAATTCGTTTTGGACAATCTGTAACGATCCGTTGAGTTCGTTCATCCGCTCAGTCAATTGAATCTGTGCATCACGGAATGCTTCTTGGGTAAGACGTAATTGCTCAATCGAATCATTGATCATCTGGAATTGTTCCAGACCGACGTTCATTTCAACAACGCGTTTACCCACAGCCAACACCATGCTTTCCAGTTCAGCAGAGCGTTTTGACAATTGCGCAGCCATAAATCCAAATACAGCGACCGAAACGAATAACATCGCTCCACCCACTGACAAAACGATTGTCGAAACCTTCGATGACCGATGCGATGCATCGTCAAGTTTGCGAGCCGCCTTTACTAAATTGCCAGTAGAGACGTTTGCTGTCGCTGAGGCTTTTGTTGCCGCTTCAGCAGAATCCAAAACAGAACCCATTAGGGTTTCCATCGACTGAACAGCCTGAGAAACCGAGCGCTCTCCTGCTTCATGAATTTTTTCAATTCGTGTTTTAACGAGCTCATCAGCGAGATGGATTGCCTCAGCCAAGGTTGCATCAGTAGCTGCAACAGCAACTTCCCCAGCCTCCTCAGGCTCTTCAGCTTCTTCATCGCTAGATTCTTCAGACGACTCGTCAGCGTCTTCGGCTACTGAAGCGTCCTCAGAGACTTCGTCAGCGCCGTCGACTGTTTCAGACTCTTCCTCTGCAGGAATGTCATCCTTAAGTTCTTCGTCTTTTGGAGTCTCGTTCTCACTCATCTTTCGTCTCTTCTGTTGTCTCTTCAGCATCGGAAGCCACTGCCGGCTTCTCTACTTCATACAATGCTTCTACTTGGTCACTTAAAGAATCGGACGCACGCATCACGACTTTAAGTTGATTCACGGTATCGGAGAGTCTTTTTAAGATTTCACGACTCAATTCTGCAGGCCGCCATACAGGCAAATTCCAAGTCGTCAAACCAAGTGCCGCAACTTCAGCAATTTCCGCTTTGAGTTGGTCTGCAGACGAATAATCCGGAACACGGCGCATTGGGGTGCGATTGGATTGGTACTCACCCAAGTCACGGTGACCCGCCTCGACTCGCTCAAATCGGTCGCGAAATGAATCAACGCCAGTCAGTGGCCCTTGATGTTTCTCGGCAGGCTTAACTCCATCAGCACCTTGAATAACCGCGCGCTCACCCGAATTTTTTCTGTCCTGGCGGAAAAGCTCGTCAGACACTTATTACTCCCCGTCTTGCAGGATCCTCTGGAGCGAACCTGCTGTTCTCACCCAATAATCGGCACCTTGGCCCAATCCTTGAATGTAGGTTCGACTCTCTGCTCGGTTCTGGAAAGGTCCGCTCACAACTGCGTAACGGGTCGCTCCATTCACATTGACCGGAACAACGATCGCGCGACTGGCGCCAGTTTGTGTCTCAATCCAAGCCTGTGCGCGAGCTCGGGATGCCAGTACGATATGCTGAACAAACTGCTCTCGCGGACCCGCATTTTTTACCAGCGCAATGGCCGGATCTGTTGGCTCAGACTGGGTAGCAGGTGTTGTGACTGCGGCGGGTTCTGGGCGAGTTGGAGCGGGCGTTACTGCAGGCTCAGTCGCCACAACCTCAGAGGACTCTGGCGGGCGGGCTGTTTCTGTACTGGGTTGTGTTGACTCTGGAATCGGATCAATTGCTGGAACTGACCCCAGTGGTGCTGATGCGATCTGAGTAGCCAAGTCAGTGCGTTCTACTTGCGCAGGTGTCGCAGACTGTTGATCGGCGAGTCGACCTTCATCATTGGGCAATGGCGGTAATTGAGGCAGCTCTGGGAGAGTCGATTGAGGTGTTGTCTGAATGCTTGAATCGTAGGCCGCATCAACAACTGATTGCCCGCTCTCCTTGCGCGTAAATAAGTTATCTTCAAGACCAGCGAGCTTCAACGCACGATCTAATTGCTGACCAACATCTGGGTTCACAAAACCAGTAATAGCTGTAGCACCGACCCCCAGCACAACAAGGAGCAAAAGAAGACCTAAACCACTCCCTTTCTTCTTAGGCTCTTCTTCCTCAAACAGAGCCCGCATGTCGTCTGCTTCACGCTCACCGGCTTCACTCGCACCACCAAGCGCCTCGTCCACATCCAACTGTAATGATGGTGACCTGTCATCTGCCGACAAGCTCGGTTCAAGCTGCTGAGACACGGTTTGGTTAATTCGTGACAACACACGCTCAACCTGAAATTCAAGTCCTTCAGCCATCCCTTCTTTCCGGAGCGCCAATTGCTCGTCAGGTGTCGGCGGTTCAACTTCCCAACGAAGTAATCGAGAACCGAAGCGGTCTAAAGCCTTTTCGATATGTGATGGAATACGATCCAGTAAGAAAACCAATCTCATATTGAGACCTGGAAAATCAGTCACCATGCGCGACAACAAAGCCCACCCGTCACTATCAATCGCTTTGGGGTCATTAACGACAATCACTCGCCCCGGGGTTTGTGACTCTTGCTCGCCTCGCGCCTCTTCCATAGACATCGAATTAACGAGTTCATTGAAACGAGTCACAAGCGCTTCAGTACTGGCTGGCATGTAGGTTTCGACCGCCATACCTGATCGCATTTTCAAACGATTCAGCATCATTTTGCCGTAATGGTCGATCACCCCATCGTAGTGACTGGTCACCAACAGATGCTGCGCGTCATCGACAACCGCATCAAAAACACGCTGGAAGCGAGAAATATCGGAGTCCCGAAAGAAAATTTCGCCATTACCCTGGCAGAGTTTCGAGGGGGAGTCGTCAAACATGACTATGCATACCTTTCATTATTCGGGATTACCTTCCGCATCAAACCGGAAATTCTCTGGAATCTCAGGGTTTGGCTTTGTAGCAGTTTGCCCGTCTCGACGGACGCTTGCCAGACTAAATACATACGCGATCACCTGAGCAACCGCATAATAGAGATCCTCGGGAATTGTACGATCAATCTCTGTTGTGAAATACAGTGCGCGAGCCAATGGTGGAATCTCAACCTGAACCACACCATGCTCTTTCGCCTCATTACGAATTCGAAGAGCAACATGATCGACGCCTTTGGCAACTACGATCGGCGCGCCGTCAGACTCGGGGTCATAAACCAAAGCCACTGAAAAGTGTTCCGGGTTCGTGATGACCACATCCGCATCCTTCACAGAGTCCATCATCCGCTGTTCTGCCATCTCACGCTGTTTGCGGCGGATTTGCGCCTTCACTTCAGGACGACCTTCGATGTCTTTATATTCATCCTTAATTTCTTGCTTCGTCATCCGCATGCGCTTATTGAATTCGAATGCCTGAAAAGGAACATCAATCGCCGCAATCAGAACAAGAGTCGCCGTTACCACAAGAGTGGTCAGTCCAACCATTTCTCCAGCCGCAACCAACGCAGGCTGGATTGCCATTCCCGACAACGCGACCAATTCATCAGAAAAGTCATAAACGAAATAAGCGAGGACACCCGCAACCAATAAAAACTTCAATAATGATTTGGTTAACTCGACCAATGCCTTCAGACCAAACATGCGTTTGAAGCCGTTAAGAGGGTTTAGTTTTGAAGCCTTTGGAGCGGCTGCCTTCCAGGCAAAATTAAGCCCACCCATTGCAGAAGAAGCGAAAATAGCGACAAAAAACGTGAGTAAGAGAAGTGGAACAATTAGTAAGAATGCCTCGCGACCGATATCGGCAAATTGAACCACCCCCAAATTTTCTGAATAGATTTCACGGCGATCGATCACAAACCCGGATGCAAAAAGATCAGCCAAATTACCAATAAGCCAGCCACCCATCAGATACAAAGCGGCCATGGAGCTAATCATGACTGCCGCCACACCGAGCTCCTGAGACCGTGGAACCTGACCGTCTTCACGCGCCTTTTCTAGGCGCCTGGCGGTGGGCTCTTCTGTTTTTTCGTCGTCGTCTGGTGCGTCTTCAGCCATTAAAGCACTCCGGGGACAAGAACAAAGTCTTTCACGCGCTCAATACCTTCCATCCAAAGCCATTGCATTCGCGCACCAATTCCTGCCATCGATAGAATCAAAATGGCATAGCCGGTTAAGAAAAACACTGGGAAACCAACTGCGAAAATATTCAAACTCGGCGCAGCTCGGGTAATAACGCCCACACCAGCATTAACCAACAACAGGGCAACCATCACTGGAAGTGCGATCAAAACACCACCTAAGAACATCATCGCGCTCCACTCAATCAGAGCCGCAAAGTTAGCTTCTCCAATAAACGCAACGCCGACCGGAAAGGTCTCAAAACTCCTTAATAGAATGCCGATCACCAATACATGGCCACCAACACTTAAGAAAATCAAGGTTGCTATAATCAATAGAAATTGGGAAACCAATGGAACTGTGCCAAGACCGGGATCTACCATAGTCGCCATTGATAGCCCCATCGCGTTTGCGATTGCCTGCCCACCAACTACGACCGCAGCTGTTACGATTTGCAGGAAAAAGCCCATCAAAACACCAATCAAGATTTGATTCACAATCTCAGATAACCCTTCTGCAGACACAGGGTCGATGGTCGGCCAGTCCACCATTGGATAGATCATCAGTGTCAGAGCAAGCGTAAGCAAAACACGAATGCGAACAGAGACGGCATCAATAGAGAGAACAGGCACAGCAATCAACATCGCGCCAATCCGCAGAAATGGCCAGAGCGCCGTATAAAACCGCTCGATCAAATCTGCAACAAAGAGCTCCATCGACTGGCCTTAAAAGAAGAACGTCGGAATACGCTCGTAAATCCTTCGTGTGAAATCAACAAGCACTGAGATTTGCCAAGATCCTAAACCGATCAACACGATAACGAGAGCTGCCAGTTTTGGAATGAAGGATAGGGTCATTTCGTTGATAGATGTGGCCGCTTGAATGATCCCAATAATCAAGCCGACAACCAACGCAATCGCGAGCAAAGGACCTGAAATTAATACAGCAACCCATAAAGCCTCTCGGCCCAATTCAATAACTAATGCTGTGTCTAACATCGATCCTCCTTACGGCATCGCAAAGCTTGCAGCAAGCGATCCCATGATCAAAGTCCAGCCATCAACCAATACAAATAACATCAATTTAAATGGCATCGAAATCATCATTGGAGAAAGCATCATCATACCCATCGACATCAGAACACTTGCCACGATCAGGTCAATCACCACAAAAGGGATATAAATCATGAACGCAATAATGAAGGCACTCTTCAACTCTGATGTAATAAAAGCTGGTGCCAGAATTGAAAAGGGCACGTCCTCTGGAGCAGGAATTGCCTCCATTCCGGCGATCTGCACAAACATGCCGATATCTTCTTGGCGTGTTTGGTTCAACATGAACCCGCGAACTGGTATCTCTGCCGCAGCAATCGCGGCTTCTATCGAAATCTCTTCGTTCAGATACGGAAGAATGGCCGTGTCATACACACTGTTAAAAACCGGAGCCATGACAAAGAAGGTGAGAAATAAAGCGATGCCCAACAGCACCTGGTTCGGCGGTGTTTGCATGGTTCCAAGCGCTTGTCGTAACAAGGACAAGACAATAATAATTCGTACAAATGAAGTCAGGCCAAGAAGCATCGCCGGCAGTAAGGACAGCAATGTCATCAATGCCAGCAACTGAAGGGTCAAGCTGTACTGGGTCGCTCCCTGCTCCTCTGTGACGGTAACAATAGGAAGAGCGTCACCAAACGCCGCTGGTGTCACAAAAAATGAGAGTACTAGAATGAGTCTAATCACTGAGACGTCCCCGTCTGCGCCCCTGCATCGCGGAGCATCTCCGAGAATTCAGGCGCGTCCTGTTTTGGCCATTGGCCGAGACCAGACATCGCTTGAGGCGATACGCCCACTAAGATCCTTTGGCCATCGGCCTCAACTAATATAATACGTTGGCGAGCACCAAGGCTAAATGAATCGATTAACTGAATAGACGATTGGCCAGATCGATTGTTTAACTGCATCCGACCGAAACGCTTGAGGCCCCAAAGTGTTGCCCCAAGTAGTGCAATAACGAGTAGAAAACTTAAGACAAAAGATACCCAGTCAACGTATTCCACTCATACACCTCCAAAATCAAGTGATTAGAGGTTTTTGATCCGGTCGGCCGCTGAAATAACCTGCGTCAAGCGAACACCATAACGGTCATTCACCAGAACCACCTCTCCCTGGGCCACTACTGTATCATTAACTACGATATCTAGGGGCTCTCCAGCGAGACGATCCAATTCAACGACACTACCTTGAGTTAAACGCATTAAATCTCGGATCTTTAATGATGCACGACCAACTTCAATTGCCAGTGTGACCGGGATATTTTCGATCACTTCACGGTTCATTTTTGAAGGGATCTTCGCCTCAGCCCCCTCGACCTGATCTTCGGCACTTACCGCTTCTGTATTGTCTACAGCATCATCTGCTTCAAATTCACTCACAATCCACCTCCATCAGTCGGATCGACTTAATCACTCTTTTCTTCAGGCTTAATCGGATTCTCAATCTTGATTGCCACTTGAGTACCATGCGTACCAACAGAGCTTTCAAAAATTGGAACTTCATTCACGATCAAACGCGCATAATCTGGTTTTTTAAAGAAGAGCACTTGGCCTTCTTCTAACGCTTCAAACTCGCGGACTGGGACTTTCAATTTAGCCAACTCAACTCTCGCTTGAACTTCCGCGTCTCCAGAGGCCAATTCCATATTCTCAAGCCACAAACGATCCGATTCTTCATTCCCATCGCCTGTTTGCAATCGGCTTCTCAGAAGCTCTCTAAACGGTTTCAGAGCAGCGTATGGATAAACGATGTCAATAAAACCCTTGACGCTATCACCAAGCTCAGCCTCGAAACGTGAAAGAATGATCAAATCATTCTCATCAACGATCTGCGCAAACTGAGGGTTGATCTCTGAGCTTACAGTTTCGATCTCGATGGGCATCAAAGGAGCCCAAGCTTCCTGTAGCGACAGAAATAGTTGGTCCAGCATCATTTTAATGATCCGAGTCTCGGTCGGCGTAAACAAACGCCCAGGAGGCAGTGCTCCAATTCCGCGACCAAACCCGCCAAAAAAGTTATCAAGGGCTGAAAAAATAATATTCGGCTCAATCAAAACCATCGACGAACCGCGAAGTGGTGGAGTCCGAATTGTTGTCACCGACAGCGGTGCTTTCAAATCTGGAAGATAATCACCGAACTTCATGATCCGGACCCGGGCAGGGTTAATTCGAGGGCTTGTTCGCAAAACCTCTAAAAGACCCAACCGAAACATCCGAATAAACCGCTCGTTGATCATATCGATCGACGAGAGATTCACGCCAAGCGTCGAATCTTCTGACGCAAGATCGTGTTTCACAACACGAGCTTGCAAATTGAATCCTGTATCTGTTTCCAGATCGCCAGAATCGACGCCTTCAGCAAGCGCTTCGAGTTCTTCTGGTGTTAGCAGACTCTCAGCCATGATGCTCCCCTAGTTACTGAACGATGAATTCGTTGAAATATACTTTTTCAACGCCACCGAAATCTTCATACTCTTCAAGTGTCGCATTCATCGCCAAGCGAATATCTTCGGCCATATTGACTCGAAAATCCGGCTGATCGATATCTTGCTCTGTCACCTGTCGCATGATGTCGAGCACTACAGAACGAATCGCAAACGAATGCTTTTCAATATTCGCAATCACCTGCTCGTCATAATGCGTCATGATCGCAATCTTGATTTGCATCACCTTGCGAGAGTTTGCAACATTCGCCAAGAACTCGCGTTCAAGCTCGTAATACACCGTCTCAAATTTTTCGACAGCAGGAGCTTCAAGTTGAATCTTCGCAGGTTGCTGTGAAACTTCCTCAGCAGCCGCAGCAGCCTCTGTTTCAAGAGCACTGATCTGCTCTTCTGCCACTTCTTCAGGGCCTGGATCGAAGAATCCAGTGAAATACAGCGTCAAACCAATGGTCAAAAGGACCACCAGCACAACACCGACAACCAATAAAATGATCTTCACTAGACCACCTTTTTTGCCACCGCCTTCTTCTTCTTCAATCTGCTCGTCAGCCATGCTGAATCCTCTTCACTAAACGCGTATATCCAATCCCGTCGAACCATCATCGAACAACTGATTATCAGTTGAATCGGACGATTCTTCAGATTCTGTGGCCTGGATATTCGACTGAGCACGCTGCTCACCTGTCGAATTTCCGCCATTTTGGGCCCCAGAATCTTGGGTTAACCCTGCATATGCAACATCAATGCCACCTTCTTCAAACCAACTCTTTAGACGGGGCATAGACTCCATCAACAAGTCTCGAGTTACAGAATGGGAAGCACGGAAGCTTGCTTCAAGTCCGCGCTCTGTCATTTCCATTTCAATTTCAATCGAACCCAATTCAGCGGGATGCATGGCTATTTCCAAACTCCATCGGCCCCGCCCAATTTGACCTGCGATTTGTCTAGCGACCATATTACCAAGCTTATCAGTCAATTCGCGGAGTGATTCAGCTCGTTTCAAATGCTCCACGAGAAATTCACGAAATTCCTGCGGACCTGATGTTTTAGCCATTTCAGCTAAGGATTTGGCGTCGAACTGATTCGATGAAAATGAACCCGATTCGGATGCACCGCCCTGGTTAGTCGAGGCACCAAGAACTGGCTTCCTGGTCAGTGACGGCAATAGATCAGAAAACTTAATTGCGAACTGATCTGACGATTCGCTCGCAATCTGAGCTTTTACAAATTGCGATATATCTTTTAATGCCAAAACCTCAACAATTGCTGACGATTTGATGGGGTGCTTGGGATCAGTCAGTTGGGCAGCCAAGGCCTCTGCAAGATTTGTCGGCTTGATCTCATCGACAAGCACATTCTCGATTTGGGCACCAACATCGTCTCCGCCCTTCATTTTCAACCAAGACGCGGTCGATTGAAGTTCTGTCGACTGAGGATCTCTCTTAGCCATCAGCAGTTGCGCCATATCAGCGCGGGAAAAACCTTGATCTTGCATAAAAGCGATCAGCGATTCATCAGATACTCCGGCGCTTTGATCAGCAGACGTCAACAAATTCACATTACCTGCCTTCCGTGTCTGCAAGGCGTTGAGGTCGACTTTGATCTGTTCGTCAGAAATCGGCCTTTCTTCGCGCATCACATCCTCCCGCGGCAAATCTTTGCCGGTAGCAGGAGCTCGATCTGACTGCGCTTTTTCTAACGCTCGATCAAATCCACCCGCATGCGCATTAGTGTCTAAATCACTATTTTTACTCGTTTTATTTAAATCATCGCTTTTTGATGGTGCGGCTGATTGCAAAGAAATAGTGATATTTGAAGTAGACGCCATGGCCGACTCAGTCCTTCCAAAAATTATCTACAAGGACTAGAGCAAGGTTTAGGCCAGTTTTGTTTTTCGATAGTGCAGTTGCCCACCAATCTCGTCCAACTCACGAGCCTCCCGGTGCGCCGCAAGTTGAGCAATATGAGCCTTCTCACGCTCGATCAGCTTTTGATATTTCTGACGCTCCAATTCAGCCTGCGTCAAGAGTCGTTGCTTCCGAGATAATTCCATTTCTAAAGTGGCAATTTGCGTTTGAATGTAACTGATCGCTTGCTGCATTTGCTTCAGTGATGTGCGATACAATTGAATATCCCCGAAATGAGTCGCAGCGCCCTGAGTCGCAGTGATTTTTTTCTGGTATTGCTCGGCAATTTCTCGCGTTCGATCACAAAGCGCTTGCTGCTCTGAAATTTTTCCTCGAACCTCAGAAACCGCTTCAGCAGCTTTATCCCGATCAACTCGCGCTCGTCTTTCTAAAATATCCCAACAACTCATCATACGACCCCATTGAGCGCATTCTGCGTCGATTCAGTATCAAATCGCTCCGATTCGTCTTGACGCATAAACGCTTCTAATTGAGGTCGCTTCTGAATCGCTTCGTCGAGCTCAGGGTTTGTTCCCTGCTCATAAGCACCCACTTGAATCAAATCTTTATTTTGCTGATATAGAGTCCACAGGCGTCTAAAATGATTTGCGCGCTTTAGCTGCTCAGGACTGACCAGTTGATTCATAACGCGACTAACAGAACCCGTTAAATCAATGGCAGGATAAAATGCTGCGTCCGCTAATTCGCGTGAGAGCATTACCTGGCCATCTAACGAAGCTCGCGTAATATCAATGATCGGATCCGAGCGATCATCGCCTTCAGCTAACACCGTGTAAATTGCCGTTATCGAGCCATGACCATGACGCCCAACACCTGAACGTTCGATTAACTTCGGTAGCAAGGCAAAAACCGACGGCGGATATCCTTTAGAAGTGGGCGGCTCGCCAACAGCTAAACCAATCTCTCGTTGCGCATGAGCGACACGTGTCATGGAATCAACTAAGAGCAATACATTCTTTCCCTGGTCTCGCCAATACTCAGCCACCAGGTGCGCAAGCATCGTCGCACGAAGACGCAATACAGGAGATTCATTCGCGGGCGAGGCAATCACAATCGATTTCTCGAGCCCCTCAGGACCTAGCGTTTCAGTAATAAATTCTTTGACTTCCCGTCCACGCTCGCCGATTAGGCCAATCACAACAATATCGGCATCGGTGTATTTGGTCATCATTCCCAAAAGAACGCTTTTCCCAACTCCAGATCCCGCCATCAATCCAACACGCTGACCACGACCGAGAGTTAGAAGGCCATTGATTGTTTTCACGCCAACATCAAGCGGTGAATCAATACTGCCTCGTTCCATAGGATTAATAATGAGGCCTTGAAGACCTAATAACTTATCGGACGCAGGTGCAGGCTTCCCATCCAAAGGTTGCCCCAATCCATCTAAAATCCGGCCTAGCTGCGCATTACCTACTGCCGCTTTTGCAGTTGCACTGATTAGCCTCACGCGTGCTCCAGGCGAAACTCCCGAAGGATCGGTAAATGGCATCAAGTACAAAATATCGTTATGAAAGCCAACCACTTCTGCATCAAAGCTTTCATGGTTCGTTGTTTCGATTCGACACAGGGAGCCAACTGGAGCCAGTATTCCTCGGGCTTCGAGGGTCATCCCGACCACTCTAACAAGAGTACCAGTTCTCTCAGGAGCTGGACTTTTCAGATCTGAACAGACAGTTTCGACGACGGAAGAAAAGTCCATCATTCTGGTTTCTCTTCATCACTAGCTTCGGCTTCGGCTTCGGCTTCGGCTAAGATTATGTCGTCTTCAACTGTATCGTCGATGTTTAATTCTGGCTCGGCGACTTCCGATACATCGACAACTTCGTGTTCGATGTAGTCTTCGATGTCTTCAAATGCAGCTTCAGTATCTGACTGGCCACTTAAGGGTGTTCGAAATATTTCGTCAGTAAAACCATGACCCAGGCCAAAAATATGATTGGCCAATCGCTCTAAACGATTTTCAATTAAATCTTCAACGGCTGTGTCATCCATTTGTAGCGATACATCTCCGCGAGCCATAGTCTCATCAGGACGAAGTTGAACGCCTTCAGGCTCACCATCAATTGATGATAGATACATCGCCAAGTCTTCCGGATGCATTTTCAGAATTGGGGGATTTTTTGGCTGATAGCCCTCTAATTGATCTAAACAGCCCTGGACGAGGCGCGCGATTGCAGTTGGCCCAACAGTCAGCTCACCTCGAACTAGTTGTGTTCCAACATGCACTGCCAAACGCGACAATGGCTCGAAAAACTCGCTTACGTTGTCACTTGCGTGCGCCAACTTTTGAGTTAATCCATCATAGGTTTTACGGCTCGATTCGAGCTGCTCTTGAAATTCTTTTTCAGCGGATTCACGGACTTCGATTCGCGTTTGTTCTATCTGAGCCTGCGCATCGGCTAATTGTGCCTCGAGCTCTTTAATACGAGGTTCATATTGTTCAGTCAGCTCAACCTGCTTTGCTGCAACTGCTTCTGCGACACGAGCCTCAGCTTCCTCTTCGGTAATTCCAATGACAGTTGGCTCTACCGTCGCCTCGGCAGCGTCCTCAGTACGTTCTTCCGAGTCGTCTAGCGAGCCGTCGACAGATTCCATCGTCGATTCAAGTCCTTCTGGCTCAGAGGAGTCTGCAAGCGATTCGATCTCACCTGCTGGTTCAGAAGCATCAGTAACATCTGATGCAACCTTAATTTCCATTGGTTCAAATGTCGCTTCGGTATCCAGCACACGCCAAGGAGGATCCTCGAAAGGAAAATCATCTTTTCGATTCAATAACTCGTTGTCTTCAAAGGGCTGATCAAGTTCAGCCCCATTAGCAACATAAGCCGCTTTTTTAGACGAAGTCATCGCCACGGCCTGCTAGCACAAGTTCACCTGCATCAGAGAGTTTTCGCGCAGTACGCATGATCGTCTTCTGCGCATCTTCCACATCACTGATACGAAGAGGACCTTTGGCCTCCATGTCATCAATAAACATGACACGCGCACGAGATGACATGTTGTCGAAGAATTTCTCTTTAACAAATTCGGTCGCACCTTTCAGCGCTGTCATCAAGAGATCCTGATCCACGTTACGCATGATGGTCTGAATCGCCCGATTATCCACGTCAACCAAATTCTCGAAGGTAAACATGTTGTCTTGAATCTGTAGCATGATGTCTTCGTCAAGGTTCGACAGGCCGTCCATGATCTGACTTTCCATATCGACTTTCACGAAGTTCATGATTTTGGCGGCTTGCTTCACACCGCCAACACTTGAGGAGCGAGCGGATGAATTATTGCTGAACTGCTTTTTCATGATGTTCTCAAGTTCAAGCATCGCTGCAGGCTGAACAGTCTCAAGGGCCGCAACCCGTTGCATGATTTCAGGCCTGATTGGCTGTGGCAAAAAGCTCAGCACATCAGCTGCGACCTCGAATTCGAGCACCGACAAAATAATTGCAATCACCTGGGGATGTTCATTTCGAACCATGTCAGAAATCGCACGCGCGTCCATCCACTTCAGGATATCGAGACCCTTCGACGCCTGCCCTGGAAGAATCCGCCCCATGACTGAAGCAGCTTTATCTTCGCCAAGTGCACGCTTTAAAACATCTTCTACGTAATCACTGGTTCCAAGGCCGAGACTCGTTTGCTTTTTAAGCGTCGAAACGAACTCATCCAATACATAGTTAACCGCTTCCTGAGACATGTCTGCAGCACTCACCATCGCTGCACCAATTCTCTGAACCTCTTTGGGATCCATGTACTTAATGATGTTGGCCGCCTCTTGCTCACCAAGAAGCAACAACAATACTGCCGCTCGGTCTGTTGACGTTAACCCTTCGATTTCTTCTCGAAGGGCATCTGTCATCTCTAATTGGTCGTTATCTGCCATGACGAACCTCTTAACTCGCCTTAATCATTGACTTCAACACGGTCGCCACACGGCCTGAGTCTTCTTGGACCAGCATCCGGATCAGTGCGACCTTATCGTCGTAGGTGTTCGCAGTATCTAACAAATCAGCAGAGATTGACGACTTCTTCGGCTTGAGCTTCGCTCGAATTTCTTCAAGCGATTCACCTTCACCAATTTCAATCTCACCTTCGTTAATAATTGGTTCTCCATCAGGGCCAACCGGTACACCATCTGCGTTGACACCGACAGCACCAGCTGGAAGCGGCTGACCATCTGGGCCCAGAACAGGTGCCGACGCTTGCTCTTCAGCTATACGCATTGCCTCAGCCTGCTCAGCAGCCTTACGCTCATGCGGTAATGGAATACCAAGAAGCTTATAAGCGACTGGACGAATCAAGATAAATGCGATCATTGCGAATACAACCATTGCAACGATGCCCTTGATTGCATTCAATAACATTACGTTTTCATACCACGGCATAAGATTCTCCAATTCGGCAGCCGGATCGAAAGGTGTCGCGACCACAGTCACCTGGTCACCTCTCTCAGGATCAAAGTTCACAACACCGCGAACCAAATTATTCACTCGAGTCAATTCAGGCTCGCTCATTTCAGCCAAGGCCGGACCCTCAAAGTCCTCAGGGGCAACTCCTTCGGGTGGCTGCGGATATTCACCTGGTGCAATTCGATTCACAGCAACAGCCACTGAAACTCTTAAAACTTCCCCATTCGCGTCTTTAACAGTGCGAATAATTCGATCAAGCTCATAGTTACGCGTTGTCCGCGAACTTACCGTTTCACCAATATTGGATGATGACTTTGAAGTGGCCCGACCATCCTGATCAAATTCAGGATCCATTGGCGGCTGGTTTGTCGTTGATCCAGGAACACCTTGTGCATCGGCGGTTGCCATGCGATCTAAAGACAACACTTCAGATCGAGTCTTTTCACCCTTCTCATTTGGGTCATAGGTCTCAAACGTACTTTCCACTTCAGTGAAATCAAGCTCAACATCGACCTGCGCTCGCACGTTATCTTCACCGTAAATTGGACCCAATAACTGATAAATACGATTACGATACGTGTCTTCAATCTGCTGCTTATGGCGTAGCTGTGCGCTCGTCATACCCAACGGATTCTCTTGACTCGTATCACTCAACAAATTCCCCAGTGAATCGACGACCGACACGTCTGTCGGGTTCAAATAAGGCACACTTGAAGCAACCAGATTAATAATCGCATTCACTTGGTTCGCATCCATGTGACGCCCTGGATACCGTGTAATAACGACAGACGCTTTCGGTGGCGTGCGATCGCGCACGAATACAGATTGCTGAGGCAAGGCCAAATGAACGCGCGCGTGCTTCACCGTTGAGATACGGAGAATGGATTTAGCCAACTCCTGCTCAACAGCGGCAGCGTAGTTCGCCTGTTCCATAAACTGTGATGTCGTAATTGAAGCAGACTGACTCAACGCCTCAAATCCACTTGCTGAACCCTCAGAAGGAATACCTTGAGACGCAAGATAGATCTTTGCTTCGTGATATGCGCTCGCATTCACTTCAAGTTGCCCAGTTTGACGATTGAGCTGTGGTGAAAAACCACCTTCTTTCAATGCTTCCATTGCTGATTGACGATCAGCATCAGTCATTCCAGGAAATACAGGCCGATACACAGGCTCTTGCATTGCCATATAAGATGCGACGAAGAAAACGAGCAAAATACCGATCATAATCATCGGCGTTGCTTTTTTAACCGCAGGCTGTGCGAGCATTTCCTTCATATTTGGGAATGCGCGGCCTACTGTATTTTCCAAAAGCCCAGGTGCACCTGAGACTGCCGGAGTCGCAATTGGTTGACTGGCAGGCGAGGCCGCCTGAGTCGTAGGCGTATTGTCAGTCGCCTGATCAGCTGCTTGCATTGCTTGCATATCTGCTGTGGTCGTTGCCATCGTCGTCACCTAATCCTTAAACCGGCATGTTCATAATTTCTTCGTACGCTTTCAGAACCTTATTTCTGATCTGAAGCGTCGCTTCGAATGCGAGAGATGATTTCTGCATTCCAATCACCACATCGGTGAGAGGAACGTTTTCACCCCGTTCATAAGCAGCGCGCAATTCGGCAGACTGCATTTGAGCGCTGTTCACGTCCGTCACCATCTGGTTAATGGTTTGACCAAACGTGGGCTTTTGAATTTCTGTTGGGGCGATTGCCGCTTCTGGCTCACGCGTCTGATTTACTCTGCCCTGGTAAGCCTTAATCTGATCCATTACCAGTTGCGCGTGCATTGATCCTGTCTTGTCAATCATGAGTCAGCTCCTTACGCGCAATGAGACAGTCCAGAACTGGACTCTCTCAACTTGGCCATCTTGTAGCGGAGTGTGCGGGGACTGATTCCAAGCTTTTTCGCCGCCTCCTCTCGCGTTCGCGTTGAGCGAATCGCATCCATAATCACGTCGCATTCACTGGCCCGAACAGCAGACTGTAGGTCACGAGGACGGGCCATCATGGGAATTTCTGGAGTCGATACTGGCATCCGAGGCGCCTCAAATGAGGGCGTCATCATGGCCTGCGACAGATCCACATCAGTGCGAGCCATTGGCTCATCAAAGAAAATATGCTCTGCATCAATCCGACCGTAATCAGCGAATACAACCGCTCGTTGAATCACGTTATCGAGCTCACGTACATTACCTGGCCAGTGATAGCTGTAGAGTTGTCTCAGGGCGCCTTCTGTAAATTCAGCACGAGCAACACCGTGTTTGGTTGCCAGCGAATTGGCGAGTGGAACAATATCTCCACGCCGTTCGGCGAGCGTTGGTACCTGAAGTTTGAAAGCGCTAATTCGATAGTACAAATCTTCTCGGAAAGTCTTGTCTGCGATACCAGCTTTCAAGTCTTTATTCGTAGCTGCCACCAATCGGAAGTCCAAGCGAATTGAATCTCTGCCGCCCAAGCGCACCACTTCTTTTTCTTGAAGAACTCGGAGTAATTTGGATTGCAGTTGAATCGGCATTTCACCAATTTCATCAAGGAAGACGGTGCCACCCTGGGCTTGCTCGAACACACCGGCCAACTCACGCGTCGCACCAGTAAAAGCACCTTTTTCATGACCAAATAGCATGTCTTCCACAAGGTGCTCTGGCATTGCCGCGCAATTCAACGCAACAAACGGCTTCGTTGAACGGTCAGATAATTCGTGCAGTGTTCTCGCAAGAACTTCTTTACCCGATCCAGTTGCACCCTGAAGAAGAACAGCTGCTTTTGTCACGGCGAGGCGCTCAATTAACGCGAGTAAGTGCTGTGATTTAGGATCGACAAAAATGTAATTAAGAGACTCAGTCTGAACAGATTGTGGTTCGCTGCTATTCGCTTCTTTACTAACTACCGAAACCAACTGCGCATCAAAAATTGGCTTCCAAGTTGTTTCAGAAAAATCTGCATCACCGACGACATGAACCCCGGGAATACGAGCGAGCGTTGTCACCGTTTGTAAGTCAGATGCATCGGCACGAATAACAAATTGTACGTCTTCACCGAACGCTCGCATCGATTCAATCATCGACTGTAACGACGATCCTGGCTGTAGTTTGGTCACAACAATGCCCAAATCTTTCTGACGCGTCAGGCCCTCCACTTGGGTCGACACTACAGCTTCAAATCCTAAGCCCATAGCCAATTGTTCAATCGGAGCGGATTCAGGCCAAGCGGCATCCGCTATGCCTAACAGTCTTTTTGATGCAGTTGATGAATACATGAGTTCCGTTCACCTAGTTAAGTTCTGCATCAACGGAAGCAAGCGGCATGCCAGAAGCGGCAAGTTGGCGCCAGATGGCTATTTCAAGGGTGGCAATTCAAATCCGGGGAATCCGGCAATCGCGAATTGACGGGTTTTCGACAAGCGTCAGGCGAGCTTGTATTTATTGATTTTCTCGATCAACGTTGTGCGCTGGAGATTCAATAGCCGCGCCGATTGAGAGACATTGCCATTCGATTCCTCAAGCGCTTTGATGATTAAATTTTTCTCAATGTCTGCGAGGTGATCTTTCAGATGAACACCGTCTTCTGGAAACGAATGGGTGGTTGCCGCAGACTCTGAGGCAAAACCCTGGGCACGCATAATGGCATCTTCAACCGGATTATCGGCATCCGGCGTGTATAAAGAGAGGTCGAGCTCCGTCTGGACTGGCGCCCCGTCAGTAAACTCGTGCGTAGAGGTTGCACCAAAAGCTGCTACTGACTTCGGAAGTAAAGTTGCCGGCACTTGTGACAAAGACACCTTTTGATTCGGAAAGAAGCAGCTCAGTCGATGCACTAAATTCACCAACTCTCTGATGTTGCCTGGCCAATCGTATTCGCACAGCGCTTCGATCAGCGAGCCATCGAACATGGGCACACCGTCGTTAGTCGCATGCTTCCTTAAATAATGCTGGATCAGTTCCGGAATATCTTCGCGTCGCTCACGAAGGGCGGGGAGGACAATCGGAATCACGTTCAATCGGTAGAATAAATCCTCACGGAAATCACCGCGATCGATGTACTTATCCAAATCTCGGTGTGTTGCCGCAACCACTCGAACATTCACTGGAATTGACTTTGTTGAACCTACCGGGTCAACACTGCGTTCCTGAAGTACGCGTAACAGCTTAACTTGCATTTCAAGCGGCATATCCCCGATTTCATCGAGGAATAATGTGCCGTCATTTGCCAGTTCAAAGCGGCCGGTTCGGTCCGAGATCGCTCCGGTGAACGCTCCCTTTTTGTGGCCGAATAATTCCGATTCCAATAACTCTTTTGGAATTGCACCGCAGTTCACGGGCACAAATTGTCGAGAAGATCGAGACGAACCGGTATGCAGCGCCCGAGCTACAAGCTCTTTACCGGTGCCACTTTCTCCAAGGATTAAAACGCTTGCATCTGATGTTGCCGCTTGGCGTATCAGACCACGTAGTTCACTGACCGCCCGGCTCTTACCGATGATCAAATCAAGCGCCATAGGCGGCAAATTCCTAGAGAGTTAATCGTTATAACTTCAGGAGTATAGAGGAGGAGGCCTCGACCTCAAAATTTTAGTGCAATCTTCTAGCCTTGAAGTGACTCAAGAGTTGCAACATAGGTGCGATGATGAAAAGCAGTACCCCACTTTTCTGGTGTTTGATGGATCGTTTTAAACTGATCAAGTGTCTGAATATCCGTGGTATGCGCTAGGAAAGAACGCGTTTCCCTGTCTAACACGGGACGCCATGCTGATGGATCTTCGACATCAATCAAGCCGGCATAGATTTCTTTGAACAAGGGGCCAGGAGAGATCGGCTGGCGAGCCTCTTGGGACTCAGCCGCACCATCTAGTGTATTGATTGAATCAATAGCCCCCAACATCGAATTAACCGACACTCGCGACTTGTTGCTGCTGAAGAAGCTCAGGAACTTGCGACCATGCGTCGCGGATTTCACTGATCAAGCGCTTTACTTCCTGTACTGCCTCAACATCGTTTTTGAGGTTGGCATGCATCAAGCGACGCGTGCAATAATCGTAGAGATCTGCAAGGTTGGCTGCGATTTCACCACCTTTCTCAAGATCCAAAGATCCTTGAAGGCCCAGCACAATGCGAGTCGCACGGCTCAGTGATTCGCCTTTGGCCTGGATTTCTTTACGCTCAATCTGACCTTCAGCAGCTGACAGTGAGTCAATCAACCCGTCAAATAACATCTGAATCAGTTGAACCGAATCGGCATAAGCTGTTCCTGCTTGAACACTTACTTCGCCGTAACTAGCCAGACCTTTTTTACGAAACGCCATGAACTCATCCTCGTTGTCTATATGTTCTTGAGTTACTTATAGAATCGGGAGAAGTCAGGAAGTCTTTAGGATTTTTTCGATTATTTCGGACAATCTGTGAAGTTTGACGAACGACACAGATCAGTCAATTGCTGAGCGCGCGCCTGCTCTGCTTCATCAAGCACCAAAGTGGTCATGTAATTGAGATCCGTTGCCAGTTCGATCCCTTTTTCCGCTGCCAATTTTGACCAGACAAAGGCCGCATCAGGGCGAGGTTTTCCTAGATCACCTGACTGCATCAGATAGCCAACCATGTACTGCGCTTCTGCGTAGCCCATGGTCGCTGCGGACTCAAACAATTGCATCGCCGTTTCTGGATTTGGGCTCGTTGCCTTCCCGAAATACACCATCAGACCCAGCATATAGAGTGATTCAGGTAGCTCTTTTTCAGCGGCAGCTCGGAATCGCTTGAACGCTTCGCGATCATTCACTTCAGTGCCATAGCCTGAGTAATACAGAAGACCCAAATTGTGATTGGCTTCAGGTAACCCTTGATCAGCAGCTAACCGGTACCATCGCATCGCCTCTGGGTAACTCTGCGAGACACCAAGGCCTCGTTCATACATTAACCCGACATTATTCTGCGCTTTTGGATTCCCTTCACGGGCCAAAGGTAACCAGTTCCTGAGTGCCGATGATGGATGGCCGCGCTCAAATGCCTTCACTCCAGGCTCAACATTCGCGACGGCAGGAATCACTGCTCCCAGACATGCCAAAGTGACAACAGCAGACTTACAGAGCTTAACCACCATCAACAACAACCTCGATTCGGCGATTCTTCGCGCGACCTTCACGGGTATCATTCGACGCGATTGGCTTACTATCCGCATATCCAACGACCGTCACACGACCTTGCTGCAAATTCGTATTACCCAAGAGGTAATCAGCAACTGCGGCAGACCGTGCAGCTGACAAATCCCAGTTCGACTGGAAGCGCTCACTAAAGGCAATCGGCACGTTATCGGTATGGCCTTCAACAGTGACCGTGCCACTTGTATTAGAAATCGCGTCACCCACTTTGTTCAGTAACGGTAGAAATCCAGGCTGAAGATCAGCATAGCCAGAACGGAATGATCCCTGTTCAGCGAGGCGAACAATGATCTTGTCACCTTCGCGCTCAACTTCGGCCAACCCTTGCTGAATCTCGTTCGACAATTCCATTCTGAGTTTCTCAAGCGAATCATCAACAGACTGACTATCACTCGGTCCACCCTGACTGTCGCCTTGCGTGCCAGCAGTTGCGTTATCGCCCTGATTTTGACCTTGCATTGCCTGATCTGCTGATTGCGCATCTTTCACAACCACTTCAGATTCGATCTGCGCTTGTGCGTCAGCGACTTTGGCAAACATCTCAACTGTTTTTTGATCGATGATACCGGCGCTTAATGTGCCATTATCAGACTCACCTTCACCGCCGGAACTCGCAGGTGAAGTGAGCTCAACGACGATCTTTTCATCTTCGATTTTGACTTCGACTTGGCCTTCAGCAATCTCTTGTGCGAGAACCTGCTGTACTGTTTTGAAATCTTCATTGTTTTCAAAATCTGCCGATTTCGTATCAGTTTGCGGCTCAACCTCTTTCTTCATTTGATCGGTTGTATCCTGTTTGACAACCTGCTGAGGAGTGGGTTGGGCAACCGCAGGAGAGAAGTCGCGGGCTATCAGACTCTGCGCCTTGGGTGGTTCAACGACAGGCACCAAACGCTGCACACCGAAGGCTGCCTTCAGTGAACCAGTAATCTGTTTGTATTTCGGAACGTTCATTTCCGCGAAAGAAAGAATCAATACGAAGAACGCCATGAGCAGTGTCGCCATGTCGGCGAACGTTGCCATCCAAGCAGGGGCACCGCCCTTACAGGGGGCACACTCCTCACATTTTTTCTCTTCCTCTTCGGGCTCGGCAGGCTCCTCAAGAAGCTCTTCTTCAGCTTCTTGGCCTTCCTCCAGAAGATCCTTGTCGTCGTCAGCCATGAATCAGCCTCAGTTACCCATTGCCGCCATGGCTTTTTCACGCGCTTTCGAATCAAGGAATGATCCGAGCATGTCACCCATCACGCGAGGGTTACCACCATCATTGATGAACATCACACCTTCAATGATCAACTCGTTATTCAGAGCTTCCATACTGGATTTTGTTTTCAATTTCATCGCACATGGAATCAAAATCACGTTCGCAAGAAGTGCTCCATACAACGTCGTCAAGAGGGCAACCGCCATCGCAGGACCAATCGCTTTCGGGTCGGACATGTTACCAAGCATCAATACGAGACCAACGAGTGTCCCGATCATCCCCATCGCAGGTGCGATTTCCGCCCAAGCCTCAAAGAAGCTTGCTCCAGCTGCATGTCGGGATTTCATCTGGTCGTTCTCGCGCTCGAGAGAGGTCTTGATCAACTTGCCATCGGTACCGTCCACAAGCATTGAAATACCTTTGGCCATGAACTTGTTTTTAATCTCTTGGCCCTCAAGCGCAATCATGCCGTCTTTCCGTGCAATGGTTGCAAGCTCACCGAGCTGAACAATCAGTTCATCAGGCTTATCTGGATATCCACCAAAGGCTTTACCCATTACTCCGGCAAAGCCCAAGAATTCAGGAAGTGTGGAACGATACATGGTGGCCATAATCGAGCCACCCAATACGATCAACAGTGAAGGAGTGTCAACGAAGGGACCTGGGTCACCCATCGCCATCACAATCAGAGCGAGCGCACCAATCAGGCCAACGACACTAGCGATATCCATTTAACTCTCCCATTACATTGATTCAGGCAAAATCACCGCCACGGACAGTGTATCGGCAAAAACATTGAAATATTTACACCTCTCAACGTTTTTCCGTTTTGTTCCGATATAGTATGGAACTGACTGAGAGAGTACAGACCCTCGATCAATAAAAGGTGATTAATGCGTATTTTAGTAGCTTGCATCACACTTCTTCTGCTGGCTGGTTGCGAACGATCTCGCGATCTTCCGGACTGTGTTGATGTAAAATCACCGAAGGATTATGGCAAGTTCATCGTGAATCCAACCACGGGGCTCGCTCAACATGTCTCAGGTTCTGTCTGGTATCGCTGCATGGCCGGTCAATCATTTCGCGGCAAAAAATGTTTGGGTGAGCCTCTGGAGCTCACCAAGATTGAGGCTGAATCCTATCTTCGCGACTTTTCTAACAAATCAGGTGAGAAGTGGCGTCTGCCAACCCAAGACGAATTTGAGGAGATCCTCGAAACAACTTGCGACAGTCCCCCGCTCAATCCAAATGTATTCCCAGGAGTGGCGGTTAAGAATTTCTGGCTAAGTGACAACTCGTGGCATGGCGAGCGATTTGGGTGCTCGATTTTCCTATTCCAAGGATCTACATCCTGTCGACAAGCGGTCCAATTGCATCAGCCGATCTTGATGGTGCGCGACTAAGCTAGGCAGAGTGATCGACCTGGTTACCTTTGATGCCACCCTTTGCAGTCTGGGTTTCACCGGTTGCTGAAGCACCCTCTGGTTTGGGGCGAAACCATTGGCAATGCCGGCCATCGATACTCATCACCTGAATACAGGGAAGAGCTTGGCTTTTAAAGTTCATTGCCTCGCACTCATAGGGAAATTTAGGATCCCAGCTGATCTTAAAAAATCGACATTTCCAGCAGTTGGGGGAGTCAGTCATTCTTGCGCTTTTTTCGATAAATATCGGTGTAGTACTTGTAAGCGAACATTGCCACGACGCCAATGCCAAATGCATAGCCAACAACTGCTCGACCATCAACCCCAGCAGGAATCTGAAAATCCGGTTTAATCCACATCATCATCAAAACCGGCACGGCTACTAATAAATAGACCCGGATTAATCGACAGACTTTGCAGTTAGGACCACCGAATTGGAACACTTTAACCTCCATTCACCGAGCTCTCAGTGTACCCGACAAGGAACATGTGATCTTGTTTTCTATCTTTAAAAACATTCGTAATTATAACTCCGCAACAGAAATGCGGAATCAGGCTATGATTCGTCTATGCAAGATCTTTATTTCATCACTTCAAAATTCGTCTGGTTTTTTATTCAGCCACTGCACCTCCTTGCGTTACTGGTTTTAACGTGGGGACTGGCCCTATGGATCAAGAGTCGCTTCACAGCCCTTCTTTCCATTGTCACCGTCCTTTGGACTCTTTTGCTTGGCGCAACACCGATTTGGAACACCCTCTTACACAGTCATGAATTGGCACACCAATCCAGCAAGCCAACCCAAATCGAGGGCATCATCGTATTAGGAGGCGCTTTTAATGAGCTGGTCACAGAGGCCCATGATCAAGTCAGCATGAACGGCGCCGGCGAACGAATGACTGAAGCCCTGACATTAATGAGGCGCTACCCAGATGTGCCGGTTGTGTTTAGTGGCTTCTCAGGACGTTTCGTTCGTGGAGCATTGTCTGAGAGCGACGTCGCGCTTCGGTTTTTCAATGAAACTGCTGGATCAACCGAGCGGATTATTTTGGAAAACCAATCGCGGAATACATTCGAAAATGCACTCTACACCAAAGATTTAATCGGGTTTGCAGGCGATAAACCCTGGCTTTTGGTGACATCAGCGTTCCACATGCCACGCGCATTTGAAATCTTTAAAGATCGCGGGATTCATGTCATTCCGTATCCTGTGGACTTCAGATCACGGACTCCATCAACAGAATTTCGGTGGGATCTGGGCACGGGCTCCGAGCAGTTAAATATCCTTCTGCATGAATGGATCGGTCTGTTGGCCTATCGACTGACACAAAAGCCCTAAACTTGAGCTAGACCGACGGTGCCCTTATAGTTCAAGCATTATATCGACGCGGACCTCCAATTGGATAGCTGTCCAACCGCGATTCTATGCCTCAAACAATGACACGAGAAACGAGCAAGACTATGGCATCCGATAAAAACGGTACGGTAATTGTTGCAACCCCAGCCTGGGAAGGACATTCAAGTGCTCTGGGCGCTTCGCTAGCCCACATGGCAGAAAAATATCTAGTCCGGATAGTTCAGTCTCCCATTACTCAGGTTGAGCTTGTCAATGATGCCGTCCGACGTGCTGTTATCCGTGAGCTTGAAGAGTGGGATGATGCGAAAGACGATCGCGCACTGACAATCGTGTGTGCGACACCCGATGCACCTGATGCTCTAGAGCAATTTGATGAACTCTGTGAAGCACTCAAAATTCGTACAGATCGCCTGAAGTTTGCGGCCATCGATCAAGAAACCGCGATTGCCTTATCTGAGGTGTGTCACATCAAAGATATTTCTAAATTCCACTTTTCAAGCGTCATGACACCGAAAGTTCCTGGCAGCATCCAAGAGCTGGCTGATCTGGTTGCTAGAAGAGAAGAAGAAAAAGAGCTATGCCTTGTATTTGAACCAGCAGAAACCAGCGGATTTCTTGCGAAAAAATTGGTCGCAAACGGTCAGCGCGTGATTCGCATGGGCTTTTACAAATACCGTCCGCAAAATTTGGCCGTGCTCCCACCGACCGACGTGCAAAAGTGGTGGGTTGTTTTGAACGATTCAGACTCTGTCTTACCTGTAGCTCAAGGACTCAAGCGCCAAGCGGTGAACTTTTCGAATGTGTACTGGATTGGAAGCCGACCTTCGATCGGATTAGCGCTGAAGAAAATCCTACCCAAAGCAGAATTTGTTGAAGTCTCAGAACTAAGACCAGACATCATTCTCGATAAGATCCAGAATCACATCCGGCCGGTTGCGACCTAAACTCAGAAGCACTTGCCATTAATGCAAGTGCGCTGAACTGGGCCGCGACTGTCTGACCCAATGATTCGGTAATCACCATTACTGTAGGTCTTTCCGTAGGTCTTCCACTGCTTTTGACCTGCAGTATGGCCGGTAATAATCGTCGTATTCCCGAGCTTTCTTTGAGACTGCATTGGCATCCAACCAAATCGCTGTTTGACCTGCGGTCTTGAAGCCGCAGGTGGCCGATAGGTCCGACTGTTATAGATGTTGCCCGTCAGGTTGTCATGACAAGTCAATTGGCTCTGACTACCAAAACAAGTGGCATGCACCTGTGGACTCCAGGCAACAGCACCGCTCAATCCGAGCACAACCATGACTACAGTTTGTTTTAGATTCTTCATACCCCCTTTTATCGGCAAATCAAACAACAGCTTTACCAATCATTACAGCTATTTCAGACAATACCCAAAGGCCTATTCTCACTCGAGATCTTTAATAGTAATTATCCTGTGATGGACAACCTGATTCCTTACCTTTTACCATTTATTAAGGACTTAATGATGCAGGCACTCATGATGATCGATGATGACGAGCTACCAAAAGACTCAACGCTCACAGAAAAAGGACAAACGACAATCCCAAAAATGATCAGGGATCATCTCGACCTGAAGCCCGGTGATCAAATTCGCTTTTTTCCTCTCGACGGGTATGTGCGCATGGTGAAAGTCAAAGAACCAATCAAGCTACTCGGCTGCCTTTCTCATACAGGTATCACTATGACAGACGAGGACATACAGGAAGCGAGAAAGACAGCCTGGTCGGATGGATTAAACCCTGATGGCGAGGATACGAAATGACTTTGGACACCAATGTTGTTATCCGCATACTCTTCGATGATCAACCAACGCAGCACGCCTTAGCGCGAGAGCTTTTAAGCTCGATGACAGTCGAAAATCCTGCTCATATTTCTCGAGAAGTTGTACAAGAATGTGTCTGGGTGATGGAAACAGTCAAAAAGATGACTCGGAGACAAATAGCATCCGTTCTTTGGTCTCTGCTGGGAATATCAAAACTCAGACTTGAGGCACCTAAAAGTCTCGCAAAATGCGTCGATCGTTACGAACACGGCAACCAAGGCTTTTCCGATTTAATGATCCAAGAATACGCAGAGCGCCAAAGCGCCTATCCAGTGGTCACATTTGATCGCAAGTTCAGTCAACTGCCGGGCGTGAAACTACTGACAACTCATTGAGCCGCAACTGC
This sequence comes from Gammaproteobacteria bacterium LSUCC0096, assembly GCA_008087055.1. GTDB lineage: Bacteria > Pseudomonadota > Gammaproteobacteria > Pseudomonadales > Litorivicinaceae > HIMB30. The sequence goes on along the minus strand of VIEA01000001.1, from coordinate 130,567 downwards.
GCGATTGAGATTGATCAGTCGCGCGACAGCGGTTCCAAGTGGTGCAGAGATCTCAAAGCGAACCGGCACCCAATGTCCTCGGATTTCACCAAGATAGAGTGTTCTTGAGATTTCAGATTCACCAAACTTAAACAGGCCCTTTTTGGTCGAAAAACCACCAATGCGAGTCAGTGTGATGTCACAACGGTGCGCAAGACCCCGAAAGTCAGCAGCATCGTCTGACGTCAGTTCAGAAACACCTCCATCCGTTATCGTTAAATCGTAACGACGAATACCGTCAAAGATTCGATAACTTCCTTCGCATCGTTTGGTTTGATTTAAGTCGCGCCCTATCTCAAAGATCGGGGTGAATGGATCCACTGTGTTGGCAACAGAGTCTTCCGGAACAGGCGTGATTTCGTAGTCGCGAGGCTTCGATCGGTAATAATCGACGAGGGGCTTCTCATCGCCAGGCAGCCAAGTCACAGTTAGATTGCTGAGCGCGTCCCCCCAGGTGCTCTTACCATTCAGTAATTGCATCCCATCACCTGTACGCATGATCTCGAGAGACGATTGGAAATCAGAAAACCAGGCGCCGACACCTCGCGATGCAATATCAGCAGAGACTGAACGCACCTCTCCCGAATCCAGCAATTCAACAGTGGCATCCGCAAGTGTCACTGGACCCCAATCAATTTCGTATTGAAGTGGTTGCCCATCAAATGCAAAACTCGATGAACTCAAAGCTAGTATCAAAAACCAGACGTTTTTCTTCATCCTGTCACCCCAAACGATCGTTCAATGCGTCAAAGCGCGACTGCCATACACCGGCTTTCTCTAAGTCAAAAAATGGGGACCCGGGCTCATCATACAAGCGCGCGAGACCGAGTGCGGCGTAACCTACTCCGCGTTGATACGCTTCTTTGTATAGGATTTCTGCCCGACTAAGATCAGCCTCATCAATACCATTGCCTGTGTGGTAGACGACAGCTAGTGCAAACCATGCAACCGGATATCCCAATGACTTGGCTTTCTGGAAAGCATCCAGCATCGCATTGCCTTGCTCGATTTTGAGATATCCGCGACCTAGTTGGACCCAATAACGTCCATTGTCTGGAAATTGCATGACAGCTTCACGACAGGCATCAATCACTTTGGGTCCATCGATTCCGTTGTAATCGACTGGCGCTGATTGATGGTCAGGATCCGCAGCAATTGAAGCCAGTCGGTCGCACTCAGCGCCCGAGGCGATCGCCTCGCGTGGCACAAGGACTGTACTAAGCGTTAATAGAAGGCAGAGGGCCCAACGCGCTTTTGCAGTACACCAGGGGCTCCCTGTCTGTATCAGGGAGTTCGATGTGCGTAACTTCACCAACGAGAATGCCATGATCACCTCCATCATAGAGTGCATGGTGGCGACACTCTAAATAGGCAAGACATCCTTGGATTTTTGGAGCTCCATTAGGGCTTTTTGAAATCGTCAGGCCTTCGGTTTTATCCATGTCAGATTTTGCAAATTGCCACGCGAGCGGGCCTTGATCGCCCGCTAACAGATGAATACTGAAATATGCAGCCTCTGTGAGCGCTGAATAGCATTCGGCATTTTTGGCTGGACACATCAGAACCAACAAGGGATCAAGAGAGACAGAACTGAAGGCACTGGCTGTCATGCCAATCACTTGCCCATCCGCTGTATAGGCAGTGGTAACCGTCACACCGGTCGGGAATGATCCCATGGTCTGCTTAAAAAGATCTTTAGAAACTGTCATCCGCCTGCCTTTTTGGCCTGAAACCCTTTGTCTTTGAGAAAAGAAAGAATAGTCTCAACATGATCGCCTTGAATCACAATCTGACCATCTTTTACCGAACCACCGGTACCGAGACGTTGTTTGATGGCTTTGCCTAAGGATTTCAACTCAACCTCTCCACCTGGGACATCCCAAATGACCGTCGCTTCCTTGCCGCCACGACCTTTGGTCTCTCTGCGCACACGACATACTGAGTCATCCGGATTCACCGCATGAGTGACGTCTGAGTCAGATCGGATACGACCCGACTCGGTTGAATACACGAGCCGAGTCTCTTTGGGCATTTACAGTTCTTCGAGTCTAGATTCGATATCAGGCCGCGCCATGGCACGGATCAAATCATTAATACCAACAACACCAATCACATCGCCCGCGTCATTGGTGACACGCGCTTGTGATGATGGCGATTCAGTCACCAATTGCGCCGCATCCTCGACGAGCATCTCACCGGATAACTCAGGACCAGGCTTATCATTTGGCGTTTTCATGATCGTTTTTAATTGGATCACTCGGCCGCGGTTAATGTCTCTGGTGAAGTCGGCAATATAGTCGTCTTTCGGTTTCAGCACAATTTGCTGAGGGGTTCCCTGCTGAATCACTTGACCGTCGCGTAGAATCGCAATTTGGTCACCAATGCGCAGTGCCTCCTCAAGATCATGCGTAATGAACACGATGGTCTTATGAAGCTCTTGCTGAAGATCGAGAAGAATGTTCTGCATATCAGTCCGAATCAGTGGATCCAATGCACTGAACGCTTCGTCCATCAGCAGAATGTCTGCATCTGTCGCGAGTGCTCGAGCGAGACCGACACGCTGCTGCATACCACCGGATAATTGGCCTGGGTAGTTCTCTTCATAACCTGCCAAACCCACACGCTCGATCCAGTGTGCAGCCTGTTTTTCAGCCTTTTTCTCACCCATGCCTTGGATCTCAAGACCATAAATGGTGTTTTCCATAACGGTGCGATGAGGTAATAGTGCGAACTTTTGAAACACCATCGAGGCACGGTTTCGACGGAAGTCTCGCAATGTCTTTTCATCCATCTCGAGAACATTTTCGCCGTCAATCCAAACCTCGCCGGCAGTCGGCTCAATTAATCGATTGATGTGACGAATGAGAGTGGATTTCCCAGAGCCCGAGAGTCCCATCACAACCTGAATACCTTTAGCAGGCATTTTCAGGTTGATATCACTCAAACCCAGTACATGGTTGAATTGATCGTTCAACTCTTCCTTAGTGACACCATCGCGAACTTTTTGAAGCATCGTTTCTGGATCATCACCAAAAATTTTGTACAGATTCTTAATCTCAATCTTGGTTTCCATTTTATTCACCATGGCCCCCACGATAGCTTTGCAGTCGTTTACCGTAGCTCTGACTGATGCGGTCGAAAATGATTGCCAAGGCAACAATCGCCAAACCATTCAACAGACCCATCGCAAGATACTGATTTGAAATCGCCTTAAGTACGGGTTGCCCGAGCCCGGTCACTCCGATCATCGACGCAATCACGACCATTGCCAGAGACATCATGATGGTTTGATTCACGCCTGCAAAAATATTGGGAAGTGCGAGTGGAATTTGAACTTGCGTTAGCTTTTGCCAATGGCTTGCCCCAAAAGCATCAGCAGCTTCCAACACCTCCTTATCAACCAATCGGATGCCTAAATTCGTTAGCCGAATCATCGGCGGAATCGCATAGATCACGACAGATAAGAGCCCCGGAACTTTTCCGATACCAAGTAGCATCACGACCGGAATCAGATACACAAAGCTTGGTATGGTCTGCATCACATCAAGGATCGGTGTCACGATATTTTGGGCACGGTCAGACCGAGACATCAGAATCCCGATTGGGAGACCAATTCCGATACAGAGCATGGTGCAAACCAAGATGATACTGACAGTGCTCATCGTGTCTTCCCACATGCCGAGATAACCAATCAGAAAGAGACTGATCGCTGAGCCGATAACAATTTTAATACTGCGACTCGCAAACCATCCGATCAGGCAAACGATTCCGATAAATAATGGCCAAGGAGTTGAGAGAAGGAGCTTCTCAAGCCAAATTAAAAAATACAGCAGGGGATCAAAAAACGTTTCGATGGAGTCGCCGTATTCGCGACTAAAACTTTTAAAGCTTTCGTCAATACCTTTACGGAGATCCCTGAGATCCCTTCGTCCTAGCTCGGGAAACTCAATTAACCAATCCATATAGTCCTCTATACATCAAAACGACCGACACCTTATCAAAAGCGCCGGCCGTCTGAGTTATTTTTATAGTGCGTTTTTAACTTTTGCAGCAACATCAGCAGTGACCCACTGTGTCCACGTCGATTCTTCATTGAGAAGAAATTCAATCGCAGCATCTTCGCCAGTTGCTTGGTTCGCATCCATGTATGACAAGTATTTACCAATCAGTGGCAAATCAAATACCCGTTGCTCAATGTATTTCGCTGGCTCAGGATTTTTCTCAACAAATGTGTTTTGCGCTAGAGAGACAACCTCTGAGAACGTATACGAACTTGGCTTTGGATCCTCACATTCTTCTTCTGGCTTCACGATACAGTTATTCCAGTTGTCAGCATCGAATCCTGTATTCCAATCAATCGGCTGCAAATTATATTTACCAACCATCGTTGTCGGTGCCCAGTAGTAGCCAATCCAATTCTCACCGCGTTCACTCGATTTTGCGATTGATCCATCAAGGCCGGCCCCAGAGCCTGTCTGAACTAACTTCCATCCTTTGGCTTCCATATCAAATGCTCGGAAAAGATTGTTCGTTGATAGCTCACATGCCCATCCTGGAGGACAGGTATGTAGACCGCCTTTAGAGGGATCTTCTGGATGTGGGAACAGGTCAGGACGCTCGATAATGTCTTGAATAGTCTTTAATTCAGGGTGATTTTTCGCAAAATTCCCGTTGACGAACCATGTTTCACCAGCCCCTTCGAAAGGCTTCTTATTGAGTTTAGTCAGGCGTCCTTCTTTGGAGGCCTGCTTTAGCAAATCCACCGCGCTATTTGCCCATAATTCCGATGCAAAATCGGGCGTACCTTTTTCGTTCATCGAGGTAATCTGCGGAACTGTTCCGGCTGTTAGGTATTCAACTTCACATCCATAGCCTTCCGACAATATGAATCCGTCCAACCGAGCCAAAAACTCTCCACTTGCCCAGTTCATTTCGCCAATCACGACTTTACCGCAATCAGCTGCGAACGCTTGCGCACCTGACAGTAACGCACCCGCCGTTAGTGCTGCACCAATCAGTTGTTTCATATAACCCCCAAAGGTTTTTATCGATTAAAATCTAAATATTGTTTCATCCACGAAACATTTTGTAAGTCTACCGAATCGAGGCTCTTTCTTCAAATAATATATAAATCAATAGTTTAAATTATATTTAAGAGAATCTACGGACTTGCACGTAAAAAAATTACTTTGACGTCAAAATTTAAGTCGTGAAAAATAATTGCACTAGTTTTCGAACTGAATCCACAATGCGATTGATCAACTCAAAGGGCTTATAGACAGAGTGCAAACACATAATCTTGAAACAGAAGTATTGGTTGCTTTACGCCGTATCGTGCAGGCGATCGATCAGCACTCCAGTCGGCTCGGTAAAGAGTTCGGACTCACAACGCCGCAACTGCTGGTTTTGCAGACGGTCGCCAACACAAAGGAACAACCGATCAGAGCCATCAGTGCCGAGGTTAATCTGTCTCAAGCGACGGTCACCTCAATCGTTGACCGTCTGGAAAGACGCGGACTTCTGGAGAGACAGCGATCAGGGACTGACCGCAGGAAAGTATTTTTAGTGATCACCGATGCTGGCAAAGAGCTTCTTATGAAAGCGCCCAAGCCGTTACAAGAAAACTTCTTGCACCGCTTCGAGCGACTCCGCGAATGGGAGCAACACCAACTGGTGTTTGTTTTAAAGCAGGTCGCTGAAATGATGGGGGCTCGTCATATCGACGCCGCCCCTCTTTTAGACACGGGCGAGGTTACCCGCGGCCACCTGACGCAAGAAACGCTTCCTGATTCGGAGCTAGCTGACCCAACTGGTAATCGATAAACGCCTTTTTGAGCTCGCCTTCTGTTGATAATACAAAAGGCCCATGGCGCGCGATCGGCTCATTCAAGGGCGGAGAAGACAGGAGAAGCCCTCGCCCAAGGCCCTGAATCGCGACTCCGCCATCTCCTTCTAAAACAACCAGATCGCCATCACCAATCGTTTGCCCGGCAATCGATAACTCGCCTTCAAAACAAAACATGATTGCTGTCTCACCGTCAGTTAATGGGATTGTCGTCTCGCCCCCATGTGGTGCGATATCAACCATCAACACTGGCAGATGAGTCTGAGCAGGTCCCTGATGCCCAAATAGTTCACCCGCCACCAATCGATAGGCAATGCCATCTTGTTCGAATTCCGTGATATCTGATGCCGGAATATCTTGATAGCCAGGCTCCGCCATCTGAAGGTGTTGCGGTAGGTTCAACCAAATCTGGAATCCCCACAAACTGCCATCGGTTTGCTCAGGCATCTCAGAATGCAAAATCCCTCGACCTGCAGTCATCCACTGCACCGCCCCATCTTCCAAAAGGCCTGCGTTGCCGTTGGAATCACGATGTCGCATCTTACCCTTGAGCATGTAAGTCACCGTTTCAAACCCACGGTGCGGATGCGGCGGGAACCCAGCAACATAACCAGACGGATCATCATTTCGAAAATCATCAAACATCAAAAATGGATCAATGTAGTCAGCACCCGCCAAACCGATCACTCGACGGATATCGACACCTGCCCCATCGGAGACTCGCCGACCATTAATCACTCGTGCAATTGAACGCATGACTCTTTCCTTTTTCCTGTTTGCCCATACTCTAGTGCCTAAATTCATCTTTCAAAGTGCATTGCGGATATTAATTTCGATCCGTATTGGCACGAATACTGAGGAACACTGATGCCACAACTGACCTGTATTGACCCAAATGAACAAGAGATTGATGTGACATTTGAGCCAGGAGAAACCATCCTGCAGGCCACATACCGCGCAGGTGTTGATGGGATTCTCGCAGAATGCGGCGGCGGCTGTTCATGTGCGACATGCCATGTGATCCTCGATGCGACCTGGGATGGCACTGTTGAGGGCCCCAGTGTGCAAGAAGCCGATATGCTGTCTTTTGCAATCGATCCAACACCACATTCCCGCCTCGCCTGCCAGGTCGAACTGAACGACAAACATGACGGACTCACACTATCTGTCGCGAAACGTCAGTATTGATGAAAATCGGGATTATTGGCGCAGGTCAGGCCGCATGCACTCTGATCGCAGAGCTCATTCGTGGCCAGTTTGATGGCGAGATGCTCGTCTTTAATGGCGAGTCTCACAGGCCTTACCAACGCCCACCACTCTCGAAGACATGGTTAACACATCCAACTGAAACAGAATCACTTCGACTCTTACCAGACCCGATTGAAAATCACCCATCAGTTCAATGGATCCAACAACGGGTCACAGGGATCGAGCCCGATGACGGACTTATCGTAACCGAAAGAGATCGCTATTCAGTCGACCAGATTGTCTTGGCGACTGGAACTCGAGCCAAAAAACTGGCCATCGATGGACTACCGTCAGAGAAAACACATGTCATTCGAACACTCGATGACGCAATTACCCTGCACAGCGCACTCGATGGTGTACAAAACATAGCAATCTTGGGTGCAGGCTTCTTGGCATTTGAGCTCGCTTCAAGTCTCGATCAACCGACGCGTACGATACGAGTTTTAGCCAAAGGCATCCGCGCACTTCCACAAGTTTCTGTCAAAGCGGCCGACCGACTACTCGATGCCACACCCGCATCCATCCGCGTTGATGTGACAGTCGAACGGTATGACGAAGATAGTGCAGCTCTCATTACCAATCATGGATCCATACCGGCAGATCTCGTGATTATCGCTATCGGCGCTCAAGCCAATACGGAACTTGCAGAAGCATGCGGTCTCGGAACAGATAAAGGCATCCCGACGGACTCTTACATGCAAACACCGCATCCATGCGTCTCAGCGATCGGCGAAGTGAGTCTGCATGATCAACCGCACATGAAACAAAAAATGAGAGTCGAATCGATCTCTGAAGCCAATGACACGGCAACGACGCTTGCGAAGCGCCTGCTGGGACAGCCCGAGCCCTTTAATGCAACACCATGGTTCTGGTCTGATCAGGGCGAACTGAAATTGCAGATTGCTGGGCTTTGTGCGCGCACCGATGAAGAAACGGTTTTAATCAACACGGAAACAGAATGCGTTGTAATGCGCCACCAAGGTGATCGCATTACGGCTGTCGAGGCAGTCAATGCAGCCAAAGAGTTCATGGCAGCCCGGCGATTATTTGAACAAGGGCCGATCAGCCTTGGGTCGGCAATCGAGGCAGGCTCTTTGTTTAGCCTACTTCAATCATCCAGATCTTGAAGCTCACCAGGCATTTGCTTGGTCGACGACACGCCTAGGGTTTTCAATTGTTCAGCACGTCGAACCAAGTTACCGCGACCTGTCGATAGTCGTTGACCTGCTTTTTCAAATGCTTCTTGTGACCGCCGGATCTTATCGCCGACATCTTGGAAGCTTTCTGCAAACAGGACAAATTGGTCATAGAGCTTGCCGCCCAAATCTGCAATTTGTCGCGTGTTTCGGTTTTGATGCTCAATCCTCCATACATGCTCAACCGTCCTCAATAAAGCAAGTAGTGTGGACGGAGAAGCAATCACAACGCCCTGAGCGAGTGCGTCCGTAAAGAGTTGCGGCTGGGTCTCGAAGGCTGCAGAAAACGCCGGTTCAACAGGAACAAACATGATCACAAAATCGACCGTCGTAATTCCAGGAAGCCCAGAATAGTTTTTACCCGACAACCCACGGACATGAGTTTTCAGTGAATTCGCATGCGCTTTCAGTGCATCCAATCGCTCAGCATCATCGACAGCAGACACCGCACGCTCGTAATCTTTTAGCGATAACTTCGCATCAACAATTAAACACTTCTCATCAGGAAGAGAAATCACCACATCGGGCTGGAGTCGCGAACCTCCCTCACCGGTAAAGCTCTGCTGCCGCGAATACTCATACCCCTCACGAAGACCCGAGGCATTCAAGACCTGATCGAGCACCAATTCGCCCCAGTTGCCGGCTGTTTTATTTTCGCCTTTAAGAGCCCGAGTGAGATTGATTGCATCCTCAGACATCTTTTGGTTCAAGGCTTTCAGCGATACGATTTCCTGGCGAAGGGAAACCCGATCCCGAGTCTCATTCTCATAGACTTCGTTCACGCGCTTTTTAAACGCATCAAGCTCTGTTGTTAAAGGCTTTAAAAGTTGTGTGAGAGAATCGCTGTGCTGTGAGGTCAATTCTTTGGAACGCTCGTTTAACAGCTTTTGAGACAGCGCTTCGAACTCAGCTTTCATCAAAGCAGTTTTCTGATCGAGATCTGTATTCGCCTCAGAACGCGCATGAAGTTCAGCTAAGTCAGCTTTTGCTGCCAACCAAAGTTTTGCAAAGTAAGCAGCCAATACAGCAGCCACAATCGCAATAATCGCCAATACCCAAGTGATTTCCATGTCTCAGATCTCCTCCACCTCCGGTATGATGACATCCCGTAACCGACCTCACCACCGGAGTCTTGATGTCAGACCGTGAAGACAACTTATTCCAAACACCATTTTCAGGGGTGGGCGGGTTTCGTTTTGATGAAAAGGTTGCACAAGTCTTCCCCGACATGATTCGCCGAAGTGTCCCTGGCTATGGGCACGTTATTGGCTCAAGCGGACTCATCGCTAAACGCTATGCGCAACCCAATACAGTCATTTACGATTTGGGATGTTCGCTCGGCGCGACCACACTTGCGATTGCAAACCAAGTAACGGCAGCGGGGTGTCGCATCATCGCCGTCGACAACTCTGAGGCCATGCTAGCTCAAGCACGATCGACATTATCAGATCGTTTAGTAGATCCATTGCCAATCGATTGGGTCTTGAGTGATATCGCTCAAATGGAATTCGAGCCATGCTCTGTTGTCGCACTCAACTTCACACTGCAGTTCATCCAACAAGATCAACGCGAAAAATTATTGAGTGATATCCACCATGCGCTTTGCCCAGGTGGAGCCCTCATTCTGGCGGAAAAAATCATCCAGGAAGATGCTCAGTCGCAAGAGACGCTGAACGAACTGCATTTAGATTTCAAACGCGCCAACGGGTACTCGGAATTAGAAATCTCTGGAAAACGCCAAGCTATTGAAAACGTACTTGTCCCCGAAACAGCCAAGGCCCACATCGACAGACTCACTCGCGTTGGATTCCAAGAGGTCACCGAATTCTTCCACTGTTTGAATTTCAAAGCCTGGATCGCCATCGCATGATCAGTATCAACGATGCTTGGACTCATCCAGATCTCCCTTGGCTATCCGATCTCGTCGCACAACACCAATCCATCATTGACCGGCGACTCAGCCACGGTGACTTAAAGCGATGGTCAGAGGCTCTACAAAGCATCCCAAAAATTAACGCAGACTCTGCAACACTCGGCCGTGCCGTCGGTCTTGATCGCATTCCAGACGATTCAGAGCAGCAACTTGAACACGCGCTTCGAGGCTTGATGCCTTGGCGCAAAGGTCCTTTCAAATTTGGCCCAATCGAAGTCGATACAGAATGGCGCAGTGATTTGAAATGGGATCGTTTGCACACAAAAATCAATCTCGCTCATCATCGCGTCCTCGATGTGGGATCCGGGTCTGGCTATCACCTCTGGCGCATGCTTGAAGCGGGAGCCCTCGAAGTACTTGGGATCGATCCAAGCGTCCTATTCCATTGTCAGTTTGCAGCGATCAAAAGTTTACTCGGACACCCCAAAGCAGCCTCTCTTCCGGTGACACTCGAAGAGTTTGATGCAGGCATTCTCGATTTCGACACCGTGTTCTCGATGGGCGTTCTGTATCACAGAAAAGATCCAATCAATCATCTTGAGCAACTCAAACGATGGATCAAACCGGGCGGCCAGCTGATTTTAGAAACCTTGGTTGTTGATGGCGATGAAACCACGTGCTTGGTTCCACCGGATCGTTACGCCCGGATGAATAATGTGTGGTTCCTTCCTTCGGTTGCCGCTTTATCGCGCTGGCTCCAACGCGTCGGTTTTGTCTCAATCGAGTGTCTCGATGTGTCAGTCACAACGACTGAAGAACAGCGCAAAACGGACTGGATGCAGTTTGAGTCATTTGAACATGCCATCGATCCAAACAATGACGTACTCACCATTGAAGGATTACAGCGTCCGACACGAGCAGCACTCCGTGCAGAGCTTCCTCAGACCTGAGTCGATCTCGCGTTTTAAAACCAAACTGTGCGACAATCCCGCCTTTCCTGAATGACGTCTCTGGAGTGACTTCAATGTTCCAACTCGACTTGGCACCTGCCGATCCAATTCTTGGCTTAACTGAAACATTTAAAGCAGATACCCATCCCGACAAAATTAACTTAGGTGTCGGCGTGTATCAGGATGCGACAGGAAAAACACCGATTCTGAAGGCAGTCACTCAGGCAGAAACGCGTCTATTGGAAACAGAAACAAGTAAAAGCTACCTGTCGATTCCAGGTGTTCCAGAAGTGGCAACCTACACTCAAGAACTCCTGTTCGGAGCAGGCCACTCAATTATTAAAGATGGTCGCGCGAAGACAGCTCAAACACCGGGTGGAACCGGCGCATTACGTGTCGCCGCTGACTTCCTATTGCGTGCGGCGCCCAAAGCAACTGTCTGGATCTCAAACCCAAGCTGGGCAAACCATCAGGCGATTTTTGAAGCCGCTGGATTCCCTGTCAAAGACTATCGCTACTATGACAAGGCCTCTCAAGGCCTCGATGGTGAAGGCTTTATGGCGGATCTTGAGGGAGTTTCTGAAGGCGATGTTGTCATCCTGCATGGATGTTGCCATAACCCCTCAGGTATCGATCTTGATCAGGCTGCATGGGAAGCGATCGCCACTCAAGCAAAAGCCAAGAATTTGATCTGCCTCGTCGACTTCGCATACCAAGGGTTTGGCGAAGGCTTAGAAGAAGATCGCGCAGGCCTGCATGTGTTGTTAGATGCAGGCCTAGCCGTCCTGGTCGCAAGCTCCTACTCAAAGAATTTTGGTCTGTATAACGAACGGATCGGAGCGATCACAGTTGTTGAAGACACAGCGAACGAAGCAGTCAACGCATTCAGTCACGTTCAGGCCGCGATCCGAGCAATCTACTCAAGCCCACCAGCACATGGTGGAAAGATCGTAGCGACGATTCTCGGCGATGCAACTCTTAAGGCTCTATGGATCCAAGAGCTTGCCGACATGCGCGCTCGTATTAAAGAAATGCGCCACGCATTCGTACAAGGCATGGCTGATCGCCAGCAGGCTGTAGATTTTGATTTTATTAATCATCAAAAGGGAATGTTCAGTTTCTCTGGCCTGACTCAAGAACAGGTCTTAAAACTCCGTGCTGATAATCACATTTACATCGTCGGCTCAGGTCGGATTAATGTCGCAGGCATCACCCCTGCCAACATCGATCCACTGTGCGACGCAATCGCCAAGGTTCTTTAATGGCCCAATTTGATCTCTATGGACTCGGTAACGCACTTGTCGATACCGAGTATCACGTCTCAGACGACCTGCTCACCGCACTTGGTGTCGAGAAAGGCATGATGACCTTAATCGATGATGCGCAATTGGCCGCACTCGAAGAAGAGCTTCGTGACCGCGGTGAATTAAAGAAACAGGCCTCTGGTGGGTCAGCGGCTAACTCATTAATCGCTGCGGCTAACTTTGGTTCCAAAGTGTTTTATAGCTGCAAAGTCGCTGACGACGAACTTGGTGCGTTCTATCACCAAGATCTCGTCGACTCAGGCGTTGCGACTAACCTCGATCAGATCCGTGAGCCTGGTACCACAGGACGCTGCTTGGTCATGGTCACAGACGATGCCGAACGGACCATGAATACATTCCTCGGCATCACAGGCGATTTAGGCGCCCATGAGATTGATGAAGCAGCCTTAAAAGCATCGAACATGCTCTACATCGAAGGCTACCTGGCAAGCTCAGATAAGGCGCGCGATGCAGCTGTCCGAGCGCATCAAATTGCAAAAGAAGCTGGGATTCAAGTGGCTCTCACATTCTCAGATCCTGCCATGGTCACTTATTTCAAAGACCAGGTTTCTGAAATGGTTGGTAACGGCGTTGATTTGTTGTTCTGTAATGAGCAAGAGGCCATGACTTGGACGGGTAAAAACGCTATCGAAGACGCATTAGACGCATTATCAACAACAGCAACCCAGTGGGTCTGTACTCGCGGTAAAGATGGCGCGTCTGTATTTGATGGAACACAGCGCATTGATGTCCCAGGTCGTGTGGTTACACCGGTCGATACAAATGGTGCTGGCGATATGTTTGCAGGTGCTTTCTTATATGGGCTCTCGAGCGGTTGGGATTTTGAGAAATCAGCTCGCTTCGGCGTGCATGCGTCAGGCTATTTGATCACTCAATATGGCCCGCGTCTTGGTCTTGCGAGCCATGCTGTATTACTTGAGGAGTTTGAGGCGACTCAATAAGTCGCCTCAGCCGATCACAGCTGGTGACGGTTTAAAAACTTCCAAATCATTGGAAGTGTGACTGTCGCCAACGCAATCTTCACAAGATCACCAAACACAAATGGCGCCATGCCGAAAGTTGCTGCCTTCTCCATGCCGACGAAGTTCGACAACCAAACGAGACCGCACGCATAGATCACAACGTTACCCGCGACCATCGCAATCGCTGTACCGATCGCAGTGCGATCGAAACCACGCTCAGCCAACCAACCTGTTGTTGCCGCCGCCAGTGCAAAACCAACCAAATAACCGCCGGTAGGCCCTGTCATGTACAAAAGACCCAATCCTTTTTCAGGAGTTCCTGCAAATACAGGCAGACCCATTGCACCTTGCGCAAGATAGGCAAGCACTGTCGCAAAACCCATGCGCCAACCAAACGCAACACCAATCAGCAACACAACCAATGTTTGAAGAGTCATCGGCACTGGGTAAAAAGGGACCTGAACCTTCGCTGACACTGTTAATAACAGAGAGCCCGCTAAAACCAAAAACAGTGTGCGGAACTGACTGCTGCCCTTGTCCAAAAGTGCATCAATCAATACCAAACGGTTTGCTTGCAACATACTCATACCTTCTAAAACAAATTCTGTGATCGCATTGAAGAGTAAATTGGAGGGCCCGTCAATTAAATGAAAGTCAAAATACTTTACGAGCGAGACTGTCTAATCTGCCAGAACCCAACCAAACATCTGCTTTGCCGAATCTGCAATCGCCGTATAAAGACCGGACCTTTCGAGCTAAATACGCTGACTGAAGCGGTTTTTCTAGGAAATGAGACCATCATGGCACTCATCCGTGCGTATGAACGGACTGGACACCCGAATACGCTGCAACCGCTCGTCGAGCGCTTGATGCCCATACTCCCCCCGAAGCCGAGTCTTTTCAGGCCAGATCACAGGGACTTTCTGATGGTTGATATTGTCAAACAAATCGTTGTTCGTAATCCGCTGTATGGGATCACATCACGCACCCGAACACATGCGCCTTGTATTGAATTCACCAGATATCCGCAACGCGACATCAATACACAAACACTGTGTTTAATGACGCATTAATACTGATTGATTGAAGGCCAAGCAGGTTCAGGACTAAAGCCCACACAGCGATACACATTCAATGTCGAGCGGATCATTCCGTCAGGCATCACTTGAGACACGCTCCCGAGCTCATTGAACTCCAAGCACCGCCTCGCCAAGTCTTCAGAATATTGGCCGACGTGCACCAGAGACGCCGCAGGCTTAGAAAGGACATTCCAGTTATCGTATTGATTCCGGCGACGCGTTGTTGAGGGAACGACCTGCCCTTGCGGCAATCCATACCGATCAACCCCTTCTCGATCAGATGGCCAAAAATAGAGCGCCCACGCTTGAGTTGAGTAATGATCGGTCGTCACGATATCTGTTGGTCCCGCCATTCGAGCAGCCTCCTCAACAACACGATCCCAGCCCCGAATTTTTTGAAATGGATCCTGCTTCATGCTGAGACCAACCGCATAGGGGTTAATCAGCACAACCAATATCGTGATCTGAATGCCGCCAGCAATGAGGGTACTCGCGGTCGACCAACGCATGCGCATGGCAAAAATCATCAGAAGCACGGGGACCAGCGGTAGAGTCCAATTAATCAACACTTCACCCATCAAGCCCTTGATGATGAATAGAACAATCAACACACCGAAACTGAATCGCAGCATGTCCTGGACTGCTTCTTCACGCTCGCTTACAAAATCATCAAAACGCGCTCGCAACCCACCAAATAATGAAAGCAGCATCACTGGAATCGCAGCAATCAGAAGGACAGGCATCCAATCGATCGCATGCAAAATACTGTCGTTATCCGAATCCACATGCCCGAACTCATGGGCAAGGTGTGCGAAGTCGTGATCCATGTTCCAAAGGATCCACGGCGTCATCACAAAACCGCATAAAAGGGCGCCCAAATATGGCCCGGGGGTGAAAATCAACCGCGGCGTTCTCACGATGACCCACGGGATAATCGACAACGGAACCAAGGCAATCGATAACTTAGCAAGCGCGCCAAACCCAAGTGCAGCGCCCATCAACAACCACCACAATTCTGTCTGTTCGTTCGGACGACAATGCAGGATTGAAGCGAATGCACAGAGAGCTAAAAGCATGAAGAACAACAACCAAATATCTGTGGTGTGCACCATGCCCAAAGCAAATAGCATCGGACTCGTCACAAAAAGAATCAGTAGACGTCGCGAAGCCTCTTGATCAAATCCAGCCAGACGACCAAGCCAGACGAGTAATAGTCCAGAGAAGAACCAGGCAACCCAAGCGGGTAAACGCACTTGAACAATTTGGGGTAAAAACTCAAGGCCGTGGGTGACCGATTGAGTAGCCGTTACAAGTGGACCCTTTGTTTGATAGCTTAAATCTTGGTGGGCAAGCCAAGTGGTGTACTGCGCCTCATCAAAATGAACAGGAACAGCAACCATGCTCAAGGCCACAAGGCCTATGAAACCAAGACAAAGTATCCAAATGCGCACTTACAGATTTTGCTCCGCATAGGACGCGAGTCGCGAACGCACAACCCCTTCAAGATGCTGTGTCGACGCGCCGGTCCATCCCTTAAACCGTTCAACCACATAGGTCAGGCCTGAGGTTAACGCGGTTAGGTAGTTGCTGTCGATCTGCGCAAGGTTCCCTAGGCACACAATCTTCGACCCCTTACCGCATCGGGTGATGATCGTTTTCAACTGCTGCGGTGTGAGGTTTTGCGACTCATCGAGCAAAATGATCGCATCCTGAATCGACCGACCACGAATAAAGTTCAACGACTTAAATTGGATGTTGCCTTTCTCAAGTGCAAATCGCATCGATGCCTCTGGGTTGTCATCATGCTCATGAAGCGCCTCGAGATTGTCATGAATCGCGGCAAGCCATGGCATCATCTTTTCTTCTTCGGTCCCTGGTAAGAATCCAATATCTTCAGCCACCGGCGGTGTCGATCGCGTCACGACAATCTTTGAATACCGCTTCTGCTCAACCACAAGTTCCAACGCACAAGCCAGAGACAACAGTGTCTTACCTGACCCTGCCGCGCCAATCAGTAAATTTAAATCAAGACCCGTATCCAAGAGCGCATGCATCGCCATCCCCTGATACACATTCAGCGGACGAATACCCCAGGCTTCCATATCTTCCAAGCGGTGGCGCCCAACATCGAGTAACACCACAGACTCGTCTTCGATCTGACTAATCCGGGCCGCAAACTCATCAGTCGAGTCGATGACATATTGATTGGCGTAAATTTCTTCAGTGAATACTGAGCGAGGAACGCGATGATAAGTTTTTGACCCTTCGCTCCACGTATCAACATCCGTGACGAGTTTCCAGAATTCTGTCTCGAGCTCCAAATGCCCCGATGGCAATAACTCAACATCACTGACTAACTGATCACGACGATAGTCTTCAACGCGGTTCAGTCCTGCACCTAATGCCTTGAGGCGCATATTAATGTCTTTAGTCACCAAGATGACTTCACGAGTCGGATCTTGGTTTTGAATTTCTAATGCACAGTTAATGATTCGATTGTCATTGGATTCGATATCATCAAGACGACCTTTGGATTCATCAGCAAGTGGTGAGCGATGGATCGCAAGAGTGCCGAGGAGCTTCCCGCTATCACCCTTCAACGCGACCGGAATTTCTACTCCTTGTGCAATCGCCTCCGGAGTCGATTGCCCTAACACTTCGTCCACCATGCGGATCGCAGATCGCGCTTCAGCAGCTACGTTTTTCTTACGATCTTTAATGTCATCAAGTTCTTCAAGAACAGTCATCGGAATGACCACTGCATGTTCATGAAAGTTGAATACACTCATAGGGTCATGCAGAAGAACATTGGTATCGAGTACGAAGGTTTTTTTGCTCATAAAATGGCGGGCCTCAGGCAAGTCGTTCAAAGTAGTACAATCGAGAGTGTCACGTTTAAATGGCAATACAATGACACTATATGACATTCAAACAGAACGCTATGACTACGGAGTCAAAAAATGAAGCGATCAATCATCACAATTGCTGGAATTAGCCTACTCACGCTTGGCCTTACGGGTTGCGTATCAGGTCTCCAAGGGAGCACCTACTCACGCTCCGAGGCACGGCAAGTGCAAGAAGTTGAGTTTGGTACTGTCTTAAGCACCAACCCCGTTGTCATCGAAGGCAAACAATCGGGTGTCGGTCAGTTACCTGGGGCGATCATTGGTGGAGTTGCAGGCTCATCCGTTGGCGAAGGAAAAGGTCAGGAGATCTTCACTATTTTAGGAGCCGTTGGTGGAGCCGTGGTTGGTAGCATGATCGAAGAACAAGCGACCCGAGCGCAAGGTCTCGAACTCACGATCAAAATGGATTCAGGAAAAACATTGTCCATCGTCCAAGAGGTGGACTCAGTCAACGCCTTCAGCGAAGGGCAGCGTGTCCGGGTACTGACTCAAGGGGCACTCGCCCGAGTTTCACCTGAATAACTGTGTCAATGCGTCTTTCAAGTCAGGGTATTCGAACTGAAAACCCTGATTGAGGGCGCGCTTGGGAGTCACTGGCTGACCCTTAAATAACAAGTCAGCCAATTCACCCAAAACCAAACGCATTGGCATTTCTGGCACCCTAAAAATGGTTGGGCGCTTCAATATTTTCCCAAAGGTTTTGGTGAACTCTTCGTTATTGACAGGCCGAGGGCTGGTTGCGTTATAGGCGCCAGCCTCCGGGGTACCAGATAACATCCAACGAATCATCGCCACCAAGTCATCTCGATGGATCCAAGATAACATCTGCTGACCATTGCCTAGCGGGCCTCCAAGACCCAGTCGAAATGGCATTTCAAGCCGACCGAGGAATCCGCCCGGGCGCCCGAGCACGACACCGATTCGAAGTGTGTATATTTGCGTTGCTTCCGAATCCAATCCGTTGATCGCTTGTTCCCAATCCGCGCATAGTCTGGCCGCAAAATCCCAGCCCGATGGGTTGTCTTCAGTTACTTCATCAGTGTGTGGTCCGTAATATCCGATCGCGCTCCCGGAAATCACAACATCCGGCTCACCAGCCAGCGCGTTGAGTCGCGACACCAATTGTTCAGTCACAGCGATGCGTGAGGCACGAAGCAACCTTTTACGTTTATCAGTCCAACGTGAATCCGCAATACCTTCACCTGACAAGTTAATGACTGCATTTGGCATCACTTTCAGTTCTTCGAAAGAGCTGATCCAGCGAATCGATTCCGACAGAGCATGGAACTTTTTCGCTGCTTTCGCTGGATTTCGGGTCAAACACATCAATGAATGCCCATCATTCACCAGTGCAGGCAGGAGTGCATCCCCTACAAATCCAGTGGCTCCTGTTAAAAGAATTTGCGCCATGACCGATCTCCCATTGCGACTGACGATTGGTTTCGTCACACTGACACTGTTTGGGCAAAGAGGTGCATGTGCAAGGCATCAGTTACACAATAAAAACGATTGCGATTGCGAGCTGTCTCATGATCAGTGGCATAACGGGCGCCTTTGCTGACTCGTTTAGTCGCGCATGGATCACTGTCGAGCGAACAGGAAAAATCAGTCAATCCATGAAGAAAACTTGGAAAGACTCACCGCTCTATCCAGAATTAATCGCCGAATCGACCGAAAAGCGATTAGGTTCAATCTCTGCTCAAGACCTCGAGAAATTAATACAGCAATATCCTGATAGTGCCGCAATCGCCAATCTTCGCTGGAAAAAATTGTTCCGATTAGGCCGCGCAGACTGGCATAAAGATTTTCTGTTCCTCTATCGACCGACGGATAACGTCAAACTCAATTGCTACAAACTCGAAGCCAAATTCCGCCTCAAACAAGATACTGAAAACGACCGTCGCGAAGCATTGCGCTTATGGACCCATGGCAAAAGCCAACCCAAAGAATGCGATACTCTGTTCTCATTGATTCAAAAGCAGGGGCTGATCACCAAAGAAGTGCGCCTCCGTCGCATTGATAATGCACTCGAAAAAAGACAGTTGCAGCTTGCGCGCTGGCTCGCTAAACCACTCGATAAATCAGCGACACAGCATATCAATGCATGGGCTCAGGCACGACGACAGCCAGAGAAGTTCTTGACCAAGCAAGCGGCGAAATTTCCAGAATGGGTCGATATGGCTGCTTCTCGTTTGGCCAGCAGAAACCCAGATAAATTGTTAGCGCTTATCAAAGATCGAAAGATCCCAGATAGTGTCAGACAGCTTGCGATCTCGGGTGCAGCTCGCACCATGGCGATCAATCTCGACCCTGCCGCGGCACCCTTACTGCGGATGGATTTGCCCTCGCACCCAATTTTGAATCACTGGCGCGTGCGCTATTTTATCCATTACCAAGAATGGCCTGACGTACTAACCGCAATATCCAAACTGTCACCAGAGGAGCGTGGTGAGATTGAATGGAATTATTGGGCTTCCAGAGCACTCGCAATGACCGGAAGCTCCGATCTCGCGTTTGAAGGATTTCGAAAAGTTGCCGAGTCAAACTCCTGGTACGGTTTTTTAGCCGCAGACTACTTAGGTCTCCCATACGATCTACGCCCTAAATCACAGCGTCCATCTGAACCTTTGATTGATGCCGTCAACAAACGCACTGATGTGACTGTCGCTCGCTTACTGTTCGAGGAAGGCCTTACTGTGATGGCCAGACGCCAATGGGATTTTGTGATTGGGCGACTCAACGAAGAACAGCAAAAAGCAGCAGCGATTCTTGCTAACCGCTGGAACTGGCATTCCCGCTCAGCAGTGACAGCCCACCAATCAGGCCTCACTGATGATTACGAGCTTCGCTATCCACTCGCCTTTGAAACACCCTTAAAGAACGCTGCCAAACGCCATGACATATCGCTCTCTTGGCTTTCGGGCTTAATGCGCTCAGAAAGCTTGTTTATGCATGATATTCGAAGCCCAGCAGGCGCTCTTGGGTTAATGCAAGTGATGCCAAGAACTGGTCGTCAGACAGCAAAAGAACTGAACCTGAAATGGCGAGGCAATCGGACACTCATTAACCCATCGACTAATATTCGAATTGGAAGCTACTACCTGGCTAAACAACTGAATCGGTTCGGTCATCCAGCGCTCGCAAGCGCCGCGTACAACGCGGGGCCCCATCGTGTGAAACAATGGATGCCTGATCAATCCATGCCCATGGATGTTTGGGTTGCTTCAATACCATTCACCGAAACCAGAAACTACGTGCAGCGCGTTCTAACCGCGCAAGTTATCTATGAGTGGCGCTATAATGGAGCCATCACGCGACTC
This sequence comes from Gammaproteobacteria bacterium LSUCC0096, assembly GCA_008087055.1. Classification (GTDB taxonomy): domain Bacteria; phylum Pseudomonadota; class Gammaproteobacteria; order Pseudomonadales; family Litorivicinaceae; genus HIMB30. The sequence continues at coordinate 109,824 of VIEA01000001.1, read as the reverse complement.
GATGAAGTCGCTGCACCTCAAATTATTAGTAAGGAATAACCCATGGATTGGCTTGTCCAATTGGAACAAGGCGCTCTTGCTATTGGCGCTTTGATTGTCCTTTTTTCGTTTGCGCTCTACATCAAGCGGACAGGTGATGCGAAAGCAATCATCTTTTTTTGGCAAAAGCGCCTGCAATTGACCCGCCAAGAATTCATTGTCAATCGCGTGGGTCTCGGGCTCATGATCGTCGGCGTCGTTGTCCGATTGGTCTATCACACCTTCTTCATTGGAGGTTAATCATGTCTGACGCAAATACATCACCATCTTTTGAGGCAAAACTTGCCGAACTCGAAGCCTTAGTACGGCAGATGGAACAAGGTTCGATGCCCTTAGATACCTCGCTTGAAGCGTTTGAAAAAGGTGTCCAGCTCGCGAAAGAGTGCCATGCAATCCTAGACACGGCCTCGCAGAAGGTTACAGAAATCAAGCAGTCTGGCGAAGAAGCGCCGTTCGATCCGGAGGCCTAAGCGCATTGGATCAAGATTGGCTCGAACAGATTCGCGCGCGGATTGACCAAGCACTTGAGAATGCCCTTGGGCAACACCTCGGTGATTCACGGCTTCTGGATGCCGCGCGTTACAGCGTACTTCGCGGTGGTAAGCGTTTGCGTCCGGCCTTGGTGTATGCTGCTGCAGACGCTGTTGGGGCAAGCCGAGAAGCAGCAGATGCCGCTGCGATTTCTGTCGAACTCCTGCATGCCTATTCGCTGATCCATGATGACCTTCCAGCCATGGATGATGATGCCCTAAGACGCGGTCAACCGACGACTCACATTGCATTCGATGAGGCTACGGCGATTCTCGCTGGAGATGCTCTACAAGCTCTCGCGTTCTCCATCCTTGGTGAAGACGATTCCAGAACCGATTACATGCGGGTTAAACAACTCAGACTCCTTGGTGAGGCGGTTGGATTCCAAGGGATGGCACTCGGCCAAGCGATTGATCTCGAATCTGAAGGCAAGGCACTCTCTCTAGATTCTTTAAAAGCAATGCACGCGAAAAAAACCGGGGCACTCATTACCGCGAGCGTCCTCATGGGTGCAGCCTGTGGTACCCCGTCAGTTGACGAGTGGAATGCGTTAACGCAGGCGGGACAAGCAATCGGGCTCGCTTTCCAAATCCAAGATGACATCCTTGATGAAACAGTACCAACAGAGACTCTTGGGAAAACCCAAGGACGAGACCAAGTGCTTGGTAAATCGACGTTTCCTAGCCTTCTTGGCTTAAAAGCCAGTGAAGAAGAAGCGTATGCATTAGTGGAAATTGCCCACAAAGCCCTTGCGCGTGTCGCGGGAGACACCACCATGTTAGAACAACTGGCGCGATTGAGCGTGGAGCGAACCAATTAATGCCTTCCATGAAACTCTTCCACACCATCCCGGGTGAACGCCCAAACATTCCATTACTGGAAGGAATCAACTCGCCTCATGATTTACGCACCCTCAATCGTGAGCAACTGCGCCAAGTCGCAGATGAAGTGCGCGAATACCTTCTGTACTCAGTCGGTATTTCAGGCGGACATTTTGGCGCAGGTCTCGGTGTTGTCGAACTGACCGTGGCCTTACACTTTTGTTTGGACACTCCCTTTGACCAGTTGGTCTGGGATGTTGGACACCAAGCCTATCCGCACAAGATTCTTACGGGGCGACGTGAACAACTTCCGACCATCCGTAAGGAAGGTGGCTTAGCAGCATTCCCCGATCGAAAAGAAAGCCCATACGATACCTTCGGAGTTGGACATTCGAGTACGTCAATTAGCGCGGCACTCGGGATGGCTTTGGATGCCAAGCTTAACCACTCAAGCCGCCGCCATGTCGCGGTTATCGGTGATGGCGCACTGACTGCCGGCCTTGCTTTTGAGGCACTCAACCACGCGGCCAGCGAAAAAGCGAACATGCTTGTCATTTTGAACGACAACGACATGTCGATTTCAAGAAATGTCGGTGGTATCCGTGACTACTTGGCCAAATTACTCTCGTCAAAGGCCTACACCCGCAGTCGCGATGAAGCGCGCAAACTGCTTGAGCCTCTACCGCCACTTGCGCAATTTGCTAAAAAAACCGAAGAACACTTAAAGGGTATGGTCAGTCCAGCGACACTCTTTGAAGAGATCGGGTTTAACTACATCGGACCCATTGATGGACACGATCTGACAGGTCTTGTAACAACACTACAAAACATGAGAGACCTCCCTGGTCCGCAGTTTTTACACGTTGTCACCCAAAAAGGATGTGGCTTTGTTCCGGCTGAAGATGATCCGATCAAATACCACGCGATTGGCAAACTCAAGGCAAAGTCCGATTCAGAGGCGACACCCAAACCAACCTATTCAAATATCTTTGGGCAATGGCTCTGCGATATGGCAGAAAGCGACTCAAGGTTGGTTGGGATTACCCCAGCCATGCGAGAAGGATCTGATCTGATCGAATTCTCCAAACGATTCCCAGATCGTTATTACGACGTTGCCATCGCAGAGCAACATGCGGTTTGTCTCAGTGCGGGGTTTGCCACACAAAACACAAAACCTGTCGTTGCAATCTACTCAACATTTTTGCAGCGCGCATACGATCAAGTCATCCATGACGTGTGTGTACAGGGTCTTGATGTCACTTTTGCGATTGATCGCGCTGGACTCGTCGGTGAAGACGGCCCAACCCATGCAGGTGTCTATGATTACGCGTATTTGAGAACGCTGCCTGAAATTATTATCGCGGCGCCATCAAGCGAAGCTGAATGCCGACTATTGCTCTCAACGTGTTATCAACATCCAGGTCCTGCCGCCGTCAGATATCCTCGGGGTCAGGGTCCTGGTGAGCTTCCAGATACAAGCCTCAATACCGTTGATGTGGGTCGAGCCGTCACGCGCCGCGAAGGCCAGTCTGGGATTGTCATTTTCGGTTTTGGATCACGCGTTTTTGCTGCACTCGAAGCGGCAGAACCACTTGATGCGACCGTGATCGATATGCGTTGGGTCAAGCCACTCGATGAGGCCATCTTGGCTCAATATGCCGATGCCAAACTCATCGTGACAGTTGAGGAACATCAACGCATGGGCGGAGCGGGTTCAGCTGTCGGTGAGTACTATGTTGACCAAGGACTCACCGTCAACTTACTCAGCCTAGGTTTACCTGATCGATATGAAGCGCATGCCAAACCGGATGTCATGCTATCGCGTGTTGGATTAGACGCGACTGGCATTCAGGCGGCGATCGAAAAACGACTCAACTGAAGTTTTCAGGCTGACTTAATAAGTGTCCCAAACGATTGAGCTTTGTCTTGAGATAGTTCTGATTATGAGGCGTCAGCCCTGTTTCAATTGAATGACGCTTCACCACAGAAATACCAAGTTCCTCAAGTGCCTCGACCTTTTTCGGATTGTTGGTCAATAGCTCCACTTCACTCACACCAAAATGCGAGAGCATTGGCCCAACAATTGAGTAATCACGCTGATCCGCTGCAAAACCCAAGGCTTCGTTGGCATCTACCGTATCAGCACCGTCATCCTGAAGGTGATAGGCGCGAATCTTATTCAATAAGCCGATTCCGCGACCTTCTTGGCGCAAATAAAGAATAATTCCTGACCCTTTTGCAGCAATCGCTGCCATCGCATGCTCGAGTTGGGCGCCACAATCACAGCGTTGAGAAAATAACGCATCGCCAGTCAAACACTCCGAATGCACACGGATTAAAACCGGCTGCTCATTACCAGGATCACCCATGACCAATGCAACATGCTCTTTTCCAGATTCAGCTTCCCGAAATCCGTGCATGTCAAATGTTCCCCATTGGGTCGGAAGCTGGCAATTGTCGATGTGTTCGATGGTCATGGTCTTATCCTGAGTAGACGCTAAGCATACCAAAGACGAGAGCAAGAATTAGAACATATCCGCCTGCCGCGACATCATCCATCAAAACACCCCAAGCGCCTGGGATCTTTCGTTCGCACCAGGACACCGCCCACGGTTTGGCAATATCAAAAACCCGGAACCCAGCAAAACCGATCAAAAGACCGATCCACACAGAGAATTCAGTAAAGGTGTTGAGACCATAAGCAGCCAACCACATGCCAGCCCACTCATCGATCACAATTTGCCCATGATCTGGCTCACCAAGCCTGCGTCCAGCTTCTGGAATACTCCAAATCGATAGGGCACAAAGAACAACAAATCCACTAGCCCACACCGCAAAGGATGCATCCCAAACCAACACAAGTAATGGAAGAACGCCCAATGTGCCTGTAGTGCCCGGTGCCTTCGGCGACAGACCACTACCGAGACCCACAGCAATCCAAAATTTGAGTTGATTCATCGGCTGTGATCCCACCCAAGTTGCCATGAGTCAGGAAGTGGTTTTCCATCCAACAAGATACGCTCGGGTTCGCCTTTCACAACCATTCCAATACGACGGCCGCCTTCAGGAACTTTGAGCCCTGCCGGAATGGAGGCAAGAAGACAATAATCATCACCGCCTGTCAGTGCATATTCAAAAGCGGTCTCTTGCCCAAAGCGATCAACCAGGTCGTCACACAGTGGAATAAACTTTGACTGTAGTTTCACACTGGCCGAACCAACCGCCTGATCCAATAAATGCGATAAGTCCTGACATAGCCCGTCTGAAATGTCGATCATCGCGCTCGCTGTATCCCGCAAAGCCATGCCAGCAGCCAATTGTGGTTCGGGTCTCCAATAGCGTTCTGCCCAGAGCTCATGATCCGATTCTTGGCCATCCAGAACATCTAAATAAGCTCGAGCACCACCTAAGTCAGGTCCGAATAGCCAGAGATCATCGCCCGCTTTCAATCCAGATCGTGTTATCGCTGACCCCTTAGGAATCTGACCGATCGCTGTAATGTGCGCACTCAGAGGTCCTTTGGTGGTATCTCCACCAACTAAATCCACACCAAAGCGAACACATAACTGATGGAAACGATTGGCAAAGTGATCAACCCAACCGGGCTCTAGGCTGGGCAAGGTCAGCGATAACAGCACATATTGAGGCTCGGCACCCATGGCGGCGAGATCACTTAATCCTCGACCCAAAAGCCGTGCTGCAAACCCATCAGGAGGGCACATTTGAGGAACATGACGACCAGCGATCACTGAATCGACTGAGATCACTGTCTCGCTGTCACTGTATTGAGTGATGACGGCTGCATCATCACCATTACCAAGAACAACAGAAGGATTTAATGGTTCCCTCTGGAAGTAGGTTCGAATCAGCTCAAACTCGTTCACGAGACCCGAGAGCCTGAACCTCAATGGCACGCGCGTTAGCAGCGAGTTGATCGAGTACACCGTTCACGAACTTGTGACCGTCTGTGGCACCAAACTTTTTACTTAATGCGACAGCCTCAGAAATCACAACTTTAAACGGGATATCGATCCGCGCAGAAAGCTCGTAAGCACCCAACAACAAAATATTACGCTCGATTGGAGTGAGTTCAGAAAACTCTCGAGACAAATGCGGTTTCAACGAATCCACTAAATCTTGGTGCGTGTTATCGATCGCGGTCAATGCATCATGGAAAAACGTGATATCGGCACGCTTTAAATCATTATCTGCACGAAACATGGCAGTAACCTGAGTCATTGGATACCCAGACAACTCCCATTGGTAGAGCGCTTGAATGACAGCTTCACGCGCGCGATGGCGCTGCGATGCTGTCGGTTGAACAGGTGAGGCTTCACTCACTGATTTGTCTCAAAACAGACACCATCTCGATTGCAACCAAAGCCGCTTCAGCACCTTTGTTGCCCGCCTTCGTACCCGCACGCTCAATCGCTTGCTCAATCGTATCAACAGTCAAAACACCAAATGAACAAGGAACACCTGTATCCATTTGCACTTTGTTCAATCCACTGGCTGATTCACCAGCGACGTAATCAAAGTGCGGAGTTGAACCGCGGATCACAGCACCCAGTGCAATGATTGCATCCACATCACCTTTTTCAGCGACTGCCTGGGCGGCCAATGGGATCTCATAGGCGCCTGGAACGCGCACCACAGTGATATTGTCTTCATCCACTCCGTGACGAACGAGCGCATCAACTGCACCCTCAACCAGTGAATCAACAACAAACTGGTTAAATCGTCCAACCACGATGGCATAACGGCCGTCAGCGTTTGTGTATTGTCCTTCAATCATTTGCATGGGTTACCCCTCGTATTCCACATATTCCACAACCTCGAGATCAAATCCTGAGATTGCGCTGAATTTCATTGGCGTCGATAACAGACGCATTTTACCAACATTCGCATGTTTTAAGATTTGCGAACCCGTCCCAACAGTCAGATATGGTACAAGCCGCGTACCAGGCTTCGGTAACGAATCGCCCACATATTGAGCCAACCGTTCTTCAATAGCTTCATCACCGCGATTCTCCAAAATCACGACAACACCTTCACCAGCCTCAGCAACCATTTTTAGCGCTTGGGGCAAAGGCCAACTCCCGCGTCCTTGCCAAGAAACCTGAACAAGGTCACGAAGCGTATCCGGCACATGGACCCGGACTAAACACGGACGATCAGGTGTCGGCTCACCTTTAATGAGACACACATGCGTCCCGCCTAAAATCTGATCCTGAAACATCTGTAAACGGAAAGGCCCGAATTCAGTCTCAATCGCCTCTTCACGCACCATTTCAATGGTGGTCTCTGTCGTTGCACGATACTGAATCAAATCAGCAATCGTTCCAATTGATATCCCATGTTGTTGAGCAAAGGCTTCCAATTCTGGGCGTCGAGCCATTGAGCCATCATCATTCATGATCTCGCAGATCACAGCTGCAGGCTCAAGACCTGCAAGGCGCGCTAGATCACAACCTGCCTCAGTGTGACCGGCACGCATCAAAACCCCACCCGGGCGCGCTTGCACTGGGAAGATGTGCCCTGGCTGTACAAGATCCGTTGGCTTTGCATTTGCCGCAACGGCTGCTTGCACAGTACGCGCTCGATCTGCCGCACTGATGCCGGTCGTGACGCCTTCGGCCGCCTCAATGCTTACAGTAAACGCTGTTTTATGTCGCTCAGTATTCTCAACCACCATGGGTGGGAGACCAAGCTGTTTACAGCGCGCTTCTGTCAGCGTCAGACAAATCAAACCACGCGCATGACGTGCCATGAAGTTAATGTGCTCAGGCGTACAATGCGCACCAGCCAGAACCAGATCACCCTCATTTTCGCGATCTTCGTCATCCATCAGGATGACCATCTTTCCAGCACGGATGTCAGCAATTAAGGTCTCGACAGATGCCAAAGCCATATTAAGCGCGCGTCCTTAGTGTCCAATCCAGTCGAAGATCCTCGCCCACTTCTCGGATCTCCCGAATAAAAATCTCTGGCGCATCAGCCAGTTGAGCGGGGGCGACATCATACAGGGATCGCGCGGCCTGCCCAAGGAGTTTTGGCGCAAGATAAAGCACACCCTGATCCACAAGACCGTCAGAAATACACTGACCAATCAATCGAGGACCTGCCTCAACCAACACTTCATTCAAGGATCGATTGGCGAGCTCAGACATCACAGCGTGTAGATCAATTCGTTCACCGGCTAGGGGCGCAACCCATTGCTCGACTCGACCTGAACGCAATTGCGGATGGTCGATAGAACGTCCAGTAACCCATAAAATTGGGCCCTCTTCGTCAAATAATGCCCCTGTTTCAGGAAGGCGCCCTTGCGTATCAAGAATGACTCGTAAAGGCTGAGTAACATGAATTCCTTCTGGAACTTCGATCCCCGCTTCTTGGTAACGAACCGTTAACCTCGGGTTATCAGCCAGAACCGTATCGACGCCAGTGACAATGGCTTGGCACCGTCCACGCAAACGCTGGACATCCTTCCGTGCTTCAGGACCTGTGATCCATTGCGACTCGCCATCAGCCATCGCAATCTTGCCATCGAGGCTCGCAGCCGACTTCAACCAAATAAATGGAAGCGATCGAGTCATACGAGAAACGAAACCTGGATTTAATCGCTCAGCCTCTCGAGCATAAAGACCAATCGCAACATCAATCCCTGCATCTTGAAGCTTGCGAATTCCTTGCCCGGCCACGATCGGATTGGGGTCAGTCATCGCAACGACGACGCGGCGAACACCCACTTCTATCAGTGCATCCGCGCATGGACCTGTCTTGCCGACATGCGAACAGGGCTCCAAAGTCACGACACAGGTCGATCCTTGAAGTTTCGACGAGTCCGCAGTCCGAATCGCTTCAATTTCAGCATGCGCGAACCCTGGCGCCTGATGAAACCCTTCAGAAACAATCTCACCATCACGGATAAAGCACGCACCAACACGCGGATTTTCGCCTGTGGAATAAAGACCCCGTGTCGCAATCAACAACGCTCGGCGCATAGCCAAACGCTCGAGATCTGAGAACTTAGTCATCCGATAACTTCTCAATCTCACCGATGAATTCAGTGACATCGCCAAAACTTCGATACACCGACGCAAAACGAACGTAGGCGACCTGATCAAGCGCTTTCAATTCGCGCATCACATGATCACCAATGCGACGCGATTCAATCTCTTTATCCGATTCCGACTGCAATGCGCGTTTAATCCGCTGGATACACGCATCAATTTGCACTGTGCTCACTGGACGCTTCTCAAGGGCTCGCGTTAGACCTCGACGCAACTTGTCCTCATCAAAATTTTCGCGCTGTCCGTTACTCTTCACAATCCGAGGCATTACAAGCTCTGCACTCTCATACGTTGAGAATCTCTGATCACAGTCAGGACACACTCGGCGGCGCCTAATTTGCGAACCCTCGGCGTGAAGTCTTGAATCAATGACCTTGGTATCTAAGGCTTGGCAAAAGGGACAGCGCATTACACTCGCTCCTCATAGGCACGCGATACTTGAAGTGCACCGCGTCGGTTTTGCAAGTCATACAGCAACACTCCAGTCGCCACACTCACATTTAAACTTTCAATATGTCCAGGCATCGGGATCGCCACCAACGCATCACAGACTTCCCGTGTTAGTCGCCTTAAACCGCCACCCTCTGAACCCATCACCAGCGCCATTGGGCCATTATGTGATGCCTCATCCATGCCAACTGTGGATTCTCCAGCAGCACCAACAACCCAAAAGCCATCTTGCTGAAGCCCGCGCAGACACCGAGCAAGATTCGTGACCTTGACTACAGGGATCAACTCACTGGCCCCAGATGATGTTTTGCGCGCGACTTGATTCAAAGGGGCTGCGTTATCTTTAGGAACAATGACACAGGCCGCACCAAAGGCTTCAGCGGACCGCAAACAAGCGCCAAAATTGTGAGGATCGGTGACGCCATCAAGAACCAACACCAAGGGATTCTCTAACCCCTCAAGAACAACCGGTAAGGCATTTTCAGGTTCCATCTCACGCGGTTTGGTAAATGCCATCACACCTTGATGATTGGCATCACTCGAAACCGCATCATCAAAATCACGCGATGCAACGTCGACAACACGAACACCCTGTGATTTGGCGGTCGCAACGAGATCTTTTAATCGATGCTCATTCGCACCATCTCGAATCCAAATTTCGGACACACGGGCTTGGGCCAGCACCACACGAACCGGATGAACTCCAGCAATCGCAACCTGACTCGGAGCTTCTTGCTTTTTCGGTTGTTTGCGCCTTTGTTGACTCACCGACGTTTTTTTCCTGATTTCTTCGAACGATCTTTAGGAGTACCTTTCCCTGGAATATTGCCTTCCTTCAAGCGTGAACGAACACTTGATTTACGCGGCCGACCAACGGGACCATTTCCTGCTAACGCAAAATCAATGCGGCGCGCATCCAAATCAACACGAGCTACTTTGACCCGAACTGAGTCTGCCAACCGGAAGACTTGATGCGTTCGCTCACCCGTCAGCGTATGTTGCTGCTCACTAAACACCCAGTAATCCGGTGGCAACTGCGTGACATGAACCATCCCTTCAACAAAGAGTTCATCAAGCAAAATAAAGAGACCGAAGCCTGCAACACCCGTGATTGTCCCTTGATACTCTTCGCCTAATTTTTCACGCATGAATTGGCATTTTAGCCACTGACCAACATCACGACTCGCCTCATCTGCGCGACGCTCTGTCATTGAGCAATGCTCACCCAATCCAACCATTCGCTGCATGTCTGGAAGACCATCTCTGACAAGCTTGCCTGGATCGTCCTGAGCTCCGGTCTGCACGATACGCTTCAGTAACCTGTGTACTGTTAAATCGGGGTAACGGCGAATCGGCGATGTGAAATGCGTATAGTGATCATAGGACAAACCAAAATGTCCGATATCTGGATCAGGCGCGTATTTCGCCTGTTGCATGGAACGCAGAATCATCGCTTGAATCAGAGGAAAATCTGGTCGCGCATGTGCTTGCTCAAGAAGCGTTTGATAATCCGATGGCTCTGGTTTCTCACCGCCACCCAAACCAAGCGCCATTGAACCCAAGAACTGCCGAAGTGCAGCCAATCGCTCATCACTTGGACCTTCGTGGATACGATACAAGGTCGGGAGCTTAAACTTCTTCAAACAACGAGCCGCAGCAACATTGGCTGCCAACATACATTCTTCAATCAGCTTATGCGCTTCCAAACGCTCACGAGGCACAACACCACTGATCTTGCCATTCTCATCAAAGCTAAATTTTGGCTCTACCGAATCAAAATCCAATGCACCTCGGTCTTCGCGTGCAGACCGAAGCACTTGATAGAGCGAAAACAGATCAGCCACATTTTCAGCAACTGCTTCAGTATTGAATCGACCTGACTTCAGGATGGCCGCTTTTAAAGCCGCTGGCGGCTTCTCATCAGCGTCGACTGCATCCAATGCTTCTTGCACTTGGTTATAGGTTAAACGCTGCTGTGACTGGAAAACGATTTCATGGAATCGATAGCTCGTCACGCGGCCTGTCGATGCAATCTCAAGACAGACCGCCAACGCTAAACGATCGACATGTGGGTTGAGCGAGCACAACCCATTGGACAGCGTCTCAGGCAGCATCGGGAGCACTTCACTAGGAAAATAAACAGACGTTCCTCGCTCAATCGCAGTTTGATCAAGCGGTGAGTTCTCCGTCACATAATTCGCAACATCGGCGATCGCAACCCACAGTGTCCACCCGTTTTTGCCACGTGGCGCTGCATACACCGCATCATCGAAGTCACGTGCATCTTCACCATCAATGGTAACAAAAGGACATTCTCTGAGGTCGAGCCGCGTTTGAGCAGTTTTTGGATCGATGGCATCGCCAAATGCTTCTGCTTGGGCAATGGCCTCATCTGAAAACTCATAGGGCAAATCATGGGTGCGCACAGCAACCTGCACTTCGATTCCAGGGTCAGAGGCAGCCCCCACAATATCAACCACATGGCCGACGGGCTGACGGTTGGATTCTGGATACGTATCAAGTTGAACCACGACAAATTGACCAAACTGAGCACCATGCAGTCGATCATCCGGTATTAAGATCTCGTGCAAGAATCGGTCATCTTCTGGTGTGACAAATTTGACCCCCGCCTGCTCTCTGAGTCGCCCAATCAATCGTTGATGGGTTCTTTCCAAGACTTCGACGATGCGTGCTTCGCGCTTACTTTTCGAATGTCTCGATGGCGGCATCACGGCGACAAGCACGCGATCGCCATGAAACACCTTCCGCATCTGGCGATCATGCAGATACAACGTATCCCCACCGTCATCAGGTTCAAAAAACCCAAAGCCATCGCGATGCGCAACCACACGTCCGGACACCAGTCCCGCGCGATCCACCAGGACATATCGTCCAATACGATCAGTAATCACCTGACCATCGCGACACATCGCAGAAAGTCGTGCTAACAATCCCTCTCGATTCGACTCAATAGTCTTCGTTAGCGAGGCAAGCTCTTCATAATCGAGCGGTCGACCGGCCTCTTCGAGCAACTCCAAAAGCCACTTCCGTGAAGCCACAGGGTTGTCATAACGGGATGCTTCAGCATCTCCATAGGGATCAGACATAGTTTCTCCTTTCAATGCCTGTAATAATGAGGTTCGAACCAACGGAAGTCACGCATCGCTTTGAAATAACATGAGCAAACGTAAACTTACGCGTCAGCAAGCGTGGCGCATCGAAAAGATTCAGAAAGAGCGTCTCGATCGCGCATCACGCCATAAAGTGCAGGTCGAAGAACTTCTGGAAGCAGGGTCTCTCGGACAAGAGCAGGCCGGCCGTATCGTCGCGCGCTTTGGTAAACAAGTTGAAGTCGTTGCCGTAGACGAGCTCGCCCAACCTATTGCTGAACCCGTACGCTGTCATCTTCGCGCAAATCTGTCGACACTCGTGACCGGCGATCAAGTTGTTTTCCAAACGACTGATGACGCGGGCATTGTGACGGCATGCGAGCCGAGACGAAACGTACTCGAACGACCAGACTCGCGCGGCGTAATTAAAGCGATGGCTGCAAATATTGACCAGCTTGTCATCGTAACGGCACTCGAGCCCGCGCCTCAGCCTGAGCTGTTGGATCGATACCTGGTTGCAACCGAGGTGGCCGGAATCCCCCCTTTAATTGTGATTAACAAAGTAGACCTGCTTCGAGAGTCTGAGGTGAATCGTAATTTCTTAGCGGCGATTAAAAACCTGTACGAAGTCATTGGATACACGGTCGTTGAGGCGACTACCAAAGAACCCGGTGGTCTCGACGAGCTATCAAAACACTTGATTGATAAGAGCTCTGTCTTTATCGGACAGTCAGGCGTTGGGAAGTCGAGTTTAGTTCAGGCTTTGTTACCCAACGAACAGATTCGCGTGGGTCACTTGCACCAGCAAACTCGTCTTGGGCGGCACACCACCTCAACAGCTCGGCTTTATCCATATTCAGGAGGTGGATCCATTATCGACTCACCAGGAATTCGAGATTTTGGTCTTGAACAAATATCGCGAACGGACGTTGAATACGGTTTTATCGATATCCGTGAATTCTCTGACCACTGTCGATTTAGAGATTGCAGACATCGTCAAGAGCCTGGTTGTGCCGTGGCGGATGCCGTTCAAAAAGGCAAGCTCTCGAAAAGAAGGCTCGAATCCTTTCATCGAATTTTAGATACCCTCACTGGAGGAGACGCATGAGCCTCATGCAAAACATCAATACCTTGATTCAATACGGCCTACCCGGGCACCTTGTTTCGAGGGCTGTCGGTCGACTGGCATTTTGCGAAAATGCACAGGTCAAAAACTTTTTGATCCAGCAGTTTATTAAGCGCTTCGATATTCAAATGGAAGAAGTCGCCGAACCTTCGCTCGACGCCTATCCAAATTTCAACGCATTTTTTACACGCGCTCTGAAAGACGGCATCCGCCCACTTGCGGGAAAAGATCACATCGCATCTCCAGTCGATGGCACAGTATTTAGTGGAGGGCAGCTATCGCACGACACGCGCCTAACCGCAAAAGGGCATCATTTCTCACTGACCGAACTATTCGGAAACGATGAGTACAACAAAACTTTCGACAACGGTCATTATTTGACTGTTTATCTATCGCCAAAGGATTACCACCGTGTTCACTGCCCAATGGATGCCGAACTCAAGCACATGGTGCATGTGCCTGGTCGACTCTTTTCGGTGAATGAATCAACAACGACTTCGATACCCGCAGTTTTTGCTCGGAACGAGCGTGTGATTATGCATTTTAAAGGTGAGCATGGACCATTTTCGATGGTGCTCGTCGGTGCAATGCTAGTAGCTTCTGTGGAGACACCGTTCGCAGGAGTGATCACACCACCTGGTCGTGGTATCACTGAGTGGAACTACCATCGAGGTGCGCATCATAAATTTGCCCAAGGCGATGAAGTGGGTCGCTTTCAATATGGCTCGACAGTCATCATGGTAATGTCGAAGTCGATGAAGGGATTTCACTCAGAAATTACAGATGGGCTATCTGTGAAGATGGGACAATCACTCGGGCAACCCTAAGATCACCCGAGTGACTTTGTTACTTGCCGTCCGGATTCTTTAAGTATCTAAAGAAGTCAGACTCAGGATCGATGACCAAAAGATCGTCTTTTCCTGCGAACGAACTTTTGTAAGCCTGGATCGAGCGGTGGAATGAATAAAACTCAGGATCTTGATTGTACGCATTTGCATAAATTTCTGCGGCAATCGCATCACCCTCACCTCGGATCTGCTCTGCTTCTCGATAAGCATTCGCTTCAATGACCGTCTTTTGACGATCGGCATCCGCCTCAATACCTTCTGCAAGTTCACGACCACGCGAACGGTGATCACGCGCTTCGCGCTCACGCTCTGTACTCATCCGCGAATAGACCGCATTTGAGACCTCTGGCGGAAGATCAATCCCTTTCACACGAACATCCAAGACATGGATGCCAAGCTCATTTAACGCGATGTCGTCGAGCTCTTTTGTGATTTCCGCCATCAAGGCATCACGCTCACCTGACACAACTTCATAGACTGTGCGCTCACCGAACTTATTACGTAGACCGTTATCAACACGGGAAGCAAGCAGGCTATTTGCTGAAAACTCATCACCACCGGTGGCTGTGTAGAACCTACCGGCATCGGCAACCCGCCACTTAACGTATGAATCAACAATCAATGCTTTCTTCTCAGCCGTTAGGTAGCGCTGAGGGCTCGAGTCCAGTGTAATTAAACGCGACTCAAACCGACGAACATCGTTCACAACCGGGATCTTAAAATGAAGCCCTGGCTGGATATCTGTCGAAACCACTTCACCGAATTTCAACAATACAGCGCGCTCACGCTCGTTCACGACATAAATTGAGTTGGAGACGATGGCCAAAAGGACCACCAATCCAATCAGAATGCTCATTTGACGTCCTGACATTATCGGATACTCCCTCTTTGAGAATCATTGGTCTGGCGCGAGCGGATCTCTTGAATGACTTGATCAGTCAAACCGCGGAGGTCACCCGGCGTCAAAGCCCCTGCTGATTGCTGAACCGAGGATGCGCTAGCACGGTTTTGATTTGCAATCGAAGGTGCTACTTGGCCCGCAATTCGATCCAGCGGGAGGTACATAATGTTCGATCCAGAATCGACATCGACCATCACCTTGGATGAACGCTGCATAACCTCTTGAACCGCGTCGATGTAGAGACGCTGACGCGTTACCTCTGGCGCCTTGCGGTATTCTGCAAGCAACTTCAAGAAACGATCCGCTTCACCTTGGGCCTGCGCGACCACTTGCTCGCGATACGCGTTAGCTTCTTCGAGCACACGCTGTGCGCGACCCCGAGACTCAGGGATAACTCCGTTAGAATATGCCTCAGCTTGGTTCTTCAGGCGTTGCTCGTCTTCTCGGGCTTTAATCACGTCATCGAAAGCCGGCTGAACCTGACTTGGCGGCTGGCTGTTTTCGAGGTTGACCTTCACGATGCGTAGCCCTGCAACGTAATTATCCAAATAGTCTTGCAGGCGCTGTTGTACGTCTACACCGAGCGCTTCACGACCTTCGGAGATTACTGCAGTCATTTCAGCAGAACCCACAACATGACGAACAGCTGAATCCGTTGCATGCGTCAGCGTAACCTCAGGCTCGCGAACATTAAGCAAGAAATCTTGTGGGCTTGAAATGACGTATTGGACGGCTAGAGTCACGTCAACAATATTTTCATCTTCAGTCAACATGACACCCTGTGATGTATGCGTCCGTACTCGAGTGACGTTCACTTTGTTCACTTCATCGATAATCGGCGCATTCCAGCGGAGACCTGGTGTCTTTGTTTCCAAGAATTGTCCGAAGCGAAGCACGACTGCTCGTTCCTGTTCGTCAACCTTGTAAAGACCGAGCGCGCCATAGGCGATGAGTGCGATCAGCGCGAAAACACCGACAACCTTTCCCGAAAAATCAAACCCAGGACCATCACCTGAATCTGATCCACCACCCGATCCGCCGCCTGACTTACCAAATAATCCGTTCAGGCCTTGTTGTAGTTTCTTTACTACTTCATCGAGATCAGGCGGACCCTGATCATTTCGGTTTCCGCCACCCCAAGGGTCACGACCGTTATTTCCGGGCTCATTCCAAGCCATGGAGACTCCTTAGCCAAATTAATTAATCACTGCACCTATCATAGGGGCAGTGATCAGCTTTTCCACCGTTAAATGATCAGTGTTGCAAGATTTGTGAGAGGAACAGTTGAGTCCTGTCATTTTGAGGGTTGTTGAAGAACTCTTCTGGTTCGTTCTGCTCAACAATTTGACCGCCGTCCATAAAAATTACACGGTTTGCCACCTTGCGTGCAAACCCCATTTCATGGGTCACACACAGCATAGTCATTCCGTCTTCAGCGAGGCCAACCATCACATCAAGCACTTCGGCAATCATTTCAGGGTCGAGCGCTGATGTCGGCTCATCAAACAACATCACGCGAGGGTTCATGCAAAGCGAACGCGCAATTGCTACACGCTGCTGCTGACCACCTGATAATTGTCCAGGATATTTATTCGCCTGCTCGGGAATCTTAACTCGTTCTAGATAACGCATTGCCATTTCTTCAGCTTCGCGCTTTGGTGTTTTTCGCACCCAAATCGGCGCAAGCGTGCAGTTTTCGAGAACCGTGAGATGGGGGAACAAATTAAAATGCTGGAACACCATACCGACTTCGCGACGGATGTCATTGATGTGTTTGGTATCTTCAGTCAACTCAATCCCGTCAACGACAATTGACCCTTCTTGGTGGGTTTCCAAACGGTTGATGCAACGAATTAAGGTCGACTTACCAGAACCTGATGGTCCGCAAATCACAATTCGCTCACCACGTTTCACGTCTAAGTCGATATCTTTTAAGACATGAAATTGCCCGTACCACTTATTCAGCCCGTCAATTTTGATGATCGTGTCACCGAGCTCGGCAGACGCCATGTGCGTTTCCGTGGTCATATTAATTTCTCCGATTCGTATCGAGTTTGCGTTCTAGGTTCTGACTGTATCGAGACATGCCATAACAGAACGCCCAGTAAATGAATCCAGCAAACAGGTACCCTTCAATATCGTAGCCTTTCCACTCCACAGACCGCGCGGCCGTCTGAGCCATGTTGAGGAGATCAAGTAATCCGATGATGGATACCAGTGAGGTGTCTTTGAACAAGGCAATGAAGGTATTCACAATCGATGGGATCGAAATCTTCAATGCTTGCGGAAGAATGATGAAAATGGTGCGCTTCCAATAGCCGAGACCTAGAGCCATCGCAGCCTCATATTGGCCTTTAGGGATCGCTGACAAACCGCCGCGCACAGCTTCTGCTGTATAGGCTGACTGGAACATCGTAATACCAATCATCGCTCGCACGACTTTGTCGAACTCAACACCTGCTGGGAAGAACAGCGGAAGCATTACCGACGCCATGAAGAGAATCGTAATCAATGGAGTGCCACGCCAAAATTCAATGTACACGACACAGATTGAGCGAATCACTGGCATTTCAGAGCGACGCCCTAATGCGAGCAAAATTCCAATTGGAAGAGCTAACAAAATTCCGACAAATGCCAGCGCAAATGTGAGCAAGAAACCGCCCCACTGGGTCGTGTTCGACTGCGGAATTCCAAAATAGCCGCCATACACAACGAAGTAGAACACCAATGGGAACACTCCCAGGAGTGCAATCGTCAGCCATTTTTTGCCCGGCGTCTTCTCGAACAAGAGCGGCAATAGCAGTGCGAAAAACAACACGAAAATCAGTGTTGGACGCCAGATCTCATCAGGATTGGACGCGAAATACAGACCAAATAGGATCTGCTCCATCCGCACATTGATAAAAGTCCAGCAGGCACCAGCCTTATTGGCTTCGCATACCGATCGATCGAGCCCTGTCCAATTTGCATTAATTAATGCCCACTCGATAAATGGAGGAACATAACTTACAAATAGATAAAGAAAGATTAACGTCGCAGCCGAACTACTCAGTGATCCGAACAGATTCTGACGAATCCACACAATAGGACCTAGCGCATTATTCGGCGGAGCTCTGTCTGGAGCAGGAACGAATGTTTTTAATTCACCGGCCATGTTATCGCTCCGTCAACTGAATGCGTTTGTTATACCAATTCAAAATCATCGATGTGAGCAAGCTCAAACACTCATAGACAGCCACTGTCATGCCAATGATGACGAGCGCCTGACCTGTCTGATTGAGGGTAATACCCGCCCAAACGGCAACCAACTCCTCGAAACCCACGGCAACCGCGAGTGATGAGTTTTTAGTTAGGTTTAAATACTGGCTAATCGTCGGCGGGATGATCACGCGAAGCGCCTGAGGAATCGTAACCAATCGAACTGTGTCTTTACGAGACAGCCCAAGTGCGTGTGAAGCCTCAGTTTGCCCATGCGATACTGATTGAATGCCCGCACGCACGTTTTCGGCAATAAACGCGGCCGTGTAAATCGTCAGCGCAAACCAGAGTGAAAAGAGAGGAAGTGGGAGTTGACCACCACCTTTGAAGTTAAATCGACCAAGGACAGGAACATCAAAACCAAGTGGAGAGCCAGCAATCAAATACAGAACATATCCACCGGCCGCTAAAACGCCGACGGAAATCCAAAAGACAGGAAGCCTCTGGCCAGTTTCCTCAAATCGCGTTTTTGCTCTGCGTGCAAATACCACAAGCCCCGCAACCAATACTGCAAGGAGGGCCATCCAAATAGTAAAACCAGTACTGTCTTCGATGATCGGTGTCGGAGTGTGAAACCCGCGAGCATTGAGATAAAACACGCCTAGCTCAATCGAGTTTTTCGGGGCAGGAAGGCTCGGTAAGAAAATCGCAAAATTCCAAAACATAATCTGCAGCAGCAGCGGAACGTTTCGGAAAATTTCGATATAAGCTAGTGCGACCTTCGACGCCAACCAGTTAGGCGACAAACGAATCACACCGACAATAAAACCCAAAATTGTTGCCGCAACGATCCCAAGAACGGCGACTAAAATCGTGTTTTGAATACCGACAAAGAACACATCAAGGTACGTTGATTGCCCTAAATTAAAATCAAGAAATGGACTGAATCCAATCTGAAATGGAGCAACCTCATCAAAAAAGCCGGTGCCAGTCTGTATACCGCGAGACACCAAGTTTTCAACTGTCGTTTCAAATAGAGAATAAATGCCGTAAACCACGAAAAATAATGCCGCCAACTGAAAAACAATGGCGCGTACCTTCGGGTCACGATGCAAAGGAATACGTGTACGTTCTGTCACGAGATTATCCGACTTCTAGTTAGAGAAAGACCGGGCAAAGCCCGGTCTTTTAAGCACTTCAATTAACGAATTGGTGGTGCGTACAAAATACCGCCGCGAGTCCACAAATCGTTGACTGAACCAGCGCGTGGGATACCAATTGGCTCTACTGTACGAGCATAAATCTCGCCATAGTTACCAACTTGTTTGATCGCGTTGTACGACCAGTCTGCGCTCAAACCAAGAAGCTCACCCATGTTGCCTTCAGTACCAACGATACGAGCAATATCTGGATTACCTGGATTTGCTTTGAGTTCATCGATGTTCTTTGAAGTAACACCCGCTTCTTCAGCATTAATTAGCGCATAAAGTGTGAACGCGACAATGTCCATCCATTGATCATCGCCTTGGCGAACAACAGGACCTAGAGGCTCCTTCGAAATTGTTTCTGGAAGAAGCATCGCTGCCGATGGATCCTTCATTTCAGTACGAAGTGCAGCCAACTGAGACTTATCTGAAGTTAGAACGTCACATGCACCACCTTCGAAACCTTCACGCGTTTGCGTTGAAGTTTCATAACCTACAGGTGTAAATGACATGTTGTTGTTACGGAAGTAGTCAGCCATGTTCAGCTCAGTTGTTGTGCCTGCCTGAACACAAATGCTTGCGCCATCCAGTTCAAGAGCTGACTTGATGCCAGAGTCTTTCATGACCATGAAGCCCTGACCGTCGATGTAGTTGTAATAAGTGAAATTCAGACCCAATGAAGCTTCACGAGTCAACGTGTGCGTTGTATTACGTGACAACACGTCAACTTCGCCTGAAGCAAGCGCCGTAAAACGCTCTTTTGCGGTCAACGGGATGAACGTCACTTTGCTTGCATCGCCAAGGACGGCTGCTGCAATCGCATCACAGACAGCGGCGTCAATACCTTGCATACGACCAGCATCATCTGGTGCCGAGAATCCTGGTACGCCACCACTGACGCCACACTTGAGCTCACCGCGAGCTTTTACATCATCCAGCGTACCGGCTGATGCGACTTGAGCAACTGCTACAGCAGATGCTGCGAAAGTAGTTGCAATCTTTGCAGACAATTTCATGGAATAACTCCTGAATAAAGCGGTTTGTTTTAATCTTCATACGGGCCTTATCAAATTTTTGTAGGCACCTTCATCAATCACAGCAACTGTTGTGCCATGACGAAAATCCGGTGTGCCCGCCGCCATGCATAGAAAAACTAGCACTAGGCTATTGCATTAACAAGCGCAAATGCGCCAGTTTTGTGCATAATTTGCACAAATGTAGTGCATTAGCCTCTAAGTAATATGAGCGCTGTCCCAAAAAATACAATGCTGGCACCAACCCATGCTCCCAAGGCTGGCCGATGATGCGAGGTGACCCAAAGAATCGGCAATATGAGAACCGGCGCGGCTGAACTAAGAGTAGAAACAATTCCTGCTTCGCCGCCTTTTAAAGCAAACATCACAAGCGTCATTCCAACACCCATCCCGATCAAGCCGCTACCTAAAGTCTGCGCGATTACCTTAGATGTCCATGCCGAATGATCTCTCGTCATTTGTCTATTGGATACTTCATACACAACAACCAAGGCGATAGCCGCAATTGCGACACGAACAGCCGAACCCGCAATTGGGTCGACACCCTGCTCCATGAGAGGCCGAGACAGTAGAATGCCTCCGGCCTGACCAACTGCGGCCAAAAAGCCAAAAAAGAGACCGAGCGGCAACGATCCATGCACCTCATCCCAGTGGTTCGAAGACGACTGTGTTTTCCCATACACAATCGCCACCACAACTCCCGTTGTCACAAGCACGCATCCCAAAAACACCGGCAGAGAGAGAACTTCATCAAGATAAAAAATGCCTGCAATTGCTGTCAGCGGTGCATTAAACGCAAACATCACTGCATTGCGACGCGGACCCACTCGGCGGAGCCCGGCAAATAAAAAAGTATCACCCAAGAAAATGCCAACAATTCCTGAAACCAGCAAAATTGGCAAAGCCTCAATCGAGAGACTATTAATGCCGCCAGTGACTAAAGAGACCGCAAACAGAATGGCGGCCATGATCAACATACGGATTCGATTAAAGCGGATCGCGCCAAGTGCTCGAGAGGGTTCGACAGCAAGCATGCCGCCGATGGCAAAACATAGCGACGCGCCAAGCGCCGCTAGCTCATAAATTGGCATTTACCAATCGAGATCGTCAGGAATCGGGGGATAGTCATCATCTTGCTCTTCAAGCTTGGCAAGATGAGAAAAAATTTCTTGGCCTTCGAGCCGCTCAATACATTTCTCCAAGATATCTCTCGGGACAATGCAAATTGCGCCATCCAATTCAATCAGACCAATCATTCCGCGCGCCAATCGATCTCTCACATCCGTGCTGACCGGAAACGGTCTAATCTTTTTCCCGTAAGGAAAGCGAAAATCAACGCGCTCTGCCTCAGCACCACGATCAATGACATTCGATTTCACCATGTCACGCACTTGAGCAAGCTTTTCAGCCTTTAAACGCTTCGCTTCACGATCAACAGCTAACGCCTGATCACGCGCTTTTTTCTCGTCTCGTGCTTTTTGTTGAGCTTCCTGGAGACTTTCCTGAATTCCCGGTCCTTTAGGCTCTTTTGACTCCACGCGCTGCTGATGCTTGGCTTGCTTTGCCTTCTTTTTATTAGCGACGCCAAGAGCAAGTAACTGATCTTGCAATGACTTACTCATGCGGATAATCCTCGTAATAGGATTCAGCTAAATCCTCAAACCGAGTGTACTGACCCAAGAACGCAAGGCGTGCTGTGCCGATAGGACCATTACGCTGCTTACCGATAATGATCTCAGCAATACCTTTTTCTTCGGTATTTTCGTTATACACCTCGTCTCGGTAAATAAAGCAGATCACGTCTGCATCCTGTTCGATCGCGCCTGATTCACGAAGATCAGACATCACCGGGCGCTTATTTGGCCGTTGTTCTAATGAGCGGTTCAACTGAGACAGTGCGACCACCGGACAGTTCAATTCTTTCGCAAGCGCTTTCAAGGAACGTGAGATTTCAGAAATTTCACCCGCTCGGTTTTCACCGCTGCCTGCAACCTGCATCAACTGAAGATAATCGATCATGATCATGCCAAGACCTTCAGGGTGCTGTCGTGCGATACGCCGAGCCCGAGATCTCAGCTCCGTTGGCGTAAGTGCAGGCGTGTCATCGATATACAATGGCTTCTCGTTAAGCAGGCTAAACGCTGAAGTCAGCCGCGGCCAATCTTCATCACTTAACTTACCCGTACGAACCTTTGTCTGATCAATCCGACCGAGTGATGACAGCATTCGCATGACGATCGACTCGCCTGGCATTTCCATCGAAAACACCAATGTTGGTTTTTCTGACTTAATTACACAGGCTTCAACCAAGCACATTGCAAAAGTGGTTTTACCCATCGAAGGACGGCCAGCGATGATGACCAGGTCAGACTGTTGCAAGCCTGCTGTCATTTGATCAAGTTTTTTGAATCCTGTTGAAACACCTGTAATCTCAGAGTCTGACGCATAGAGCTCATCTATCTTCTTCAGCGCAACTTTCAAATAGTGATTGACCGCCTCAGGACCGCCTCGAGACGGGCGCTCTTCGCTGATTTTGAAAACTTTCGATTCTGCTTCATCGAGAATTTCGCTAACACTCCGGCCCGCCGGCTTTCTTGCGTTCTCAGACATCTCACCAGCGACACGGATCAACTGCCGAAGGACTGCGCGATCACGAATAATTTCCGCGTAGGCGGTGACATTACTTGCGCTTGAAGCGCTTGCTGCTAATTCTGATATATAGGCAATGCCTCCGGCATTGTCCGCTTCATCCATCACATCAAGTTGTTCTGAAATCGTGAGAACATCCAATGGACGATTTCGCTCGGCAACTTTAAACATTGCCTCAAAAATGAGCCGATGTTCTGGGAGATAGAAATCTTCTTTGGTTACCATTCCAGCAACTTGATCCCATGTCTGCGCATCAAGCAACAAACCACCAAGCAGAGACTGCTCAGCCTCTCTCGAATGCGGCGGGGTTTTTAACTGTTCTAGTGCTGTATCGTCGGCTGCCATACTTTCTCCATGAAGGCCCTGCATCATACTCAGTGAAGAGGGCTTCGACCAACCTCTCTCATCAAAGTTGTGAGTCGATCCTCAGAGATTCTGACTTTGAGTTGAGTTTCACCGAGTTCAGTTGTTGATTCCGATAGTACATCGGCCTCTTGATACAACTTCGCGCGAAGCCTCCCTTCAGAGGGGTGCAGAATTAAGTCGTGCTCTTCCGGTGTTTGACCGATTGCCTCGGCAAGTGCGAGACCCAAGTCTTCAAGACCTACACCACTATTTGCCGAAATCCAAACGCGACCCGCTTCGTCACGACCAGGTGTTACCTCAGGACGCATATCCACTTTATTCATTACGACGACTCGAGGAACCTCATGCGCACCGATTTCGTGCAAGACTTCAAGAACAGCCTGTTCTTGCATCAATCGATCAGGATGCGCACCATCCTGAACGAACATCAAAACATCCGCTTCGGCTGCTTCTTCGAGTGTCGCCCTAAACGCATCGACCAATGCGTGGGGGAGATTCTGAACGAACCCGACCGTATCAGCCAAAATCGTAACCGCACCACCCGGTAAGGTAATCTTACGAAGCGTCGGATCAAGTGTCGCAAATAACTGGTCTGCCGCGTAGATATGCGCCTCTGTCAATCGATTGAACAATGTCGACTTGCCGGCATTTGTGTAGCCAACAAGGGCGACAGTTGGAATCGCATTTTTCCGCCGAGCTCGACGGCCCTGATCTCGTGTTTTGCGAACCTTTTCCAATCGACCCTTAAGCGAATTCATGCGAACCGCAATCAGACGTCGGTCAGTTTCAAGCTGCGTTTCACCGGGGCCTCGTAGACCAATACCCCCTTTCTGCCGCTCGAGGTGAGTCCAGCCACGGATTAATCGGGTTCTGATGTGATCGAGTTGGGCGAGCTCAACCTGCAACTTGCCCTCGAAGGTTTTCGCACGACTCGCAAAGATATCGAGAATCAGTCCCGATCGATCGATAACGCGGGCTTTAAGTTGCTTCTCAAGGTTTCGCTCCTGGCTCGGCGACAGATGGCCATCGAAGATCACCAAATCTGCTTCGGTCGCCTCAACAAGTGCTGCCAATTCTTCAACTTTGCCGACGCCGATGTAATTCGCTGGGCTCGGCCTTTGACGCTGCGCATTAAGCTCGCCGACCACCTCAGCGCCAGCCGAAGTCACTAGCGAAAAAAACTCCTCCACATCGGGAATGTAATAAGGCTCTCGGATAGTCACTGAGCAAATAATGGCTCGCTCACCGCCAGTTTCGCGCTCAAAGAACACGATCAAGTACTCCAGACAACCAAGTCTTTCCTTTTTCAACGGGTATCGAATTGGATACCTCAATAAATGTATTTGTATCAGTACGCCATGACCGAAGCCATGTAAGTTGTCGCTTTGCCAACTGCCGGGTCGCTGCTTTCGCCTGTTCTTTCATTTCAAGTTCTGAAAGATCGCCATCGAGGTAGTGCCACATCTGGCGGTATCCAACGCTGCGCATCGATGGGCATTCCAGGGTTAATTCGGGCCTTTGGCGCAAAGCCGATACTTCTGCTTCAAAACCACGAGCTAGCATCGAGTCAAAGCGCTGGTTTAGGCGATCTTTCAATTGGTCTCTATCAGAAGGCACCAATGCTAGAACGGATAAATCAACCGCGTGACCGCCAATTGAGGTGTCTGCCTGATCACCTGACCAAAAAGAACAAATGGATTCCCCGGTAATCAGTCGTACCTCAAGCGCGCGTTCAATACGCGATGAATGATTGGGGTGAATCAGAGCGGCGGCCTCGGGATCAAGATCCTTAAGCCATGCGTGCATCGCGGGCCAACCTTCTGAACCAGCTTTTGATCGAATTTGCTCTCGAATAACTGTGTCTGCCGCCGGTAACGCATCTAGACCGTCTAGTAACGACTTTAAATACATAATCGTCCCGCCAACAAGACAGGGCACTTGGCCATGATCCCATGCGCTCTGTATAGAACTCTCGGCATGTGCCACAAACTGACCCGCATCAAAATGATGCTCGGGTGGGACGAGGTCAATCAAATCATGCGGACATTCGGCGAGTTCCTCAGCCGTTGGTTTCGCAGAACCTATGTCCAAGTGCTGGTAGACCATTACTGAATCAGCACTGATCACCCGCAAAGGTAACTCAGTTTCAAGCGCCATCGCGAGATCGGTTTTTCCGATCCCTGTTGGGCCTGTAATAACGAGGAGTGGTCTAGGATTCGCTGACATTGGCATAGTCTAGCCGATCCTTGACTTGCGGTAGAGTCCTCACTATGATCCGCACCCTCGCAAACCTCGGCCCAGGTGGCGAAATTGGTAGACGCGCTAGCTTCAGGTGCTAGTGGGGGAAACCCCGTGGAGGTTCAAGTCCTCTCCTGGGCACCAATGAACTAATGAACTGTTGTCACCTTCTAAGCATTTCAGCACACTGCGGTCTTTATCTATCATTTGGAAATCACGATGAACGAAGAGCAAGAAGAACTGTTTGGTCAGTACGTAGCTGAGTTTGCTCTCGAATACGATCTCAAACTCAATGACGACGACATCATGAAGGCGATTGAACTCTTTGATGAGTGCACCGATCGCTGGAGTTCAGATTCCGATGCATCAATCTACGAAATCGCCAATGACCTCGGGCTCAAAGAAGACGATGAAGATATCATTGAGATGATTAGCGTTGTATGGAAGAGAATTCATACAAACTAGCGCCAACTCTCGTTTATTTTTCAGGTTCTCCTTTCGAGACAGCGTTCTTTGCTTCCAGAATCTTCAAGAGCAGTTCGTCACGATACGCTTTCATAGCCTCAAGATCGCCTGCGGACTGTTCCACGTGTTCGCGAACAATCTCTAGCGTCCTTGAATCAAATTCAATTCGGCCCGCCTCTGACCACCAACTTTGAAATGAAGGTCCTAGGTGCTCAATGAATCCCTCAAGCCCCCGATCGCCAGCCGCGAGTGAAAATAACTGATTCGGTCCATAAATCGACCACCGAATGCCTGGCCCGTTAGCGATTGCTTTATCGATGTCCGCTAGAGATGCGACGCCCTCGCGGGCTAGATGCAAAGCCTCTTGCCAAACCACTGCCTGAATCCGATTCGCAATATGACCGGCCACACTTTTCTTTAACTCAACCGGAACCTTTCTAAGCGACTCGTAGAATGTTCGAACACGCCCCATGACCAAAGGGTCGGTTTCATGATTTCCAAGAAGCTCAACCAAAGGAATTAAATGCGGTGGGTTGAACGGGTGCGCGATCACGATACGACTTGGGTCTTTCAAGCCGGCCTGAAGTTCCTCAAGGGTAATACCTGATGTGGAAGAAAGAATTACAGCCCGCGGATCCAGGTGGGGTTCGATCTCGGAAAATAACTGATGCTTAACATCTATCTTTTCAGGAGCGTTTTCTTGAATCAACTCGGCACCCTGTACTGCATCCGAAGCACTTGGACTGAATCGAAAGCGTTCAAGAGTGCCCGCAGACTGATAGCCCAGGCTTTGCAAAGCTGACTTCGAAGCATTAACAAACCTGATAATAGACGCTTCCATAGCCGGATCCGGATCATAGGCAACCACCTGATGACCTGCAGCGAGAAAAAGTGCACACCAACTTTGGCCAATGGTCCCGGATCCCAAAACTGCGATATTCACAAACAAGTCTCCATATTAGACTAAAGTTTAATAAACCTGGGTGAGGCAGTCATAACCTCATCATTTTTGGTAACAGTACACGGTCCAGATCACCGTGAGCCCAACCTTGTGACTGTGTCAGACTATGCGGAAACCCGCACCGTATAAAGGTTTTCAGGAACTACATTCAAGCCGCGACATCATTTCGTCACAATCATGCTTTTTAATTTACAAAGATACCGAGTTTGTTAGCCAGGTATTTGAAATCGTTGGAGACTCGCGTTTTCAAGTTGTAAACTACAGGAATCGTTGCTCAAACCGACTCTGTTCTGTACATTCTTCCAAAAAACCATCTATACCATAGGGACACAGATGTATTTAAAGCGCCTGACGGCTCAAGTAACAGCGATTGCGATTGGATGCGCTTCGTCCGCTATTTATGCCGATGCGAACTATACCCAGCGCGCAAAAGAACAAGCTGAGCGGGCTGCTGCCGCTGCGGCGATTGCAGCCGACCAAGTCGAAGCTGCGCGCGTAGCCGAGCCCGCAACGTCATCGCAGGGCGCAGAAACCAATGTAGCTCCCGCTGGCAACAACCCGAGTGCACAGACTTCAACAAGCACAAGGTCTTCAACATCAGAACAAACTGCGCAAACAGATTCTGTAAAAACCGATGCACAGCAGAGTAGTGCAGGCGGCAACGGTCCAATGGAAGATCAACCACTGGTCATTGACGTATCGAATCTGTATGACGAAGACGGTCTCGGTGATTTGACTATGCAGTGGCAAGTACAACTTCCAAGTGGAGGCTGGCAGACAATTGATGGAGCGACGTCGCAGTCTTTTACACCCCGACAGAACCACGTCGGTCGCTCATTGCGTGTCGTAATTCAGTATGTCGATGGTGAAGGAACTCTTGAAGTCATCGAAACGGCACCGACTGGGGCTGTTCAAAACTCAAACGATTTACCACAAGGCCTTCCAATCATCAGTGGATCGTCAGTTGAAGACAACACCATTAAGATCGACGTGTCTGGCATCTCGGATGAAGACGGCGTTGGTCAGTTCACTTATCAATGGGAGCGCTCTTCTGATGCAGCGCGTTGGACGCCATATCAGACGAATTCTTCAAATCCAGCTCTGCTGCGCCTTAACCAGCCAGAAGTTGGCTTTGCTTATCGTGCAATCGTTTCATATGTCGACGGTTTCGGTACGAACGAGACGTTGGTGACCCCTGCAACGAACATGGTTCAGAACATCGACGATCCAGTTGAAGGTGAAGTCATGGTTGTAGGCCAATCCAGAAAAGGACAGCGCTTACAGATCGACACATCAAACCTATCGGATGATGACGGTATCGCGAACGTTCGCTCGACATGGGAGATGTCAGATAACGGTC
Source organism: Gammaproteobacteria bacterium LSUCC0096 (assembly GCA_008087055.1). GTDB lineage: Bacteria > Pseudomonadota > Gammaproteobacteria > Pseudomonadales > Litorivicinaceae > HIMB30. Next base: position 81,449 of record VIEA01000001.1, on the reverse strand, counting down.
GTTCTTGGGTGTCAATTCCGGACGTCTACGGTAACAGCATGACGCTTGCACAAGCTCATGTCGGTAGCCTCATCAGGGTTCGTGCGGTCGTCGTCGATACCTTTGGGTCTGAAACGACGCTGTATAGTCAGCCCACTTCGTTGGTTCAAAACGTCAACTCGAAGCCGAAGGGTGTGATTCGAATTCTTGCGACAGGCAACTAACGCCCTCGCAAGAACAACCGATCTAAATCATGCATCGTCAAGGCCGTCCATGTAGGGCGGCCATGGTTGCACTGGCCTGAACGCTCTGTTCGCTCAATATCTCTTAACAACGCATTCATCTCAGATAACGTCAGTTGTCGATTGGCTCTTACAGAACCATGGCACGCCATTGTGGCAAGAAGGTTATCCCGCGCTTCAACAATACGGTCGCTTGTTCCAACCTCTGCTAGATCACTTAATACATCGCGTACCAAATCTTCATGGCTTGCCCGCCTCAGAATTGCAGGAACATATTCAATCCGAATAGTTTCCGGACCAACACGTTGAACGCCCAAGCCAAACTGCTCAAACAAATCACGAGCCTCTTCTACGAGCGAGGCCTCTCGTTGACTCACATGCATGGTCACTGGGATGAGTAATGGCTGACTTACCAATCCACGATCATCCAGCGCCTGTTTCAATGCTTCATATGTAATCCGCTCATGAGCAGCGTGCATATCAACAATAATCATCCCATCGCGGGTCTGAGACAGAATGTACACACCATGTAATTGTGCGACTGCATAACCCATCGGTGGGATATCGTGCTCTTCCACTGGCTCACTCGATATGATCGACTCCGCCGACCCAGCCAACTGTAACAACACATCGAACCCATCAGAGCGCGGCGCATGATCCCTGAAGTGCATCCCCGCCTGATATTGCCCAGAGTCAGAGTATTGATCTGATGAACCAGGTTGCAAGGATGCCCCTTGGTCAAGTACCTGATCAGGTCGATCGTCTGCCAACACTTTTGCAACTGAGCGAAGTAAAAAATCATAGATCAGACGAGAATCTCTGAAACGCACCTCATGCTTGGTCGGATGGACATTCACATCCACCTGCGCAGGGTCAAGTTCGAGATAGAGTAAATAGCATGGGTGCCGACCGTGAAATAAGACATCTCGATACGCCTGTCTCAATGCATGCGACACAAGTTTATCTCGAACAATTCGACCGTTAACAAACACATACTGGCAATCAGCCTGAGCCCGATTGAAGGTGGCTCGACACGCCCACCCTTTGAGCGACAAGCCAATGGCACTGGCGTCGACAGGTAATGCAGCATCCATGAAACCGCGACCCAATAAATTAGCCACACGTTCGGATTGTGCGCTTTCACTCAGTGCCGGCGGCAGCTGACGCGTCACCCGGCCTTGGTGTACAAGACGAAACCCAACATCAAATCGGCTGAGCGCTTGCCGACTCACCACGGTATCGATATGGCCAAATTCTGTTTTTTCGGTCTTTAGGAATTTGCGACGAGCAGGGGTATTAAAAAACAAATCGCGCACATCGACTGTCGTTCCCTTCGGATGGGCAGATGCTTCAATTGAGGGAGCCATATCTCGCCCCTCAACAGACACCTTAGAGCCTGTCTCACCCTCGACGGCCGAAATAAGATCTAACCGTGAAACCGACGCAATGGAAGCCAACGCCTCACCCCGAAAACCAAGCGTGCTGACAGCCTCAAGATCATCAAGATCGAAGATCTTACTGGTTGCATGTCGTGACAATGCGAGTGGTAGTTCACCGGAGCGAATGCCTGATCCGTTATCTCGAATTCTTATCCTACCGATACCGCCCGCTTCACAATCGATATCAATTTGTGTGGACCCAGCATCCAGCGCATTCTCAACCAACTCTTTAACAACACTGGCTGGTCGCTCAACAACCTCACCTGCAGCAATCTGGTTTGCAAGACGCGGGGAGAGGATATGAATGGATGAATTAGATTTCATCAATTTGCACGTGTGTGAGACTCATGACTGCCTCTCGAACTTCATGAGCGCGCGACCACTGCCCCTCGGGGCATTCAGCTTGCGCATTCTCAAGAAGCGCCTCAAAAGCCTCCGTACGCTCTTCTTCGATGAGCTTTGCGACAGGCCCCTTCCCTTCCTGCTTAATCACCACCATCGCATCCAGGATGTCTGATAGCTTCATGCAAAAATAAATGTGAGGACGCTCAGTTTTTGCCCGATGCTCACGAGACGCAGCATCTGGACAAATCGACGCTTCAAGCTTATCAATCGGTGACTCACCTGGCGGAAAGACATTCTTTAATTGCCGTTTAATTGGAGACGGCATATCCCCGGTGACAACCTCTGATAAATCATGCATCAACGCAAGCTCATAGAGGAGTACCTGATCCTCTGCCGGGAGATCAGGATATACCCGCGAGGCGATTTCACGCGCATACAATGCGACCAAACATGAGTGCTCAGCGACTGATGGATACCGGTGACAATTGACAGAGTGCCAACGCGTGACAGTTCCAGCGAACGGCAGATTACGAATATCAAATTGCATGGACTTCATGATCACATGCTACCGCGAGGACACCGGGACCTCTAGCTTTTGACCGAGATGAATTACATTCGTCTCAAGTCCATTGAGTTCTTTCAAAGCTTGAAGGGACAGTCCATACCGTGCGGCAATCTCCGAAAGCGTATCGCCGCGTTTCACTTCGATGGTCATGCGTTTGCCCGCATTTTGCTTGCGCCAAGCAACAAAGGTATTCGCAGGCGGACTCTTTTCGAAATATCGCTTAATGCCTTCAAAAATTGCAGCAGCAATTTTTTCTTGCTCACGTGAGCTCGATAGTCGTTTCGCATCCGAGCGATTCGACAAGAAACCGGTCTCAATCAACAGCGAAGGAATATCAGGACTTCGAAGGACGACAAAATTAGCGAGCCCGAGATGCTTTTTATGCACGCGCCCTGCATCTTTCAAATCGCTTAATACACCTTCACCGGCTTGCTTTGAAATCCGGATTGCCGATTCCATCGACATATTCAACAAGACTTGCCGCGTATCATTATCGACGTCGCCCAAATCGACACCACCTGCAAGATCATCTGCATTTTCTGTATTCTGTAGCCAGCGTGACAGCTCTGAGTTTGCACCTCTTAAGGACAATGCATACACCCCGGTTCCACGGACATTGCGGTTCTTAGGAAAACTATCAGCATGAATGGACACGAAGAAGTCAGCACCAGCTTCACGTGCGATCCGAGGGCGGTCTTTCAGCATGATAAAGCGATCATCGTCACGTGTGAGCACCGCACGATACCCAGGCTCGCTCTGAAATCGTCTTGCGAGCCGCTTAGCAATTTGTAACACAACCTTCTTCTCAACCACCCCATAGGACGAGGCGCCTGGATCTTTACCCCCGTGGCCTGGATCAATTGCAACGACGATGTCACGCTTCTCAACCGGCGGCTCAGCAGTTTCACTGACTGGCACCGTTCGAATTGATGCTTTTTCGCCAGCCACGTAGCCGACAACATCTATCACCAAGCGATCGGGATAACGCCCTTTCGGGTCCAATGCAAAAACGTTCGATCGATAGTCTCCGCTTAAATCGAACACCAAACGACTACCGTTGCCGCGTGCCGAACTACGTACACGCTTGATTCGAGAGTCATCAATTGAATCCAAAGACTGAAGGGTTTTCGTGCTCAAATTATTGATATCGAGAACTAAGCGACTCGGATTATTTAAATTGAAATGAGAGAACTTCGGCTTACCGGATAACTCAAGTACTACACGAGAACTGTCCTGATCAGCTGACGACCGCACAGATTTCAAATCAATCGCATGCGCTGACAAAACAAATAGAAAAGCAGAAAGTGCGGTCAATAATCGAATCATTCGGCTTTAGGAACCTTTAACTCAGACAACCATTGCTCCCCTTTTTCGGATTTTGCCGACAGAGCACACATTCTGCCTTCCTCATGCCATATTAAATGAACATCTAAGTCGGGTACTGGCAGCAAAGGACCCGCTCGTTCAGGCCACTCAATGAGTAATCCCTGACCATCCAACATATCGCGAAAACCCATCAATTCGAGTTCTTCAGGATCTTCCAAACGATACAAGTCCATATGAGAAACGATCAGTTTTTTGCTGATTGGATACGTTTCACACAGGGTATAGGTCGGTGAAGGAATCGCATCAGTCACACCGAGCTTCTTAAGAAAAGCGCGCGCCAAATGACTCTTGCCAGCTCCCAGGTTTCCGGTCAGGGTGACAAGAAACGGAGCTTTTGGGCAACTCTTAGCCAGAGCCTTGCCAAGCTTTCTAGTCATCGACTCATCGATTAATTCTATGCGCATCGAGGATTCCGGTTGGCGATTACTCTGGTAGTGTACCGGTCATGGACGGATCTTGGCACCAATCTGATGAAGTTCTCGCAAAGCTTGAGGCTAAAGCGCGCGAGCTTGGCTTCACCGCTATCGGAATCACTGATCCCGATGTCTCCCAGCACGTCCCTTTTTTAGAGGCATGGCTAGAGTCTGGATTTCACGGATCCATGGAATGGTTCGAACGCCATTTGGATCTCAGAAAAGACCCTACACGCCTGGTTGAAGGGACCCAGCGGATTATTTCCGTCAGACTCGACTATCTGCCTGAAAATACTGACTGCATCGATATTTTGAATGATCCAGATAAGGCGTACATTTCACGCTACGCGTTAGGTCGCGATTACCACAAACTCATGCGTAAACGCTTAAAGCACCTCGGTGACTGGTTCGCTGATGAAATCCAGCCTCATGGTTTTCGGGTGTTTTCAGATTCAGCACCTATTCTCGAAAAGCACTTAGCTGAAAAGGCTGGGCTCGGGTGGATTGGAAAACACACACTTTTGTTGTCACGCAGCGCAGGAAGTTGGTTTTTTTTAGGGGAGCTACTCACGGACTGCCCATTACCGCTCACCCAAGAAATTGAGCAATCTCGGTGTGGATCCTGTACTGCCTGCCTCGATATATGCCCAACAAATGCGTTCCCTAAGCCTTACCAGCTCGATGCAACACGGTGTATTAGCTACCTAACGATTGAGCACAAAGGACCCATCCCCGAAGAATTAAGAGCTCCGATGGGCAATCGGGTCTTTGGGTGCGATGACTGTCAGTTGGTTTGCCCATGGAACCGGTACGCATCCGTCGGAGATCCGGCGTTCGCTCCAAGGCATGCTCTCGATAACCAACCGCTGATTGATTTGTTTCAGTGGGACGAAAAAGAGTTTCTCTCGAAAACGGAGGGAAGTCCGCTACGGCGTGCGGGCTATGTAAAATTTCTCGAAAATATTGCCATTGGGCTTGGCAATAGCGTGAGTCATATCGCCCAAACCATTGAGATTTTAAGGCTCAAACGTGGCAATCAGGGCGCAGTACTCGACGAACATATCGATTGGGCCGTATCTCGCCTCATGAGTCGAGCTTCAGAAAATGAGTCCGGTAATGCTTAAGTTCATCAATCGACTCATGGATATCAGCAAGTGCCAGATGCTGTCCTGATTTCACAAGGCCTTCGGATGCTTTTGGATTCCACCGTCGGGCGAGCTCTTTGAGCGTCGAAACATCGAGATTGCGGTAGTGAAAGAACGCTTCGAGCGTGGGCATGTATCGCGCCAAAAAACGTCGGTCCTGACAGATTGAATTGCCACACATCGGAGACTGCCGTGGGTCTAGAAACTCACTCAAAAACTCAATAGTCTTTGTCTCCGCCTCCTCTTCTGTCACGCTCGATTTCTGTACACGCTCCGTAAGCCCTGACTTACCATGCTGCCGCGTATTCCACTCATCCATGCCATCGAGCATTGCTTGCGGCTGACTGATTGCATACACAGGACCCTCACCAAGGACATTCAAATCTTTATCGGTGACAACGGTCGCGATTTCGATGATTCGGTCGTTTTCAGGTGAGAGCCCTGTCATTTCCAAATCAATCCAAATTAAATTCAACGCGTCTTTCATAAATGTCCTGTAAACGTCATGCACTCTGAGAGGGTTTTTGACTGTGTCATCACCTTGAGAAGTCGATCAACACCTAGGGCAACACCGTAGCTCTCTGGTAAACCAGACGTCAATGCATCAATTAAGGCATCGTCTTTCGGCACAGCCGGTCGATGCAATAACTCGCGGCGTCGGTTGTCCTCGTCAAATCGAGCTGATTGCTCAATCGGGTCTGTCAGCTCGTGGTAACCATTAGCGATCTCACTGCCTGAAATATATAGCTCGGCACGCTTTGCAACTGTGTCTGCACCATCCGATTCAATACGAGCGAGTGCTGATTGAATCGCGGGAAAATCAATCACAATATGGTTGGCCAGATGTGGCTCAATCTCAGTTGCAAAAAGCACATTGAGAAGACTATCCAAGTCGAGTGAAGCGGCCGCCTTGGGGCCGAGCAGATCACTCGCGAAACCAACTAAATCCATTGCCTCGACCTGGTGCGGATTCAGCCCGTAAGTTGCCTCAAAAACGTCTCTATAAGAGATCACCTCGGGCCGACCACATTCTGTCAGTGTTTCGATCAAATCTTGGATTTCAGACACCATCGTCTGAAAGGGACGAATGGCTGTTGGCCGGTACCATTCGAGCATCGTAAACTCAATCGCGTGCTCAGATCCCTCTTCGTTAGCGCGATAGGCTTTGCCAATCGCATGCATGGGGCATTGGTACTCCGATAGCAGACGTTTGAGATAAGTCTCTGGGGAGGTGAGCAAATAGCCAACGTGCAATCCCGCTGGGTCGTTGACCGTAAAACTATCAAGCCACGGATCAGATGCTGGGGCTTTGGCAATCGCGGGGACATCGACTTCGAGCGATTGTCTTGCCTCGAAAAACGAACGAAGCCCGGACAGTAAACTGGCGCGGGCTTCGAGAATGGTCTTTGTGGCCGTTGGCCGACCCATCATTTTTTCGTAGCGCGAGAGACGTAATCGCCAGTCCGTGTATCAACACGGAGCACTTCACCGATTTCGATGAAGAGTGGCACGTTCACGACAGCGCCTGTTGATAGAGTCGCAGGCTTCGAACCACCTTGCGCTGTATCACCCTTAAGGCCAGGATCTGTTTCAACAACTTCCAACTCGATGTGATTCGGAGGTGTCACCGCCAAAGGCGCGCCGTTAAATAGCGTGATGATATAAGTCTCTTGCTCTTTGAGCCACTTAGACGCATCACCGACAGCTTTTGCATCGGCTGCGTGCTGCTCAAATGAGCCATCGGTCATCATGAAGTGGTAGAACTCGCCATCGGCATATAAAAATTCCATGTCGAGATCGATCACATCAGCCGCCTCAACTGAGTCTCCTGACTTAAAAGTCTTTTCGACGACACGACCCGTTTTCAGGTTTTTGATCTTAACGCGGTTAAACGCCTGACCTTTTCCTGGCTTCACGAACTCGTTTTCAACGATCGTGCAAGGGTCGCCATCAATCAATACTTTCAGGCCCGATTTGAACTCGTTAGTTGAGAACGACGCCATGAATTACTCTCCAGTGATGGCAACTGTGATTGTTGCAAACACTTCAGCGTGAACCTGACACTGCACTTCGTGCTCACCAGTTGTGCGCAGAGGACCTTCAGGAAGACGAACTTCACTCTTATCCAATGACAAACCAGCTGCCTCAGCAGCTTCAGCGATATCGCGAGTACCGATAGAACCGAACAGCTTACCTTCATCACCGGCTTTTGCTGTGATCGCTACTGTTTTGCCGTTCAAGCTTTCAGCGCGCGCTGCCGCTGCATCCAATTGCTCTTGCGCAGCTTTCTCAAGCTCTGCACGGCGTGTTTCAAACTCGGCAATGTTTGCTTCGTTTGCCAATACGGCGCGGCCCTGTGGGAGCAGGAAGTTACGAGCGTAACCGCCTTTCACAGTGACTCGGTCACCAAGAGCACCAAGCTTACCGACTTTCTCAAGCAGAATTACTTCCATTTATTCATCCTCATCTTCTGGAGGTTCTTGACGAGCACGTGTCCGAAAATCCACATACGCGTCAATGACCGCCAATAACGCCAACAACAATAAGAGGTATGGCGTAAAAAATACCAATGCTGTGTAGAACATGATGATGAGTCCTTTCGACTCCCTCATGCTCGTCAGCCCATGCACCAATGCAATACCGGCAAACATCAAAGGCAGCGCACCAACCGGAGAAAACCGGAGCATCCACGGATCGATCAAAAAACCCGTGGCTGCCAGGACCAGACACCCAACTGCAAACACTGGCGGCAACATGACCGCCTCAAACTCGGCTTTAAATCCACCAGGATTGTAAGCTTGAGCCTGCAAAGCTCGCGCAAATGTCAGTGCAAATAAGGCACTGACCATGTGCACAAAACTCAGTGCGCCAACAGAGAGCGATGCCATCCATGCATCCACTGTGGCCCCATCCACTCCAAGAGCGGTGAGTTGCGCCGGTGGAGCGACCACTTCTTTGATCGCTACAACCAAGCCCTTCAGCGTCTCTTCATAGAGCGCGCCAACTAAAAACACTAAAACTAGCGATAAACCCAGCCCTACCATGAGAACTGCAAGCCAGCTTAGTGTCCGGTGAAGTACAGCCGCCAAAACAACCGTAATCACCAATACCAGTAACATGGCTGAGTCACCGAATCCAAATGCCATCACCGATGCGACAAGCATTGGGACCACGGTCACCATCAGAGACTTATCGAGGCCTCGACGGAGTGCGTATAACGCAACGACCGAAGCACCCGCCCATGACAGTAGCGGTAAAAACAACAGCAATGACGCAATCAATGCTGCTCGCCACTCAGACGCCATTAAATAGTGCGCCAGCCGTGCCATGGGATCCCCTGTTAATTAGATATCGTGCGAATCCGTATACGGAAGCAATGCCAAATAACGCGCGCGCTTAATCGCAGTAGCGAGCTGACGCTGGTACTTTGCACTTGTTCCAGTGATACGTGAAGGTACGATTTTACCAGTCTCGGTAACGTACTGCTTCAGTGTATCCAGATCCTTGTAGTCAATTTCTGTGACATTCTCAGCCGAGAAACGACAGAATTTACGACGACGGAAAAAACGTGACATATCTCTCTTCCTTACTCTTCAGTTGCTTCTTCAGCATCAACAACATCATCGATGTCGCTAGCTTCTGCGTCTTCAACGTCTGCATCTTCTGATTGCTCGGCATCGCGATCGCGGCGACGCTCTGAGCGGTCACGATCCTGACGGCTTTCAGCAGCTTTGATTGGAGAGATTTCTGTGACAGCGTCTTTCCGCTTGATAACCATGTTACGTAACACAGCATCGTTAAAACGGAAGGTTGTTGTCAGTTCATCGAGAACTTCAACAGAACATTCGATATTCCAAAGAATATAGTGTGCTTTGTGCAGATCATTGATCGGATAAGCCAACTGGCGACGACCCCAATCTTCAAAGCGATGGACAGATCCACCGCCTTCAGTCACGGCGTTTGTGTACCGTTCCATCATGGCTGGAACCTGCTCTGACTGATCCGGATGGAACAGCAAAACGATTTCGTAATGGTTCATTGTGACTCCTTACGGGTTTCACCATTCGGCCCATCCGAATGGCAAGGAGACCATCTGTTAGACAGACAGTAGGGCGCGGGAGTCTAGTCGACCCTGCACCCTATTGCAATGGTTAGTCTTTTTTAGCTATCGAGATCGTATCGATCGTCGCCGTCTTCGTCTTCCATACCAGTAGCAGGGATCTTCACATTGCGAGCAGGGACAACAGTCGAGATCGCATGCTTGTAGACCATTTGGCTAACTGTGTTCTTGAGAAGAACGACGAATTGATCAAATGATTCGATTTGACCCTGGAGCTTGATTCCGTTGACCAAGAAGATCGAAACGGGAACGCGTTCCTTGCGCAAAATATTTAAGAAAGGGTCTTGTAGCGAGTGCCCTTTTGACATAGTTACCTCCCGATACCGGACGGTCGTGGGACCAATCATCCTCTTCGGTCCCTAAGTTTGGGCATTTCTGCCCACGACGGTCTATGTATGCGTTTTTGTTGTTTATAGAAGGCAGCCTGTGCTGCCCTTGCACACTAGTCTACACCAAAAGGCGTAGAAATCACGATCGTTTGTTCGCGGTCAGGGCCAGTGCTGACGATATCTATCGGCGCACCGACCAACTCACCCAACCGATTGACATATTCTTTCGCGGCCTGAGGCATTTCGTCAAGCGAGGTTGTGCCAAAAGTTGTTTCGCTCCAACCAGGCATAGTCTCGTAGATTGGCTTGGCCTCACAGAAATCATCGCCGCTTGGCAAATAATCCACCACTTTGCCGTTTGGAAGCTCGTAAGCAACACACATTTTGACTTCGTCCAGACCATCGAGAACATCAAGCTTGGTGAGACAAATACCACTGATTGAGTTCACTTCAATGGCATGTCGAACAGCAACTGCATCAAACCAACCGCAGCGACGACCACGGCCAGTGGTCGTTCCAACTTCTTGTCCTTTAACAGCCAAATGCTCACCAACAGAATCGAAAAGCTCAGTCGGCATCGGACCTGAACCAACACGCGTTGCGTAGGCTTTCGTAATTCCTAAAATTGCATCGATGTAACGCGGCCCAAGACCCGACCCGGTCGCGACGCCGCCAGCGGTTGTATTCGAGCTCGTCACGAATGGATAAGTCCCATGATCAATATCAAGGAGGCTACCTTGAGCTCCTTCAAATAGCATGATCTTGCCCGCACGGCGGCTCCGATGAACAAGATCGACAGTGTCACAGATAGCAGATTTAAAGTAATTCACTGCATCCAAAGTCTCTTCGATCATTGCATCAACATCGACAGGCTGAGCTTTGTACAGATTGGTTAAAATGAAGTTGTGATACTCCATGAGTTCACGCACTTTTTCCGCAAACCGCACAGGATCCATCGCATCAGCTACACGCAGACCTCGGCGTGATACTTTGTCTTCATATGCTGGACCGATACCACGTCCAGTTGTTCCGATCTTTGCATCACCACGTGCTGCCTCGCGCGCCTGGTCTAATGCCACATGTACTCGCATGATCAGCGGGCAGTTAGTTGAGACATGTAAACGATCAACCACAGAGTGGCCACGCTCTTCGAGCATCTTAATTTCTTTGACGAGTGCTTCTGGCGACAACACCACGCCATTGCCAATCACGCAACGAACATGCGGCCGCAAAATCCCTGACGGAATCAAATGCAAAGCCGTCTTCTGACCATTAACCACCAGAGTATGGCCGGCATTGTGACCACCTTGATAGCGGATAACGTAATCAACTTTTTCTGTCAGGAGGTCGACAATCTTCCCTTTACCCTCGTCGCCCCATTGGCTACCGAGAATGACTAAACTCTGATGCATATGTAATGAACCTAACTCAGTTCGCGAGGCGAACCAGTGTTTTCAAATCGGCGCTAAAACCTGTTGCAGCTCGCGCTCTACCAAATGATTCTCCGACGTGATCATAGCGACCACCCCGAACCAGTAATTGATCTCGTTTCAGTGAGTAAATACCGAACACAAGACCGGTGTGATAATTGAACCCATGCGTTTCACCCAAGTCGCAGTACCAAGATACCTGCTGGGTATTGAGCCCTTGTTGAACTTGAGCGATATCTGCGCATGCTTGTTTCAATAGCTCCACAGATTGACTCCGCTGCATGACTGCGTCCAGCTCCCCGTAGGCATCGCTAAACACCGAGATTTCAGGAACAATCTGCTCAAGCGTTGCCAGCGCATCCAAATCTTTACGTGCTAGCGCATCTAGCGCCTTGGCTTGGAACGCTGCAGATTGCTTAACAAGCACGGACTTCAGAGCACCCGCGTGGCCAAAATCGATCATCAACGGCTCGTCAGTAAACAACCGCACAGTATCAAGCGCGAGCTGTACCACCTCGATATCAGCTGACAACTCAGGATTACCGAAAATTTCTGCTCCTAGCTGCAGCGGAGAGCGGCTTGAATCACCACCGGAAGCAACCGCTCGAAGGACGCTTCCACAATAGCATAGGCGCGTTGTGCCGGGCTCATTCAGCGCATGCGCATCGATACGCGCAGCTTGAGGGGTCATGTCTGGACGGATACCCATGAGTCGGCCGGATACGCGATCAGTGATGACCATGATCTGATCAGACAAGTCCTGCCCAACACCACTTGTCAGACCATCTAAGTACTCGACCATCGGAGGCATGATGAGACCAAAATCGGCCTTACGGAACAGGTCCAGGCACTGGCGACGACCGTCTTCGATCGCCCACGCCTCGTCCGGGAGGCATTCCTCCATACCGTCGGGCAATATCCAACTGGGTCGCGTCACACTCCGTCCCTAGAAACATTTAAAGAGGCGGCGAGTTTACCAATACTCACCGCAAGACGCATCTGGCAATCAGAATTTAACCAGATAAGACAGTGCGCTCAGATCATGGTAATTGAGACAATGGTTCGCCTCATCACGCACCTTAGGTTTCGCATGGTGTGCAACACCGATTCCAGACGCAGTGAGCATGGGTATATCGTTAGCTCCATCGCCAACGGCCATCGTCTCACCCAAAGTAATACCCAGTACGCGCGCTTCACTCTCGAGTGTTTGCAACTTCATCGAACCATCAATGATGGGTGGAACAACGCGACCAGTCACTTCACCGTGTTGACACTCAAGGGTGTTGGATAAAACAAAATCCATTCCCAAACGATCGCCAATTTGATCGGCGAAGTAAGAGAAGCCGCCAGACACGATACCTAACCGAACACCAGCGCTCGATAGGTTAGCCGTCAAAATATCTGCACCAGGCATCAGGGTGAGGTTCTGATACACGGCGTCGAGCTTCGATTCAGCAAGCCCACGCAGCAACCCAAGACGCTCTGTAAAGCTCTCTATGAAGTCGAGCTCACCGCGCATCGCACGCTCAGTGATTGCTGAAACCTGCTCGCCTAACCCAAAAGCAGTCGCCAACTGATCGATGACCTCTTGCTGGATCAGTGTTGAGTCCATATCGAACAGCGCGAGTTTCGGCCGCTCTTCACGAACGAACAAATAATCTGTTTTGACGAGTTCAGCTCGTGCCGAGAGAAGCTCTTCATCCACTGTATCAAGATGCAACTCAATACAGTCACAGGTTGCTGGAACCAAAAGATCTCCCGGGCTACGGAGAAGTCGCTGCTCACCCGCTAGATTCGCTTCCTGGAGTACCGTTTCAAGTGCTTCGATGTGACTGGCTTCACTGACAAACCAGAGAAGCCTCACGATTCCGCCTCAAGCTTATCCACACGCTGGAATCCTCGCGGCAGAAGTTTCCCTCGACGCGCACGCTCGCCGACGAAATTCTCAAGATCCGATGGGGACAAAGTGACATGTCTCTTACCTGCGATGACACGCAGTGATCGAAGAGGCGGTAGAACGGTGATCGCGGTCACGCGATGCCCCTCTTTAAGCAATGCAGGCGGTATTTGGACCAATTTATTGCCTTTACCTTTGGCAAGCTCGGGGAGTTCATGCGCTTCAAACACGAGTAGATGCCCACTCGATACTGCGACTGCAATACGCGATAGCTCCGCATCTCCCATAACAGAGGGCGGTAACAGCTTGGCATCACCCAAATTTACGACAGACTTGCCCGCCTTATTTCGCCCGAGCAAATCGCCATGCTTACAAATGAATCCATAGCCGTGATCAGTTGCCAAAACCCATTTTGTAGATTCATCAGCCAATGCGAGCTGGGTCACTTTGGCACCGGGCGCTAGGTCAATCCGACCTGACAACGGCTCTCCCTGACTCCTCGCTGAAGGCAGCGTATGGGTTTGCACTGAATACGCACGTCCCGTCGTATCAAATGCAACCAATGGTTGGTTCGAACGACCCTGCGCGGATACAAGGAACTGATCACCCGATTTATATGCGAGCGCCTCAGGATCAATGTCATGGCCTTTTGCAGACCGAATCCAACCGTTGTCGCTCAAGACGACCGTCACAGGCTCGGATGCGACCAACTGATCTTCTCGAAGAGCGCGCGCTTCCTGCCTAACAACAATCGGCGACCGACGCTCGTCACCATAAGTCTCCGCATCCTTGGTTAGCTCATCGCGCATCAGCTGAGTCATTTTCGTGCGCGAACCAAGCACGCCTTCAAGATACTTGCGCTCTTTCTCAAGTTCTTTTTGCTCGGCTTGAATTTTAACTTCTTCAAGTTTCGCTAAGTGGCGCAAACGCAAATCAAGGATGGCATTCGCTTGAACTTCACTCAGCCCAAAACGCTCCATCAATTCGATTTTCGGCTCGTCTTCTTCACGAATGATCCGAATCACTTCATCAATATTCAGATAAGCGACCAAATACCCTTCTAAAACATGTAGACGGTCCATCACCTGGTCGAGACGATGCGTTAATCGGCGAGTCACAGTCTGGCGACGCCAATCCAGCCATTCACTCAAAATCGCGCGCAGTGATTTCACCTGTGGACGACCATCAACGCCGATCATGTTCAAATTCACGCGATATGTTTTTTCGAGATCCGTCGTTGCAAACAAGTGCGTCATTACTTCTTCAGCGTTCACACGATTTGATCTGGGCGTTAATACCAAGCGGATTGGATTCTCATGATCAGACTCGTCACGCAAATCAACAATCATTGGTAATTTCTTGGCCTGCATTTGTGCAGCGATTTGTTCAAGAATCCTTGCTGGCGAAGCCTGGTGCGGAAGCGCATTAATGACGATGTCGCCATCTTCAGACACATAAGTCGCTCGCATCCGGATCGATCCGTTGCCGGTTTCATAAACCTTCGCCAGATCTGCATGAGGCGAGATAATTTCGGCAGTCGTTGGATAGTCTGGCCCTGGAATAAACCGCATCAAATCGCCGACAGAGGCCTCGGGGTCATCCAATAAATGAACGGCAGCATTGACCACTTCACGTAGATTGTGTGGCGGTATGTCAGTCGCCATACCCACCGCAATACCCGTCGTTCCATTGAGAAGGATCGATGGCACCCGAGCGGGAAGTAATTTTGGCTCTTTTAGCGTTCCATCAAAGTTGGGCTGCCAATCAACAGTGCCATGACCCAATTCATCCAACAGCATCTTCGCTATGGGTGTAAGGCGCGCCTCGGTGTAGCGCATCGCTGCGAAGCTTTTCGGGTCATCTGGACTACCCCAGTTACCTTGACCGTCAACGAGCGGATAGCGCGTCGAAAACGGCTGTGCAAGCAACACCATCGCTTCATAACATGCTGAGTCACCATGCGGGTGAAACTTACCGAGCACATCACCAACCGTCCTTGCCGATTTCTTGTGCTTGGATTGAGCGGACAGACCCAGTTCGCTCATCGCGTACACAATACGCCGCTGCACTGGTTTTAATCCGTCTCCGATATGCGGAAGAGCTCGATCCAGAATGACGTACATCGAGTAATCGAGGTACGCCTTTTCTGTATAGGTTTTTACTGGAAGCCGTTCGAAAGCTTCGGTAGATTCAAGCGCCAATGAAGAACCCTTTGAGTCGTTGGAAAAATCAAACGCTACCGGTGGATTCGTTCGTAAGCAAGACTACCGATAACTAAAGCGATCAAATAAGGAATGATTACAGCAGGCTCCATCAAGACAGATGCGAATGCAGGACCCGGGCAAAGACCCGAAACACCCCAGCCAATTCCAAAAATCCCACTGCCGATAATTAATGGTTTATCAATCACCCCGTAGCTCGGGACTTGGATATCATCAAATATCATCGGTTTTTCACGCTTTTTAAGCATCAAGAAACCGATCGCCGCAACTGGAATTCCTCCGCCCATCACAAAAATCAAACTGGGATCCCAAGATCCTGCAATATCCAAGAAGTTGACAATTTTTGATGGGTTAGTCATTCCTGCAAGATACAAACCACCACCGAACAAAGCGCCGATTACTAGTGCAATGATTTGAGTCATAGCGCACCTCCAAGAACATGACGGATGACAAAGACTGTGATGACTGCAGTTGTCATGAATGTGCAGGTTGCCGCAATTGATCGCTTGGACAGCCTTGAGATCCCGCAAATACCATGGCCACTGGTACAACCTGAACCAACACGTGAACCATAGCCAACCAAAAATCCACCAATAATCATTGGAACCAGACCCATTGGCTCAAATCCATGCGGTGATGGCGCGATCATCGAAAGCACCAAGGGCGTTACGACCAAACCAATCAAGAAAAATGGCCGCCAGGAGCCTTCACCAAAATCAAAATCAAGCGTACGGGCTAAAATTCCGGTCATCCCAATGATCCGTCCGAACAGAACAAATGCCGCCGCCGCCGATAATCCGATCAAAACCCCTCCCGATAGAGAGAGAATCGGAGTAAATTCAGTCATAGTTGATACACCTCAATGTTAAACCGTAGCGAATACTATCGAATATCTGCACTGCTTGATATAAGCTTATAACCAAATGCTCTAAGAGCAAGGAGATCGAGATGAAACCTGACGTTCGTGCTTTTTTTGACCCGGCCACCTGGACTCTGACTTATATCGTCAAAGATCCAAACTCTTCATCCTGCGCCATCGTCGACTCGGTGCTTGATTATGAAGCAGCTAGCGGTCGAACGAAAACAGAAAGTGCAGATCAAGTGATCGCGATGATTGAAGCTGAAGGCCTCGCGGTCGAGTGGATCTTGGAAACACATGTCCACGCAGACCATCTATCAGCCGCTCCTTATCTACACAATAAACTCGGTGGCAAAATTGGCATCGGAGCTCACATCACCGATGTCCAAAACATCTTCGGTAATCTGTTCAACGCTGAACCTGAGTTTCGTCGTGACGGATCTCAGTTTGATCATTTGTTTACAGATGGCGACACATTTTCAATTGGAGAATTGACTGCCACAGCGATGCACACCCCAGGCCACACTCCCGCATGCATGACTTATCATGTCGGCGACGCCCTGTTTGTTGGCGACACCATGTTTATGCCGGATTTTGGGACAGCACGTTGTGATTTCCCAGGCGGCGATGCGCGCATTCTTTATCAAAGCATCCAGAAACTGCTGGCATTTCCACCAGAAACTCGCATGTTTATGTGTCATGACTACATGCCGAATGGTCGTGAAATGAAGTACGAAACAACTGTTGGCGAGCAAAAAGCATCAAATTTGCACGTCCATGATGGAATTTCAGAAGACGAGTTCGTAGCGATGCGTTCATCGAAAGATAAGACGCTCAACATGCCGACACTCATCTTGCCATCAGTTCAAGTCAATATGCGGGCAGGAGAACTACCTCCGGCAGAGGATAATGGCGTACGCTATCTTAAAATCCCGCTCGATGCCGTCTAAGGAGGCACCATGATAATTCGTGAATTGACCACTGATCTCTCTGTTGCTGACCAACTCACACTCGATGATTTGGACGCAGTCAAAGAAGCTGGTTTCAAAGCCGTGATTTGTAATCGGCCAGATGAAGAAGGGGAACCGCACGCCGAAGCCGATGCAATGGCACAAAAGGCGAATGCACTGGGTCTTGAATTCCGTTATCTGCCAGTCAATGGCGCGAACATTACAGACTCTGATGTTGAGCAGCATGCAGCTTTGCTCTCCGAAGTCCCTGCACCTGTCCTGACCTACTGCCGCTCTGGTGCGCGTTGCGCCAAATTGTGGGCGCTCTCAGAGGCTGGAAAGCAAGACGTGAATACACTCGTTGAGACAGTCGACAACGCTGGTTTAAGTATCGTCGACATCGCACATCGTTTGTCATAAATCACGCGCAGACTGACACAATAAAACCACGTAGAGGGCCAAAGTCATGCAAGTCGATATCGCAGTTGTTGGAGCTGGAGCTGGTGGGCTAGCCGCTGCAGCGTCTCTGTTGAAACAAAACCCCAAACTCTCGATCAGTGTTTTTGATCCTGCAGATGAGCACTACTACCAACCTGGTTGGACCCTTGTCGGCAGTGGCATTATGCCTCAAGAAAAAACTGTGCGGTCAATGGACTCAGTGATTCCAAAAAAGGTCTCATGGGTTCAAGAAGCAGTCACAGAATTCCATCCAGACAGTGATTTTATTACGCTCGCCAATGGCGATGACGTGACCTACAAAGTGTTGATCGTCGCACCTGGATTAAAAGTTGACTATGACGCAGTGCCTGGGCTGCAAGACACTCTTGGACAGAATGGCGTGTCTTGCAACTATCGCTATGATTTAGCTCCGTATTCTTGGGAGTGCATTAAAAACCTGAAATCAGGAAAAGCGATCTTCACGCAACCACCGATGCCAATCAAATGCGCTGGCGCTCCTCAAAAAGCGCTGTATCTAGCCGCCGATTATTGGCGCGAACAGGGATGCTTAAACGCGATAGACATCCAATTCAGAAATGCAGGCGCTGTCCTCTTTGGAGTCGCTGACTTTGTTCCGGTCTTAAATTCCTATGTTGAGAAGTACGGTGCGAAGCTCGAATTCAATTCGAATCTGATCCATGTGGATGGGCCCAATAAAATTGCAACGTTTAATGTAACGGACGCTGAAGGCAACGTGACTGAAGTTGAAGAGACCTTCGATTATCTTCACGCAGTACCACCACAGACGTCACCTGACTTTATTAAAAATAGCCCACTCTCAAGTGAAGCAGGTTGGTTAGACGTGAATCAAGACACACTGCAGCACACGAAATACCCAAATATTTTTGGTTTGGGTGACGTGATTAGTGCGCCTAACGCCAAAACTGCAGCGGCTGTTCGAAAACAAGCGCCTGTTGTCGCTCGTAACATCAAACAGTTCATGGACCATGACACCCCAGATCATCAGTATGATGGATATGGTAGTTGCCCACTCACGGTTGAACGCGGCAAGGTCGTCATGGCTGAATTTGGATATGGCGGGAAGCTCCTGCCAACAATTAAAGGACTAGATCCAACCGTACCTCGGTCAATGTGGTGGGCTGTTAAAGCCAAGTACCTCATTCCGATGTACTTCGATCTCATGCTCAAAGGACGAGAACTTCTCGCAAAACCGGAACGTGCTAAGACTACCAATACTTGAATGGATTAAGACCTACAATCAATCCAAACTGAGTGACGATACGGTTGCGGCCGTTATCGTCACCATCATGCTGATTCCGCAGTCACTCGCCTATGCGATGCTTGCCGGACTGCCGCCTGAAGTTGGCTTGTATGCATCCATCCTGCCGCTATTTGCCTACGCGCTGTTTGGCTCAAGCATGACGCTCGCAGTTGGACCGGTGGCTGTTGTCTCTCTCATGACCGCGGCAGCCGTCAGCCAAGTGGCTACTCAAGGCTCACCTGAATACTTAGGCGCGGCGATCCTTCTTGGCCTTTTGTCCGGAATCATATTGATGGGGCTTGGGTTTGCACGCGCTGGTTTTCTTGCAAATCTTCTCTCACACCCTGTGATCTCTGGGTTCATCAGTGCGTCTGCAGTATTAATTGCATTTAGTCAGTTAAAACACATCTTAGGCGTACCTGTGCATGGACATGACATGCCTTCCATCTTGCACGATTTGGCAACGCACCTCGATGACACAAACTTACCCACACTGATCATTGGCGTGCTATCCATCACATTTTTGTTTTGGGTTCGCAGTGGTCTGAAACCACTATTAATGAAAACTGGCATGCAGTCAGGAATCGCAGGAACCGTGACAAAAGCCGGGCCCGTAATGGCTGTTATTGTCTCTACGGCAGTCGTTAGTCTTTTTGCCTTAAATCAGTCGGGTGTTTCAATTGTCGGCGTGATCCCAGAAGGTCTCCCAGTACCCACATTTCCAGCCCTCGATCTGACTCTTGCAAAAGAACTCCTACCAGCAGCTTTTTTAATCTCGATCGTCGGCTTTGTTGAATCAGTGAGTGTTGGTCACACACTGGCTGCTCGACGACGCGAGCGAATTCAACCGAATCAGGAACTGATTGGCCTGGGTGCTGCCAATATTGCAAGCGGTCTTGGCGGGGGCTTTCCAGTCACCGGTGGATTTAGTCGTTCTGTCGTCAATTTCGATGCCGGCGCCCGAACTCCACTTGCAGGTGTCATGACAGCAGTGATGATTGCAATGACCGCATTATTCCTGACGCCACTTTTTGAATATTTACCTAAAGCAGTCCTCGCGGCGACCGTTATCGTTGCCGTGTTATCGCTGGTCGATCTCAAGGCGATTCGACGCGTGTGGGTTTTCTCAAAACCTGATTTTTGGGCTATGGCGACGACAATCCTCGTTGTACTCGGGATTGGTGTTGAAGCCGGAATTATCGCCGGTATTTTGGTATCGATCAGCTTTTTGCTCGCAAAAATCGCACGCCCTCATTTCGCAGTAATCGGGCAAATACCGGGCACTCAGCACTTTCGGAATGTAGACAGGCATGACGTATTAAAAAGTGAAAAGGTGCTCGCTGTTCGCCTAGATGAAATGCTTTATTTCTTGAACGGTCACACCTTCGAAGATGCAGTCAACGAAGTACTCAACACCAACAAAAACCTGACCGATCTGGTATTGCTCTGTAATGCCATTAACGAGATCGATGCTTCAGGACTTGAGGTTCTGGAATCCATCAACGAACGCCTTAACTCACAAGGCATTAAGTTCCACTTATCAGAAGTCAAAGGGCCCGTGATGGATCGACTTGACCGCGTTGGGTTTAAGACACATCTCACCGGCCAAATTTTCTTGTCGCACTACGAGGCGATGTGCACGCTCGATCCAGACTGCGAACGGAACGCTAAAATTCAATCAGCTGGAGCTTAACAACTCGCGGAAAGGACGCTCATCGGAGAGAGCCTCTCGAGCGTCTGTCGCATCCCAACCCGATGCCACCAACAGGCCTGTTCGCAAATCCCAGTTCAATTCACTCAACAACTGATACGCATGCGCCTGATCCAATCCATCAATTTGGCCTGCTAAAATTCGAGCCTGACGATCTTTCAGCTTGGCGTTGGTTGCCTGTACACAGAGCATCTCATTGCCAAGGACACGTCCAAGCCCGGTCATCAATGCTGTAGAGAATGCGTTCAAAAGCGCTTTCTGTGCTGTCCCTGCACCCAATCGGGTTGAACCGGCGAGCACTTCAGCGCCTGTTTCAGTAACTAACCCATGTTCTGCGATCTCAACCAGTCGACCCGCTGGGTTTGAACTCACCCCAATAGTCAAAGCGCCCCTTTCTCTGGCTGATGCGAGAATCTGACAAGTGAATGGCGTGTTGCCCGAGGCTGCAACACCAATCACGACATCTGATGAAGTGATATCAGAGTTCTCAACTTGAGCGCGCGCATCATTGGCATCATCTTCGGCGCCCTCAACGGATTCAGACAATGCTTTCCGATCCCCGGCAATCAAATATGCCAGACGTGACAGTGGCCATCCAAATGTCGGGACCAACTCAACACCATCCTGAACACCAATACGAATAGAACAGCCCGCACCGGCATAGACCAATCGACCTTCACTTGCGCGAAGGCGCATCGCCGAGGCTTCGACAGCAGAAGCGAGCTGATCTGTGATTTTCCGGACAGCCTCAATCGCATGAGCCTGTGACGCCAAAAGTCGATCTAACTGCTGGGCAACCGGCAGTCGATCAAATTCTCGACCTGACGGATCGACGATTTCCGTTGGCGGTAGTGTTACTTTTTCTTGGCCCACGCGTCTTTCAACGTAACAGAACGGTTATAAATCATCTGGCCATCTCGACTCTCTGGGTCTTGTTTGAAAAACCCGACACGCTCGAACTGGAAATACGCATCTGGCATCAGTTGACCAAGTGCAGGTTCAACCATTGCCTTGCCATGAACCAATGACTCTGGATTGATGACTGACCCAGGGTCATCGTAGTTACCGGGGTCTGGCACTGTGAACAAACGATCATACATTCGAACATCGACTTCATTCGCAGACTCTGCATGAACCCAATGAATCGTTCCTTTAACCTTCCGGCCTGATTGATCTTGCCCTGACCGTGTCTCAGGGTCATATCGAACGTGGACTTCAGACACACGTCCATCAGCATCAATTATCACGTCCTCAAAATCGACAATGAATCCGTACTTCAGGCGCACGCTCCCGCCTGGAACTAAGCGAAAGAATCCCTCCGGTGGCTCAAGCTCAAAATCAGAGCGATCAATATACAGCTCACGACCAAAAACCATCGTGCGAGATCCAAGCTCAGGTCGCTTTGGATGCCAAGGAACATCCAGTTCTAAAGGTGCCTGATCCCAGTTTGTGACAATCACTTTAAGAGGATCCAAGACAGCCATTGCTTTGTGTGCACGGCCTTCGAGATCATCCCGAATCGAGCCTTCAAGAATCTGTAGTTCGATGGTGTTGGGCTTTCGGGTGACACCAATACGCTCGCAGAACAATCGGATCCCTTCGGGTGAATAACCCCGGCGTCGCATGCCAGCGATTGTCGGCATCCGAGGATCATCCCAACCAGAGACGTGACCCTCTTGAACCAGGGCATTCAACTTGCGCTTACTCGTCACCGTTCCTTCGAGTTCAAGCCGACTAAACTCAGTTTGCTTCGGCCGACTCGGCACCGGGAGTTTTTTCAGAAGCCACTCATAGAGCGGTCGATGATCTTCAAATTCGAGTGTGCACAGAGAGTGTGTAATCCCCTCGATTGCATCACTTTGCCCATGAGCATAGTCATACGTGGGATAAATACACCACCGGTCGCCAGCGCGCGGATGCGAAATATGCCGAATGCGATACAACGCAGGGTCACGGAGGTTCACGTTTGGCGCAGACATCGAGATCTTCGCTCTCAAAATCGCAGCACCTTCGGGCAACTCGCCATCGCGCATTTTAAGGAACAGCGCTTCGTTTTCCTCAGGCGAGCGATCACGATACGGACTGTCGATCCCTGGCTCAGTAAGCGTACCGCGATTTGCCCGCATTTCTTCGGCAGATTGCTCATCGACATACGCGTCGCCATTCCGAATCAGATGCAACGCCCAGTCGAAGAGCTGATCAAAGTAATCCGCCGTGTGACAGAGCTCGGCCCACTCAAAGCCAAGCCAACGCACATCTGCCTCAATCGCATCGATATACTCCTGAGACTCTTTCTCGGGATTTGTATCATCAAACCGAAGATTACAACGGCCACCGAATTCCTCGGCTAAACCAAAATTTAAGCAGATGCTTTTCGCATGACCGACATGCAAATACCCATTCGGCTCGGGTGGAAATCGCGTGATGATCTCCTGAATCTGGCCCTGCTTGATTTGATCCGCAATTTTTGACCGAATGAAATTCGTTGGTTTTTCGCTCACGATCACACCATCAACAATGCAGCGAGTTGTTTGCGGCCCGCCCGCGCACGCGGATCTTCGTTACCTAACCGATCAAAAATCTGAATCAACAGCAATCGCGCAGCATCCTCATTGTATTGGCGATCCGAACGAACAACCGTCAACAAATGATCAATCGCTGCTTCGACATCGTCAGAAACCATCAAATGTGCAGCCAAGAAATACCGCGCCTCACTGTCTTTCTCGTTGGCGGCAACGCGCGATTCACAGGTTGCCCGATCAGGTGCACCAGCAAGTAGATCCTGAAATGCCTTCCCAGCAAGAATCGATTTTGCTCGCGGATCCATTTTCTGCGCATCAGGAAGGCGCTCAATGATTGCCTCAGCGCTCTCTAAATCACCTTTTTTGAGTAGCGCCTGGGCCATATCGAGATACACATCATAGTTTTCAGGATCATCAGCCGTGATCAACTGATAAAGGGCGATCGCCTCATCATATTGGCCCAATTCCACAAGCTCAGCCGCACGCTCAAGCGGAGACGCCTCTGTCCGCTCAACATGCTTATCAAGCATAGCGCGAATCTCGCCTTCCGGAAGCGCACCCATAAAATGATCAGCCGGTTGGCCGTTTTTGAAAAGCACAACGGTCGGCAAGGAACGAACGCCCATTCCTGCAACAAGCATTTGCTCTGCATCAGAATCGACTTTGGCTAAAATAAATGCTCCAGCATATTCATCAGCGAGTCGCTCAAGAATCGGACCTAAGCTTTTACAAGGGCCACACCACTCGGCATAAAAATCGACTAAAACAGGAGTTTCCTGTGATTTTTTTAGAACATCTGTCTCAAATGTTTCAGATGTGACTTGGATTGAATAAACGTTGGACATAACAACCTGTCAGTTTCGTAAATTTGCGACGGAGTATACCCTGTCGTGACCTTCTGAAGTGAGACCGCACATGCAATTGAGTGACAGACAGCAAGAAATCATCGACGAGTTTCAGTTTTTTGATTCCTGGATGGACAAATATCAATATCTGATTGATCTCGGTAAAGAGCTCGAACCTCTTGAAGAGGAAGAAAAAAATGAAAACAACTTGGTCAGGGGTTGCCAATCTCAAGTCTGGATGGTCATCGATGGAGATGCGTCACACGTTAACGTCCGCGCCAATTCTGATGCAGCCATCGTATCTGGCTTAATTGCACTTGTGGTTCGTTTATATTCCGATGCATCCGCAGAGGACATCGTCAAAACAGAGCCTCAGTTTGTCGAAGCAATTGGGCTGTCTCAGCATTTGTCACCAACGAGAGCGAACGGCCTTGCCTCGATGCTACAACGATTAAAAGCTGAAGCAGCACACTTAGCGGCCAAATCATCCTAACCTCTTGATATAGGACTTATCTGGTCCTATATAATGCGCATCGGGAAAAATTTGTGGTGCGCTGATGGTTCGACTATCAAAACTAACTGATTATGCTTCTGTCATCTTAGCTCAGATGGCGAGGCATCCAGACGTTTTGTGGTCGGCAGGACAACTCTCTGATGAGTCATCTGTTCCAAAGCCAACTTGCATCAAGTTACTCAAGTTGCTGGTGAAAGGTGGCGTTTTAAACTCAACCCAAGGCGCTCGCGGTGGCTACAGCTTGGCTAAAGCTCCATCACAAATTCCGGTGAAAACAATTATCGAGGCGATTGAAGGACCAATGGCCATAACTGAGTGCGGCACAGATGAAGCACTGTGCCGACTTACCGACCACTGCTCAGTGATGTCGCGGTGGCGGGAATTAGGTGATCAGGTCAACCATATTCTGACAAAAACAACGTTAGAAGACCTGATTAGCCCACATACGCTCTATGCGCGATCAGATCGTCGCATCGAGACTTTGGAGGTGCATTAATGAGTCAGCAAGAGATCGATCAGTTAGTCGACCAGGACTACAAATACGGGTTCGTGACTGATATTGAATCCGACACGCTACCGCCTGGCCTAAGTGAGGATGTCATTCGTGAAATTTCGACTCGCAAAGGGGAGCCCGAGTGGCTCTTGGAGTGGCGCTTAGAAGCCTATGCGAAATGGCTGCAAATGACGCCGCCAGATTGGGCACATCTCGAGTACCCACCAATCGATTTTCAATCCATTAGCTATTTTTCTGCACCGAAAAAGCAAGGTGATGGACCAAAGAGCCTGGATGAGGTCGATCCTGCGTTGATCGAAACGTACAACAAACTCGGAATCCCACTTGAAGAGCAAAAAATGCTCGCGGGCGTCGCCGTGGATGCTGTATTCGATTCGGTCAGCGTTGTCACCACATTCAAAGAAAAGTTGCACGAAGCAGGTGTGGTCTTTTGTCCATTATCTGAAGCTGTGCATTCACACCCTGAGCTTGTGAAAAAATTCTTGGGTTCAATCGTTCCACAAAACGATAACTACTACGCCGCTCTAAACTCTGCGGTCTTCTCAGATGGCTCGTTTGTTTATATTCCAAAAGGCGTCCGTTGTCCGATGGAGCTTTCAACTTATTTCCGGATCAATCAGCAAAATACAGGGCAGTTTGAACGGACGTTAATCGTTGCGGAAGAGGGCTCATACGTTTCCTATCTTGAGGGTTGTACCGCGCCTCAGCGTGATGAAAATCAATTACATGCAGCGGTTGTCGAACTGGTTGCTGAGACTGATGCCGAAATCAAATACTCCACTGTTCAAAACTGGTTCGCTGGCGATGACGAAGGCAAAGGCGGGATCTACAATTTCGTCACCAAGCGCGGTGAGTGCCGCGGAGATCGCGCCAAAATCAGTTGGACTCAGCTCGAGACAGGATCAGCGATCACATGGAAATATCCGAGCTGTGTCCTGAAAGGTGCGGACTCGGTTGGCGAGTTCTACTCTGTCGCTGTCGCCGGTAAGAAGCAACAAGCCGATACGGGTACCAAGATGATTCATATCGGTCCGAGAACACGGTCAACAATCATCTCAAAAGGTATCTCGACAGCACGTGGTCAGAATGCCTATCGTGGATTAGTCAAAGTACTCCCGGGCGCTGTCGACGCGCGGAATTTCACACAGTGTGACTCACTCTTGATTGGTGACCAGTGTGGCGCGCATACGTTTCCATATGTTGAAGCCGAAGAGCCGAGCGCTCAGCTTGAACATGAGGCAACCACCTCAAAGGTCAGTGATGATCAGCTGTTCTATTTAAGAACGCGCGGCATGAGTGAAGAGGATGCACTCAACATGGTGGTGAATGGCTTCTGTAAAGAAGTCTTCCAAAAACTTCCGATGGAGTTTGCTGTCGAAGCCGAAGCACTCCTTGGTATCACACTTGAAGGAGCAGTGGGCTAATGCTGTCTATTCGAAACTTACACGCACGGGTTGGTGACAAGCCCATCCTCAAAGGCATCAATCTTGAAATCAATGCAGGTGAAGTGCACGCCATCATGGGCCCGAATGGCTCTGGTAAAAGCACACTATCGTCGGTTCTTGCTGGCCGTGATGATTATGAAGTCACCGACGGCGAAGTGATCTACATGGGTCAAAACTTACTCGATTTGGAGCCCGAAGAGCGTGCTTGGGCCGGTCTGTTTCTCTCGTTCCAATATCCTGTTGAAATTCCCGGCGTTAAAAATATTTATCTCTTGAAAGCGGCCGTTAATGCAATTCGCGAGCATCGTGGGTTACCTGAGTTAAAAGCAGCTGAGTTCCTAAAGCTCGTTCGCGAAAAACTGAAAGTAATGCAGATGGACGAAGCGTTTTTACACCGGAATGTTAACGAAGGGTTCTCGGGAGGCGAGAAGAAGCGCAACGAAATTCTGCAGATGCAACTGCTCGAACCGACGCTCGCGCTCCTTGATGAAACCGACTCTGGCCTCGATGTCGACGCACTTCGCATCGTTGGAGAGGGAATAAACCGAATGCGCTCACCAGACCGTAGCGTGTTGCTTGTCACGCATTATCAGCGCTTACTCGACATTGTGAAGCCTGACTTTGTTCACGTTCTCGCAAATGGCGAAATCAAATTGTCAGGTGACCATACGCTTGCTAAGCAGCTTGAGCGCGAAGGTTACGAAGGGTTCGAAGCAGCATGAGCGGATTCAGTGAGTGGTTAGCTGATGTCAAGGACGTCCACGCGCCAGAGGCGCTAGCGGTTGGCTTACCCACAAAACGTGTCGAGTCATGGAAGTATGTACCCACCCGAGGTCTTGCCCGCACAACATGGCAGCCCGCAAACCCTAAGGCTACAGAGCAATTTGCTTTAACCGGGGGGGAGTTTGTTAACGTCCCCACGGCCGACGGATTGGCAGTGTCTGATAATACGCTGACGGCCTCTGAGCAGAAACGCATTGATGAGATTAATCAGGCACATGGATTTGGTCTTACCCAGGCCGCACTTGAAAACTCTCGACTGGCACTGACTATCCAAACCACTGCGTCAGTTGTCCTCAACCTTCATCATCTCGCGAATCAAGCCAATTCGGCAGGCTTTTCGACGCTCATCATCCGTGTTGAAGCGGGCGCCCAGCTGACACTCGTTGAACAGTTCGAATCAACTGATGCTGATAAGGCAAACCTCAGTTCACTCCGTTGCCTGATAACACTAGCACGTGATTCATCAGTGACTCATGTGCGCTTCCAAGCGGCCAATCCAGCAGCTCACGTGTTTTCAAATCTCGATGTTGAATGCGGTGAAAATTCATCCTACCGACTGCAAACGATCGAATTCGGATCAAAATTAGCGCGCAATGATATCTATATTGCACTGGCTGGTCGTGAAGCCTCGGCTTCTGTTAACGGACTTGCAATCACAAATGGGTCGCAATATCACGATACGCACCTCGCAATTGACCACGTTGTTGGAGATACCAACAGCGAGATGACCTTCCGGAATATGGTCGATGGCAAAGGCGAAGCAACGTTCAATGGTCGAGTCCTGATCCGAAAGGATTCACAGCGTTCAGCAACAGAGCAATCCATTGCTAACTTACTGTTATCGGGATCTGCTCGTGTAAATCCAAAGCCGGAACTCGAAATTTATGCCGATGATGTCACTGCCTCACACGGCTGCACGGTTGGCAGTCTTAACAAGACAGAACTCTTCTATTTAAAAAGTCGTGGACTGTCTGAAGCGGACGCACGCGCATTTTTGCAGTACGCCTTCGCTGAAAAAATCGTTGAGGAAATCGAACATCCAGACATACGAGAATTAGTTGAGACACAACTATTGGGTGAACTGAAGCACGGCGAACTGATCGCTGAGCTCAAGGAATCTGTCGATGTTTGATTTGGCGCGCGTTCGTAGTGACTTTCCTATTTTGAAACGTGAAGTCCACGGACAACCTCTTGTCTATTTCGATAATGCCGCGACATCTCAAAAACCCTCGGTGGTCATCGAATCAATTAGTGATTATTACGATCGATACAACTCAAATGTTCATCGTGGAGTGCATACCTTAAGTGGCGAGGCTACGGATGCCTATGAAGGCGCTCGTGCCCGCATTGGTAAGTGGTTTGGCGTCGACGATACTGGTGAGGTGATCCTGCTTCGAGGGGCTACTGAGGCACTAAATCTCGTCGCCAATACCCTCGCAACCCGGCTCAAGTCAGGTGATGTGGTATTGGTTGGCGAGACAGAACATCACGCAAACATCGTCCCTTGGCAGCAACTTGAGTCTCGTGTCGGGATTCGGGTGATCCCGATTCCGGTAGATGCGACCGGCACTTTGTGTTTGGAATCAGCAAAAGCGCTCTGTCATGAGCACGATGTCGCCATCATCGCAGTCGGGCACGTATCAAATGCGATTGGTGCACTGAATGACGTCACAGGCTTCATTCAACTGGCCAAAGAAAATAACGCCTTCTCTGTCATCGATGGTGCACAGGCTGCACCGCACATGCGAGTCAATGTCAAAGATCTCCAAGCCGACTTCTATGCAGTGAGTGCACACAAGTGTTGCGGTCCAACCGGAATTGGCGTTTTGCTCGGACAACGCGAACTACTTGAATCACTTCCGCCATGGCAAGGCGGCGGCGATATGATTGACCGCGTGAGCTTCAGTGGAACTACTTATAACGAGTTGCCTTGGAAGTTTGAAGCAGGCACACCCAACATTGCCGATACAATTGGGTTTGCCAAGGCACTCGATTATCTCGAATCAATCGATTTCGACGGCGCTGTCGCTCATGAACACCGCGTCCATCAACACCTGATAGAAGCCATGCTCAGTCGAGACAAGGTCGATGTATTGGGTCATCCAAAGCATTGGGTCAGCGTCTGTTCATTTAATGTCAAAGGCGCCCATCCAACAGACGTCGGAACACTTCTTGACCAACTCGGTATCGCCGTAAGAACTGGTCATCATTGCGCAATGCCAACAATGGAGCACTTCGGTTTACCAGGTACAGCAAGAGCGTCAGTTGCTTTCTACAACTCGATCGATGAAGTAGATCGCTTCCTCGAAGCGCTCGATCGCGTGATTGGGATGCTGACAGACTGATGATTGCCTTTGCCGAACTAGACAAAGGATCAGAACTCACTGTTCTCGAGAACGTCACCGGTAAACAAGTTCCTCAAGGCATCCCGTTAACTCTCGGTATCGGAGAAATAGTCACGGTCACGCAAGCGCTTGGTGACACCTTAACCCTCGATATTGGCAGCCGTTTAGTACGAATTGAAACAGAGGATCTCGCAAAGCTCGGCGTCGAAGTACCAGAGCAGGTCGATACCGAGGGTTCGCTTTCGCTTGAAGATCAAGTTTGGGATGTACTCAGACAAAGTTATGATCCAGAAATTCCAGTCAATATCGTAGAACTTGGTTTAATCTACGACTTGAGAGTCTCGACACTGATTGATGGTCGGACACACGTTCGAGTCGACATGACGTTGACAGCACCAGGCTGTGGCATGGGGCCCATCATGGCACGAGACATCAAAGATAAAATTGAGGCACTCTCGGGAGTCGATCAAGCCGACATACAAATGGTCTTTGATCCTCCTTGGGACGCCAGCAGAATGACTGAGGAAGCTCGCTTGGAAGCGGGTTTATTCTAGGAGGTGTTATGAGTCAATGGATCGAAATCTCAACGATTAATGCGCTCGCTGATGGCGCTTACGAGCGTTTTGAGTTCGATGATGTTGATGTCTTGGTTTTCCGCGAAGGCGACCATGTCTACGCGATTGAAGATCTGTGCACACATGATGGCGCAGAACTCTGCGGTGGTCTCTACATGAATGGCGAAATTGAGTGTCCGCGACATGGCGCCCGATTTTGCGTCAAAACGGGCCAAGCGCTCTCTGCACCCGCCTATGGACAGGTATCGACTTTCCCTATTCGGATCAACGATGACGGAGTGATCGAGCTTCAACTTGAAGACGCCTAATGCGTCAGCCACTCCTCGTATTTGGCTTAACCTCAGCAGCTTCAGCGATTGCATTTGAGACAATGAACTTTCCACTCGGTGCCATGATTGGACCGATGTTCGCTGTTGCATTTTTAGCGCATTTCTCAGGAATCCATCAAAAGCCAGGTGTCGATGCCCACCACTTTGCCGTATTGCTCATCGGTCTCGCACTCGGTAACCAAGTGACTCCCGATATCTTTGAACGGATTCAATTATGGCCCGTGAGTCTTCTTATCATGATTGTCACCATGGTGTTTATTTTCTGGATCGTTGGCAAACTCAATCAGCGCATGCTCAAGCTCGATGCTGTTAGCGCGCACATGGCTGCAGCGCCAGGTAATTTATCCTCAGCACTCGCTGCCACCGAACATTATGGTGGAGCGTTATCACAAGTAGCGGTCTATCAGAGTCTACGACTCGCCTTCCTCACACTGATGGTCCCTGTGCTCTTTGTCGTACCTGAGCAAGTTAAAACACCCTTTGTTTTCGAACAGTCAGACTTTATTTCATGGATCTTTGTCCTTCCAATCGCCTGGCTGCTGACGGGAGTTCTACGTCATTTTAAGGTCACAACACCTGGGCTAATTGTCGGAATCTTCGGTGGCGCGATCCTTAGTCTCTTTGAAATCGTACATCTCAATACCCCACCCGTATTCATCGGACTTGCCATGATGCTATTTGGCTGGCGCATTGGGATCGACATCATCGGGCAGGGTCTCCGCGTTCTGCTCAAAACATTTCCCCCTGCTGCGCTCTCTACCTTAGCGGCGGTGAGCCTAGCCTTTGCTGGCAGTTTCGCTGTGTACCAATTACTCGGATTTCCATTGATCGACGCAGCTCTCGCATTCATGCCCGGGGGATTCCAGGTCATGCCTGTGGTTGCATTAGAGGCCGGTGCTGATGGACTCTATGTCACGACACATCACCTCATCCGCGTACTCGCGATGGGGGTTCTCATTCCATTTTTTGCGAGTTATTGGAGCCGCTCTTGAGTTTTCTTGACCATTTCGACCGCGCGCATAATGCCGACCTTCAATCATGGACACCCTGGTTTCAAGACGATGCATTACTTGGTTATGTGCAAGACAGTTTCAGAGATCGTGGGTTGAGTTTCGGTTTATGGCAAGAATCAGAACAGGGGCTTGTGATTCCAAGCTTATCTGAGGGGAAGCTCAATCAACTCTTCGCTCGATTTGCAAAAGACACTTACGAGGAAGGATTACTGTGGAGCTGGGTGGGCGAGCCTTTTCCCGTAAAAGCGTCTGTCACCGACCCAACTCGTTTCGTGATGGAGCGAACATTGACTGCGCCACTCGGTTGCCTGACGTTTGGCGTGCATCTCAACGGCTATGTCAGAACACACAAAGGCATTGAATTGTGGGTAGCGAAACGGTCAGAACAAAAACCCACTTTTCCAGGAAAACTCGACAATATGGTTGGCGGTGGCCAGCCAGCTGGCCTTGGGCTATTCGAAAACTTACTCAAAGAGTGCTTCGAAGAAGCCGGTATTTCTGAGACACAGGCGAGCCAGTCGGTTGCGACGGGGACGATCAGCTATCGTCACACCGATGGGCGCGGATTAAAACGCGACATTTTGTATTGTTATGATTTGGAGCTTCCCGACAGCTTCGTTCCAGTTTGTCAGGACGGTGAGGTCGAGTCGTTCGAAAGATTGCCGATTGATGACGTACTATCACTGATCGAGACCACTGATGTATTTAAATACAACTGCAATCTCGTGATCATTGATTTCGCGATTCGCCATGGAATTTTAACAGGTGACAACACCCCAGATTATGCGGAGCTTTGCGAACGAAGAAACCAGCTCGCGAGCTAGCCAAGTCCTGCGAGTAAGCGAAGATCCATCGGGGTACGCAATGCAGGATCTTCTGCCTTGCATTTTTCGTGACCAATGACTTCGTCATATGCACATTGATGAACAATGGTCGCTTCAGTTCCACCGACGTCTGCGAGCGCAATACCCGCCTGTGTTGATGACTTGAATACTTGGTTATCGCCATCGGTTTTTTTTAACATCGTCTCGCCAACGTCCGTGATGATTTTGACGAGATAAATGATTCCCTCAAATGCATGGATCTCAAGAGTCGGGGACTGCCCTTTCGCGATCAATACTTTGAGATCAGTTAGCGTCATTTGATTCGCCCCTGATATCGGCCATCACGGACTGCTCTCAACGATTCGCGTAACGCATCCAAAGTCAGCGGCGATTCAAGGCCAAGCCGGTCGATGAGTTCATGATGATGCGCTGCTGCCGACCCTCCAACGAACAATGGGATTTTCCCATCCAACTGCGATCTCAAACGCGTCAGTTCCGTCGGTATGCGTGGATCATCAGCCGGATAAGTCAACGACAAACTGACAGCTCGCGCTCCGGACTGCAGAGCACAGGCAACAATTTCATCAGCTGGTGTATTCGGACCTAAATATACAGGTAGCCATCCATCAACAGACACTAACGCTGCAACCATCAAAGCACCGAGTTCGTGGAGTTGTCCTGTTGGTGTGGTAATAACGATTTTCGGCTCGCTGCCGGTATAAGTCTCTCGGAATCGAAGTGCGCCGATAAACGTTCTTAAGTGCGCAGTCGCCATATGCTCGTGGGCGATCCGCAATTTACCCAGTCTGGTGGATTCACCAATTTCACGCAGCAGTGGTCCAATAACTGTTTCAAGATACGCTGGCAGCGATTGCTTAACCAATCCTTCCTGCAACAATTGGTCAAACCGATGTTGATCCATTGTTTGTACCGCAAACAACATGGCATCAACGTCATCCTGGGTATCAGTTGACTCAAGCGGGCTGGTCCAACTGGGCCGATAGACTTCGGCCTGATTATCTTGTGCTTGATCGTAACGACTATCTTCAGAGACCACATCTCGAAGCGCTTCGAGTGTTAAAGGGGCAACATCAACCAAACGGCGACCGTTTTGTTTTGCAATCCGAATAAGTCTCAAACGCTCAATGTCATAGTCGCTATACAGTCTACGCTTGGTATCACTACGCGCAGGATCAACAACGTGGTAACGTTTCTCCCAAGCGCGAATCAAATCGACTGTTAAACCCGTTCGATTAGCAACCAATCGGATCGGGTGGCGAGGTGCCGTGTCGATACTTGAAATCGTTTCTAGTGAAGCCATACCTGTTAGTGTGGCAATGTTGTCCCAGTTTTGTCCAGACAAATGTAGAACATGAGAATACTCATCATCGCCTTAGTGGTCCTTGCGCTGTTTTATCTGCTCACTCGCGGATCAACAAAAGGCTGGATTGCAGAAAATAAATGGAAAGTGATCGGTGGTGCGGTCGCAATTGGTATTTTATTACTCGTCGTAACCGGGAAGCTTCCTGCAATGGCAGCTTTAGCAGCCCCAGTTGCAGCATTTGGCAGACGTTTATGGAGCATGCGCGGCCTTTTATCGATGTTCCCACAACTACGTCAAATTCTAGGTTTAGGTGCAGCGGCAGGAGCCGGTGCAGCACATGCCAACCAACAGCGTAGTTCGCGCGACGAACCGATGACGGCAAAGCGTGCTGCTGAAATTCTCGGTGTCGATGAAAATGCGACGCCTGCTGAAATCAGAGCTGCGCACAGAAAGCTCATGGGTAAAATGCATCCTGATAAGGATGGGACAGATTACCTCGCTGCTTTAATTAATGAGGCTCGGGATTTTCTGATCGCTCGCCGTCAAGACAGTTAAGAACAGCTTTGCCCAAACCAAGACCTGCTGCGTCGTGAGCGTCATAGATGAGATTTGCGCCTGCTTCCTCAACGCGCGCAACGGTATGACGTGAGCGCGTACTAACCGCAATCACTCCAGAAAATCCGCGCTCTCTCAAACGATTGGTTGCCCAACACTGCGATTCAGGCTCAGGCATTGTTAATACAACAGCCTCGAGTCGACCAAACCGGAGGTTATTCCAGAAACCAGGATCCTCAGCATCAGCAAATACTACGCGACGGCCCGCCTCACGATGCGATTCAAGTTTCCCCGGGTCCGCATCGATACCGACAACCTTTTCACCATCCTCTAACAAGCTGTCAAAAACAGCTGTACCAATTCGACCCATCCCAATCACAAGCACGTGCGCCCCGCCTAAGGTCAGCGGCTGTTCGTCTGGATGTCGATCCGTACGTTCAAAACGACTGAGTAACCCCTCGTATCGCTCATAAAGCTCATGTGCAAATCGATTCAGTGGTGCGGAAATGACAAAGCTCAATGTGACAGCCACTGCAACCACCGGCAGAACCGATGCTGGAATTAAGCCGCTATCTGCCCAAGCAGCGGCCACGATCAGCGCAAACTCCGAGTACGAGAAGAGAGTGACCGACATCAAAAAGGCGGTATATGCTCGAAGACGAATCAGCAACAAAAGCGCGAATAACACAGTCAACTTGACCGGCAGCAACAACAAAAGCGGTAGTGCATCCATAACCACCTGAAGGTCGATCGGAACTTGCATACCCACGCGCAAGAAAAAGGTGATCAGCAACAATTCTCGGATACCCCAGAGATAATTTGCGATCCCTTTTGCGACTGGATGATTTGCAAACACCATCCCCATGACCAACGCGCCAAGCTCGCCACTAACACCAACTGCTTTGAACAACTGAGCGCCAAGGACTAGAGCAATCAATACCCCAACTAAAAGATGTAACTCGGGCTCTGGGGACAGTTTTTCTAACCCTTTTCGTAGCAAAGGCGCTACGAGCGGAATTAGCAGCAAACCGAGCGCGTACGGCGATGGTGCAGAGTCGCCGCCGATCGCGAGCAAGGTGACCGCGACCAAATCCTGCAACACGAGAATACTGATCGACAATCGACCATGGAAGGCTCGGATTTCTCGACGAGCCTCAAGCCCTTTCGCAGCGACCACCGTACTTGAAAAACCAAGCGTTAGAGCGAGCGCGATCTTCATCTCAAACGACAAATCCTGAGTCAAAGCGGCCGCCAAAATCAGGGCTGACAAGATCAAATGCAGGATGGTGCCGAAAGCGACATCAAACCGAAAAATCGATTTTGGATTCATTTTTAAGCCAACTGCAAAGAGCAGCAACTCAACACCGATTTCAGATGGCACATCGAGCCAGTGGTTCACATCACCAAGCCCATTAGCGGCAAACAACGCACCAACTGTTAAATAGCCAACCAGTGGCGGTAAGGCGAGCCATCGCGCTAACTGTCCTGCACCCCAAGCTCCTGCAATCCAAATCAGCACCGTCGACATCATCAGCGATTCGATTCCTTCCATTGCACTTTATGTCCAACGCCTGGCACTTCCCTGACAAGTTTCGGAACGAGATACCCAGGCAATGCGTCGAGCAACGCTTGATACAACGAAGCCACCTCTTCGTCGCTCACATCAAAGTGATGCGCACCAGCAACGCGATCCAACACGTTCAGATAATAAGGATCTATCCCCGCCTCAAACAACCGCTCACTCAACTCAATCAAGCACTTTGCTGTGTCATTCACACCTCTCAAAATAACTGCCTGATTCAGCACCGATCTGCAGACCTTTTTCAGGCGAGCTACTGCATTTTCGACAGAAGCATCAATTTCATTGGCATGATTGATATGAAGCACTGTGACAACAGGCAATCGTGTCGACGCAATCGCACCACATAAGGATTCGGTCACACGCTCCGGAATGACCACAGGTAAACGGCTATGGATGCGCAACCGTTTGATTGTCGAAACAGATTCGATGCGCGAAAACAATTGGCTAATCGATGCGTCATCAGCCATCAAAGGATCACCGCCTGATAGAATCACTTCGTTCACTTCGGGATGTTGGGTTAAATAATCCAGCAGTGCATCGACATCACGAGAAGTGAGTGTCTGCTCTTGATATGGAAAATGCCTCCGAAAACAATAACGGCAATTGATCGCACATCCACCACGATAGATCAGAAGCACTCGTGAACGATATTTGTGCAATACCCCGGTCAAAGGACTACCACGTTCATCCAGAGGATCGGGGCTAAAACCGGGCATCACTTGACGCTCGTCGACAACCGACAGCACCTGTCTCAGCAAGGGATCTTTTGGGTCTCCCGACACCATGCGGGAAATAAATGGCTCAGGCACACGCATCGAAAAATCGGGCGCAGAGTCAACCCCGAGGACCTCATTTGCATCCAAATCCAGACGCGCCATCAACACATCTGAGCTCGTCACAGCATGAGCTAAAATACGCTGCCAAGTGCTCACAAACGCTGGTCCAACACTCGCTCAACTGTATCGACGATAGCCTGAGTTTGAGAGTCGATTTCAAGGTTTAACGAATCACCCACAGCGACACGACCAAAGGTCGTTAGCTCTCGAGTTTCGGGGATGAGATGAATACTGAACTGTCCATCACGTTCGGTCTCACCAACGGTCAAAGAGCATCCGTTCAGTGAGACATAGCCTTTTGGTAAGACATACTTTCTGAGATGGTCAGGAACATTCCACCATACAGCCAGATTAGCCTCAGACTCTACCACTTCGGTTACTTTTGCTTGGCCATGAATATGCCCGGACAACACATGGCCACCAATTTCATCTCCAAAACGAGCTGCTCGCTCCACATTGACGAAATAACCAGTTTCTAAAGCACCGAGATTCGTGAGCCGCAATGTCTCGTCGATCACATCAAACTGGACACCCTCTTGATCCC
Organism: Gammaproteobacteria bacterium LSUCC0096; assembly: GCA_008087055.1. Lineage (GTDB taxonomy): Bacteria > Pseudomonadota > Gammaproteobacteria > Pseudomonadales > Litorivicinaceae > HIMB30. The sequence goes on along the minus strand of VIEA01000001.1, from coordinate 44,147 downwards.
AACCGACAACGGTCAAACATACGCCATTAATCGCTATGGATGCGCCTGTCTCAAGCCCCTGATCACGACCTGAAGGTAGTCGAATCTGAAGGCGACGGATTCCACCACGATCCTCGATGTCTGTGACCTCACCTAACCCTTGGACAATCCCTGTGAACATTAACCAGCTAACTCCTGAATCAACGAACGGATCGTTGCATGGCGATCCGCTGTGCGTAAGGCAACACTCCGACCCAATTGCAGCAATGGTTGGTCGGAGCGAAACACATTTGAAAAAAGACCCATCACCATGGCAACAGTCCGCTGGTCAAAACGACGCTCGCGGGCGACAGTTCGGGCAATACGATCACCATGGGCGCTCGGGTGTCTCTCAAGCGTCTGCTGCAGAGAACTGACATCTCCAAATCCGAGATTCGCGCCGAGCCCTGCTAACGGTAAAATGCCATGAGCAGTGTCACCAATAGCCAACAAACATCCCAAAGAATCGCGCTTTAAAGAGTGCTGAGACAGCGGGATCCAAATTGGATCATTCACAAATTCTAATGCGCCACGCATCCACTCACTCGTCTGACTGATCTTCAAAGCGAGCGCTTCAATCGCGTATTCTTGAAGTTCAGTTGCAGTTTCTTGATCCAACGACCACACCAAGCTCACGCGATGCTCATTATCACGATTGGGTAGAGGTAGAAGTGCAAGTGGTCCGTACTCAGTGAATATTTGAAACGCTTCTCCATGATGCGGTTTCTCGCATCTTAGCGTTCCAACAACTGCACGCTGGCGATAGCCACCGTCGACAACTTCAAATCCTGAAGCGATGGCTGTTTGTGCCTGCCTACCTTCTGCGAAGATCACCAAGTCAGCCTCAACTTGATCATTTGGCAGCATCAAAACACCTCGTTCCGATACTGATCCGACCCGGTCACAAACACAGTGAATACCTAAGTCAGTCACTCGGGTTAGCAATTGATTACGAATCCAATCAGCTTCAACCAAATAACCAAGGGAAGACTCTGTAAATGTCACTTTGGCATCACTGCGAGCGTCAATCACGTGCATTGATTGATACCCGCAAACCCGCTCATCAGGAGTCCACGCACCGAGATCCGCCAAGAGGCTCGTTGATTTTTGCCCTAGCGCCCAGACCCTCGCATCAGCCTCTCCAGACAATGCTTTCGGGACAAAGCCATTCGGGTCAAACACCGTGACTGAGTGGCCAGCCCCCTGACATGCCAAAGCAGCCGCCAAGCCAATTGAACCTCCACCAATGACCGCAGTTCTCAAGAAACAACTCCCATTCCGGCTTCAGCAATTTTTGTCTTAAGCCACGGGCTTTGATCAGCGACTGCCATGCCAAGACTGGTGAGAATTTTTCGAGGAAATACATCGCGATCAAATAATGCTTCTAAACTCGATGAAGCCAGTCGTGTTTTGTCCCGATTAGGCTTCCAATTGGCAAATGCAGTTCGCACGGCCGTATCCGGGTCCGACTTTTTAAGCTCGGCGGTCAGTTGCATGACACCGCGAAGAGCCAAATTAAGACCTTGGCCTGCGACGGGATGGATCGTCTGCGCCCCATTACCTATCAATACAATACCCGGCCGATAGGGTTGATCGATCCACCGTTCCACCAGAGGAATCACCACTGGATCGCTCGCAATTTCAATTGAACCGAGCTCCTCAGGAATCGCATCTTTCAATGCCTCGATCAGATCAGAGGTAGACTGCTGCAACCGCTCAGCATGGTCCGGATTCAGAGACCAAACGAATCCGTATACGTCGTTTTCAACAGGCAATAGTGCCAAAGGCCCTGTTCCAATGAAGCGCTCATATGCCCTACCGAGACACGGAGTACCGACACGAAGACGGCCCAAAATTGCAGAACGCCCAAACGGTCTATACTGCGCCTCGAGCCCTAACGAGTCAGTCAAATGACTGCGTCCACCGTCAGCCAAAATCACTAAATCTGGAGTCACTTCTTCGCCAGTTGCTAACCGAATACGCGGATTCGCCTGGGCACTTCGCGCATGGATCGTTTCAACCGAAACTGTCTCAACAGACTTCGACACATGCAAAGACACAGCCTCTTCGAGCGCTTGAGAACAGACGACTCGACCAAAACGTGGATATCCGCACTCCGATGCATGCAACAATATCGAACCAGGCAATCCTTTCTCGTTCACGAGTATTTCAGTCAGGTCTTGTCCCGCTCCAAGTTCAACCCCGATGCTCTCAAGTAACCGCAACGTGGACTCGGCCAGCGCGAGCGACATTTTTGGCTTACTGATCGATGGATCAAACAATCGGACTTGATTGCCGTCTTCTAGCAAAGCACGTGCTGCGATCAATCCAATCGGTCCACCACCAATGATACTAATCTCCACGACTAGCCTCGCATCAGGGCTTCGATATCGGCCCGTTCCTTTGGCACGAGCGATGTTAAAACTTCAGGGCCTCGCTTAGTGATTAAGACATCGTCTTCAATGCGAATACCGATACCTCGATATCTCGCCGGTGCATCCGATAACTTACTAATATAAAGCCCCGGCTCACATGTAATCACCATGCCTTCAGCGAGCTCAACAGGCTTACCATCGTCCTCATAGGCGCCAACATCATGTACATCGAGACCCAAAAAGTGTCCTGTTCCATGCATGTAGTAGGGAAGATAACGCTTATTTTCCAGCGCAGTCTCGAGTGGACCATTGATGATTTTTAGCTCGATCAAGCCCTCAGTGAGTCGACGTAGAGCAGCTTCATGGAAAAGCTTGATCGACTTACCAACAACCATCGCCTCAATTGCTTCAGCCTGTGCACTCAGAACAACGTCATACAGCTCTGCTTGAGCACTCGTGAATGAACCATTCACCGGAAATGTTCGCGTGATATCGCCTGCATATCCTTGAATTTCACATCCGGCATCAATCAAGACCAAATCGCCGGAATGTAGCCGATCACTTCGATCGATGTAGTGCAGGATGCACGCGTTATCGCCACCCCCAACAATCGTTTGATAAGCGACAGCTGGCGAACCTTCCATGCGGAAGCAGTGCTCAACAATAGATGCTAGTTGATCTTCCGTCATTCCGGGCTCGCAGGCCTGCATCGCTGCGATGTGACCCAATGCAGAAATTCGTCCCGCTTCGCGCATGGCATCGACTTCTTCGCGCGATTTAATCAAACGCGCCTGGTGTAAATGACGTGATAAATCGACACGATGCGATAACAGGTCCTGCCGCCTTGATTTAATTCCTTTAGCCTTAATCGCGCGATCAACAATCTCAGATGATTTCTGGCAATAAAACGGATACTCAACCCAAGCAACATCTGCCAATAAACGCCCAAGCTCAGCATCAAGGGCGTCTATTGGATATCCCTCATCGATACCGAGTCGCGTCTTCACATGCTCGGGTCCGAGGCGACGCCCAGTCCAGACTTCCTGATCAGGATTTTTTGGTCTAACGAATAATCGATCCGGCTGCCCTGGTCCCATCACAAGGACTGCGTCTGGCTCGGTAAATCCGGTGAGGTACCAAAAATCACTCGACTGTCTAAACGGATACTCAGCGTCCCGATTGCGAATCGTTTCGTGGCCCGCCGAAATTATGGCCAGCGATTTCTCTGGCATTAGTGCCTTTAGGCGACTGCGGCGTTCATCATAGACATGCAAAGAAAACATCAACGTACTCACTTAATGCACGATTGGCTCAATTGGCGCCTCATTTTGGTCACCGCGCAACTCCGTCGCGATTAATAATGCAGCCAGTCTCACGTGTTCACTGACGTCGGCAAATGCTTTTTCAAGGGACTCATCATCACCATCCGCTTCAATCCGCGCGATCTCAGACAAATCCTCCAACGCTTGGCGGACGTCTTCAGACAATTTTTTGTCCTTGGACAACTGACCCGATAGACCGAGACCGGCCAGAAAAGACTCACACCATGCCCCAAGAGCATCGGCTCGCTCCTCAATTAATTCATCGTCTTCAGGCAACAGCATTTCAAAATCCAAACCGATACCGGTCCAGCTCTCATGAAGACTTCCGAAAAGCGTCTCAAGCATCTCAGCAATTTGGGTGATCACACCCGGCTGGAGATCCGCATATTCGGCCAGACGAGCCACATATTCCTCAGGTCGCAATTGGATATTGGCAGCCATCAGCCCCGCCAATAAACCTTGGACTTCGGAAGCCCGAATGTCGGAATTTTGGTCGACTAACCAATCGTCCATTGAACGGTATAACTCTGCGATCATTGGGTACCTCCTGAAGACGCAACTGTATCACGTCTGTTGTACCTGAGAGTGAGCAGACGTATGATGCGCATGAGTCAACGGGAAACGTAAATGCGTAATGATTTGCAGGAGTTGGAACAGCAAGTTGAGAAACTGATCCAACTTTCAGAACGTCTAAATCAAGAGAATCGCCACTTGCGGAAGCAGCAGGGTGAGTTGAAGCGTGCGCGTGCAGAGCTACTGAAGCAGCGTGATGAAGCACGTCAACACATCGATGCTGTCCTCGGACGACTCAAGAATTATGAGGTGTTGTCATGACCGAAATCGCGACTGTCCGCGTCCAAATTCTAGGACGAGAATTCCCAGTCGCCTGCCCAGCAGGCCAAGAGCATGAGCTCGAAGCAGCCGCTGAATTTGTCGACAACCGAATGCGCGAGATTCAGGACAAGACAGGAAATAGCGCGCTCGAGCGCCTAGCTGTCATGGCCGCGCTCAATATCGCTCACGAACACCTTACAGGCGAGACCACAGGACATGATGATGAGCTTAAGCGTCTCGCGGATCGCATTGGCACGACACTCGAACGTCTGTCTGAGACAGAGACAGGCTGATATACTCACAACTCCTGAGTTGTACGCCAGTCGGTGATGTCCCTGAGCCGATAATCTTATTCCAGGGAAGCACAAAGCACACGGTGTGCATGTCCGTTCACGGAAAGCCTAATGTGTGTTTGCGTTTCCCGCCTTGAACCATTGGGTTCAAGGGCTAAACTGACAGCGGCAACTTGGGTCTTTTATGTCTAAAGATACGGTCAGAGCGCAACTCATTGAGACGCGCAACAATCTCCCGGCCAAAACACGAGAACAACTGAGCAACTCAATCACTAATCACCTGCTGAAAGTGCTGCCAAGCCAAGCTATTAATATTGGGTCATACATGGCGGTCGGTTCCGAAGTCGATCTGAAATCACTTCACACAAACCTATTGAATTCAAAGCACCGGCTATACATTCCTCGGATTCTCTCGAAAACCACGATGGAAATGGCGGCACTCGATCACGAGGAACAGCTGACAGACGGTCGCTTTGGCATCCAAACATCAACGCAGACCGAGACAATTGAATTCGGCGCACTGGAGTGGCTCATCATGCCATGCAGTGGATTTGATCAGCGAGGATATCGTTTAGGCATGGGCGGCGGCTTCTACGACCGCGCTTTAGAACACTGCAAACAAAAAGCACCCTTAAGGATCGGAGTTGCGTTCACATCACAACAGGCCGTATTCGAGCCCGATCCTTGGGATCAACCCTTCGACTGGATTGTCACAGAAGCTGGCTTTATCCGCCGATAATTGCGCTGTGCGCGACTGTGACGGCCAAAATCAGACCGCCAATCATCATTAGCATTTTGAGTGGATCACGACGATTCATGCATCCTGCACCTGTTCAAATTTCGTGCAGAATACGACAAAAAATAAAAATGTCAACTTTTATAGTAAGTTAAGCGAACTTGTGAGAATCAACTTTTCATAAAGAGGCTAACTGCCGGATTTTCCGTTTCATCGAAATACGTGTACCCAATATCGTCAAAATAACTCGACAACTCGTCTCGCTCTGAAAGCGCCGCCTGCATGGATACAAGAACCCGTCCATAAGCGGCCCCATGGTTTCTGTAGTGAAACGCGGAAATATTCCAGCGCGAACCGATCTTGTTTAAAAACTTCAGAAGCGCGCCAGGTCGTTCTGGGAATTCGAAACGAAACACTAATTCAGAACCTGCCTCAGGACTTCGGCCTCCGACCATGTGACGGATGTGAAGCTTCGCCAGCTCATTATCAGTCATATCATTAACGGGAAGGCCTGCTTCATTGAGTCGATCAACCAGTTGCGCCCGATCATCGGTTGTAGGATCTGTTGTCACACCCACAAAAATGTGGGCTCGCTCTTCATTAGCGAATCGGTAGTTAAATTCGGTAATGTTTCGATTACCGATTTGCTCACAAAACGCCTTAAAAGCACCCGGGCGCTCTGGGATCGTCACTGCCAAAATTGCCTCACGCTTCTCCCCCACCTCGGCACGTTCTGCAACATGACGAATTCGGTCGAAATTCACATTAGCGCCCGAGAGAACAGCAACCAACGCCTCACCCGCGCCTTCTCTCTCGGCATATTTTTTCAAACCAGCGACCGCAAGAGCACCAGCGGGTTCATTGACGCTACGTACATCATCAAACACATCTTTAACCGCGGCACAGATTTCATCTGTGGTTACTGTGATGACTTCATCACACGTGTCTTTGAGGACGTTAAACGTATTTTCCCCGATCTGCTTTACAGCCACCCCATCGGCGAATAAACCAACTTGCGGAAGAACCACGCGCTCTTTGGCCTTCATTGCGGCATCAAGACACGCAGCATCTTCAGGCTCTACAGCAATAACTTTAATTTCAGGACGAACATATTTGATGTATGCCGCCATTCCTGCAGCTAATCCACCACCACCGACCGGAATAAATACTGCATCAACTGGACGTGTCACTTGTCTCAATAATTCAACAGCAACGGTTCCTTGGCCCGCAATGACTTCAAGGTCATCAAATGGATGCAGGTAGGTGTATCCGTATTCAGCAACAAGCTCCTGACTTTTGGCAAAAGCCTCATCAAAACTGTCGCCGTGGAGGATAACTTGGGCACCGCGCGCTTTGACCGAGCGCACTTTGATCGCAGGCGTCGTGGTTGGCATCACGATGACGGCCGGGATCTTCAATTTCTGCGCACCGAGGGCAACACCCTGCGCATGATTACCTGCAGACGCAGCAATCACGCCTTTGGCAAGAACTTCCTTCGAAATACCGACCATTTTGTTGTAAGCACCCCGGCACTTAAACGAGTACACAGGCTGCAAATCTTCACGTTTTAGAAGAATTGGGCGGCCAAGTCGCTTGGATAAAAAAGGCGCCTGGTGAACGGGAGTTTCAATCGCCACGTCATAAACGCGCGCCGACAAAATCTTTTTGATCAGGGTGTCAAACATGAGAATTCCAAAATTAAGCGCTTTATCATAGCGTCTGAGCCTGCTAACAGCTATGATTTTGCCCCGCTTTTATGGAGATCACGATGAGTCAGGATGCGAAAAAACGTCAAGTAGCGGAGGCTGCTTTTGAAAAAGTCCGGCACCTTCTCGATTCTGAAACACCGATAGGAATCGGCACCGGCTCGACTGCCAATTGCTTCATTGATGTTCTGGCTGAGAGCAAAATCCAAGTACTAGGTGCGGTCGCCTCGTCAAAAGCAACCGAAGAGCGGCTCACTCACTACGGAATCGAGTTACTCGATCTCAATGCAACAGGCACTTTGCCTGTGTATGTCGATGGGGCCGATGAAGCTGACCCAAGACTTAATCTCATCAAAGGCGGTGGCGCAGCATTAACCCGTGAAAAAATCATCGCAGAAGCATCGGTCCAATTCATTTGTATCGCTGATGACTCGAAACGCGTTGACGTTCTTGGCACATTCCCACTTCCAGTGGAAGTAATTCCCATGGCGCGAAGCTTAGTTGGGCGCGCAATGGTCGAACTTGGTGGTGATCCTGAATATCGCCAAGGTGTGATCACTGACAACGGCAATCTAATCTTGGACGTGCACGGCATGTCCATTACCGACCCAAAAGGATTAGAATTAGCGATTAACCAAATTCCAGGTGTTGTCACTTGCGGTTTATTTGCGAAACGCCCTGCTGACATTTTGCTAGTCGCATCAGACAACAACATTCTTGAATTTTCACGAGACGCTTAAATGACTACTTCGTTCGACAAATCAAAGCTCAAAGTTCTTCTTCTTGAAGGCATCCATCCATCTGCAGAGCGTATTTTCCGTGACGCAGGCTACGAGAATATCGAGACCGTAAAGACCGCCCTCACTGGCGATGAACTGAAAGCAAAGCTCGAAGGTGTTCATTTTTTAGGCATTCGTTCGAGAACAACCCTCACGCGCGATATTTTTGAAGCCGCGGATAAATTAGTCGCTGTAGGCTGCTATTGCATCGGCACCAACCAAGTGGATCTTGCAGCTGCAACAGAGCACGGTGTCGTCGTTTTTAATGCTCCCTACTCGAATACGCGCTCGGTAGCCGAGCTAGTTCTAGCCGAAGCGATTTTATTGCTCCGCGGTATTCCAGAAAAAAATGCACAAGCGCATCGCGGTGGCTGGGCTAAGACTGCCAGCGACTCCTTCGAGATCCGCGGTAAAACACTGGGTATCGTTGGCTATGGTTCAATTGGTTCACAGCTGTCAGTCCTTGCTGAAAGCCTCGGCATGCGAGTGATTTTCTATGATGTGGTATCAAAACTGCCGCTCGGTAACGCATCACAGATACCATCACTTGAAGGACTCCTCGGTCAGGCAGATATCGTGACACTGCACGTCCCAGATCTCCCATCGACGCGTAACTTGATGGATCAAGAACGAATCAGTCAGATGAAGCCAAAGAGCATCCTGATCAACGCGTCTCGTGGCACGGTTGTCGATATCGATGCGCTTACGAAAGCGCTCGAAGAGAAGCATTTGCTCGGTACCGCGATTGACGTATTCCCTGTTGAGCCGAAATCAAACAATGACGAGTTCATCTCGCCGTTACGTGGTTTTGATAACGCGATTCTGACACCTCACATCGGTGGATCAACGCAAGAAGCTCAAGAAAATATTGGTGTTGAAGTCGCTGAAAAGCTTGTGCGTTATTCAGATAACGGGTCGACTCTGACGAGCGTGAACTTCCCAGAAGTCGCACTACCTCCACACCCAAATCATCACCGGCTCTTACACGTACATGAGAATCGGCCAGGCGTGCTCTCTGCAATTAACTCAGTTTTTGCAGAGAATCACATCAACATTGGGTCTCAGTTCCTACAAACGTCAGACAAAATTGGCTATGTCGTTATCGACGTTGATCGAGACTACTCCGATGTGGCTCTCGAAAAACTCTCTGAAATCGAAGGGACAATTCGCTGCCGCGTATTGTTTTAGAGCTTAAATTAAATCCGACCCTCACGTGGGGTCGGCTTTGAGAGTGACCTAAACAATCCCGAGAAAAACCGCGAGAGCTCGATTGACTTGTAGCAGCTCAGCGTCATCGACAGATCCTATAACTTTGCCAATCCGTTTTTTTGACACCGTTTGAACTTTGTCGACCATAATTTGAGATTGCTTAGTAAGACCTGTCGCTTCGCCTGGACCAACTGTAATTCGAAATAATGGCGCCGAATTCAAATCACTTGTGATTGGCAGAACAGTCACTGATGGATGTCCTTCAAAAAAATCTGATTGAACAATAAGCGCAGGCCTCGGCTTACCGTAATCGCCCTGCAGCGTAACCGTGACTAAACAACCGCGTCTCACTGCCAGCCATCCGTGTCAGCCACCTTGCCCAACCATTCATTGATATCGTCATCGAGTGGGTCGTCTTTGATTAGAAGCGACTGACGGCGACATTCTTCTAAAAAATAGGGACTCCTCGTATCAGGAACCCATATTTGAACAGGACGGAGACCTTGCGCCCTTAAGCGATCTCGGTATCGTCCCACGCGCTCAGACACACTCATCAAGCCTAACTCCACCGAATTTCCTCCATAGAATCATATCAGGTGCGTGACATGTAACACCAATCAAAAGAACTCACCATTGGAGTATAGAGCTCGTAAAAAATTTTGATAAAGGGAATCCTAGGTCCCTGAGGAGGCCCTCAGCCTCCCCATCTGCGATCAGGAGATCCTTGGATCCAATTCACCGGACGAATAGCGATGCGCCATCGCTTCAAGACCGATCACTTTGATCTTTGAGGCTTGGCCCGCACAGCCAAATGCTTCATAGCGTGCTTTCACGATATCGCTCATCGCTTTGGTCGCTTCTTTGAAGTATTTCCGCGGATCAAATTCGGCTGGATTATTCGCGAGATAGCGTCGAATCGCACCCGTCGATGCTAAGCGTAAATCCGTGTCGATATTCACTTTGCGAACACCATACTTAATGCCTTCCTGAATCTCTTCGACTGGAACACCATAAGTCTCCGGGATCTCTCCGCCGTACTCATTGATGATCGCAAGCCAGTCCTGAGGGACAGAACTGGATCCATGCATCACGAGATGCGTATCCGGAATGCGTTGGTGGATCGCTTTAATCCGATCAATCGCAAGAATGTCTCCGGTTGGTGGACGTGTGAACTTATAAGCACCATGCGATGTTCCGATCGCTATCGCCAGCGCATCAACCTGAGTCGCTTTAACAAAGTCAGCAGCTTCATCAGGATCAGTCAGCATCTGATCATGCGACAGAGTTCCTTCTGCACCAACGCCATCTTCTTCGCCAGCTTGTCCTGTTTCTAACGAGCCCAAACATCCAAGCTCACCCTCAACTGAGACGCCGCAGGCATGGGCCATCCGCGTGGTTAAAGCGGTCACCTCAACATTGTAGTCGTAACTTGCAGGCGTTTTCTGATCGGGCATCAGCGAGCCATCCATCATGACCGAAGAAAAGCCCAGATGGATGGATTGCTGACAGGCATCTGGAGATGCTCCATGGTCCTGATGCATACACACTGGAATATGAGGGAATTCTTCGATGGCTGCCTCGATGAGGTGGCTCAGGAAGCGGCTACCCGCATATTTTCTTGCACCGGCAGAGGCTTGCACGATCACAGGTGCATCAACTGCATCTGCGGCTTCCATAATTGCGCGCATTTGCTCAAGGTTGTTCACATTGAACGCTGGAACGCCGTATCCCTGCTCCGCAGCATGGTCCAGCATTTGGCGCAAACTGATTAATGCCATGAAGACTCCTTATGAATCGTTTCTGGATTTCAACATTTGAACCGCCGGAAGCTCTTTCCCTTCGACAAACTCGAGGAAAGCACCACCGCCGGTTGAGATATAACTAATTTGATCAGAGATTCCAAACTGATCGATCGCCGCTAGCGTGTCACCACCGCCTGCGAGACTGAAACCAGCACTCGCGGCAATGGCCACCGAAAGGGCACGTGTTCCACCTTCAAACTGAGGGAACTCAAACACACCAACCGGACCATTCCACAAGATGGTCTTGGCAGATGCCATCATGCCTTGGTAGGAGGCCTGCGTTTCAGGGCCAACATCAAGGATCATGTCGTCATCAGCAACGTCTTGGACTCGCTTCACCGTTGCTGTCGCATCAGCGGAAAACTCAGTAGCAACGACAACGTCGACAGGTAACGGAATATCGACTTTGGACATCAATGCTTTGGCCGTATCGATCAAATCCGCTTCCATCAGTGATTTACCAACAGGAAAACCGGCTGCTGCCAAGAAGGTGTTGGCAATCCCGCCGCCAACGATGATTTGATCCACTTGGTTTGCAAGCTCTGTTAAGACATCAAGCTTGGTCGACACTTTAGAACCCCCGACGATTGCAACAGCTGGGCGCTCTGGATTCGCAAGTGCTTTGCCAAGAGCGTCGAGCTCAGCTGCCATTAATGGGCCCGCGGCTACTTCAGGAGCAAATCGACCAACACCATGTGTGGATGCCTGCGCGCGGTGCGCTGTCCCGAATGCATCCATTAAGTACACATCGCATAAGGAAGCCATCTTCTTGGAAAGCACTTCATCGTCTTTCTTTTCGCCCTTCAGATAGCGAACATTCTCAAGGAGTACCAAATCATCGGTTTGCTCAAACCCGTCGATCCAGTCTGTAATAAGTGGGACTTGACGACCCAACTTATCAGATAACGTTTTTGCAACGGGCGCCAAACTGAATTCTGGTTCACACGCACCCTCTTCAGGGCGACCTAAGTGGCTCATCACAGCGACTTTTGCGCCTTGCGCAAGCAGTGCTTCAAGCGTTGGTAAAGCAGCGTCAATACGTGCAGTCGATGTCACTTGGCCATCTTTGACTGGAACATTTAAGTCCTGACGAACTAATACACGCTTTCCTTGCACGTTCAAATCAGACATGGTTTTTATCATTTGATTCACTCCCTAGAAATAGACTGCCAATGCAGCAATAGATCGATGACCCGATTGGAGTATCCCCATTCGTTGTCATACCAAAAGAGCAACTTCACCAGTCGCCCATTGACCATCAACTGCGTGGCATCAAAAATCGATGATGCTGGATGATGGTTAAAATCAATTGACACGAGCGGCTCTTCATTCACAGCGAATAGTCCGCCTTGGATTTGTGACCATTGATGCATCGCATCCATAATCTCGGTCTCGGTCACTTCGCGACTGAACTCCACCGTAAGGTCCACACAAGAAACATTTTGCGTGGGAACTCGCATCGAGAACCCTTGAATACGGCCTGATAGTTCAGGCATTACCCACTCAAGTGCTTTAATCGCGTTAGTGCTTGTTGGGATCATTGAGCTATGTGCTGAGCGACCGCGACGTGGGTCTCGGTGTGCGCTATCGATCAACACTTGATCATTGGTGACAGCATGAATTGTTGTGTAAAAGCCGCGTTCAATCTCAACCGATCGCGTTAAACCAGACACACCCAAAGCAAGACAGTTCGTCGTACAACTCGCTGCCGAAATCACTCGATGAGAGTCGTTGAGACTTAAGTGATTCAGACCAAAAACAACTGTCAGATCGACATCAGGGCCTCCAGGAGCGCCGATGAGTACCCTTGGAGCGCCAGCACTGAGATGCGCATCTGCTGATTCGCGGTTGGCGAATCGGCCCGAACTCTCCAAGACCACATCGACTGGTGTCTGATGGTAATCGATTGCTCCTGGTGTCATTGATTGCGTTAACGCGATCGAACGGCCATTTAGCAAATAACCACCCGTCGGATCATTTTGAAACAAACGCTCCGACCGTCCATGTGTGGAATCGTAATGTGTCAGGTGGATGAGACTCTCGGCATCCGCCGGATCGTTGATCAGAACCGGCTGGATACGATCAAAAAGACCCCGCTCGGCTAGTGCTCGAACAACGCACCGACCGATTCGGCCATAGCCATTGATTCCAAGTCGCCAAGCCAATTAGAGCGCCTTTGCCTTGCTGACAACATGATCGACCGTGAATCCAAAGTGCTTCATCACATCACCACCAGGTCCCGATTCACCGAAGGTTTGCATCCCAATGACATCGCCTTGAAGCCCAACGTACTTGTACCATCCGTCAGGATGGCCAGCCTCTATCGCCAAACGCTTCGTACAGGCCGCAGGGAGCACAGACTCCCGGAAGGCTGCATCTTGCTGATCAAATCGGCTCGTCGATGGCATCGATACGACTCGAACCCCACCGCCGAGTGACTCAGAAGCTGCTACAGCTAATTCAACCTCAGAGCCTGTAGCAATCAAGATCAACTCCAATGCAGATGTCTCTTTTTTCAGCACGTAACCACCACGTGCGATGTCTGCGACTTGTTGTTCATCACGTGGCTGGTTTGCGAGCCCCTGGCGCGACAGCGCAAGTGCGGTCGGCCCCTGATAGCTGACAGCCTCTTTCCAAGCGACAAAGGTTTCAGTGGTATCGCATGGACGCCATGTCTCCAAACCAGGAGTTGATCGCAAACTTGCGAGCTGCTCAATTGGCTGGTGTGTCGGCCCATCTTCACCGAGGCCAATGGAGTCGTGAGTAAAGACATAAATCACGCGCTGCTTCATGAGTGCGGCCATTCGCACCGCATTCCGAGCGTATTCCATGAAAATGAGGAAGGTGCCACCAAAAGGAAGGAAGCCACCGTGTAATGCCACGCCATTCATTAGCGCGCACATACCAAACTCGCGCACTCCATAGTGCATGTAATTCCCACTCGGGTTTTCTTTACTATTGGCCTGGCATTCCGGCCATACAGTCAAGTTTGAATGACCCAAATCTGCCGATCCACCCAATGTTTCTGGGAAGAGCTTCGCAACCACTTCAATCGCATTCTGTGACGCCTTCCGAGTGGCAAGTTTCGGAGCTTCTGACTGCGTTTCAGCAATCACTTTATCGAGAGCGACAAGCGCATTCTGAGGTAGATCACCCTGCATACGGCGTTCAAACTCAGAAGCTAACTCTGGATGGTGCTTTTGGTAATCTGCGAACAGCTGATCCCATTCGGCCTGAGCTTTAGCACCCTGCTCTTTTGCATCCCATGCTGATTGGATGTCTGCAGGAACCTCAAATGGACCATGGTTCCAGCCCATTGCTTCGCGAGTTGCCTGAATCTCTGCATCTCCAAGTGGAGCGCCATGTGTTTTTTCACTGCCCGCGAGATTTGGCGATCCGAACCCAATCACTGTCCGGCAACAAATCAGCGTTGGACGAGACGTTTCCTGGCGCGCTGTTTTTAACGCTGTTTCAACTTCTGTCGCGTCATGTCCGTCAACACCACGAATCACCTGCCATCCATATGATTCAAATCGCGCGGGAGTGTCATCGCTAAACCATCCGCGTACATCGCCATCGATCGAGATGCCATTGTCATCGTAGAAAACAATTAACTTACCAAGCCCCAACGTACCGGCAAGCGAACACGCCTCATGACTCACCCCTTCCATCAAGCAGCCGTCGCCTGCGAAGCAATAGGTGTAATGATCGACGATTGAAAACTGGTCTCGGTTGAACTGAGCAGCCAATGTTCTCTCAGCGAGCGCCATCCCGACAGCATTAGCAAGCCCCTGACCTAACGGGCCAGTCGTCGTCTCAACACCAGCCGTATAGCCATACTCCGGGTGACCAGGAGTTCGGGAATGAAGCTGACGGAATGATTTCAAATCATCAATCGTGACGTCATATCCAGTTAAATGAAGCAATGAATAGATCAGCATAGAGCCGTGTCCATTCGACAAAACGAATCGATCTCGGTTGGCCCATTGCGGATTCTGTGGGTTATGACGAAGTACACCTCGCCATAGAACTTCGGCGATATCAGCCATCCCCATTGGGGCTCCTGGATGCCCTGAATTGGCTGCCTGCACAGCATCAATACTTAGAAATCGAATCGCGTTGGCGAGCGTCCTGCGGTCAGTCATATGACGTCCTTTCTAATCACCGAGAAAAATTTGGAACAGGCATTGTTATGAAACCTGACGAGAACCACAAGACAGGATTTCGGCATCACATTGACATATAAAGATATCTTTATACAATTATGTTTGCTTTTACGGACTCAGGACACTTGCAATGACCGATTTGACCTATTTCACCTCAGAATCTGTATCTGAAGGTCATCCAGATAAAATGGCTGATCAGATCTCGGATGCGATCCTTGATGCGCTGATTACAGATGACAAACACACACGCGCCGGAATCGAGACGATGGTTAAAACTGGATTGGTCCTCGTCTCTGGTGAAGTACGCACCAACACCTGGGTGGATATCGAAGACATCATCCGCCAAGTCGTCCTCGATATTGGATATGACCATTCATCACTTGGTTTTGATGGCAACACATGTGCGGTATTAAACGGTATCGGCAAGCAGTCGCAAGACATCGCACAAGGCGTTGATGAAACAGAATTTCACGAACAAGGCGCAGGCGACCAAGGCTTGATGTTCGGCTACGCAACAAATGAAACAGAGAGCCTAATGCCTGCTCCAATTCATTACTCTCACAAACTGGTGCGTCGCCAAGCAGAAGTTCGTAAAAATGGTGACCTTCCATATCTTCGTCCAGACGCAAAAAGCCAAGTCACATTTGCTTACGATGGTGACACGATTGTCGGTATCGACGCTGTTGTTCTCTCAACGCAACATGATGAAGACGTTTCACTCGAGCAACTTCAGCGCGAAGTTAAAGAACACATCATTGCACCTGTTCTACCCGAAGCTTGGCTGAATGATCAAACCAAATATCACATCAACCCGACAGGTCGATTCGTTATTGGCGGACCCGTCGGTGACGCAGGCCTCACCGGCCGCAAAATTATTGTTGACACCTACGGCGGTATGGCACGCCATGGCGGCGGCGCTTTCTCTGGAAAAGACCCATCGAAAGTTGACCGTTCTGCAGCCTATGCCGCGCGTTATGTTGCGAAAAACTTGGTTGCTGCCGGTCTAGCTGACCGCTGTGAAGTCCAAGTTTCATATGCAATTGGTGTTGCAGAACCTACATCGATACGAGTTGAAACATTCGGTACGTCAAACTACACCAACGCACAACTGGATCAGCTGGTTCGCGCGCACTTCGATTTGCGCCCGAGAGCAATCTCAACCATGCTCGATCTGAATCGCCCGATTTATCGCCCAACAGCGGCATACGGCCACTTTGGACGCGATGACTTGGATCTAACTTGGGAGCGCACAGATCGCGCGCAAGCACTAGCTGAAGCAGCCGCGAAGCTGTAATCAAAGAGAGGCAACATCATGAGCGCACTACCAAACGACCTATTAAACGGCGATTACAAAATCAAAGATCTGTCATTGGCAGATTGGGGACGCAAAGAAATTCGCCTGGCAGAAAATGAAATGCCGGCATTGATGCGTCTTCGCGACAAATATGCAGCCGAGCAACCTCTGAAAGGCGCAAAAATTATCGGCTGTATCCACATGACTGTGCAGACAGCTGTACTCATCGAAACACTGGTTGCTCTTGGCGCGGAAGTGCGCTGGAGCTCTTGCAATATCTTCTCAACACAAGATGAAGCTGCTGCTGCGATGGTTGCTGCGGGAATCCCTGTCTACGCATGGAAAGGCCAAACCAACGAGGAAGGCGAGTGGTGTGTTGAGCAGACCATTTTGAAAAATGGCAAGCCTTGGGACGCAAACATGCTTCTCGACGATGGCGGCGATTTGACTGCAATGGTTCACGAGAAGTATCCAGAGATGCTCGCTCACATTCACGGTGTCACTGAAGAAACAACAACAGGCGTTCATCGTTTGGTGGAAATGTTGAATAACGGTGAGCTAAAGATCCCTGCAATCAACGTCAATGATTCAGTGACCAAGTCGAAAAACGACAACAAGTACGGTTGCCGTCACTCGCTGAATGATGCGATCAAGCGCGGTACAGACATGCTTCTGTCAGGCAAGCGGGCACTGGTCATCGGTTACGGCGATGTGGGCAAGGGCTCAGCACAAAGTCTTCGTCAGGAAGGCATGATTGTTCGTGTCACAGAATCTGACCCAATCTGTGCGATGCAGGCTTGTATGGACGGATTTGAAGTCGTTAGCCCATATCAACAAGGCTTGAAAACAGGCCAAGCAAAGGATATCAACACGCGTCTTCTTGACGATACCGACGTGCTCGTGACAACGACTGGCAACATCGATGTATGCGATAGCGCGATGCTTCAGTGCCTGAAGAAGGGAGCGATCGTTTGTAATATCGGCCACTTCGACAATGAAATCGATACTGCCTATATGCGCAAAAACTGGCGCTGGGAAGAAGTGAAGCCTCAAGTACATCAAGTTTTCCGTTCTGATTCAGATGACGACTACTTGTTGTTACTTGCCGAAGGTCGCCTCGTAAACCTCGGTAACGCGACTGGTCACCCTTCTCGCATCATGGACGGATCATTTGCAAACCAGGTCCTCGCTCAGATCGAAATGTATCAGCGTGGCTTTGCAAAACTTCCTGAAGCAGAAAAGGCCAACAATATTCAGATTGAAGTACTGCCAAAGCAGCTTGATGAAGAAGTTGCGCGCTGCATGGTCGAAGGCTTTGGTGGTGTGATCACCAAGCTGACAGAAGAACAGGCGAAGTACATTGGCGTTTCAGTCGACGGCCCATTCAAGCCTGAAGCCTACAAGTACTAATCATGAGAACCCCTCGTCTGTATGCGGACACCTTCAGTCGCGCGACAGGCGAGGTGGTTTTATCTGAACGCAATCATCACTACCTATCACGCGTATTACGCGCAAAGACAGAACAAACGATTGAGCTTTTTGATGGTAAGGGCTTTGTATGCCAAGCAATCATCAAAGACATCAGCAAACGCGAAACAACTGTTCAAATTGATAATATTTCAGAGACCCCAGATCACCGCATGCCGGTGACGCTCGGCCTTGCACTCATTAAATCAGACCGTTTTGACTGGGCATTACAGAAAGCAACCGAACTCGGTGTGACTGCAATCCAGCCGATCATTACTCAATTCACGGATTCACCACCCAAAGCTGATCGACTCGCAAAAAAATGGAGTCATTGGCAAGAAATATTGGTTAGCGCATGCGAGCAATCAGAAAATAACTGGCTTCCTCACCTTCACAAGCCGGTGCAACTGAATGAGCTCCCCCTCCCCGAACAAGTAATCGTTGCCCATCCAGCAACGGTCTCGGTCCAAATCAATTCGGCACAAGAGTCACTCTTGTTGATCGGTCCCGAGGGTGGCTTTAGTGATGCGGAAATCGACGCCCTTTTAAAAAAGCAGGTGAAACCGATGTCACTTGGCCCCAGAATATTGAGAGCAGAGACCGCAGCGATTGTTGGTCTCACTTTGCTCGGACAGCAATACGGCCAATACTAGGAAAGACACGTGGGAACACAGACCAAGCGCATCGGATTCTGGATGGATCCTATTGAGAGCATCAAGCCATACAAAGACACCAGCTTTGCTTTGATGCTCGCAGCACAAGAACTTGGCCACGAGATTGTGTATCTCCCGAAGAACGGCCTTTCTCTCGATCATGGTGAGGCGAAAGCCATCATGCACGAGGTCAAAGTCATCGATGGCGTAAAAGACAACTTTGCCACCCTTGGCGATCCCGTCCAGGCATCGCTAACCAGTCTAGATGTCATCTTAATCCGTGTTGATCCGCCATTTGATAGCGAATATCTCTATGGCACTCACATTCTGGAACGGGCCAAACACCAGGGGGTCCAAGTCGTAAATAACCCTCAAGCGATTCGCGACTGTAATGAAAAGCTATTCGCAACAGAATTCAGCGGTTTGATGCCAAAGACGGTCGTCTCGTCAAAACATGACGATATCCGCAACTTTCAAAAGGTACAGGGCGACATCATCCTTAAACCGCTTGATGGAATGGGCGGCTCTGGAATCTTCAGAATCACCGCTGATGGCCTAAATCTTGGAGCAGTCTTAGAGACTCTTTCTCCAAACGAGTCCCGGCTGGTCATGGCGCAAGAATATCGGCCTGAAATCGTCGATGGTGATCGACGCGTTCTGGTACTCCACGGCAAACCAATTTCACATGTCCTCGCGCGAATTCCATCGCAAGGTGAAACCCGTGGGAACCTGGCTGCTGGCGGACGTGGAGTTGCAATGCTGATTTCAGATCGCGAACGAGAAATCGCTGAAACTGTAGGTCCAACTCTCTTAGCGCGTGGATTGTTATTCGTTGGACTCGACGTCATTGGCGGCCATCTCACAGAGATCAATGTAACAAGCCCGACCTGTGTTCGAGAAATTGACGCACAAGCAGGTACAACGATCGCGAAAGACTTTTTCCAAGCACTTTTCAATGAGTGAGATAAACTAGGGATATGCATTCGTGAAAGAGATCCAATCCATGAGCGATGATTCAGGGCAAACACTGTTTAACGGCCAATTTTTAGTCTCAATGCCAGACCTCAAAGACGGCGTTTTCGACTCATCACTGGTACTCATGTGCGAGCATGGTGAAACAGGGGCAATGGGATTTATTGTCAACAAACCAACAGAATTCTCTGTTCAAGAAATATTTGAGCAACTCGGTCTTGAAGCGGCAGATGCGCTGGATCCGGATGTACCTGTTATGAACGGTGGACCGGTCGAGCCTCAACGCGGATTCTTACTCTCCAATCATCCAATTACAGATGACGTCGTGGAAGTACTCGACGGGCTCTATCTTGCATCAAGCCCCGACGTGTTGCCGCTTGCTATTGATGCGCTTAACCAAGGAGATGCGATTTTCATCTTGGGATATTCGGGCTGGTCTGAAGGCCAGTTAGAATCAGAAATGGCAGCTAACACCTGGATCAACGTGCCATGGGATGCTGATGTGATTTTCCAGATTCCAACCGCAGATCGGCAGCGTGCTGCACTGGCTCAACTCGGTATTGATCCCATTCAACTGTCCCAAGGTGCAGGCCACGCCTAATGCCATTGGCGCTCGGCTTTGATTATGGGCTGTCACGCATCGGAGTTGCAACTGGGCAAACACTGACCCAAACAGCTAGCCCCCTTACGGCCCTACCAGCCAAAGATGGAACGCCTCAATGGGATGCAATCGAAAAGCTTTTAGCTGAATGGAAACCTGATGTTGTCGTGGTTGGGCTACCGTTGCATGAAGACGGAGCCATGAGTGACATGGCTGAGCGTGCGAAAAAATTCGGCCAACGCATCCACGGTCGATTTGGTGTACAAGTAGCATTCATTGATGAGTATCACAGTACCCGCGAAGCACGTGCGCATTTGAATTACAAAGGTAAGGCGGGCGACCAAGATGGAAAACTCGACGCAACAGCCGCAAGCGTCATCCTTGAGCGCTGGCTTGGAGAGCAACATGCATGAGATTCGTTCTCAAAAGGCAACTGAAACCGCACTACAAAATCTAATCAGCCAAGTTCGCAATGGCTACGTTGATAACGCCCCATTGGTGGTCGGGATTCACACAGGTGGCGCCTGGATCGCCGCACGTCTTTGCGAGGCCCTTGAGTGGGATGAGCCTGCAACCCTCGACATCTCCCTTTATCGCGATGACTTTGAAACCAGCGGGCTCAAACGATCGGGAACGACAAACAGGATGCCTCAGCAGCTTAATGGCGAAAATATTTTGCTTATTGATGACGTGTTGTTTACCGGCCGCACCATTCGCGCAGCCCTCAATGTGCTCTTTGACTACGGACGCCCCGGCGCAATCAATCTCGGTATTTTATTTGACCGTGGCGGGCGTGAATTACCCATCGAACCAACTTTCCTTGGAGAATCTCTTGGCGAAGAGGGGGCTGGACGGTGTAAACTAATCGGACCTGAGCCTTTAGTGCTCATGACCCCGGACTCGGAATAAGGAACGCCATGCACGGTCCAGCTGCGCTCCAGCTCACACCAGACGGACGATTGAAACATCTCCTGACGACCGAAGGCCTTCCAAAATCTCTCATTACTGAACTTCTCGATACCGCCGAAACGTTTTTGTCTTCCCAAGGACAACCCGTCAAAAAGGTTCCGCTACTGCGTGGGAAGACAGTTGTGAATTTGTTCTTTGAGAATTCAACACGCACCCGAACCACGTTTGATATCGCGGCTCACCGATTAAGCGCTGATGTTGTCACGCTCGATATTCGGACCAGCTCCGCGTCGAAAGGCGAAACACTATTCGACACATTAAAAAATCTCGAAGCGATGCAAGCAGATCTCTTCGTTGTTCGCCATAGTGCTGGTGGAGCACCGTTTTTCATCGCCGATCGTGTGACTCCCAATATCGCTGTTATCAATGCAGGCGATGGAACGCATGCACACCCGACTCAAGCACTCCTCGACCTGATGACGATCCGGAAACACAAAGGTGATCCAGCCAATCTCTCGGTCGCGATTGTTGGCGATCTTAAACACTCGCGTGTCTCCCGTTCTCTAATCCATGGGCTTCGAGGCATGGGCTGTCCTGATATTCGAGCCATCGGACCCGGCACGTTACTCCCTTCCGACCTAGGGTATCTCGGCGTGCGTACCTTTCACTGCATCGACGATGGCTTGCGTGACGTCGATGTGGTGGTCCTGCTCCGACTGCAAAAAGAACGGATGACTAGCGCTTTATTACCGAGCGAACGTGAATTTTTTAATCTCTACGGGATGACTGAATCGCGTCTCAAGCTCGCAAAAGAGAATGCAATTGTGATGCACCCTGGTCCGATCAACCGAGGTGTTGAAATCGCTAATGAAGTCGCAGATGGCCCCCAGGCAGTCATTCTCGATCAAGTAACCAATGGGATCGCGATCCGAATGGCTGTTATGGCAATGACATTGTCGACTCAGCAAGGGGGTCACTCGTGAGTGTGATTATTCGAAATGTTCATATCATCTCGCCAGACAGCCCATTGCATGGTGCGACAGAGATCGGCATCGACAACGGTGTTTTCGTTGACCCGAACACCCTGACTAATCCAGCGGAGATCGATGGAGAATCAGCTTGGCTTGTACCCGGTCTAATCGACTTCAGAGTGAATTTAAGAGAGCCAGGCCTTGAGCATAAAGGGACCATTGCCTCTGAGACACGAGCAGCAGTCGCCGGCGGAGTCACATCTGTGGTGGCAACACCTGCGACAGACCCTGTAGTCGACTCTCCTGCCGACGTTCGCCTTGTGCTTGAACGAGCCAAAGCATCAGGACATTGTCGAGTTCTGCCGACCGCCATGCTGACCCAAGGTGGCGAAGGAAATCACCTGTCCGAGATGGCGGCGCTTATCGACGCGGGATGTGTCGCCTTGGCGCAAGGCAATCGCCCATTCACCTCGAGGAAAATCGAATTTAATGCCCTCAAGTATGCACAAAGCCTTGGTATCCGAGTGATATTGGATTCTGAATCAAGAGACTTTGCTGGGGGTTGCGCGCACGCGGGACAAATAGGAACTGGACTTGGCCTCTCGTTGAACTCTCCTTTATCTGAAACCTTGGGTCTTGGTGCCGATCTAGACTTAGTCGAAGCGACCGGGGTGAGCGCGCATTTTTCTCGAATCACTACCAAGACATCAGTCGCACGTATTCGAGAAGCCAAAGCAAAAGGGCTTCAAATCACCTGTGACGTGACCTTAGGGCACTTACTGTATTCCGAGCAGGCCATTGTCAATCTCGATCCGAACTTCCATCTGGAGCGTCCACTGCGAACGGAAGACGATCGACTAGCCCTAATCGCTGGGGTCATTGACGGTACCATTGATTTAATCGTTTCCGATCACTCCCCGCATGAGACAGGAGCAAAACTTGCTCCATTCCCAGAGACAGAGAAAGGAATGAGTCTCATCGAAGGCGTGATTCAACTTCTACTCAAACTCGACCAAAGCGGTGAGATATCTTTTGAGCAGTCGCTACGAGCGATGACAAGCAAAGCCGCCCATGTGATTAACCAAAATGAGCTCGGAATCATTCAACACGGCAATCCAGCCGATTGCGTACTTTTTGATCCGAATGGCTCAACAACCTATGACCAAGACCATTGGTTGAGCGCTGGAACGAACAGCCCATTATTTGGACAAACGTTACCTGGGAGTGTTATGGGGTCTTGGATTAATGGACTGCATATCGCGCCGTAACAATGGATCGCATTGCTGAACTCACGTATCAATTCTCACTAATCGAATCGTCTATTCGAGACGCGGAAGTCGCAGCAAATCGGTCATCCGGCTCAGTTCATTTGCTTGCCGTATCTAAAACAAAGCCAGCTTCTGATCTTGAAGTCCTGGTTCGGCTCGGGCAAAAACGCTTTGGCGAAAATTATGTACAGGAAGCCGTCGATAAGATTCACGCGCTCAGTGAGTTTGATCTCGAATGGCATTACATCGGCCATATCCAAAGCAATAAAACCAAAATCATCGCCACTGAATTCGACTGGGTACATACGGTTGATCGTGAAAAAATAGCAAGTCGCCTCAACGAGGCCAGAACGGGTGAGCCCCTGAATATTCTGATCCAAGTCAACGTTGACCTTGCAGAAACCAAGTCAGGCATAGCGCCTGATAATTTAAAGCAATTAGCTGAAGCCATTTGGGCATTACCTAACTTGCGACTCCGTGGCTTAATGTCGATCCCAGACCCCGTGAGCGATGATGATTTAAAACGAGCTCATCAAAAGCTCAAATCACTGTTTGATGAGTTGAAACGGTGCCATCCAACACCAGAAATCTTTGATACCCTCTCGATGGGAATGACGAACGATTTAGAGCTCGCAGTTATCGAGGGCAGCACCATGGTGCGAATCGGAACGGCACTCTTCGGAGCACGACCCCCAAAGGATACAGTATGAATCATCAGATCGGATTTATTGGCGGCGGCAACATGGCCCAAGCGATTATTGCTGGCCTCTTGAGAAGTGGTCGGTCTTCGAGCGATATTCTTGTTTCAGATCCAAATTCAGAATGCAGACAAGCCCTGTCTGCTATGGGTGTAACCAGCTTCCAAGACAGCGCCCCAGTGATGGCACAATCTGATCTTGTTGTCCTCGCTGTTAAGCCGCAAATCATGGATTCGGTTCTCGCTAGCCTTGCTGATTCCGTCAGAAAAACGCAAATCATTATCTCAATCGCTGCGGGCATCACAATTGGCAGTATTCGTCGTCAGTTAAACGGTATAGAGAACCCTGTAGTCCGTGTCATGCCCAATACGCCTGCATTGATTGGCGAAGGGATGTCTGCTCTCGCATCAGATACGCCCCTAAGCACCGATATCAAAGGGTCTGTGCAGACAATTTTTGATGCATGCGGTCACGCACTATGGGTGCCAAATGAAGAGGCCATTGATGCTGTAACGGCAGTCTCTGGATCGGGTCCAGCCTACTTCTTCTCGATGATTGAAAATTTAATCAACTCAGGAATCCGACTTGGACTCTCACCCGATGTTGCCAAGGCTCTCGTCATTCAAACCGCAAAAGGCGCTGCCGGAATGGTTGAATTATCGGATGTGGGTCCTGATGTATTGCGGCAGAGAGTTACTTCACCGGGTGGAACAACGGAAGCCGCATTAAACGTATTCAATGAAGGTGACTTCGCAGATCTGGTCGACCGTGCTCTGATTGCGGCCCGAGATCGCGCAGGCGAGCTATCCAAAGACGCACCCTAAAATTTACGTTAGGCTAAGTGTCAGACAAAGGGAGTCACATGGAAGCAAATCTGATTTTTTACGTTCTCAATACTGCAATTTCAGTCATTGTGGCGCTGGTGAGCCTTCGCTTCTTACTGCAATTGGCTCAAGCAAATTTTTATAACCCTATTTCCCAAGGCATCAATCGCTTCACTGCGCCAATGACTGCGGTGTTTAGCAGCCTTCCGACTATCGGGACCTTCAACGTTGGAATATTAGTCGCAGCCATTGTCATCCAAGCTGTTGGAGCCGGCGTATGTTTGTTGTTACTCGGTGGCATGCCAGGCATCGCTCAACTCATCGTTTGGTCGATCTTGTCTGTCTTCGGCGTGATGATTAATCTCGTGTTTTATGCGTTGCTTGGGATGATCATTTTATCTTGGTTAGCTCCAGGTGCATCACACCCAGGCGCCGAGCTCTTGTATCAACTGTCCGAGCCTTTCCTTGCACCATTTAGGAAAATTGTTCCCGATCTTGGTGGGCTTGATCTATCTCCGATCCTTTTATTTGTAGTGATCAACCTGCTTGAAGCCCTGCTGATTCGCAGTCCAGCGCGGTCAATGGGCATGTCGCAGACAGTTGCCCAATTCTTCGTTGGAATCAGTTAATGACAGCATCGCTCGGGGTTGTTACCCCCGAACTTATTCCTTTTGAGACACCGCTTACCCTCGAGCGCGGAGGATATTTACCGCGCTATGACCTAATGGTCGAAACTTACGGGACATTAAATGCAAATAAATCAAACGCAGTTCTCGTCTGTCATGCATTGAGTGGCGATCATCATGCCGCCGGCTACCACGAATCAGAGTCAAATAAGCCAGGTTGGTGGAATCATTACATAGGCCCGGGTAAA
The DNA here is from genome assembly GCA_008087055.1 of Gammaproteobacteria bacterium LSUCC0096. GTDB lineage: Bacteria > Pseudomonadota > Gammaproteobacteria > Pseudomonadales > Litorivicinaceae > HIMB30. The sequence goes on along the minus strand of VIEA01000001.1, from coordinate 18,376 downwards.
AGCATCGACACAGATCATTTTTTTGTAGTCAGCCTCAATAACTTGGGCGGCTGCTCAGGATCGACAGGTCCACTATCAATCAACCCCGATACAGGCAAAGCCTATGGACCTTCTTTTCCCGAAGTCACCGTACTTGATTGGGTACATGTACAAGCACGTCTTGCGGATCATTTAGGAATCAAAAAGTTTGCCGCTATTGTTGGTGGATCACTTGGCGGCATGCAGGCGTTACAATGGTCCATTACCTATCCGGAACGGATAGGAGCTGCCGCCATCATTGCTGCTGCCTCTCGCCTCACTGCGCAAAATATCGCTTTTAACGAAGTCGCACGCCAGGCAATTATGCGAGACCCCAATTTCTTCGATGGGGATTATGCTGATCACGATGTCATCCCTGCATCAGGGCTTGGTCTTGCACGCATGGTTGGACACATTACATATCTTTCTGATGTGTCTATGGGTAAGAAATTTGGTCGGAGTCTTCCGCGTGAAGACCGCGATGCGGAAGGCGTCAACTTTGCTGTTGAGCAATACCTGAGATATCAGGGGGAGCAGTTCAGCGGCCGCTTTGATGCCAACACTTACATTCTCATGACACGCGCACTTGATTATTTCGATCCAACCCAGAACGAATCGAGTCCGTTATCTCAAGTATTGAGTACAACTCAGTGCAAATTTTTGGTGCTCTCGTTCACAACGGATTGGCGCTTCTCACCATCTCGGTCTGAAGAGATTGTTGATGCCCTTATTCAGGCGGGTAAACCTGTGAGCTATACACGACTTGAATCCACACACGGACATGATGCGTTTCTCATACCCGATGCGACCTATGAACGGATTTTTAAAGCATTCATGGATCGTGTACATCAGGATCTGGGGGGGTAACGCATGATTTCGCATTCCTATCGCATTCCAGATTGGATTGCCAAGAATTCACGGGTTCTCGATCTCGGTTGTGGTGATGGCCGACTACTTGCGCAATTAGTAGAGACGCATGCGATTGATGCACTCGGTCTCGAATTGGATCCAGACAAAATCGCGACCTGTCTCGAGTTGGGAGTGAGTGTGATTCAGCAAGATCTGAATAGGGGTCTATCAAACTTCAATGATCAACAATTTGATACCGTCATCATGACTCAGACATTACAGGCAATTCGCAGACCTGATCTCGCGTTAGCTGAAATGCTACGTGTTGGCCGGGAGGCGATTGTGACCTTCCCTAACTTTGCATATATACGGAACCGGGTGCAGTTGGGTTTATCAGGCCATATGCCAGTCAACCCGCAGCTTCCAAACCCTTGGTACGACACACCAAATATTCATCTCTCAACATTCCGAGACTTTGAAGAGCTTTGCCAGACGCTTTCAATTCGAATCCTCGACAAGGACACTTCAAACCTATCAGGAAAACGCACTTGGCTTGGGACAGTTTGGCCCAATCTCTTTGGAGAAGTTGCTGTTTATCGACTAACCAAGGAGTCTTAATGCGACAAATCATCGCGACCCTTTTGTGCTGTTGGACACTCAGTGCCCATGCCACTGAAATTGTCAGAGAACAGGGATATGAGGTACAGATCCAACCCTTTCCATCGACATTTTTAACTCAAGATGTTGCCTCAACCTACGGCTTTGAGCGAAGCCGCCGCCAAGCTCTGATCAATGTCGTTGTTTTGAAAGTTCAGCCCGACGGTCAGGCTCGCGGCGCTGTGGCTGCATCGGTGACAGGATTTTCAAAGAACCTACTCGGGCAAACGCAAACCCTGACCTTTCGGGAAATTGATGAAGGTGACGATGCAATCTACTACCTCGCACCTGTTCGCGTAACAAGCGAAGAAGAAATCCAGATTGTTCTCGAGGTCATTCCGGTGAATGCAAAAGCAATCGATATCAACTTCAAGCACCAGGTTTATGTGGACTGATACCAGGCTGGTTTTAGCCAGCGGAAACAAAGGGAAACTACGTGAGTTTTCCACGCTTTTTTCTGACTTTGGAACCGAAGTCATTCCTCAAACCGACCTTCACGTCGATTCTCCAGAGGAAACTGGACTGAGTTTTATCGAGAATGCGCTATTAAAAGCGCGGCACGCTTCGGCAGTGACCGAACTTCCGGCCCTAGCAGATGATTCTGGACTGGTTGTTCCTGCGCTCGATGGTGCTCCCGGCCTCTATTCAGCTCGCTTTGCCGGAAGTAATGCCTCGGATCAAGATAACCTAAATTTGTTACTCGATCGCATGAGTGGTCTCCACGGCGACGATCGGAAAGGTCACTATATTTGCGCGCTCGCCCTCGTTCGTCACGCAACCGATCCAGATCCTCTCGTTGTCATCGGACGATGGTATGGACAAATCATTGATTCGCCCCGAGGAGCCGGAGGTTTTGGTTATGATCCAATTTTTCTTCCTGACGGTCTAAAAGAAACGGCTGCTGAGCTCGATTCAGAAACGAAGAATCAGCTCAGTCACCGCGGACTTGCCGTTATCGAACTCAGATCGCTCCTCAGGTGAATTCTCTACCGCGTGCACTCTACATTCACATCCCCTGGTGCGTTCGGAAATGCCCCTATTGTGACTTTAATAGTCATGAACAAGTGGATCCGGACTTTGCAGGATACGGGAGAGCATTAGTCCACGATTTAGAGGCCGATCTTGAACGATATGGGTCAACTCCTTTCACTTCATTATTCTTTGGTGGAGGAACTCCAAGCCTTTTTCCGCCACAATACCTCGAGCCACTGTTTAAAAAGCTCCGGGAGCTCAATTTAATCTCAGGTACAACAGAAATTACCCTAGAAGCCAATCCAGGGACGTTGGATCTAGGGCATCTAAGTGGCTATTACGAATTAGGAGTCAACCGGCTATCGGTCGGCGTTCAAAGCTTCAATCCCGATGTTCTTAAGGCACTGGGCCGAATTCACGACAGAAGCCAAGCGATCGCGATGATCGAGCATGCGAAAGCGGTCGGCTTTACACGAATCAATGTTGATCTCATGCATGGAACTCCATGCCAGACGCCCGCGATTGCGCGCGAAGACTTAGATGTCGTCCGAGACCTCGAGATTAGTCACCTGTCGTGGTATCAACTCACGATTGAGCCCAACACAGCATTTTATTCAAAGCCCCCCAAGCTTCCAGATGAAGACATCCTCGAAGTCACTGAAGAGATTGGAAGTGAAATCATCGAATCCATGGGTCTTGCACATTATGAGGTGTCTGCGTTTGCCAAGCCTGGAGAAGAAGCCAAACATAATTTGAATTACTGGGAGTTCGGTGATTACTTTGGGCTAGGCGCAGGCGCACATGGGAAGATCACGACCGAACGTGGAGTGATTCGCACGCAACGAACCAGGCAGCCATCCAATTACTTCGCCCGCACTGACTTTCACGCGACCGAACATCCACTGTCAGATGGCCATCTCGGCGCTGAATGTTTGATGAATGGACTACGATTAAAATCCGGAATCTCGTATGCGTGTTTTGAGGAAAGAACCGGACTAGATCCCGTTGAGTTTCGGGCAAAACATTTGATGGAAGCCGACAGGCTGGATTTACTGACATCCGGACGCTTTCAGACATCCGAGCTTGGCTGGCGCCACCTCAATCACGTTTTAGAGATGCTGATCTGAAGCCTTTCGCTCATACACCAAATCAAAAACCGCATGTCCCAACCGCTCACCACGGGTTTCAAACTTTGTAATCGGACGGCGTTCAGGACGCGGCACAAAATCCCCATCTTCAGACGTATTATGCCAAGCAGCACTTTGACTAAACTTCTCGACCATCCATTCAGCATAGGGGGCCCAGTCGGTTGCCAGATGACAAAAACCACCCAAACGCACACGATGGGCGAGAAGATTAATAAAATCCGTCTGTACGATACGTCGTTTGTGATGACGCTTTTTATGCCAAGGATCCGGGAAATAAATCTGAACACCCTCAAGTGATTGAGGCCCTAAACCGTCAGACAAAACCTCAACAGCATCTTCGCAGATCACACGAAGGTTGGTGACTCCCACCTTTTTCGCTTCATTCATCAAGCGGCCCACACCAGGCTTATGGACTTCCACACCGATAAAATCACGCTCGGGCTCGTTCAGCGCTTGGCTCAACAACGAATCCCCCATTCCAAAGCCGATTTCAAAAACGACCGGGGCTTTACGCCCGAATATTGTCTGGAGATCAAGCCTATGGTGATTGCAAATGAGGCCATACTCATCCCACAGCGTCTGATACGCTCTATCTTGCGCATCAGTCATACGGCCTGCGCGGAGTACAAAACTCCGAATCGTTCGCTTCTTCGCTTCTTGGGTCATTCGATCAAACCAGTCTCTGGGCTCGATGCATCGGCATATCGTTTTCTCGGCATGCGCCCGGCTTCATAAGCAAGACGCCCGCTTTCGATAGCAAGTCGCATCGCATGCGCCATTTTGATCGGGTCTTTTGCTTGGGCAATTGCGGTATTCATCAAAACACCTTCGCAACCGAGTTCCATTGCGACAGTCGCATCTGATGCTGTACCGACGCCTGCGTCAACAATGACGGGTACTTTCAGGTTATCGAGGATTTCACGGATATTATAAGGGTTTTGTAGACCAAGACCTGAACCAATCGGTGCACCAAGTGGCATGACCGCAACACAACCGATCGCTTCGAGCTCAAGCGCGATTAATGGATCATCTGAGGTATACACCATGACCTCAAACCCATCGTCAACTAACGTTCGCGCGGCGCTTAATGTTTCGACAACATCTGGGTAGAGAGTCCGCGACTTTGAAATGACCTCAAGCTTCACGAGGTTATGGCCATCCAATAATTCACGCGCAAGCCGACAGGTTCGAACCGCATCGTCCGCCGTATGGCACCCAGCTGTATTCGGTAAAAGTGTGTAGCGATCCGGGGAGATCACATCCAGTAGGTTGGGCTCGTTTGGATTCTGGCCTAAATTAGTCCTTCGAACTGCCATGGTAACGACATCAGCGCCACTTGCTTCAATCGCAAGACCTGTTTCATCCAAATCACGATATTTCCCAGTGCCAACAAGTAATCGGGATTTAAGCGTATATGAACCTACTTGAATTGTGTCTGTCACTTAACCTCCTCCAATGGCATGTACGATCTCAAGTACATCACCATCCTCTAGTATGACTTCGGAAAATTGCGATTTCGGGACAATGTCGCCATTTCGTTCAACAGCAATTCGGCGACCTAATAATGATTTTGTAGTCAGATAACTCTCAAGAGATTGTGGCTCGATTCTCTCAACCTCTCCATTCACCGATATTTGCATGCATGTTCCCTTAATAAAAAAGGCCGCATAAGCGGCCTTTTTTTGAAAAACATCCGTCCGTTTAAGCAACGAGCGCTGTTTTCACCTTCTTCATCGCATTCTTTTCAAGCTGACGAATGCGTTCCGCAGAGACATTATACTTACCTGCAAGCTCGTGCAGGGTAGCTTTTTGATCCGCCAACCAACGGCTCGCCAAAATATCTTTGCTTCGATCATCCAAATCAGACAGGGCTGAATACAATCGATCAGTCGAGTCTTGCGTCCAATCCTGCTTTTCCAAAATGTCGGCAGGATCAGCGTTTGATGCTTCTAGATACTGAGCTGGAGATAGCGATAAATCATCATCGTCATCTGAATACCCATCAAACGCCATGTCTTGAGCTGAGAGTCGACCTTCCATCTGACGAACAACGTCTTCACTCACGCCAAGATCATTCGCAACACTTTTCACTTCATCTGCAGTAAACCAAGCCAACTTCTTCTTGGCACTTCTCAGATTGAAGAACATCTTGCGCTGCGCTTTGGTGGTCGCCACTTTAACGATCCGCCAATTTCTCAGAATGTACTCGTGCATCTCAGYTTTGATCCAATGCACGGCAAAGGACACCAAACGAACACCCATTTCTGGGTTGAAACGCTTCACAGCCTTCATCAAACCGACGTTGCCTTCTTGAATCAAGTCAGCCTGAGGCAGACCGTATCCAGAGTAGCTACGCGCAATGTGCACAACAAAGCGCAGGTGCGACATAACCAATGAACGTGCGGCATCAAGATCGTTGTCGTAGTACAAACGATCAGCAATTTCTTTTTCTTCTTCCGCGGTCAAAATCGGAATTTGACTGACGGCCTGAATGTAGGCCTCAATCTGACCGCCTGGAAGTAATACTTCTACAGGTAAATTTGATTTTTTAGGCACAAAACACCTCGTTTCAGCTAGCTCATGCATATGTAACGTCGCCGACCTCCCTGTTTAGCCTTTCGTCTTAGTATATAGACAATATAACTCTTTTTTAGTTCCACTACGCCGAAAATCAACTGCGATTCACGCCCTTTTGTCATCAATGAAGGGCATTCAATCGCCGATTTACAGCGCGCTCTGCACCAACCCAACTCGCGAGCACTGCAATCGATGCAACGCCTATCAGTATTCGACCGTCCATGGGAATATTTTCAAGCCGTGAATCCAAGGCTTTCAAATTTGATGCAAGGGCCGAGGACAATACCTCATTTAGGAAGGTAATCACAAGGCATGCACTCAAACCTGCCAGAACACCGAGCAATGTTGCTCGATATAAATAGGGTCTCCTGATAAAGCGCCGCGATGCTCCCAAGAGGGTATACAGCTCAATCCGACGTCGATCATCCACAACATCAGCAGCCGCAACTAAGAATACAGCCATCAAAACCCCGATGACGGTTAATACTGATAAACCAATACCCAGAAATCCGAGCATTTCAACGAGCGACGCGTATTGAATGCGTGTCGAGGGGTAGTATCTCAGCGACAGTACGCGTCGATCAGCAACGAGTGTCTCAATGATTTGGTTTTCGCGCGCCTCGACCCCTTGGACGGAAAATTTCACCCGAAGCGCGTCAGGTAAAGGATTATTGGCCTTTAAATCGGCAATCGGCTCCAATCCGTCTTGCTTACTCAATTGCTCGAGTGCTGCACTCCTTGGTACGAAAATGATCTGATCAGTATCTGGCATTTCCGAGAGGGTACGCTCGAGATCAATTCGTGCCTCAACTTCGAGGTCCTGTTTTAGAAAAACAATCGCCTCACTCTGAACAGCATCCTCGGGGACAAGCGAGGCCATCCCGATCCAAATTTGTGCGAGCCAACCAGGAATCGCTAACAATATTCCGAGCAAGCAAACCAAAACGATGAACTGCGTCAATCGATCGGAGGTACGCTTCCAAGCATCATGAATCGCCTGCGTGTGATCTAAAATCCAACGATTCATCGATTGGCTCCCATGCCATCAGAGACAAGCCGGCCTTGCTCAATGACTAATCGACGGAATGGCAACGATTCAACAACCGCTCGTTCGTGAGTCGCAACCAAAATAGTCACACCCAATTGCTGGAATTGGGTGAACATCCGCATCACGCGTGCCGAGAGCTCTGGATCCAGGTTTCCTGTTGGCTCATCGGCCACTAACAATGCAGGCCGATGAACGATCGCCCTGGCAATACCGACACGTTGTTGCTGTCCACCTGAGAGTACACGGGGGCTTGCATTCGCTTGATCCGACAAGTCCACTCGAGATAAAGCTGCTTTCACTCGTTTTGGAATTTCTGATTCGCTGAATCCAGAAATGCGAAGCGGCAATGCCACATTATCGTAAACAGATAAGTCCTCTTCTAAGTTAGGATCCTGGAATACCACGCCAACACGGCGTCGGTAACGTGCAAGCTTCTCACCCGATAACGTAGATAAATCAGTACCTGCCACACGAACAGCACCAGATGAGGCGGTTTCTAAACCCAAAATTAGACGCAGTAACGTCGATTTACCTGCTCCAGAATGCCCCGTTAGAAATGCCATTTCGCCAGGCGCAAGACGGAAGTTCACATCAGAGAGCGCTTCACGTTGGCCATCATAGACTTTGGCAACGCTCTCAAATTCAATCACTCAGAAGCCTCCGCGAACATTGCGTCAACGAATGCGGTTGCATCAAATGCACGTAAATCCTCAGCTTTTTCACCGAGACCGACATAGCGAATCGGAAGACCAAACTCACGAGACAGCGCAAATACAATACCGCCCTTCGCTGTGCCATCGAGCTTTGTTAAAACCAAACCGGTCGCCTGGATGGCTTTTGAAAATTCACGGGCTTGGCTAATCGCGTTCTGACCTGTACCCGCATCAAGAACCAACAGCACTTCATGTGGCGCACCAATGTCGAGTTTACCAAGCACCCGCCCAATCTTCTCAAGCTCATTCATCAAATTCGCTTTGTTTTGAAGACGTCCCGCGGTGTCAGCCAACACAATATCGGTGCCTCGGGCTTTTGCTGACTCGCAGGCGTCGTAGAGAACCGATGCTGAATCAGCGCCCGTATCTTGAGCAATGACCGGGACTCCGTTGCGCTCACCCCATGTTTTCAATTGCTCAACAGCAGCTGCTCGGAATGTATCGCCAGCTGCAAGCAACACAGATCGGCCATCAGCCTGATACCGATGCGCAAGTTTTCCAATGGTGGTCGTCTTACCAACGCCATTTACACCGATCATCAAAATCACGTGTGGCGTATTCAAACTCTCATCCACAACTACTTCAGCTGCACTTAACGTTGATGCCAGAATGTCCTTTAGGAGCTTTAATAAGCCATCTGGATCCGATATACCCTCTTGCTTAGAACGCTCCTCAAGCGTCTCGAGCACCCAGTCCGTCGTCTCAACGCCAACATCAGCAGATAAAAGAACGGCTTCAAGATCTTCACGGATCTCTTCATCAAAACCACCACTGAACAAACCCTTCAGACTATTAGATAACTGAGAACGCGAGCGCGATAGCGCTTTAAAGAAACTAACGGGCTCTGCAACTTCATCAGCCAAAGGTGCTGTGATGGATTCGCGCGCACTATCCTGTGCTTGATCGGGTGCTTCCGGTGCAGCTTTTTTTCGCCCGAACATAAACCAAACGATGAACGCAACGAATACAGCGATGCCAATAAGCATAAGTGGATCGAATATCATGGCAGTTGGAAATCCTAAAAAACTCGAGACGAGATGATAGCATTTGCGAATGAAAAGAGAGACGAACAAACGCAAAGCCCAAACCGGTGTCCGCATTATCGGTGGATCATTGAAGCGCTCTAAAATCGAAGTTATCGAACGCGATGGGCTAAGGCCAACCCCTGATCGGGTGCGTGAGACTCTGTTCAATTGGCTCATGCCAGCGATACCCGGCGCCATTGTGATGGATTGTTTTGCTGGAAGTGGTGCGCTCGGCTTAGAAGCACTGTCTCGAGGTGCATCCCAATGTACGTTCTTTGAAAAAGATGGAGTAGTCGCCAAGCAAATTCAAAAAAATATCGAGCGGTTTCAACTCAATCCGCAAGCGACGGTCACTTGTGCAGATGTGTTTCAAATATCCAAGGAATTATTTAAAAACGTCGATATCATTTTTGCAGACCCTCCATTCCACCATGGGATGAGTCAGGACTTTCTGACTTGGATTCGGGATAAAGTTCAGCCAGACTCTCGTCTTGTCATCGAATGCGAACGAGATCAGGAATTGGATCTTCAGGGGTTTGAGGTAATCAGGGAATTGAAAGCAGGCATCGACTGGCTGCGTTTATTGAGACCAACATCATGACTATAGCCGTCTATCCGGGAACGTTTGATCCAATCACAAACGGGCATGTCCACGTTGTTGAACGGGCAGCACGTATTTTTGATCGAGTGATTGTTGGCGTTGCCGGATCCACACATAAAACGCCAACTTTTGATCTTGAGATGCGAGTCAGCCTTGCTGAACAGTCACTTGGCCATCTCGATAATGTTGAAATTCGCGGCTTTCACACGTTGCTAGCCAACTTCGCGCAAGCTGTCGGTGCACGTGTTCTTCTTCGTGGTTTGCGCGCTGTTGCAGATTATGAGTATGAACTTCAACTGGCGAACTTGAATAAGCAACTTGCGCCAGAACTGGAAAGCCTATTTTTGACCCCTGTCGAGCATTACAGCTTTATTTCGTCCACATTAGTCAAAGAAGTTGCGCGGCTCGATGGTCAAGTCGAGGCATTTGTTCCTCAGCCTGTGGCAGAAGCCTTAAAAAATCACTTCAATCGTTAACGTTGGCAGTGACTGCAGAAGTAACTATTTCGACCGCCAATCACCCGGCTTTGAATCGACGCATCACATTGACGACATTGCGCCCCGTCGCGGCCGTATACCGATAACGTTTGCTGAAAATAGCCAGGCTCGCCTTGGCCATTCACAAAATCACGAAGCGTCGTACCACCTGATTCAATCGCTCTTGCTAACACCTTTTTAATCTCTTCGGCCAATACTTGATAGCGGCCTTTTGAAATACGGTTTGCTGCCCTTGAAGGATGAATACCAGACAGGAAAAGTGACTCAGATGCATAGATGTTCCCAACCCCAACCACAACAGCGTTGGTCATAATAAACGACTTCACCGCAATACTTCTGCGTCTTGATTGCGCATACAGCCAGTCACCAGAAAAGGCCTCAGATAGAGGTTCAGGACCTAAATGATCGATTAACTGCTTCGCACGATCAGAGTCTGCCCATAGAAGACAACCAAATCGTCGCGGATCGTGATAACGAAGCTCCAAATCACCAACGCGGATTTGCACGTGGTCATGTGTTTTCATAGGAGTATTTGGATCAACCAGACGAAATGAGCCGCTCATCCCGAGATGCGACAGTATTTGAGTGTGTTCTGTTTCAATCAAAAGGTATTTCGCACGACGCGAGACCGAAAGGCATTTTTCGTTCAATAAGCGTTGTGAGAAATCAGATGGAATCGGCCATCGTAACGAGGGCTGGTTCACTCGAACTGAGTTAAAGCGCTGGCCAATAAGAAACGGCGCGATTCCTCGCGCCGTTGTCTCGACTTCAGGAAGTTCAGGCATGAGCCTTTACTTAATTTTAGCTTCCTTGTACATCACGTGCTTGCGAACAACGGGATCGTACTTTTTAAATTCGAGCTTATCTGGAGTATTCCGCTTGTTCTTGTCAGTTGTGTAGTAATGACCAGTACCAGCAGACGATACTAATTTAATTTTGTCACGCATGGTTTACACCTTCTCGCCACGTGAGCGGATATCTGCCAAAACAGCATCAATCCCCAGTTTATCGATAATGCGCATTCCTTTCGTAGAAACACGAAGACGCACAAAACGCTTCTCAGATTCAACCCAGAACCGATGCCAATGCAGGTTTGGGAGGAAGCGACGCTTCGTCTTGATGTTCGAATGCGACACATTGTTGCCGGTTGCAGGACCCTTGCCTGTTACTTGGCACACTTTTGACATAATTAGATCCGCCTCTGGTTGCACAGACCGTGAAAAAATGGACGCGAATGATAGCGTTGCCTGAAAGAACATACAAGAGCCAATTGATCGCTTATTTGGGCATCCGAAGTTTGAGTCACTCGTGATATGGTTGGCGCTTCAATGACAAGGGAACGTCAGTGACGCAAACATCTTGGTTTCAAAACAAACATATCGTGCTCGGTGTAACAGGCGGAATTGCTTGTTATAAGGCCTGTGAGCTGGCCCGAGAACTGGGTCGCCGTGGTGCTATTGTGCAAGTTGTGATGACTGAATCTGCTACGGCCTTCGTCAGCGCTTTGACTTTCCAAGCGCTAACGGGGCGCGAGGTTAAAATCTCAATGCTAGACCCCAAAGCTGAAGCCGGTATGGGGCATATCGAATTAGCACGTTGGGCTGATCTGATCCTCGTTGCCCCCTGCACTGCCAACACTATGGCGCAACTCGCACAAGGCAGAGCTCCTGATTTACTCACCACTCTTTGGGCTGCATCGGCATGTGAAAAAGCGATTGCTCCCGCAATGAACCAACAGATGTGGAAACACCCGGAGACGCAAGAAAATCTGGATCGCCTTGTTCGTAGTGCGCACATCATCGGCCCAGATTCCGGGATCCAAGCATGTGGCGACATTGGCTCAGGACGGATGAGTGAGGCGCTCGATATTGTCGAAGCACTTGAAACATCCCTCAATCGCGGTCCACTTTCAGGAACGCAAGTTGTTATTACAGCAGGCCCTACACATGAGCCGATCGACCCTGTGCGATATCTCGCCAACCGCTCATCCGGCAAAATGGGATTTGCATTGGCTGAAGCCGCAAACCGACTTGGCGCGACAGTGACATTAATCGCGGGCCCGGTGCATCTCGATACACCAACCGGCGTGAAGCGAATCGACGTTGAAACGGCAGCCGAAATGCACACTGCTGTTCAGGCATCACTTGATGGAATTGACCTATTTATTGGGGCTGCAGCCGTGTGTGATATGCGCCCTTCTTCCGTTTCAAATCAAAAGTTGAAAAAATCGAAGAACGATTTGTCTCAAATCACACTAGTCGAAAATCCAGACATTATTCAGTCAGTCGCTATCAGTTCGAATCGCCCAGCCTTGGTAATCGGATTCGCAGCAGAGACCGAATCAGTGCTCGAAAATGCGAAGCGGAAGCTCACCGATAAATCACTCGATGCTGTCATCGCAAATTGCGTCGCTGATGGCGAAATTTTTGGACAAGACACAACAGAAGTCACAATCGTTTACAAAGATAGCGCACAACCGCTTGCGGCTGGACCTAAATCCGAGGTGTCTAAGGATATCCTCACAACACTTTCTACACTCTTACCGAAAAGGATCTGAAATGAACCTGAAATTTAAACGTCTCGACCCTCGTGTTGGCAAAGATTGGCCTATCCCTGAAGTCGGCACACCAGGTTCTGCCGGGGTTGATTTGCGCGCGTGCCTTGATCAAGCAGTCACGCTTGCGCCAGGAGAAACTATGCTGATTGGAACGGGCATTGCAATCCACCTTGAAGATCCGAGCCTGTGCGCGATGATCCTACCTCGAAGTGGACTCGGACACCGCGGTCTAGTGCTCGGCAATCTGGTCGGGCTGATTGATTCTGACTACCAGGGAGAACTCAAGATTTCTACATGGAACCGCGGCACCGAGCCACAAACTATTGAGCCTGGGGATCGAATCGCTCAGATGATCATTACACCTGTTATTCAGCCCAATTTTGTCGAAGTTGATGATTTCGACGCGTCTGAACGCGGTGAAGGTGGCTTTGGCCACACAGGAACACGCTAATGAGCGCAATGACTCCTACTATTTTTCGTGCCTACGATGTTAGGGGTACCTACCCCGATCAACTGAACCGCGGGGTGGTCGAGGCTCTCGGCCAAGCGATTGGAACCTATGCGAAAAAACGCGGGCAAACGACTGTCGTCACAGCGCGCGATGGTCGATTATCAGGACCAGATCTTCAGGATGCGCTGAACCAAGGCTTGGTGCGCGCTGGAGTTGATGTCATTGACGTTGGCATGGTTCCAACGCCAGTACTTTACTTTGCAGCACTGACACTGGGTACTGGCTCTGGCGTTATGGTCACAGGAAGCCATAACCCACCCGATTACAATGGCTTCAAAATGATGATCGGCGGTCACACACTCTACGGCGATGACATCACCGGGCTTTATGATGCGATTGAAAAAGCTGAACTCACCGAAGGCGAGGGATCCATTTCAGAAGCCGATGCGCTAACACCGTATCTCGAGCAGATTATTGCTGATGTTCATCTTGAGAAACCGTTGAAGGTGGCTATCGATTGCGGGAACGGTGTGGCAGGTGTTTGCGCTGAGACATTATTCAAGCAACTCGGTTGCGAAGTGGTTCCTCTCTTCTCCGATGTGGATGGGACCTTCCCAAACCACCATCCAGATCCATCCAAACCAAAAAACTTGGTGGACGTGATTGCGGCAGTCAAAACACAACACTGTGACGTTGGGCTCGCATTCGATGGTGATGGTGACCGCGTCGGTGTAATCACTGAACGCGGTGAATCGATTTTCGCAGATCGATTGATGATGCTTCTGTCAGAGGATGTGCTGAGCCGTAATGCAGGTGCAACCATTATCTATGATGTGAAGTGCAGCCGACACTTAGGCCCTGTAATCAAGCGAGCGGGTGGTGAGCCGCTCATGTGGAAGACAGGTCACAGCCTAGTCAAAGCAAAAATGAAAGAAACAGGCGCTTTGTTAGCCGGTGAAATGAGCGGGCACATTTTTTTTAAAGAACGCTGGCTCGGTTTCGATGACGGACTCTACACAGCAGCACGCTTATTAGAAATTTTTGCAAAGTCAGATCAATCGGCCTCTATATTGTTTGATGGGATTCCGGATGATGTCTCGACTCCTGAGCTGAATATTGAAGTGCCCGATACCGCAAAATTTGCGATCGTTGAACGAGTCGCGTCGATCATCAAAGCAGAAGGCCTTCCGATCTCAACAATTGATGGGGTGCGCGTTGACCTCGATTCAGGCTGGGGACTTATCCGTTGCTCCAACACGACCCCCAATTTGGTCTTAAGATTTGAGGCTGAATCAACTGAGGCCTTGGAAACAATCCAGAGTACAATGCTCAATGCTTTGAAAAAGGCAGAACCGACATTGGAGCTTGAATCATTATGCTAAGCCTGGCTCGCGCCACTGAAGTTGCACAGGTCCTATCAGAGGCCCTTCCGTACATCCAGAAATTCGCAGGACGCACGATTGTCGTCAAATACGGCGGCAATGCGATGACTGATGAAGACCTCAAAGCATCCTTCGCGAGAGATATCGTCTTAATGCAAGCAGTCGGAATGCGTCCGATTGTGGTGCATGGTGGCGGACCTCAAATCGGCGAGCTACTCGAGCGACTGAATATCGAGTCAAAATTTATTGATGGAATGCGCGTTACGACCGAAGAAACAATGGACGTTGTTGAAATGGTTCTTGGCGGCCTCGTTAATAAAGAAATTGTGAGCCTTCTCAATCTTGCAGGTGGCCGTGCAATGGGTCTGACCGGCAAAGACGGGCAATTCATCCGCGCAAAACAGTTGAAGATTGAACGGAAAAGCCCTGAGCTGGAAGCGCCTGAAATTATTGATATCGGACACGTTGGCCAAGTTGAATCAATCGATACCCGAGTGCTAACTATGCTGACAGAGAGCGACGTGATCCCAGTGGTAGCGCCGATCGGAGTAGGCGAACAGGGCGAGTCGTATAACATTAATGCAGACCTTGTTGCTGGCAAACTTGCCGAAGTGTTGAAAGCAGAAAAATTAATGCTGCTTACCAATACTGCTGGCGTTTTGGATAAAGAAGGCCAAGTCGTCACCGGTCTTGTTGCTGATGAGGTCAATGCGTTAATAGATGATGGAACGATTTCAGGTGGCATGTTGCCAAAAGTTGGCTGTGCACTGTCCGCGGTCAATGCAGGCGTCAACAGTGCGCATATTGTCGACGGTCGCGTTCCTCATTCAGTGCTGTTGGAAATCTTCACTGATCAAGGTGTCGGCACACAGATTTTAAGAAAGCGGACCTGAATCAACGAGCCCCGTATTGAGCACGATACGCCTCAATACGGGGCGCAACGTCATCTGCAACCCGCGGATCGTGTGCAGCAAAAGCCAAAATATCATCGAGTGTAACGATCGAAATTGGGACCAATTGGAAGGTCTCAGATAGCTCGGTGAGCGCAGACCCTGAACCTTCTTGCCCACGCTCTTGTCGGTCGACTGCAACGCAGAATGCGCACAAACTCGCCCCTTGATTCTCGATAAAATCAACTGACTCTCTGACCGCCGTTCCAGCGGTCACGACATCATCAATTGCCAAGATTCGACCTTTGAGCGGTGCACCAAGCAAGGTACCACCTTCTCCGTGATTTTTTACCTCTTTTCGATTGAACGATACTGGGTAATCGGCGCCTTCGTCTGCAAAGGCAACTGCAACTGAACTTGCAAGCGGAATCCCTTTGTACGCAGGTCCAAATAACCCATCAAAATCCACCCCACGATCTGCGATGGCATCCCGATAACACCGACCGAGGATTTGCAGTTGGCGTCCACTCGAAAATGCAGATGCGTTAAAGAAATAAGGACTCACTCGGCCTGACTTCAAAGTGAATTCGCCGAACTTCAGTGCGTTGGCATCAAAGGCTAATTCCAAAAAGGAACGCTTGTATGGGGACATAAGACACGTCTAACATTACAATAATCGTTTAAAAATAGTACACCAGTTCATCTGGTCACTCACTTCAAGGACAAAAAATCTTTTGATGCGCGTAATCAGCCTGCGATGCAACGGTCTTATTTCGGCCGTGAAGCAAGGCTTAACCGAATGGCTAGCAAGCAAGGATGCAGATGTCATCTGTCTCCAGGACGTGCGCGTGCGCGAATACAAAGTGATGGACGATCCGCGCTTTTGCCCTGAAGGCTTTGAGGCTTTTTATTTTGAAAGCGAAGATGAAAACACAGGTGGTGTTGCCATTTTCACGCGGCACACACCCAAAGCAGTGATGCGAGGCCTTGGATCATACGACCTCGATCGCGATGGACGATATATTCAAGCTGATTTTGAGAATGTCAGCGTCGTATCCATTCTTCCACCATCACCAACTGCTGATCCCAAAGAATTACGAGCTGCCTTCCTGGAATCGCTTGAGACTTGGATGCGGAAGATCCGTAAGAAACGACGCCATTTTATTTTTTGCGGTGATTTTGGTGTTGCTGCACGCACACTCGATCTCGAAGAGTGGCATCAGCACAATGAATCGCCTGGATTTACAAAAGAAGACCGTCACTGGATCGATACGCTTTTAAATGAAGTCGGCTATGTCGATGCATTCCGTGAGGTGTTTGCCAATGAGCCCGCATATAGCTGGTTTCCCGGGCCAGAGGTATTTAATATGCCGCATCCTGGCGCGTGGCGGACTGACCTTCAATTAGCATCACTAGAAATCTCAAAGCGGGTGCTCGCTGCTGGCTACGTCGCAAAAAGACCGTTCGACGATCGAGTCCCTTTGATCGTCGATTACGATATTTCAATCAGCGATGAGGAAGCGGATTAACCCTCTGCCAGTGCGTTCTTCTGTGCACTAATCAATTGCGCAATTCCACGCTCGCCCAGATCAAGTAATGCGTTGAGTTCGGCTCGGCTGAAAGGCGCTTCCTCAGCCGTACCCTGTATTTCGATCAATTTTGGCCCTTCAGCCATCACTAAATTCAAATCTGAGTCCGCGCTCGAATCCTCGGGATAATCGAGATCCAATACTGGTTGGCCTTTGTAAATTCCAACGGATACAGCGGCAATAAAATCGATCAAGGGATCCTCAGATAGCAACCCATCGCGCTGCAAACCATTGATCGCGTCAACTAACGCAACCATGCCCCCGGTAATTGATGCCGTTCGAGTTCCGCCATCCGCTTGTAATACGTCACAATCAATCGTGATTTGGCGCTCACCGAGCTTCTTCAAATCGACAGCCGCTCTCAACGATCGGCCGATTAAACGCTGAATCTCTTGGGTTCGCCCTGATTGCTTGCCGCGCGCAGCTTCCCGATCAGAACGCGTGTGCGTTGAGCCAGGCAACATACCGTACTCGGCCGTGACCCATCCTTGTCCTTTACCTTTCATCCAGCGTGGAACTTGTTCATTAACAGAGGCTGTACACAGCACTCGGGTATCGCCAAATTCAACCAAAACGGAACCCGCGGCATGGCGCGTGAATCGGCGAGTGAAAGAAATTGGACGCAGTGCATCGAATGCGCGGCCGCTTGGTCGCATGGCAGAACCTCTCTAATTGAACTAAGCTTAAAGTAACCAATCGTATTATGACTATGTCGGACGGATCTTTCATGCCGCAGGGCCAGCTATTTGTCATATCAGCGCCATCAGGCGCTGGCAAAACCAGTCTCGTTGCCGCGACGATCGCGCGCGTCAGAGATTTAGCCGTGAGCGTTTCCCATACCACTCGAAGCCCCCGTCCCGGCGAGGTTGATGGTCGCGACTACCACTTTGTCGAACAGACCGAGTTTGAAAATCTTATTGCATCTGGCTCTCTGTTTGAGCACGCAAAAGTATTCGGCAATTTTTACGGTACATCGAAAAAAGCCGTTGAAGCACAGCTTGCGGCAGGAACAGATGTGATCTTAGAAATTGATTGGCAAGGTGCTGCGCAAGTTCGCGAAATGGCGCCAGAAGCTATATCTATTTTTATTCTTCCACCCACCCGCGTAGCACTTAGAGAGCGCCTGATTGGGCGTAAGCAAGATGATGCTGCAATCATTGACTCAAGAATGGCGGAAGCTGATGAGACCATTGAGCAAGCACCGCATTTTGACTATTGGGTCATTAACGATGATTTTGAAATCGCACTCGAACAGTTGAAGTCGATCATCGTGAGCCACAGACAACGTCGCCCTCAAATCGAATCTAAACACCCGAATTTTCTAGAAAAACTTCTCGGCCAACAATAAATTGCATATACTGTTGGGCTTCCTAATTTTTAACTGAGGATTAACCATGGCTCG